>JBIIAX010000006.1:0-162473 GCA_044239675.1 Caulobacter sp.
CGCCGCCGCCTCCCCCGCCGCCGCCGCCTGCGCCGGTCTATGAAGCGCGCGAATTCATCGTCTACTTCCCGTTTGATCAATCGATCCTGACGCCGGAAGCCCAGTCGGTGGTTTCGGAAGCGGCTCAGTACGCTTCGGCCGGCAACGCCACCCAGATCGTGGTCGTCGGTCACGCCGACACCTCCGGTTCGGCCAAGTATAACGTCGGCCTGTCGCAGCGCCGGTCCAAGGCCGTCGCCGACGCCCTGGTCGGCCTGGGCGTCAACAGCGCGACCCTCTCGGTCGACTGGAAGGGTGAATCCGCTCCCGCCGTCGCCACTGGCGACGGGGTGAAGGAACCCCTGAACCGCCGTTCGACGATCTCGATCAACTTCTGATCTGATCCGAGACTGAACTAAGCGAAGGCCCCGGCGGAAACGCCGGGGCCTTTTCTTTTGTCCCTCCCCCGAAGTGGGGAGGGAAGACGAGGCGGAGCCTCGGCGGGGGTGGGTAGGTCTTCTGGATCCACGCCATCGGCAAGCGAGGCGGCGCGACAGACTTCCCCTCCCTTCGGTCGCCTTGCGACCTCGCCCTCCCCATGAAGGGGAGGGATGGGACCGTCTGCCCCTACCCCATGATCAGGATCCATGCCCCGATGCCGGCGAAGCCGACAGCCGCGGCCCAGCGAATATACTTCAGGGGAAGCTTCGTCGCGGCGGCCTCGCCCAGCAGCACGGCGGGCACATTGGCCAGCATCATACCGATGGTGGTGCCGGTGGCGACCAGGGCGACATTCTGGAAGCGGGCCCCGAGCGCGATGGTCGCCACCTGGGTCTTGTCGCCCATCTCCACCAGGAAGAAGGCGATGGCGGTGGTCAGCAAGATGGAGCGGGCCTTGAGGGCCGGCGGGGCTTCGCCTTCGTCCAGCTTGTCGGGGACCAGGGCCCAGACGGCGAAGGCCAGGAAGGCGATGCCGAGGATCCAGCGCATCCAGGGACCGTTCAGCCAGGCGCCGGCCAGTTCGCCGACGAAGGCGGCCAGGGCGTGGTTCGCCAGGGTGGCGACCAGGATGCCGAAGATGATTGGAATGGGCCTTCGGAACCGGGCCGCCAGCATGATGGCCAGCAGCTGGGTCTTGTCGCCGATCTCGGCGATGGCGACGAGACCCGAGGAGACGAGCAGGGCTTCCATTTGAAAAAAACCGTCCTGCGGGACCGCTTCGACAGACCATTGGCGTCCCACGCCTCGGCCCCGCATGAGCGGACGTGGAAGCCAAAGGTCTCGCCAGGCCATTCGGCTGGTGTCGCCATGGGGTCACCCCCAAGTTTGTTGACGACACCCCCGCTGGATACGCGGGCGGCTACTCCCCAGTGACGGGCGCTGGGTAGCGGGTCGGGGAGCGGATGGCAAGGTGGTCAGCGGCGCGTGGTCGGAACCGCCGTGCCCCGGCCCGTCACGATCGGCCGGGGTTGCGGTGGGCGGCCGCCCAATTGGCTGGAGATGCGGCGCAGGGCTTCGACCCGGTTGGCGGTGTTGGGGTGGGTTGAAAACAGGTTGTCCGCGCCTTCGCCCGACAGCGGGTTGATGATGAACATCTGGGCCGTGGCCGGATTGCGCTCGGCGGTGTGGTTGACCGCCCGCTTGCTCCAACCCTCGATCTTGAGAAGAGCGCTGGCCAGGGCGTCCGGATCGCCGCTGATCTCGGCGCCGCCCTTGTCGGCCTCGTACTCGCGTCCCCGACTGATCGCCATCTGGACCAGGGCGGCGGCGAGGGGGGCCAGGATGGCCAGGGCCAGGGTTCCGAAGATGCCGCCCGGCCGGTCGCGGTCGCCGCCGCCGAAGAACAGGCCGATGTTGGCCACGGCCGAGATGGCTCCGGCGATGGTGGCGGTGATGGTCATGGTCAGGGTGTCGTGGTGGCGGACGTGGGCCAGCTCATGGGCCATCACCCCGCGGATCTCCCGCCGGTCCAGCATGGTCAGCAGGCCGATGGTGGCGGCCACGGCGGCGTTCCTCGGGTTGCGGCCGGTGGCGAAGGCGTTGGGGGCCTCGCCTTCAATGATATAGACCTTCGGGCGCGGCAGGCCGGCCCTGGCCGCCATCTCATGGACGTCGGCGGCGTAGGTGCGGACCAGGGCCTCGGGGTGGGTCTCGTCGACCTCCGTCGCGCCGTACATCCGCAGGACGATCTTGTCGGCGTTCCAATAGCTGAAGGCGTTCATCGCCACGCCGATGACCAGGGCGATGGCCATGCCGGTAGGTCCGCCCAGCATGTAGCCGATGCCGACGAAGAGGGCGGTCAGGCCCGCCAGGAGCATGAAGGTGCGGAGCGTATTGTTCATCTGACAGATGTGGTTTTTGCCTCGCCGTGATGCAAGACCCCGCCGCGCGGCTCTGTCGACCTCCCGCCCGTCTCGCCACGGTTCCGCCAGTTTGCTATAGGGCGCCATGAAAAAGCAGAAAGAAGCGGCCGCCATCGTGGCGCGGCTGGAAGAAGAATACGATCGTTCGGTCAGCACCCTGAGGACCGCACTCAAGGCCTTCCTGGAAGACGGCCAGCGTCCGGACCCAAGCCTTCGCACCAGCGGCGCCTATGCCTATCCCGAAATTCGCCTGACCTGGTCCGGTGAGAGCGGCTATCCGGTCATCTCCCGAGCCTATGCCCGACTGTCCGACCCCGGATCCTACGCCACCACGGTGACGCGGCCGGCGATGTTCCGCGACTATTTGACCGAGCAGCTGGCGCTGCTGCTGGAGGACTTCGATGTCGAGGTCAGTGTCGGCCGGTCGATGCAGGAAATCCCCTTCCCCTATGTGCTGGATGGCGGCGACCTGAGCCTGGCCGACGCCGAGGCCTCGGAGATCGCCCGCTGGTTTCCGGCGACGGAACTGGCCCATATCGGCGACGAGGTGGCCGACGGCATGTGGGATCCGGCCCTGGCCGACGAGCGGCCTCTGGCCCTGTTCGACGGCCTGCGCACCGACTTTTCCCTGGCGCGCCTGAAACACTACACCGGCGCCCCGGCCGAGCATGTGCAGCAGTACATCCTGTTCACCAACTACCACCGCTATGTCGACGAATTCGTCCGATGGGGCTGCGCCCAGCTGCAGGAGGGCAGATACGAGGCCCTGTCCTGCTCGGGCGGCGTCTATGTGACCAAGGACACGCCCGACCCCGAACTGGCCGTGGCCAACGGCGCCTGGCGGCGTCACCAGATGCCAGCCTATCACCTGATGGCTCCGGGCGGCCAGGGGATTACCCTGGTCAACATCGGCGTCGGCCCGTCCAACGCCAAGACCATCACCGACCACCTGGCCGTGCTGCGGCCCCAAGCCTGGCTGATGATCGGCCACTGCGGCGGCCTGCGCGGCAGCCAGAAGATCGGCGACTATGTCCTGGCCCACGCCTATCTGCGCGACGACCACGTGCTGGACGCCGTCCTGCCGACCGACATCCCCATCCCCAGCATCGCCGAGGTGCAGCGGGCCCTGTACGACGCGGCCAAGCTGGTCAGCGGCGAGAGCAGCGAGACCCTGAAGAAGCGTCTGCGGACCGGCACCGTCGTGACCACCGACGACCGGAACTGGGAGCTGCGCTACACCTCCAGCGCCCTGCGGTTCAACCAGAGCCGGGCGGTGGGCATCGACATGGAAAGCGCCACCATCTCGGCCCAGGGGTACCGGTTCCGGGTGCCCTACGGGACCCTGCTCTGCGTCTCCGACAAGCCGCTGCATGGCGAGATCAAGCTGCCCGGCCAGGCCAACGCCTTCTACGAACGGGCCATCGGCCAGCATCTGCAGATCGGCATCGCCACGGTGGACCTGCTGCGGGCCGAGGGGCCGAGACTCCACAGCCGCAAGCTCCGCGCCTTCGACGAGCCGCCGTTCAGGTAATCCTACTCCAGCCAAAGGCTGGGGGAGGATCTTTCAGGTCGCACCTAAAAACCCGGTGATCTCGCTCGCCAACGCCGGTTCCGCCACCGCCGTCAGGTGATTGCCGGCGATCCGCACCGCCCTGGCGTCCGGCATGGCGGCCGCCAGGCCTTCGGCCGAGCCATTGTCGTCGTCGTCGCGGCCGCAGACGATCAGGCTGGGCGTCGGGATGCCGGCCAGGTCGTCCGCGGTGGTCGGCACGAAGCTAGCCAGGACGCCGAGCAGGGCCTGGGGGTTCATGCCGCCCGCCTTGATGCGGGCCTGGATGTATTTGCCGGTCTGCGGATTGGCGGCGGCCTCGCCGTTGCGGATGGAGTCCTCGAACATCGCCGCCCGGGCGCCGGCCTGCATGACGCCGCTGTCGCCCATGCCGCCCAGAACGCAGCGCCGGGGCCGGGCGCCGCGCACCAGCATCCGCACCGCCGTGCGGGCGCCCAGCGAATAGCCGACGAGGTCGTAGTCGGTCAGGCCCAGGTGAGCGATCAGGGCTTCCTGGTCCATCGGCAGGACGTCGCCCGGCCAGGCGGCGGCGTCTTCCGGCGCGGCCGAATCGCCATGACCGCGCAGGTCCGGAGCGATGACCCGGAACCCTGCGTCCACCACGGCCTGAAAGATACCGGGGTCGATCCAGTTGGCCTGGGCGCTGGCGATGAAGCCGTGCAGCATCAGTACGGGGCGGCCCTCCCCGGCGGTGCGGTAGGCGATTTGGGCGCCGTCGAAGCTGGCGAACTGTTCGGTGGTGATCATCGCCCAAAGGTGCGACGGCGAAAGGCGCCGCGTCCAGAAGAATGACGCCTCGACGACGAGGCGGGCCGTGCTAGCGTCCGCCATCAGACGGTTTGGGGAGTGGGCTATGCGGCGTTTCGGGATGATGGCGGGCCTGGCGCTCAGCCTGCTTGCAGGCGCGGCCAGCGCGGCGACGGTGGCGGTGACCGCCGATCGAATGCTGGACGTGCGCACCGGCAAGTACATCGACAAGCCGATGGTGGTGATCACCGATGGCCGGATCACCGCGATCGGCCGCCAGGCGGAGATGACCGTCCCCGCCGATATCCAGAAGATCGCCGTGCCGGCCGGCCTGACCCTGATGCCGGGGCTGATCGACATGCACGTCCACCTGGATTCCTCGCCCATCTACAGCGGCTATGGCGACCTGCGCTTCACCGACAGCTTCTGGGCGGTGGTGGCGACCAAGAACGCCGAGACCACCCTGCAGGCCGGCTTCACCACCGTGCGCAACGTCGGCTCGGACGGCTACAACGACGTCGCCGTCATGGAAGCGGTCGACGAGGGGATCGTTGTAGGGCCAAGGATCGTCCCGGCCGCCTATGCCATGGGGGCGACCGGCGGTCACTGTGACAACAGCTATATGCCGCCCTCGGCCAACTCGATCTCGCCCGGCGTCGCCGACGGACCGGACGAGGCCCGCAAGCTGGTCCGCAAGCTGAAGAAGTATGGGGCCAAGGTGATCAAGATCTGCGCCACCGGGGGCGTCTTCTCCAACGACGCCGTCGGGGTCCAGCAGATGACCCTGGAAGAGATCAAGGCCATCGTCGAGGAGGCCCATATGGCCGAGATGAAGGTCGCCGCCCACGCCCACGGCCCGGAAGGCATCCGCGCCGCCATCGCCGGCGGGGTGGACACCATCGAGCATGCCAGCCTGGTGGACGACGAAGGCGTCCGGATGGCCCTGAAGTCCGGGACCTTCTTCGGCATGGACATCTACAACACCGACTACACCCAGGCCGAGGGCGCCAAGAACGGTGTGCGGGAGAGCGAACTGAGGAAGGATCGCGATATCGGCGAACTGCAGCGGCAGAACTTCTGCAAGGCGGTCAAGGCCGGGGTGAAGCAGATCTACTCGACCGACGCCGGCATCTATCCGCACGGCGACAATGCCCGGCAGTTCTCAGTGATGGTCCGCTATTGCGCCACACCGCTGCAGGCCATCCAGGCGGCGACGATCAACGCCGCCGACGCCCTGGGACAGAGCAAGGATGTCGGAGACCTGAAGGTCGGCGCCTGGGGCGACATGATCGCCGTCAAAGGCGACCCCCTGGCCGATGTGAAGGTGCTGGAGACCGTCCCGTTCGTGATGAAGGGCGGGGTGGTGGTGAAGGGGGAGTAGGGGCCCGCTTTAAGCTTCACACACCCGTTTGATCTCGGCCCGCAGCTCCGGCAGGCCGTCGCCCTTTTCGGACGAGGTCGCCAGGACGCGGGGGAAGGCGGCCGGACGTTTGGCGATCTGGGCCTGGGTCTTGATCACCAGGTCGGCGGCCTCGGCCGGTTTGATCTTGTCGGCCTTGGTCAGGACGACCTGATAGCTCACCGCCGAGATGTCGAGGGCGTCGAGGGCTTCCTTGTCGACGTCCTTCAGGCCATGGCGGGCGTCGATCAGCAGATAGACGCGCTTCAGGTTGGGTCGGCCGCGCAGGTATTGGCGCCCCAGATCCTGAAACTTGTTGGCGGTCGAGCGGGAGACCTTGGCGAAGCCGTAGCCGGGCAGGTCGACCAAGCGGATCTTGTCGGCCAGGACGAAGAAGTTGATCTCCCGCGTCCGGCCCGGCTCGTTGGAGGCCCGGGCCAGCTTCTTGTGGCCGACCAGGCCGTTGATCAGGCTGGACTTGCCGACGTTGGAGCGGCCGGCGAAACAGACCTCCGGCAGGTCGGCCGGCGGCAGGCCGTCCATCTTCACCGCCCCCATCATGAAGCTGGCCTGGCCGGCGAAGAGGACGCGGGCGTCCTCGACCTCGTCGTCCGTGAAGCCCTCAGGCGTGAAGACGGGGAAGACCGGGTCCTGGCTCAACCGACCGCCTTGCCGCCGCCGAAGCGGGCGAAGAAGTCGTCGATCGGGTTCTCGACCTTGAGGCGGTGCATGATGATGTACTGCTGGAAGATCGAAAGGACGTTGGAGAAGGTCCAGTAGATGATCAGGCCGACCGCCAGCGGGGCCATGATGAAGGTGAACAGCAGGGGCATCAGCTGGAAGATGCGCTGCTGCATCGGGTCCGGCGCCGGCGGGTTCATCGCCGTGGTCAGCCACATGGTGAAGCCATAGAGGATGACGCAGATGCCCAGGCCGGCGGCGCCGCCGAGCAGGAAGCCCGCGAAGGGCACGGACGCCGGATCAAAGGGCAGCAGGCCGAAGAGATTCCAGATGTTGGTCGGGTCACGCGCCGACAGGTCTTTCACGAATCCGAAGAAGGGGGCGTGGCGCATTTCGATGGTCGTCGACAGCACCTTGTAGAAGGCCAGAAAGACGGGAATCTGCAGCAGCAGCGGCAGGCAGCCGACCAGCGGGTTGACCTTCTCACGCTGGTACAGGGCCATGGTCTCCTGCTGCAGCTTGGCCGGGTCATCCTTGTGCTTGGCCTTCAGCTCCTCGAGAGGCGCCGTCAGCTTCTTCATCTTCGACATCGACTCATAGGACTTGTTGGCCAGCGGGAAGAGCAGGATCCGCACGCAGAGCGTGACCAGCAGGATGGCGACCCCGAAGTTGCCGACAAACCCGAAGAAGAACTCGAGCGCGGCGAAGAAGGGCCGGGTCAGGAACCACAGGATGCCCCAGTCGACCGCCTGGTCGAAGTTGGGGATGGCATAGGCCTTCTGATAGGCCTTCAGTTGCTGGGCCTTCTTGGCGCCGGCGAACAGGCGGGTGGTCTCGGTGACCGTCGCGCCCGGCGCGATGGCATGGGGCGAGCCCACATAGTCGGTGGCGTAGACGTCGAGGCCGGCGCTCTGGCGGGCCAGGTAGCGGGCGGCGATGTTTTCCTTCTGGTCGGGGATCAGGGCCGCCAGCCAGTATTTGTCGGTGACGCCCAGCCAGCCGCCGGTCGAGGCGTAGGTGAATTCGCCCTTCTTCTTCCAGGCCTTGTACTTCTGGAGCCGCAGCTCCTTCTTGCCCTTATCGTCCTGGCTGAGCACGCCGACGGCGCCTTCGTGCACATTCTGGCTCTTGAGGACTTCGGGCGGAACGCCCTGCCGGCGGATGGCGCCATAGGGCTGGATGCTGACCGGCGCGCCGCCGCCGTTGGTGACGGTGTCGGTGAGGGTGAACATGAAGTGGTCGTCGACCGCCACGGTGCGGGTGAAGACCAGGCCTTGGGGCGAGGTGTAGGTCAGGATAACGGGGGCCTTGTCGGTCAGCGTGCCGCCCGACTTCACGGCCCACAGGGTCTTATCGTTGGGCAGGCCGGGGATGTTCTGGCCGATCCAGCCGAACTCGGCGAACCAGGCGTTGGCGGCGCCTTCGGGACGCAGCAGATCGACGCGCGGCGACCTGGGGTCCACCGTCTCGCCATAGCCCTTGAGCCGCAGGTCATCGACCCGGCCGCCGACCAGATTGATCGAGCCGGTCAGGGCGGCGGTGTCCAGGGATACGCGCGGGGTGGCGGCCTTTGCGGCGTCGCGGCTCAGGCTGGCCGGGGCGGCCACGGGGGCGGCGGGAGTTGCGCCGGGTTTCACCGATTGGGAGACTTCCGGCTGCTTGGCCTTCAGCTCCGCCTGGCGCTTCTTGGCGGCCGGATCCAGCACCAGGAATTGGTAGGCGAAGAAGATCACCAGCGCGCAGCCGATGAAGATCATGGTGTTGCGATTGTCGTTTTGCATGGAGCGGGTTCAGACCGGCGCAGAGGGAGGAGACGCGCCATCAAGCGGCGCGGCGGGAAGGTCGGCGGCGAGCCTTATCAGCGCGCTTTTCACATCGTCAAGCAAACGGGTCCAGTCCCGCAGAGGCGTGCCGTCGCGGGCGACGAACACATAGTCACAGCCGGGCCGTCCATGAAGGGGCAACAGCATGCGCGCGGCTTCGCGGAGGCGGCGTTTGGCCCGGTTGCGCACCACGGCGCCGCCGATTCTTTTGGTAGCGGTGAAGCCGGCGCGGATGACGGCCTGGTCGTCCTGGCGATGGCGCAGCTGGACGACAACGGCGCCCTGGGCGCGATAAGCGCCTTTCGCGGCCGCCAGGAACTGGGGCCGCTTGGTCATGCGCTCGATGGAAATGTTGTGCTGTTCGGGCAGGGGTTCGCCCCCCGATGCGAACGGGATCGATCGGGCCTTAGGCCGTCAGGCGCTTGCGGCCCTTGGCGCGGCGGCGCGCAACGATCTTCTGGCCGTTCTTGGTGGCCATGCGAGCACGGTAGCCGTGACGGCGAGCGCGCACGAGACGCGAAGGCTGAAAGGTCCGCTTCACAGGTCTACTCCGAGATTATCTTTAGAACGCGGACAGGAACGCCCGCCGCGATGAGCGGGGGTGGATACGGGAAGGGGCTGGACCTGTCAACCTGAGTCCGGCGTCCCGTCCCGAGGCTCGCTTAGAGATCGGGCCGTATGATCGCCTTGCCGATGACCTTGCGGTCCGCCAGCAGGTCGAAGGCCTCGCGCCATTGCTCCAGCGGAAGTTCGGCATGGACGCGGGGCCGAATGGTCCCCTCGTCGGCCAGCTTCCAGATGGCGGCCTGGTTCTCGCGGCCGCGTTCGGGGAACTGGCGGCCGTATTCGCCGGCCCGGACCCCGACGACGGAGAAGCCCTTGATCAGGGGCATGTTGACCGAAACCTCCGGAATGCGGCCGGAGGTGAAGCCGATGACCAGCAGGCGGCCGTCGAAGGCGATACAGCGCACGCTCTCATCGAAGATGTCGCCGCCGACGGGGTCGTAGATGATGTCGGCGCCCTTGCCGCCGGTGAGTTCCTTGACCTTGTCCCGGAAGCCGGTGGTGACGTTGATGACGGCGTCGGGAGCGTATTCGGCCTGGACCACGGCCAGCTTCTCGTCTGAGGCGGAGGCGGCGATGACCCGGGCCCCCATGGCCTTGGCCAGGTCCACGGCGGCCAGACCCACCCCGCCGGCGGCGCCGTGGACGAGCACCCACTCCCCGGGGTGCAGGTTTCCGCGCCGCACCAGGGCGACATAGGCGGTCAGATAGGCGGCCCCATAGCCGGCGGCCTGGGCATGGCTGAGCCGTCCGGGCTTTGGCCGCACGGCGGCGGCCGGCAGCAGAGCATATTCCGCGAACCCGCCGAGCTTGGCCCCGCCGCAGACATCGTCGCCGGGCTTGAAGGCGGTGACGCCGTCGCCAACCGCCTCGACTTGGCCCGACAGCTCCATCCCCAGGCCGAAGGGCAGGGGCGGCTTCATCTGGTACTCGCCCCTGGTCATCAGGATGTCGGGAAAGTTCACCCCTGCGGCGCGGACCTTGACCAGGATCTCGCCGGGTCCGGCGGTCGGAACGGGGACCTCCTGGATGGCGCAGCCGGAATAGTCGGGGCCGAGGGAGGAGGCGATGAGGGCGCGCATAGGGGGTTACTCCGTTGGGAGGATTCCAGCGACCGGACGTAGGGGAAGTCTAGAAGCCGCTAGCAGAGCTTGCCGTCGAAGCCCTGCCTGACCAGGCCGGCGATCTCGCGGCAGGCGATGTCGGCGGGCTGGACGGCGCCCGTGAAGGCGGTGAAGCCGTGGGCCAGGGCGTCGTAGCAGCGGTAGAGGACGGGGACGCCAGCCCCCTTCAGCAGGCGGGCATAGGCCTCGCCCTGGTCGACCAGGGGATCGAAGCCGGCGGTGACGATGATGGCAGGGGCCAGGCCCGCCAAGTCGGGGGACCGGATAGGCGACAGGCGCGGATCGGCCGGGTCGTCCTGCGGTCCCATATAGTGGCCCATGAACCAGGTCATGGTGTCGCGCGACAGGGGATAGGCGTCGGCATAGGTGGTCATCGACTGGGTCTCGCTGGCCACGTCGACGGCAGGGTAGATCAGCAGTTGCAGGGTCGGCTGCGGCTCGCCGGTGCGCTTCATCTCCTGGGCCAGGATGGCGGCGAAATTGCCGCCCATGGAGTCGCCCCCTATGGCCAGCTTGCCTTCGGGCGCGCCGAAGCGAGCGGTATTGTCGCGGGCCCAGCGCCAGGCGGCCAGGACGTCTTCCAGCCCGGCGGGGAAGCGGTGCTCGGGGGCCAGGCGGTAGTCGACCGACAGCACGGCGCCGCGGGTCAGGCGGCTGAGGATGGTGCAGAAGGCCTGGCAGGTGTCGAGATCGCCGATCACCCCGCCGCCGAAATGGGCGAAGACCATCAGCGGGGCGTCGGGGTCCTGGTCCTCGGGGCGGTAGGCCCTGGCCTTGATCTCACCGTCGGCCCCCGGAACCATCAGGCTCTCGATCCGCACGCCGGGTTCGGCCGGGCCGCTCATCATCGCCAGGCCCGCGGCGCTGCCGGCGCGAGCGTCGGCGGGGGTCAGGGAGGACATGGCCGGCATGCCGCGCGCCTGGGCGGCGAGGAACTGCAGGCGCGGGTCCAGGGTGCGACCGCCCTGGTAGACGGTCGAGCCGCCCGACATGAGCCGCAGCACCGACGGCGGCAGGGACATCAGGGCCTTGAGGATGAACTTCTGGACGCCTGGATTGGCCATGACGGCTCTCTGGTCTCTAGGCTCGAGGGGCGGGGGACAGGCGCGGCAGGGCGGGCAGGCCGCCGAGGATCAGGCTGACAGCGAAGTTGCAGGCGGTGACGGTGTCGACGGGACGCCGCTCCAGCATCCGGTCGCCGACCTCGCGCGCCATGGCGATACAGGCGGCGGCGAGGAAGTCGGCGTCGACCCGGGGCGCGCCGCCCTTCTCGATGGCCTGGCCGAAGGCGTCGCGCACCTCCTCGAAAACCCGCTCCATCTCGGGGGTCTGGACATTAATATGGGGGTGCCGCTCGCCGGCCGGGCGCTTGATCTGCCAGGTGGCGTGCTCGTCGGCGATAAAGTCGTAATAGGCCTGGATGGAGCCGCGCAGATACCCCTCGAAGTCGGACGCCTGCTCCCAGCAGGCCCGCAGGATCGGACGAAAACGCTTGGCGCCTTCGTCGGCCAGGGCCTCGAACACCTCCTCGCGGGAACGGAAGTAGTTGTAGAAGGCGCCGACCGACAGTCCGGTGCGACGGATGATGTCGCGCACCGTGGCCGTCTCGTAGCCGAGCTCGGCGAAAACATCCCGGGCGGCGTCCAGGATCGCCTGGCGGTTGGCGACCTTGGTCTGCTGGCGCTTGCCCGGGGAAAGGACAGTGGACTGACTCATTGCCCTCTGAAGCTAGCAGGCCTTGGCGTTGTGAGAAAAGGAATTGCGAGGCCGGAGCATGGACTCCCGCGACGGGCGATCCAAGTCTATCCTGCGCCCGATGAGCGCGGGACAGCGCGGGGAGGGTGCATGTCGGCCCAGGCTGACCATGGTGTCGGGGGACGGGAATCGGAGCCGGTGACGGCGCGCGCAGACCGACGACGCAAACAGATCCTGGCCGCGGCCAGGACCCTGGTTTCACAGAAGGGCTTCGACGCCTGCCGGATGGACGATGTGGCCGCCGCCGTCGGCGTCACCAAGCCGGCCGTCTATCGCTATTTCCCCAGCAAGGATCTGTTGATTCAGGCCCTGTTGAATGAGGATGTGATCGGTCCGACCAGCACGCTGCTGGCCGAGATCGCCGCTCACCAGGGCCCTTTGCGCGAGTTGCTGCTGACCTTTGCCCACCGCACGGTGGCGATCCAGGAAGGCGGCCTGGCGGCGGGCTATATGGTGCTGGCGCTGGATCAGGCCGAGCGTCGGCCGGAAATTGCGCGCACCCTGCGTTCGCAAGTCATGGCGCCGGGGCTGCTGGCCCTGGGCCAGGCCTTCGAGACGGCCATGGAACGGGGCGAACTGAAGGCCGGAGGCGACCTGGTGATGATGGTCCGGCTGTTCTTCGCGCCCTTCATCCAGTTGTCGCTGATCCGCGGAGGCGTCGGGGTGCCGATGTCCGGACCTGAGGAACAGAGCCGCTATCTGACGTTCCACGTGGATGCCTTCCTGCGGGCGTTCAGGACGTAGGGGGCCGCCAAGAGCCTCCCCCACGGCTTTGCCGTGGAGGAGGAACTCAAGGACTGATCACGCCCCCACCGCATCCCGCGCTTTCGCCGCCACCGGAAGGGCGTAGCCTGCCGATTTCGCGCGAGCTTCGCCTCTGACGATTTCCTTCTTCAGGTCGGCCACATAGTGGTTGAAGTCGACCTGGATCGTATGACGGGCGGCCTTGTAGTAGCCGCCGAGGTAATAGGCCTCATCCTTGGCGGTGATGGTTTCCATCTCGGCCTTGGCCGGCGGGCGGTACCGGCCGGTCAGATAGGCGGCGACCAGCTTGCTCTGCTGTTCGGCGAAGTTGACCAGCGTCGGCAGGGGCTGGGCCAGGGCCATGAAGAACAGGTTGTCGATCCCCGGCTTCATCATCCGCTTGAAGAGGGGGAAGCGGTGTTCGGCGTCGGGCAGCAGGTCCGGGTCGCTGAAGAAGGGGAACTTCATGTCGTAGCCGGTGGCGAAGATGATGGCGTCCACCTGTTCGACGCTGTCGTCGCTGAAGCGGACGTTCTTGCCCTCCAGCGCCTTGATCGCCGGCTTGAACTTGATGTCGCCGCAGCCGGCGCGGGTGAGGAACTCGCCGCTGACCGAGGGGTGGGCCGAGAGGGGCTCGTGGTCGGGCTTGGGCAGGCCGTAGTCTTCCATCTTCCCAAGCGTCTTCTTGATCAGGTCGCGCGCCAGCTTCTGGCCCAGGGCCTTGGGCATCCAGGCGGGCATGGCGGATTTGTCGGCCGGCTTGCCGTTCATATATTTGGGCAGCACCCAGACGCCGCGCCGGGCCGAGACCCACAGGTTCTTGGCGATCGGCCGCTGGGCCAGTTCGCTGGCGACATCCATCGCCGAATTGCCCATGCCGACGACGACGACGTTCTTGCCGCGCATGTCCACCGGATCGAAGGGGTCGCTGTAGGCGTGGCTGTGGAAGGCCGCGCCGTCGAACTCGCCCGGATAGGACGGGATGCGCGGGCTCCAGTGGTGTCCATTGCAGACGAAGAGGACGTCGTAGAGGCGGCTTTCGCCGGTGGAGAGGGTCACTTTCCACAGGCCGTCTTCGGTGCGCTCGGCGCTCTCGACGCTGGTGTTGAAGGTGATGGTTTCGCGCAGGCCGAAGTGGTCGACGTAGTCCTTGAAATACTGGAACAGCTGGGCGTGGTGGGGAAAGTCCGGCCAGTCGGCGGGAACGGGGAAGTCCTCGAAGGCGAGGCGCCATTTACTGGTGTCGATATGCAGGCTCTCGTAGCAAGCCGACATGCCGTTGGGGTTCTTGTAGTACCAGTTGCCGCCGATCTCGTCCGACATCTCGAAACAGTCGTAGGGGATGCCGGCGTCCTTCAGCCGCTTGGCGGTGGTGAAGCCGGAGCAGCCGGCTCCGATGATACAGGCCGTGGGCAGCGCCTTGCCGGTCATTTCCGTGTCTCTCCCTGAAGGTCGCGCCCCTACCGGGCGGCTGACTTATCGTTGTTCATATAGGGCAACATGGGTTGACCCAGGCGTCAACCGTGACGTGGCGTCAGAACCCGGCCTCAGGCGCATCCGGCGGAGCACCGCGCCCAGCGGGGGTTGCAGGACTGTTCGTCCTCATCGGCCAGGCAGAAATAATAGCTCTGGGCGCAGGCCGTGCGGCACTGGCTCGGGGTGCGGCCGCGCGGACCGAAGGCGGAGGTCGAATCGAGCGGCCGGGTAAAGGCCAGGCCCGCCGGCGGCGTGTAGGCCTGGCTGGCCGGCGGCGGGGACGCGGCGCCGCCTTCGGCGCCGCGCAGCCCGGCCTCGGCGGCGGTCGGTTCGGCGGACTGGATACGGCGCTGCTGGGCGGTGGCGGGACTGGCCAGGGAGAGGATCAGCAAAAGGACGGCGAGGCGGCGCATTCAGGGATGATGGCCGCCCAGCGTTAAGACGCGATTAACCACGTTCTATCCTCACCCGTACGCTTCGCTACGGGTGAGGATAGGAAGGCTAGACCGTGCGCTTGGCGCGGTCCTTGTCGTTGGTCGCCCGGATGGCGGCGGTGGCGGTCGCCCATTGTTCGTCGGTCCATTGGGTCATGCGGGCGAAGTTGCCGCCGGAGGCGTTGAAGGAGGCCCCGTCGATGGCGATGGTCTGGCCGTTCACATAGGTGGACAGCGGATGCAGCAGATAGACGGCCAGATTGGCCAGTTCGCGCATCTCGCCCACCCGGCCGAGCGGATTGCCGCTCATGTCGCCATAGGCGTTCTCGCCGGGGTTAAGCCGGGCGCTCATCCCCTCGGTCGGGAAGGGGCCTGGTGCGATGGCGTTGAAGCGGATGCCCTTGCCGCCCCATTCGACGGCCAGCGACTGGGTCATGACGTTGAGGCCGGCCTTGGACATGGCGCTGGGCACGGTGAAGGGGCCGCCGTTCCACACCCAGGTGGTCAGGATGGAGATGACGGACGCGCTCTTGCCCTCGGCGATCCAGCGCTTGCCGCATTCCAGGGTGACGAAGAAGCTGCCGCGGAAGACGATGTTGGAGATGGCGTCGAAGCCGCGCGGCGACAGGTCCTCGGTGCGGCTGATGAAGTTGCCGGCGGCGTTGTTGACCAGGCCGGTCAGGGCCCCGCCGTCGGCCCAGATGGTGTCGACCATGTCGGTGATGGCTTCCGGCACGCGGATGTCGCAGGCGATGCCGACCACCTTGCCGGGGCTGCCTGGGTGGGCGGCCATCAGTTCCTTGGCGGTGTCGTCCAGCACGCCGCCGCGCCGGCCGCAGATATAGACCTCGGCGCCCAGCATAAGGCAGGCCTCGGCCATGACCTTGCCCAGGCCCGTGCCGCCGCCGGTGATCAGGATACGGTGGCCATTCATCAGGCCGGGGCGGAACATCAGGTCGTCGGTGGCGAAGGTCATGGCGGCTCTCCCGGAGATTTTCCCAGAGAGGGCGCGCGGTTACCCAAGGAGCGTCAACAGGGTTTTTAGCCGCCGAAGGAGCGCCCGCCGCCGCCGAAGCCCCCGCGTGAGATCACCGCGCTGCGCGTCTGGACCCGGGCCGGCGCCTGGCGGACCGCCGGGGACGGATCGACGCCCTGGCGGCCGATGGTGGTCCGGCCGCTGGCGTAGTCGCGGCCAAGCGTGCCGCCGAAGCCCGTCGAATAACCGTCGCGCTGCCGGTAGAGGCCGGTGCCTCGATAGTAGGGCGAGCCGCCGCCATCCAGCATCCGGCCGATGACGAAGCCGGCCAGCAGCGGTGTGAAGAAGCTGCCGCCGCCGTTGGATGCGCTCTTGGGCACGCAGTTGCCGGCGCCGTAGGTGTCCTCGCAGGTGGCGCGTTCGGAAAAGCGCGGGGCGTTGGTCTCATCATCCTTGATCGCGCGCTGGTAGTTGGTGTCGCAGTCGGCGTCGCTGACCTCATTGGCCGCCTTGCACTGTTCCAGCGACTGGTAGGCGAAGGCCGGGACGGGATCCTTCTGGGCGACGCTGTCCTGGTTCCACTGCGCCGGGCTGCCATCGCCGCAGGCGCTGACGGTCAGGCTGGCGCCGGCCATCAGGCCGGTGAGGGTGAGGGCTTTGGAGCGTTTCATCGTCCGTCTCACGAGGTCATGCTGGCGGCGTTGATCAGGCCGACCAGGATGGAGATGCTGGCCATGTAGATGGCCGGGGCGACCTCGCCTGCCTCGATGCGCGCCTTGACGTCTTTGAGGAACAACACCCGGACCAGGCTGAAGGCGGCGATCTGGATGACCCCGGCGAGCGTCGCCCAGGCGGCGAATTCCGGCAGGCTGCTGGTGTGGCTGAGCGCCGAGGCCAGGGCCAGGCCGTAACCGATCAGGGCGCCGCCCAGGGCTACGGCCGCGGCGACGTTGCCCTGTTTGATCAGGTCGGTTTCCTTGTAGGGCGTCACCCACTGGTAGATCAGCTTGAACAGCACCGCGAAGACGGACGCCGCCGCGAAGGCCACCAGGAAGTAGGTGGCTCCAATCTGGAAGTTCATCAGGTCGAACATTTAGCGGTCCTCTTGAAGGTCACCGGCCGTCAGGCCGAGAATTCACCCATGGCCAGCGGCACGCCTACCATGATTTCCAACGTCGTCTCGCCGCCCTCGGTCTCCTGGGTGATGGCCAGCAGTAGCTCGCGGCCCTCCTCGTCCCCCTCGGCGCCAAGGTCGCGGCTGTAGAGCATGCAGGTCTGGAAGATCCGCGCCGAGGGCGCCGTCGCCTCGCGGTCGTCCCAGACCTCTTCCCAGAAGGTCACCGGCGGCTGGCGCCCTTCGTCGGGGCCGAACCACAGGCGCTGGAAGGGCGGCAGGTCGTCCTCCATCCAGACCGGGTCCTGCAGACGGTCGTTCCACACCCGCCGGGCCCGCTCGCCGTCCGGATAGCGGCTGCGCCAGGGGACGAAGAGGGTGAAGTCGTTGGCCAATTGGCCCTCGCGGTCGTCGGACACCGCCTGAAGCATCAGGTGATCATCGGTGTAGAAGCGGTGGACGTAGCCGCCGGCGTCCAGCTTGATCAGGCCCTGGGCGGTGACCGAAAGCGTGTCGCGGTCCATGCGGAAGGAGCCTTCCGTCCCCAACCGGCGCCAGGCCAGGGGATCGAGCACCACGGTCCGGCCGATGGTGATGTTGCGCACCACGGCCAGCGCGTTGGCGGGCGGCTTGCCGCCCCGGCCGAACAGTCTGTCGAAAATCGCCATCGACCCTTAGACCTTTGAGAGCCGCCGGCGGGTTCTCTCGCCACAGGCCTGTCGCGATTGCCGCGTAATCATGGATTGATACAGCGACCAACCGCGCCCCTTGTCAAGCGTTCATGTTATGCGTACCTTGAACGCAGATGCCCCAGACCTATTCCCGAGCGAGCAAGGCTGTCGACCGGACCCGCGAATGGCGCGAGGCCCGAAAACGCGCCGGGTTCGTGAAGATGGAGATCTGGGCTCCGGGGGCCTGCCGGGAGGACATCCTGTCCGCCGTCCGCGCCATCGTGATCGACTCCAACCGCGGCCCGGGCTCTGCCGGCTCCGCACCGAAAGGCAACCGGCCCATGGACCAGGTGATTGATACGGTTTGGACAATCAACGCTCTCAAACGGGAGCTGGGCTACAGCACCCTTGTTCGAGAAGGGGAGATGAAGGTCCAGGTGATCGAGGGCGCCGATCCGGTGCTGCTGGTCACCATGTGCGAATACGGCGACCTGCCGATCTATGTCAGCGCCGGCCCCGAACAGATCGTCGTCTCGGTGGTGCTCTGGCCGGTGGACGAGCAGGAGGATCAGGACGCCTTCAACCTGTTCCTGCTCAAGGCCCAGAAGCTGGTGCCGCTGTCCAACTTCGGGGTGACCACGGTGGACGGCCGCGACTATTACGAGCTGTTCGGCGAGATCGCCGCCAAGACCAGCCTGCAGACCATCATCATCGAGCTGCGCACCCTGGCCGAGAACGCGATCGACGCGGCCTCGGACCTGCGCGACAGCTTCAAAGCCGCCAAGTAGGAGCGACCCATATGTCCATCTGGAGCAAACTCTCCGCCCTGCTGCGCGGCGGCGCCAACGAAGGCGCCCAGGCCGTGGTCGACGCCAACGCCCTGCGCATCCTCGACCAGGAAATCCGCGACGCCGACACCGCCCAGGCCAAGGCCCGGGACGACATGGCCGGTCTGGTCGCCCGTCGTCGGATGCTGGAGACCGAGGGCAAAAGCTTCGCCGAACAGGCGCGCAAGTACGAGGCCTCCGCCCGCGCCGCCCTGGCCAAGGGCGATCAGGCCCTGGCCCTGGAAGTGGCCCAGCGGATCGCCGACCTGGAGCGGGACGCCAATACCAAGGCCGGCCAGGTGACCGAGCTGCGCGCCGCCGAGGACAAGCTGCGTCAGGTCGTGGCCACCACGGACACCAAGATCGAGGCCCTGCGCCGCGAGATCGAGGTGGTGAAGGTCAATGAGAGCGTCCAGCGGGCCCAGTCGGCCGTGGTCGCCCGCAGCGCCGGCGCCGGCTCGTCCCTCGGTTCGGCCGCCGACAGCCTCAAGCGGATCAAGGAACGCCAGGCGGTCCGCGAGGAAAAGTTCCGCGCCGCCGGCGAGCTGGAAGACCGCCGCACCGGCGCCGACCTGGACGCCAAGCTGCGCCTGGCCGGCATCCTGCCCGGCGAAGCCGGCGCCCAGGACGTGCTGGCCCGGCTGACCGCCCCGAAGGACGAGACCCTGGCGCTGGAAGCCCCGGCCCTGCGGATCGAAGGTCCGGAAGCCGTGCCCGTCAAGCGCGACAGCGAGTGATCGCGGCCGCATGAAGCGTCACATCATCCAGCCCCGGGCGGACTGGCAGGACGAGGCGGCGCGAGTCGGCTTCACCTTCCACCACCTGGACGGCGCCCTCTATTGGGACGAGCGGGCCTGGTACGAGTTCACCCTGGCCCAGGCCGAAACGGTCGAGGATGCCGCGGCGGCGGTCCATGCGATGTGCCTGGAGTTCGTCGCCGAGGCGGTGGACAGCGAGCGGATCATGGAGCGGCTGGCCATCCCCGAGGCCGCCCGCGACTATGTGGCGGCGACCTGGAAACGGGGCGATCCCAGCCTCTATGGCCGGTTCGACTTCGCCTATGACGGGGCCGGACCGCCCAAGCTGTACGAGTATAACGCCGACACCCCGACCAGCATCTTCGAGACCGCCGTCTTCCAGTGGCTGTGGCTGGAGGCGCGGATCAAGGACGGGACGATGCCGGCCGGGGCGGACCAGTTCAACAGCCTGTTCGACCAGCTGCGGGACCGGTTCAGGGCCATCTTCCCCAACGGCGGCTACGTCCACTTCTCCAGCGACGCCGAGTCCATCGAGGATCGCCAGACGGTGAAGTTCCTCGAGGATCTGGCGGTGCAGGCGGGGCTGGAGCCGAAGTTCGTGGCCATCGACCAGATCGGGCTGGACGCCGATGGCCGGTTCGTCGACGAGGCCGACGACATCATCCAGGCCATCTTCAAGCTGTATCCCTGGGAGATGATGCTGCGGGAGACCTATGCGGCCAATGTGGCCGACTCCAGGACCCAGTTCCTCGAGCCGGCCTGGAAGTCGCTGCTGTCCAACAAGGGCCTGCTGCCGATGCTGTGGGAGCGCCATGCGGGACATCCCAACCTGCTGGCGGCCTTTTTTGAGGACGACCCGGCGGCGGCCAGCCTGGGCGACAGCTATGTGCGCAAGCCGCTGTTTTCGCGGGAGGGCGCCAACATCGAACTGGTCGAGCGGGGCGTCGCGGCGCCCGTGCTGGACCAGGGCTACGGAGCCGAGGGCTGGATCCGCCAGGCCCTGCATGTGCCCCCGGTGTTCGACGGCAACTATCCGGTCATCGGCGCCTGGATCGTCGGCGACCAGCCGGCCGGGATGGGCATCCGCGAGGACGTCGGGCCGGTGACCCAGAACATGAGCCGGTACCTGCCCCACGCGATTGTGGGCTGATCCCGGCTCAGGCCTGGGGCAGGGTCAGCGCTTCAGAAAGCCGCCCAGCAGGTCGCCGGCCATGCCGCCGAGGGCGCCGCCCAGGCCATTGCCCAGCCCGCTTCCGAGCCCGCCTTCGGGCAGTTTGCCGTCCGGGGTCAGCTGGTCGATGACTTGGGGCAGCAGGGCCGAGAGCTGCCCCGCCGCCTGATGAGGGTCGATCCCGAACTTCTGGGCCAGGTCGCCCAGGGGGCCGGAGCCGAGGACGCTTTCCAGTTGTTCGGCGCTGATCGGCAGGTTGCCGCCCTTGCCGATCCAGGACTGGACCTGTTCGCCCAGACCGCCGGCCTGAAGTTGGCTAAGGATGCCATCGAGGCCCCCCTGGCCGCCGGGCAGACCCCCAGCAAGTTCATTCAGGGAATCCATCAAGCCCATGGCCGTCGCTCCAGTCGTATGCGGACCGCCGTCGGCCCGCCCATGTCGGCCGCCAGACTGACACGGATACGGTGACGGATCGATGGCGACAGGATCAGCCCGCCAGCTCTTCCTCGACCTGCCCCAGCCGTTCCTTGCCGAAGAAGATCTCCTCGCCGACGAAGAAGGTGGGGATGCCAAAGGCGCCGCGATCGGCGGCGGTCTGGGTGTTCTGCATCAGGATGGCCTTGACCTCGGGCGTCTGGGATCGCTCCAGCAGCGCCTTGGCGTCGAAGCCCGCCTCGGTCAAAACGGCGGCCACCACCTCGGGGTCGCCCATGTTCTGGCCGCCCTCCCACATCGCCTTCAGCACCGCCTGCATATAGGCCTCGCCGACGCCCTCCAGACCTGCGGCGACAAAGGCCCGCATGACCAGCAGGGTGTTGATCGGGAAGTGCGGGTTCATGCGGAACTGGGTCAGGCCGTTCTTAGCCACGAACCGCCGGCTCTCCAGCATTTCATAGTCCATCTTGCCCTTGATGCCGCCGAAGGCGGTGAAGGGAGCCTGGTTGCCGGTGGCCTTGAAGACGCCGCCCAACAGGCAGGGGATGACGTTCAGCGTTGCTCCGGTCCGCTCAAGGATACCGGGCAGGACCATGGCGGCCATGTAGGCGTTGGGGCTGGCGAAATCGAAGATGAAGTCCAACTGTTTGCTCATCACCAGGTCTCCGTCCAGGGGCGCAGGTCGATCTCGAAGGTCCAGGCCGAACGGCCCTGGTTGTGCAGCCAGACATAGTTCCTGGCGATCTCGGCGGGGTCGAGGATCTCGCCCCGAGCCAGCTTCGCGTCGGCGTCGGGCATCCGCTCGCGGGTGAAGACCCCGTCGATGGAGCCGTCGCAGATGATGTGGGCGACATGAATGCCCTGCGGCCCCAGTTCACGGGCCATGCTCTGGGCCAGGGCCCGCAGGGCATGTTTGGCGCCGGCGAAGGCGGAGAAGCCCTCGCGGCCCCGGACGCTGGCCGTGGCCCCGGTGAACAGGATGCTGCCCCGGGCGCGAGGTTTCATGACGCGGGCCGCTTCCCGGCCTGTGAGGAAGCCGGCCAGGGCGGCCATTTCCCAGACCTTGGAATAGACCCGGGTGGTGGTCTCGACGATGTTGAAATGGACATTGGCCCCGATGTTGAAGACCACCACCTCCAGCGGTCCGACCTCCGCCTCGATACGGTCGAACAGGGCGGTCATCTCCTCCTCGGAGCGGGCGTCGACGCCATACGCATAAGCCTCGCCGCCCTCGGCCTCGATCTCGCCGACCAGGGCCTGGAGCTGATCCATGTTGCGGGCCCGGCGCGTGACACAGACGACCATGCCCTCCCGGGCAAAGGCCTTGGCGATGGCCCCGCCGACACCGACGCCGGCGCCGACGACGAGACAGACCCTGCGATCGGACATGGGGAAGCTCCGCGAAACCGAGAAGCAAGTTCTTATTTGAAACGGACCATGTCAATCCCAGTTGGTGGGCCCGTTCGAGCAACCTCAGGGCTCGACGTAGCCCTTGGCTCGAAGGCTGAGTTGCGCGGCGCGAGGATCGTGGGTGAAGAACAGGCCGCCGCCCCTCCGGGAGTGGTCAGGGACATAGTCGAAGCTGGCTTCGGCGGTCTCGGGCTCCTGGCCGGCCAGGGTCAGTTCGCCTTCGACGGCGACCTGGGCGGCAGGGGAGCCGCCGCTGTTGATCGCCTCGATCTCGACCAGCCAGCCGCCCTTTACCGCGTGAACCGCCCGGGCCTCGACGGTGACGGCGGGCGGGGACGGATCGCCCAGCAGAGCTTCGCAGCCAATCACCCCGACGGTGACCAGGACCAGGACCAGCCCGACGCCTCCGGAGATCCACTCGAGCAGCGGGGCGCCTTGCGCCCCTGGCCTGGGCGTGCGGGGCTTTGCCGATGAAGCGTCCTTCGCCGGGGACCGGGATGCAGGCCTGGCGGCGGGCTTGCGGGCCATGTCAGATCACCAGTCGCGAGGTTGCTGCGCCCAGGCCGGCCGGGAAGGCCAGGACCACGGTCATCTGGGCGATCTCGGTGACCGAGGCGCCGTCCAGCCGGCCGAACACCCAGAGGCAGTAGAGGCTGATCAGCAGGGCGATGGCGTAGCCCGGCAGGGTGAAGGAGACGATGGTCCGCCTCAGGCTGTGGTCGCCGCGTCGCTCCGGCTGCCCGGGAAAGCCCAGGCCGTAGACGAAGCCGTGCTGCAGCAACAGGGTCGCCGCCATCAGCAACAGGGCGTGCCAGGGCGTCATCGAATAGGCGATGAGGATCATCTCCTCGGTCGGGGCGACGCTGAAGGCCAGGAAGATGGCGCCGACCGACATCAGGAACAGCCGGCCCAGATAGCCGATATGGGTCTTCGACCGTTCGCCGTCGCCTCGTCGGCCGGCGAACTGCTTTCCGGCGACCAGGGCGCCGATGCTGGCGGGGATGGCGCAGATGGTCAGCTTGCCGACGATCTCGCCGAAGGTCATGCCAGGCCCGATCTGGCCGAGCAGCAGCAGGGCGGCCAGGGTCACCGCCACCCCGACGGCGAAGGCGGCCAGGGCGTCCAGCACTTCGTCCAGCAGCCGGAAGGTCGGCTCGAAGCCGGCGTAATAGGACAGGCCCAACAGCATCGGCCCGGCTGAGCCGACGAAGACCAGCATCCGCCAGCGTTCCATCGAATGGCCCAGCGACCACATCTCCATGGTCATCAGCAGCGGGAAGACGAACAGCAGGGCGCCGCCGCCGGCCCGCGCCAGGCTGGTCGCATAGTCGAGGTTCGCCGGCTTCGACAGCAGCGCGGCCCGGTCGTTCTGCATCAGCCCTCCGCCTCCGTCCGCTCGCTCAGCGGGTCCGGATGGGTTTGGTTCCGGAACGGCGCCTCGCGCCATTTGGCGAACATCGCCTCCATCGCCCGCCGCCAGCGGGCCCGCAGGATGGGCGGCCGTTCGGGATAGCGTTCCTCCAGGAAGACGGCCTCGACGACGCGGTCGGTGCGGAAGTTGCGGAAATCGCCGCGCAGCTCGCACCAGGCAATGAGGTTGCGGGTGGTGTCGCGATAGCCGATGGCCACCGGCCAGACGACACGGCGGCTCTGCCGGCCCTGCTCGTCGGCATAGGTAAGGTCCACCTTGCGACCGCCGTGGATGGCGGCCCGAAGCTGGGCCATGTCCAGGTTGTCGGGCATGTTGGCGAAGTTGCTGGGCGTGCGGCTGGCGGGGTCGAGGATCATCGGCCGGAGATGTTCCGGAACGGTGGCGGCGATCTTGGCGACCAGGTCCTGGGCGGCCCGGGCCAGGGCCGGATCGCTGCGCGAGGCCACCCACTGGGCGCCCAGCACGGCGGCCTCCACCTCATCGGCGGTCAGCATCAGCGGCGGCATGTCGAAACCGGCGTCCAGCACATAGCCTATGCCGGCCTCGCCGCGGATCGGCGCCCGCTGGCTCATCAGGGCGACAATGTCGCGATAGACGCTGCGCTTGGAGGTCTCCAGCTCATCGGCCATGGCCTGGGCGGTCACCGGACCAGAGGCGCGGCGCAGGATCTGGATGATCTGGAACAGGCGGTCGGCGCGGCGCATCTCTCGAACTCCCCTCTCTTGCTGACAGCAGGCTGTCAGCAGGGGGAGCCTAACCTCCAGCCATCGGAAACGCCACCACGAGAGGTCCCCAAATGATCATCCTGCACGCCGCCGGCGAGGGCTTTGGCCTGCCCGAATACAGCCCCTATGGCATGAAGACCGAGGTCCAGCTGCAGATGGCGGACCTGCCCTACGAGAAGCTGGTCGCCCCGCCCGACAGTTCGCCTAAGGGCCAGATCCCCTGGATCATCGACGGCGACGACCGGATCGGCGACTCCACCTTCATCCGCGCCCATATCGAGGGCAAGTACGGCGTCGACCTTGACGCCGGCCTGACCGACGCGCAGCGGGCCCAGGCCTGGGCGTTCGAGCGGATGGTCGAGAACCAGCTGGGCTGGACGGCCACCTACTTCCGCTTCCTCAAGCCCGAGAACTTCGCCAAGGGCCCGGCCCACTGGTTCGACGCCGCGCCGGAGCCGGTGCGCGAGGACTTGCGGGAAGGGCTGCTGACGGCCGTGCGGACCAATGTCCAGGCGGTCGGGGTCGGGCGTCACAGCGACGCGGAGATCGTCTGGCTGGCCGAGCGGTCGCTGAACGCCATCGCCGCCGTCCTGGGCGACAAGCCCTTCCTGTTCGGCGATCGGCCGGTGGGGTCTGAGGCGGTGGTCTTCTCGACCCTGCTGGTCACCCTCAATCCCTTCTTCGACTCCCCCCTGCGCCGGCGGGCGGAAACCATGCCCAGCCTGGTCGCCTACGTCGAGCGGATGATGGACCGCTTTTATCCGGGCTATCGCTGGCAGGCGGCGGCCTGAGGTTCAGGCCAGGCTTTCCAGGATCGGAACGCCCTCGGCGTCCAGAGCCACGGTCCTGCTTTCGACGGCATGGGCCGGGTCGAGGGGGCCGTAGAGGTGGGGAAAAAGGTCCCCGCCGCGCGACGGCTCCCACTTCAGGCCGGGGCCTAGTGTCTCGGCCTCGAAGCCGACGATCAGCAGATCGGGCTGGTCGCGGAAATAGCGACGCGCCGTCTCCGGGGCCTGCGGTCCGGTGGAAAAATGTATGAAGCCGTCGGCCAGATCGACGGGCGAGCCCAGGAAGATCCCGGCCTCCTTGGCCGAGCGCCAGTCGGCGGCGGGCAGCAGCTTGTAGATCCGGGTCATTCGCCAGCCCCGCCGCCGTAGTCGCTGGCGTGGAACAGGCCGTCGTAGCTGGGCCGCCCGGCCTCGTCGAAGGTGAAGGCCGAGGCGCTCGCGGTGGCGAAGCGAGCCTCCGCCTGGGCGATCAAGGCGGCGCTCGCGGCGCCCTGGCGCAGCAGGGCCAGGGTCAGGCTCTGGAGGCCCGGATTGTGGCCGACGACCAGCACGGTCGCTGCCTGTTCGCCGAGGGATTCAGCCAGGGTCCAGACCGTCTGTTCGGAGGCCAGGTAGAGGTCGCGGCGAAACTCGAGCCGGGCGTCCGGAAAAATTGCGCTGATCGCCGCCCAGGTGTCGCGGGTGCGGGCGGCGGCGCTGACCAGGGCGAGGTCCGGGACCAGGTCTTCCGCGGCCAGGACCTGACCCATCAGCAGGGCGTCCCGTCGTCCGGCGGTGGTCAGCCGCCGTTCGACGTCGCCGCCAGGGGCGCCGCGCTCGGCCTTGCCGTGCCGAAAAAGGATCAGGCGGTTCATCCGTCCTGTCTAACGGGGCGCGGCGGCGATCTCCAGTTCCCAATGCCGTTGACATTCGCCCTCTCCCCCGGCTCTACGGCGGCATGGACGGAAGCGGTTCCAGCATGACGGAAGACGGCGGCGTCTGGCGGTTCGGGCCGGAGGCGCCGCTGCGGCTGGATTCGGGCGCCCGGATCCAGGGCCTGGAGATCGCCTGGCGCAGTTTCGGCACGCTGAACGCCGACCGCTCCAACGCCGTTCTCATCTGTCACGCCCTGACCCTGGACCAGCATGTGGCGGGCCTGCATCCGACGACCGGCAAGCCCGGCTGGTGGACCGGTCTGATCGGCCCCGGTCGGCCGCTGGACCCGGCCCACTGGTTCGTCATCTGCTCCAACGTCGTCGGCGGCTGCATGGGATCGACCGGCCCAGGCTCCATCGATCCGGCGACCGGCAAGCCCTACGGCCTGACCTTCCCGGTAATCACCATCGGCGACATGGTCCGGGCCCAGGCCATGCTGGTCGAGGCCATGGGCATCACCCGGCTGGCGTCCGTGGTCGGCGGCTCCATGGGCGGCATGCAGGTGCTGCAATGGGCGGCCTCATACCCGGATCGGCTGGAGAGCGCCGTCTGCGTCGCTTCCGCCGCCCGCCATTCGGCCCAGAACATCGCCTTCCACGAGGTCGGCCGCCAGGCGGTGATGGCCGATCCCGACTGGCGCGGCGGCGCCTATGCAGAAGCGGGGGTGCGGCCGGGCAAGGGCCTGGCCGTGGCGCGGATGGCGGCCCATATCACCTATCTGTCGGAAGCGGCCCTGCAGCGGAAGTTCGGCCGCGAACTGCAGAACGACGGCCTGTCCTGGGGCTTCGACGCCGACTTCCAGGTGGAAAGCTACCTGCGCCACCAGGGCGGGACCTTCGTCGACCGGTTCGACGCCAACAGCTATCTCTACATCACCCGGGCCATGGACTATTTCGACCTGGCGGCGGAGCACGGCGGGGTGCTGGCCGAGGCCTTCCGTCCGGCGCGCGGGGTCAATTTCTGCGTCCTCTCCTTCACCTCCGACTGGCTGTATCCGACCGCCGAGAGCCGCCACATCGTCCGGGCCCTCAATGCCGCCGGCGCCCGGGCCAGCTTCCTGGAGATCGAGAGCGACAAGGGCCACGACGCGTTTTTGCTCGACGAGCCGGTGATGGACGGGGCGCTGCGCGGATTCCTGGCCTCGGTGAGGGGCGGGCGATGAAAGTCGATGCGATCCAGATCCTCCTCCGCGCAACGCGCGGGGGAGGGGGACCGCGCGAAGCGGGGTGGAGGGGGCAGCGCCGGCGTCTGCCGATGATCCTGAGCACGCTTGCCACGGCCCGCGCCAGAACGCGCCAGATTCGGTTCGGGCCGGCGCTGCCCCCTCCACCACGCGCGGTGCGCGCGGTCCCCCTCCCCCGCCCTTTGGTCGGAGGAGGAATTTATGCGTGAGGACTTCCGCGAAATCCTGCGCCTGGTCCGTCCCGGCGCCCGGGTGCTGGACGTCGGCTGCGGCGAAGGCGAGCTGCTGGAGCTGCTGATCCGCGAGAAGCAGGCGGACGGGCGGGGCCTGGAGCTGGAGGCGAAAAACGTCTCGACCTGCCTGGCGCGGGGCCTGTCGGTGGTGCAGGGCGACGCCGACCGGGACCTCGACCATTTCCCGACCCGGGCCTTCGACTATGCGGTGTTGTCCCAGACCCTGCAGGCGACCCGAAACCCGCGCCATGTGCTGAGCGAGCTGCTGCGGATCGCCGACCGGGCCATCGTCTCCTTCCCCAACTTCGGCCACTGGCGGGTCCGCTGGAGCCTGCTCAGCCGGGGCCGGATGCCGGAGACCCGGGCCCTGCCGGAGCCCTGGTGGTCGACGCCCAATATCCACCTCTGCAGCCTGGCCGATTTCGCCGCCTTGACCGAGGACCTCGACCTGCGGGTCGAACACTGCGCCGCCCTGGTGCGCGGCCGGCCGGCGCGGCCGATCAGCCCCGGTGAGGGGCTGGAAAACTGGCGGGCGGAAAACGCCCTGTTCCTGCTTAGCCGACGACGCGGGGCGGAGGCGGAGCCGGAACCAACCGGAGCGCCGCGCGATCTCTTCGGAGCATGACGCTTCGCCTGATGACCTGGAACGTCCACCGCTGCGTGGGCGTCGACAAGCGGCTGGACGTGGAGCGCTGCGCCCGGGTGATCGACGCCTGCCGGCCCGACATCGTCGCCCTGCAGGAACTGGACGTCGGCCGCAAACGGACGGGCGGCGTCGATCAGGCCCATCGGCTGGCGCAGCTTCTCAACATGACCTCACACTTCAACGCCGCCATGACGGTGGAGGAAGAGCGATACGGCGACGCCATCCTGACCGCCCTGCCTGAGCGGCTGGTGCGCGCGGGGGCCTTGCCCGGCTATCCGAAGATCAAGGCGCTGGAGCCGCGTGGCGCGGTGTGGATCGCCGTCGATCTGGGCGATGGCCGGGAACTGCAGGTGATCAACACCCATCTGGGACTGGTGCCACAGGAGCAGCAGCGGCAGGCAAGGGCCCTGGTCGCCGACTGGCTGCTGGACGAGGCCTTCACGGCCCCGGCCGTGCTGTTGGGGGATTTCAACGCCGGGCCGCGGTCGGCCACCTATCGCATCCTGGCGGCGGCGATGAAGGACGCCCAGGTGGGGCGCAAGGCTGCGCCGATCTCGACCTTCCCGTCCGGCTTTCCCTTCATGCGCATCGACCACGTCTTCATTTCGGCCGGGCTGACGGTCACCAGGGTTGAGTCGCCTTTCGACCCGCTTTCGCGGACGGCGTCGGACCATCTCCCTCTGATTGTGGAGCTCCAGTTACCGGCGCCGGCAGGCACCTCAGCTCGGCCTTGATCCGAGACCGCCGAATCCACGGCCGCCAGGCGTCCGATGGCGCCAGGGGATCGCCCATGCTCCAGCCCGAGACCAGCCGTTCCAGCGGGTTAAGCCTGCGGTTCTTCACCGGCTCCAGCCTGCGGGGGTCCGCGTCGAGGAGGTCGATGGCGGCGGCGATCGAGCCGGTCTCGTGGATGGCGGCCTGCACCTCGGCCAGGCCCGCCCCGAAATAATGGCCGATCAGCAGGGCGCGGAAGGCGGCGATGGTCCGCCGGGTCTCGCCGCCGGCGGTCCCCTCTTCAGCCTCGATGGCGGCGTCCAATTCGGTATCCAGCCCGGCTGAGCGGTTGTTGAGGTTGGCCGAGCCGATGCGGATCAGCCGGTCGTCGAAGATCGACACCTTGGAATGGACAATGATCTGGTCGCCCTGCGCCGTATGGGCGGTGAAGGCGCGGAAGCGGCCATGGCGGTCCGCCGCCTCCAGCCGGTTGATCGCCCGCATCCGGGCGCTGTCCATGGTCATCCGGTCGAAGAAGCTGGGACTGACGCTGGGGCCGATGGTGATCACCTCCGGGCCATCCGCCTCTTCCAGCCGCCGGCAAAGCGCTTCGACGACGACCGGCGCGGTCAGGTACTGGTTCTCCAGGAATATCACCCGGCGCGCGGCGGCGATGGCGGCCAGATGCAGCCGCTGGCCTTCCTGGGCCCCGTCCTCGTTCTTCCAGCGGGGCTCGGTGCGGGCCAGGGCGACATCGACGTTGAACAGGTCGGCGGCAAAGCTGGCCGGCCAGATGGAATCCTCCGGCGGCGACGGGGCCGCGATCGGACTGCCGCCGGAGCGGCGCCAGCGGGCGATGAACTGCTCGCTGCAGGCTTCGGCGATCGGACCCTCGGTCATCAGGGCGACGTCGTGTCGGGCGGGATAGCGTCTGCCGTTGGGCAGCCGGCGGCGCGGGTCGTCGTCGTCGTGGCTGCAGTTGTCCCAGCGGTCGGCGCCCAGGTCGCCGCCGCTGATGAAGGCCAGGCGGCCGTCGATAATCAGCAGCTTCTGGTGATGGCAGGCGCTGAGCGGCAGGCTGGCGTCGAGCCGGAACTTGACGGGAGAGCCTTCGAAATAGGCGGCCGCCCGCTGGCCCGGGAAGTTCTGGGTCATGCCGATCAGCGGCGGCATGTCCCAGGCCAGAATCCGCACATCGAGGCCGGGATTGAGCGACGCCAGCCGCCGCAGAATCAGGCCCAGCCGATCGGGATTGGCCGGGTCGCCGCTGCGCTCGATCTGGTCGGGCATGAAGCGGGTCAGGGGGTCGAAGACCCAGGCCAGCAGCCAGATCGACTGTCTGGCGGCCAGCATCGTCTGTTTGACGGCGGAGAAATAGTCATGGCCATCGACCAGGAAGGCGGCCTGGTCGGCCCGGTCGATGCGCCAGCAGGTATCGCCCGGTATCAGCAGGGAATCGGCGCGGCGCATCCAGCCTCCCTCGGGGGTCGCATCGGCCTAACGCAGCACCCGGCGTTAGGCTGCATCGAGGGTGTTATAGCGCCCGCCAGCCGATGTCGCTGCGATAGAAGCCGCCCGGAAAGTCGATGGCGCCGACCGCCGCATAGGCCAGGTCGCGGGCCTCGTGCAGGGTTGCGCCCAGCGCGCAGACATTGAGCACCCGGCCGCCCGACGAGCGCAGGGTCCCTTCGGCGTCCAGCATCGTTCCGGCATGGAAGACGACGGCCTCGCCGCCGAAATCGCTGCCGGCGCCGCGGATCGGCGAGCCTGTAACCGGGGCGTCGGGGTAGCCCTCGGCGGCCATGACCACACAGACGGCGGCCTCCTCCCGCCAGGCCGGACCGGACAGGCGGGACAGTTCGCCCCGCGCCGCCGCGTCCAGCCAGGGCAGGATGTCGTCGGCCAGCCGCAGCATCAGCACCTGGCATTCCGGGTCGCCGAAACGGGCGTTGTATTCGACAAGTTTCGGCCCCTGGTCGGTCAGCATCAGCCCGGCGTAGAGGACGCCCTTGTAGGGATAGCCCTCCGCCGCCATGCCGCGCATGGTCGGGGCGATCAGGGTTTCGAAGGCCTGGGCGATCAGGGCGTCGGTCAGGACGGGGGCGGGGCTGTAGGTCCCCATGCCGCCGGTGTTGGGGCCCTCGTCGTTGTCATAGGCCCGCTTGTGATCCTGGGCGTAGCCGAACAGCACGGCGGTCTGGCCGTCACAGAGGGCGAAGAGGGAGGCCTCCTCGCCAACCATGAACTCCTCGATCACCACCCGGGCCCCGGCCGCGCCGAACCGCCCGCCCAGCATGTCGATAACCGCGGCGTCCGCTTCGTCGCGACTGGCGGCGATGACCACGCCCTTGCCGGCCGCCAGGCCATCGGCCTTGATCACAAAGGGAGCGGTCAGGGTGTCCAGAAAGACGCCGGCGGCGTCGGCGGAGTCGAACACGCCATAGGCCGCCGTCGGCATGGCGTGCCGGGCGCAGAAATCCTTGGTGAAGGCCTTGGAGGTCTCCAGCCGCGCGGCCAGGGCCGAGGGTCCGAAACAGGCGATCCCCGCCTCCGCCAGGCGGTCGGCCAGGCCGGCCTCCAGGGCGATCTCGGGTCCAACCACCACCAGGTCGGCGGCCATCTCCGTGGCCAGGGCGACCAGGCCCGGAACGTCGTCGGCCTTGACCGCCTTCGTCTCGCAGACCTGACCGATGCCGGGGTTTCCGGGTGCGCAAACCAGGCGGGTCAGCGCCGGGGATTGGGCGATTTTCCAGGCCAGGGCGTGTTCGCGCCCGCCCGATCCGACGAGAAGAACCTTCATGGGCGCGGTGTCGCTTGGCGGGCGGGCCCGGTCAAGCGGCGAGGCCGCCGTCGGTTCCCGCAACCTCGCAACCCGAGGCGGATCGTTGTAATGAAACTGTCACAAAACCGTCGTGTCAGGCCAGCATTGGCGCGGCAAGAGATGCGGGTCGTCTTCGCGCGAGTCGGTCCGCATCCGGATTTTTTCAAACCCGCCGGTCCGGCTGAGGTCATTAATGCAACAGCACATCGTCTCGTCCTATGAGGAAGACCTGAACCACCTGACCGCCGAGGTGGCCCGCATGGGCGGTCTGGCCGAGGCCCAGGTTTCGGACGCCATCCAGGCCTTCTCGCGCCGCGACGTTGGCCTGGCTCAGGCCGTGCGCCTCAAGGATCAGAGGCTCGACGCCCTGGAGTCCGAGATCGAGCGGACGGCTATCCGCCTTATCGCCCTGCGCAAACCGATGGCCGGAGACCTGCGTCGGGTCATGGCCTCGATGAAGATCGCCTCCAATCTGGAACGCTGCGGCGACCTCGCCAAGAACATCGCCAAACGCTCGCTGGTGCTGGCCGAGACCGATCCGGCCGGTCCGGTCACCCGCTCGATCGAGCGGATGGGCAAGGTGGTCGCCGGTCGGCTGAAGGATGTGCTGGACGCCTACACCAGCGGCGACGTCGCCGCGGCCCGGGCCGTCTGGTCCAAGGACGATGAAATCGACGAACACTACGAAAGCCTCTTCCGCGAGCTGCTGACCTACATGATGGGCGACCCCCGGACCATCACGCCCGGAGCCCATCTTCTGTTCGTCGCCAAGAACCTCGAGCGGATCGGCGACCACGCCACCAACATCGCCGAACTGGTCCACTACGAGGTCACCGGCGACGACATGCCCGAACGACCCAAGGGCGGAGCGGTTTTTCCATGAGCATCCCAACCATCGTCATCGCCGAGGACGAGGACGCCCTGGCCACCCTGCTGCAGTACAATCTGGAGAAGGAAGGCTACCGGGTCCTGCTGGCCGGAGACGGCGAGGAAGCCCTGCTGGTCATCGACGAGAACAAGCCCGACATCCTGCTGCTCGACTGGATGCTGCCGCGCGTCTCCGGCATCGAGGTCTGCCGCCGGCTGCGCCAGCGGCCCGAGACCCGCAACCTGCCGATCCTGATGCTGACAGCCCGGGGCGAGGAGACCGACCGCATCCGCGGCCTGGACACCGGGGCCGACGACTATGTGGTCAAGCCCTTCTCGATGACCGAGCTGCTGGCCCGCATCCGGGCGGTGCTGCGCCGCATCCGGCCGGGCCTGGCCGACGACCGGCTGACCCATGGCGACATCGTCGTCGACCGGGTGTCGCACCGGGTCAAGCGTCAGGGACGCGAAGTGCATCTGGGCCCGACGGAATTCCGGCTGCTCGACCACCTGATCCAGCATCCCGGGCGGGTGTTCAGCCGCGAACAGCTGCTGGACGCGGTCTGGGGCTCGGACGTCTACGTCGAGGCCCGCACCGTGGATGTCCATATCGGTCGCCTGCGCAAGGCGCTGAACACCGACGCCGAGACCGACCCGATCCGCACCGTCCGCTCGGCGGGCTATTCCCTCGATATGGAACAATAGGCGTTCAACCCGCCAGCCAGGCGTCCCTCGCCTTGACGCCCAGGCCGGGGCTGTCGGTGAACAGGCCGTCGACCCCGGCCTCCAGCAGGGCGTGGTAGACGGCCGCCACATCGCCTTCCAGCCGGGGCTGATCGTCGCGCGGCGGATTGGGCCGGCTCTGCAGCGAGGCCGGCAGGAAGTAGTTTTCCCGCCGCACCGTCCAGGGGTGAACCTTCAGGCCGGCCGCATGGGCCTCCTTCACCAGGGTCGTCGGCGCCAGCAGGGTCTCGCCGTCGGTGGGGACCACCAGGCTCTTGTCCGGCCCGACGCCGTCGGCATAGGCGGCGATGGCCTTCAGGCCGCTGGCCGAAACCAGCTCTGAATAGAGCACCCCCGGCAGGTCCGCCGGTCCGCCGGCCGCATCGACCAGCTGCACCAGCGGCGTCCTGACCAGCCTGCGGATGGTCTTCAGCGGCCCGACCTCGAAGCATTGGACGAAGACAGGCGCCCCTGGCCCGTCGAAGCCGTTGGCCTTCAGGGCCGCGGCCAGCCGGGGCTCCATCGCCAGATCAACGCTCGCGAAGTGCCTGGGGTGTTTCATTTCCGGATAGACGCCGATGGTGCGGCCGAGGCGGGCCGATTCGGCGCGGGCCAGGTCGATGACCTCCTGGAAGGTCGGGATGGCCTCCAGGCCATCGTAGCCGACATTGTCCGGGCGCAGCTGCGGCAGCCGCTCACGGGCGCGAAGCGTCTTCAGTTCGGCAAGGGTGAAATCCTCGGTGAACCAGCCGGTCAGGCTCTCGCCGTCGATCACCTTGGTGGTCTTGCGGGCGGCGAACTCGGGACGGCCGGCGATGTCCGTGGTGCCGCCGATTTCGTTCTCATGCCGGCAGAGGAAATGGCCGTCCCTGCTCAGCACCAGGTCCGGCTCGATGAAGTCGCAGCCCTGGGCGATGGCCAGGGAATAGCCCATCATCGTGTGCTCCGGCCGCTCGCCGCTGGCCCCACGGTGGGCGATGATCAGCGGGCGGGGCTTCGGGGACCGGGCGACGGCGGCCCCCTTCGAGGCGGCGGCCGCGGCCAGCCCCAGGGCGGCGGCGGTGAACAGGCGGCGGTCGATCATCGAACATCCTTCCGGATCGGATCGCAAAGCGGCAACCAGACGGTGAAGGTCGCGCCCTGGCCCTCCAGGCTCTCCACCGCCATCCCGCCCCGGTGCCGATTGACGATATGTTTGACGATGGCCAGGCCCAGGCCCGTGCCGGCCCGCTGGCCGCCGCTCTTCTGGCCCTCGACGCGGAAGAAGCGTTCGGTCAGCCGGGGCAGGCGGTCGCGCGGGATGCCGGGGCCGTTGTCGCGGATCCGGAGGATGGCGTAGCGCCGCCCCTGTGGCCGGTCCGGGGCCAGCAGGGTGATGCGGGTCGCTGACGGATCACGCGGCGGACTGAGGGCGTCGTCCCCGACCGGCGCGACCACCTCCACCGCCAGCCGATCGCCCTTGCCGGAATATTTCACCGCGTTCTCGATCAGGTTCTGGATCACCTGCAGGATCTGGTCCCGGTCGCCCTCGACATCGGCGCTGCCGCGTTCGGCGCTGATGGCGTCGATGATCAGGCTCTTTTCCTCGATCAGCGGGACCAGGGCGTCGAGGACATCCTTCACCGCCAGGCTGAGATCGACCTTGCCGGCCGGGGCGATGTGCTCGTTCAGCTCGATCCGCGACAGTGACAGCAGGTCGTCGATCAGCCGGGCCATCCGCTCGGCCTGGGCCTGCATGATGCCGAGAAACTTGTCCCGCGCCTCCGGATCGTCCTTGGCGTGGCCGCGCAGGGTTTCGACGAAACCGGTCAGAGAGGCCAGGGGCGTGCGCAGTTCGTGACTGGCGTTGGCCAGGAAGTCGGCCCGCATCCGCTCCGCCCGGCGGGTGTCGGTCTCGTCCCTGAGGGTCAGCAGGGCCAGCTGGCCGCTTTCGCCGGGGCCGAGGGGGCGGGTCTGCACCGCCCAGATCCGCTCCTGGGCGCCGCCGGTTTCCATCAGCGCCTCCCCGACCGCCCCCATCAACGCCTCATCGACCGCTTCCAGCACTTCGGGGTGGCGCACGGCGCTGACCAGCCGCGCGCCTTCCAGCCGAATCGGAAACAGCGCCCGGGCCGCGGCGTTGGCGAAGGTGATCCAGCGGGAGGCCGGCGCCTCCGGCTGCCCCTCGATGACCAGCACCGGATCGGGCAGACTTTCGACCAGGGCGCGGAAGGGCAGGGGTCCCGGGCCGGCGAGCTGCTCCTCTACCGGCCCGGGGCTGGGCTCGGCGGTGCGCTGCGGCCACAGGGGCTTCATGATCGGCATCAACAGCCTCGGTTGCAGGGCTGACAGCCCTTTAGTGAAACGTCAGAGACACTTAAGAGTCACGTTCGTATGGCGCCCGCATGAACCTTGCGATAGACGAGGCGGGCTTTCTTAGGGATGTGGTTGATGGCCCGACGCATTTTCGCCTCATCCTCAAGAGACGTGTCTGTTGCAGATTGGTTTCGGGGATCGATACCCATGGTTCGTATGCGTCTGGTCGCCTCGGTGGCGGCGGCTCCCCTCTTGTTCTTCGCGGGATCGGCCCTGGCCGAGACCACGATCAGCAATAGCCGGACGGACCCCATCAGCACAGCGACGGCCAACGCCGGCGCGCCGGACGATGTGACCATCGCCACCGGCGGCAAGATCACCCTGACCACGGCCGGCCCCGCTGTCACCCTGAACAGCAACAACAGCGTCAAGAACGGCGGCCAGATCACCACCTCCGAGGTGGATGGCGCGATCGGCATCCAGGTTGTCGGCGGCTTCACCGGCAGTGTGACCAACAGCGGCACCATCAACCACAACGACGACTACACCCCGGTCGATACCGACAAGGACGGCGACCTCGACGGCGCCTTCGCCGAGGGCACGGGCCGCTATGGCATCCAGGTCATCGGCCCCGGCGTGATGGACGGGTCGATCACCAACAGCGGCGGCATCTCCGTCACCGGCAACAATTCCGCCGGGATCAGCATCGAGACCGGCATGACCGGTCAGCTTCTCAACTATGGCTCCATCAACGTTGTCGGCGACAATGGCGTCGGCATCCGCGTGGCCGGCCCGGTGGCCGGCGGCGCCACCGCCACGACCCAGGACAGGGCCGTCTATATCGGCGGCTCGGTCAGCGTCATCGGCAAGGACTCGGTCGGGGTCGATGTTTCCGGCGACGTCAACGGGGCGCTTGTGCTGCAGGGCGCGGTTTCGGCCACCGGCTACCGCTACACCACCCGGCCGGCCGATCCGGCCGTCCGGGCCTTGCTGGACGCCGACGACCTGCTGCAGGGCGGTCCGGCCTTCCGGGTCTCGGGCAATATCGCCGGCGGCGTCTATCTGGATGTGGCCTACGTCAAGGATCCGACTGCCGACGACGACGGCGACGGCACCAAGAATTCGGACGATACAGATGACGACAACGACACCATCCTCGACGCCGACGACACCGACGGCGACAACGACGGCATTCCCGACCTCAACGAAGGCACCGGCATCATTTCGGTCCTGGGCGGCGCCCCGGCCCTGCTGATCGGCTCCACCACCCAGAACATCAACATCGGCGACAACGGCACGGTGGCGGCCAATGAGGACTTCGGCCTGATCATCAAGGGCCAGGTCAGCGCCGACGGCGTCTATGACGATGTCGGCGTCACCGCGATCCAGATCGGCGCCACCGGCAGCGCCTTCAGCACCAATCTGAACGGCGGCTTCCGCCTGGACGGCACGGTCAGCAGCCGCGCCTACAACGCCGACGCCTATTCCGTCCGGATGATGGCCGGCGCCTCCGGCAATGAATTCCAGAACAACGGCACCATCATCACCGTCGGCTCGACCACCGCGGCGGCCAATGTCGACGGCTCGGGTGTCCCCGCCGAAGACCATATCGACGTCGTCGGCGTCCAGTTCGACGCCGGCTCCAATGTCGCAACCATCACCAACGGCGGCGCGATCAACAGCATCGGGGTCGGCGAGAACGCCGACGCCTATGGCATCCGGGACCTCTCCGGCAGCGTCACCACGATCAACAACACCGGTCGGATCACCACCAGCATCGCGCTGCAGGACCCTGACAACGACACCTATCCCGGCCAGCTTGTGGCTATCGACGTCAGCGCCAACACCACCGGCGTGACGATCACCCAGACCGGCGTCAACGACGGCGACGACGCCGCCGACGGCATTGCCGACGCGGATGCGGACGGGGACGGCGTGGATGACGCCGACGAGTCGCAGATCTACGGCGCCGTGAAGTTCGGATCCGGCGCGGACACCCTGGACCTGCAGAACGGGACCCTGACCGGCAACATGTCGTTCGGCGCCGGCGCCGACAGCCTGTTGATCAGCGGCGGGGCCACGGCCTTCGGCGACCTGACCGACAGCGACGGCCAGCTGGCCGTCAGCATCAGCAAGGGCTCCCTGACCACCACCAACGCCGACACCATCAACGCCACCAGCCTGGCCATCGGCACGGACGGCGGCCTGGTGATCACCGCCGATGCGGCCGCCGGGACCAACACCAAATTCGTGGTGGCCACGGCGGACATCGCCTCCGGCGCCGGGATCGGTCTGCGGCTCAACGGCCTGTTGACCAGCGACAGGGTCTTCACCATCGTCCAGGCCGGAACCCTGACCGTCGGTTCCGACCTTGACCAGTCCCTGCTGGAAAACTCGCCCTACCTCTATGAAACGACGGTCAGTTCGGACGTCGGGGTCGGAGAGCTGTACCTCAACGTCCACAAGAAGAACGCCGCCGAGCTGGGGCTGAACGCCAACGAGGGGGCTGCCCTCGACGCCGTCTACGGCGCGCTCGCCAACGATGGCAGCGTGGCCAACGCCTTCCTCGGGGCGACCAACAAGAACGATTTCCTGAAGCTCTACGACCAGCTCCTGCCCGACCAAGGCGAGGGCCTGTTCTCGGCCCTCAACACCTCCAGCCAGGCGATCGCCCGGCTGACCGCCACCCGTCCCGACCTGGTCCAACGCTACGGACCCGACAGCTTCTGGGTCCAGGAGATCAATGTCTCGGTCATGCGGGAAGCGGGCGTCAGCCTGGGCTCTGACACCAAGGCCTTCGGCTTCATCGGCGGCTACGAGAGCATGGGCGAGGACGGCGGCGCGCTCGGGGCGACCCTGGCCTATATGGGCGCCGAGGAAAAGGACGACGTCGCCCAGATCGGCGAGCAGACCAACATTTCCCTGGTCGAGGCGGGCGTCTATTGGCGCCGGGCGACCGGCAACTGGCTGTTCTCCGCCCGCGGCGCCGCCGGCTACGGCTTCTTCGAGGGCGAACGCCGCTTCACCGATCCGGCCACCCTTACCCTGAAGACCGCCAGCGCCAACTGGGGCGGCTACACCCTTTCGGCCAACAGCATGGTCGCCTACGAGGCCCGGTTCGGCCGGTTCTACGTGCGGCCGATGGTCAGCCTGGACTACCTCTACCTCTCCGAAGGCGAGCGTAAGGACAGTGGCGACAGCGACGCCTTCAGCCTGATCGTCGACGCCCGCTCCAGCAGCCGCCTGTCCGCTTCGGCGGAGATGGCCTTCGGCGCCACCTTCGGCCGCGACACCTGGTGGCGGCCGGAACTGCGGCTCGGCTATCGCCAGATTCTGGCCGGCAGCATCGGCGACACCACCGCCCGGTTCATCGGCGGCAACGGCTTCACCCTGGTTCCGCAGGAGGCCGGCGACGGCTCGGCGGTCCTGGGTCTCTCGCTCAAGGCCGGCACGGCGATGAGCTATGTCGCGGTCGAGGGCGAAGTGGAAACCGCTGACGGCGAGGATCGCTACAACCTGCGTCTGGCCGGACGGATGATGTTCTGATCCGGCGCCGCCGGAACATCCGCCCGGAAGCGGACGTTTCCAGCGGCCCGGTCGCCAGGTTTCCCCTCTGGCGCCGCGAGGCGGATGGAGGTGGCCGGGAATGAGCAAGCTCTGGATCGATGCGGTCGGCACCGGCGCCGCCCTCTGCTCGATGGCCAGTTTCACGCCGCAGATCTACAAGATGTGGAAGGACAAGGACGCCTCCTCCATATCGCTGTCGATGTTCGCCCTGACGGTTACCGGGTTTACCCTCTGGACCACCTATGGCGCCCTGTCCGGCAGCTGGCCGATCGTGGTTTCCAACGCGGTCTGCCTGGGCCTGTCGGCGATCATCCTGGCGCTCAAGATCCGCTATCGCAAAACCTGACTTCATCGCGACTTAACCAAGCTCCCTAACCGGCCCGAAAGCCAGGGTCGGCGATAAGAGGGCATGAGCCGCCTTCAGCATCCCCTCGCGCCCAATCCCCGCGTCCGCATCCTCGGCGGCGAGGTCGATCCGTTGACCCCGCAGGGCATGCTGGCGGCGACCGAGGTGTTCCTGGCCGGAGGCGGCACGGCGGTGATCGCCAACCATAACGCCCACAGCCTCTACCTCCTCCGCCGGTCGCCGGAGCTGCGGGCCTTCTTCGCCGACGCCGACCTGGTGCAGATCGACTCCCTGCCGATGATCCTCTGGGGCCGGTTGATGGGTCTGGATGTCGGACGCGAGCATCGCTCCACCTACCTCGACTGGAGCGAAGCCTTCTGGGAACGGGCGGCGGCGCGCGGCTGGCGGGTCTTCCACCTGGGCGGCGCGCCCGGCGTCGGGGCCAAGGCCCGCGAGGCCATCCTCAAGCGTCATGCCGGGGTGATCCTCGAAGAGCACCACGGCTATTTCGAAATGCAGGGGCTGGAGAACCATGCCGTCCTGCGCCGTATCGCCGACTTCGGTCCGGACGTGATCATGGTCGGCATGGGCATGCCGCGCCAGGAGGCCTGGATCGCCGCCAACCGGACCCGCATCGGCCGGGGCGTCTTCTTCCCCGTCGGCGCGGCCTTCGACTATGAGGCGGGCGTCCAGGTCGCGGCGCCCCGCTGGATGGGCCGCATGGGCGTCGAATGGCTGTTCCGCCTGGTCTCCCAGCCGGGTCGTCTCGCCTACCGCTATCTGGTCGAGCCCTGGTCCCTGGCCCCGGCCATGGTCGACGACCTGCTGGCCGCGCGCCGGCGCTAGTCTCTGCCTCGCCCGGCCGCTAGCTATGCGGCCATGACGACGCCCCAAGACGCCATCCGCGCCCGCCGCCGGCTGACCAACAAATTCATCGCCGCCCATCAGGCCGACCGGCTGCGGCCCTTCTTCGATTCCGCCGCCAATCTGATCGGCGGGGAGGGCGGGCTGGTCACGGGCGCCGGCGCCATCGTCGCCGCCTTCGCCGCTCAGTTCGCCGACCCGGACTTCATCGCCTATGTCCGCACTCCCGGCGAGATCACCCTCGACCACGAGGGCCTGCGCGCCGCCGAGGCCGGAACCTGGGTCGGGACCTGGCGGAATGGGGGGCGCGAGGGATCGGGACGCTTGACCCTGAGCGGGGACTATCTGGCCGTCTGGAAGAAGGTCACCGGCCAGTGGGTCATCGAGCAGGAACTCTACGTTACGCTGTCGCGGTCGGCTTAGGCCCCCAGCGGGTCATGGCCACGAAGCCGGCGGTCATCACCCCCATGGTCACCATGCCCAGCGCCACCAGGGCGAACAGGGTCCAGGACGGCGCGTGATTGGCGATCAGGATCGCCCCGCCGACGGCGATCACCACCAGCCGCGCCGTGCCCGCCAGCAGCGGCCCCAGAATCCGGCCCGCCCCCTGGGAGGCGAAATACAGGGCCAGGCTCAGGCCGAAGAAGACGAAGGCAGGCCCGGCGAAATGCAGATAGAGGGCGGCGGCGTCCCGCACCGCCTGGTCCCGGGTGAAGACCGAGACCCAGAGGTCGGGGGCCAGGCTCAGCACGATGCCGATGACGCCCAGGCCGGCGGCGGCCATGGCGCCGGCCGTCCAGGCGACCCGTCTCGCGCGAGGCACGTCGCCCGCCCCGATCGCCAGCCCGACCATCGGCAGGGAGGCGACGCCGACCGAAAAGGCGATGGGCACCAGCAGGAATTCCAGCCGCGAGCCGATGCCGTAGCCGGCCAGGGTGGCGACCCCGAACTGGGCGGCGATGGCGGTGATCACCAGGATGGTCCCCACCGTCTGCAGCGGCGACAACAGGGCCGGCCCGCCGACCTTGAGGATGTCGAGAAACGCCGCCCGCCTCAGCGGACCCAGGGGGACCAGGCGAACCCGCGCTTCCCGCGCCCTCAGCAGGCGGTACATGACGATGACGCTGAAGACGGCCGAGATCACCTGGCCCAGACCCACCCCGGCGATGCCCAGGCGCGGGGCCGGACCCCAGCCGAAACAGAAGGCCCCGCCGACGACCATCTGCAGCACCGCCGCCGCCATCATGGTCAGGGACGGCCCGACCATATTGCCGGACCCGCGCAGGATCGAGGCGAACATATTGCTCAGCCAGATGGCCGTGGCGGCGGTGAAGACGATGCCGGCATAGAGGCTGGCCAGCTTCAGAGTCTCGCCGCGCCCGCCCAGCAGGTGGAACAGCGCCGCTCCGAAGACCGTGAGCAGCAGGGTGAAGACCAGGCCCAGCGCCAGGCCGATCACCGTCGCGTGCCGGGCCAGATCCTCGGCCGCCGCGTCCTGACCGGCGCCCAGGGCCCGGCTGATCGCGCTGGACACCCCGCCGCCCATGGCGCCGGCGCTCATCATCCCCATCAGCATGATCATCGGCAACACCAGGGCCGCAGCCGCCAGGGAGGTGGCGCCCAGCCGGCCGATATAGGCGGTCTCGGCGATCGACACGGCCGTGGTCGCCATCATGCCCAGCAGGTTGGGCGCCGCCAGCCGCGCCAGGGTGATGGCGACGGGGGCGGTCAACAGCGGGTGCGGGGCAGGCGGAACGGCCGTGGTGTCGCTCATGAATCGTCCGCCTGACTTAGTTTCTTTTCAGAACCTTAGGCCCTGGCCGGCCCATGGCAAGTCTTCCCCCGCGGCAGGCGGCCGTCCCGGTCGTGGATTTTCTTGCCCAGCCCTGTCGGCGGACGCCATGCTGCGGCGTCCTTGGGACATCGGCGCGCCGGGGGCGACGCCCAGCCTTTCGGAGAATTCGCCATGACCGCTGTCCCGTCTCCCGTCGCCAACCCCGCCGCCTTCAAATGGACCGGCTGGGCGCTCAGCGGCCTGTTCATCGCCTTCATGATCTTCGACGTCGGCATCAAGCTGGCGGGCGTCCCGCAGGTGGCCGAGACCTTGACCGCCATGGGATGGCCGGCCGGCCTCGGCCTGACCATCGGAATCATCGAACTCGTCTGCCTGGTCCTCTACGCCATCCCGCGGACGGCGGTGCTTGGGGCCGTGTTGATCACCGCCGTGCTGGGCGGCGCGGTGGCGACCCATCTTCGCATCGCCAGCCCGCTGTTCAGCCACGTCCTGTTCGGCGTCTATCTGGGCCTGTTCGCCTGGGGCGGCCTGTGGCTGCGCACCCCCGCCCTGCGGGCCCTGTTCCCGTTCCGGCGTTAGACCACGGCGCTGCGCCAGCCCAGGCCGACGCTGCGCACCGCGGCCAGGCCATCCAGGCGGCGGGCGATCAGGGCGGCGCGCTGGTCGCTAACCCCGCTGGCCTCGATGGCGATCGAAACCCCTCGGTCGTCACGGTCCAGCCGGATGGCGTCGATGCGCGCTTCCTGCACCGCGAAGGGGCCCAGCACCCGCATCAGCAGGTCATGCTCCTCGGCCGCCTCGATGACGAAGGTGTGGAGGCGGCTGTCACACATGGGCCGCGCGCTCCGGTTTCAACCCGGCGGAATAGGTGCGGCGCAGCAGGACCCGGCCGGCCTGGTCGAAGGCGCTGAGGCGAAGGGCCCCCTGGTCCAGATCGGGCGCCTCGCCCGCCCAGGTCATCTCGCAGATGGGGGCGCGCCCGGCCCGCGCCGGCCAGACCTGGCCAAGCGTCTTTTCCAGCGCGAACAGCTCGTCGAGCGAGCCCGCGCCCTGCAGGGTCGCCTCGACCCGCGCGGTGACCGCGATCAGGTCGGTCCAGGCCAGGGCCTGGGCGAAGCGGCGGGCGGCCAGCGTCGCCGGTCTTTCGGAGGAAGGGTCTTCTGAAGTCATCGTCCTGGTCCTTGTGGTGGGATGAGGACCGACGGAGCGCGCAATAAAAAACCCCGCTGCCTGTGAAGGGAGCGGGGGTCTGATCTTGCGATCCGTCGGCGGTTTTTAGGTCGCGCGCGTTTGTCCCGTCCCTGGCGAGGGGGTTTTAATAATGCACATGGTCATGGTCATCGGGGGGGTCATGGAGCGCGCGGCGGCCGGCGCGGACAGGGTCCGGGCGTTCAGCGCATCGCGAGTTTGCAGACCAGAGAGCATGGCGTCCATCGGCGCCAGGGCGGCGCGGCGCCAGCGATAACCCAGCCCCCGCCTCGCCGCAAGCGGCTCAGGCTGCGAGGACGGCCAGGGCCTGACGCGTCGCCATGGTCAGCCGGTCCGGCAGGGCGTCCAGTTCGAACCAGCCCATCTCGGCCAGGGCCTCCGGCTCCCGGATGACCGGTTCGCCGTCGAAGCTGTCCACCCGATAGACAGGCGCGACCCAGTGATGGCCGGCGGCGGGGTCGATCTGGTCGGTCAGGCAGAGCAGCCGCCGGGCGGTGATGGTGACGCCCAGCTCCTCGGCGATCTCCCGGTCGACGGCCGTTTCCACCGGTTCCATCCAGTCGACCTTGCCGCCGGGAAGACCCCAATGGCCGGCTTCCGGGTCCCGCTTTCGCAGCACCAGCAGCAGTCGGCCCTCCCGCAGGATGGCGGCCCCGCAGCCGACGCGCGGGCCGGCGCTCATCCGCGCACCAGATGCAGGCCGTGGTCGGCGTCCTTGCGCACCACGATGTCGGCCATCGCCCGCGCCGGCAGGATGTGGTCGCGGAGGTTGGGCAGGTTGATCCCGGCCCAGACCGCCCGGGCGAAGGTCTCCGCCCCCGCCTCGTCCATTGTGCGGAACTGGGCGTAGAAGGAGGCCGGATCGGTCTCCGCCGCCCGCCAGAAGCCCATGAACCGCTCCAGGAACCACGACTCGAGGTCGGCTTCCTCGGCATCCACATAGATCAGCAGGTCCAGCCCGGACCGGGCGGCGATCAGGCCCAGCCCCTCCAGAAGCAGGATGTCCGGCGCCTCGATGGTGCAGTCGAGGGCGGGGTCGGGGTCATAGGTGACGTGGCTGTAGCCGGGGAAGACGGCGGGGCCTGTGCGAACCGCCGCCAGGGCCTCGGCCAGGCGGGGTTGATCGTAGGACTCCGGAAACCCCTTGCGCAGGCCGAGCCCCAGTTCCGCCAGCCGTGCGTTGGACAGCAGGAAGCCGTCAGTGGAATGGGTCTCGATACGCAGGGCCGGCAGGGCGGCGACCAGATCCCTGGCCAGGGTGGTCTTGCCGACCGCCACCGATCCGGTCAGGCCGACGATCAGCGGCGCGCCCGGCTTGGCCACACCGGCCAGCCGCTGGGCAAGGTCAGTGGCGGTGATGATGCGGGCGCCTGAGATCATCCCTCATCCTCACGCCTCCTCGCCGGGGCGCAAGCGGATTAGTGCGGCGCTATGCCCCACACCGCCTTCAGCTTCGCATCCCGGCCGCAGCCGGCGCGGTAGGCGGCGTAGTCGCGCGAATTCCGCTTGGCGTAGTCGCGGTGGTATTCCTCCGCCGGCCAGAACGGCCCCAGATCGAGCACCGGGGTGAGCATCTTGCCGCGTTTCAGCTTGGTTGCGGCGGCGGTGCGGGAGGCCTCGGCGATCTTGCGCTGGCCGGCGTTGGCGACGAACACGGCCGGGCGGTACGACGGGCCCCGGTCGCAGAACTGTCCGCCGTCGTCGGTCGGATCGACCAGCCGCCAGTATTTATAGAGCAGGAAGCCGTAGTCGATCTTGGCCGGGTCAAAGGTCACCCGTACGGCTTCGTAGTGGCCGGTCTTCTCGGTGAGGACGTCCCGGTAGCTGGGGTTGCGCAGCTTGCCGCCGGTGTAGCCGGACTCCACCTTCAGCACGCCGGGAATGCCCTTCATGTCGCTTTCCATGCACCAGAAGCAGCCGCCGGCGAACACCGCCGTCTCGGTGCGCGGGGCCGGAGGCGGCGCCGCTCCGGCGGGCAAGGCCGCCAGCCCCGCGAAAGCGCCGAGGGCGACGAAGAGCGAAATCAATCTGCGGCGGATCATGGGGGACGTCCTGGGGGCGGAAGATTTCCGTTACATACGGCGCGTGGCGACAATTGGTTCGTTGAGGGCCGCGATTGCGGTGCGGGTCGGGCGAACCCTTGCGCCTCCTATCCGTTCATCCAGGGTTCAGCGAGAGGCGACTAGCCTCCCGGCTTCATTCGGAGGCTCCAGACCATGCGCAAGACACCTCACCTTCTGAGCGGCGCCATCCTCACCGGCGCCCTTCTGGTTTCCGCGGCCCTTCCCGCCGTCGCCGCCGGCCCCACTGAGCGGGCTCAGGCGCGCCTCGCAAAGGCCCTTGAGGGCCGGGTCGCCGGCGCTCCGGTCGATTGCATCGACATGCGGTCCATCCAGTCCAGCGAGATCATCGACAGGTCGGCCATCGTCTACCGGATGAACAACGGCAAGATCTACATCAACACCCCCCGGTCCGGGCAGCGCTCGCTGAGCCGGGGCGACGTCATGGTCACCGACACCCACAGCTCGCAGCTCTGCAGCATCGACATCGTCCGGCTGTACGACAGCTCGACCCGCAGCCCGACGGGCTTCATCGGTCTCGACAAGTTCGTGCCCTACACCAAGGTCGCCGCCCCCCGGTCCTGAGGGCGCTGACCAACCCGAGGTCGCCCTCCCCCATAGTCCGCTCACCCCGGCGAAGGCCGGGGCCCAGGATCATCCACGGGCCAGAGGGCAGCATCGCTGATCAGCGCCCTTCTTCTGCTGACGGAGATGACCCTGGGCCCCGGCCTGCGCCGGGGTGATCGGTGTGGGGGGGGCGGCGCGCTTCCACCTAACCTAGCGCCTATGGGCCGTCGCCAGGACGAGCGGGTGGGGTTGGGACCGGCCAGGGAGAAAACCAAACGCCCTGGCCCCCACCCTCAGGCCGTGGCGCGGTGCGGCAGTTTCCAGCCCGGCCGCACGAAGTGGCAGGTGTAGCCGTTGGGGATCCGCTCCAGATAGTCCTGGTGCTCGGGCTCGGCCTCCCAGAAATCGCTGACCGGGGTGACCTCGGTCACCACCTTGCCCGGCCACAGGCCGGAGGCGTCGACGTCGGCGATGGTGTCCAGGGCCACGGCCTTCTGGGCCTCGCTGGTGTAGAAGATGGCCGAACGATAGCTGGCCCCCATGTCGTTGCCCTGGCGGTTCTTGGTCGAGGGATCGTGGATCTGGAAGAAGAACTCCAGCAGCTGCCGGAAACTGAGAACCGCCGGGTCGAAGATGATCTCGATGGCCTCGGCGTGATTGCCGTGGTTGCGGTAGGTGGCGTTGGCCACCTCGCCGCCCGAATAGCCGACCCGGGTGGAGATGACGCCCGGATAGCGCCGGACCAGGTCCTGCACGCCCCAGAAACAGCCCCCGGCCAGGACCGCGCGTTCGGTGGTGGAAGTCATGTCGCTACGCCTTCTGCTGCCAGTTGTGGCTCTGGCAGCCAATATAGGCGGTCCGGGCGCGGTTTCATCCATCCGCGTTCGCCTGGCCGTCGCCGACGGCCAAGCTCCGCGTTTCAAGCCTCTAGTATTTGTAGGTCAGCGACAGTCCGTAGGTCCGCGGCTGGCCGGGGAAGCGCACCACGGTGTTGGCGTTGCTGCTGACCGCCGGATAGTAATATTCGTCCGTCAGGTTGCGGCCCCACAGCTGCACCGACCAGTTGTCGTTCAGGCTGTGCACCCCGACGCTGGCGTTGAGCAGGCCATAGGCCGGGATGACAAACAGCGGATTGCCCTCCAGGTCGGCGTGGCTCTCGTCCTGCCAGCGGCCGTTCAGCGCCGCCTGGATGCCCAGATGCTCGCTGATCTCGCCGTCGTACATCAGGGTGAAGCTGCCCTGCAGCTCGGGGCTGTAGAGGAAGGAGGCGCCGTCGAAGTCCTGCGGCAGGCCTGACGAATTGATCCCCTGGTAGCCGATCACCTCGGTCTGCAGCCAGGTGACCGAGGCCATGGCCGTCAGCTGCGGGATGATCCGCCAGGTGACATCGCCGTCCACGCCGTAGGCCCGCGATTCCGGCACATTGTTCAGCCGCGCCAGGGCCGTGTAGATCGGGTCGGCGAAATAGACGCTGAGCTGCTTGTCCTCGTAGTCGTAGTAGAAGGCCGAGACATTGGCCTGCACCCGCCGCTCGAACAGGCTGGCCTTCACCCCGGCTTCATAGGCCTGGAGGATTTCCTGTTTGGCCGGGGCGTTCTGGGTGGAGATGTTGGCGGCGTTGATCGGGGTGGCCCCGGCCTTGGCCCCGCGCGACACCGAGCCGAACACCAGCAGGTCCTCGGTCGGGCTCCAGTTCAGCGCCACCCGCCAGGCGACGTTGTGCTCGTCCAGGCTGGAGGTGACCAGGCCGAAGGAGGCGGTATCGGGGTTGAAGGTGTTGCACTGACCTTCGGTGATCGGCGCCACCAGGCCATAGACCCCGAAGAACAGCGCCCGGTTGGTGACGTTGACGTTGGGCAGCATGTTGCCGTTGAAGTCGTGCGAACAGCCTTCGTAATCCTGGGTGTCCCGCGTCCAGCGCACCCCGGTGGTCAGTTTGAAGCTGTCGGTCAACGCCCAGTCGGCATTGGCGAACAGGCTGGCGGTGGTGGTGTCGATGTTGCCTTCGTCGACGAAGGTGCGGAAGGCCTGGCTGGCCTGCAGCGCCGTATAGCCGCCGCTGTTGAACGGGCTGGCCAGCAGGGTCGAGGTATAGAAACGGATCAGCCCGACGTTGGCGTTGTCCTGCAGGATGGTGCGGTTGCTGTCGAGGATGTCGTCGCTGGCGTAATAACCGCCGACCATCCAGTTCACCGAACCGGTCGCCCCCTCCAGCCGCAGTTCCTGGCCAAAGCTCTGGATCCGTCCGACCGCGTCCTGGATCAGCACCTCATAGGGCGCCCCGCTCCAGTCATAGACCGACTTGCGGTCCAGGTCGTTGTAGCTGGTCAGGGAGATCAGCTGCAGGTCGTCGTTGAACTCATAGGCCATCCGCAGCTTGGCGCCGCCGAAGCTGCTGTCTTCCTGTAGCGGCTTGTTGATGCCCAGGCCCGTGCCGACATCGGTGCGCCGCCGCGACGACGGCGCCCAGTCGGCGTCGCCGCCGTCATGGAAGGGCCGCGAGCCAACGAAGGCGACGATGCCCGGGGCGTTGAACGGGCTGGCCGCCGTGGCCGGGGTGAAACCCACCGCCTGGGCTGCCAGGGTGTCGGACTTGTTGCGCCAGTAGTTGTAGGAGAAATCGATGTCGAAGGCGTCGGTCGGCTGGATGGCCAGGCCGGCGCGCAGGCCATAGCGGTGGGCCTCGCCCAGCGTCTCGCCGCGGCTGACCGATTTTTGCCAGCCCTCGTCGCTGTCCTCGGTGCGGAAGGCGATGCGGGCCTGGGCCTTTTCGCCCCAGGGGCCGCTGATCATCCCCTCGACATTGTGGCTGGCATAGTTGCCGACCTCGGCCGTCACCCGGGCCTCCAGGGTGTCGCTGGGCTTGGCGGAGATGAAGTTGATCAGGCCGGCGGTGGTGTTGCGGCCGAACAGCGTCCCCTGCGGTCCTTTCAGCACCTCGACCCGCTCCAGGTCGAACACCGGGCCGCTGTTCATGATCGGATAGGCGTAGGCGACGTCGTCGACATAGACCCCGACGGTCGAGGTCGCCGACATGTTGATGCTGTTGAAGCCGATGCCGCGCAACGTATAGGTCGGCACCCCCTGATAGCTGCGCGAGACGCTGAAGCTGGGCACCAGGGTCGACAGGTCCCGCACGTCGGTGACCCGCAGCTGCTCCAGTTGCTCGCCGCGGAAGGCCTGGATGGCCATCGGCACGTCGTTGACCGCCTCTTCCCGCCGGTTGGCGGTGACCACCAGGGTGTCGATGGCGGTGACGTCCGACGCTGCGGGTTCTGTCTGGGCCCCCGTCTGGGCTAAAGCCGGCGCCGCCGCCAGCAGACAGGCTGTCGATACGCCAAGCGCCAGCGCGGCGCGCAATCCCTGCGTCCGGATCATCTCATCTCTCCCCAATAGACCGGGCCCTCATGGAGCGCCGTGTTTTGTCGCCGCACCGTGGGCGCGGCTGACGGGCCGGACAAGCTGTCGGAAATGATAGGGTCGGCCGCGGAGGCGGGAGCCTGTCACCCATGAGGCCAGGCGCCGGGGGCGACACCGCATTGTCAAGCCGACAGGGGCGTTCCGTAGCGATAACACCGTCGGGACCGCCGGCGTCGGGATGGGGTTGCGAAGACCCCGCGACGGCGATCCTGACGCCTCGAACCGCTGTCTACCTATACGTCGACCCAGTTTGGGCGAACAGCACAATCTTAACTATAGATGCGGCACATTGGCACACTCGATGCGAGAGTTAGCCGCGCGTTAACCGTGCAGGCGCGCCTATGTCCCCGGGCAATTCAACCCGGGGTGCGTTTTAAGATGAGCCAGGATCAGGCGTCGAGCGAGCGAGTGGCCTTCATCGGTCTGGATGACCGGGCCAAGACCGCGCTGCGCGATCTGCGCCCGCTCATCCGCAAGGAGATCGGTCCGGCGCTGAAGGTCTTCTATGACAAGGTCAAGGCCACGCCCGAAACCCGGAAGTTCTTTGAGGACGAGCGTCACATGGACGCCGCCAGCAGCCGCCAGGCCGCCCACTGGGACGTCATCGCCCAGGGTCATTTCGACCAGACCTATGTGGACGCGGTCCGCGCGGTCGGCCAGATCCACGCCCGGATCGGGCTGGAACCGCGCTGGTACATCGGCGGCTACGCGGTCGTCACCGATCACCTGGTGCGGGCGACGATCGACGCCATGTGGCCGAGGGGCATGATGGCCAAGGGCGATTCCCGCAAGGCCGGCGACGCCGTCAGCGGGCTAATGAAGGCGGTCATGCTCGACATGGATTTCGCCATCTCCATCTATCTGGAGACCATCGAGGCGGAGCGGCAACGGCTGGAACGGGCGCGGATCGCCAGCGAGGCGGCCCGGAACGCCGTTGTCGCGGCGCTGGGCCAGGCGCTCGACAGCCTGGCCAAGGGCGATCTTGTGAGCCGGCTGGCCGACGAAGTGCCGGCAGAGTTTCAAAAACTGAAGGACGACTTCAACAACGCTATCGCCATCCTGGAGCAGACGATGTCGCGGGTGTCCACCGTGACTGACGGCATCCGCGGCGGCTCCGACGAGATCGGCGTCGCCGCCGACGACCTGTCGCGCCGCACCGAACAACAGGCCGCCAGCCTGGAGGAAACCGCCGCCGCCCTCGATGAGATCACCTCCACGGTGCGCCGCTCCGCGGCGGGCGCCAAACAGGCCTCGCAAGTGGTGGCCGGCGCCAGGTCCGAGGCCGAGCGTTCCGGGATTGTCGTGGCCCAGGCCGTTACCGCCATGGGCGAAATCGAGACCTCGTCCCACGAAATCGGCAATATCATCGGCGTGATCGACGAGATCGCCTTTCAGACCAATCTTCTGGCGCTCAACGCCGGCGTCGAAGCGGCGCGGGCGGGCGATGCGGGTCGCGGCTTCGCCGTCGTCGCCCAGGAGGTGCGCGCCCTCGCCCAGCGGTCCGCCGAGGCCGCCAAGGAGATCAAGGCCCTGATCGGCGCTTCGACCCGTCACGTCGAGGCCGGGGTAGGTCTCGTGGGCCAGACCGGCCAGGCCTTGCGGGGCATTGTCGCCAAGGTCGCCGAGATCGACACCCTGATCGAGCAGATCTCCGCCTCGTCCCAGGAACAGGCCAGCGGCCTGCAGCAGGTCAATACCGCCGTCAACCAGATGGACCAGGTCACCCAGCAGAACGCGGCCATGGTCGAACAGACCACCGCCGCCACCCATGCCCTGAAGGGCCAGACCGCCGAACTGGTCGCCCTGGTCTCCGCCTTCCAGGTGGGCGGGTCGCGCGGCTCGGTGCGGGCCAGCACGACATCGCGCCGTGCCGGGTCAGCGACCGCTGTCGCGAGTTACAACGGCTCCGAGCCGACCGTGCGGCGCGGGTCCGAGGCGGCTTAGACTGCGGCCGAACAGGTCCGGCGAGCGGTCCACTGCTCGCGACGTGCTCCAACGGTTTGACGGATCGGGGAATATCGGACCACCGCGTTCCGCCTTCCGCATTGCTCCGCAATTCCGCAGGAATGACGCGGTATTCCGTTCAGGCCAGCATCCATCCGTGGTGGTCGTGGGTGAACTGCCCCAGCCGCCAGTCCAGAGCTCCGTTCAGTGCGTCATGGCGGCCCAGCCCGCTGGTCTCATTGCGACCGTCGCCGGTCAGAATGTCGTTAATCGCCGCGCCATCCTGCGTCAGGTCCAGGATGTCGGCGGGCGTGGGCGATGACGGCGCTGGAATGGGGGCAAGGAAGACATACTGACTGAACTGGCCCTGATTGTAGATATTCCGAACCGTGATGATGTCCTGAAGCACGCCACCGACATAGGTGTAGAGTTGAAGGCTGCTGCCATCCATCGCCGTCTGGAAGGTGTCGACGCCAAGCAACAGTATCTTGTCGCCGAAGTGGGCCGCGAAATCCATGATGGTGTCATCGCCGTCGCCAACCTGGTGAACGAAGATATCACCGTCGGAATCGCCGCCGTTCATTCGGCTTCCGCCGCGCAGAACATCCCGACCTCTGCCGCCATTGATGATGTCCGCTCCCGCCCCACCCTCGATATCGTCAGCGCCGTCACCCCCCCGGAGTTGGTCGTCCCCGCCCAGTCCCCGCAGGTCGTCGGCGCCCGCTGTCCCGGTCAGGATATTGGCGCTGTCGGTCCCCGAAATCAGGTTGGGCGTTCCCCGTGTGATCAGATCGACCGCCGCCCTGACGGCTTCGACCGTCGTATTGATCAAGACGATCGGACCGCCGGACCCATCCGGTCCGCCCGCATAGAGCAGGATGTCGGATCCGTCGGATCCGGAGGCTTCCACGCTAAAATTGGCGAAGCCCTCGAGCCGGATCCTGTCGCCGGCCGCAAAATCGAGGATTCGGGGGGCGAAGGGCAGGAAATCCCGCAGGTCCCCATCACGGAAGACAAAGGTGTCATTGCCAGCCCCTCCCCACAGGCGGTCAATGCCGGAACCGGGAGTCAGGATGTCGTCGCCGGCTCCGCCGTCCAGAGTGTCGTTGCTGCGACCGCCGTTCAGCACGTCCGCGCCGGCTCCGCCTACCAGTGAGGTTGCAGGCTTTGCCGTGTTCGGGATGACCGGTTGCCGAGGCAGTTCCAGTGGCCCGCCGAGGATCGGCGTGAGGGGGGCGGTGATGGGCGCTACAGGCGCATCACTGCTCAGCCGGATGGCCCCGCTGACCGATGCGACCGTGGTGTTGCGGAGGATGACCTCGCCTGACCGATTGAAGCCGTCGAAGATATCGACCACCACATCGAGTCCGATCTGGCGGATCTTGAAGCTTGAAAAGCCAACGAGGTCCAGTCGATCCCCCTCCACGGCCTTGAAATCGAGGACGGTGTCGATTTCGCCGTACAGTTCAAAGACAAAGGTATCAGCTCCAGCGCCGCCGATCAGCGTGTCGAGCCCCCAGCCTGGCCTGAGGATGTCGTTGCCAAGCCCACCCTCCAGCCGATCATCCCCCAGGTTGGCCTCGATATAATCCGCGCCGCCGCCTCCGCTCAGCGTCTCGGCCTTGCTGGTCCCGACAATGTAGTCAGCGGCGTCACCGCCAATATAGGCTTCACCGACCGGTGGGCCGGGCAATGACGTAATGGCCCCCAGGACCGACGGCGTCAGACTTGCCGCCGTGACGCCCTTGAACAGAACCGTGCCGCCATCGGTGAAGGTCAGCACTGTGTCGGCGCCCTGCTGACGCAGACTGTAGCTTCGTCCCGCCAGATCAACCCTATCCGTCGAGGCGACGAAGTCGATGATGGTGTCAGCGCCGTTGCCCGTGGCGAATCGGAAGACATCGGCGCCCGCGCCGCCCGTCAGAATGTCGCTGTCGGCTCCGCCACTTAGGACATCGGCCCCGTCCCCCCCGTCCAATATGTCGACGCCGGCTCCGGCGAACAGCATATCGTCACCAGTTCCTCCGTAGACGCCGCCCTGCTCGGTTCCGGAGCGTCCGTCATACAGATCATTTTCGGATCCCAGGTCGATTCGGCCGGTAATCTTGCCGCTGTTGTAGATTTCCTCTCGTCCTTCAGCCAGCAGGACACGGCCCCGCAGTTCGCCGCTGTTGACGATCCGCTCGATGCTGTTGGCCTCGCCGCTGGTCCAGGCGTCCTGGCGGATGGCGTAGGTCGCTTCGATGATCCCGGAATTATAGAAAACCTTGCTGCCGGACTCGCCGCCCGATCCCCCGGCATTGCTGTAACTGACGCCCACCCCTTCGAAGCCCGCGCCCGCGGTCGCCCGGATCGTCCCGGAATTGGAGAACGTCCAATCAGAGCCCCTGATAAGCATGCCAGTCGCGGCGGACTGGCCACTGACGTTGATCTGGCCGGTGTTCCAGAACTCTCCGCCATTGTGCATCTGGCCGCCCGTGGCCGGGCCGGAAGCGCTGGTCACGGTCAGGGCGCCGGTGTTCACGAAGGCGAAAATCACCCAGTAGGTGTAAAAGCCAACAGCATTGCCGGCCTCGGCGGTGACGGTCAGTTGGCCCGCGTTGTAGATCCAGGGCGACGCCCCGCCTGCCGCCATGCCCACCGCTTCGTAGAATCCCTGGCTGGCGACTTCGAAGGTCGCCCCGGGCAGGTTGGCGAAAACGCTCCAGAAATACAGGCCTTCGACCGGCCTGACCCCTGTGGTCGCGTCAAGGCTGGTGATCCGAACATGGCCGGAATTGAATATTGACGCGGTTCCGGCGGGGACATCCTCGTTCAGGTAGAAACCCACCCGTCCCTGGATATTGAGGGTCTCGGCCGCGGTGATGATCAAGTCTTTGCGCACATCGATCGAGGCCAACGGCTCCGGCGTGGCGGGTGGCGGCGTAAGTTCCTCGGCATAAAAACGGAAGTCTCTGTCAGTGAGCGACGACGCCTGCACCGCTTTCAGCAAAATGCTGTCGGTTGCCGACAGCACCACTCGCGTGTCCGCTCCCTGCTGCTGCAAAGCTTGATAGGCGGTGTAGCCGTAGATCTGCAGGCTGTCCTCGGAACCGCCGGCCACGAAATCGGTGATGATGTCGGCGCCGTCCCCTTTGGAGAACAGAAATTGGTCATTGCCGGCGCCGCCGGTCAGGGTGTCGCCGAGCTGGTCGCCGATCAGCGTGTCGTCGCCGGCCCCGCCGAGCAGGATATCAGCGCCATAGGCCCCTTCCAGAACATCGGCGAGGACGGTGCCGGAGATCCGGTCGGCATAGGCCGACCCAATGACGATCTCGAAGTTCCGGATGGCGTCCAGCGCGTCGGCCTGCGCCCGTCCGGCCGCCAGGTCGACCGTGACAGCTGCTGTGGCGGTCTGGAAGCTGACCGTGTCTCGGCCGTCGCCGCCGTCCAGGACGTCGCCGCCGCGGCCGCCATCTATACTGTCGTTGCCGGCCCCGCCCATGATCTCGTCAGATCCCGCGTCTCCGAACAGGAAATCGCGACCGGCGCCGCCAACGAGGGTGTCATTGCCGCCGCCGCCGGACACCGCGCCGGTAAGAAGGCCGGTGGAGCCCTGGTACAGGTCGTCACCCTCGCCCAGATAGACGTTGCCGACGATGTTTCCGGAATTGCGAACGACGTCGTTGTTGAGCCCCAGATCGACGTCGCCCTTGATCTGGCCCGTGTTGTCGACGATCTGGATCGATTTGGCGGACGGACTGACCCCGTAGTCGTCGGAATAGATAGCATAGTCGCCTTGCAGAATTCCGCTATTGTAGATCAACGAAGTCGTATCGCCAAACTGCTGAATATAGAGGGCGACTGAAACGCCGTTCTTGGAGTCAGCTATAAGCTGGCCGCTGTTGTAGATTTTTTCGACATTATGCCCTCGCAGAAAGGCGCCGACGGCAGACTCGGTTCCCGTCGCCTTCAGGGTGCCCGAGTTGTTGAACTCGCCGCCGTTGGCCATGAACACGCCGGTTGCTTCCTTCCGGGCCTCGATCTTCATGACCCCGGCATTGCTGAAGCTGAAGCTGGAGTCCCAGGTCTCCACGCCGGTCGCGAAAGCGTACTTCGAGATGACCTTGAACGTCCCCTCATTGAGGAAGTCGGCGCTCCAGGACCAGGAATCAAAGCCCCAGGCGGATCCGTTCGCCGCCGTGGATTTGACGCTGAAGACCCCGGTCTGCTCATTATGGAACAGCGACCCGTGGAAAAACCCGTTATCGTGGGTGAAGCCGTAAGCCCCGCTCAGGGCGGAGGAGACTGATACCGTTCCGGCATTGCGAAAGGATGCGGCTGGCGACGAAATGTCTTGCAGCACATAGCCGACAACCGGATTGCTGCCGTCATCGCCGAACTGAACCAGACGGCCTGGCAGGATGCGCAGATCGGTGGAAACAAAAATCTTACCCATAGTGGCCCCCGAACCGGGAAGCCTCCGGGCTGAGACTTCCGCTAGCGCGTGAAAGCACATCCTCGCGGCGCTCGCTAGCGCAACAGGGGGTGGCTGCGTTCGTTACGAAATCAACTTCTGGAATGGGCGCCTCGCCAGCCGCCCGGTGGACTGGAGACCGCCACCTACGCAGAGCGCCGCATGCCGAAGGAAACGAGGCTGCGATATTGCAGATGGCGGCGACGGTGCAGTCAATTGCAGCGGCCCAATCGCTCTCCTTCCCATCGCGACCGCTCCCGATCCGCGCCACCCGATCGTCCTTCACGGGCCCCCCGCCGGAACGAGCGACGTCCCATGGACAGCGACGCACGTGGGATAATAGGGGCCCGCTTCGATAGGTGCGCCCCTTGTCCTCCGCCAATCCCTCAACCGGTCGCCGCCCGTCGGCAATCCCCGGTCCCGGCCCCGCCGATCCCCATCCGGGGCCCAGGCGGGAACCAGGCGATCGCCAGCCGATCCCCATCCGGGAACGATGCAATCCCCATCCGGGAGCCATGCGATCCTGCCGCCGGGCCGTTGAAATTTCGGGGAAAATCGCCGGATCACCAGGGTTTGGCGCGAAATTCGATACTCTGGATATCCAGCGCAAGGTCCAGAATCCTGTCCACCCCTGCGACGCCGACCCGCCGTCTGGCGGCGCGGAGGGGCTGATGCGGCTCGGGGCTGGATTTCGCCCCTCGGGCGGCCCTAAGGTTGCGTCGCCCAGGTCTTGCAGGCGCCTGGCGCGTCGAAGGGCGGTGGGGCGGATGGAGGGTGAGCCCATGACCTTGCCGGCGGCTCGGTCACCCCCGGCCGAGGCTGTCACCGCGCAGCAGCGGCGGGCCTTCGCGCGGGATGGGTATCTGATCGTCCCGGGGGTGCTGGACCAGGGTCAGTGCGACGCCCTGGTGGACCTGGTCTGGTCGCTGATGCCGGCCAATTCGCCACGGGGCCCATCCCAGGCAGCGCCGCCTGATTGGCGGGGGCGGATCCAGGACTGCTGCAACGACATTCCGCTCTACCAGCGCAAGGGCCTGGTCCGTTTCAAGGCCAAGGACGGGTTCTCCGGGTTTGCCGCGATGTCGGCCATCTACGACAATCCAACCCTGCTGGGCCTGTTCGCCGGGATGCTGGGACGGCCGCCGGCGACGGTGCGGGTGCGGGGCTTGAACCCCAATTTTCCGTTTCCCGCCCGCGTCTCCCTGAACAGCCTGCTGGGCAACCGGCTGGCCGAGCCCGGCGGCGGGGCCCTGCTCGACCGGCTGATGCTGCCCACCCCGCCGCAGTTCCCGATCGCTGGCCACCTGGAGACCCACGCCCTCGAACTGGGCGCCCTGGTCTATCTGTCGGATGTCGAGGCCGACGGCGGCGCCCTGTCGGTCTGGCCGGGAAGCCACCGGCTGATGCGGCTGGGGTTCGACTCGCCGATCGATTTTCGGCCGAACGCCCTCTACAAGCGGTTCATGCGGCTGCTGCACCGCTTCCGCCCCCGGCCGCTGGCGGGCAGGGCGGGAGATGTGATCCTCTTCCACAACCGGCTGCTGCACGCCAACAGCTTCAATCGCGCGGATCAGGTGCGGCACGCCCTGGTCATCGACGTTTTGGGCGAGGACTGGAAGGCCAGGGCGGCCGGCGGCGCCGTCTCGCCGGCGGACCGGGACCGGCTGATGGCGACCGACAGTCTGAAGGGGGACCCCGCAGTGGCCGAGGTCATCGGGCCGATGACCCGCGACCGGCTCGCCGCCTGGCTGGTCCGCCATCCGGGGGTCAGCGAAGCCATCCAGCGGATTTCGAAGGACCCTGTCGCGGCGGGCCGCAACCGCCTCTCCGCCAAGGTCCGCCGCCGTCGGGTGGGAGACCTGTGGATCGTGGTGTCTCAGGACGCCGAATTTCACCACAGCTTCAAGCTGGACGCCTTCGGCCAGTCGTCGCTGGGCCGCTATTGGCTCAGCCTCGACGGGGCGCGGCTGGCCCGCAGCGACTGCGGGATCGCGGTCGAACAGGTGGAGGCGGCGCCGGGGCATCATGTCGTCCGGCTGAGCGGCCGGCTCGCCGCGCCCCACTACATCCGCGTCATCCGCACGAAGTCGCCCTTCGCCGACAGCGATATCCTGGTCAGCGACATCGTCCCGGCCGGCGCCAGGTCCTGGTCCACAGACTTCGTCGTGCCGCCGGACGAGGCCTAAAAGCTCAGGAAGACGGACGCCACCACGGCGCCGTCCGTCGCGTCGCTGTCGGTCCAGGCCAGGCCAAGGGTCGCGGGGCCCAGGCTGTGGCTGGCGCCCAGGGTCCAGTCGGTCTTGCCGCCCGGGGCGAAGGCGCCGGCCTCATAGCCCAGCCGGGCGGTGAGCGAGACGGGCCAGGTTTCCGGCGCATAGTCGAGGCCGGCCCAGCCGTAGCGGTTGTCCTCATCGCCCAGGGCCGCCTGCGCCGGGGCATAGGCGACGCCGAGGGTCCAGGTCACGGCGCCGACGGTGCGGCCGGCCTGCAGGGGAAATTCGAGGTAGTCGACGTCGTCGCCGTCCGGATAGCGATAGGCGGCGACCGCGGCGTCCAGGTCGAAGCCGGCCAGGCTGCCCGCCCAGCCCATCGTGCCGGTGACCTCGATCCGCGCCCCGTCGCCGTCGCCCCCGACGCCGTATTCCGCGATGGTCGAGACATAGAGGTCGGCGTAGAGGCCGGATTCGTGGGTCGCCGTCAGCCCCGCCTGCAGCGCCGGCTGATCATCGGACAGGGAGTAGCCGCGGTAGCGATAGTCGCTGACCACCCCCGCTGTTCCCTCGACCGTCCAGTCGGGGGTCTGGGCCAGGGCGGGGCCGCAGACCGTCATCAGCAAGGCGGCGAGCAGGCCGGGTTTCCACATGCCGCTGGTCCCCCCCCTTAGGCCGCCGCCGACACGGCGGGCGGGGCTGATGAGGCCGGGGCCTCCGGTGCGATCAGCTTGTCGATCGCCTCCAGAAGGGCGGCCGGGTGGATCGGCTTGGGCAGATGCAGGTCAGATCCGGCCTCCAGGCTTCGGGCGACGTCGGCGGCCATGGCGTTGGCAGTCAGGGAGATGACCGGCGTGCGCGGCCGCCCGGCCTCGATTTCCAACGCCCGCAGGGCGCGGGTGGCGGTGAGTCCGTCCATCCCCGGCATCTGGACGTCCATCAGGATCAGGTCGAACGGGCCCGAGCGGACGGCCTCCAGGGCCTGCAGGCCATCCTCGGCCAGGGTCAGATCGACGCCCAGGGGCTCCAGGATCAGGGCGACGACCTGCCGGTTGATCGCGTGGTCGTCGGCATAGAGGATCCTCAGGTTGCGCCCGGCGGAGGCGTCTTCGGCGGGCGCGGGGATGGAGGGCGCCGGTAGGCCCGGGGCGCCGGCCAGTCGTGGCAGGGGCAGCCGGGCGAAAAACACCGAGCCCCGGCCCGGCGAGGACCGCACGGCGATCTCGCCGCCCATCATCCGGGACAGCGAGGCGCAGATCGACAGACCCAGCCCGGCGCCGCCGAAGCGGCGGCTGATCGACGGGTCGGCCTGCTCGAACCGCTGGAACAGCCGGTCGGCGGTCGCCCGGTCGAAGCCGATCCCGGTGTCGCCGACGCTGATGCACAGCTCCCTCGCGGCCGGGCCCCTCCCGCCCCTGCGCCGGGCGGTGATCCGGACTGACCCCGTCTCTGTGAATTTCACGGCGTTGCTGACCAGATTGGAGACTACCTGCGAGACCCGCGTCCTGTCCCCGGCATAGAGGCCGGAGGCCTCCGGGCGGATCTCCAGGGTCAGGGCCACGCCCTTGGCCGCAGCCGAGGCCCCGTGCAGGGCGGCGGCGGCCTGGAGCATGTCGTCGAGGCTGAAGGGGGCGATGTCGAACTGCAGCTGGCCGGCCTCGATCCTGGCCACGTCCAGGATGTCGTTGACCACGTGCTCAAGCGTGTGGCCCGAGGAGACGATGGTCGAGGCGATCTGCCGGCCCCGGTCATCGGCCTGATGGGCGTGAAGCAGTTCGGCCATGGCGATGATGCCGTTCAGCGGGGTGCGCAGTTCGTGGCTCATATTGGCCAGGAACTGCGACTTGGCGGCGTTGGCCGCCTCGGCCTCGGCAAGGATGCGATCCAGCGCCGCCTCATTGACCGCCAGCTGGCGGATCAGGCGGTGGACCCGCATCCCTCCGAGACAGAGGGCGGCGATCAGCAGTGAGACCAGGGCGGCCAGGCTCGGAATGGCGCCGGACAGCAGGGCGGCGCCCGGCCGGGCCGGCGTCCAGGTGATGGCGCCGATGGGCCGGCCCGAAGGGTCCCGCAGGACCACCCGGGCCTTGCTGGGCATGTGATCCGCCGATACCAGCCGGGGACGATCCAGCATGATGTCCCGGCTCAGGGTGTCGACGAAGGATCGGACGGTCAGGCCGCTGACCACGACGGGGTCAGGCCTGCCGGCGACCGCGTGGGCGGCGTCCTCCGGAACGACGGTCGAAAGGCTGACAAAATAGGGTTCGTCGCCGACCAGCAGGGTCGCGTCCCGGGTGACGGCGGCGGCCAGGCCGAAGCTTGTCCGCTTGCCGCCCGCGAAGCGGTTTCGGGCCGTCGCCTGCATCTCCTCGACTATCGGCCGGACCGCCCGCGCCAGGCGCTCTTCGGCCCTGGTCGTGGTCGGCTCGCTGTCGCGGGAGGCAAAGATGGGCTTGCCGGCGTCGTCGAAGACCAGGGTCACCTGGTGGTGCATATAGTCGGCGTAGTAGTCGCCATAGTTGACCTGCATCCAGGTCTGGTCGGCGGCGAGCGTCCGGTCATAGGCCTCGTTCCAGACCGTCGCCGAGATGACATCCTCGCGCAGGCCGCCCAGACGCCGCTGGACGCGGCGCTCGGTCAGGGCGGTCTGTGTCTGCAGGTTCAGGCCGTCGAGGACCTGCGCCGAATAGGCGACCATGCCGCCGACGGCCAGGACGATGGCTCCAACGGCGAGGAGCGCAATGAGCATGATGCGCAGCAGCTGCGCACGCGTGAGCGCTGACGTTCTGGACATCGTCCCCCTCTCCGTATGCCGGTCTAGGCGGACGGGCCTTAAGGGCGTCCTAAGTCGGCCCTGCTGCAGCGGCGGAAGGCCGGTCTGTCTGTTCGGGAGAGGAAATGGCGCGCCCGGAACGATTCGAACGTCCGACCCTCAGATTCGTAGTCTGATGCTCTATCCAGCTGAGCTACGGGCGCGCACTACGCCAAGGCCCCGGTAGGGGTCTGGCGAGGGCGCGGAACCTAGTCGGGGGTAGCGGGAAAGGCAAGCCGTCCCGCGCGGTTTTTTATCTAGCCGTCTTTCCAGCAGCGGACCTCGGTTCCGGGCCAGGGCGTGGCGTGGAACACGCCCCTGGCGACGGCCCGGCTGAGGGTGTCGGCGGCCAGGGCGCCGAGGCGGGCGACCTGCAGGTCGGGGGCCTCGCCGAGAAGCTTCAAACCCGTCGAGAGGGCGAAGACCACGTCGCCGTCGAAGGGGGCGTGGACCGGGCGGATGGCGCGGGCCAGGCCGTCCTGCGCCATGATGGCCAGGCGCCTGGCCTGGGCCGGGCTGAGGGCGGCGTCGGTGGCGACACAGGCGATGGTGGTGTTCTGGCGGGCGCCGGGATTGGCCTTTGAGAGGTTCCAGTCGTCGTGGGTCATGGTCAGGCCGGCCGTTCCGAGGCTGCCGAACTCGCCGTCGATCTCGAAGGGGGCGGCCCAGAAGGTTCGGTCGTCGCCGGCGGTGACCGAGCCGAAGCTGTTGACGGCGGCCAGGGCCGCGACCGTGAAGCCGTCATGGGTGACGATGGAGGCCGTGCCCGTCCCGCCCTTCCAGCCGCCGGCCATGGCGCCCGCGCCGGCGCCGGCGGTGCCCTCGGCGATGTCGAGCCCGGCGGCCATGGCGGCCTCGATGCCCAGACGGCGGTAGGGGGGCTCCAGGCCCCAGGCCTTGTCGCCGCCGTTGGCCAGGTCGAACAGGATGGCGGCGGGGACGATGGGGGCGGTGGGAACGCCCGGGCGGCTGGACACCGGATAGCCTCGCCCCTGGGACCCCAGCCAGGCGGCCACCCCGTCGGCGGCGCCGAGACCGTACATGGAGCCGCCGGAGAGGACGATGGCGTCGACGGTGGCGCCGATCAGGTTCTCGGGGTTGAGGGCGTCGGTCTCGCGGGTGCCGGGGCCGCCGCCGCGCACATCGACGGCGCAGACGGCGCGCCCGGTCGGCAGGATGACGGTGACGCCGGTGCGGACCTTTGCGTCCACCGCCTGGCCGACGGTCAGGCCGGCGACGTCGGTCAGGCTGTTGCGAGGGCCGGGTCTGGCCATGGCGGGGTCTCCTGGCGGGCGGCTATCCATCGAAGGGCCCGGGCGTTGGCGCAAGGGCAAACTTGCCGCGGACCCATGCCCGGTGACCTAGAGATTGAGCAAAGCCGGATCGCCCCCCTGGGCGGTGATGTTCACCGACACCGCCCGTTCGACGCCGTAGCGGGAGAGGGCTTCGGGGCCGCCGGCCTTGGGGCCGGTGCCCGAGAGGCCCTGGCCGCCGAAGGGCTGAACCCCGACCACCGCGCCGATGATCGAGCGGTTGACATAGACATTGCCCGCCGGGACCAGTCGCTTGACCTCCTCGGCGAAGGCCTCGATGCGGCTGTGGACCCCCAGCGTCAGGCCATAACCGCGCGCGGCCAGGGCCCCGGCGACGGCGGCGAGGTTCTCGGGGTCATAGCGGACGACGTGGAGGATGGGGCCGAACACCTCCCGCTCCAGGAAGTTGGCGGTGGGGATCTCGGCCAGGACCGGTGCGAAGAAGGTCCCCGTCGTGGGGGCGTCCAGCACCTTCAACACCTTGGCCTCGCGGCGCAGGCGTTCCAGGTGGTCGGTCAGGGCTTTCTGGGCATCAGCGTCGATCACCGGGCCGATGTCGGTCTTCGGATCGGCCGGGTCGGCGACGACCAGGGCGTCCATGGCCCCCATCAGCCCCTCGATCAGGTGGTCGGCGGTGTCGGTGGGCAGGAACAGCAGGCGCAGGGCCGAGCAGCGCTGGCCGGCGGAACCGAAGGCCGAGAGGATGACGTCGTCGATCACCTGTTCCCGCTGGGCCGTGGTGTCGACGAACATGCCGTTGAGGCCGCCGGTCTCGGCGATGAAGGGGACGATGGGGCCGCGCCGGGCGGCCAGGGTGCGGTTGATGCTCCAGGCCGTCTCCGTGCCGCCGGTGAAGGCGACGCCGTCGCAGCCGGGGTGGCTGACCAGGGCCGCGCCGACGGTCTCGCCGCGTCCGGGCAGCAGGGCCAGCAGGGCCGGGTTCAGGCCGGCGGCGTGGTAGAGGCGCACCGCCTCGGCGGCGATCAGCGGGGTCTGTTCAGCCGGCTTGGCGAGCACGGCGTTGCCGGCGGCCAGGGCGGCGGCGACCTGGCCGGTGAAGATGGCCAGGGGAAAGTTCCACGGGCTGATGCAGACGAATACGCCCCGGCCCCGCAGCTCAAGGGTGTTGGCCTCGCCGACCGGGCCTTTCAGCACCTCGGGTCCGGCGAATTTCGTCTCGGCCAGACGGGCGTAGTAGCGGCAGAAGTCGGCGGCCTCGCGGACCTCGGCGACGCCGTCGTTCAGGGTCTTGCCGGCTTCGCGGGTGGCGATGGCGATCAGCCGGTCGCGGTTCTGTTCCAGGGCGTCGGCCATGGCCCGCAGCACCTTGGCCCGCTCCATGCCGCCGGCGGCGTCCCACGGCCCCTGCGCCTTGCGAGCGGCGGTGAAGGCGGCGTCGATGTCGGCAGGTGTGGCTTCGGTGACCGTGCCGAGGATCTGGGCATGGTCGGCGGGGTTGATCAGGGTCTCGGAGGCCCCATTTCCGCCGGCCGTCAGGGCCGGCAGGGTGTGGATCGCCTTCACCAGCCGCTCGCGCTCGGCCGTCACCGAGATGTCGACGCCGGAGGAGTTGAGCCGGTCGCCGTAGATCTGGGAGGGCAGGGGAATCTTGCGGTGCGGGCCAGGGCCGACCGCCTCGACCTCGGTGATCGGGTCGACGACGACGGTTTCCGGCGGCACCCGCTCGTCCAGCAGGGCGTGGACAAAGCTGGTGTTGGCGCCGTTCTCCAGCAGCCGGCGGACCAGATAGGGCAGCAGGTCCTCATGACCGCCGACCGGGGCGTAGGCGCGGACGACGATGCCGTCATAGAGGTCGTCGGCGGCCTTGTAGAGGGCTTCGCCCATGCCGTGCAGGCGCTGGAATTCGACCTTCACCCCGGCGGTCCTGGCCATCCGGCGCACCGCCGCCAGGCTGTGGGCGTTGTGGGTGGCGAACTGGGCGTAGAGGTGTGGGGCCGCGTCGATCAGGGCCTTGGCGCAGACCAGGTAGGACAGATCGGTGGCGGTCTTGGTGGTGTAGACCGGATAGCCCGGCCGGCCGTTCACCTGGGCCCGCTTGATCTCGGAGTCCCAGTAGGCGCCCTTGACCAGCCGGACCATCAACCTTCGTCCAGTTTGCTTTGAGAGCTCGGCGAGGCCGGCGATGACCTGCGGGCAGCGCTTCTGGTAGGCCTGGATGGCGAGGCCGAGGCCGGTCCAGTCGCCCAGCTCCGGCTCGGCGGCCAGCCGCTCCAGCAGCTTCAGCGAGAGGACCAGCCGGTCCGCTTCCTCGGCGTCCAGGGTGAAGTTGAGGTCGTGTTTCGCTGCAACGAGCGCCAGGCGTTTGACGCGCGGATACAGCTCGCTCCGGACGCGGTCTTCCTGGGTGGCCTCATAGCGGGGCGACAGGGCGGACAGCTTGACCGAGATGCCGTGGCCGGCCTCGGGACCCTGGCCGCCGGACAGCCGGCCGACCGAGGCGATCGCGTCGGCATAGGACTTCTCGTACCGCTCGGCGTCGGCGGCGGTGCGGGCGCCTTCGCCCAGCATGTCGAAGCTGCAGATGTCGCCGTCGTTCTTGGCCCGGGCGATGGCCGCCTCGATGGTGCGGCCCAGGACGAACTGCTCGCCCATGATGCGGATGGCCTGGCCGACGGCGGCGCGGATCACCGGCTCGCCGACCCGGCCCGCCAGCCGCTTGATGAAGCCGGGCAGGTCGGCCTTGGCGTCGTCGTCGACCTCGACCAGCTTGCCGGTCAGCATCAGGCCCCAGGTGGAGGCGTTGACGAACAGGCTGCCGGACTTGCCCATATGGCTGGCCCAGTCGGCGCTGCCGATCTTCTCGGCGATCAGCCGGTCCTTGGTCTCTTCATCGGGGGTGCGCAGCAGGGCCTCGGCCAGGCACATCAGGGCGAGACCCTCCTTGGTGGAGAGGGAGAACTCCTGCAGGAAGTTCTCGACCACCCCCTGGCGGCGGACGCTGCGGCGGGCCCCGCGCACCAGGGCCTCGGCCTCGGCGCGGACGGCGGCGCGGTCTTCGGGGGAGAGGGGCGCGGCGGCCAGAAGGGCGCGCACGGTCTCGGTTTCATCCCGGAACTTGAAGGCGTCTAGCCCGTCCCAGTCGATCGTTCGGGTGGTCATGAGGCCGGTTAATATGCCCTGCCGCAACGCTGGGGAAGCTAGAAGAGACTGGCCGGGCCGCGCAGCAGGTTGAAGGCAATCCAGGCGGCCAACAGGCCGGCGCCGGTCAGCATCAGGCGCAGGCTGAAGGCGGTGAGGGTGGCCGACTTGCCGCGAAATTTCGGGATCGACCACAGAATCATGAACAGGCCGGCCAGGAGGCCGGCAACCAGGGGGACGACCCACAGCAATTCCAGCAACGGAGGCAGGATCCCCACGGGCGTCAGGGCGCCGCCGTGAGTTTCGATGGTTGGTGGGGCGGCCTGGATCATGAAGGCTCCAGCGTCTGAGTCTACGACCCCTACACCGGATGACCGCCGAGTCCAGCGGCGCGCTCGCCGCCGCATACCCGCGACGGATAGTGGAAGCCCTGGCCGGACCGGCCTATGTCTGGCTGGTCCGGTCGGTCGGGCGCAAGGCTGAACAGGCGAGCGGATGCCCTTTCTGCGGATGATAGGACCTACGGGCCTTGTCCTGGCGTTGGCGCTGGCGACGGGCTGCGCCTCGCCGCCCGATCTCGCCAGGGCGCCGGTCGCCACGCCGCCGACCCTGGCGGCGTTTGGCGCCGATCCTGCGGTGACGACGGCGACCGACTGGACGACCCGGCGGGCGCCGCTGCTGCGCCAGGCGTTCCAAGACCAGATCTACGGCCGGATGCCGGACCTGGGCGCGGCCACAATCGAGAAACGCGAAAACCTGAGCCTCGAGGACGTCGGCGGGGCCAGTGTCGAACAGTGGACTGTCCGGCTTGGGGACGGCGAGCCGGCGCGACGATTCCACATGATCGTCGCCATCCCGGCCTCGGCCAGGGGGCCGGTCCCGCTGGTCATCGCCGAGCTGTTCTGCGGCAATCGCGCGGCCCTGCCCGGCCGGCCGGAGGCGGTGTTCGAGGACCCGGCCATCCTGCCGCCGGAGTGCAACAACGCGGCGATGAAGCCGCTGGTGAAGCTGATCTTCGGCCAGAGGATCGACGGGCCGCCGGTCGCCGAGGTGACGGCGCGCGGCTATGCGGTGGCCTTCTTCTATCCGGGCGAAATTGTCCCGGACGAGAAGGCCCTGGCGCCGGCGGCGCTGGCCACTGTCCAGCCGGAGGTCCCGGCGGCTGAGCGGGCCGGGGCCCTGGCGGTCTGGGCGGTGATGTATTCCAAGGCGCTGGATGTACTGGCCCTCGATCCCCGCATCGACGCGGCCCGGGTCGCCGCCTGGGGCCATTCGCGGCACGGCAAGGCCGCGCTGCTGGCCGGGGCCTTCGATCCCCGGTTCGCGGCTATCATCTCCCATCAGTCCGGCCGGGGCGGGGCCAGCCTGACCCGCAGCTCGGCGGGAGAGACAGTGGCCCAGATCACCAGGTCCTACGGCTACTGGTTCGGCGCCGCCTATGCGCGCCAGACCGGCCCGGTGACCCTGACCATCGACCAGCATCAGCTGGTCGCCCTGATCGCCCCGCGCCCGGTGCTGCTGGGCAGCGGCATGGGCGATGGCTGGTCCGATCCGGCCGGGGCGTTTCGCGCGGCCCAGGGGGCGGACCCGGTCTATCGTCTGCTGGGTTCGAACGGGCTGACCGTCAGCGACATGGAGCAATTCGATCCGGCGGCCGGCATCGCCTTCTACACCCGCCCCGGCGGCCATGGGGTCACAACGGAGGACTGGCAGGCCTTCGAACAGTTCCTCGATGTGGCCTTGAAGAAATGACCGAGGAGACCCGAACCAACGCCGCCCAACTGGCCTCACCCTCCTACCGGCTGGCGGCCCTGGACCAGGACTTCCTGCTCGGCGACGCCATGCGGGGCGTGCGGTTCCAGCTGGAATACGCCAAGGCCGAGGAGGCGCTGCGGGCCTGGGGGGTGCGTTCGACCATCGTGGTGTTCGGCAGCGCCCGAGTCGAGGGAACGGGCTCTGAGCAGCATCGGCGCTGGCATGATCAGGCGCGGGCCTTCGGCCGGCTGGCCTCGGAGCGGGGCGGCGCGCTGCTGGAGGGGCAGACCTTTCGCGACAATGTCATCGCCACCGGAGGCGGGCCCGGCCTGATGGCCGCGGCCAATCGCGGGGCGACGGAGGCCGGGGCCCCGTCCATCGGTTTCAACATCACCCTGCCGAACGAGCAGGAGCCCAACCCCTGGAGCACGCCGGACCTGACCTTCCGGTTCCACTATTTCGCCATGCGCAAGATGCACCTGGCCATGCGGGCCAATGCTCTGGTGGTCTTCCCCGGGGGCTTTGGCACCTTCGACGAACTGTTCGAGATCCTGACCCTGCGCCAGACCGGAAAGATGCCGCCGATCCCGGTGGTGCTGTTCGACGAGGGCTATTGGCGCAGCGTCATCGGCTTCGACGCCCTGGCAGACCACGGGCTGATCAACCGCGAAGATCTCGATCTCTTCCGCTTCGCACAGGACGCCGAAGGGGTGTGGACTGCCTTGTTGGCGGGCGGTTTGCGCCCCCGTGTCGCCATCGAATAGCCCCGCGCGATTTCTATGCAACCGATCCGGGACCTCACGGCTTGCACCGCTGTGGGACGGCCCCGGCCTGCGCCCTGAGTTCCGTGTTGGCGTAACAGTGAGGCGGATGGTCCGCCGCGTTCGGTTGGAGTTCAGGCGTATGAGGCTGTGGTTGTGATGGCGTTCGGCTTCGGCCCCATGGCCTTGTTTTCTGTCCACGCGAGGCCGTTGTAATGGCCGTCCAGACCCGGCGGCGGGCTGGCGGACACCGCGATCAACGGACCATGCGACCGATGTCGGCCGCGCCCCTGACGCGCCGGAGCCTCGAGCCTCCGCTGCTCATTCCGCAAGAGCCGGCGCCGGCCATGGCGTCGTTGCCAAGAGCGGCGCCCCTGGCCATGCCGGTGCAGCGGCTGGATGCGCCGGCGCCCTGTCCGCCCATCCTGCAGCCGGGTGTCGCCGGTCGGCGGGCGCTGATCCTCGGCGGCAGCGGGTTGCTGACCGCGCTGGGCGCCTGGGTGATGGTCGATGTGCTGTCGCCGGCCGGGTTCGGTGCGGCGGACCTCGGGCTGCTGGCGCTGTTTTGCGTGCTGTTCAGCTGGGTGGCGTTTTCCTTTGTCGGGGCCCTGGCCGGCTTTGTCAGGATCTGGCGCCAGCCCCGGGCCAACTGGCGCCCGCCGCCGACGGTCTTTACCCGCACGGCCCTGCTGATGCCCACCTACAACGAAGACCCGGGCCGGGTGCTGGCCGCCGCAGAAGCGATGCTCGATGATCTCGAGAGCCTGGGGGTCGGCGCCCTCTATGACGTCTTCCTGCTCAGCGACACGCGCGACCCGGACATCGCCCGGGCCGAGGCTGGAGGAGTGCTGCGGGTGCGGCTGCGGACCGGCCACACGGACCGGCTCTATTATCGGCGCCGGGTGGAGAACCGCGAGAAGAAGGCCGGCAACATCGCCGACTGGGTGCGCCGCTTCGGGGCCGCCTACGAAAGCATGATCATTCTCGACGCCGACAGCCTGATGACCGGGCGGACCATCGTCGAACTGACCGCGCGGATGCGGGCCGACCCTCAGACCGGCCTGATCCAGACCCTGCCCACCATCGTCGGGGCGCGGACGCTGTTCGCCCGGCTGCAGCAGTTCGCCGGGCGGCTTTACGGGCCGATCATCGCCCAAGGCCAGGACTGGTGGTCAGGAGCGGAGGGCAACTACTGGGGCCACAACGCCATCATCCGGGTAAAGGCCTTCGCCGCCTGCGCGGGCCTGCCGCATCTGGACGGCGGCAAGCCGTTCGGCGGCCATATCCTCAGCCACGACTTCGTCGAGGCGGCGCTGCTGCGGCGGGGCGGCTGGGCGGTGCGGATGGCCGGCGACCTGGAGGGCAGCTACGAGGAGGCGCCGCCGACCCTGGTCGACATGGCCGTGCGCGACCGCCGCTGGTGCCAGGGCAATATGCAGCATGCGGCGGTGCTGGGCGGGCGAGGTTTTCACTGGATCAGCCGGCTGCATCTGGGCCGGGGCGTCCTGGCCTATGTCACGGCGCCTCTGTGGCTGGCCTTCATGGCCCTCGGCGCGGTGGTCTGGGTCCAGCAGAGCGCTGTGCAGTCGCAAACCAACGCGGCCATGGCGGCGGGGCTGTTTGGCCTGTCGCTGGCCCTGCTGGCGGCGCCCAAGCTGATGGGTCTGGTCGTGGCGATGCGGGACCGGTCCAGCCTGCGCGGCTTCGGCGGGCGGCTGCGTCTGGTGATCGGGTTCGTTATCGAGCAGATGGTTTCGACCCTGGCGGCGGCGGTGCTGATGCTAATGCAGAGCCGGTCGGTGGTGGATGTTTTGATGGGCCGGGACTCCGGCTGGAACGCCCAGCACCGGGACGAGGGCGACCTGACCCTCCGCGACGCCTGGCGCTGGCATCGGCGCCATACCCGGCTGGGCCTGATCTGGATCATCGCCACCGGCGTTCTGGATCCGCTGCTGCTCGCCTGGACGGCGCCGGCGGCCGTCGGGCTGATGCTGTCGGTCCCCCTCACCGTCTGGACATCGAAGACGTCCGCCGGCGCGGTCCTCGCCCGGCTGGGCCTGCTGCGGACGGCGGAGGATATCGCGCCGCCGACGGTGATCACCCGGGCGGCGGCCCTGCGGGCGACCTATGACGCGGAAGCCGGGGTGCGGCGGCAGATCGACAGTCTGATGGCGGGCCAGACGGCCTTCTATGAACCGAGGCCCTGGGCGACGGTCTGACGCCGCAAAAGGCCGGGAGGCCCGTCACAGGATGACAGCGGGGCGGGGTTTTGGGATAGGGGAGGAATGCGCCCTGTCGTCGATCCCGCCCACCCGTTCCGAGACCCGCGATGACCGCCGCCCTGGTGCTGTTTTCCGGGGGGCAGGACAGCGCCGCCTGCCTGGCCTGGGCGCTGGACCGGTTCGAATCCGTGGAGACCATCGGTTTCGACTACGGCCAGCGACACCGCGTCGAACTGGAGGTGCGGCAGACCTTCCGCGAGAAACTTGCCGGCGCCTATCCGAAGGCGGTCGGCAAGCTGGGTGAAGACCATCTGCTCGATCTGAAGGTTCTGGGCGCGATCAGCGACACGGCCCTGACGGCGGAGGCGGAGATCGCCTTCAACGCCACCGGCCTGCCCAACACCTTCGTACCCGGTCGCAACCTGCTGTTCCTGACCTTTGCCGCCGCCGTCGCCTACCGGCGGGGCATCAAACATATCGTCACCGGCGTCTGCGAGACCGACTTCTCCGGCTATCCCGACTGCCGGGATGACACCATCAAGGCGCTGCAGGTGGCGATCAACCTGGGGACCGAGAGCCGGTTCGTCATCGACACCCCCCTGATGTGGATCGACAAGGCGCAGACCTGGGCCCTGGCCGACGCGCTTGGCGGCGAGGCCCTGACCCGGCTGATCATCGAGGACACCCACACCTGCTACCTGGGCGACCGGACGCATCGGCACGACTGGGGTTATGGCTGTGGGACCTGCCCGGCCTGCGAGCTGCGCGGCGCCGGCTACCGGCGCTGGATCGAGGGGGCGGCGTGAGCGACGAGGGCGTCACCACCGGCACCGTCGCCACCGCCCTGGCCCATGCGGCGGGGCTGCTGCAGCAGGACCCGCGGCTGGCCGAACTGCAGGCGGCCGAGATTCTGAAAGCCCTGCCGGGGCATCCCCAGGCCAGCCTGCTGGCGGCGGCGGCCTTGCGGATGCAGGGCCGGGCGGAAGGCGCGCTGGAGGTGCTGGAGCCGGTCATCCGGGGCCAGCCGCGCTGGCCGGCGGTGCATCTGGAGGCGGGGCTGGCCCTGGGCGAACTGGGCCTTGGCCGTGCGGCGGTGGCGGCGCTCAGCCGGGCGGTGGCGCTGGAGCCGAAACTGGCGGCGGGCTGGACGGCCCTGGCCGACCAGCTGACCCTGGCCGGGGACGACAAGGGCGCAGAAGCGGCGCAGGCGCAGCAGATCCGCGCCTCGGTTTCCGATCCCGAGCTGATCACCGCCGCCACGGCCCTGTGCGACGGCAGGCTGGCCATCGCCGAGCGGCTGTTGAAACCCTATCTGGCGCGGCATCCGACCAATGCGGCGGCGATCCGCATGCTGGCGGAGACAGCGGCGCGGCTGGGCCGCAACGAGGACGCCGAGGCCCTGCTGGAACGCTGCGTCGCGCTGGCGCCGGGATTCACCGAGGCGCGGCACAACCTGGCGACCATCCTCTACCGGCTGAACCGGTCGGAGGCGGCCCTGGCCCAGCTGGACTGGCTGCTGGCCCGCAACCCGCGCCATCCCGGCTATCGCAACCTCAAGGCCGCCGCCCTCGGACGGGTCGGCGACTATGCGGGGGCGATCGAAATCTATGACGGCGTGCTGGCCGAGTATCCGGACCAGCCCAAGGCCTGGATGAGCTACGGCCACTCCCTGAAGACCGTGGGCCGGCAGGCCGACAGCATCGCCGCCTATCGGCGCAGCCTCGACCTGGCGCCGCAGATGGGCGAGGCCTGGTGGAGCCTGGCCAACCTCAAGACCTTCCGGTTCTCGGCCGAGGAGGTGGCGGCGATGGAAGCCCAGCTGTCGCGGACGGACATCTCCGACGAGGACCGCTTCCATCTCCACTACGCGCTGGGCAAGGCGCTAGAGGACGCCGGTGGGTTCGAGGCGTCGTTCGATCACTACGCAAAAGGCGCGGCCCTGCGGCGCAACCAGATCAGCTATGACGCCGATAGGACCCATTCCCACGCAGTGCGATCGGAGGTGGTCCTGACCCCGGCCTTCTTCGCGGCGCGTAAGGGTTGGGGCAGCCCGGCCCGAGACCCAATCTTCATTCTCGGCCTGCCGCGTGCGGGCTCGACCCTGATCGAACAGATCCTCTCCAGCCATTCGGCGGTGGAGGGGACGATGGAACTGCCTGACATCATCTCGATCGCGAGGCGTCTGGGCGGACGGGTCAGCAAGGACCAGCCCTCGGCCTATCCGGAAATGCTGGCGGATCTCGATGCCGATACCTGCCGGGCCCTGGGCGAGGAGTATCTGGAGCGGACGTGGATCCAGCGCAAACAGGGCCGGCCCTTCTTCATCGACAAGATGCCCAACAACTTCGCCCATGTCGGGCTGATCCACCTGATCCTGCCGAACGCCAGGATCATCGATGCGCGCCGCCACCCGCTGGGCTGCTGCTTCTCTGCCTTCAAGCAGCATTTCGCCCGGGGCCAGGGATTCAGCTACGACCTGACCGATCTGGGCCGCTACTACGCAGACTATGTGAGGCTGATGGCGCATTTCGACGCCGCCATTCCGGGCGCCGTTCACCGGGTGATCTATGAGCGGATGGTCGCCGATCCGGAGGGCCAGGTGCGGGCCCTGCTCGACTATTGCGGCCTGCCGTTCGAGGCCAGCTGCTTGAAATTCCACGAGAATGACCGCGCTGTGCGGACCGCCAGCTCCGAACAGGTGCGCCGGCCGATCTTCACCGACGGGGTCGACCAATGGCGCGCCTATGAGCCCTGGCTGGACCCTCTGAAAGCCGCGCTCGGCCCGGCGATGGGGACCTGGGACCGGGATGCTTGAGGATTAGGCGCTGGCCGTCCCGAGAGGCGCATCGGCGGGCCACGCCTGAAGGTGCGACGCCTAGCCCCTTGACGACTCGACATTCCGGGGGCGGAATTCGGCCCAAGGCGGGAACCGCCAGGGGGTAGTCATGAAAATTCGGTCTCAACTTGGCGTCGGTCGCAAGACCCTGCTGCTGTCTTCGGTGCTGATGGCCAGCACCATGCTGGGGGGCGTCGGCGCGGCCCTGGCCCAGACGGAGCCCGACAGCGGCAACGCCGTCGAGGAAATCATCGTCACCGCCCAGAAGCGGGCGGAGGACCTGCAGGATGTGCCGATCAGCATCCAGGCCATCGGCACCCAGAAGCTGGAGCAGCTGCAGGTCAGCGATTTCGCCGACTTCGTGAAGTTCCTGCCCAGCGTCTCGGTCCAGACCCTGGGTCCCGGCTTCGGCAGCGTCTATATGCGCGGCGTGGCCAGCGGCGGCGACGGCAACCACTCCGGCTCCCTGCCCAGCGTCGGCGTCTATCTGGACGAACAGCCGATCACCACCATCCAGGGCGCCCTGGACATCCACATCTACGACATCGCCCGGGTCGAATCCCTGGCCGGGCCGCAGGGCACGCTGTACGGCGCCAGCTCCCAGGCCGGCACCATCCGCATCATCACCAACAAGCCCGAGATCGGCGTGCTGTCGGGCGGGATGGATGTGGAGGTCAACAGCGTCGATCACGGCGACATCGGTTATGGCGTCGAGGGCTTCGCCAATATTCCCGTCCACGAGTCGGCGGCCCTGCGGCTGGTCGGCTGGTACCAGGAAGACGGCGGCTATATCGACAACGTCAAGGGAACCCGGACCTACCCCACCTGGGGCGGGACCATCAACAACGACCTGATCGCCGAGGACGACTACAACAGCGTCACCACTTTCGGGGCCCGGGCGGCCCTGAAGATCGACCTGAACGAGGACTGGACGGTCACCCCGACCATCATGGCCCAGAGCCAGGAAGTGGGCGGCATCTTCGCCTATGATCCGGCGGTCGGCGACCTGCAGGTCACCCACTTCTATCCCGAAGGCAGCAAGGACCGCTGGTACCAGGCGGCCCTGACGGTGGCGGGCAAGGTCGGCAATTTCGACCTGATCTACGCCGGCTCCTATCTGAAGCGGAGCGTCGATTCCGAATCCGACTACTCCGACTATTCCTATTTCTACGACACGCTGTTTGGCTACGGCGCCTACTGGACCGACGATTTCGGCAACCCGGTCAACCCGTCGCAGTACATCCAGGCCAAGGACCGCTACACCAAGGAAAGCCACGAACTGCGGCTCTCCTCGCCCCAGGACCAGCCGCTGCGCTTCGTGGTCGGCGCCTTCTACCAGAACCAGGATCACGGCATCCAGCAGCGCTACAAGATCGACGACATCGGCGCCGCGATCGAAGTGCCTGGCTGGTCCGATACCCTATGGCTGACCAAGCAGCAGCGCAGCGACAAGGACACCGCCCTGTTCGGCGAGGTGTCCTACGACATCATTCCTTCGGTGACGGTCACCGGGGGCCTGCGGGCCTTCAAGAGCGAGAACGGCCTGAAAGGCTTCTACGGCTTCGGCGCCGGCTACAGCAGCGGCACCGGGGAAGCGGCCTGTTTCAAGCCGGCGGTGGTCAAGGGCTCGCCCTGCACCAACCTCGACAAGACAACGGAAGAAACCGGTTATACGCACCGGCTGAACATCACCTGGAAGATCGACGATGACCGGATGCTCTACGGCACTTGGTCGACCGGCTACCGTCCCGGCGGGATCAATCGGAAGGGCACCCTGCCGCCCTACGACTCCGACTTCCTGACCAACTACGAGGCTGGCTGGAAGACCAGCTGGCTCGACGGCAGCCTGCGCTGGAACGGGGCGGTCTATTTTGAGCAGTGGGAGGACTTCCAGTTCTCCATCCTCGGAGCCAGCGGCCTGACCGAGATCAAGAACGCCAACCAGGCGGAGATCTACGGGGTCGAAACCGACGTCGTCTGGCGACCGACCAGCGACCTGACACTTTCGGGCGGTGGCTCCTACACTCACGCCGAGCTGGCCGACAATTACTGCGGCTTCGTCGACGCCAACGGCAATCCGGTGACCAACTGCCCCGGCCTTGTCCAGGCTCCGGCGGGCACCGAACTGCCGGTGACACCGAAGCTGAAGGGCAATCTGACGGCGCGCTACGAGTTCTCGATCGGCGAGTTCGACGCCCATATCCAGGGCTCGGTCGTCGCCCAGAGCGGCGCCTGGACCGACCTGCGGCTGCTTGAGCGATCCATCATCGGCCGCCAGGACGGCTTCACCGCCTATGACTTCACCACTGGTGTCGACCGCACCGGATGGTCGCTGGAGCTGTTCATCAAGAACCTGACCGACGAACGGGCCAGCCTCTACCGCTACGCCGAATGTGTGGAAACAGTCTGCGGCGGCCAGACCTATATCGTCCCCAACCAGCCCCGGACGGTCGGTCTGCGGATCGGCCGGAAGTTCTGACGGCGGCGCCGGAGACAAATCCTCCGGAACGTGCCCCAACGACAATCTTGACCCGCAGGCCCTGCCCCTTATCGGTCGGGGCCTGCGGCGCGTTTGGCGCCAGGTTGAGGCAAGCGCATGACGATCGATGACCGCACCCCCATCCTGATCGGCGTCGGCGAGGCGTCCGAGCGGATCGACGCCGAGGGCTATGAAGGTGTCGGACCGGCGGAGTTGGCCGGGCGGGCGGCGCGGGCGGCCCTGGCGGACGCCGGGGCGGACGTCGCGGCTCTTGCGGCCAGGATCGACGTCATCGCCGCCATCCGTCAGTTCGAAATCTCCACCCCCGGGGCCAAGGCGCCGTTCGGCTGTTCCGACAATCTGCCCCGCTCCATCGGCAAACGGATCGGCGCCGATCCGGCGCGGGCCATCCTGGAAGTCACCGGCGGTCAGGGGCCGCAGCATCTGGTCACCGAGCTGTTCCATTCCATCGCCGCCGGCGAGACCACCATGGCCCTGATCGCCGGGTCGGAATCCATCTCCACCGTCCGCCACCTGATGACCAAGGGCGAGAGCCGAGACTGGTCGGAGACCGTTGGCGGAACCCTCGAGGATCGCGGCTATGGCATGGACGGCCTGATCACCGGCGAGATGATCCGCCACGGGATGCGCATCCCGATCACCCTCTACGCCCTGTTCGAGAACGCCCGCCGGGGTCGGCTGGGCATGGACCGTCAGTCCTACGCCCAGGCGATGGGCGAGCTGTTCGCCCCCTTCACCAGGGTGGCCCACGACAATCCCCACGCCATGTCGCAGGAGGTGTTCACCGCCGAGGAACTGGCCACCGTCACCCCGCGCAACCGGTTGGTCGCCGATCCCTTCCCGCGCCGGATGGTCGCCCGCGACCAGGCCAACCAGGGCGCGGCGGCGCTGATGACCTCGGTGGGCGTCGCCCGCGAGATGGGCGTGCCGGAAGATCGCTGGGTCTATCTGCATGGCGGGGCCGACGTGAAGGAGCGGACGGTCATCGAGCGGCGCGACCTGGACGCCAATCCGGCGGCGGTGCTGGCGGCGCGGCGGGCGCTGGAGCTGGCCGGGGTCGGGATCTCCGATGTGGCGGTGCTGGACCTCTACAGCTGCTTCCCGGTGGCGGTGTTCAATGTGCGGGACGGCCTTGGCGTCAAGGCGGACGATCCGCGCCCCCTGACCGTGACCGGCGGCCTGCCCTTCTTCGGCGGGGCGGGGAACAACTATTCCATGCACGCCATCGCCAGCATGGTCCGGGCCCTGCGCGCCCAGCCCGGGGCGATCGGCTTCGTCGGGGCCAACGGCGGCTTCCTGTCGAAATATTCGGCCGGGGTCTATTCGACGACCCCCAAGGCCTGGACCCCATTCAGCAGCAAGGACCTGCAGGCGGAGATCGACGGCTGGCCGGCTCCGGAGGTCATCGCCGACGCCAGTGGCGACGGCTGGATCGAGACCTTCACCATCGACTACGGGCAGGCGGCGCCGCGCGGCCTGGTGGTCGGCCGCAAGCCGACCGGCGAGCGGTTCGGGGCGGTGGTCGACGATCCGGCCCTGGTCGAGCAGATGATCGCCACCGATCCGATGGGGGCGGCGATCACCGTCGCGCTCGGCGAGAAAGACCGCAACACCGTCACAAGCCTGGTGGCGCAGTAGCGCTTCCCACAGACATCCGCAGAGGTCACCCGCATGGTTGGTTCCGGTCCTAAGGTCAGCGCGGTCGCCCCCGCCCATCGCTTCGATGAGGCCAAGCTGGAGGCCTATCTGCAGGCCCATATCGAGGGCTTCGGGACGGACATGGTCGTTCAGCAGTTCCAGGGCGGCGCCTCCAACCCGACCTTCCTGCTGACCACCCAAACGGCCGCCGGGCCGTGGATGTATGTGCTGCGCAAGAAGCCGCCGGGGGTGCTGCTGGCCAGCGCCCACCAGGTCGATCGCGAATACCGGGCGATGTCGGCGCTGAAGCAGACCGACGTGCCGGTGCCGGTGATGCGCTGGCTGTGCCAGGACGCCGAGGTCATCGGCGCCGACTTCTACGTCATGGACTATCTGGAGGGCCGCATCTTCCGGGACGCCACCCTGCCGGGGCTGGAGCCGGCCGAGCGGGCGGCCATCTATGACGACCTGAACGCCACCCTGGCCAAGCTGCACAGGGTCGACTTCGAGGCCGTGGGCCTGGGCGACTACGGCCGTCAGGGCGGCTATTTCGAGCGTCAGGCGGCCCGCTGGATCAAGCAGTACCGGGGGGCCGAGACCGACCTCATCCCGGAGATGGAAGAGCTGATCGCCATCCTGCCGGGTCGGATCCCGCCGGACGACACGGTGACCATCGCCCACGGCGACTACCGGCTGGAAAACGTCATGTTCCACCCGACCGAGCCGAAGCTGATCGCGGTGCTGGACTGGGAGTTGTCGACGCTGGGCCATCCCTTCGCCGACATCGCCTACAACGCCTTCCTCTGGCGCTCGACCTCGCCGGGCTGGGGCTCGCTGGTCGGGGTGGACTTCGCCGCCTCGGGCATTCCGACGGAGGCCGACTATGTGGCGGCCTATTGCCGGCGGACGGGCCGCGACAGCATTCCGGACTGGAACTTCTACATGGCCTTCGGGATATTCCGGCTGGCCTCGATTTCACAGGGCGTCTACCGGCGCGTGCTGAACGGCGTGGCGGCCAGCGACCGCCCGGCCGAGAACGGCACGCCCATCCTGGCCAAACAGGCCCTGGCGGCCCTGCGCGGCGAGCTCTGAGACCAAGATTCACGAGGCGCAAAGCGCCCGGACCGCGCGGCCTCGCACGGTCCAACTGGGAGAGACGGACATGAAGGTTGCGGCGTTGAAGGCCCCCGGCGGGCTGGACAAGATCGTCATCGAGACGCGGGACGACCCCGTGGCGGGCCCCGGCGAAATCCTGGTCCGGGTGCGGGCCAGCTCCCTGAATTTCCACGACTTCGCGGTGGTGGCGGGGATGATCCCCACGCCGGACGGCCGCATCCCGATGTCGGACGGGGCGGGCGAGGTGGTCGCGGTCGGTCCGGGCGCAACGAAATTCAAGGTCGGCGACCATGTGCTGTCGACCTTCTTCCCCAGCTGGCCGGCGGGCAAACCCCGACTGGAGCGGATGCTGGGCGTGCCCGGCGACGGGGCCGACGGGTTCGCCGCCGAGCTGGTCGCCATGCCGGAGACCGCCTTTACCCGCCTGCCCAAGGGCTGGAGCTTCGCCCAGGCGGCGACCCTGCCCTGCGCCGCCCTGACCGCCTGGCGGGCCCTGGTGGTCGAGGCGCAGATCAAGCCGGGCGACGTGGTGCTGACGCAAGGCACCGGCGGGGTGTCGATCTTCGCCCTGCAGCTGGCCAAGGCCATGGGGGCGACGGTCATCGCCACCTCCTCCTCGCCGGAGAAGCTGGCCAAGCTGAAGGCCCTCGGGGCCGACCATCTGATCAACTACAAGGAAGAGCCCAAATGGGGCGAGGCGGCCTTCGCCCTGACCGGGGGCCAGGGAGTCGACGCGGTGGTCGAGATCGGCGGGCCGGGCACCCTGACGCAGTCGATCCAGGCCTGCCGGATCGGCGGCCATATCTCGCTGATCGGGGTGCTGACCGGGATCAGCGGCGAGGTGCCGACGGTGTTGGTGATGTCGAAGAACGTGGCCATCAAGGGCATCACCGTCGGTTCGCGGCAGGATCAGGAAGACATGATCGCCGCCATCGAGGCCAGCAACATCGAGCCGGTGATCGACTCGACCTTCCCGCTGGACCAGATCGCCGCGGCCTTCGCCCACCAGCTGTCGCAGAAGCACTTCGGGAAGATCTGCCTGGAGTTCTGACGGCCTTCAGGCCCCACCCATCCCGGCGGCTCGCCGGGATGGGTGGCTCGCGGCGCCAGCCGTCAAGGGACGCCAAGACTGTTACGGTGCTGCCTGAGGCGTCTGGAGCGGGTTCGACCCGGCCGGAAAGACAAGGGTAAACACCGCCCCCCCTCCGGGCCCATCCCCGACCTCCACCCGGCCGCCGTGCGCGGCCATGGTCGCGGCGACGATGCCGAGGCCAAGGCCGGCGCCGCCGGACTTCGACCGATCCCTTCGCCAGAACCGGTCAAAGATTCGCTCCCTGAGGGCCTCCGGCACCCCGGGTCCGTGGTCGCGCACGGAGAGGGTCTCGCCGGGGCCGATGGAGACCTCCACCGCCGTCCCGGGCGGGGTGTGGGCCAGGGCATTCTCCAGGATGTTGCGCAAGGCCCGGCCGATGGCCTCGGGGTGTCCGGTGACCGTGGCGTCAGCCGTGCCCAGAAGTTGGATGTCCCGGTCTTCCCTCCAGGCGAGGCGGACAAGCTGGGCGATCTGGTCCGCCGCAATGTCCCGCAGGGAGATCGCCGTCGCCGGCAGGTCGGGAATGGCCGCGGTCTGGGTCAGGTCCAGCAGTTGGGACACCGTCCGGGACAGGGCCGCCACCTCCTTGCTCAGGGCCTCGCGCGACGGCGAGGGTTCCAGATCCTGAACGCCCAGCCGCATGACGGCCAAGGGGGTCCGCAGTTCATGGGCCGCGTTGGCCGTGAAGTCCCGGACGGCCAGGATGTTCGCCTCCAGCCGCTCCAGAGCGCCGTTCACCGCCTGAACCAACCGCCGGACCTCCCTTGGAGAGGCCGGGGTCGAGAGCCGGGCGGCGGGATCTCCGGGATCGAGCGCCTGGGCCTGCCGCGCCGCCTGGCGAAGGGTCGCCGTCAGGCGGCTCACCATCAGAAGGACGCCGACAAGGAGGGCCGCCATCAACGGGGTCAGGGGAAGGACGACATGCTCAATCAACTCTCGAAAGATGGCCGGCCGGAACACTGCCATTGAATGGGCGACTATGCTCACCGCCACCCACCGCTGAGGCCGCCCGGGCGCCGCGACCCGGGTGAGGCCGGAGATTTCCGGACTTCCGTCCGTCAGCCGCCAGTTGGTCGACGTCACGCCGACAGCCGTTGTCGGCAGCGGCAGGCTTCGATCGCCGCCCTGGGCGACAAGCGTTCCATCTTCTCGCCTTACGGTCCAATGCCAGGCGCGGGTGGCCGGGGGCGGCAAGGGTTCCTCGCCCGCGGCAAGCTTGCGGCTGATTTCCTCCGCCTGCATCCGGACAACATCATGGGCCAGCTGCGGCAGGTCGCGGCTGTACATCCAGACGACGATGAGGGTGTTGAAGACGGCGAAAGCCAGGATGAGCAAGGCCAGGGCGACGCCGACCTGCCGCAACAGGGACGCTGTTGGCCGGTGCTGATCACCCGTCACGGCCGGCCTCCTGGGTCCGTGTCAGGGCGTAACCCACGCCGTGGACGGTGCGGATGGCTTCGCGAGCCCCCGGAACGGCGAGCTTTCGGCGCAGGCGCGAGGCCAGGGCGTCAAGGGCGTTCGGGGACACCTGAGCATCGAGGGAATAGATGGAGTTCTCCAGCTGGCTGCGGTGAACCACCACGTCCTGATGCCGGACCAGCACCTCAAGGAGGGCGAATTCCTTGGGCGTCAGGTCGAGGGGCTGGAGGCGGATTTGCGCCGAACGGTTCACCGTGTCGAGGGCCAGGTCGCCGAAGGCGATCATGGCGCCGAGGGCGGCGCCCGGCCGCCGCAGAATGGCGCGACACCGGGCCGCCAGTTCCGCCGGGTCGAAGGGCTTGGCCAGATAGTCGTCCGCGCCGGCGTCCAGGCCCATGATGCGATCATCCAGGCCACTTCTGGCGGTCAGAAGAATGATCGGCGTGTGCAGCTTTCGGGCCCGCAGTTCGCGCAGCAGGTCCAGACCGCTTCCGTCCGGCAGGCCGATGTCGAGAATGACGATGTCATAGGGCGCGACGTTCAGGACGCCGCGGGCCGCCTCAAGCGTCGCGGCGCGGTCCACCACATAGCCGGCCTGGACCAGCGCCTCGCGCACCATCTCGGCAAGGCGGTCATTGTCCTCGACCAGCAGCAGTCGCATCCGGGGGTCCTTGTTGGGCCCCGAAAGTTTCACCCCCGCGACCGTCCGGCAACTGACAAGTCGCCGCAGGGGCCCGTCAGGACTCTGTCAGAGGCCGAACCTAGGACTGGCCCGACACTCTCGCCAAAAAGGCCGCGATCCCCCGTCGATCCTCGACGTTGGCAAAAGGCCAGGCGGTTGAAACCCAGGAGCGGAGACGATCATGCCGGGCCCGACGACCAAGCTCTACATCAACGCCCAGATCGCCGCCGGCGCGGGCTACGCCCTGCTGACGGCCGATCCCGGTGATTTCTCCCTGACTCTCGGGACCGCTCTGCCGGAGACCTGGATTGCCAGCGGCTTTGATCTCGACGGCGACGGAATCGCGGATCTGGTCGTCGGCGCCCCGGGCAGCGACGACAAGGACACCGACGCCGGCCGTGTCTTCGTGGTTCTCGGCGGCGGCGCCCCCGGCGGCAGCACCACACTGTCGGACGGCCTGACCGAGGTGATCATCGACGGCGTCAATGCCGGCGACAGGGCTGGCGCCGCCGTCGATATGGTCGCCGACTTCAACGGCGACGGCCGGGCGGAAATCCTGGTGGGGGCGCCCGGAACGGAGCGGGGCTCGGTTGTCGATGCGGGCGCGGCCTATGTGATCTGGGGCCGCGCCACCCCCGGCGGCGTCGATCTTGGCGACCCGCTGGTTGGCGACGGCAAGGGCTATGTCATTCGCGGGGAGTCGGCCGGCGACGGTGCGGGCCAGGCCCTGACCTGGGTCAACGACTTCACCGGCGATGGCCGTTCGGAAATTCTGGTCGGAGCGCCCGGCTCCGATGTCGGCGGCGCAGAGGCGGGATCCGCTTACGTCGTCTGGGGCAAGTCCAGCAGCGCCATCGTCAACCTGAGCACGGTGTCTTCCGGCGTCGGCGGCTTCCGCATCCGGGGCGAAGCCGCCGGCGATCAGGCGGGGCAGGCCCTGGGCCGGCTGGCCGACCTCAACGGCGACGGCAAGGCTGAGATCCTGGTCGGCGCGGCCGGCAATGACGCCGGCGGCTCGAACGCCGGCGCCGTCTATGTGGTCTATGGAAAGAGCACCGGCGCCGAGGTCAATCTGGACGACGTGGCCGCCGGCGGCGGCGGCTTCAAGATCGTCGGTCAGGCGGGAGAGGCGGTTGGCTCCAGTCTCAAAGGGCTGGGCGACGTCAATGGCGACGGCCTGGCCGACATCATGATTTCCGCCGCCGGATCTGGACGCGCCTATGTCGTGTTCGGCAAGGCCGATACGGGCCAGGTCGATCTCGCCGACGTGGCCGACGGGATCGGCGGCTTCGCCATCACCGCTGAGGCCACGGGCGACTTCAACGGCATGAGCTTCGGCGGCAGCGCCGACTTCAACCGAGATGGCATCGCCGACCTGGTGATCGGCGCGCCCTGCAACGGCGAGGGCGGCGCCAATGCCGGCGCGGTCTATGTCATCTGGGGCGGCGGTAGCGGCTCAATTGATCTCGCCCAGGTCGCGGCCGGCGTTGGCGGCGCGAAGATCGTCGGGGTTGCGGGCTCCCATACCGGATCCGTCGTCGCCATCCTGCCGGACGCCAACGGCGACGGCGCGCCGGACCTGTTCATCGGCGCGGCCGGTCCGTCGGGCGAACGCGGGGTGGTGCTGTTCACCCCGGACGACTGGCGCCCCGACTACCGCGTCTTCGGCACCAGCGGCGCGGACACGATCGGCGAGGGCTATGGCCGGCCACGCCCGGTCGGCGCCGGGCCCGACGAGATCTATGGGCTCGAGGGCGACGATGTCATCGCGTCCGGTGAGGGCGACGACCGCATCGACGGCGGCAGCGGCGCCGACGACATGACGGGCGGCGCGGGCGACGATCACTACGGCGTCGACAGCCTGGGTGATCAGACCCATGAGCTGGCGGGCGGCGGATACGACACTGTCGAATCGTCGATCGACTGGACCCTGGCCGACCAGGTCGAAGCCCTGGTCCTGACGGGCGGCGCCCGGCACGGGACGGGGAACGCCGCGGCCAACAGCCTGACCGGCGGAAACGGCGCCGACACGCTCGATGGGGCCGGCGGCGACGACGTGATGGCCGGGGGGCTGGGCGATGACCACTATGTGGTCGACAGCATCGGCGATGCCGTGGTCGAGGCGACAGGGGCGGGCAGCGACACGGTTCGGGCGCTGGTCGACTACACGCTGGGCCTTGATGTGGAAGACCTGGTGCTCGACGGCGCGGCCCGCCTCGGGGTGGGCAACGCCCTGGACAACAGTCTGACCGGCACGGCCTTCGCCGACCATCTGATCGGCGGCCAGGGCGCGGACAGGCTCGATGGCGGCGCCGGGGCCGACGTTCTGGAAGGCGGCGCGGGCGACGACAGCTACTATATCGACGGGCCCGGCGACGTGGTCGTCGAGGACGCGGCCGGCGGAACCGATACGGTCTATGTCACCGGCGACTGGACCATCTCCGCCAATATCGAGGTCGTGCATCTGCTCAGCAGCGGCAGCCTGACCGGAGATGGAGCCGACAACCGCCTCATCGGCAGCAGCGGCGGCGACCGTCTGGATGGCGGCGATGGCGACGACACGGAACTGGGCGGGGATGGCGACGATGTCATGGTCTCGACCTCCGGAACCGACGCCATGGTCGGCGGCAGCGGCAATGACCGCTACGAAATCCACGGGGGCCGCGCCCACATCGAAGACCTTCTGGGTCATGACACCATCGACGCCAGCGAGGCGACCGGCGACAGCCTGATCGACCTGTCCGGCGAGGAACTCAGCGAGATCGAGGGCGAGTCCTGCGAGATCGAGGACGGCGGCCAGACCACCATGCCGCTCGATGTGCAGTTCCTGCAGGACCTAAGCGGATCGTTCGGCGACGATATCGCCAACGTCCGGGCCTTGATCCCGGGCCTGGTCTCCGCCCTGACCGCCGTGCAGAGCGACGCCCGGTTCGGCTCCTCGACCTTCGTAGACAAGCCGGTCTCACCCTTCGGCGTGTCCGGCGAGTGGGTCTATGACACCTTGCTTGCCCAGACCACGGACGTCGCGGCCCTGACGGCGGCCTATGCCGGCATGGCCATCCGCAACGGTCAGGACGAGCCGGAGGCGCAGATCGAGGCGCTCATGCAGCTGGCCCTTCATGCCGCCGAAGTCGGGTTCCGGTCGGAGTCCGCGCGGTTCGTGATCCTGTTTACCGACGCGCCCTTCCATGTCGCAGGCGATGGCGCGGCCGGCGGCATTCTCACCCCCAACGACGGCGACGACGTCATGGAGGGCGGCGGCGCGGGCGAGGACTACCCCGCGATCGCCCAGCTGCGCGACGCGCTTCTCGCCGCCAACATCATCCCTATCTTCGCCATCGCCAACGGCTACGAGGCGACCTACCGGGGCCTGGTCGACGCCCTCGGTCGCGGCACGGTGGTCACCCTCGGCTCGGACAGCGCCAACGTCGTGGCGGCGGTAACCGCGGGCCTTGCGGAGACCACCCGCACCGTCGTCGAGGACGCCATCGGCGGCGATGGAGACGATGACATCAGGGGCAATGACGTCGGCAACATGCTCGACGGCGCCGTCGGGTCTGACGATCTGCTTGGCCGCGGCGGGGACGACGACCTGCGTGGCGGGGCCGGCGATGACTCCCTGGACGGCGGGGCAGGGGCCGACATCCTCAACGGCGGTCGCGGCGTCGATCTGGCCAGCTATCTGGACGCGGCGGCCGGCGTGACGGTCAATCTCGCCGTGACCGGCCCGCAGGACACGGGCGGGGCGGGCGTCGACACTCTGGTCGATATCGAGAACCTGCAGGGGTCGGCCTTCGATGACCTCCTCACCGGCAGCAAGAAGGCCAACGTCCTGAGCGGGTCGCTGGGGGCTGACAGCCTGGAGGGCGGCAAGGGCGACGACATCCTCGACGGCGGCGAGGGCGCCGACAGCCTGAACGGCGGCGCCGGCCTGGATACGGCCAGCTACGCCTCTGCGGCGATCGGGGTCCGGGTGGATCTGGGCGTCTCCACGGCCCAGGACACGATCGGCGCCGGGGTCGATACGCTGATCGGGCTGGAAAACCTGATCGGTTCGGCCTTCGACGATGTGCTGATCGGCTCGAAGGCGGCCAACAGCCTGGACGGCGGAAACGGCGCCGACTCCCTGACCGGCGGGCGCGGCGCCGACACCCTGTCAGGCGGCCTGGGCGCCGATCTGTTCGTCTACCTGGACGCCAAGGACTCCGTGACCTCCGCCCGGGACGTCATCCTGGACTTCAGCCTGGGTGACCGGATGGACTTCGCCGCCATCGACGCCAACTCGACCCTGGCCGGCAATCAGGCCTTCGTCTTTGCCGACATCCTGGCCGGCGGCGCGGGCCATTGCGCCCTGAGCTACGATGCGGCCTCGAACCAGAGCCTGTTCCAGGCGGACATCAACGGCGACGGGACAGCGGACATGGCCATCCTGTTCACCGGCGACGTCACGGCCCTGTCCGGGGACTGGATACTCTAGAGCCCCCCGGGGTTACCGCCGGCCTCCCCGACGGCTTCAGTTCGAGGGTAAGCCCAGAGGCAGGTTGTCTGCTTCCCTGGAGCGGGCCTCGGCTTCGCGCGCCCTTAGCGTCGCCAGGTTACGCTCGTGTCGTTCACGGGTGATCGGGTAGAAGCACAGCACGACGCAGCCCAATGCCCAAAGGCTGAAGGACACCGGGACATAGTGGAGGATCAAGCTGTCCAGCATGGCTTGCGAAACCCCGCCCGGTTTAGCCTTCTGCGGGAAATGCGCCCAGCTGAGGATGACCCCGCTGGCCATGATGCCCAGCGCCGTGGCGCACTGCTGCATGAAGCTGGAGGCGGCGAAATAGGTGCCCGCCTCATGCCGTCCTGACCGCACGGCGTTGTCCTCGACCACATCGGCCAGCATCGAAGAGGTGTTGATCAGCGAGATGGCGACCATCGCGCCATAGACCGCGCCGATGACGAACAGGGTCGGCAGCAACGCCGGGTCGCCAGGCCTGAAGAACAGACCAAAGTAGGTCAGGCAGAGCGGCGTCAGGGCGGCGGCGACGCCCAGGATGGCGAACAGCATCGAGCTCGTCCGCTTGCCCAGCCAGTTGGACATGATCGGCGCCAAGGGCGCGGCGATGGTCGCGGCGACCACGCTGTCGACCGTCAGAATAGCCAGCTGGCCCGGGGTCAGTTGGAACAGATAGGTGCTGAAATAGAGGTCGGTGGCCGCGAACAGACCGATGGCCGTGAACTTCAGCACCCCGAAGCCGAAGATGGCGAGGAAGGCGCGATTGCGGAAGGCCGAGAGCGTCTCCTTGATATGCCCCCGCACCCCGATCCCCGCTGTTTCGGGGGCGGATTGGCGCAGGTCGGGGATCCGGCCGTGGGTGCCCAGGCCGCAGGCCAGCATCGAGATGAAGATCATCGCCCCGCCGAACAGGGCGAAGCCAACATAGCTCTGCGGGTTGAGCTGGCCGCGCGGGTACTCCGGCGTCGCGACGAAAAAGGCCAGAAGTGCGACGGTGCTGAACCCGTACTGACCGATGTAGAGGAACCAGTAGCGCAGCGAGAACAGCTTGGTCCGCTCGCGATAGTCTTCGGTCAGTTCGGCGGTCATCGCCTGGGTGTTGATCTCGAAGGCGCTCATGGCGCTGCGGGTCAGAAGGGCGGTGACGAAGATCCACACACCCGTGGCCAACTCGCTCAGGCCGTGCGGTGGGAACCAGGCCAGGGTGAAGAACACCGTCGTCGGAATGATCGCCCCATAGATGAACGGATGACGCCGCCCCCAGCGGGAGCGGGTGTTGTCCGACCAGCGGCCGATGAACGGGTCGGCAAAGGCGTCAACGATCAGGGTCAGCGAGACGGCCAGTGAGACGATCCCCGCCGATATCCCGATCACCTGATTGTAGAAGAACATCAGATAGGCGGTGAAGGCGACGTTCTTGATGCCGTTGGCGATGGCCCCCACGGCGTAGCTGTAGCGGTGCAGGGCGCTGAGCGGCTTCAGCCGGCTTTCGGTCGACATGGCGGTGATCCAGGCTCCGAGCAGATTCGGGGATGGAAAAGGGCGGCCCGCGGGATGCGGACCGCCCTGTTGGGATGGCCGTTCGACCCGGTCAGAAGGACTTGGTCAGCGACAGGCCGAAGGTGCGCGGGTCGAGGTAGTAGACCTGCCGGGTCAGCCCCAGGGACGCGCCATTGACGCCCACGGCGGTGATCGCGTCGCTATCGAACAGGTTGCGGGCGAAGGCCTGGACTTCCCAGCCGTTTGGGTTGGCCAGGGTTACCGTCGCATTGACGTTGGTCCAGGATTTGGCGTGGTTGTTGGGGTTGTTGTAGACGTCCCCCTCGACCGAGCTTTGGTAGTGGAAGTCGGCGCGAGGCGTCAGGGTCCAGCCCGACGGCAGCTCGAATTCATACTGTCCGCCCAGCGACACGGAGAATTCCGGCGAGGTCGGCAGCCTGTTGCCGGTGATGTCGGTCGGAACGCCGAAGGTGGTGGTCAGGCCGAGCGCCGCCAGCGGCCCGTTGGGCGCCGCCGCCGTGGGGCAGGCTCCCAGCAGGGCTGAGGAGGGCAGGATGCCGGCGTTGATAAGCCCGACGATGCCCGCCACCCCGGCGACTGTGCCGACACAGGCGATGGAGGTGTTCTTCAGCGCCACAAGGTTGGGATCGCCGCCGGTGATGTTGAACGGATCGATGGCCAGGTTATTGGGGCCCTTCTCGATCTCGGTATGCAGATAGCCGATGTTGGCGTTGATGGTCAGCGGCGGGATCGGCTTCCACACCGACTCCAGTTCCAGCCCGTAGAGGGTGGTGTTTATGTTGCGGGTCGCCGTCGAGAGGCCGGTCGAGACTGTGTACTGGAAGTCGTTGTATTTATAATAGAAGCCGGTGAGATTCAGGGTCAGGGTGCGGTCGAGGAAGCGGTTCTTGGCCCCGATCTCGAAGGCGTCGACATACTCCGGCGAATAGGCGTTGGCGGTCTGGGTAGCCAGGTCCGGCGGGTTGAAACCGCCGCCCTTGTAGCCGCGCGAATAGGAGGCATAGAGAAGGTTGTCGGGCGTCGCCTGCCAGTCGACGCTGGCCCGTCCGGTGACTTCCTTGAACTCCGCCTTCTGGATGAACAGGGTGGTCAGGCCGCTGCCCGGCGAAAACAGCGGCAGCGGCTGATAGGGCGCGGTCTTCTCATCGTCCGTGTAGCGCAGCCCAATAGTGATCTTCAGGCTGTCGACGGGCTTGTAGTAGACTTCGCCGAAGCCCGCGAGGGAGTCCAGTTCATAGGTATTGGAGCTGAAGTAGTAGTTGTGGCCGGAGCCGTCGGGGGTGCGGTTGGGGTCGACGTGGGCGGAGGGAATGGCCGTCTGGACGTAGATGGTCTGGCCGTTGGCGAAGAAGTAGACGTCGTTGCGCCGCTTGATGTTGATGTAGATGGCGCCAAGGTTGAAGTTCAGCGGCCCGTTGAACGATGACTGAAGCCGCAGCTCCTCGCTGACCTGCTCGCTGAACAGCTTGTTGTAGGACAGGACAGACAGGTAGGCAGAGGTTCCGATCTGCGGATCGGTGAACATCCCGCCAGGCGTCAGCGGCCGGACATTGAACGGCGTCGAGGAAGGCGCCTGGGCGCTGGTCTGCAGCACGTCATCGGTGTTCTTGTTGGTCAGGGACGTCAGCTTCAGCGACGGCGTCAGGTCCCATTCCAGGTTCAGCTGGTAGTTGTCGTTGGTCGTCCGGGTGCGGGGGTCGCGGATCAGCGAGGTCCTGTAGGGATCATTGGGCAGCACCGTGCCGGCGTTGACGTTGCCGGTGGTGTAGCCGAGCAGGTTGGTCAGCTGGCCTGACAGCGACGAGGCCGAGTTGGAAACCCCGGTCAGCACGTCGCGGTCGTAGATGGACACCAGCTTGCAGCCCTGGCTGAGATAGGCCTGGGCGTTGACATTGTTGACCGGCACGCCGCCCACGGACGTGGGCCCCGGATCGGCGGCGCAGACGGTGCGCGAACCGCCGGTGCGGGAGTCATTCTCGTCGAAATGCTCCCACATGGCGTAGGCGCGGAAATTGTCGAACGGTTCATAGGCCAGGGTGGTGCGGACGCTGAAGATGCGGCGGCCGTCGATGTCGTTGTCGGTATATTCGTTGTAGCGGGTGCCCTCCCGGCCGAAGGCGAACCCGGCGATGCGGATGGCGAAGTTGTCAGCGGGCGAAACGTTCGCATAGCCCTTCACCCGCAGCGAGTTGTAGTTGCCGACCTCCACCGTGCCGCTGCCGCTGTTGTCGCCATAGCGGGGCTTATTGGTGATGATGTTGATGATGCCGCCAGTGGCGTTGCGGCCGTACAGAGTGCCCTGCGGTCCGCGCAGCACCTCGACCCGTTCGACATCATAGAACTCGGAATCGGCCACGCGGGACCGGTCGAGCGGGGCATAGTTCTCGGCCACGCCGACGCCCTGGTCGCCGGCGGTGGTGACAAGCTGATAGCCGATGCCGCGGATCTGGAAGTTGCTGGTTCCGTAGAGCTGCTGGCTGAAGTTCAGGTTCGGCACGGAGAGCGCCAGATTGCCGGCGCTGTCTATCCGCTGCGCCTTAAGGGCTTGCTCGCTGAAGGCCGAGACGGCGATCGGCACCACCTGCAGCGATTCCGACTTCTTCTGAGCCGTGACCACGATCTCATCGACGGTCGATGACGACGGCTCGGGCGCGGACGCCGGCGCGGTCTGCGCCCAGGCGTGACCGGCGAGGACCAACAGGCTCGCGGAGGCGAGCAGTATCCGGGCTTTGGTGTGCTTCATGGTGTCTTTCCCTCCCGATTCCAGCTTATGGGCGCTGGCGATCTTCGGGGGCAGAATGGCGTTATATGAGTATGAGTCAATAAGGTATATGGCGTAAAAACAGGGAAATTTCGCAGTAACACGACGGACTGGCGCGAGCCGGGAAAATAAAATGGTGCGCACGGCAATAGGGCGACCGGGCCCGGTCGATCCGGCTCGAACCTGTCCGGTGCGTGGGCCTGACGCGGGTCGCGCGGGCGCCGCAGGAGGCGGCGCGAAAGACCGCGGGGCGCCCGCCGGACGCCCCGCGAGGGGGGAAGGAAGGGTGTTACTCGGCGGCGATCAGGGCCGCGTGGGTGTCCCGGCCGAACATCATGATCTCGTAGTTGGCCCGGTAGAACTTGTCCTTAACCGTCTCGTCCATCCCTTCGAGCGAGGCTTCGAACTTGCCCAGCGGATCGCGGGTGCCCTCCGGGTGGGGGTAGTCGCTGGAGAACATGAACAGCTCGGGACCCGCGTCGCGGATCATCCGGCCCACGTCCTCGGCGGGGAAGGGCGTGAACTTCACCGCGCGACGGATGTACTCCGACGGTTTCATATCCATCTGCTGGAGGTAGGGATCGGTCTTCTTGAACGACAGGTAGCCGTGATCCAGCATCCGAAGGAACTCGGGCGCCCAGCCGGCTCCGGACTCGATCACCCCGCCGCGCAGCTTCGGGAAGCGCTGGAAGACGCCGTCGTAGACCATGGCCGTCAGGAACTCCTGCGGCGCGTACCACAGGCAGAGGAAGTCGGCGAAGCGCAGGTTCTCGCCGCCGCCGTGCAGGTCAGGGGCGCGGTCGCGGCCGTTGTTCTGGAACGGCTTGGGCTGGGTCCTGGTCCCCGGGCCGATGTGCAGCATGAAGGGGATGTTGTTGTCCGACAGGAACTGCCAGTAGGGGTCATAGACCTCATGGCCCGGCGACCGACCGCCCGGCGCGGCCGCGGAGAACATCATCGCTCCGGCGCCCTTCGCGGCGGCGAATTTCGCTTCCTCCAACGCCCGTTCCGGATTGTCGAGCGGGGTGTAGGCCACGGCGATCAGCCGCTTGTCGGCGGAACAGAAGTTGATCTGCGCCTGGTTCAGCGCCCGGCTGGCGGCATAGGCCTGGTTCTCGTCCGTAGCGCGGCCAATGGCGCCCAGGCCGAAGGTCGGGAACACCAGCTGGCTGTTGAACCCCAGCCAATCAAGGGACTCGATCCGCTCCTGTTGGTCGAAGGCGCCAAAGCCCAGCCAGCCCTTGGGGCCTTCAATGGGGTTGGCTGCGACCTCGGCCCGCTTGGCCGCGTCCGTGCCGCGCTGCTTGGCCTGCTCGATCATCTTGGTGATCCGCTCCCCGCCTTCGCGCTTCAGATAGACGCCGGTGTACATCTCCTTGTATTCGCCCTCGAGGTAGGGCGCGAGCCAATCCTGGGTCTCCATGGTGTGTGCGTCAGCATCATTGATGATGCGCCCGTTCGAATAGGTCATCGTGTTTTCTCCCGCTATTGCGGCGCCTTGGGGGCGCACCATCGATCCAGCGTGCAAGTGATGACTCACAAATAGTGCGAGAGTCAATAATGGAAGTCGCTACGTCGATCTGTTTCGCGCGGCCCCCGCCGCGCGCAAAGAGATCGGCCGCCGGGTTGACGGCGGAAACTGCGGACAGGCGCTGGACCGGTCTATCTCTGGCCGGGGCCTTGCTCAACGTCGGATGAGCGATCGTCGAGGTTCAATTGACACGCATGCCAATAAAAGCGCGAGACCATGGTGCTTCCGGGGCGGGGCGCCGTTGAGTTCGGCGCTCATACCGTCGCATCTGGCGCGGCCGGCCTGCTGGCCCAAGCGGCGCCGAAGTGATCGAGGTGGAGTCGTGGGTGGTCGATCCGACGCCGCATGCCGGCGAGACCTTGTCGCGGCGGCGTCGCTGGCGCGCGAATAGACAAACGCGGCAAGCGATCGATGGTGCGATATCCGTGATCGCGCGGCGCGCCCCGCGGTCCGAACCCGCACCCCGACCGGCGACCTGGGGGCGCCGGTTGCGGCGCCTGTCGCATTGTGCGAGCAGTTGGCGATGACCGCCTTGCTCCAGCCCAGCACGACCCAGGCCGCGACAACCCGCGCCGAGTTGTTCCGGCGCATTTGGACCGCGCCCCTGAACGCGGTCGCCGCCGAGGTGGGGCTGAGCGCCAATGGCCTGGCCAAACTCTGCGACCGGCTGGTCATCCCCCGGCCCGACCGCCGCTACTGGACCCGCACGCCCGACGTCCGGGCGAAGCTGACGCCGCGCCTGCCGCCGCCGCCGCCGGGGGTCAACGAACAGGTGCTGCTGGGCGAGGGCTCCCAGCCCCGCCGCTCGCGCACCCGCCTGTCGCTGGAAGAACGCCGGGCCCAGCTGATGGACGTGGCCGCCCGGGTCGCCGTCAGCGACGGAGTCGGCGAAGTCACATTGAAGCGCCTGGCCCGCGACGTCGGCATCTCCGAGGCCCAGGCCCACAATTGCTTTCCCCGTCGCATCGACCTGTTGACCGCCCTGGCCCGCCGCGAAGTGGCCGAGGTCGAAAAGGCGCGGCGCGGGGTTGTGTCGCGCGGCGATGACATCGTGACCCAGATCGTCATGTCGACGGTCACCTATCTCAACGAGGCCCAGTCGCGGGGACCGCTGCTGCAGGCCCTGCTGATGTCTCCGGAAATCCGCGAGGCGCTGCGTCCCGAGCGGCGCCAGGCCCAGGAGACGACGCGCGCGCCGATCCTGGCCTCGATGGTCGTCCGCTACGGGATCACCGAAGCCGAGGCGCGGGGCTCCAACGCCATCCTCACCGCCGTCTGCCTGCGGGCCGGGGGTTTGCTGTCCAACGGTCGGATCAGCTATGCGGTGGCGGAGCGGCTCTGCCTGCCCATCGTCCTGGCCGGCGCCCGCAGCAACGCCAACTTGAACAGCGCCTAGAGCCATTTAGGGTTAGATGGAATCATCTAACCCGTCAAAAAGGGCTATAAATCAAACGTTTAGAGCGCGTTGGGCGGATTAGCCGCTTAACCCTGACGCGCTCCGGAGCGCCGGTCAGGGCGCGGTGGGCCTCAATGCATCGACACTGCTCTGAATCAACCGGTCGCAGAGGGCCAGGGCCTCATCCATCGTCAGGGCGCCGGTGGTGACCATCTTGCCGGCTTCCTCGGGAATCACCGCCAGAAGCTGTACCAGGGCCAGGGCCTCCGAGGCCGGCATCCGCAGTTCGTTGCGCGCCTGTCGCGCAAGCCGACGGTACAGCCGCGCGCGGAAGCCCGTCGCCTCGCCGTTCAGCTGCCGGGCGACGGCCGGTTCGCGCAGCACGATCTCCAGGGCGAAGCCCGCCTTGGTCACATGCCGCAGATACAGCTTGGCCGTCGCCTGGGCCCGGGGGATCAGCGCGCCGAACCCAGCCGCCTCCAGCAATCCGTCCTCGGTCAGCTTGACCACATGCCGGTTCAGCACCGCGTCCAGCAGGCGGAACTGGTCGGGAAAATAGGCATAGACCAGCGCCCGGCTGGCCCCGGCCGCATCGCCGATATCCTTCATCGACACAGTTGCAGACCGGTCGGCGTTCAGCCGCGCCTCGACGATATCCAGAATCTCCGACGCCCGGTCCGAGGCGCGTTTTCGGGTGCGTTTGTCATGCACGGCTGTCGTCATGGCTGATAGCTAGCACAATCCCAGGCTTGGCTAAGCGGTCGTTTTAACCGGCGGCGCCCGGGTCGCGCTTCGCTCGTCAGCCGCTCTTGCCCTGCGCCACCTTGGCCCGCAGACGGCGCATGCCGCCCAGCCAGCGGTCGTAGTCGGCGGTCTTGCGCTGCATATAGGTCAGCACCTCGGGGTGGGGCAGGATGAGGAACTTTTCCTCGGCCAGGCCGGCGATGACGCTTTCGGCCGTCTCTTCGGGGGTCAGCACCCCGTCCAGGCTCTGGGGCGAGCCGGAGCCGCCCTGCCGCAGCATGGCGGTGTCGACCCCCTGCGGGCAGAGGACGGAGACCTTGATCCCCTTATCGCCCTCGGTGATCGCCAGGGATTCCGCGAACCCGATCGCCGCGTGTTTGGTCGTCGAATAGACCGCCCCGCCGATCTGCGACAGAAGGCCGGCTGCCGAGACGGTATTGAGGATATAGCCGCCGCCACGCGCCGCCATGCCGGGCGTCACCGCCCGGGCCGCATAGACGTGGGCCATGACATTGACCCCCCAGGCCCGCTGCCACACCGCATCAGGCGAGGACGAGGCGCTGTCCGGGTCCGGGTCACCGTCGCCAACACCGGCGTTGGAGCAGAACAGGTCGATGCCGCCGTGGCGGGCCTCGATGTCGGCCACCATGGCGGCCAGGGCCTCGCCGTCGGTGACATCCAGGGTGACGGCCTCGCCGCTGATCTCTTGGGCCACCCGCGCCGCGCCGGTGCCGTCGCGATCCACCACGACAACAAGCTTCGCCCCCGCCTTGGCGAAGCGGCGGCAAAGGGCCGCCCCGATGCCGTCGGCCCCACCGGTGACCACCACGACCTTGTCCTTGACGTCCATGCTCGGCTCTCCCTGTGGTTTCTTGTCGTTGGCTGTTGAGGGGCTCAGCTCGCCTCGGCGTAGCCGGCGTAGGAATGCTTCAGGGTCGCGTGGTTGAGCAGCATCTCGCCCACCTGCTTCTGACCCGAGGCGTCGAAGATCCGCGTACGGACCCAGTAGGATTCAGTGCGCTTGCTCTCGGCCAGGGCGGCGATCTCCCGGCGCAGCACATAGTCCTCGCCGACGAACAGCGGCCCGTCGAACAGCCGGATCTGCTGGTCGGCGAACAGCCCGACCGCCGGGCCCTTCACCGGGAATTTCGCCAGATGGCTGGAGTATTCGGCCAGCACGCTGATCATTTCCAGCGGGATGATCGGCCGACCCCAGGGCGATCCCTTCGAATACCAGTCGGAGTTCTCGGTGATCCCGGCCAGCTTCTGGTTCAGGCTGAAGGGATAGAGGGCGCCCATATGCTGGTCGGCATCCATCCGAACCCGCTCGTCGGCGGCGCCGGCCATGCCGACATGCAGGTCCTCGAGGATCAGCAGCTTGCCGGGCGGGCGCAGGCCCGCCATCCGCTGCTCCAGCAGGGTCGGCCCGGCGTCCGGGCCGATGCTGGCGCTGGCTTCCAGCACCGGCGTGCCGTCGGCCTTCTCGGCCCAGACCCGGGTGGTCTTCGCCCCCTCGGCGGGGATCTCGGCGAAGGCCCGGACCTCTTCGCCCTCGACCACCATGTTCAGATAGTGGGACGAGATACAGCCCTGTTCGAACCAGGCCCGACCCCAGATCTTCTCCAGCAGCGGCGGGAACAGGCTGAAATGGGTCGGGCCCTCGATGGGCCCTGCCCGGAAGCCCAGCTTCTCGGCCACGGCGTCGTCGTGGATGGAGGCGTGACCGCCATACTCCTGATCGCCCAGCATCTGGCGCGGCTTGCGCAGGGGGCCGACGAGGGACAGGGGCGTATCGAAGGTCACGGGCGACTCCTGAGGCCATGGCGGGGCCGGCGGACTGTCACAGCCCGTCCGGCCGATGGAAAGGGCCAGCCCGATCCAAACGCTTGTTTAAATCGCCGGCCCGCGCCCGGCCAGTCAAAAATTCCGCTGCGTCAGGATGGGCTCAGCGGGAGGCTCCGGCCGCCTCTCGCCCCATCGCGCCCAACGGATTGCGATCCGCGCGGTGAAGCGAGACTGAAGCAGCCCTGGGGACTGGATCGCCGCCCCCGGCCGGCGAAGATCATCAACGTATGTGGCGCGGCGTTCCTGTCCCCGATCAGCGCCGACGCCGCAAACCCCTCCGCCCCAACCGCGAGACCCGCACGGACTCCGCTGGACCGGCGCTCCCGGCAACCGGCGCCGCCGACCGGGGACATATTTCGTGAATAGTGTCCCCCGACTTCGGATGTCGCATTCCCAAAACTCCCGCTGCTAGGAAAATGACAAGCGTGTTCCGGCGGCAAATAATTCATAAACGTCGAAAGCGGTTCTTTGTGGCGCTCCGGCATCCGGAATAAAATAAGATGCGTCTATGGGGTGCTCCTCCACAATAAGCCCCTGTTCCAAGAAACAGTTAAATACAAAAAGTCGTTCCGAGGGGCGCACGTGAAAGCCGTACAAATTCGCTGAAAGTTCAAATATAGAAAGATTTCCATGGGAAAGCAAACCCATGATAGTTTTTGACCCTATCATTTTATGAAGATAATCAGATGAAAAAACGTTAGTTGGATAAATGTTTCTAAGAATTTTCCGCCCAAATAGTTCTGACCTATCGAGATGTATCATCCAATTTCTTTCGATTGGCCGGACATATATGTCTAAATCTGTTATAATCGGAGGATTACTCCCGCTGAAATAGTAAAGTCTAGGAACGAACTCTTTATTGTAAGAAACAAAAATCATTTCTACAAAAAAATCACTGCTAGATAGGTCGCTGATTATAGGGTGGATCGCGTCTCTTATCTGACTTACAAATTTGTCAGTTCCAGAGTATCCAAAGACTGAACTAACATCACCCCGAACTAATAATATATATTGATCTTTGCCGCGCACAGGCTTAGAAAATACAGTTCCGGCAGTATGAACTCCGTTGAACGTGGTTCCAGGTATGTTGCAAAGCGCATCCCAGATGACATTGGATAGCTTATCTGTCGCTTGAAACACTGCAAATGACGATGTATACATGGAATGCTATATTGTCCTAGAGTTGTTCATTTCATCTCCCGTCCGGACAAATATCAGCCATACAAATCAGGGAGAACTATATTCGTTTCGTTGTCCGCCGCCGTTTAGCTTGAACCCCCATTGCTGAACCTGCACGGCCTTCGAACGGCAGGTCAAGACCCATCCCACACCCCCCGCTCATCCCTCCAGCCCCGCCAGCGCATAACTCGTGCTGCGACCGCCGCCCGGCGCCTTCCTGAGAATGCCGCGATCCACCAGGTCAGTGATGTCGCGCAGCGCGGTATCGGGTGAGGTCTTGGTGATCTTCGCCCATTTGCCGCTGGTCAGTTTGCCTTCGAAGCCATCGAGCAGGCGGGTGATCATCACCCGCTGCCGGTCGCTGAGCGGCTGGCCGGCCAGGGCGTCCCAGACCCTGGCCTTGGTCAGCACGGCCGCAAGGACGCTGTCGGCCCCATCAATGGCCCGCAGCAGGCAGTCAAGGAACCAGGTCAGCCACGCATCAATGCGCAGATCCCCCTTCTGGGTGGCTTCCAGCACCTGGTAATAGCGTTTCCGTTCGACGCGGATCTGCGACGACAGGCTGTAGAAACGCTGCGGGCTGTCTTCCGAGCGGGCCAGCGCCATGTCGGCGATGGCCCGGGCTATCCGCCCATTGCCATCCTCGAACGGGTGGATGGTGACGAACCACAGGTGGGCGAGGGCGGCCTTCAACACCGGCTCCATGCGATTGTCGCCGTTGAACCAGTCGAGAAAGCGGTCCATTTCCGCCTCGAGGCGCGCGCCTCCGGGCGCTTCGAAATGCACCCGCCGCCGTCCGAGATGGCCGGAAACAACCTGCATCGGATCGACATCGGCGGGCCGCCAGGCCCCGACGGTGATCCTGCTCATGCCGCTACGGCCCGTCGGAAACAACGCGGCATGCCAGCCAAACAGGCGGTCGGGCGTCAGCGGTTCGGAATAGCTCTGGGTCGCATCGAGCATCATCTCGACGACGCCATCGACGTCGCGGTCGGCCTCCACGGCGCCCCCGACATCCATCCCGAGCCGCTTGGCGATGGAGGAGCGAACCTGGGCCTTGTCGAGGATTTCGCCTTCGATCTCACTGGACATCAGAACGTCCTCGGTAAGGGTCGCAAGCTGGGCCTGGGCGCGCAGGTCAAAACCGAGCGCCTGCATCCGTCCAAACAGCCGCCCCTGACGGTTGCGGACATCGCTGATGGGCTTCAGGATGGCCTCGTCGTCCCAGCGAAAATCGGGCCAAGCGTCCTGCTGATGAATATAGAGGGCCACATAATCTCCGCGACTTATGCGGCGATTATAGCGATCAATCGCCGCAAAGCCAGATTATTCACCGCAAGGTGTGCGGCGAATCCTGCGGCGTTCACACATCGCTGCGTCCGATTGAAATCCGCGTTGCGTGAACTCCTCCCCCAGGCCCGCCAGACCCACTTTGTGGGCCGGCTTGCCGGAATCCGCCCCAAACGGACCGGGCCTATTGTCCGCCAAGCCGATAGGTCAGGGAGAAACGCGCCTCGGGACCCGCCCCCCGATAGGTGGCGTCCTGGTCGAAGTAGGTCGTTTTCAGCCGGCTGTGCCGCTCGCTGCTGTCGAGGATGTCCGACAGGGTCAGCACTCCGGTCAGCCGGGGCGTGAACGGTCGCCGCCAGGTCAGGTCGGCGCGCAGGAAGCCGTCCGAGTCGCCCTGGTACCACCGGGTGGGGCCCAGGTAGCGCAGGCCCAGCTGGACCTGATCGCCGGAGTCGGGCTTGGCCGGCGCCGACTTCCAGGTGAGCTGGGAGTTGCCGCTGTAGCTGAACTGGTTGTCGGCGCGCGGTCCCGTGACGTCGAGAACCTGTTGTTCGCGCCAGAACAGGTTCGTGGTCACCGCATACTGCCAGTTGCCGGCCACCTTGCCCCGCAGGGCCACCTCGGCGCCGCGATTGGCGCTCTCCCCCGCATTGACCGTCGTCGATAGCCGGACCCCGGCCGGGGTCAGGGTGGTGAAGCTGGACCATGTGCCGGAGGACTCCCGGCTGTAGAGGGTCAGGCCGGCGCCGAAGCTGCCCTTGCTGTAGTCGAGGCGGGCCTCATAGGCATCGACCGACACCGCCTCAAGCTCGGGATTTCCGCTCGAGGCCAGGGTGGCGCTGCTGTAGTGGACGGCGGGGTCCAGCTGGCTGAGGCTCGGCCTGTCGATGCGCCGGCTGTAGCTGACGTTCAGCTTGATCGTGTCGCCGAAATCTCGGGTTATGTGCAGGCTGGGGTACCAGAAGACGTCGCGGGAGCTGCCGATCGCGCCGCCGGACGCCACGTCGAACCGCTCGGCCTCGACCCGCAGGCCGGGCATGAAGGCCCAGGTCCAAAGCGGAAACTGCCAGGTGGCGTAGCTGGACCAGACATCGCGCACGCCGTGGATCGACTGGTCGAGGTTACGGACCGGGTCCGGGCCGGAAAGGGTTTCGAACAGCTGGGCATCGGTCTGGTCTTCCCGAGTCCAGCCCGAACCGAGGGTCAGGATGCGCGAGCCGCTGAACGGGCGTTTGTAGTCGGCCTTGATCTCCAGATCGAAGTTGTCGGACCTGCTGACCTGCCGATACCGCAGGGCCGGCAGGGCCGGGTCATCAAAGTCATCTTCGGTGACCGAACGGGACAGGTTGTCATAAGGGTTGGCCGAGAAGGACAGCGCCAGGGTCTCCCCCTCCGTGGGGCTGGTCCAGTCGAAGCCGCCATCAATGCTCAGGCTGCTGAAGCGGATCGGTCCGTCGGACCTTTCAGTGTAGGATGGAACGCTGGCGTCGTCCGACACCGACCGCATCCGGTCCTCGCTGCGGCCGGAACTGCGATAACCCTGCAGGTTGAGGTAGTAGCGCTGGCTGTCGCTGCGCCGGAATGCCGCCTTCAACCCGCCCGAGACGTCATCGGTGCGGAAGACGTAGCGGTTCGCCTCTCGGATTTGAACGTCTCCGCCGAAGCCGTCGTCCTCGCGGCGGCGGACTTCCGAGCTCGTCTCGCTGTTCTGGCTGCCGCCGCCGAGCGACCCGCTGAGGGTCCATCGGCCCTTGACGAAGTTTGGCCCGGCGCTGATCCGGTAGCCGCCATGGCTGTCGCCGCCCGCCGTCACCGTGCCGGTCAACCCCTGGCGGCGGTCCTTGCGGGTGATGATGTTGATGATCCCGGCGCTGCCTTGCGGAGCGTACTGGGCCGAGGGATTGGTCATCACCTCGATCCGTTCGATGTCCGCGCCGCGCAGGCCCCGGCTGCTGCCCGGCTTGCCGTCGATCAGGACGCGGACCCCTGTCTGTCCGAGCAGGAGGACGCCGCCCGCCGGCGTGGTGGTCACCGAGGGGATCTTGCCCAGGATGTCCATCACCGAGGCGGTTTGGGCCTCCGGGTCCTTGCGCACGTCGTAGACCTGCCGGTCGATCTGATTGACCACCGCCGGCCGTTCGGCGACCACGACGACATCGGAAAGCGGCTTGTCCTCCGGTGGCGCCGGCTGCGGGTCAGCGGGATTGGCGGGAGGCGGCTCGGCGGCCGGGGGATCAGACTCGGCGGTGGCGCCGGCCACGGCGGCCGCGCACAGAAAAGCCAGAAACTGCCCCGTCATCCCCTGTCCCCCGAGCGACCCGTCCCGCCAGCACGCGAGCGACGGGCGGCCTGTAGCCGGAAGTGAAGCGCCGTGAAATCGACCGTTGTGGGGCCGACTGAGGATAGGTCTGTTCCCCCTCCGGTTTGCCGCCGCGGCGTGCGACAAGGCCGGATGAGCAAATCACCTCGGAGCCGACGCGACATCGCCGCCTTCGCCCGGCTGCTGGCCGGGTTCGTGGCGCTGCTGGGGGCCAGCGACCGGCGTCGGTGGCTGGCGACCCTGTCGCTGATGCTGGCCACGGGGTTGTTGGAGGGGCTGCGGCTGTCGCTGCTGCTGCCGATCATCGAAGGCCTCAACGGCCACCGGCGGGATTTCCTGTTCTGGGGGGCGCTGAGCCGCAGCATCCGGGTTCCCGGGCTGGACGGCGCCCTCGGCGGGGTCGCGGTGCTGGCGGCGGCCTTTTTCCTGATCACCCTCGGGCGGGCGGGGCTGGTCTATTTCCGCGAGACGCGGATGGAGCGGTTCCGGGCCGACTTCGTCAATGGCGAGCGGTCGCGGATGGTCGAGCGGATCGCCGCCACGCCCTGGGCCGACATCGTCCGCCTCGACCCGTCGCGGATGACCAGCGTCATCGGAGCGGAGATCCCGCGGCTGGGGACGACGGCGCAGCTGATCTTCCAGACGATCAACAGCGTGATCATGGTCGGGGTGCAGCTGCTCCTGGCCCTGGCCCTGGCGCCGGGCCTGGCCCTGACCGCCCTGGCGGCCCTGGGGATCGGCGGGGCCGTCACCCTGTTCGCCCAGGGCCGGGTCTTGCGGATGGGGCAGGCCTACGCCCGCAGCCACGAGGCGATGTTCGTCATCACCCGCCGGTTCCTGGGCAGCCTGAAGGGGGCGATCGCCCAGGATTCCCAGTGGGGCTTCGTCGAGGAGCTGTCGCACGAACAGAGCGACCTGCGGGCCCGGCAGATGGAATTCGCCATGGCCCGGGCGCGCCGAAGTTTCTGGGTCGCCCTGGCCCTGCCGGCGATCGTCGCCGCCGTCGTGCTGATCGGTACGGGGACCTTCGGGGTCCGGCTGGCGGTGCTGGTGACCATGATGCTGGTCTTTGCCCGGATGATCGCCCCGGCGGTGCAGATCCGCGCCGCCCTGCAGAACCTCGCCCTGGCCTTGCCGGGGTTCGCCCAGGTCGCGGAGCTGGAGGCGGAGCTGGCCCGGCCGGCCGCCGAGCCTGCCGGCGAGGCGCCGACCCTGCCGGACGGCCCGGTCGAGATGCTGGACGTCGCCTATGACCATGGCCAGGGACGGGGGCTGAAGTCGGCGCGGCTGGTCCTGCAACCGGGCGAGTTCGTCGGGGTGGTCGGGCCCTCGGGCCAAGGCAAGACGACCCTGATCGACATCCTGGCCACCCTGCTGCCGCCGCAGTCCGGATCGGTGCGGGTCGGCGGGTTGGCGCTCGACAGCCCGGCCCGCCGCCGCGCCTGGCAGAGGCAGATCGGCTATGTGCCGCAGGAGGGCTTCCTGTTCAACGACAGCCTGCGGCGCAACCTGGCCTGGGGCGCGCGAGGGGCGGACGACGCGGCCATGCTCGCGGCGCTGGAGATGGTCGGGGCCGGCGACTGGGCCCGGCGGATCGGCGGGCTGGATGGGCGATTGGGTGACGGCGGGGCGCTGATCTCCGGCGGCGAGCGGCAGCGGGTGGCCATCGCCCGGGTGCTGCTGCGCCGGCCCCGGCTGATGCTGATGGACGAGTCGACCAGCGCCATCGATGTGGCCAGCGAAGCCGACCTGCTGGGCCGGCTGGCCGAGCTGTCGCCCCGCCCGACCATCCTGATGGTCTCCCACCGCCAGGAGAGTCTCAGCCGCTGCGACCGGGTGATCGAGATCCGCAACGGGCGGCTTGAGGGCTGACGGGCCGCTAAGGCATGCGGAACAGCGCGTCCAGGCCCAGGAAACGCCGCGGCCGGCTGTAGCTCTTCAGGGCTCCGATCTTCACCCGGCCGCGCGCGGCGGGCGTATCGATGGCCAGCAGGGCGGCGCGATAGGCGGCGTTGGACTCCCGGAAGGCCTCGACCCGGGCCGCGACCGGATGAACCACCCTGTCCAGCGGCAGGGTCGGGTTGGTGTTGATCTCATAGATCTGGGTCCGGCCGCCGCTGACCCCGATGTCGGCCCGGCCAAACTCGATCGCCCCGGCCTCACACGCCCGCAGGGCCTGGTCGGCATAGGGATTGGTCCGCACCCGCTCCAGGTCGTCGCGGTAGTCCTGTTCGCTGGCCACCCCGTCGCTGCCGGACTTCACCCGCCAGCTGCCCTGATGGACGCTGGGGCAGGCGACCATCCGGTCGCCGACCCGGTAGACGGAGGGCTTGCGGAACAGATCGTCGCGATAGGGCTCGGCGCGGTATTCGACGATCATCAGGTCGGAAATCGGATAGCCGGCGGCCACCCGCCATTCCAGGGTGCGGGCCAGGGCCGCCGCGTCGGCCAGCGGATTGCTCAGCACCCCCCGGTGGGCGCTGATGGTGCGCAGGAAGACCGGAAAGCGATCCACCTGGGCCGCCTCATAGGCCGACCAGACCTTGAAGTCGTTGATCCCCTCACGGTTCAATCGGCGCAGCAGCTCCAGCCGCTGCAACACCCGCGCCGGATCGTTCAGCACCCGGCAGCCGGCGGCCTGCAGCTGGCGATAGACGTGGGCCGCCAGCTCCAGCGACCAGAAGTTCAGCCGGTCGAAGTCGGTGAAGATATAGGTCGCCGCCGGCAGGGCTCCGCGCGGCAGCAGCAGCTCATAGGGCATCCGCCGGAACCACGGCATGGCGCTGGCCAGCGCCTTGTGCGAGCGCAGGTGGGCGGCGGTGGCGACATAGATGATCACAGGGTGTCCATATAGCCCAGGCAGGCGTCGATGACCTCACGGCCCAGCGGCGTCAGCTCGGCATGGCGGGCGATGGTCTCATGGCCGTCGCGGAACAGTCCCGCGTCCTCCCCGGCGCGCGCGCGGGCGGCGGCGGCCTGTTCCGCGTCCAGATGGCCGCTGCCCGCCAGGGCGGACATGGTCCAGTGCATCCGGGCGGCGACGAAGGTTGCATGGAAGATGCCGTCCATCGGCCGGGGATCGGCGCGCAGCGGGGAGGCGAACCGCTGGCTGTCGGGGTTGCGCACCAACGGCTCCTCGATACAGAGGCCAAACAGCAGGCAATGGGCGCTTTCGTGAGCCAGGGCCTCGGCCACCGCCACGGAGTCCGGATGGAAGTCGGCGTTGAGGAAAAGCGCCCCCCACAGCTGATAGTGCGAGCCGCCGTCGATCTGGCAGCCGGCCCCGGGGGCGCTGCCGACGATGACGATCTGGCGGACCAGCCCGCGAATCTCCCCGGCGAGGTCCGGCAGGGCGGTGTCCAGCAGCCGCAGCCCCGCCGCCAGCCGCGTCCGCATGCCGGCCGCCGCCTCGGGGGAGGGCGGCCGCATGGCGGGTTCTCCCGGTTCGCCGGAGTTCAGCATCCGCAGATAGCGCGCCGTCTCTTCGCCCAGCTCAGGGCCGCCCAGGTCCAGAACCTGCAGCCCGGCCGGCGGCGGGGCGGCCGCGATCAGCGCGGCGACCAGCGCCTCCGCCGTGGCGAGATCGTCCTTGAGCAGGGCGCCCACAAGATCGTAGTAGCGCGCGAAAAAAGACGGCGAACAACGCTCGCCGTCTTCAATCCGTCTGATGCGGTCCTCGAACCCGGCCGCGTCGAAGTCCAGAACCCCGGCCGCCGCCACACCGATATGGCGAAGGCTGGCGGCCAGGTCCCGGTGCATCCGGTCATCGAGTTCCGCGCCGCGGTCTGCCCGCGGCGCAAACGACGCCGAGCCTATGGCGGCGGCTCGGTGGGGGGCGGATCGCCACTGCCGCCGCCACCGCTGCCGCCCTTGCTGCCCAGCTTGGCGCCGATCAGCGCGCTCTGGGTGGAGGTCTTTGGCGCCTCCACCAGTCGGAAGCCGAGAAGTTCGGCGGTGTTCAGAGTGATCTTCATGATCGTCCGTATTCCTCGCGCTGCACCGGGGCCAGGCAAGCGGCGCCGTCAGCAAAAATTGAGAATCGTGAGCTGTCGACCATACAGCAGCGACTCGCCCGTACAATTCCAGGGTGACCGGATTCGAGGGGTTTTGGCGATTGACCCGGGACCTGCGACGCTCCGCCACGTCCCGCTCAAAGATCGGGACCCATCCGCTTCTAACCGTTTGGCATTCGCCGCCATTCCTGCTTGAACCGGCATTCCGGGGGCTACAGGCGGACGCATGGCGATGGATGGCTCGACGGCTGAACCGATTGCCGCCCACGGCCAGTCTCTGGACGGCGTCATCCTGGAGGCGGTGCGGCGCGCCTGGATCGAGACCCTGCCGAACGTCGCCTTTCGCCATGACCTGAGCTGGGAAGAGGCCGGCGCCGATTCCCTGACCAGCCTGCAGTTCGTCATGCGGCTGGAGGAGGCCCTGGGCCGCCCGGTCCCCTACGACCTGATCAGCCGCCAGATGACGGCCCCCGATCTTGCCGCGTCACTGGCCGCGTCCCAGACCGCGTCCCAGACCGCGTCCCAGACCGCGTCCCTGGCCGGCCGGGCCCAGCCCTCCGGGACCGAAGACGCCGCCCCGCGAATCTTCTTCCTGCCGGGAGTCTATGGCGATGGCTCGGTGCTGGCCGAGTTTCGCCGCCGGATGACCCCGCTGGCGCGGTTCGAACTGGTCGACCTGCCCGGCCTGGACCAGCCGATCGCCCTGCACCGCAGCATCCCGGCCATGGGCCGCCTGGCCGCCGAGGAGATCGTCCGCCGGGCCCCCGCCGGCGACATCGCCCTGACCGGCCACAGCTTCGGCGGCATGGTGGCGGCGGAGGCGGCGCGCCAGCTGGAGACGGTCTTCGGCCGCCGCGTGGTCTTCCTGGGCCTGATCGACACCCTGATGGCCCCCGACCCCGCCTATCCCGAGCTGTCGCGGGAGGTTCGCCAGGCCCTGGCCCCCGACCACGGCTTCGCGCCCAGCTCGTCGCCGTCGTGGTGGAGGAAGCTGTTGGCGGAGATCGTCGGGCTTCGACGGCGGCGCGGGGAGACGCTTCGCGCCTATCGCAACCGGCTGGTCTTCACCGCCCTGGTCAGCCTGAGGCTGATGGAAGCGGCCCGGCGTTTCACCCAGCGGCGGCCGGCCGCCGACCAGCAGCAGATGATCCGCCGCCGCAAGATCCTGCTGGCCGGATCGCGTCACCGAGCCATGCGGGACTGGGAGCCGGGGACGGTTCCCATCCCGGCCCTGCTGATCGTCGGCGAGGACGGGACCCGCCAGAGGCTGCCCGAGCGCTGGGCCGCGATTTGCCCGGGCGTCCAGGTCGCCTCCATCCCCTACAAGCACATGGATATGCTCTGCCCCGAGGCGACCCTGCGGATCGCCGCCATCTGGCAGGAAAAGGTGCGGATTCCGCTGCCGGACTAAGGGTTCGCGGCCAGGGCGGTCAGCCTGACCAGGTCCGGCTTGCCATTGTGCAGCCGCGGAATCTCGTCCAGCACATGGATGGCGTGGGGGGTCATATGGTCCGCCGTGCCGTCGAGGATGGCCTGGCGCAGCTTCGCCTGGCTGGGCGGCGCCGGGCCGGGAACGAAGCTGACGAAGACCACCAGCTCGGTATTGCCGCCCGCCGCCTGGCGCGGAACGGCGACGGCCTGGTCGACCTCGCGCAGCACCGTCAGGGCCTCCTCGATCTCGCCCAGGTCGGCCTTCAGGCCGCGAACCTTGACCATCCGGTCGCGCCGACCCAGGAACTGGGCCAGGCCGCTTTCGCCCAGCCGGACGATGTCGCCGGTGTGGAAGGTGCGCACCCCCGGATCGGCCGGCGCCGCCCGGAACAGCCGCTCGTCCACCGCCCCGTCCCGCCAGTAGCCCAGCATTACCCGGTCGTCGCTGACCACCAGCTCGCCCGGTTCCCCCGGCGCCGCTGGCCGGCCGTCATCGTCCAGCAGGGTGATGCAGCGTCCCGCCATCAGCCGGCCGGAGGGCAGGCGGCCGTCGACGGCCTGGTCGTCCTCGATCACCCAGCGGAACAGCCCGGCCACCTCCGTCGCCCCGAACAGCAGCATGACCTTGCAGTCCTTCGGCAGGATGGCGCGCAGCGCCTCCAGGTCGGCCTGCAGCAGGGACTCGCCGAAAAGCTCGATCGATCGCAACCGGGCGAAGGTCTCGACAATTCCCGGGACCTGGGTCAGCACCCGGACGACGCTGGGAACCAGGGTCAGGCGGGTGACCCCCACCGCCTTCATCGCCTTCAGCGCCTCCAGCAGCCCGATCCGCTTGACCTCCAGCGGCCGCAGCAGGGCGCCGCTCAGCAGGGCGCCCAGGCCCTCCCGCAGGCCCCCGGCCGACAGGGCGGCGATGCCGCCGACCACGTCGTCCGGTCCCAGCGCCAGCCAGGCGATATTTTCGTCGATCAACCGCAACAGCTGTCGTTCGGAAGAGACGATCCCCTTGGGCCGGCCCGTGCTGCCCGAGGTGTAGACGATGGCCGCCGGCGCATCGAGGTCGCGCGGCGCGGGCAGGGGCGGCAGGTCCTCCCCGGTCATCCGCCCCAGCCGGAGCAGGGGCATGCCGGGGGGCAGGAAGGAAACATCGCCCTCGCCCTCCAGGGTGACCACCGCCCCCGCGCCGCTGTCGGCCAGGATGGCGGCGTTGCGGTCGGCGGGCCCGCCTTCGTCCATCGGCACGAAGATCCGGCCGCTGGCCAGGACCGCCATGCCCAGGACCAGGAAGCTGGCGTCGTTGCGGACCAGAATGACGATCGGCCGGTCGGCCGGCGTCTCCGCCGCGATCCGGGCGGCCAGATGCCGCGCCTCGCGCCGGATCTCGCCATAGGTCAGCCGCCGCTCCCCGTCATCCACCACCACCCGCTCGGGATCGGCCAGGGCCATCTGCTCGAAACTGGCGAACGCCGGCTGGCTGGCCCGGAACGAAGGGGCCGTCGCCGGCCCCCGGATCCAGCCGCCGCCCGACCCCTGACCGGCCGCCGTTCCCTCAAACACTTCGGACATTCAATCCCCTTCGCCGTCCACCCGGCGTTCTGTAGCGCCCGGCCTTCTGGCGCCACGCCTCCGCCGACCGCAAGCCATAACCGCCTCGGCGCGCTTCGCCGGCGCGCGGCGGATCAGAACAGGAAGTCACCGCTGACCAACAGGGTCGTCGTGCCCAGCATCACGGCGAAGTCGGCCACGCCGTCGCCGTTGATATCCCCGGACAGCAGGATGTGGCCCAGCCCGTCCAGCGACTGGATCAGCTCGCCGGCCGAACCGCTGAAGCCGGCCCCGCCCAGGTGGAAGGCCTGGTCGCCGGCGATCAGGGTGTCGGCGTCGATCAGGGTCAGGTCGATGCGGTCGCCCTGGCTGTGGGAGAAGTCGGCGATGAAGTCGCGGGCCGCGAGGTCGATGGTCGAATGATAGGTGCTGGCGTAGACAAAGACATCCGCCGCCGCGCCGCCGGTCAAGGTGTCGGCGCCGAGCCCCCCTTGCAGGGCGTCACGGCCCTCGCCGCCGTTCAGGCTGTCGTTGTCGTCGCCGCCGAACAGCTGGTCGTCGCCGGCCAGACCCTGGATGAGGTCGGCGCCCGCGCCGCCTTTGATGATGTTGGCGATCCTGGAGCCCATAAGACCGTCGCCGAATTCGGAGCCATTGAGGTTTTCAATGCCTCGCAAGGTGTCCAATCCCGCGCCGCGGGTGTTCTGGCGGGCGTCGCTGGAGAGATTGATAGCCACGCCTGAGGTCGCGGTGAAGTAGCGGGCCGTGTCCAGGCCCGCGCCGCCGATCAGGATGTCGTCGCCGGCGCCGCCCTCCAGGCTGTCATCTCCTAGACCCCCATTGAGCGTATCGGCGTAGTCGTCGCCCGTGAAAATGTCGCCAAAATCGCTGCCGATCAGGACTTCGATGCCGCTGAGCGTGTCGAAGCCCCCGCCGGTGGACTGGGCGGTGGTCACAGCCAGGCTGATCCGCATCCCAAGGCCGAAGCCGGCGTAGCTGACGGTATCGATACCCGAGCCGCCGTCCAGGAGATTGACCCCACCGCGTCCGATCAGCAGGTCGTCGCCGTAGCTGCCGAAAAGCAGGTTGTCGCCAGCGGTCCCGATCAGGGAGTCCGAGTTTTCGGAACCCGACAGGTTTTCGATGCTGACCAAGGTGTCCAGGCCCGCGCCGCCGGTGTTCTGGGCCCCGACGATCGCCAGATCGACGATGACAGCGCGCTTGCCGGAATAGCTGGCGGTATCGGATCCCAGCCCGCCTTCCAGCCGGTCGGCGCCAAGGCCGCCATCGAGGACATCGTCGCCTGCCGAGCCCGTGAGCAGGTCGGCGCCGTCATAGCCGTTGAGGGAGACGTGGTTGATGGCGGCGGCCAGGCTCAGGCCGCTGAAATCGAAGACGTCGGCGGTCGACGTTCCACCGATCCTGTTGTTGCCCAGGGCGTCGCCGGCGCCGAGAACCTCAAAGCCGTTGGCCGAGGAAAAGCCGGCGAGTCTAAGATAAGAGCCGACGAATGAAATGCGATCCGTCCCGGCGCCGCCCCGGATGACGCCGCCTGTATGGTCCATTCCGGAGATCGAGACGTCGTCGTCGCCGCCGCCGCCGTCTACTGATCCGGCCACCAGATTGATCACGTCGTTTCCATCGTCGCCGAAGAGGTGATCGCCGAACTGGTTCTTGGACTTGGATCCGCCACCGCCGTAGATGATGTCGTCGCCCAGGCCGCCGTGAATGAGGTCGTTGCCGTCACCGCCCGACAGGATGTTGGCGCCATCCGTTCCCGTCAGGGTGTCATAGCCCGAACCGCCGACCAGGTTCTCGATATCGACCAGGGTGTCGATCCCGCCACCGCCAGTGTTTTGGGCGCCGACGATGCGAAGGTCGATGGTCACGGCGCCCAGCGAGGCATAGCTGGCGGTATCGGAGCCCACGCCGCCATCGACCAGGTCGTTGCCGAGGCCGCCATTGAGGGTGTCATCGCCCAGGCTGCCGTGAATGACATCGTCACCGTCGCCGGCGACAAGAAAGACCCGGGCGGTCGAGCTCGCCAGCGCCATGGCGCTGAAGTCGAAGATGTCCGCGACCGCGCTGCCGGTAAGATAATTTTCCCCCTCGCCCAGCACCTCGAAGCCATTGGCGGCGGAAAAGCCTCCCAAGGTGACGTTAAGGAAGGTGATGCCGTCGAAGCCCGCCCCGCCCTGTAGATCGACGGTGCTGATTTGGCCCTCAAGGGAGACCGTGTCGGCTCCGGCTCCGCCGCTAATCACGGCGCCGAACTTCAGGTCGTGCGCGAATACAGTATCGTCGCCGTCCCCTCCGCTCAGGAGGTCGATGCCCTGGCCCCACAGGATGTCGGAGCCTGCGCCCCCCTCTAGGACATCCAGGCCCACGTCGGAGCTGTCGTTGCCGCTGATCAAAGTATCATCGCCATCGCCGCCGTAGAGCCGATCGGAACCGCTTTCGCCATCCAGGCTGTTGTCGCCCGCATTGCCGATCAGGACGTCGTCACGCGCCGAACCGGTCAGGCCTTCGATCGACATCAGCGAGTCAACACCTGCCCCCCCGGTGTCCTGAGCCGTGGTCAGGTTCAAGTCGACGATGACCGCCTTGTCTCCGCCATAGGAGGCGGTGTCGAAGCCCGCACCACCATCCAGCAGATCGTCGTTCGCACCGCCCGCCAGGGTGTCGTCGCCGGCCGCGCCATTCAGCAGATCATCGCCGTTCGCGCCAATTAGGGTATCGCCGCCCAGGCTGCCGTACAGGACGTCGCTCCCGCCGCCCGCCTCGACCCTGACGTAGCTTTCCGGACTTTCGAGCGTCAGCCCGCTGAAATCCAACAGGCTGGCGAGTTCACTTCCTTCGATCGAGTTGCGGCCCGCGGCGAGGACTTCGAACCCGTTGGTCGCCGAGAAGCTGTCCATAAGGGCGTCATCAAGCTGGAGGGTGTCGACGCCCGCGCCCCCCAGCAGAAGGCTGTCGCCGGCGAGTTCGCCGCGAAACATGACGATATCGTCACCCGCGCCTCCGTCCAGCAGGCCAATCTCGCCATAGGTGTTGATCAGGTCATTGCCGTCGCCGCCGGAAAGGCTGACCGCGTCGCCGGCGTGGATCGTGTCGTTTCCACCGCCGCCGTCGATTGTGTCGCGGCCGCCGTTGCCTCTGATGAAGTTGTCTCCGCCATCCCCTGTGAGAGTGTCGGCGAAGTCCGAACCGAACAGCGATTCGATGGAAGCCAGGGTATCGATGCCGAAGCCGCCCGTATCCTGGGGGCCCGTCAGGGACAGGTTCACAACAACCCCGGATCTGGCATCGCTGAAGCTGGCGACATCGACGCCTTCGCCTCCGTCCAGCAGGTCATTGCCGACTCCGCCGTTCAGATAGTCATCGCCCAGCCCGCCCTGAAGACGATCGTCGCCCGCTTCACCAAACAGGACGTCGGCGCCGGCCACGCCGATTACCAGGTCGCCTCCATCGCCGGCGTGGACCGACAGGCGGGCCAGCGGTCCGCCCAGCGTCAGACCACTGAAATCCAGCACATTGTCGCCATTGGTGCCGCTGATTGAGCCTGCCCCGTTCCCGGCCAGCACCTCGAAGCCGTTGGCCGACGAGAATCGGCTCAGATTGACGTTGTTGAAGACGATCTGGTCGAGACCTTCGCCGCCCTGCAGGACGTCGCTCTGGCCTCCCGCCTGGACATAATCATCGCCGGCGCCCGCATCGATCTTTCCCACGCCGCCCGCACTCGCGATGATCCGGTCGTCGCCATCGTCGCCGTAGATCTCCAGCTTTTTTCCGGAGCTGTTGATGATATCGGCGCCGTCGCCGCCGTGCAGAAGAATGGCCAGGCCGCGCACTGAAAAGCTGTCGTCGCCGGCGCCGCCGTCGGCGGTCACGGCGCCGGCGACGCCGCCATCGGCCTGAAGGTTGTCGTCTCCATCCCCGCCGTCAAGAACGGCGTCGCCGACACCGCCACTGAGAATGTCGTTGCCGCCGCCGCCGTAGAGGCTGTCGAAACCGGCGTCACCGTAGAGGGAGTTGTCGCCCTGGTCGCCGGTCAGGACATCGTCAAACGCCGAACCGGAGACTCTCTCGATCGAAATCAGGGTGTCCCAACCCGAGCCCGTGCTCTGAGGGCCGGTCAGTCTCAAGTCGACGACGACCCCCGTCGTCGCGGAGCGATAGGTGGCGAGGTCGAAACCCAGGCCGCCATCCATCAGATCGTCACCGTCGCCGCCGTCGAAGGTGTCGGCTGCGGCGCTGCCGTACATCCGGTCATTGCCTGCCCCTGCGGTGATGGACACCCGCACGGTGGCGCTGGCCGACAGGCTTCTGAAATCGTAGATATTGTCGGTGCTGTCGCCGACGATGCTGTGGGCGCCCTTGGCAAGCTGCTCAAAGCCGTTGGCGGCGTCGAACCCATCTAGATTGACGTTTACGAGCCTCAGCTTGTCGGCGCCATCGCCGCCGATCAGGCCGACCTTGAAGATGGTCACGGCCCGGGATGCGCTGCCCAGGCTCACGATGTCGTCGCCGGTCCCCGCGTCTACCGTGGCGTTGCAGCCGTAGAGGCTGATGGTGTCGTTCCCGTCCCCGGCATAGACAATGTCGGTTCCATAGAAATTCACGCCCGTCCGGTAATAGGTGTAGATATAATCGTCGCCGCCCAGGCCATAGATGATGTCGTCGCCGGCCGTATCGGGCAGGTAGTCCGACCCCTCGGTCCCCGTGATCGTCGGCATCGCCGCTTTCCCCACCACCTCTGCCGGTTGAGCGTAGGCCCGGCCTCGGCGCGGCACAACCGCGTTCACTGAAGCAGCAGCGGTGGCTTGCCCGCCGAGATCAGGGGACACTTTGAGATGTGACCGTCCGCCGCCCGTGACGGCGGGCTACGATGATCGGCGCATGATCACCTCGCCTGCGGCCTCGCATCCTGAACCATCTCCTGGAGCCGGAGCTGGGCGTCGGCCGCGCGATGGATACCGCCCCCCGTGGGATAATAGGCCCCCGCTTCGATAGGCGCCCGCCCATGCTCCCTCCGCCTCTGCACCACGTCCGCCGCCCCCGCGCCTCCGCGCCGGCTCTCATGGCGACAGGACCCTCGTCTGGCCCGCGCCGATTCCCAGACGGCCGCTCGGAGGAGCCCTGAAAACCCCCATCCGGGACCCATGCGATCCCCATACGGGGCCCGGTTCGTCTCCATGCGGGACCCATGCAATCCCCATCCGGGAGCCATGCGATCCCCGGGCCGGAGTCTTGAAAAAATGAGGAAAATCGCCCGAAATCCATGCCTGGGCGCAAAACTGGATAGTCTGGATGTCCAGAAATTTGTCAACTGGGCGCCACGCAACGCCCAACGGCAGGCTCGCCAGGGCCTCGCGGCCCTGACGATCCTGCCTGCGACATTCCTGCGGCCCGGTCGGGGCGCGGGCCCCGGTCCGACTAGAACCGGCGGGAGACGCCGACGGAGAGGACCCAGGGGTCGAGGGTGACGCTGGACTTCAGGGCGCCGCCGTTGATCTTGGCGTCGGTTTCGAAGAACACCTTCTTGGCGTCGAGGTTGACGCTCCAGGGACCCTTGACGGCGATATCGACGCCGGCCTGCAGGGCGTAGCCGACGCCGTTGTCGACATCGACCTTGAAGCCGTTCTTGTCCTCGCCGCCGTAGAAGATCATGGCGTTGAGCCCGGCGCCGACATAGGGGCTGATCCGGCCCTTGGGGTTGAAGTGGTACTGCACGGTCACCACCGGCGGCAGGACCCAGGTCTCGCGAACCTTGACCGACGCGCCGGCCGCGGCGGCGCTGATGTCATGCTGGGTCGTGCCGAGGATGCCCTCGACGGCGATGTTGTCGGTAAAGAAGTATTTGAAGCCGAGCGTCGGCATGACGTCGTCGCTGACCTTGACGTCCAGGCCGGTATCGACCCCGGCGGCGGTGCGGATCTGGCCGGACTCCGAGGGCATGACGCCGGACACCCGGGCGTCGACGATCCAGGTTCCCTGGGCCTTGGGGGTGAAGTCCTGCGCCAGCACGGGCGAGGCGACGGCCAGGGCGGCGCCGGCGAGGACGAAGACGATCGGTTTCATGGTGGCATATCCCCTTTTTCGATTGCGGACGGGCGCCGATTGGGAGGGTCCGATCCGATGAGGCAGTCTCTCACCCCGCCGCGAAGCCGCCTTGATCTGGCTCAAGCCAGGGCCCTTTTCGGGCCGCTGGGCCCAATAAAAATGACGTAAAACCAGGTGCTTAGGGCGCAGATTGGGGGCGTCGGTCCGCCGTGCAGCGGCCGGGCTCAGACCGCCCGGGCGTGACGGACGGCGCCGATGTCCAGATGGGCGTCGAAGGCGGTGCAGATCGACCGGACGACCAGCCGGCCGGCCGGGGTGATGGTCAGCCGGCCGTCCTGATACCGGGTCATCCCGGCCAGGTTCATCGCCTCGATCCGCTGCAGCGAACCGGCCAGATCGGCCAGGGCGCGACCGTGCCGGCGGCAGACCTCGGCCAGATCGACGGTCATGGCGCACATCAGCCGCTCGATGATCTCGCCCCGGAAGCGGTCGTCGTCGGTGAGCACCAGGCCGCGGGCCACGGGCAGGCGGTCCGCCTTCAGGGCGGCGCGCCAGCTGGTTTCGGCGGCGCTGTTCTGCAGATAGCCCTGGGGCAGGCGGCTGATCGCCGAGACGCCCAGGCCGATCAGCGCCTGGGCGGTGTCGGTGGTGTAGCCCTGGAAGTTGCGGCGCAGGGTTCCGCCCGCTTGGGCCCGGGCCAGGTCGTCCTCGGGCAGGGCGAAGTGGTCCATGCCGATGCGGACATAGCCCTCCGCGGTCAGCTGCTCGGCGGCCGATTCGCTCTGGTCGATCCGCTCGGCGGGGCCGGGCAGGGCGCTCTCGTCGATCAGCTGCTGATTGGCCTTCATCCAGGGCACGTGGGCATAGCCGAACAGGGCGATCCGCTCGGGCCGAAGGGTCAGGACGGCGTCCAGGGTGTCGCGGACATCGGCCACCGTCTGGTGGGGCAGGCCGTACATCAGGTCGAGGTTGATCGACGGGATCTGCGCCTCCCTCAGCCAGCCCACCGCCTCGGCGATGACCGAAAAGGCCTCGGGCCGGTTGACCGCGGCCTGAACCGCCGGCGACAGGTTCTGCACCCCCAGGCTGGCGCGGGTCAGGCCATGGAAGGCCGCCGCCCGGACCCAGTCGCGGGTCAGCACCGCCGGATCGATCTCGGCGGCGATCTCCGCGCCCGGCGAGATGCGGAAGACGTGCCTCAGGGCCGCGAACAGCCGGGTCATGTCGTCCCGCGACAGCATGTTGGGGGTGCCGCCGCCCAGATGCAGGAACCTCACGCGGGGCGATTGGCCCAGCGCCTGTTCGACCAGGGCCAGCTCGCGGATCAGCCAGCCGACATAGTCCGAAACCGTCTGGGCCCGGTTGGCGACCCGGGTGTTGCAGCCGCAGTACCAGCAGAGCCGGCTGCAGAAAGGGATGTGGACATAGAGGCTTACGGCCTGGGCCGGATCCAGGCCGCCCAGCCATTCGGCGGCCCGGTCCGCGCCCACGGCGGGGTCGAACTGCACGGCCGTGGGATAGCTGGTGTAGCGCGGCGCGCGGGCGTCCTGCAGGGCGAGCAACAGGTCGCCATCGGATCGGCGCGTGGCTGGGGCGGTCATGGCGGTCATGGCGGATCCCCTCACGGGTCTGGGCGCGAAGGGGTCTGGCTCTAGCTGCGGGCGTAGAGGCTGCCGGCGAACAGCGTGACCATGAACAGTCCGAAGGCGGCGATGACCAGGACCAGGAAGGGGTGGGCGAGGACGGACATGGATGGGCTCCTGTGGCTTGACGGTTGATCGTCCGCCACCGCCGACCCCGCCGCCTTGATCAGGATCAAGCCCAGAACCGGCGTTGGGCCTTCAGCGGCCTCGCGCCCCCAGCCGGGCCATCCGGTCCAGCCAGTTCAGGCGCTGCGCCGGGCTGGCGCTGGCCACGCCGCCCAGCAGCAGCCGCCGGATCGGCCCCAGCCCGGCCAGCCCCAGGATGCCCTTCTCCAGGCCGAGGACCCCGTGGGCGCCGAAGTACAGTCGGAAGATCAGCGCCGGCATGCCCATGGTCACCACCACCCGGGCCGTGCGTCCTTTCAGCCGGGGCGTCATGCCCTGCGGTCCGGTCTCGAAACCGAAGCTCTGCCGCATCAGCTGTTCCAGCAGGGCCTTGAGCTTGGCCGGCGCCGTTCCCAGCCAGAGGGGAAACACCAGCAGCAGGTGACTGGACCACAGCAGGTCCGACTGGATCGCCCGGATCGCCTCGCCGGGCGGCGCCTCGAACTCGGCCATGGTGGTCAGCATCGGCACATCCATCTGGCCGAGGGTGACCTGTCGGACCTCATGCCCGGCCTCGATGGCCGCCTCGACATAGCGCCTCGCCAGGGCCGCGCAGAGCCGTTCCGGCGAGGGGTCCGGATGGCCGTTGATGACCAGGATGCGGGCGACTGCCGGCTTCATGACCCCGAGCCCCGGTCAGTGCGACAGGAACAGGGGAACGGGAGGATCCTGCAGCAGGCTTCGGCTGACACCGCCGAGGATCAGTTCCTGCACCCGGGGCCGGCCATACAGGCCCATGACCAGCAGGTCGGCGTCCAGCGTCTGAACATGTCGCCGAAGGATCTCGGCGGTCGTTCCGACCTTGCCGCTGTCGACAATGATGTCGGCCTCGCGCCCGTGGCGCTCAAGATGGCGTTGCAGCAGGCTGTCCGGCCCGCCCTCGAACTCATCAGGGGCGATCATCAGCACGGTGACCCGATCCGCGGCCATGACCAGCGGCCAGGCGTCCCGCAAGGCGCGGGAGGCCTCCCGCGAGCCGTTCCAGGCGACCAGCACGCGCCGCCCCAGGGCCGGACTGCAGCCGGAAGGCGGAATGACCAGCACGGGGCCGCCGCAGGACAGGCCGAGGTCGGCGGCGGGAACCGTCTGGCGGGACAGGCAGATGGCGGCCTTGGGCGGGAAGACGCTGAGATCCGCCCGGCGCGCGGCGGTGATCAGGGCCCATTCGGAGTCGCCATCGATCACCGACCAGTCCGAGGCCACGCCGGCCTGGGCCGCCTCGGCCTCGAAAACCTCCCGCGCGGCCTCGGAGGCTTCAAGGATGGATTTGTTATGCTCGGCCAGGAAAGCCGCCACATCATCTGGCGACATATAGGCCAGGGCCTCGGTCCCGACGGCGTCGTTCAGAAAGCGGGACTTCAGGAAAACCCCGCTGACGAACCCCTTGGACCGATGTGCGAGATGCGCCGCCGCGGCGGCCCTGGCCCGGGAGGCGGGATGCTGGTCGACCTGAACGAGAATGTCGCGATAGCTCATGGCGCTGGCTCCGATTTGACAGGACCCTGGATCGCCCGCCGGGAGCGCGCATTGATCCCGGTCAAGGCGGGCCTGTTCTCAGGACGGACCGAGGGGATGGCGCGGGGAGCCGAAGGGGCAGGTGGGGTGCGCCCCGGAGGGGGGAATTCCGGGGCGCCGCGTCGGCCGGCTTTGGAGGTCGAGAGGGCCGTCGCTCCCAGGCCAATCTCGCGTCATCCGCAAGCCCGGAAAATGATCCAGATCAAAGGTGTAGCGTCCATTAGCGCCTATCGGCTTAGCCAGGACCAAGAAACCATCAAGGGCCCAGCCATGCGACACGCCATCATCCTGGCCCATCCGGACAGCGGCAGCTTCTGCGCCTCCATCGCCCGAGACTGCATGAGGGTGCTGCGGTCGCTCGGCCATTCCGTGCTGTTGCGGGACCTCTACAGCATGGACTTCCAACCCTGCCTGCAGGCGGAGGAGATCCCCGGCCATCCGCGATACGCGCCGGCGCCGGACGTCGTGGCGGAGCGCGACCGGCTGGCGGAGGTGGACAGCTTCATCCTTGTCTATCCCTTCTGGTTCAATGCGCCGCCCGCCATCCTCAAGGGCTTCGTCGACCGGGTCTTCGGCCTGGGCTTCGGCTACAGCTCGGTGCTCGGTGGGACAGCGCCCATGCTGGCCGGACGGACCTTGACCAGTTTCTCCACTTCCGGCGCCCCGGAAGCCTGGGTCGATTCGACCGGCGCCTTGAAGGCCCTGATGACGGTCTTCGACCTGCACCTCGCGGCGGTCACCGGGCTGGACATCCAGGGCCATACCCACCTGGGCGGGATCACCCCCAGCCTGGGGCCGGATCCGGCGCGGGCCAAGTTGCTGAAGGTGGACGCGGCGCTGAGATCGACCTTCGGCAAGCCCCCGCAGACGGCGCGGCCTGGATCAAACGGCCAGAGGGCGTCAGCCGGTTTGGCCGCCCACCCTTGACCCTGACGCCGCCTAGGTAGTTTCCCTTAGGGGCTCGCCCCGAATGTCGCCGCTCCCGCCCGCGACCTATCCCTTGGTCATCGAAACGGAGCCCTTCGATGACCGACATCAGCTACTCCTCCCCCCTGGCCTTTGACGCCCTGACGGGCTTTGGCGGCGCCGGTTTCGACAACACCGGGCTCGACCAGATTGGCGTGCGGATGACCTTCGCCGCCGGCGAGGAGATTTACGCCCAGGACGAGGATGCCGATCTGATCTACCGGGTGCTTCGGGGCGCCGTGCGCACCATGCGGCTGACCAGCGACGGCCGCCGTCAGGTCGGCGACTTCTACTACCCGGGCGATATCCTCGGTCTCGAGACTGGCCCCGCTCACCGCTTCTCCGCCGAGGCGCTGTCCAACTGCGACGTCCAGGTGATCCGCAAGGCGTCGCTGCGTCATTATGGCGATGAGGGCCAGAGGGTGGAGCGGCTGATCTGGGCGGCCACCGCACGCGAACTGGAACGCACCCAGGAGCATCTGCTGGTGCTGGGCCGCAAGAGCGCCCGGCAGAAGGTGGCCAGCTTCCTTCTGGACGTGGCCGAGCGCGCCGGCGAGGGCCGGGACGGCATGATCGAGCTGCCGATGGGCCGTCAGGACATGGCCGACTATCTGGGCCTGACTATCGAGACGGTGTCCCGGATGGTCACTCAGCTGCAGGCTGACCGTCTGGTCGAATTCTCCGGCTGCCGACGTTTCCGGATCGCCAACCGCCGGACGCTCAGCCGGGACCTGATCGGCTGATTACCGGCCGCATGGTGGCCATGGCGGCCTGGAGGCCGCATACTGTCGCCAGGCCCGGGGGTCTGACAGGGACAGCGATTTGAACAGCCGGCAATCGTGGCGCGTCTGGATACCGGCCGACGCAACAGTAGCCTTGGGCTATCTGGCGGCCGTCGGCGGCACGGGCCTGATTCTGCTGGTCCGATTTCTGCTCAGCCCGAATTTGGGCGATCAGGCCCTGTTGATCCTCAATATTCCGGTCATCCTTCTGGCCTCGGGCCTGGCCGGCCGGGCTCCAGGCCTGCTCGCCACCGTGCTCGGACTGCTGGGCAGTATCCTGGTGCTGCGCGGATCGCTGGTCGCCGATCCCGCCAATCTGATCGACGCCCTCGTCTATATCGCCCTGGGGCCGGCCATCGCCTTCGGGGGCGAGCGGCTGCAGCAACAGGGCCTGGCCGCCCGGTCGCAGCAGGCGCATCTGGAATCGATCATGGCGACGGTGCCGGAAGCGATGATCGTCATCGACGAAGCGGGCGTCATGCAGTCGTTCAGCGCCACGGCCGTGCGGCTGTTCGGCTGGAGCGTCGACGAGGCGGTGGGACGCAATGTCAGCATACTGATGCCCCAGCCCTATCGTTCCGAGCATGACAGCTATCTGGATCGCTATCTGACCACCGGCGAGCGCCGGATCATTGGCATTGGCCGGATCGTGGTCGGCGCGCGCAAGGACGGCACCACCTTTCCGATGGAGCTTGCGGTCGGCGAGGCGCTGGTCGGGCAGCGCCGCTATTTCACCGGCTTCGTCCGAGACCTGACCGAGCGGCGGGACCAGGAGCGCCGGCTGCAGGAGTTGCAGTCCGAACTGGTCCACGTCTCCCGGCTGACCGCCATGGGCGAGATGGCCTCGTCCCTGGCCCATGAGCTGAACCAGCCGCTGTCGGCGATCGCCAATTATGTGAAGGGGGCGTCGACCATGCTGGACGCCGCCCGCCCGGACCCCGCTCGGCTGAAGGAGGCCCTGGCCAAGGCCGCCGATCAGGCGCTGCGGGCCGGCGACATCATCAAGCATCTGCGCCAGTTCGTCGCCAAGGGCGAGACGGAGCGGACCTTGGAAGACCCCGCCAAACTGATGGAAGAGGCCAGCGCCCTGGCCCTGGTCGGCGCCCGGCAAAAGGGCTACCGCGTCGCCCTGCGCTTTGATCGCAACCTGGGCCTGGTGATCGTCGACAAGATCCAGGTCCAGCAGGTGGCCTTGAACCTGATCCGAAACGCCATGGATTCCATGGAAGACAGCCCGGAGCGCGATCTTACCGTCTCCCTGGAGCCCGCCGACGGACAGATGGTCAAGGTCTCGGTCATCGACAGCGGGCCTGGAATCGCGGCTGAGATTCGCGACCGGCTCTTCCAGCCCTTCGTATCGACAAAGGCCCAGGGGATGGGTGTGGGACTGTCCATCTGCCGGACCATCATCGAGGCCCACCGTGGCCGGATCTGGGCGGAAGACAACGCCAGCGGCGGGGCGGTCTTCGCCTTCACCCTGCCGCTCGCCGTGCAGGAGGCCTCGGTTGCCGTCTAGGACTGTCCATCTGATCGACGACGATCCGGCTATGCGGGATTCGCTGGGCTTCCTGCTGGAGATGCAGGGCTTCGCGCCGCGGTTGTTCGATTCCGCCCAGGCGTTTCTCGAGGCCCTGCCGGACCTGCCGATGGCGGGCTGTATCCTGACGGATCTGCGGATGCCCGGGATGAGCGGGCTGGAGCTGGTCGCCCGACTGAAGGTGGAAGGCGTCTCCCTGCCGGTGGTGGTGATGACCGGCCATGGCGACGTCGGCCTCGCCGTCGAGGCGATGAAGGCCGGGGTCGTCGATTTCATCGAAAAGCCCTTCTCGGCCGAGGTGCTGGTAAAGGCCATCCAGGGCGCCCTGTCCCGGGACCCGGCCCCGGCCGAGGGTCAGGAGCGTCGGGCGGCGGAGCAGAGGCTGGAAGGTCTTTCGCCACGCGAGCGCGATGTGCTGAAGGGTGTGGTCCAGGGCCATGCCAACAAGGTGATCGCCCACCAGTTGGGGATCAGCCCGCGAACCGTGGAGATCTACCGGGCCAATCTGATGTCCAAGGTCGGGGTGCGGACCCTGTCGGACCTGATGCGGATCGCCCTGGCCGCCGGCCTCTGAACTCCGGCCTTGATCCCGATCAAGGCGGGGCGTCGTCGGCGGACGGAGGATGCCGGATCGTCGCCATTCCAAGAGCCGCCATGCCCTACGCCGCCGCCTTCCACGCCGCCGTCGACAAGGTCCACGCCGAGGGCCGCTACCGGGTCTTCGCCGATCTGAAACGGCATCGCGGCGATTTTCCCCGGGCCACCTGGACCCAGGCCGACGGATCGGCCTCCGAGGTGATTGTCTGGTGTTCCAATGACTATCTCGGCCAGGGTCAGAACCCCGTGGTTCTTGACGCCATGCACCAGGCCATCGAGGAAGCCGGCGCCGGCTCCGGCGGCACCCGCAACATCTCCGGCACCACCCACTACCATGTCGAGCTGGAAGCCGAGCTGGCCGACCTCCACGGCAAACAGGCGGCGCTGCTGTTCACCTCGGGCTACGTCTCGAACGAGGCGACCCTGTCGACCCTCTACGCCGTTCTGCCGGGACTGATCATCTTTTCCGACGCCCTCAACCACGCCTCGATGATTTCCGGGATCCGCAATGGCGGAGGCGAGCGCCGGATTTTCCGCCACAATGACCTGGCGCATCTGGAGGAGCTGCTGGCCGAGGCGCCCGCGTCGGCGCCCAAGCTGATCGCCTTCGAGAGCGTCTATTCGATGGACGGCGACATCGCCGATCTGGCCGGGACCATCGCCCTGGCCAAACGCTATGGCGCCCTGACCTATCTGGACGAGGTGCATGCGGTGGGGATGTACGGCCCCCGCGGCGCCGGCGTCGCCGAGCGCGACGGGGTCATGGACCAGATCGACATCATTGAGGGCACCCTGGCCAAGGCCTTCGGGGTGATGGGCGGATACATCGCCGCGGATGCGGTGATCTGCGACGCGATCCGCAGCCATGCGCCGGGATTCATCTTCACCACCTCCATCCCGCCCGCCCTGGCCGCCGGGGCCCTGGCCTCGATTCGCTGGCTGAAAACCCACGACGAGGTTCGCGTCGCCCATCAGGCGCGCGCCGACAGCCTGAAGGCCCGGTTCGAACGCGCCGGCCTGCCGGTGCTTCCCTCGGCCAGCCACATCGTGCCGCTGATGGTCGGCGACCCGGTCCACTGCAAGCTGATTTCCGACATGCTGCTGATGGACCACGGGATTTATGTCCAGCCCATCAACTATCCGACCGTTCCCCGCGGGACGGAGCGGCTGAGATTCACTCCGTCGCCGGCCCATACCGACGCGATGATGGATGATCTTCTCCGCGCCCTGGATCGGCTGTGGACCGGCTGCCAGCTGAAGCGGATGGGCGGCATTGCCGCCTGAAAAGGGGCCGCCTGAAAGCGGAAATGGCCTGAAACAGTGTCGCCCGACTGGAGTGGCGACCCTGCGCCCTCAACGGTTTACGGGGATTGCGGCATGACTGTGCGGACGGACTGCGCGACTTGGGGGCGCGGGCCATACTGCCCTGAATCTTGTACACGCTTGGACACGGTCGCCGCCGGGCCCCGGTGAGCCGGCCTGCCGGCGGCTCTGTCCCAGAACGCTTCGCGGCCCTGTCGTCAGTAGGCGCCCGACCTGCTGGCGAGGCGCGCGCGCCGCTGCAGCATCATCACCGCGCCGATCACGGCGGTCAGGGTCGCGGCCGCCGCAGGATAGCAGAGCAGGCAATGGGGAGCGGTGGCGAAGGTCGCCGGACTCGCGCTGCAGATCTGGCCGCCGACAGGCGCGGCCGCATTCAGCAGGCCGACCCAGAGCCACAGGAAACCGGCGGTCAGGGCCGCCAGGGTGGTGACGAAGTCCAAGGTCACCCCGTCTCCGTGGCCGGCGCGAGCCCCGGCGCAGGATATCGGTCGGTCCTGGGTCTTGCTGCTGTTCATCGGGCCTCTCCATCGATGGCGCAGCCTCGCACATCGACCGGCCAGAGCCTTGATCGAAATCAAGGCGTCCCCCCGGCCGCCGGGCGATGTCCGATCAGACCTTGCGGGGAGCCGAAATGACGACAGCCTTGACCGATCAACGAAATCCACTGCCGGGGGCGCCGTTGCTGCTCGCCCTGACGGTGGTCGCCGGCCTGCTGTTCACTGTGGCGGCGGGGCTGACCGACGATCCCCTGTTCCGCTTCCACAGCCTGCTGTTCGTCGCCGCCTGCGTCCTGGCCGGGTTTGCCCTGACGGCGGGCCTCAGCGCCGGGCTGCTGAAGGATGATCCGGACAGCTATATGGACGGGGTCATCCGCGCCGGCGTCATCGCCACCATGTTCTGGGGCGCGGTGGGCATGCTGGTCGGGGTGGTCATCGCGGCCCAGCTGTCCTTTCCGACCCTTCTCTACTTCCCGGACGCGGGCTGGCTGAACTTCGGTCGGCTGCGGCCGCTGCACACCTCGGGCGTCATCTTCGCCTTCGGCGGCAACGCCCTGATCTGCACCTCCTTCTGGGTCGTTCAGCGCACCTGCCGGGCCCGCCTGGCGGGGGGTGTCACCCCGTGGTTCGTCTTCTGGGGCTATCAGCTGTTCATCGTCCTGGCGGCCACGGGCTACCTGGCCGGGATCACCCAGTCGCGGGAATACGCCGAGCCGGAGTGGTATGTGGACCTGTGGCTGACCATCGTCTGGGTCGCCTATCTGCTGGTCTTCCTGGGGACGATCTGGAAGCGGAAGGAACCCCACATCTATGTGGCCAACTGGTTCTACCTGGCCTTCATCGTCACTGTCGCCCTGCTGCATGTGGTCAACAACCTTGCGGTTCCGATCGGCCCGCTGAACAGCCGCAGCTATTCGGTGTTCTCCGGGGTCCAGGACGCCCTGACCCAGTGGTGGTACGGCCACAACGCCGTCGGCTTCTTCCTGACCGCCGGCTTCCTGGCCATGATGTATTATTTCGTGCCCAAGCGGGTCGGCCGGCCGGTCTACAGCTACCGCCTCTCGATCGTGCACTTCTGGGCGCTGATCTTCATCTACATCTGGGCAGGACCCCACCACCTCCACTACACGGCCCTGCCGCAGTGGGCCCAGACCCTGGGGATGACCTTCTCGATCATGCTGTGGATGCCCAGCTGGGGCGGCATGATCAACGGGCTGATGACCCTGTCGGGCGCCTGGGACAAGCTGCGCACCGACCCGGTGGTCCGGATGATGGTGGTCGCCATCGCCTTCTACGGGATGAGCACCTTCGAAGGTCCGGTGATGTCGATCCGGGCGGTCAACGCCCTGTCCCACTATACCGACTGGACCATCGGCCATGTCCATTCCGGCGCTCTCGGCTGGGTCGGCTTCATCACCTTCGGGGCCATCTACTGCATGGTTCCCTGGCTGTGGAAGAAGGACCGGCTCTATTCGAACGCCCTGGTCGAATGGCACTTCTGGATCGCCACCACGGGCCTGGTTCTCTACATCTGCGCGATGTGGGTCTCCGGCATCATGGAAGGCCTGATGTGGCGGGCCTACACGCCCGAAGGCTTCCTCGCCTACAGCTTCATCGAGACGGTCTCGGCCAAGCATATCGAGAACATCATCAGGACCGCTGGAGGACTGATGTTCCTCTCGGGCGCCCTGATCATGATCTACAACCTCTGGCGGACGGTTCGTATGCCGTCCGCCGCGGAGAGCGGATCGCCCACGGCCCCGCTCGCCATCCCCGTCGCCGCGTAAGGGGGGCAAGAACCATGAATCTCTGGAAACACCACGGCAAGCTGGAGCGGCATTCGCTGCTGCTTGTCATCGGCATCCTGGTCGTCGTCTCGATCGGCGGCCTGGTCGAAATCGCGCCGCTCTTCTGGCTGCAAAGCACGGTCGAGAAGGTGGACGGCATCCGGCCCTACACGCCGCTCGAACTGGCCGGCCGCGACATCTATATCCGCGAAGGCTGCTACGTCTGCCACTCGCAGATGATCCGCCCCCTGAGGGACGAGGTCGAGCGCTACGGTCACTACAGCCTGGCCGCCGAAAGCATGTACGACCATCCCTTCCAGTGGGGGTCGAAGCGCACCGGTCCGGACCTGGCTCGGGTCGGCGGCAAATACTCCGACGGCTGGCATAGCGACCACCTCACCGACCCCCGCTCGGTGGTGCCGGAATCGGTGATGCCGCCCTATCGCTTCCTGGCCAGGAAGGAGCTTCGGCTCATCGATCTGCAGGCCAAGATGCGGGCCATGCGCACCGTCGGCGTGCCCTACACCCAGGACAAGATCGACAACGCCCTGGTCGATGTCGCCGCCCAGTCCGATCCCTTCTCGTCCGACGCCATCGGCCTTCGCCAGCGCTACGGCGGCAAGGTGGTCAACCGGGACTTCGACGGCAACCCGGACGAGGTGACCGAAATGGACGCCCTGATCGCCTACCTGCAGATGCTCGGCACCATGGTCGATTTCAGCACCTACCAGGCCGGTGATCCGGCGAACAAGCGCTAGGGGGCGATAATGACTTACGAAACCGTGGCGCGCTTCGCCCAGCAGGCCGGGCTCATCTACTTCGGCCTGATCTTCCTGGCCGGGACGGTCTACGCCCTTTGGCCGAAAAACCGGGACGCCTTTCAAAAGGCCGCCCGCCTGCCCCTGGAGGATGACGCGCTGTGACCGAACCAGTTCCCCACACCGATGAGGTCACCGGCGTCGAAACGACCGGCCATGTCTGGGATGGCATCCGAGAACTCGACAATCCCCTGCCGCGCTGGTGGCTCTGGGTCTTCTACGCCTGCATCCTGGCGGCGATTGTCTACTGGGTGCTGATGCCGGCCTGGCCCGGGATCAGCGGCTACAGCCCAGGGATCCTTGGCCGTTCCGACCGGGCGGCGGTGAGTACGGCGATCGACGATCTTCACCGGCTTCGCGGCAAGGGCGAGCGGGTGCTGAAGACCGCCAGCCTTGAGCAGATCGAGGCCGACCCGGAGCTGCAGGCCTATGCTTTGCAGATCGGGCAGTCGATCTTCGGCGACAACTGCGCCACCTGCCACGGGCAGGGGGGCACGGGCGGCAAGGGCTATGCCAACCTGCGCGACGACGTCTGGCTGTGGGGCGGCTCGCTGCAGGACATCCACCAGACCCTGACGGTCGGCGTCCGGTCCGGCGCCGACGGCGCCCGCTTGTCGCAGATGCCCGCCTTCGGTCGGGACGGGATGCTCAACAACGGCCAGATCAGCGATCTCACCGAACTGGTCCTGGCCTTCTCCGGGCAGAAGGCTGACCGGGTGGCGGCCGATCGCGCGCGGCCGGTCTTCGCCGAACAGTGCGTGGCCTGCCACGGACCCGCCGGCAAGGGTAACCAGACCGTCGGCGCGCCCGATCTGACTGACGGCGACTGGCTCTATGGATCCGACGCCGCCTCGATCAGTGGCCAGATCTATAGCGGCCGTGGCGGGGTGATGCCGGCCTGGGGCAAGCGCTTCAGCCCGGAGACCCTCAAAGCCCTTGCCGTCTATGTGCACGCCAACGCCGGTGGTCAGGACAAATGACCGTCGTCATCGACCGGACAGGTTCCCCCAACGGCGGCGCCAAGCCCGGCGCCCCCGCTGGCACAGCGCCGGTCTCCGTCGCCGCCCGGACTCGCCGCAAGGCGGAGAAGGGTGGCGGCGGCCTCTACAAACCCCGTGTTCAGATCTATCCCAAACGGATCAACGGCCGGTGGCGGACGATCAAATGGGCTTTGATGGGCCTGTTCCTGGCCATCTACTACATCACCCCCTGGATTCGTTGGGAGCGGCCCGGCGCCCTGCCGGACCAGGCGGTGCTGGTCGATTTCGCCGGCGGCCGCTTCTATTTCTTCTTCATCCAGCTGTGGCCGCAGGAGGTGTATTTCATCACCGGCCTGATGGTCATCGCCGCGTTGGCGCTGTTCCTGGCGACAGCTCTGTTCGGCCGGCTCTGGTGTGGTTACGCCTGCCCGCAGACCGTCTGGACCGACCTGTTCATGCTGGTCGAACGGCGGTTCGAGGGCGACCGCAACGCCCGGATGAAGCTGGACGCGGCCCCCTGGTCCTTCGACAAGGCCTGGCGCAAGGCCGGCAAGCATATTGTCTGGGTGGGTATCGCCTTCGGCACCGGCGGCGCCTGGATCTTCTATTTCCACGACGCCCCCAGCCTGATCCGCAGCTTCTGGATCGGCCAGGGACCGATGACGGCCTACATCTCCTGCGCGGTCCTGACCGCCACCACCTATCTGTTCGCCGGGTCGATGCGGGAGCAGGTCTGCACCTACATGTGCCCCTGGCCGCGCATCCAGGGGGCCATGCTGGACCGTCATTCCCTGCAGGTGACCTATCGCTACGACCGTGGCGAGCCGCGCGGCCCCCACAAGAAGGGCCAGGACTGGGCCGGTCGCGGCGACTGCATCGACTGCAACCAGTGTGTGGTCGTCTGTCCGATGGGGATCGACATCCGCCAGGGGGCCCAGCTGGAGTGCATCAACTGCGGACTCTGTATCGACGCCTGCGACCAGGTCATGGACCGCGTCGCCCGGCCTCGCGGCCTGATCGCCTATGACACCGACGCCGCTGTGCTGGACCGCTCGCAGGGCCGCAAGGGCGTCTACCGGCTGATCCGCTCCCGGACTATGTTCTACGCCGTGGTGCTTCTCGGCCTGACCGGGCTGATGGCCTGGGGCCTGAGCAACCGCAGTCCGGTGGAGGCCCATGTCCTGCGCGACCGCAATCCGACCTTCGTGCGGCTGCACGACGGCTCGATCCGCGACGGCTACACCCTGAAGATCGCCAACCGGGCCTTCGAGGACCGAACCTTCGCTGTCACCGTCGATGGCCTGGCCGGCGCCCGCCTCCGCACGCCCGGCTCAGCCACGGCCGCCAACACCCTCCACATCCTCGCCCGGGCCAACCAGGTCGGCGCGGTGCGGGTCTTCGTCACCGCGCCCGCCGCTTCGGTCTCGGGATCCAGCCAGCCGCTGACCTTTCGCTTCAGCGCCCCCCAGGCGCAGGTCGAGGTCAAGACCGTCTTCCTTTCAGGAGCCGCGAACAGGCCATGACCGACATCACGCCGCAGACCGGCTTCCGCATCAACGGCTGGCACGTCCTGATCGCGGTGACGCTGTTCTTCGCCCTGATCATCGGGGTCGACGCGTTTTTCATGGTCAAGGCCTACAGCACCTTCTCCGGCGAGGTGGCGTCCAACCCCTATGAAGCGGGGCTGGCCTTCAATCAGCGGTTGGCCGAGCGGCGGAGCCAGGACGCGCTTGGCTGGAGTGTCGGTCTGAACAGGCGTCCAACGGGCGAGATCGAGGTGTCGGCGGTCGACGCTCGCGGCGCCGCGCTGACCGGCCTGCACGCGGAACTGACGATCGAGCGCCCAGCCACCGAGACCGGGCGAAAGGTCGCGATCCTTCAGCCTCTCGGCCCTGGCCTCTACGGGGCGACGCTGCCGCTTGCCTCCGGCGCCTGGGATCTGCGGGTCACGCTGAATGGTAAATCCGGCGGCCCGTTCCGCGCCGAACGCAGGATCATGGTCCCATGACGGAAGCCGCCGCCCAGGATTTCAGCGCCTTTGTCCGCAGGAACGACGAGGGCGTTGGCCGCCTTGAACTGCTTGTCCAGGGAGCCCGCTGCGGCGCTTGCCTGTCGCGTATCGAGAAGAGTGTCGCGGCCTTGCCGGGCGTGACCAGCAGCCGGTTCAACCTGACGACGGGAAAACTCGCCGTCGGTTTGGCCAAGGGACTGGGCGACCCCGAATCTGTGCGCCGCACCGTCGAGGGCCTCGGCTATCGCGCCAGCCTGTTCGACCCGGTGGAGGCCCTGGGTCAGGAGGATCGTCAGGGACGTGAACTGGCCCTGGCCCTGGGCGTCGCCGGTTTCGGCGCGGGCAATGTGATGATGTTCACCGTGCCTGTGTGGGCGGGGCTGTTCGGGCAGGAGCTGTCGGACTCGACCCGGCAGGTGATGTACTGGATGGCGGCGCTGATCGCGGCGCCCTGCAGCCTGTTCGCCGGTCAAGTCTTCTTCCGGTCGGCCTGGGCGTCCCTGCGGCGTGGCAAGGCCAATATGGATGTGCCCATTTCCATCGGCGTGCTGCTGACCCTGGCGGTCAGCTTTTCCGAGACGATCCAGCATGGCCGGCACGCTTATTTCGACGCGGCCATCACCCTGCTCTTCCTGCTGCTGATCGGCCGCTATCTCGACCACCGGCTTCGCGCCACCGCCCGCGGCGCGGCGCGCGACCTGCTGGCCCTGCAGGCGCCGGTCGCGGTCCGGCTTTCCGCCGCTGGCGGGGAGGCCGCCGTACCGGTGGGCGAGGTCCTGGTCGGCGACCTTCTGGCCGTCGCGCCCGGTGAGCGCATTCCGGTTGACGGACGGGTGGTCGAGGGCCTTTCGGACATCGACAACGCCCTGATCTCCGGCGAGACGGTTCTGCTGCAGGCCCGGCCGGGCGTGGCGTTGAACGCCGGGGCGCTCAATCTCTCCGGGCGGCTGGTGCTCAACGCCACCGCCCGCAGCGAGGACTCCACCGTCTCGGCCATCGCCCGGCTGATGGAGGCCGGCGCCCAGGTTCGCGGCGCCTATGTCCGCCTGGCGGACCGGGCTGCCGAACTCTATGTTCCCATCGTCCACACCCTGGCGGCCGCCACCTTCGTCGGCGGTTGGGCCTTGGGCCTCGGCCCGCGGGAAGCGCTGTTGCGCGCCGCCGCCGTGCTGATCGTCACCTGTCCCTGCGCCCTGGGCCTGGCGGTTCCGGCGGTGCAGGTCGCCGCGTCCGGCCGATTGTTCCGCAAGGGTGTTCTGGTCAAGTCGGGGGCGGCCCTGGAGCGTCTCGCCGAGATCGATCATGTGGTGCTCGACAAGACCGGCATCGTCTCCGAGGGGCAACCGCGCCTGCTGACCGTGGCCCCGGCCATTCTGGCCGCCGCCGCGCCTCTTGCCCGCGCCTCCCGCCATCCGCTGGCCAAGGCCCTGGCGGAAGCGGCGGGGCCGGGGCCAGTCGCCGCCTCGACGCGAGAAGTCGCCGGCATGGGCGTCGAGGGCTTGATCGACGGCCGGCCCGCCCGCCTGGGCCGGGCGGCCTATCTGGGCGTCCATCCGGGCGCCGGCGATGACAGCGAACTGTGGTTCGGCTTCGATGGCGACACCCGCGTGCGGCTGCGCTTCTACGACCCTGTCCGGCCGGAAGCGGCCCGGGCGGTCGCTGAACTGCGCGCCCTGGGGCTGACCGTCGAAGTCCTCTCCGGCGATCACCCGGGAGCGGTGTCGCGGGCTGCGGCCGAGATCGACGTCTCCCGCTGGACCGGCGGCCTCACGCCGCTCGACAAGGCCGCCGCCGTCGACCGCCTTCAGGCCTTCGGACGCAAGGTGCTGATGATCGGCGACGGCCTGAATGACGCCGCCGCCCTGGCCAGGGCCCATGCCTCAATGGCGCCCGGCTCGGCCCTGGACGCCAGCCAGAACGCAGCCGATCTGATCTTCATGGACGGCGGCCTGCTGGCAGCGCCGATGGCGATCCGCGTCGCGCGGGCGGCGCGCTCCCGCGCCCTGGAGAATTTCGCCTTCTCGGCCCTCTACAACGCGGTCGCCGCGCCGGCGGCGATGCTGGGGATGATCAATCCCTTCGTCGCCGCCATCGCCATGTCCGGCTCATCCCTGGTGGTGATGCTCAACGCCTTGAGAATGAACCTTCAGGGCCGGCGCTGATGACCATCATCTTCATCCTGGCGCCCTTCTCCGTCGGCCTGGCCCTGGCCGGGCTGGGCGCCTTCTGGTGGACCCTGCGGTCGGGCCAGTACGACGATCCCAAGGGCGACGCCGTGCGCATCCTCGACGACCACCTTGCGGCCGGTCCCGGCGACTGACCCATGGATCATCGGCGGCGGTCAGGGGGCGGGAGGCTCGGCCTCGGCGGGCTCCGGCTCCTCGCCATTGGTCGTCAGGCAGATGATCAGATCACCCCTGTCGGGCGACCGCTCGGCGCAGGCCTTGACGAAGCCGAGGCCCGCTTCTGAAAGATAGCCGCGGTAGGGCATGATGGCGAAGATCATGCCGTTGTCGAGGAACTCCCCGCTTGGCGTCAACTGGCCCTTCAGCTCCGGAAAGGCCTCATAGACCGCGGTCCAGAAACCATTGGTTTCATAAAAGTTTTCGGGGAGGTGGTCGAAGGGGCCGTCGAACCAGCTGTTCTTGAAAATGTCCTCCGAATAGGCGGCGATCAGGACCATACGGTTCGGCGCCGTGTCCTCGTAGAAGACCATGCCGGTGCGGCGTCCGAGATAGACCTTGGGGCTGACCTCGACGAAGGTCTCGGTGACCGCCCCGCGGGTGTCGAGGACAAAGAAGAAGGCCTTGCGCTTGTGATCATAGAGGATGTCGAAGGCCAGGCCGGATTCATCGAAGCTGCGGCCCACAAAGCGATTGTCGGCGGTGAGGATGCTCGGGTTCGGGGTCTGGTCCAGATCGTTCAGTGAAAACCGGGTGGCAAGTTGGTCTATGGCGACTTCGTACTCGAGAGGACCCGTCCGGGTGACGCGGACACCATCCGCCGCCGAGAGGTGGACAATGAGGTCCTTCTCATGGTCCGGCTCCAGCCAGCTGGCGTAGGTTTCATAGCAGGCAAGCTCGACAATGCCCTTGTCGCGCTTGTCGATCGTAAACCTGAGACTGGCCGAGTATGATTTTCCACCGCGATAGAACTGGAAATAGAAGTAGTTCTCGGTCGGGTAGACCTTGGCCGCAGGGCCGAGCTGTCCCAGCAGGTCGACGAGCACGTCACGAGGATCGCAGGCCTTGGCGTCGGCCGGCGTGGCGAGCCCGTCGATCATCTGCTGGTTAAGCGTGAATTGGCGGGGTTGCGGCGCCTCGGCGGCGGCAAGGCCGGGACAGGCGAGCACCAGACCGATCAAGGGACCGAGGCAGCGGCTCATCGCGCGTCTTGGCATGATGTCTCTCGAGGATTTGGGTGGGCAGGATCAGGCGCGGGCGCTGCTTCTCATGGCCGCAAGCCGCGACGACCGGGATCGGCGCCCTGGCGGGACGCCGAAGACCAAAGCCGATTCCGCGCTCGGGCCGTCGACGCACCGCCGAGCTTGGCGAAACCGTCTATTTCGGTGACGGGCTCGAGGTGTTGCGGTAGTGCCGGGCCCAGCGGCTGGTCACCTGATGGTAGAAGCCGCGCTTGGTCGGGATGGACGATGCGTTTGCCGGCTTGGCGATCCTCGGGGTGGTGGTGTTCCGGTGGTGGCGGGACCAGCGGGTGGTCGGCTGGTGATGAGGCCAGGCCGCAGGGCCGCCGCCGCCCGTTGAGGCGCCGGGCGCCCGCTGTGACGTCGGCTCCGCTTCGGGCTGGGTGATGTTTTCCGCCACCACCTGACGGACGGAACCGGCGGCCTTCTGGATCTCATTCGCCCCGGCGGCGGAACTGATGCAGACCGCAGCCAAGGCGGCGGTCAGAAAAACGATTCTCTTCATGGTCAATCTCCGTTTGAGGTTCAGTTTTGTTGTACGCGAACTTAAACTATACCCATTGCGGACTGGCCAATGACGAGCACTATTAGAATTGTTTGCTCCCCAGCAACCCTTCTTGCAACATGTACATTCTGTTATATTGAAACTGAACGCCATGTGAATTTTTATTTCAGGTCGCGAAAGGCGCCATCCCGGCATCCGACCCCCGCAGCGGGTTAACGGAGGCAGGGTCTCGCGCTGGCGGCGTCCGGCCCCCTGATTACATCGGAGTTGTCTCTGGAACCTTCAGGAAGGTGCAGGTGATGGTCGGTGGAAGCAGTTTGAAGACGCATTTGATCCTCGGCTTCTGGGCCTTGCCGGCCGGAAGCGCCGGCGCCTTCACCGCTGGCCCCGCGCAACCGGCCTTGGTGAACAGGGCCGGTATCTCAGCTTTGCGACCGGCCAGGACCAGGGCTTCGATGCGGGCCTGGTTGCGCTGGAAGACGACCGCGCAGTTGGTGGCGGAAGCCAGGATGAGGGCCGGCGCCGCGGAGGCCTGGGCGGAGTATCCACAAAGGCTGGACAGGGCGAAGGCGACGAGGATTGCGGCTCTGGGCATGGGCTTTCCTTTGGTCCAGCTAAGCGGACTCCGCGTCAGCGTGAGGCCGCCGCGGCTGGTCGAAGTCCTGCTCAGTCTGCTGTCCGCCATTAGGCGCCTCTCGGGAAAATCCGTCTCCCGCCTTGACTAGTCCATTTGAACCAGACCCAACTGGACGTCCGGATCATGGGTCGTTGACCCACGGTCGCCGGGGCATCGCGCTGACGGACCGATGGGCGGCCGCGATGCGACATAGGGCCGGGGGGCGCAGTGCTTAGCGAAGACCAGCATGAGGGAGCCGTCGCGGCGCTGTATGCGGCGGCCCTGGGTCATTGTGACTGGCCGGCTGCCCTCGAACTGGTCGCCGGGCTTTTCGGAGCCGGCACCGCGGTGCTGACCCTGTCCGACGCCGACCGCCGCGTGCAAGGGGTTGAGCTGACCGGCCGCCACACCGTGGCGTTCGCGCTCGACTACTATGCGGGGGAAGTCTACGCGAACGATCCGCGTACGCCCTTCCTGATCGGTTCGCCGCCCGGCGCCGTCTACTACGACCATAGGCTCTACGATGTGGAGGCCATGGATCGCGACCCCAGGTGCCGGGCCGCCGGCGATATCCTTGGGGTGAAGTATTCACTTGGCGTGACGCTGGCGCTCCCGGGTGCGGCCAGCGCCAGCCTGGCTATCCTCACCACCGAGGCCGAGGGTCACGCCAGCCAGGACGCCATCCGGTCCTTTGAGCGGCTGGCCCCGCATATTGGCCAGGCCTGCGGCCTAGGCCGAATTGTGGGGCGGGAGGTGGCGACCCGCCATGCCCTCCTGGGCGTCCTGGCACAGGGGGCCGAAGGGGTCATCCTGCTCGGGGCGGACGGGCGGCCGGTGTTGGTCAACGATCTGGCTGAGGCGATGATCGGGGCCGAGGACGGGCTCTCCCTGATCGATGGCCGTCTGGCGACCCGCCGGCCGCCGGAGACCCGTCGGCTTCAGCAGCTGATCGGAACGGCCCTTGACCGTGCCCGCCTAAGCGAAACGGCGGTTGGGGGCAGGATGCTGGTCAGCCGGCCATCGGGTCGCCACCCCTATGCCCTGTCGGTCCTGCCGGCCCCGCCGATCGAGCCGTTCCTTGCGGCCGGCGCGATCGGCTGTGTCATCCATCTGCAGGACCTGGCGGCGGTCCGGCTGCCGTCGCGCGACCTGCTCTGTGGGGCCTTCGGATTCACCGAGCGGGAATCGGACCTGGCGGTCGAACTGGTCCGATGCGCCGGTCTGGCCCCGGCGGCGGCCCTGGCGGGAATGGCGGTCAATACGGCGCGCACGCATCTGCAGAGCCTGTTCCGCAAGACGGGAACCGCCAGCCAGACCCAGCTGGTGCAACTGCTCAGCCGGCTGTCTTAGGTCTCCTTTTGACGGGTCGGACCATTCGATCCAACCCGGAAGGCCCCTAGCGTGCGGCCGCGTGCATGGCCAGGGGAGCGGCGGCCGCGCCAAGCAGGGCGGCGTGAGGGTGAAGGATGACCTTGGTTGGAATGGCGGCGCAGTAGTCGCTGAACCGGCCCTTGTCTTCGAAGGCTTTGCGAAAGTCGCCGGCCCGCAGGGTGTCCAGCAGTTTCGGCGCGACGCCGCCGCCCAGGTAGACGCCGCCCGCCGCCCCGAAGGCCAGGGCGAAGTCGCCGGCCGCCGCGCCGTAGATCCTGCAGAACCGCGCGAGGGTCTCACGCGCCAGCGTGTCGCCCCTCTCGCTGCGCTCCTCGACGTCCTCGGGCTTGAGGGGCTCGACGGCCCTGCCCTGGATCTGCGCCAAGGCCTGGTAGAGGTTGACCAGCCCGGGACCCGACAGGATGCGTTCCAGGGACACCCGGCCGAAGCGGGCGCCCAGCACCCTGAGGATTTCGATCTCAACCTCGTCCGTGGGCGCGAAGGCGATATGGCCGCCTTCGCTCACCGCCACGGCTTGACCGACGCCGTCGCGCACCAGGGCCCCGACGCCGAGGCCGGTGCCCGCGCCGATGATCGCCACCGTGTGGCCCGGCTGAGCGGCCTTCACGCCGCCGATATCGCCCAGGTCGCTGTCGCCCAGGCGCGGCGCCGCCAGGGACAGAGCCTCAAAATCGTTGATCAGCCGCGCCGCGCAGAAGCCGCGCCTCTCCAGGCCGGTCTCCGACATCATCCAACGGCCGTTGGTCAGTTCGGCCTCCCCGTTGGTGACCGGGCCGGCCACGGCGACCACCGCCTGTCCGGGCCGGTCGGCGGGACGCGATTGCAGATAGTGGTCGATCGCGTCTTCAAGCCTTGGATAGTCGGCGACCTTGAAGCTCTGCGGATCGACCAGGCGGACCTCATGGCCGGACGCCTCGACCAGGGCGAAGCGGCAGTTGGTGCCTCCGACGTCGCCGACGAGGCGCAGGTCGGGCCGCGGACCCCGACTCAAGGGATCACCGCCGGGCGATCATCGATGGCCATACACAGCCATTTTGTGGCTTGAAGAGTCTTGGAGCCCATACCTTCGATCGCCAGGGTGACAAGGATTGGAAATAGGTCGGAGATGACCCCCCGACCGCCAGGATGGTGAAACCAGCCACCGCTGCGCTGGTTCCGGAGGATATCAGCAGCAGGGCGATGCCCCGAACGCGAGCAGTCTGAACATTCGGCCGGATGGAGTCTTCAGGACCAGCGGGGGCGGAGCCGAAGTTCCGCCTGATCATCGCACCGTCCAGTAGAAGGATGTGGCCGGCCTGTTCGGAGGTCAAGCCGGGGACAGTCTGGCGGCCGCCGCAAGCGCGAAATCTCGACCCTTATGATTCCTTGATGTGCGTCAAGCGGCTTCCGAATGGAGCCCTTACGCTCGCCCTCGATAGGGTCCGCCCGAAACTGCGCGGCGACCCTGCGCGGAATGGAGCGCCCTATGTCCGATCTCATCTTTCTCGCCCTTGGCGTGGCCATCTTCGTGGCCTTCGCCGGCTATGCCGCGGTCCTGAGGAAAATCTGATGCTCGCCAACCTGATCTGGGGGGCCGGAGCCCTCGTTATCGCCATCTACATGGTCGTCGCCCTCATTCGTCCGGAGAAGTTCTGATGGATTTCCGCGGTTGGGCGGAGATCGCCCTCACCCTTGCCGTCACGGTCATCCTGGCCTGGCCGCTTGGCGTCTATCTCGCCCGTGTGTGGACGGGTCAGAGCACCTGGCTTGACCCGGTGCTGCGGCCCGTCGAGCGGGTCATCTACGCCGCCTCCGGCGTCAAGCCGGAGAAGGGACAGAACTGGCTGGCCTACGCCTTCAGCTTCCTGGCCTTCTCCCTTGTCAGTTTTGTCGTCCTCTATCTGATCCTGCGGTTCCAGAACCTGCTGCCGATGAACCCCCAGGGCTTCGCCGGTCTCTCGCCGCACCTGGCGTTCAACACCGCGGTCAGCTTCGTGAGCAACACCAACTGGCAATCCTATGTGCCGGAGGCGACGGTCTCGACCTTCTCTCAGATGGCCGGCCTGACCTCGCACAACTTCCTCTCGGCGGCCGCCGGCATCGCCGTGGCCGCCGCGGTGGCGCGCGCCTTCGCCGCCAACCGCTCCGAGAACCTTGGCGACTTCTGGGTCGACCTGACCCGCATCAGCCTCTACGTCCTGCTGCCCTTCTCCCTGGTCATCGCGGTGGTCTACATCGGCCTGGGCGTGCCCCAGTCCATGCTCGCCAACGTGACCGCCACCACGGTCGAGGGCGGCAAGCAGGTCATCGCCCTGTTCCCGACCGCCAGCCAGGAAGCCATCAAGCAGTTCGGCACCAACGGCGGCGGCATCTTCAACGCCAACTCCGCCCATCCCTTCGAAAACCCCAACGCCATCACCAACCTCATCGAAATCATCTCGATGAACGTGCTGTCTCTGGCCTGCGTCTTCGCCTTCGGCCGGCTGGTCATCGCCCGCAAGGAGGCCCGCGCCCTGGTCGCCGTGATGGTCATCCTGGTGTCGGGCGGCGCGGCCGCAATCTACGCCGCCGAAGTCCAGCCCCCGCCGGCCCTGGTCGCCGCCAAGGTCGACGCCAGCGTCAATATGGAAGGCAAGGAAGTCCGCTTCGGCGCGCCCTCCACCGCCGTCTGGGCGGCCTACACCACTGGCGCCTCCGACGGCGGGGTCAACGGCATGCACGACAGCTTCATGCCGCTTGGCGGCGGCGTGGCGATGTTCCTGATCCAGCTGGGCGAGATCGCGCCTGGCGGCGTCGGCTCAGGGCTCTACGGCATGGTGGTCATGGCTCTCATCGCGGTCTTCGTGGCCGGTCTGATGGTCGGACGCACGCCCGAGTATCTGGGCAAGAAGGTGGAGGCGCGAGAGATCAAGTACGCCATGCTGGCCGTGCTGATCCTGCCGCTGGCCATCCTCGGCTTTTCGTCCGTGGCGGCGGTGCTGCCGGTCGCCCTAGGTGGGTTGCTGAACCACGGGCCACACGGTCTGTCCGAGATTCTCTACGCCTACACCTCCGCGACCGGGAACAACGGCTCGGCCTTCGCCGGCCTGACCGCCAACTCGCCCTGGTGGAACACGACGCTCGGCATCGCCATGCTGCTCGGTCGCTTCGCCTACGCCATCCCGGTGCTGGCCATCGCCGGCGCCCTGGCGATCAAACCCAAGCTTGCCGCCACCACCGGCACCTTCCCGACCGACGGGCCGCTGTTCATCGGCCTGCTCCTGGGCGTGGTGCTGATCATGGGCGGCCTGCAGTTCTTCCCCGCCCTCGCCCTCGGCCCGATCGTTGAGCACTTCCAGGTGCTTGGCGCGGTCGCGGCTCACTAGAAAACCCAGGGGTTCATTGACATGACCGACGCATCCACACCGCTGGGCGATACCCGCCGCAAGGCCGCCAGCCTGGTTGGCAGCTTCTCCGGCGCCATTCTGGCCCGGGCCGCCGCCGACGCCTTCGTCAAACTCGATCCGCGCAAGCTGCTCGGCAATCCGGTGATCTTCGCCACCGAGATCGTCGCTGTCCTGGCCACGGTCTCGACCATCCTGGCGATGGCCAGCCAAGGCGAATGGGGCTTTGCGCTGCAGATCTCGCTGTGGCTCTGGGCCACCGTGCTGTTCGCCAACTTCGCCGAGAGCATCGCCGAAGGTCGCGGCAAGGCCGCCGCCGACAGCCTGCGGGCCACGCGGGTCACCACCAAGGCCAAGCTGCTGGTCGATCCAGGTCGCGGCACGGTGATTCCCACCCCGGCCCACGAACTGGCGGTCGGCGATGTCGTCCTGGTCGAGGCCGGCGATGTCATCCCTTCCGACGGCGAGATCATCGAAGGCATAGCCTCGGTCAACGAAGCGGCCATCACCGGGGAGTCGGCGCCCGTCATCCGGGAAGCCGGCGGCGACCGCAGCGCGGTCACCGGCGGGACCACTGTCGTCTCCGACTGGATCATGGTCCGCATCAGCTCGGCGGCCGGCAACACCTTCCTTGACCGGATGATCGCCATGGTCGAGGGCGCCGACCGGCGCAAGACTCCCAACGAGATCGCCCTGGCCGTGCTGCTGGCCGGACTGACCCTGATCTTCCTGATCGCGGTCGTGACCCTGCTGGGCCTCGGCGCCTACTCGGGCGTAAAGATCGACCCGGTCGTGCTCGGCGCCCTGTTCATCTGCCTGATCCCGACCACCATCGGCGGTCTGCTCAGCGCCGTCGGCATCGCCGGCATGGACCGGCTTCTGAAGGTCAACGTCCTGGCCACCTCCGGCCGGGCGGTGGAGGCCGCCGGCGACGTCGACACCCTGTTGCTCGACAAGACCGGCACCATCACCTTCGGCAACCGCATGGCCACCGAATTCATCCCCGTGCCGGGCGTACGGCCGGACGTGATGCTGCGGGCGACGCTGCTGGCCTCGCTGGGCGACGAAACCCCTGAGGGCCGCTCCATCGTCGAGCTGGCCCGCGCCCAGGGCCTGACCCTGGAGGCCCCGGCCGGCGCCAAGGTCATCGCCTTTTCCGCCAACACCCGCCAGTCGGGCCTGGAAGCGGACGGCGCCAGCTGGCGCAAGGGCGCGGTCGACGCGGTGCTGAAATCCTCCGGCCTGACCGCCGCCCAGGCTCCGGCCGAATTCACCGCGGCGGTCGACCGGATCGCCCGCTCCGGCGGCACCCCGCTGGCGGTCTCGGAAAACGGCATGCTGTTGGGCGTCATCCACCTCAAGGACGTGGTCAAGCCCAACGTCAAGGAGCGGTTCGCCGACCTGCGGCGGATGGGACTGCGCACGGTGATGATCACCGGCGACAACCCGGTCACGGCCGCCGCCATCGCCTCGGAAGCCGGGGTCGACGACTTCCTGGCCGAGGCCACGCCAGAGGACAAGCTGCGGCTGATCCGCGAGGAACAGGGCAAGGGCCGCCTGGTCGCCATGTGCGGCGACGGGGCCAACGACGCCCCCGCCCTGGCGCAATCGGACGTCGGCGTGGCCATGCAGACAGGCGCCCAGGCCGCCCGCGAGGCCGGCAACATGGTCGACCTCGACAGCGACCCGACCAAGGTCATCGAGATCGTCGAGGTCGGCAAACAGATGCTGATCACCCGCGGCGCCCTGACGACATTTTCGATCGCCAACGACGTGGCCAAGTATTTCGCCATCATCCCGGCCCTGTTCGTGGTCGCCCTGCCGGCCCTGGGCGCCATGAACATCATGCGGCTGCACAGTCCGCAGAGCGCCATCCTGTCGGCGGTGATCTTCAACGCCCTGGTCATTGTCGCCCTGATCCCGCTGGCGCTGCGGGGCGTGAAATACCGGGCCATCGGGGCCGGTAGGCTGCTGCAGCGAAACCTGCTGATCTACGGCCTTGGCGGCATCATCGCGCCCTTCGCGGGCATCAAGGTGATTGACCTGATCGTTTCCGGCCTCGGGTGGGCCTGATGGCCACGACCCCGTCGGTCCACCCCGTTTCCCCCTCCCTCAGCACTTGCAAAGCCGCTTGGGGAAGGGCGGCGGACGCGGCTTCCCCAACGCTCCGCGTCCGCCGCCAGCCCGCAATCCCTGGTTCGAGACACCCGATCAATTTGCTCCGCCAGCTTCCAAGGAGACCAATCCATGCTTAGCCAAGCGCGCGCCGCTGTCTTTACGACCGTCTTCTTCACCCTGCTGCTGGGGGTCTGCTTCCCCCTGGCCGTGACCGGGATCGGCCAGTTGGCCTTTCCCCGCCAGGCGGAGGGCAGCCTGATCCGCAACGCACAGGGCCAGGTCATCGGCTCCGAGTTGCTGGCCCAGGGCTTCACCCGGCCGGAGTATTTCCACCCGCGCCCGTCGGCGGCCGGCGCAGACGGCTATGACGCCTCGGCCTCCTCGGGCTCGAACCTCGGGCCGATGAACGAGGATCTGGCCAAACGGGTCGCCGAGAGCGCCGACGGTCTGCGGAGCGAAGGCTCTGGCGTGATCCCGGCCGACGCCGTGACCACCTCCGGATCCGGGCTCGACCCGGACATCTCGCCGGCCAATGCCCTCCGTCAGGCGGCCCGGGTGGCTCGGGCCCGCGGACTGCCGGTCAGCATGGTGCAACGGCTGATCAACGAGAATACCACAGGCCCCTGGCTCGGCGTCTTCGGCCAGCCGCGTGTCAACGTGCTGCGCGTCAATCTCGCGCTTGACGCCGCGGCGCCGGCCAGGAAGGCGCCGTCATAGGTCCGCGATCCATGGGCTGGCCGGCGTCATCATGTCAGACGAACCGCGCCGGCCCGATCCGGAGGCCCTTCCCCTCGCGGTCAACAATGCCAGGCACGGCAAGCTGAAGGCCATCCTCCACATGGCGCCAGGTCCCCGGCGATGGCGCCGATGATCTCGCGGCGGTTCGGCCAGGGACGGGGCCAGTGCTGGTCACGCTCCGCGGCGGGGGCGGGCTGGCCGCGCCGCCGGTCGCGCTACGCCTCGCGGATTGTTTCCTGACAACGGCAGGCCGTTCCTGCTGCCGTTGCAAGTGGCCGAGAAAAGGCCGCCGCAACGACGACCGACGGCCAGGTGGTCCAGGCCTCGCCGGCCGGAGGCGATTGGGGCCCGCGGGCGGCTGGATATCCTGGTCAACAACGCCGGCGCCGCCCGGGCGGCCGACTTCGAGACCTTCCCGGAAAACAGCTGGGACAAGGTGATGAACCTGAACCTGAAGTCGCCCTTCTTCCTGACCCAGGCCCTGCACCCCGCCCTCGCCAGGGCCGCTTCCGATGACCGGCCGGCCAGGGTGATCAACATCACCTCCATCGACGGCATCAGGCTCAATCCCCTGGAGACCTATTCCTACCACCCTTCCAAGTCGGCCCTGATCTACCTCACCCGGCGGATGGCGGCGAAGCTGGTCAGGGACAAGATCGTCGTCAGCTCGATCGCGCCGGGAGCCTTCGCATCGGAGATGAACCGGGCGGCGCGCGATCATGCCGATGCGATCTCCCGGCCTGTGCCGCTGGGCCGGATCGGCTCGGACGAGGACATCGCCGGCGCGGCTGTCTTCCTGGCCTCGCGAGCCGGGGACTACGTCGTCGGCGACACCCTGGTGCTGGATGGTGGCGTGGCGCTGGCCTCCCTGTCAACGGGCGGTCCCGCCTAGACGGGCCAACGACCAGAGGGAAGGCCAACCCAGGGCCGGCCTCCCCGGATCGGTTGCCGAAGGTCCGCGATACGGAAGCCGACATCGACGAGGATGGACCGGCCGGTCACGTAGCGGCTTCCTCGCCGCACAGCCACACGGCGACGTCGCTGATATCTTCCGTTTGCGCCAGGCGCTTGAGCGCGGCGTGCGCGGCGGCGGGCGGGTTAACCGCTTACACTTAACCCTGACGCGCTCCAGGTTCGGGCGCGCGAAAGAGTCCTCGCCGCCCGAAGAACCTGTCCTCCTCTGACCAACCCCGGTGGGCGATAGACCGGGGCAGGGGGCGCGCGGCGTTTCAGGGAATGCACGGATGTCCGACGGATCGACTTACACCCCACCAAAGGTCTGGACCTGGGACAAGGAGAACGGGGGCCGGTTCGCCAACATCAACCGACCGGTCGCCGGCCCGACCCACGACAAGGACTTGCCGGTGGGCAAGCATCCCTTCCAGCTCTATTCGCGCGGCACGCCCAATGGCGTGAAGGTCACGGTGATGCTCGAGGAACTGTTGGGCCTCGGTCATGACGGGGCGGAATACGACGCCTGGATGATCAACATCAGCCAAGGCGACCAATTCGGTTCCGGCTTCGTCGACCTCAACCCCAACTCCAAGATCCCGGCCCTGCTCGATCGCAGCGGGCCGACGCCGGTTCGTGTCTTCGAGTCGGGCTCCATCCTGATCCATCTGGCGGAAGCCTTCGGCGCCTTCCTGCCGACGGCGCAGCCCGACCGCGCCGAGGTGCTGTCATGGTTGATGTGGCAGATGGGGTCCGCGCCCTACCTGGGCGGAGGCTTTGGTCACTTCTACGCCTACGCGCCCACCAAGATCGAATATGCCATCGACCGCTTCACCATGGAGGTGAAACGCCAGCTGGATGTACTGGATCGCCGACTGGCCGAGGCCGAGTATCTCGGTGGCGACGACTACAGTATCGCCGACATCGCCATCTGGCCCTGGTACGGCCTGGTCGCCCAAGGCGGAGCCTACGACGCCGGCGAGTTCCTGGATGTGCTGAGCTACCAGAACCTTCAACGCTGGGCCGATCAGGTCGGCCAGCGTCCGGCCGTGAAGCGCGGCCGCATCGTCAACCTCGCCCTGGCTGAGCGCCACTCGGCGGCGGATATCGACAGGGCCCTGGCCGAGGCGGCAGGCCAGGCCTAGCGGAAGAAGCTGTCCCCAGGCGCGGAGGAGCTGTCCTCGACGCGCGCCTTGGCCGCCCCTACCCGGTTGATCAATCATAAGAGGGAAACGATGACGGCTCGGGACATCACCATTCACGGAAGCTGCGCGCCTCAGTTCGCCGAGGTGCGGGAGGAATTCGAACGGAACTTCAAGGCGCGCGGCGAACTGGGCGCTTCGGTCGCCATCTGCCTGGACGGCGAACAGGTCGTGGATCTTTGGGCCGGCTATGCCGACGAGCCCGGCGGACGCCCCTGGCAGGAAGATACGATCGCCATCGTCTTTTCGACCAGCAAGGGTCTGGCCGCGCTGTGCCTGCACATCCTGGCGGACCGGGGAGAGCTGGACTTCGCGGCGCCCGTCGCCCGGTACTGGCCGGAGTTCGCCGCCAACGGCAAGGCCGACATCACCGTCGGCATGGTGATGAGTCACCAGGCCGGCCTGCCCTTCTGGATGGAGCCTCTGCCCGAAGGGGCGCTACTGGATTGGGAGCCGCCGACCGAGATGCTGGCCAGGGCTGCGCCGATCTGGGAGCCTGGAACGACCCACGGTTACCATGCGATGACCCTCGGAAATCTTGAGGGCGAGATCGTTCGCCGCATCACCGGCCAGACGATCGGACGGTTCTTCCAGCGAGAAGTCGCCAAGCCGCTGGGGGCCGACGCCTGGTTCGGACTGCCGGAGACGGAGGAGGCGCGTGTTGCGCCCATCCACCTGCCGGCCGGGAACCCGGCCTCGCCGATGGCTCGCAAAATGGAGACCGAACCGGATTGGGTCGGTCACATGCTGTGGAACAACGGCGGCGACGTTAGCCCGACCATGATCAATTCCCGTGAGCGCCACGCGGCCGAAATTCCCGCGGCCGGGGCCATCACCAACGCCCGGGCGCTGGCCCGCATCTATGCGCCTCTGTCTCGCGATGGATCGGTTGGGGCCCTGCGACTGGTCTCCCCGGCGGCTCTGCCCGCCATGCGGTCCCTGCGATCGGCGTCCGATTGCGACACGGTGCTGCGGATCAGAACCGCCTTCACGCTCGGCTTCTCGAAGTCCTGGGGCGACCGCCGGCTTGGACAGGGCGAGCATGTGATCATCGGCGAGCATGCCTTTGGCACGCCAGGCTTCGGGGGCAGCATCGGCTTTGCGGACGGCGAGGCGAAGATGTCGTTCGGCTATGTCATGAACCGTCTGGGCGATGGGGTCGGGCTGAATGATCGCGCCCAGAGCATGATCGACGCCGCCTATCGGGCTTGCGGCTACCGAAGCTCCGCGCCGGGCATGTGGGTGCGCTAGGCGCCGCCCCATCCCGCGGGCGGGGGTCACGGCCCGCCTCGTCGTCCTTCCACCGCGCGCTCGCGGCCCCTCCTTCATGAGTTGACCGATGCACCTGTACGACTCCCCCATGCCGGCCCCCAACCCACGCCGGGTACGCATCTTCCTGGCGGAGAAGCAGCTCGAACTTCCCACCACGGTCATCGACCTGGCCAAGGGGGAACACAGGACCGCGGACTATCGCGCGATCAACCCGCTCGGCCGGGTGCCGGCCCTGCAGCTGGACGACGGCCGGGTCGTAACCGAGAGCGTGGCGATCTGTCGTTACCTCGAGCATCTGTATCCGGACCCGCCGCTGTTCGGGACCGACCTGTTCAATCAGGCCGAGATCGAAATCATGATCCGCCGCATCGAACTGCGGTTGCAGCGGGCGATCACCATGGTCTGGCTCCATACCCACGAATGGAACGCACCCTATGTGAAGCCGCAGTTCAAGGAGTTCGGCGAGCATCAGAAGCTCGAAGCCATCCTGGTGATGGAGGAACTCGACCAGGCGCTCGACGGGCGGGAATGGCTGGACGGCCAGCGTTACACCATGGCCGACATCGTGCTGCTGTCCTACATCGACTGGGCGAGGTATGTGGGCGTCGACTGCCCGGGAAACCTTCGCAACCTGATCCGTTGGCACGAACGGGCGGCGGCGCGGCCCAGCGCGGCCGCCTAGAGCCATTCGGGGTTAAGTGTAAGCGGGTGACCCTCCCGACGCGCTCTAAACGTTTGATTTAGAGCCCTTTTTGACGGGTTAGATGACTCCATCTAACTCTAAAGGGCTCTAGGCCGAGCTCGACTAGGCGGGCCGGCCGCCGGACTGCAGCCAGTGGCGTCCCTGGGCGAGCGCGGTGATATCCTCTTTCAGCTGGTTTCTCGCCCGGACAAGTTCGCGCGGGGGGCTGCCACTGGCCAGAACCCGGATCTGGGCGCCGACGAACAGGAACTGGATGCATAGCGCTTCGAATGCGCAGTCGCCGGCCACGCCAAGCGCCTTCAACAGCCGCTGCCAGGCGCGATGCAGGTCGGTCAGCACCGGCGTGATGTAGGTCCGCAATTCGGGCTTGCGCGCCGCTTCCATCCAGATGGCGTAGCCGGCGACGTTCAGGGTTCCATACTCGGTTGCTTCGCGCTGAAAGATCACCGCCGTGAGCTCGACCAGGGTCTCGAGCGTCAGGCCCGGAAAGGCGTCCGCCATGACCTCGCGGTATCGCGCCTTCTGGCCCGCGAACAATGTGCGCTGCGCCTCGGCGAGCAAGTGATCCGAGGAGCCGAAATGATAGACCGGAGCGGCGGCGCTGAGGCCGGACCGCGTGGCGACCGCTCGGTAGGTCAGCACTTCGGCCCCGCCTTCGGCCAGCAACTGAATGGCGGCTTGGCGCAGCCGGTAGCGGGTTTGCTCCGCCTTGCTCCCGGCCCGGGCCGGCGTCGGCTCCGGAGCATCCGGCATCGCGGCGTCAAGCAAGGTGTCCGCCGGCAGCACCCCGGTAATCGCATCGATCGACTGTTGCGGCGTCCAGCCCAGGCTAAGGCCGTGAGCCATGGCGCCGACCGTGATGTCGACCCCGGCCCGCGCCGCCCTCTCCGGTTCACCAAGGTCGAAGCCTTCCGCCAGTTGTCGCCAGACCTGATCGAAGCCGACGTACCACGACCTGGCGAGGGCGCGGGCGTCAGGCTGCCGTGTCCCGTCAAGCATGATCTCGAACCAGGCCAACAGAGGGGTGCGATCGCGTTCAAGTCCGTTCGCCGCCACCCGCGAAACAAAGTTGCGATAGGCCGGATACCCTTCGCCGGCGGGATGCGCCGCGGCGTCGGCAAAGACGTCCAGGTAGCGACGGAGCAGCGCGTTCGAGGCTTCGGCCACCATGTCGGCCTTGGAGGCGAAGTAGTAGGTCGTCGCGGCCAGCGAGGCGCCGGACGCCAGAGCCACGCGGCGGTGGGTGAGACCCGCGACCCCGTGGCTGGCCAGGACGGCGATCACACCTTCGGCGATGGCCGAGCGGACGCGTTCGGACCGCTCCTGTTTTGCCGCCCGCCCCCTGACCGGTCGTTGTTCCAGTCCGTCGATCATTGGCTTCCCAGCCGGTCAGACCGGAGATGGAGCGACGCTTGCCGGCCTCCGACCGAGCTGGAAGTCATACGATCATGGGGCAAGCTGGACGGTCCGGACTTCGTAAGGCGCGGGCGGGCGGCCAGGGCCCGTCGCATGCCGGCATGTAGCGCGAAATGCCGGTGAAGCCTAACCACCTTCTTGCGGTTGAAAGCTGACGGGGAAGGCATAGGCGCAGAGCTTGTTTCCATCCAGATCGCGGAAATAGGCGAAGAAGGCGGCGTGCTCGCCACCTCCCCGAACGCCCGGATCGCCCTCATTCGCGGCGCCCAGTTCCAGCGCCTTGTCGTGAAAGGCCCGCACCGCGTCCGGGGTCGGCAGACAGAACCCGACCATGGTCCCGTTTCCGACACTGGCGGGGCCGCCATCGTAGGGCGACAGGACCGCGAACATGCCGGTGTTGTGGTGGCCCCAGAAACAGCCGCCCTTCTTGGTTCTGTAAAAGGCGCTCATGCCGAGGGTGGCGAGCAATGGATCATAGAAGGCGGTCGCCCGCTCAAGGTTGTTCGAGCCCACGGTGGCGTACTTCAGCATGGCGGTTTCCGGTTTCGACGCTGCATCGGCCCCATCACAGGCCGTTCGGCCGGACGAGGTATTTCTCGCCGGTCGCCTTTCGCACAAAGGCTCGCAGGTGCACGGGATCGAGCACCGTCTCAAGGCCGATCTCATGGGTGTAGTGACTGACAAAGGTGGTCGACAGGCCGGCCACCACCCGCTCGCGAAGGCGCTGGGCGGCTTCCGGGCCGATACGCTCCAGGAACCAGGGCAGCAGCCAGCCACCGATCCCCCAGGCCATTCCCATCTTCCGTTCCAGGACGGTCACGCCGGGATCCAGGGCTCCATAGAGGTAGACCTGCTTGTGGGTCGTCGAGCCGTAGGGGCTGTAGCCCTGTTCGCGCCGCGCCAGTCCGCGCTCCATGGCGCTCAGGAGCCTGGTCGCCAGCGTCCCGCCGCCGACCGCGTCAAAGGCCAGGGTGGCGCCGGTCTCAGCGACCGCGTCCGCTAGCTGAGCTTCGAATTCGGCGTCGTTGCTGTTCAGGACCCATCGTGCGCCGAGGGATTTGAGCAGGTCGGCCTGATCCTCGCGCCGCACAACGTTGACGAGGGGCACATCGTCTTGCGCACACAGGCGGATCAGCATCTGCCCGAGGTTTGACGCGGCGGCCGTGTGGATCAAGGCGGCGTGCCCCTCGCGGCGCATGGTCTCCACCATCCCCAGCGCGGTCAGCGGATTGACAAAGCAGGCGGCCGCCTCGCGAGGGGACACCCCCTCAGGCAGGACCATTAGTGCGGAGACGGGCAGGGTGCGCAGTTGGGCGTACATGCCGCCGGCCATGCTGGCCACCGTCCGTCCCATCAGGTGTTCGGCGCCGGCTCCCGCCGCCACCACCACGCCGGCGCCTTCGGCGCCAACGGCCAGGGGCTGGTCGAAGCGGCCGGCCAGGGCGGCCAGCCGGTCCGGCGGCGCCTCGCCGGTTGTCACCCCGGCCGCGCCCTCCAGGCGACGCAGGCTGGCCGGGTCGGCCCAGCCGAGCAACGGCCCGAGATCGGAGGGATTCACAGGGCTCGCTCCAACCCGGATGGTGACTTCGCCGGGGCCGGGCGGTGGACTCCCGATCTGTTCGAGCGTCAGTCTGAGACGTCCGTCGGGACCGACTTTTGACCGGATCGCCAGCCCGCTGATTTCCACCGTGTCACCCATCGGTATCCGACTCCCTCATCATCTCCCGGCAGCCGCCCGACGAGATGTTCGACACGGTCAGGCGCCTTGAAGGCCCGGTGAAGGACCGAAGTGGCGCCGCCCGCGACGAAGTCCTGTCCTTCCCGGTGGGGCCGTTTGGCTTCTCGGAAAAATATGGTACAAACGATTAAAAATAGGAGGGGGCAATGCTGCAGCAGGTGAATGCCGATTGGCGCGATCAAGGCTCCACCTTGCCGTTCGGCTGGATCGGTCAGACGGCGACCGCGCTGGCCACGCGCGGCGTCAATGTGGAGGAGCAACTCCTCGAGCTTGGAATCGGGGCGACCAACGGGCGGCTAGCCCCGCAGACCGAACTGACGCCAGCCGAGTATCTGCTGATGTGCGTCCGCGTCATCAATATCGTCGATGACGAAATGCACGGGACGACGCGGTCGCAAATGCGCCGGGGCACGGCCGCCCTCGGCCTGAAGCTTCTGGGCATCGGCAAGACCTTGGGAAGCGCCATCGATTCGCTGTTTCGCTTCTATGGGGTCGCGGGGGGCTTCTGCCATGTCTGCCTGGTCAGGGATGAGCATGTCGCCAGCATTCAAATTCGCGCGGACGGCCAGCGATGCGACCTGACGGCCGTCGTCGAGGAGATGATGGCGACACATCTGCACATGATCATCTCCTACTACCTCGGCTTCTTCCTGCCGCTGGACCGGTTTACGACGACCTCCGTTCACCATCCCAATCTAGGGGCTCGGCACCCTTACCTGGGCGCCCGGATCGTGGTCGGTGACGTGACGCAGGTGGACTTCCCGGCATCCTATCTGGGGCTGTCTCCCAAACGGCGAATCTACGACAAGGACCCCGTCGATGCGGCGATGCACTGGCTGTCCTGCTTCGAACCGTTGGATGCGCAAGACGGCTCCTTGGGCGACATCGGGGAGCTTAGCAGAGGCATCTTCAGGTCGCTGATTTCCGAAGACCTGTCGTTCGAACAATGCTGTGCGGCCATGGGCATTGGCCCGCGACATTTGCGGGAGTCGCTGGCCGCCGAGGGCGTCACCTACCGTCGGCTTCGCAAGTTCGCCCTGATCGAGCGTGTACGGCCTTATCTCGAGGCCGAGGCCAACGCGGACGACATGGCTCTGGAGCTCGGCTATTCCGACGCCCGCAGCCTGCGTCGAGCGCTGAAGAACGCGACGGGGCTGAGCCTGAGCGAAATGCGCCTGCCAGGGGGCCGGGTGGACTCTCTGCGTCGAGACGGTCTGGTCGGCAACCTGAGACGTGAATTGGCCCAGATGTCCTAGAGCGCGTCAGGGTTAAGTGTAAGCGGCTAGCCCGTCCGACGCGCTCTAAACGTATGATTTAGAGCCCTTTTTGACGGGGGTAGATGATTCCATCTAACCATAAAGGGCTCCAGCGGGCGACGGGCGGACGCTATCCCTGATGAAGCGGAACAACCGCTCCTTGCCCTGATTCAACGGCCAATGCGCGGCAGGGCTGTGTCCGGCTTTCCGGTGTATTGGCGGCTCAAATATCTGTCCTCCCTGGCCGCCACTTCTGTCCTCGACCGTGCACCTGTCGTGAGGCCAGTTTCCCGACGACAAGAAGGCGCTCCAACGCGCCCGACAGAGAAGACTATCGGGAGGATACCAAGTGAATCGCAATCTGTTCGCGCGCGCCTCGGCGTTGGCGCTCATGGGGATTATCGTCGGCGCCGCCACCGGCGCCATGGCGCAGGAAGCTGACAACTCCTTGCAGGTCGAAGAGGTCGTCGTCACCGCCGCCAAGCGCGAAACCGTGCTGCAGCGGACCGCCGAGGCCGTCTCGGTTCTGGACGGCGAAGCCCAGCGGGAGAGGGGCGCGCAACGCCTGGAAGACCTTCAGGCGAGCGTGCCAAACGTCAATTTCAGCAGCACCAGCAACACCTCGCAGCTCTACGTCCGAGGTATCGGCAACACCTTCATCGTCAGTGGCGGCGACCCCGGCGTGGCCTTCTACCAGGACAATGCCTACGTCTCCGACCAGACCTCGACCAACACCAGCATGTTCGACATCGCGCGGGTCGAGGTGCTTCGCGGTCCGCAGGGCGCCCTCTATGGACGCAATGCCGTCGGCGGCGCGCTCAACATCATTTCGGCCAAGCCAGAGGATGATTTCTCTGGAAGCGCTGACATCGTCGCCGGGGATTTCGGGCGTCGGGAGAGCGAAGGCTACATCACCGGGCCGACCGGGCTGGAAGGCACATCGTTCCGCGCCTCCTACCAGCTTCGCAAGCTCGACGGCTACACGCGCAACCGCCTGGCCGGAACGCCCGGCGCGCCGGATCGGCTGGATGACCTGGAGTCCGGTGCGTTCAGGCTGCAGCTGGCCAGCCAGCTGCCGACCGGCGGAGAGCTGAACTTCCTGCTAAGCCACTACAAGCAAGAGGACAACGGGCCTGCCCTGTCGGTCAAGCCGTACAATGGCTTTGTCTATCCGACGGAGGCGATCACCGGCCTCCAGCCCAGCTCGGATCCCAGGTCGATCTTCGCCAACGTCGGGGCCCATGACCTGCGGGTCAACACCCTGAACCTCGAACTGGTTCAGCCGATCGGCGACTATAGCCTGACAATCGTCGGCAACTATCGAGACAGCGCCCAGACCTTCCTCAATGACTGTGACGGCACTTCGGCCAACGCCTGCACCTATTTCCGTCACACCTCCAGCGATGACTACTACCTCGACGGGCACCTCAATTCGCCGTCGACCAGCAGCTTCCAGTGGATCGTCGGGGCGAGCTATCTGCGCTTTGATCAGTCGCAGATGAACAAGGTCAACTGGCTCAGCCTGGCGTCCTATTTCGTGCCGGGCGCGCCCTCGGACGCGCCATTTCCGATCGGCACCCGCAGCGGCGGGAGCCTGGAGACGGAGTCCTACGCGGCCTATGTCGACCTGCGGTATGATCTCACGCCGTCCTGGACCCTGACCGCGCAGGCCCGATACGGAGAAACCGCCAAGGACGCCAGCGAAATCCTGGTCATTCCGGCGTTCGGGGTAAACGCCGTCGGCGTGCCGGCGTCGGTCACCACCCGGAGCACGCCCTTCCGCATCGGCATAGAGGGTCAGCTCAGCGACGACGTGTTCGTCTATGCCAAATACGCAACGGCCCGAAAGGACGGCGCCATCAACATCGGCGCCCTTCAGACCAGCCCGGTCAAGCCGGAGGATGTTCGAAGCCTGGAGCTTGGCATTAAGTCCAACTTCCTGGATCGCCGCCTGCAGGTGAACGCCGCGGTCTTCAACAGCGAATACGAGAACCTCCAGATCTCGCAATTGGTCGGCGTCCTGGTCGCCCTCGCCAACGCGCCGGAAGCCAGCATCAAGGGAGCCGAAGTCGAGATCGTCGCGATTCCCTTCAAGGGTCTGGAGCTCAGCTTCAGCGGCGGCTACCTCGACGGCCAGTTCGAGAAATTCTCCAATGGTCGGACCATTCCGGGTGGGGTGGGCGGACCGCTGCAGGACCTCTCGGGCAATGAGTTGCCCTATGTGTCCCCCCTCACGCTGAATTTCGGGCTCAAGTACGAGGCCCCGGCGGTGAGCGGCATCGTCCCCCGGTTGGATATCCAGTACTCCTGGCATGACCGGGTCTACTTCAGTGAGTTCAACGAAGCGTCGAACTCGCAGGATGCTGTCGGCCTGCTCAACGTCTCTGGGTCCCTGTCGCCCGAGGACGGACCGTGGCGAGTTTACGCCTACGTCCAGAACGTCACCGACGAAACGGTCAGCACCGGCGCGACGGTCTACGCCGGGGTTCTGGGGGCCGAACGCGCCGTCAGCTACTCCGCGCCCCGCAGTTTCGGGGTTGGTCTGGCCTTCAAGTTCTAGCGCGGCCCGCGGACATCGTCCGCAAGCCGCCCCGGCCCCTGTCCAGCCTTCGGGCCGGCAGGGGTCGGGCCTCCCCGGGCCGGCCCGGTGTCCTGTGGGCGCCGGGCCGCGCTTGTTTCCGCAGAAGAGCTTTGGAATGACCTCGGATATCCTCATGACCGGAACAGACGACCTCGGCGCGGAGCTGGCCTCGGGCGTCCTGACCCTCACCTTGAACCGCCCGGACGCCAGGAACGCCCTGACGCCGGCCATGATCGTAGCCCTGGGTGATCAACTGGCCCTGGCCGAGGTCAACGACCAGGTCCGCTGCGTCGTCCTCACCGGCGCCGGAAAGGCCTTCTGCTCCGGCGGCGACGTGAAGGCCATGGCCGCGGACGAGATCAGTCCTGGCCTTGATACGAAGGTCCACCTTCAACGGCTGGCCCAACGCCGGACCGCCGGCCAGCTGTTCAGAATGCCGAAACCGACGATCGCCGTGGTCAATGGCGCGGCGGCCGGCGCGGGGTTGGCTCTGGCCCTGGCCTGCGACCTCAGGATCATGTCGAATACCGCCTTTCTCATGACGGCCTTTGCCCGCGTCGGCCTGTCTGGAGATTTCGGCGGCGCCTATTTCCTGACGGCGCTGGTCGGCGCCGCCAAGGCCCGCGAGTTCTTCTACCTGTCCGACCGGATCCCGGCGGAAGAGGCGCTGCGTCTTGGGCTGACCAACTGGGTCTGCCCGCCAGGCGACCTTCAGACCCAAACCTCGGAAATCACCAGGCGGCTGGCGGACGGCCCCTCTTTGGCCTTCAGATACATGAAGGAAAACCTCAACCGAGCGATTGAGGCAGACAGACTTGAGGCCTGTATGGATATCGAGGTCACGCACCACGTCCGCTGTTTCGACACCCAGGATCACCAGGCCGCGGCCTTGGCCTTTTCAGAGAAGCGGGAGCCGCTGTTCGTTGGCCGGTAGGTCGCGGATGGGACGCCCGAAACTGTCCTGGCGACCGGGGAAGCTGTCCTCGACCGGCATCGAGACATCGCCTTTGTCGCGTGAATAACTGGGGCCTAGTCATGTCAAGCCGACACTCACCTACGCACGGATTCGTAGCGGATCCGGATGCAGGGCGCTCGAGGTTCGAACGGGAGCTTGACGTCGCCTGGTCGCAGCTGACGGCTCCCGGGGGCGAATTTGAACTCACCACCGCATCGGTCCGGGGCGCTCCGCTCCGCGTCTACGCGAGCGCGCCGGCCACGCTTCGCGACCTCTGGCTTCAGACCGCGACGTTCGGAGACCGGACCTATCTCGTCTATGGCCCGGAGCGCATCAGCTACAGTCAGGCCCATGGCGTCACGAGGGCCGTCGCCGCCTGGCTCAGCGACCAGGGTGTCGGGCCCGGCGACCGCGTCGGCATCGCCATGCGAAACTTTCCGGAATGGTTGCTGATCTACTGGGCGGCGCTCTGTGTCGGCGCGACCGTTGTCGGCATGAACGCCTGGTGGCTGGCCGAAGAGATGGCTTTCGCCCTCTCCGACGCCGACCCGAAGGTGCTGTTCTGCGATGCGGAGCGCCTTGAGCGGTTACCGACGCCGCCATCGACCTCAAGCTTGAAGGTGGTCGCGGTTCGCGCGCCCGCGCCGGATTGGGCCACCTCCTGGGATAGGGTGGTCCAGACTGACGCCGGCCTTCCCGAGCCCGCCATCGACCCTGACGATGACGCCTGCATTTTTTACACGTCCGGCACCACCGGATTTCCGAAGGGCGCGCGGATGACGCACCGCGGATGCGCGACCAATCTTATGAACATCGCCTTCGGGACCGCGGTCCATGCCTTGGCTGAGGCACGCGCCTTCGGGCGGACCGAGCCGGACGCGGCCGATCCCTTGGTGGCTTTGATCACCACGCCCCTGTTCCATGTAACGGCCAACAATTGCGCCGCCCATCCGTTTACGGCGGCGGGCGGGACCCTGGTCCTTATGCACAGGTGGGACCCGACCCAAGCCCTCGACCTCATCCAGCGCGAGCGGGTCACCAACCTCAGCGGCGTGCCGACGATGGCGCGGGAAATCCTCAATCACCCGGCCCTGGGCGCCTACGACCTGAGCTCGCTGAAGACCATTACCGGCGGCGGCGCCCAGCTGCCGCCCGATCTGGTCGAGCGCATCGACCGGCAGGCTTCGGCCAGGGCGAGCACCGGCTATGGCATGACCGAGGCCAGCGGGACGATTACCGGGGTGGTGGGCGAGGCCTTCCGGCTTCGACCCGAAAGTTGCGGCAGGGTCCTCCCGTCTTTCGACGCGCGGGTCATCGATGACGAAGGTTCGGAGTTACCCCCCGGACAGGTCGGCGAACTCTGTGTTCGCGGGCCCGGAGTCATCAGCGGCTACCTGAACCGCCCGACCGACACCGCCGATGCGATCACCGATGGCTGGTTGAGGACCGGCGATGTCGCCCGGATCGACGAGCAGGGCTACATCTTTCTCGTCGATCGCAAGAAGGACATGGTGCTTCGAGGGGGCGAGAACGTCTATTGCGCCGAAGTTGAAGCGGCCCTTTTCCGGCACCCGGATGTCGCCGAGGCCTGTGTGTTCGGCGTCCCGGATGAGCGACTGGGCGAGGAGGTCGGCGCCGCCGTGCACCTTCAGCCTGGAAGGTCTTCGAGCCCAGACGATCTCAGGCGACACGTGAGAGGCCTCCTGGCCGGCTACAAGGCGCCCCGCTATATCTGGATCAGCCAGACGCCCCTGCCGCGAAACGCGACGGGCAAGTTCATGCGACGCGAGCTGCGCGGCCATCTCAACATCCTGGATGCCGGCTGATTCACCTTCGACCAAGGCCCGCGGTTTCGCTTCCCGGATGGCGGTCCGAAGGCCCCAGGGGGCGCGGGCCGTCCAACCCTAACTCGTCTCCAGTGAGGGGAGCCGGGCAGGAGGCACGGGCCCTAAGCCGCGAGCGTCTGTCACTCGGCCAGGGCGGCCGACCGTTGAGCTTTGTCTGTCTCTCTGCTGATGAGGCGGCGGTCCTGGTTGAAGGGGTTATGCAGGGCGGCATGGACGGAGCTGAATTTCGGCGATGTCTTCATCTGCCGGAATCTCAACATGGCCCGCTCTCGTCGTCGGAACGGCAGATGTGAGTTCTCCGCCCGGTTGTTGGTCCAGCGGCCTAGCTCCTGCTTTGCCGTGTTGCCGAGGTCCTTCATCGCCGCCTTATAGGAGCGCAGTCCGTCAGTGGTGGTGGCCCTCGGCAGACCGTGCCGCTTCATGATCTTCTTCATCAATTTGAGCGCTGTCGGCTTGTCGCGGGTCTTGCTGGCGAAGGATTCCAGCGCTTCGCCCTCCTGGTCCACAGCCCGCCCTAGCTTAGCGTGACGCGGCGCATGGCGCGCGCGGCGAGAGCGAAGAAGATCATCGCTACGACGCAGGCCAGCGTCGTTAGAATGAGCGCCCAGCGAAGTCCTTGCGCCTCGCCCAATCCGCCCGCTGTCGCCAGCAGATCGCTGGTGACTCCGACCAGCAAGGGGCCAAGGCCGAGCCCGATCATGAGTACAAAGCTCGACTGGACGGCAGATGCCGTTGCGCGGATGTCTGCGGGCACGACGCCTTGCAAAGCCGCCAGGGTCGGAGCGATCCAGACATTCCCAATTACCTTGGGAATGAAGAGCAGCAGCAAGGCAAGGGGTGTGGAAGGTTGTGAAAAAGCTGCGAGGTAAAAGGGAATGCAAACGGGCGCAGCAATCGCAGGCACCCACATCAGAGCGCTCGGTGTCTTGGCCGAAAAGCGTTGGCCGAGCTGTCCTCCCACGAAGGCGCCGACCAGGCCGGCGAGCCCGGTGATGAGCCCGAGGGCAACGCCCATAATCGCAATGGGCCCGAGGACGATCCCGGTCGCGGATTCGACACTGGCGGACATCGCCGCGAGGCCTGGCTTGTGAAGTCTCAGGAAGAAGGAGCCGAAAAACGCGATCTGGCCATAGCCCACCAACGCCATGAAGCCGGAACCCAGACTTAGCCACCAGAAAACCGGATTCGACCGCAGCGCCGCGAATGAAGACCCGACCGAGCGTGAGGCTACGGCCCGCGGAACCTTGGCTCGTGGGTCACGCAGCGTGAAGAACGCTAGGACGGCCAGCAAGATTCCGGGCAACCCGGCGACGAAGAAGGCAGCGCGCCAGCCCAGGTGCTCGGACAGGATTCCACCGACCGAGAGCGCCAACAGCCCTCCTGTGGGAATGCATAACGCGTATACGCCCATGGCGCGGGAGCGCATGTCTGGAGGCGCATACTCGGCAATCAGCGACAGCGAGGGGGGCTGGCAGCCCGCCTCCCCAAGCCCCACGGCAATCCGCGCCATCAGGAGATGACTGAAGTTCTGCGCCATGCCGCACATCGCAGTGAATACGCTCCACGCGCCCAGCGACACCACAATGATCCGGGCTCGATTTGAGCGGTCCGCGAACAGGGCGATGGGGATGCCGCACAGGGTGTAGAGAACCGCAAAGGCGAAGCCGGTGAGAAGGCCCACCTGCCAGTCCGCCAGGACGAGGTCACGCTTGATCTGCTCAGCCAGGATATTGATGATCGATCGATCAAAAAAGTTCACGACGCCAATCACGAACAGAAGCCACACGACATAGCGGGTGTAGCCCGTCGAGGCTGTCTGGGTGGATGTTGCTCCATCCCTCTGGCTAGCCATCATTGCTGGTCTTTCAATTTGATTGAGGTTCACCCGGAACTGAGCGGGCAAGTCGTGGGCAGGCTGTTGTGGGTCTTGCTCGCGCCTTGGCTTGAGCTGCCCCGGAGCGCCCTCGTGAGGTTCGATGCGCGTCGAGCGTCCGAGCCTCATGCCGCCGGCGCACTACCGTGGACGATATAGCTGCGCATCAGAGCGTTGATCTTCGGCACGGTCTCTTGCGAATAGCGTGTCGGCTCGCTGGTCTTGGGATTTAGGGCATAGATGCCGGCATGCGGCTGTTGCGGTCCCTCGATGTAGGTCACCTCGACGCCTGCTTCCTCCAGTCTTGCCGCGTAGGCGCGCGCTTCATCACGCAGTATTTCCCATTCGCCTGCCCAGATGATCGCGGGAGAAAGCCCTCTGACCGAAGGAACCAGAAGCGGTGACGCGCGCCAGTCGAAGGTGTCCTCCTTCGACCGCAGATACTGCCGAGTTACAGCCTCGGCCGTGGCCCTGGTTAGCCGGTAATTGGCGAACTCTTCATAGGACGCCGTGTTGTTTCGGGTGTCGAAGTCCGGCGCCCAAAGCCATTGGACGGCGGGTTTCTGAATATTCGCATCCCGCGCCATAAGGGAGACAACGGTGGCGATGTTGGCTCCGGTACAGCCGCCGCCAATGCCGATCCTCGTTGCGTCAATTCCCAAGTCGCCCGCCTGAGACAGCAAATACTTGTAGGCCGCGAAGCAATCTTCGATCGCGGCCGGGAATTTCGCCTGCCCGGAAACCCGAAAATCGACGTGCGCGACGGCACATCCCCAGTCGAGGGCATATCGGCTGTTTTCAGTGTCTACGGCGTCCAGACCGTCGAAAATGGCCCAACCGCCCCCGTGTGTATGGAAGTAGAGGCCAATCGGGCCGGTACGCTTTTCGGGCATATAGAGACGGATTCGAAGCGGGCCGGCCGGTCCGGGCGCCTCGACGTTCCAGGCCTTGAGTCCAGGCGCGAGAACCTGTGGATCCGGCGGCGGCGCCGGAACGAACCCTTGAGCGGGAGCGCCGATCGGCAGATTGATCAGGCGCGTCTCCTCGTCGACTTCAGCCATACGACGTAGGCGGAGCGCCTCGTAGTCGACCTTGTTCTCAAGCGGGGGAAGGGAGCCCGGCGCGGGAATACGTCCCCGTGGCGGCGACGGTGAGGGTGACCGCGGTTGCGCCGAGGATGCCGCCGGGACTGCTGAAGCAGCGGCGAAAGCCGTCAGGACCGTACGCCGATCAATGGACATCTTCGCCCCGGCCATAATCAGGGTGGGATTCAGAAGGCGCGCCTTGGGCCGGGAGGCATGCGCGAGTCCCATTCCAAATCGTCACGGAAAGGCAGGGCGTGAAGTTGAATGTCATCGGATCTCCCCAGACTGGCGTCTCGAAGCGGACTTCGGCGCCACTTTTCTTATTGGGCCTATAGAAGACGGTCAGCCGGCCGAGCTGGAACCAGCTCACTGGCTTCCGCATCGACCATGATTCCGCCCGACAACCGGCGTGCGTTCATCTCCAAGTGGTGTCGACACCGCGGCTGTCACGACCCATAAAATAGTCTATAATGAGAAAAATCTTTTTACGAGCCCAAAAATTGTCAGGCTTTGGTCGCCCGTGCTCGTGGCAAGGCGCAGGCTGAAAGCACTAAGTGGGGCCAAGGCGCTCTGCGGTTGCGGACCCCCTGTTCGCTAGCATACGGCGATCTTGGGCAAGAGTACGAACGCAAAAAGTATTTTTTTTCTAGCCAAATAGGTTTTATGGGCCCTATTTTGTCGCCCTGCACAGGGTGCGCCCCAGCGACGGCCGGCGCGACAAGGAAGGAAACGAACGAATGCGATTGGTCCGGTTCAACGAAGGGGGAAGGCCTCAGCTTGGCGTGATCGGCGGTGATGCCGTGGTTTCGCTCGCCGGACTGTCTCCACGCTACCCGACGATGCTGTCCATTATCGCTGGCGGCGAGGAGGCGCTCGACGCTGTCCGTATCGCTCTGGCCGTGTCAGAAAAGACCGTTCCCCTGGAACAGGTTACGCTCCTCGCGCCTATTGAGCGCCCCGGCAAGTTCTTGGCGATTGGCATGAACTATCGCAAGCATATTGAGGAGGTTAAACGCCTCGGGGGCTCCGCGCCTCAGAACCAGTTCTGGTTCAACAAGCAGACAAGCTGTATTGTCGGGCCGTTTGATGACACCGATCCTGGGGCTAGCGAAAAGCTCGACTATGAGGTCGAACTCGGGGTCATCATCGGGAAAGCCGCAAAGAATGTCAGCGTCGAAGACGCAAGGAATCATGTGTTCGGCTATCTGGTCTGTAACGACGTCTCCGCTCGCGACTGGCAGGCTCACTCACCGACCTTCACCGTGGGAAAATCCTTTGATACTCACGGGCCGATCGGTCCTTGGATCGTTACCGCTGACGAAATCCCGGACCCCCATTCGCTTGGGCTGCGCTGCTACGTAAACGGTGAGCTGCGCCAGGACAGCAATACATCGGAGCTGGTTTTCAACGTCTGGGACCAGATCTCCTATCTCTCCCATGCGTTCACCCTTGAAGCGGGTGACCTGCTGGCGACAGGCACGCCCGGCGGCGTCGGGCTCGCTATGGTTCCCCCCTGTTTCCTCCAGAACGGTGACGTTGTCCGCTGCGAGGTGGACGGAATCGGCGCCATTGAAAACCGGGTCCAAGCGCCGGTGCGGGCTTAGCGCGGTCAGCCAACCCCATGGAAGAAGCATTGCCTGAAGACGTTGATGTTTTGATCGTAGGTGGCGGACCCGCGGGTCTCGCCGCTGCGATCGAACTTGGGATGCGCGACATCCCGGTCCTGCTCATAGAGCAGAACGAACGGGGCGGCGTTGCCCCCCGCGCCAAGACGACCAACGTTCGAACGCGAACTCACCTCAGGCGCTGGGGGATCGCTGATCGCCTGGCCGAGGAATCACCGTTCGGCGTCGACTATCCGAACAACATGGTCTTCCTCACCCGACTGGGGTCGGGCGGACACGAACTGGCTCGGTTCCAGAACGCATTCAACGCCGCGCCGGACCGTTCAGACCTCTATCCGGAGCACGGCCAGTGGATTCCTCAATACAGGCTGGAAAGGGTGCTCCTTGAAAAAGCGCAAACTCTCCCCTCCGTAGAGATTCGCTTCGGGGCGCAGCTCGTCACCGCGACGCAGGATGACGAAGCCGTGCGCTCAGTCGTACGGATGGCTGGTCATAGCGCAACGGTATCCGCACGCTATTTGATCGGCGCCGACGGCGGGCGAAGCGCCATCCGCACCTTGATCGGCGCGAAAATGGAAGGTCGTTCCGGCCTGTCACGCGCATACAATATTATCTTCAGGGCGCCTGGGCTTGCTGAGGCCCACGGCTTTGGGCCGGCAGCCATCTACTGGCAGCTCGGCCCCAGCGGGGGCAGCGCGATTGGCCCGATGGACCGGGACGACATCTGGTTCATCATGCCCCGCGTCGGTCCGGACCAGACCCTGACACACGAGCAGGCCGCGGACCTGATCCGTGAGCAGACGGGTATCGATCTTCCGTATGAAATCTTGAGCGCCGACGCCTGGTTCGCAAACGAACTCCTCGCCGACCGATATTTCGACCGACGGATCGTCCTCATCGGCGACGCCTGCCATCTGCATCCCCCATCGGGCGGCTACGGCATGAATATGGGGATCGGAGACGCGGTTGACTTGGGCTGGAAGCTCGCAGCCGTGCTGCAGGGATGGGGCGGGCGTGATCTTGTCGCCAGCTACGAGGCGGAGAGACGGCCCATCCACCGGAAAGTCATCGACGAAGCGGTCGCCAACCAAGTTCTGTCAGCGCCGATCATTCCGCCGGAGATCGAGGAGGAGGGCAGCGTCGGTGAGGAAGCCCGGCGCAGGCTTGGGCAAACCCTTCAGGCCACCAAGGGTCGTGAGTTCAACACCCTCGGAACGGTTTTGGGCATTGGCTATGAAAATTCGCCGATAGTCTGCAACGAACCCGGCGCCCCCCCAGAACACAGCAACGAAATCTATACACCGACGGCACGCCCAGGCCATCTCGCTCCGCACGCGTGGCTGGAAGATGGTCATTCTCTCTACGACTGCTTCGGGCTTGGGTTCACGTTGCTGGCTGACTCCCTCGCCGAGGAAGTCGATATCAACCTGGCCATAAAGGACGCACAGGCCTTGGGCGTCCCGTTGAAAGTCGTGCAGCCTGCCGGGACGGATGTCGCGACGCTATTCGGGGCCAGGCTGGCGCTGATCCGCCCTGACCAGCATGTCGCCTGGCGAGGCGACCGCTGGCTGAATGCCTTCCCGGTAGCCATCGGCGGGGGCTCGCCAAGCTTGGCCTGACCCATCACCGCCACGTCATAAGACAGCCTTGGCAACGCGCGTCACATGGTGCACCGTCACCGGAGATGAAATTTGATTTGATAAAAAAACGATGATTCTTCGGGTCAAGGATGATTTTGCCGCGGACGTCGAGGGGCCGCGCAATCAGACAACGGTCGCATACGAAGCGATCCGTGCTGATATCCTCAACGGGCGCCATGTCCCGGAGAAAAAGTTAAAAATCCAGGAGCTTGCGGAAGAGTTGGGGGTCAGCCCCGGCGCTGTGCGTGAGGCGCTTTCCCGCCTTATCCCCGAGTCGCTCGTCGTGTCTCGCGATCAGCGAGGGTTCCTGGTCGCGCCGCTGTCGCTCGCAGATCTGGCCGATCTCACGGACATACGTTGCGAGATTGAATCTCTGGCGCTTAGGCGATCCGTCGCTCTCGGGGACATCAACTGGGAGGCCGGCATCCTGGCCGCCGAGCACCGTCTTCGCAGCAAGGCCGTGGCGGTCGGAGACGAAGACCCCGGCGCAAGATGGCGGCAGAACCACGCGGCCTTCCACCTCGCACTCGTCAGCGCCTGCGGCAGTCGCCGTCTCCTTGCGCTGCATGGCCAGCTTTACGAACAGTCGGAGCGCTATCGAGGCCTGCTGTTCCATCTGAATTCGGACCGCGACGTCGAAGTCGAGCATCACCGAATCGTCGAATTTGCTCTGAACCGAGACGCCGACTCTCTCGTCGAGGCCATGGTGGGCCACCTGCGTGTAACCACGGCGCTGATCGTGGAAGGGTTCGGCCGGAAGGTCGCCGAGGGTTGATAAAAAATTTTAATTATCAAAAAATATATTGATCTTGCCCTCTTTGGCGCGGAAAGCTGCTGCGAGCCGCTTTCGGCCGCTACAGGAAGGCCTCAATGCCCAATCTCCACCCGGCCGTTAGCCGATCAGCAGGGGGCGACGACCTGTTCTCGCTCGAGGGCCGCACCGCATTGGTCACCGGCGGCTCGCGTGGCATCGGGAAGATGATCGCGGCCGGCTTCGTCGCCCGCGGAGCCAAGGTCTATATTTCGTCTCGCAAGGCGGAAGTGTGCGACGCAACCGCCGAGGAGCTTTCGACGGCGGGCGGGGTCTGCGTGTCCCTTCCAGAGGATGTTTCGAGTGTTGAGGGCTGCAGGCGGTTGGCTGCCGCCTTCGAGGATCACGAGACGAAGCTGGACATTCTCGTCAACAATGCTGGAGCGGCGTGGCTCACCGAATTCGAGACCTTCCCCGAAATCGGCTGGGACAAGGTGATGAATCTTAATCTGAAGTCGCCGTTCTTTCTGACTCAGGCCCTGCACGGCGCCCTGAAGGCTGCGGCCAGTCCCGAGCGGCCCGCCAAGGTGATCAACGTCGCCTCTATCGATGGAATCCGGCCCAATCCTCAGGAAACCTACTCCTACCAGGCAAGCAAGTCTGGCCTCATTCATCTGACGCGTCGCATGGCGGCGAGGATGATCGAAGACAACATCTGTGTCACGGCGATCGCACCCGGCGCCTTCGCCTCCGAGATGAACTTCCTCGCTCGCGATCATGCCGATGAACTTGCAAGGCAGATTCCCGCGAAGCGCGTCGGCCGAGAGGCGGACATTCAAGGCGTGGCGATCTACCTGGCGTCGCAGGCCGGGGACTACGCTGTGGGCATCACCATCGCGGTGGACGGCGGCGTCGCCTTTGCGAGTGCGGCAGTGTGAAATCCGGGGAACGGAGCCGAACTTTATCTAATAGAAAAAACATTTTATCTAAAAAAATCTTGATTGTATGCCCCGGTGTCGGCGAAGGTTTGGCCAACGATTTGGCGAATGCCCTCCCGGAGGATCTCCCTTGGCTGATATTGAGACGTCGTCACTGGCGCCGGATAGCGAGGTCCGTGCACCGGTCCTGCAGGCTTTTCGGGAGATGGTCGCAGCACAGACCGGGCGGGTTTTCGGGACTTTCGAAGACCTCCATCGGTGGTCTGTCAGTGATCCGTCCGAGTTTTGGCAGGCGGTCTGGGATTTCGACAGGATCGAATCGCCGACCCGTCCTCGAACGGTGCTCAGCGGCCTCGAAATGCCGGGTGCGCGTTGGTTCGAAGGCGCTCAGGTCAATTATGCGCGCCATGTGTTCCGTCATGTTGGGCCGGCAGATGCGGCGGGGCGCCCAGCCATAATCTCGGAGGACGAACACGGTCACGTCGAAACCCTCGATTGGACCACCCTTCGCTCCAGGGTCGCTGCCTTCGCGCTTGCTCTTCGCGGCCTCGGCGTCGGTAAGGGCGATCGCGTCGTGGCCTACCTGCCCAATCGCCCCGAGGCGGCGATTGCTTTCCTCGCTTGCGCCTCGATCGGCGCGATCTGGGCGATCTGCGCGCCCGATATGGGCGCGCCGG
>JBIIAX010000029.1:0-50805 GCA_044239675.1 Caulobacter sp.
ATGGTCATCACATAGCCGGACTGGAAATCCATCGTCTCGCTCCTGGGGTTCAGGCGTCCATCAACAGGACGACCTTGATGCAATCGCCCCGGTGTTGGGCGGCGATCGCCTCGTTGATCTGGTGAAAGGGAAAGGTGGTGATCATGCGGTCGAAGGGCAGCTCGCCCCGCCGATAATGGTCCATCAGCTCCGGCAGGAAGACGTCCGGATCGCTGTCGCCCTCGATGATGCCCTTGACCGTGTGGCCAAAGGTCATGGCCGTGTTGATGTCGCCCGGCATCGGCGTTCCGGGCGGCGAAATGCCGACGATTCCGAACACGCCCTTGGAGGCCAGGGTCCCCATCACCGCGCCCTGCACGGCCGGGACGCCGGTGGTGTCGAAGGCATAGTCGACCCCCTTGGGCAGGATGGCCCGCACGGCGGCGGCCAGGTCGGTCTGGGCGGCCGGGTCGATGACGTGGGTGGCGCCGAACTCCAGGGCCAGGGTGCGACGCGCCGCATGGGGTTCGACCAGGATGATGGTCGCGCAGCCCCGAATCTTGCCGCCCATCACCGCGCTGAGGCCCACGGGGCCGCCGCCGGTGACCAGCAGGGTCGAGCCCGCCTCGCAGGCCAGCGATCGCATGACGCCCCCGGCTCCGGTCTGGATCCCACAGCCCAGTGGGCCGAACAGTTCCAGCGGCAGGTCGTCGCCGACCTTCACCACATTGCGCTCGTAGGTGATGGCGTGACTGGCGAAGGAGGACTGGCCGAAGAAGTTGCTGCCCACCGGCCCGGCGTCCTCGCGCAGGGTTCGGCTGCCGTCCGGCCGCATGCCGGCATAGTTGAGCAGCGGCATGGTCTCGCAATAAGCCGCGTCACCCCGGTCGCAACGCGAGCAGTGGCCGCAGGATCGGAAGGTCATGGCGACGCGGTCGCCGACCGCCACCTTGGTGACCTTGGCCCCCACCGCCTCGACGATGCCTGAGCCCTCGTGACCCAGCACCACCGGCGGGGCGATCGTCTGGGCTTCCTTGAAAACGAGGTCGGTGTGGCAGAGGCCCACGCCGACGATACGCACCAATATCTCGTCGTCGCGCGGGGCGTCGATCTGGATCGTGCGGAGGGCGAAGGGCTTGCCCGCGCCCGTGGCCACGGCGGCTTGGATGTCCAGTGTCGTTCTCCCGGGCTTCGCGCGGAACCGGACCATGAGCCCTGAAAACCCGCGCCGCAATCTTTGTCGCTGCGATTGACCCAGCCTTAAATAAACATTTAAGTGAGGTCAATCGGGCGCCCCTACGGCACATCGGCGGAGAAATTGGGTGGCGGGAGAGACGGCCGGAGCGAGCGGGAAATCCCCCGGCGTCGATGGCAGGACCGCCTTCATGGACGCCACGCGCGCGCTGCTCAGCGAAAACGGCGGCTCGCGGTTTTCACTGGCCGAAGTCGCCGCCCGGGCCGGTCGAAACATCGCCCTGGTCAGCTACTATTTCGGCGGCAAGGAACAGATGCTCACCGCCATCCTCGACGAGGATGAAGAGGTGGTTCTCGGTCCCTTGCGCACCCTTTCGGCCAGTGATCTTCCCGCCGAAGTCAAGCTGCAGCGATACATTAGCGGCATGGTAGTGCTGATGTCCCGACGGCCCTATCTGAACGTGCTGATCCACGAGTTGCTGCGGCGGAGCGGCCCGGAAGTGGGCGAGGATATCGCCGCCCGCTTCGTCCGCCCGATCATCGCCTTCCAGGCGGCGCTACTGGAACAGGGCCGCGCCGAGGGGGTTTTCCGCGACGTCGATCCCTTCGCCTTCTACCTGCATCTGATGGGCGGCGTGGACATGCTGTTTAGCGCTCGCGCCACCATCGGTTTCGGCTTCGGCCTGAAGATCGATGACCTTGCCCTGCGCGAGCGGTTCATCCGCCAGGCCGTGGACCTGGTGATGGACGGGGCCCGGGCCCGTCCGACCTGACACGACCAAGGCAAACGACCATTTCATGAGGACGCCGATGGGACTCTCAACGCCCGCCCCGATGCTCGAAGGAATCCGGGTCATCGACCTGACCACCGTGGTCTTCGGCCCTTACGCGACCCAGACCCTGGCCGATCTGGGCGCCGAGGTGATCAAGATCGAAACGCCCGGCGGCGACACCTTCCGATATTCCGGAAAGCCGGCAAAGAGCCGCGGCATGAGCCCGGGCCACATGACCCTTAATCGGGGCAAGCGGTCGGCGGTGCTGGACCTCAAGGCGGCCGAAGACCTGGAGACGATGAAGGACCTGATCCGTGGGGCCGACGTCTTCATCCACAACGTCCGCAAACAGGCGATCGAGCGGCTGGGACTGGGCTATGAGGCGGTCAAGGCGCTGAACCCCGCCATCATCTACGTCCACTGCGTCGGCTTCGGCTCGGAGGGCCCTTACGCCGACCTGCAGGCCTATGACGACATCATCCAGGCGGTCAGCGGTACGGCGACCCTGGCGGGCCGCGTCGATGGCGATCCCCGTCCCCGGTACATCCCCTCCCTGATCGCCGACAAGGTGGCGGGGCTACACGGAGCCTATGCGGTGCTGGCGGCGATCATCCACCGCCTGCGCACCGGCGAGGGCCAGTTCGTCGAGGCCCCGATGTTCGAGGCCTTCACCCACTTCATGCTGAAGGAACATCTGGCCGGCCTGACCTTCGATCCTCCGCAGGGTCCGGTCTGCTACAGCCGCCAGATCGACCCCGACCGCCAGCCCTTTCCCACCGCCGACGGCTACATCAGCATCGTGCCCTATACCGACGAATCCTGGGGCAAGGTGTTCGCCGTGCTCGGCGCGCCGGAACTGATCGAGGACGAACGGTTCGCCACCCCGATGCAACGGTTCCGCAACATGGCGCAGATGTACCAGGAAATCGCCGCGCGAACTCCGGCCTGGAAGACAACGGCCCTGACGGCGGCGTTCGAGGTCGCATCCATCCCGGCCATGCCGGTCCGCGACATCGGAGACATCCGCGACGATCCGCACCTCAAGGCCGTCGAGTTCTTCAAGGCCCGCAGCCATCCGACCGAAGGCGACTACGTCGAGATGCAGCCGCCGATCCGCTTCAGCGCCTATCAGCCGGCGCCGCCCAGCCCCGCGCCGCTGCTGGGCGAACATACAGAGGCCATGCGTCGGGAGGCGGGGAGAGGCCCCCGGTAGGACGGGGCCTACTCCTTGCCCAGTTTCGCCGCGGCCGCCCTGTCCGCCGCGGCGCCCGCCTTGTCGCCAAGGGCTTCCTTGACGGACGCGCGGATGGTGAGGTTGGAGCGGAGTGTCGGGTCGGCGGCGATGGCGGCGTCGAGCTCTTCAAGGGCGCGCAGGTTGTCGCCCAGGGTTGAATAGGCGTAGCCCTTGCGGCCCAGGGTCATGGCGTCGTTCGGCGAGAGCCTGAGCGAGATATTGAGATCACGGATCGCCCGATCATAGCGATCCTGATCCATGAACACCCCAGCGCGATTGTAGTAGGCCGGTTCGAAATCCGGCTCGGCGGCGATGGCCGCGGCATAGTCGGCCAGGGCCTTGTCGAAAAGCTGATCGTCGGCATAGGCCAGGGCGCGGTTGTTGAGCACGAAGGCCGACTTGGGAGACAGCTTTACCGCCGCGTCGAAGTCCGCCATTCCCGCCACGTCCTGGCCGTCGGCGATCAGCAGCTGGGCCCGCGCGACCAGCAGGTTGGCGTCGCGCGGCGACAGGGCGATAGCCCGGCCATAGTCTTCGATCGCCGCCTTCACGCGGTCGGCGTCCTTGTGAAACTTCGCCCGGGCCACCAGTCGGTCGGGGTTGGTCGGGTCCAGCTTGACGGCGCGGTCATACTCCCGCCCGGCCTCGGCCCCCTGGCCCATGGCCGACAGGCATTCGGCAAGCGCCTGGTGAAGGTCAGCCCGCTCCGGCTGATCCTTGATCGCCAGTCGATAGTTTTCCACCGCCCGCGCCCAGTCCCCACGCATCGCATAGGTGATGGCCTTGTTGATTTTCGCCGCCGTATGGCTTGGGCTGCGCTTGAGAGCCGCCTCATAGGCCGCCAGTTCCTCGTCCGTGCGGCCCAGCTCACCGAGCTGGATGCCGACCCCGGTCATGGCGTCCGGATCCTTGGGGTCCAGTTCCGCCGCCTTGCGGAAGTCGGCCAGGGCCGCCTCGTGCTTGTCGGTATCGGCCAGCAGGGTGGCGCGGTTGTAGTAGGCGGCGGCGCTGTCCGCCAGGGCGATGGAGGCGTCATAGTCCTCGATTGCCTTGGCCTTTTCGCCCTTTACGTTCCACAGCATGGCGCGTTCGAACAGGGCGTCGGCGTAGTCGGGATGGGCCTTGATCGCTGCCTGGACCGCCGCCATCGCCTCATCCGGGCGACCGGCAAGGCGGGCCTGAACCGCCAGGGAGAGCTGGGTCGCGGCGTCCTCCGGGTCCAGCCGGACCGCCTCGCGATAGGCGGCGATGGCGTCGTCCTGCCGCTTCAGCGCCACCAGGGCGTCGCCTCGCGCTGAATGGGCCCGCGCCAAGGTCGGCTGGGCGCGCACCGCCCGGTCGGCGTCTCGCAGCGCGCCGCTGTTGTCGCCTGCGCGCAGGCGGGCGGCGGAGCTGTAGGCGGCCGGCTCGCCGTTGCCCGGCTGGCTGCGGGCCAGGCTGTCGTAGATCGCCAGGGCCTCTTTCGGCCGCTCGAGGATTTCGTAGGCGATGCCAAGGGTCAGCTGGGTCTCGACGTCATCGGGCCGGACGCCCAGGGCGGCCTTGAGGTCGCGTACAGAGGCCTGCGTATCGCTGGACAGGGTCAGGCTCGCCCGCTGGACCAGCCCCCGGAAGAACAGCGGATCGGCGGTCAGGGCGGCGTCGAAGTCGGCCTTGGCGCCGGCCTCGTCCTTGCGCTGCTGTCTCAGCCGGCCGCGGTAGAGGCGGGCCACCACGTGATCGGGCCGTCTGGCCAGGACGGTGTCCAGGTCGACCAGCGCCTCGTCGGCGCGGTCCAGGTCCATCCGCGCCGCCGCCCGCGCCGCAAGGGCGTCAAGATTGCCGGGGTCCAGTTTCAGCGCCGCCTGGGCGTCCGCCTCGGCCTCGGCGTTGTGGTCCTGCCGCCAGCGGGCGATGCTGCGCACGATCAGCGCCCGGACCCGCTTGGCGGGATCGGCGATCTCGCTGTCCAGGGCCCGGGTGCATTCGCTGTCGATGACGGCGCTGGCCGTCGGCGGCATTTCGACTTCGTTGGCCAGGCAGGCTTCGATGGCCGGCCTCAGGGGCGGCTTGTCCGGCGCCGTGGGCAGGACTCTGCCGGGCGCGGCAAGGCCCGGCGACGCGGCGAGGCCGGCCAGCAGGGCGACGGCTGCGATGCGTGCGCGGATCACGGGCGGGCCCCCTTGGCCTTGGCCGCCGACGCCGGGACGGCGGTGGCGACGATGGGATCGCGACTGAGCCATCTGACCGCCGCCTGCTTTACCTGGTCCAGGGTGATGGCGGACATCAGAGGTTCGAACAGCAGGCCTTCCTCGAGGATGGCGGGCAGCTTGGCGGAGCCGGCCAGGCTGTCGGCCCACCAGTCGTTGCTTTCCTTGCGCGCTCGGGCGTTGGCCAGGATGGGCTCGCGGGCGTCCTCCAGCATCTTCGGCGTGATCTCCCCGGCGACCAGGCGCGCGGCGACGGCGCGGGCCTCGGCGGTCAGTTTGTCGATGTCCTGGGGCTCTGCGTCGATGGTCACCTGCAGGGCGCCCTGGTCGCCGAAATCGGGACCGGTAGTCTCGACGCTGGGAGAATAGGTCTTGCCCAGGTCCTCCCGGGCCCGGCGACGGAAGGCGGTGTCGAAAACGGCCGCCAGCAGCTTGAGGGTATATTCCTCGCTGCGACGCTCGGGCGTGGAGACATAGAGGGGCCAGACCAGGATGGCGGCGGCCTTGTTGGCCGGGCCTTCATGGATGGTGCGGATCGGCGGAAGCGGCTCGTCCGGATAGCGCATGAAATGCGGCTCCGGGGCGAGCATCGGACGAGCCGGGCGGGCCGGCAGGGCCCCGAAGGTGGTCGCGACCGCGCGGACGGCGTCCTCCTCACTGATGTCTCCGACGATGGCCAGCTCCACCGGTGAGGTGGTCAGGACGGGCTTCAAGGCCCGTTCGAAATCGGCGGACTTCATCGCCATCAGCACATCGCGGGGCGGAACCCGGCCTGGAAAGCTCGGGTCGACCCGGTCGACCAGGGCGACGGTCGCCGCCGTCGTCGGGTCGGACAGGTAGCTGCGGTAGATCAGGTCGAGGCTGGTCGGCAGCCGGGCGTCCACGGTCCTGCGGAACCCCGGATCACTCATGTAGGCGGCCAGAATCTGCAGCTGGGTGCGGGTGCTTTCGCTGAAAGCGGTGCTGCCCATGCCGAAGGTCTGGGCCCCCATGCCCAGCTGGAAGGACCAGTGGGTGCGGGAGGCGAACATCGTCTGGATGTCCTCGAAGCTATGCTTGCCGGTCCCGCCGGCGATCAGCATCGATGAACCGAACTCCGTGGCGATGAAGTCGCTGTCCTTCACGTCACGGCGACCCGATCCGAAGACCAGCCGGATCTCGACCTTGTTGGGTTCCAGGCTGGTCTGTTTGAAATTCAGCACGACGCCGTTGTCGAAGGTCAGGCGGCTGAAGCCCGGATCGGCGATCTCGGTCCGCTGGACGACCTTCCCGGCCTTGCCGAAGCTGGTGTAGCCCCAGGTGGCCAGGGCGCGGTCGGCGTAGCGTTCGCTGGGCGCCGTCGAGGCGGCGCCTTCCCAGGCCGCCAGCACGGCCGTTCGCGCAATCGGCTTGGGGCCGGTCAATGAGATCAGTGGCGCGGAGACCGTCCAATCGGCGTTGAAACTGGCGCGGATGTCCTCCGGGGTCAGGTCCTCGACCGCCAGGTCATAGGCGTAGAGGGCGTCCGGCGGGCTGCTGATCGCCTGTTCCGCCAGGGCCTTGCCCAGCAGGGTGTCGGCGAGGTTGGAAGAGTTCTGGGCGGTGGCGGACATGACCGCGCCACGAAAACGCGAGCGCAGAAGCTCGGTGGCGCTCTCGGCTTCGATTTCCGTCGGACCGTCCTTGGAGAACCGGTTCACCTCGGCCTGCGCCACCTTCAGGGCCGCTTCCCAATCGTCGCCGACGGGCATGGCGATAATGCAGGTGATGGCGGCGTCGCGCTGATCGGAGCTGATCACCGCCCCGCCGAGCAAGGCCTTGTCGCCGTCGGCGGCAATCTGGGCGAACCGCCGGTTGAGGATTTCCTGCCAGATCTGGGCCCTGCTGGCGCGGCGCAGGCCGGCGACATCCTTGATGGCGCGCGGTTGACCGGGACCGAGGTGGCAGACACTGACGGCCAGGGGATAGGTCGGGCCGGCGATGCTGAAGGCGTCCCGCGGCCGGCCGGCCGGAGGCGGGACGATGGCCGCGCGCGCGGGCTTGGGCCCCCGCCCCTTCCAGTCGCCGAAGGTCGCCTTGACCAGGGCCTCCAGCTCATCCAGCGACCGGTCGCCAACGATGGTCACCAGGCCGTGCTCCGGCCGGTACCAGCTGTCGTAGAACCGCTTCATGCTGACGGGGTTGGCCGCGTCCAGCGTCGCCCGCGTTCCGATCGGCGAGCGGTTGACCGAGCGCAGTTTGCCGCCCTGGAACCGGGCAATGGCTTCCTGGGCCTCCTGTTGCGGGCTGCTGCGGGCCTCCATCTCGGCCAGGACCACGCCCCGCTCCCGGCTGATGGCCGCGTCGGTGAAGACGATGCCGTCGGCGGCTTCCCGCAGCCAGCCGAGGCCGGTCTTCAGCTGGGCGTCGTCCGGCTTGGGCATGTCCAGCTGGAAGGTGGTGGAAAACAGCTCGGTGGCGGCGTTCTGGTCGCGGCCAAAGGCGACGCCCCAGCCGGCGAAGACCTTGTCCGGCGCGCCTTCCGGGAAGTTGCGGGTCGACCGGAAAGCCATGTGCTCGATGAAATGGGCGAAGCCCCGCTCCGCTTCGGTCTCTTCGTAGCTGCCGACATCGATGGCGAACCGCAGGGCCACCGCCCCCTTGGGGTTGGCGTTGCGCATCAGAAGGTAGCGCATGCCGTTGGGCAGGACTCCGACGCGGACTGCGGGATCGGGCCGGATAGTGGAATGGTCGGGTTTCGCCGGGCTCGCCGCTGAGGCGACGGCCGGAGGAGCGACCGCGGCGGGTTCGGCCGCCCGGGCAGCCGGCGCCAGCAGCAGGGCGGCGGAAAGCAACGCGCCCGTCAGGCCTTTGTACCTCAGCAACCGATCCCCCCGAAAACGCACCTACTGGTGATTTAGGCGTAACGTTTCACGCCATGGTGCACCAGTGGCCGGGAGGACGCGGGAGCAATTTTCTCATCCCAGTCCGGACGATGGGAAACCCCGCCTGGACCCGCTAGGATCGTCTCAGGGCATAGGGGATGGTCAGGACGCGGGATGAATCTGGGAACCTGGGACGACATCATCGTCGGCGCCGGATCGGCAGGCTGTCTGCTGGCCAACCGGTTGTCGGCGGACCCCGCGCGGCGGGTGCTGCTGCTGGAGGCGGGAGGCAAGGACGACTGGATCTGGTTCCACATCCCGGTCGGCTACCTGTTCGCCATGGGCAATCCCCGCGCCGACTGGCTGTTCACCACCGCCGAGGAAGCCGGCCTTGGCGGGCGGAGCCTGGCCTATGCGCGGGGCAAGGTGCTGGGCGGGTCGTCAGCGATCAACGCCATGATCTATATGCGCGGCCAGGCGGCCGACTATGACGGGTGGCGGGACCTGGGCCTGACAGGGTGGGGCTGGGACGAGGTGCTGCCCTATTTTCTGAAACACGAAGACCACATCGCCCCGCCCAACGGATTTCACCGCAGCGGTGGGGAGTGGCGGGTGGAGCATCCTCGGGTGCGCTGGGACATCCTCGACGCCATCCGCAACGCCGCCGAGGCGGTCGGGATCGAGAAGGTCGACGACTTCAACACCGGCGACAACGAGGGCTCCTCCTACTTCCAGGTCAACCAGAAGCGCGGCCTGCGCTGGAGCGCCGCCAGCGCCTTTCTCAAGCCGGTGATGAAGCGGCCCAACCTTCGGGTGGAGACCGGTTTCGCCGCCGAGCGGGTGCTGTTCGACGGCCGGCGAGCGAGCGGCGTGGTTGGTCGGCGCGGCGGCGTAGAGATCACCGCCCGGGCGACCGGCGAAGTCATCCTGGCGTCCGGCGCCATCGGCTCCCCCACCCTGCTTGAGCATTCGGGGATCGGCGACGCGGACCGGCTGAGAAATCTCGGTATCCCGGTCGTGCATGACCTGCCCGGAGTGGGAGAAAGCCTTCAGGATCACCTGCAGCTTCGGCCGGTCTACAGGGTGCGGGGCGTGCGGACACTCAATACAGACTACGCCAACCTGGCGCGTCGGGCGATGATGGGCATCGACTACGCCCTGTTCCGGCGCGGGGCCCTGACCATGGCCCCGTCCCAGCTGGGGGCCTTCGCCCGCTCCAACCCCCGCTACGCCACGGCCAATCTGGAGTTCCATTTTCAGCCCCTGTCGCTGGACAAATGGGGCGACGGCCTGCACCCGTTCGGGGCCTTCACCGCCAGCGTCTGCAACCTGCGCCCGACCAGCCGGGGCGGGGTTCATGTCGTCAGTCCGGACGCCGGCGCGCCGCCGCGCATCGCCCTCAACTACCTCTCCACTGAAGAGGACCGGCAGGTGGCGCTGGAGGCCTTGCGGCTGGTGCGGCGGATCGCCGGGGACGCGGCCCTGGCGCGGTATCGGCCGGAGGAATATCGGCCCGGGGCCCAGCTGACGTCGGACGCGGAGCTTAGCCAGGCGGCGGCGGAGATCGGCGGGACCATCTTCCATCCGGTGGGCTCGGCGCGGATGGGGGCGGATGGCGATCCCATGGCGGTGCTGGACGGGCGGATGCGGGTTCGGGGGGTGGAGGGGCTGCGGGTCATCGACGCCTCGGCCATGCCGCGCATCGTTTCGGGCAATACCAACAGCCCCACCCTTATGATGGCCGAGAAGGGCGCGGAGATGCTGGTAACCGACCGCGGCTAGAGGCGCCGGTAGATGAACTTCGGGATGTAGAAGCGGCGCTTGTTGAGCACCACGCCGAACACCGCCCCGCCGGCGCCCTCGATGCGACGAACCAGGCTTTCCACGACCGGCGCGCGGGTTTCCTCGGCCTCAACCACCAGCAGGGTGATGTCGACCAGGGCTGAGACCAGGACCCCGGCGCTGGACCGCTGGACGGCCGGGGAGTCGAGGATGGTCAGGACGAAGTCCTGACGCGCGGTGGCCAGGAAGCTGGACCATTGCTCGTCCGACCGATAGCCGCCTCCGGCCGACATCGGCCCGGTCACATACAGGGCCGAGTGATCCACCCGGTAGATGCCCTGGGCGTTGTCCACCGGGTCCAGTCGCGCGCCGCGATGATGGAGACGGGAGGCGAGCGACTGGCCCTCGGCCGGCTCGACATCGACCAGCAGGACCCTGCCGCCCGACCGCTGGGAGCGGAGGACGGCCATGTCCATGGCCAGGGTGGTGACCCCCTCCCCCTCGGAGGCCGACAGCCACTGGACCAGGCCGCCACGCTCGCCGGCGATGCTGCGGACAAGCCGATGGAGAACGTTGACGTCGTCGGGGGTCATGCGGCCCGGCATCGGTCGCCAGAGCGGGGTTCGGGGGGCGTCGTCGGGGCCGTAGGGCACGGTGACCAGGACGGGCAGGTCGAGCTTGTCCTCCGCCTCCTCGGGCGAGACCATCACCTGGGAGGTGGCGGCCGAGACGACAATCACGGCCAGGGCGGCGGCGGCGCCCAGCACCAGGCCGGCGGCGAGGATGATCATCCGCCCGGTGGTTCCCTTGGTCGGGGGCTCGGCCCGTTCGACGATGCGGACATTGGCCCGGCTGCCGGCCAGGGCTTCCTTGAGCCGCACGTCTTCCGAGCGGCGGGCGATGTCCTGGTAGGAGCCCTCCAGCAGGGCGCGGTTACGCAGCAGCTCGCGGTAGCGCGGGCCGATGTCGATCAGCTCGGCTAGGCGGGCGGTGTTGGCGTTCAGCGCCTCGACGGCCTGGTCGCGGCCCGCCTTGAGGCCCGCGGCCTGGCCCCTGGTGGTGGAAAGCTGGGTGTCGAGGTCCTGGTAGACGGGATTGACTCCCTGGCGGACCAGGGCGGTCTCCTGCTGCGGGGTGGCGGCGATGGCGCCCTCCAGCCCGGCGATCTGGCGGTCCAGTTCGGCGACCAGGGGATGGCCGTCGCGGTAGCGGGCGGCGGCGACGCGGCGCTGTTCCTGGGCCGTGGTCAGGGCGGTGGTCAGGGCCTGGACCTGCTGCGAGCGGGCCCAGTCGGTGTTGAGGGTGACCACGGGCGCGGTGGAGCGCAGGTCGGTCCCCAGGCGCTTTTCCCGGCCGCCGGCCTCTGAAATCTGCTGGTCGACGGTCTCGACCTGGCCGATCAGGGCGGTCTGGCGGGTCTGGACGGCGATCAGTTCCTGATTGTAGTCCCCGATCCGGTAGTTGGCCGACAGTTGGGACACCTCGGCCTCGACGCCGGTCAGCCGGGCCCGCAGGTCGGCTTCCTGGTCGAGGATGGCCTTGACGTCGGAGCGGCCGAAGATCTCCCGCCGCCGCTTCACATAGAGATCGACCAGGGTGTTCAGCAGCTCTGCCGAAATCTGCGGATTCTGGTGGCGGAACCGCAGGTCGATGACGTTGGAGGCCGGGACGTTCTCGATGGTCAGGTCGCCGCCGAGTTTTTCCAGCGCCTGGTCCATGCCGGGGCGATCGTCCGGCGTGCCGGGATAGACCCGGCCAAGGCCGATGACCCGCACCGCCTGTTCCTGCAGGTCCTTGGACTTGAGGATTTCCATTTCGGCATTGACGATCTGGGCGCGGTCGAAGGTCTGCACGGCCCCGTCGCCGACCGCGCTGCCGCGAAAGATGTAGTCGTCGCCGGGCAGGATCAGCAGGCGGGTCTGGGCGGTGAACACCGGGGTGGCCAGCAGGGCGACGATCACCGCCAGGATCACCGGCACGATGAAGGCCAGGAAGGCCGGTTTCCAGTAGTAGAAGGCCGGGGTCAGCAGGTCGCGCGAGGTCACTCCCGCCCGGGCGGGAGAGCGGGATCGGCCGACTTCGGTGGTGGACGGATCGGTCAATACAAGCTCGGGCCCAGTGTTCCTGTCCAAACGCCCCGTCCAAACGTCAAGGAGACAGAAGAATCAGGCGGAACGGCGTTAGGATAGCATGGTGAATCGGTGGGCGACGCCACGCCCGCTCGGAGGAAACCTTGACGCCCCTGCGACTGGCCGTTGTGTTTGCGGTTCTGACCCTGGCCGGGTGCGCCGGCCTGCCGGCCGTGCCGGGGGTTTCCGAGATGGGCTCCGGTCGCCCTGCCCCCCGCTATGAGGACGCCGCGCGCGAACCCTGGGTCGACGAGGACTATCGCTATCGCATCCTGCCCGGTGACGAGCTGAACCTGAACTTCATCGTCAACCCGGACCTGAACACCCGCGTGGTGGTCGGTCCCGACGGACGCGGCGTGTTTCCGATGGTCAGCAGCGTGCCGGTCGCCGGCCGCACGGTCGAGGAAGCCAGCCAGATCCTGACCAGCGCCTATGCCAACGTCCTGCGCAACCCGCAGGTCGAGACCCTGATTTCCACCTACGGCGCCTCGCAGATCTATGTCGGGGGCGAGGTCCGCACCCCCGGCGCCGTGCCGCTGCGGGGTCAGATCAATGTCGCCCAGGCCATCGTCTCGGCCGGTGGCTTCCTGGAGACGGCCAAGACCGGCAAGGTCGTGGTGCTCCGCCGCCGGGCCCGCGACGGTCACCTGCTGGTGCGGGAGGTCGATGTGAAGGGCCTGCTGAAGGGCGAGCCCAAGGGCGACTTCCAGATCCTGCCCGGCGACCTGATCTTCGTGCCGCGCAGCGCGGTGGCCGAAGCCAATCTTTTCATCCGCCAGTATATCAATGGCCTGATCCCGTTCAATTTCGGCTTCAGTTACGATCTGCGGAGTACGTTCCAGTAGGTCATCCTGGCCGGAAGACCCCCAAAGGCCATGTCGCGCTATCTGACCTCGATCATCGAACAGGCCCTGTGGTCGGCGCTCAACCTGGGCGTCGCCCTGCTGCTGGCCAAGCTGGCGGTCCCGGCGCAGTTCGGGGCCTTCGTCTTCTGGGCCAGCACCGCCTATGTGCTGAGCAGCGTGCAGAACGCCCTGACCCTCTGCCACCTGCAGGTGCTGCCCGCCGCCCCGGGGACCGACCCCGCGCGGATCGGGGTGGAGCGGGTGATGCTGGCGGTGACCCTGGCCTTCCTGGCGGTCAGCGCGGCGGGCGCCCTGGCAGTCAGCCTGGTCCTGGCGCGGTTTGCGCCGGTGCTATCGGTTCCGGCGGCCGGGTTATTCGTCCCAGCCTTCCTGCTGCAGCAGTATGTCCGCTATCTGAACTTCACCCGGGGCGACGCGCGAGCCTCAGCGGTACAGACCGGGGTGGTTCTGGGTCTGGCGGCGGCCTTCCTCGGGGTGGGCCAACTGGTGTTCCGGCCACTCGACGCCAATGAGATTCTCGCCCTGCTGGGCGCCGCCTACGGCCTGGTCGGGCTGGTCGGGCTAGTCCGGGCGTCGCGGGGCCTGGGCCGGGTCGGGGCGCGGCAGCTTGGCGACTACGGCCGTTACCTAAAGCAGTCCGGCTGGATCTTCCTGGGGGTGAGCAGCAGCGAGCTGCTGTCCCGCTTCTATGTCTTCGCCGTCGGCGGGGCCCTGGGGGCGGCGGTGCTGGCCATGCTGTCGTTCAGCAACACCTTCCTGCGGCCCATCTCCCTGCTGGCCACCTCCTGGAGCCTGGTCGGGCGCAATGATCTGGTCCGCCGGCGCGACGCCGGAGATTTCGCAGGCTATCGGCGGATGCTGGTCATGGTCGGCCTGGGGGGCGTGGCGGCGGCGGCGGTCTGGACCCTGGTGGTCTTCGAGGCCTGGCCGCTGATCACCACCCACCTGTTCGACGGCCGTTACGGCGAGGCGCGGATGATCCTGCTGCTGTGGGGCGCGGCGGCGGCCATCGGCTTTGGCCAGACGGTGCTGAGCACGGGCCTGCAGACCCTGCACGCCTTCAAGACCCTGGCCTTCTGCAACGCCGCCGCCGCCGTCTTCGCCGTGGTCGCCATCCTGGTCGCCATGGGACCGCTGGGCCCGGCCGGCGCGGTCATCGGGGCGGCCCTGGGCCAGGGCCTGGAACTGATCGCCATGGCATGGCTGCTGGGGGCGACGCTGAGGAAATCCGCGGCCGGGGCTTCAGGTCCAGGGTCACCCCCACCAGCAGGATGATGCTGCCGAAGAAGGCGTTGGCGGTGAAGTAGCTGCTTTCGAGGAAGTTGTGGCCGAAGAACAGCAGGGGGAAGACCCCGAGGAAGGCCGCCGCCGCCAGGGCCTGGCGGTCGCCGGTGAAGATGGCCGATCGCAGGTCCCCCACCGCCCGGCCCATCCAGCGCAGCAGCAGGAACAGGGCGCCGGCGAGGCCGAACAGGCCGGTGGTGGCGAGGATGTCGAGATAGCCGTTGTGGGCCTCGTTGGTGAAGGCGTCCGGGGTCGAGAACCAGTAGTCGGTCTGCAGGCTGGGCTGGACGCGGGGATTGACGTCCCAGAAGGAGCCGAAGCCGACGCCCTTGAAGGGGCGCAGGGTGAATTCGTGCCAGACGAACTGCCAGACGTCCCGGCGCTGGGTGAAGGTGATGCCGCGGAAGGGGTCGATCGGGTCGCCGCCGGTGGCGTAGTTGATCGCCAGCCAGAGGAAGACGCCGGCCAGCACCGTGGCCGTCCCGACCGCGACGACGCTGGCGATGAAGATCGGCCGCTGGCGCAGGACGAACATCAGGACCGGGATGAAGGCCGCCACCCCGGCGAAGATGCCGATGCTGGTCTTCGACTGGCTGGCCAGCAGCAGGGCGACCGCCGCCGCCGTCACCGCCCACCAGAAGACCTGGCCCCGCAAGGTCGGCCGGCCCCAGGCATAGGTGGAGCAGACCATGCCGGCCAGCAGCATCACCGCGCCAAGCGTGTTCTTGTGGGAATGGATGGCGGCGAGGCCCAGGTCAGTCATCGACCGTCCCGGAATGAGAATCCAGGAGCCCAGGTCGATGCCGACGACGATGGCGCAGGCGAAGGCCATGGCGGCATGGATACGGCGCGCGTCCTTGAGACCGGTCGCCACGGCGATACAGATGACCAGGTTGATCGCGACCAGCAGCAGCCGCCGGCTGGAGGCCGGGCCGTCGATCGCCCAGCGGGTGGTGGCGGCGAACCACAGCATCAGCAGGATCAGCGGCCACAGCTTCACCGCCGCCGCCGGCAGGTCGGCGCGGCGCCACCAGAGCAGGGGCACGGACATCGCCCCCAGAGCCAGCCAGATGTAGCGGTTGATCGGGCTCATCTCGGTCGCGCCGGTCAGGGGGTCGAGCGCGACCACATGGACATAGGGCTTGTTGCCGATCATCACATAGAGAAGCATGGCGATCAGGACCGCGCCCGACAGCATGATGATCCACCGCTCCGCCAGGGCCAGCCGCGCCGCCCGCTGGTCGGCCTTGATCAGCCGCCAGGTTTCCGTGGCCATGGCCGCGCGGGGAGCGTCGTCAACCGCCATCGGCCGCCGTCTTCAGCCCCAGGCGAAGCCGCAGGGCGTCCCACAATCCGTAACCCAGGCCGAAGACCCCGCGCACCAGATAGCGGCGCCAGAGCCGCTTTGGCTCGCGCGCCAGACGATAGAGCCAGACCAGGGCCGACTTCTCCATCCAGGCCGGCGTGGGCGGCAGATGGCCGGTGATGGTGTTGATCGAACTGCCGATACAGAGGCCGACGCCGGTGGCGCGGCCGTCGGCGATGACCCGCTGGCAGAACTTCTCCGACTGCGGCGGACCCATGGCGACGAAGACGAAGCGCGCCGGATGGCCGGCGACGAAATCGATGGCCGCATCGACGGCGGCAGGCTGGTTGATGAAGCCCATGGGCGGATTGTGATGCGCCAGCCGATTCAGGCCAAACTGTTCCGTCAGGGCGGCGATCACCTCCTCCGTGCCCCCGACCACGGTCAGGGTGTCATCGGAGCCGATGACCTCGCTGAACAGGCGGGCGACCACGTGAGAGCCGGGGGCGAATTTCAGATCCAGCCCGCCCAGTTTCGCGGCGGCGCCGAGGATGCGGCTGTCGTTGGTGCTGACCCAACAGTGATCGCCGCAGGCGGCGAACTCGGCGTCGTGGCGCCTGAGCCAGGCATGTTCGGCATTGGGGGTGACGAAGGCGGCGAAGGGCGCCCCCGCCGATCTTTCCGCAAGAGCCTGCAGGGTCTCGTCGACATCGAGCGGCGTGAAGCGCAGGCCGGCGAAGCGAACGGCGGGGGGGACGGTCATCGCGGCTGGCGCGCGACTTGCTGGACCCGGGGCCAGTTCGCCCCAACTGTCCCGTTCATCGCCCAGGTCGCCATTTCGTCCATGCATCGCCAACTGATCCCAAGCCAGGAAGTCACCCCGGCCGGCCTGCAGGAGCCGGGCCAGCGGGCCGTCGCCCCCACGCGCGGCCTGACGCCACTTCGACCGGAGGCGCCGCGATGACCGACCAGACCCTGGCCGAATCCGGCCAGCCCATCCTCTTCGCCCAGGGCCGCGATGTCACCGGGGAACTGGCGCTGAAGCGGCTGATGGATATCGTTGGCTCCGCCGTCCTGCTGGTCCTGTTGGCGCCGCTGCTGCTGGGCGTGGCGCTGGCGGTGAAGTTCAGCTCTCCGGGGCCGATCTTCTACGGTTGCGACTGGGTCGGACGTGGCGGGGCGCGGTTTCGCGGCTACAAGTTCCGCACCATGGTTCCCAACGCCGACGCCCTGGAAACCGAGCTCCAGGCCCATAACCTGATGAACGGCCCGGCCTTCAAGATGGACCACGACCCGCGCGTCACGCCGGTGGGCCGCTGGCTGCGCAAGTTCAGCATCGACGAGCTGCCGCAGCTGTGGAGCGTTTTGAAAGGCGACCTCAGCCTGGTTGGCCCCCGCCCGCCGCGAGTCCATGAGTTCGCCCGTTTCACCCCGTTCCAGAGCCAGAAGCTGGCCGCCAAACAGGGGCTGACCTGTCTGTGGCAGGTCGAGGGCCGTCACAAGATCAACGACTTCGACGAATGGGTGGAACTGGACCTGGAGTATATTCGCCGCTGGTCCCTGTGGCTGGACATCACCATCCTGTTTCGCACCGTCGGGGTGGTGCTGCGGGGCACCGGGGTATGAGCGACATCGCCATCAGCGTCGTGGTGCTGAGCTACGACCGGGTCCACCTCCTGGGCCGGACCCTGGAGGGTTGCCTGGCGCAGCAGACTCCGGGGTTCGCCTTCGAGATCATCGTCGTCGACAATCACCCGGATCGCCTGGCCGAAGGGATGGTGCGGGATCTGGCCGCGTCCCATCCCGGGACACCGCTGGTCTATCTGAGCGACGAGCGGCGCAACATCTCCATCGTCCGCAACAGCGGCATCGCCGCCGCGCGCGGAACCTATGTCGCCTTCATCGACGACGACGAGGCGCCCGAAGCCGGCTGGCTGTCCGCGTTCAACGCTTGTCTGGAGCGGACCGGCGCGGACGCCGCCTTCGGGCCCAAGTATCCGGAATTCGAGGGCGGCAGGCCGCCGGCCTGGGATCCGGAAGGCTGGCGCTATACCCTCGATTTCCGCCAGCCGGCCGACACGCCGCTGTATCTGTTCGGCCGGCTGCGAGCCAAGGGCAAGGGCCTGGGCAGCGGCAACGCCGCCTTCCGGGTGGCCACCTGCCTCGCCGGACCCGAGCCCTTCGCCGTGGCCTTCGGCGACGCCAATGGCGAGGACACCCAGCTGCTGTTCCGCCTGGCCCTGGCGGGGCGGAAGTTCGTCTGGTGCCCCGACGCCCGGGTGCATGAGTATATCGAGACCACCCGCGCCGATCCCCACTATATGATCACCCGGATGAAGCGCGGGTCGCAGCACTATGCCGTCTGCCGGGTCGATACGAGCCGGCGCAAACGCCTGACGACCTTGCGGGTCGGGCTGCTGGGGGCGGCGCAGTGGCTGGTCCACGCGGGCCTTTATGTGGCGACCGGTGAGTTCCTGAAGCCCCAGCGGTTCGATCATCGCATCGGCATGGCCAAGGGTCTGGGCAAGCTGACCTGGCGCTCGCCGATCGGTTTTATCGAGGAAAAGGCGACGTGAGCCCGGCGGCCGGACCGACCCTCAGTCTGGTCGTCTGCACCTATAACCGGCCGGACCACCTGGCCCTGACCCTGCGGTCCTGCCTGGAACAGCGCAACAGCCTGGGCCTGACCCTGGAGCTGGTGGTCATCGACAACCACCCGTCGGGCAATGGCCGCCCCGTCTGCCAGGCCCTCAGCCGGGAGAGCGGCAGGCCGATCCGCTATCTGCAGGACCTGACCCGCAATATGTCGGTCTTACGCAACCGCGGTTTCGCCGAGGCCAGCGGCGCCTGGATGGCCTTCATCGACGATGACGAGGTGGCCGACCCGGACTGGACCGACGCCCTGATCGGCGCCCTGACCGCCACGGGGGCCGACATCGTGGTGGGTCCGAGGCTGGCCCGGTTCGAGGACGGCGCGCCGCCGGCCTATGACCCGACCGGATCGCAGTTCGTCCGGGACCTGAAGCTGCCCGATTTGGCGGTGATCGACCTGACCACGCCATCGGGCAAGCCACGCTATGGCCTGGGGACAGGCAACTCCGTCTTCCGTATGGCCCGCTGTTATGTTCCGGGAGAGGGCCCCATGCGGGACGCCTTCGGAGACGCCGGCGGCGAGGATGCGGAACTGTTCGTCCGGCTGCACCGCGAGGGGGCGAAGATCGTCTGGGCGACCGGGGCCATCGTCACCGAAACCGTGCCCCATAACAGGACAACCCCCGCCTACCGTCTCATCCGGACCCGGCGGGAGGCCCAGCACTATGTGACCATCTATCTGGACGCGTCACCGCGTCCCAAGATGACGTGGTTGATCCTGATGTTGAAGGGACTAGTTCAGCTTGTCGCCGGGTATATCGTGGTTCTGGCTACGGGCGAGTTCGGATCCGGCGACAGAATACAGGGCCGTCTACTGATCGCGCACGGAATTGGAAAGATTTCCTGGCGTCGCCCGGTTGGATATATTGATGAGACCTCCGACAGCAGTTAAGCAACGTTACGGATTAATACCTGATTAATTATGTTCTTAAACCGCTGAAGACTTGGCGCCGTTCTTGAGACCAAGGCAGCAGACTGTTTCCAAATGGAGCAGAGCTCGGAGACACCATGTTGCGCGACCTCGACCTTCCCCTCACCGCCCCCAGGCCCAAGACGCTCGACGGCATCAAGCTGTACGGCGACGGCGCCAGCCTGACCGACTTCTCGCGGCTCTATGCCGAGGGTCGGGTGACGGGCTTCACGACAAACCCGACCTTGATGTTCCGGGCCGGCGTTCCCGACTACGTGGCCTTCGCCAAGCAGTTGGTGAAGCTGATCCCGGACATGCCGCTGTCGTTCGAGGTCTTCTCGGACGACTTCGCCGAGATGGAGCGCCAGGCGCGGCTGATCGCCAGCTGGGGCCGCAACGTCTACGTCAAGATCCCGATCACCAACACGCAAGGCGAAAGCAGCCTGCCGCTGGTCCGGCGCCTGTCGCAGGACGGCGTGCAGTTGAACGTCACCGCCATGCTGACCCTGGAACAGGTGGCCGGGACGGTGGAAGCGCTGGACGCGGGCGTGCCGGCGATCATCTCGATCTTCGCGGGCCGCATCGCCGACACCGGCATCGACCCCATGCCGATCATGCGGGCCGCCGTCGCCATGGCCGCGCGCAAGCCCCTGGCCGAGGTCCTCTGGGCCAGCATCCGGGAAGTGCTGAACATCTACCAGGCGCGGGACTGCGGCTGCCAGATCATCACCGCCACGCCGGACGTGCTGAAGAAGCTTGAGCTGGCCGGCAAGGACCTGGATGAGCTGTCCCTCGAGACGGTGGCGATGTTCCGCAGCGACGCCGTCGCCGCCGGCTTCACCCTCTAGGGACGGGCGAACGGCGATGCACCAGGCGCTGGTTCTTGCGGCGGGACTCGGCAGCCGGATTCGTCCGGTGGCCGGGAACCTGCCCAAGCCGCTGATCCCCTTCGGCGGCGCGCCTATCCTGGCGCATAACCTGCGCTGGCTGGCGGCGGGCGGGGTCACCGAGGTGTGGATGAACCTGCATTTCGCCGCCGACGCCATCCGCGCCGAGATCGGCGACGGCTCGGCCTTCGGGCTGAAGGTCACATATGTCTACGAGCCCGAACTGCTGGGCACCGCCGGGGCCTTGGGCAATATCCGGAACGTCGTCGAAGGGCCGATGCTGGTCGTCTATGGCGACAGTGTGGTGCGCTGCGATCTGGAGGCCCTGGCCGCCCAGCATGAGCGCCGCGGCGCCGAGGCGACGGTGGCCCTGTTCAACCAGGATCGCCATCCCCACACCGGCATCGCCGGCGGCCGGGTGCAGATCGCCCCTGACGGCGCCATCCAGCGGTTCATCGAGGGCGCCGGCGACATGGCCGGACAGCCGCTGGTCAACGCCGGGGTCTATGCGGTGTCGCCGTCGATCCTGGAGCTGATCCCGGCGGGCTTCAGCGACTTCGGTCGCGACATCTTCCCGGCCATGCTGGCGCAGGACCGCCGGCTGGACGCCTGGCTGATCGACGAGGCCGGCTTCTGCCTGGGTCTCGATACTCCGGAGAGCTACGCCGCCGGCGTCGCCCTGCTGGACCGCGGGCTGGTGCGGCTGTGAGCGGCCGGCGCGCCATCTTCCTCGACCGCGACGGCGTGCTGAACGCCGTGGTCTGGCGGGACGGCAAGGCCGCCTCGCCCCGCTCGGTCGAGGAGCTGGTTATCGCCCCCGAGGCGCCGCTGGCCCTGCAGGCGTTGCGCGATGCGGGATATCTGCTGCTGGTGGTCACCAACCAGCCGGACGTGCGGCGGGAGCTGATGACCGCCGCGACCCTGGACGCCATCCACGGCCGGCTGCGCGAGCAGCTCAGCGTCGACGACCTGATCGCCTGCGTCCACGACGACCGCGACGGCTGCGCCTGCCGCAAACCCCGGCCCGGCATGCTGCTGGCGCTGGCCGAGCGCTGGGGCGTCGACCTGGCCGAAAGCTGGATGATCGGCGACCAGGACCGCGACATCGCCTGCGGCCGCGCCGCCGGCGCCCGAACCGCCCTGCTGATCCGCCCCTATAACAGCGGCGCAGGCGCCGATCTTAACGTCGAGGGCCTTACAGAGGCCGCCGGCGCCATTCTCACCCCCCTCCGCAAGACCGCCTGAGCGAAAGGCCCCCACCATGTTCACCGACCATTTCTTCGACGCGGCGACCCGCGCCCTGGCCGCCATCGACCGCAGCCATGTGGAGGCCGTGGCCACCACCCTGGCCAAGGTCCGCGACAGCGGCGGGCGGCTGTTCATCATCGGGGTCGGCGGCAGCGCCGGCCACGCCAGCCACGCGACCAATGACTTCCGCAAGATCTGCGGCTTCGAGGCCTATTGCCCGACCGACAACGTCTCGGAACTGACCGCCCGGATCAATGACGAGGGCTGGGAAGGTGTCTTTTCGACCTGGCTGGAGTCCAGCCGCCTGAAGCCCGAGGATGGCCTGCTGATCTTCTCGGTCGGTGGCGGCAGCATCGATCCGCCGGTCAGCGCCAACATCGTCCGGGCCATCGAGTTCGCCAAGACGCGCGGCGCGGCGGTGACCGGCATCGTCGGACGCCAGGGCGGCTTCACCGCCAAGGCCGCCGACGCCTGCGTGGTCATCCCCACGGTCGACGACCAGCTGATCACCCCGATCGTCGAGGGACTGGCCGCCGTGGTCTGGCACCTGCTGGTCTCCCACCCGGCCCTGGCCATGCACAAGGGTCACTGGGAGCAGATCTCGCCGGTGGCTGCTCCCGCTGCGCAGAGCGCGGCCGCCTGATCATGATCTCGACCCGCACTCCCCTGCGCGTCACGCTCGGCGGCGGCGGCACGGATCTCCAGAGCTACTACCGGCACAGGGGCGGCTTCATCTTCGCCATGGCCCTGGACAAGCACATCCACATCACCGCCCACCGCCCGGCCTTCGACAGCCGGGTGGTGCTCTACGGCCCTCAGCCGGAAGCCTCCGAGCGGGCCATGGACGTGCGCCATGAGTTGGTGCGGGCGGCGTTGATCGCCCATGGGCTGGACGACCGGATGGAGGCCTCGTCCCTGGCGGATATCGCCGGCGGCACGGGGCTGGGCTCGTCCAGCAGCTTCCTGGTCGGGTTTCTCAATGCGCTGCATGCCCTGAAGGGCCATACCCCCGACCCGCATGACCTGGCCGAGGAAGCCTGCCGGCTGGAGATCGACACCCTGCAGAAGGGCATCGGCAAGCAGGACCAGTATATGGCCGCCTTCGGCGGGCTGACGACGCTGGATATCGCCCCGGACGGCGAGGTCGTCGTCGGGCGGGTGGACATCCCGGCGGAGACCAAAGCCGCCTTCATCCGCCACACCCACATCTACTACACGGGCCTGCGGCGGGATGCGGCGGTGATCCTGTCGGACCAGAACGGCGCCATGCAGACCGGGGCGGCGAGCAGCGACCGCGACCGGGTGCGCGAGAGCCTCGACTACATCCGCGACCTGGGCTTTCGCATCCGCGACGCCTGGATCGCCGGGGATCTCGACGGCTGGGGCCGGATGCTGGACGAGCACTGGCAGCACAAGAAGCAGCTCTCCAGCAAGATCAGCCTGCCCCACATAGACCAGCTCTATGACCATGTCCGGAGCAACTACGGCGTCACCGGCGGCAAGGTCATCGGGGCGGGCGGCGGCGGCTTCCTGATGCTGTTCTGCCCGACGGACGGCAAGGCGCTGGAGGCCTATATGGCCGGCCAGAACATGCCGCGCCTCAACTACGGCATCGACCCGCAGGGCTCCCGCGTGCTCGGCGGCCTCAACTGATGCAGGTCGCCATCACCAACCTGGGCGATCTGGCCAGCGCATTGCCGCTGGCGCTGCTGCTGATCGTCTGGTGCATCGCCGGGCGCAACCTGCTGATGGCCGGAGCCGTCGGCGGGGCGACGCTGCTGACCGTGGTGGCGACGGCCGGGCTGAAGGCGGTGTCGATCGCGGTCAATCCGCCGCTGGACGTCTCGCAGGAGTTCGTCCTGTCGACCGGCGCGCCCAGCGGCCATGCGGCCATTGTCGGGGCGGTTTACGCCGCCGCCGCCGTGGTCCTGCTTCGTTGCAGCCCGAGTGTGGCGCGCACGCTTGGCGTCGCCTGGTGCCTGTTCGCCGTCGCCGGGGTGGCCATCACCCGGGTGACGTTGCTGACCCACACCATCGCCGACGTCTTCACCGGCCTGCTGCTGGCCCTGGTGATCACCGCCGGGCTGTTTGCGGTGGCCCGGCGCTCGCGGATCGGCGACGGGCGCAACGCCCTGCCCTTGCTGGCCGGGATGCTGCTGATCGCCGTGGCGGCGGAGCTTTCGGGCATCCGCATCACCAGCACGGAGTTCCTGTGAGCGACGTCGCGCCCCTGCACCGCATCCAGGCCCTGACCCGCGCCGGGGTCCGGGCCCGCGCGCCGCTGCGGCTGGGCCTGGCGGGCGGCGGCACCGATCTTTCGCCCTATTGCGACCGCTTCGGCGGAGCGGTGCTGAACGCCACCATCGACCGGTTCGCCTTCGCCCACATCAGCGACCATCCCGAGGGCCTGATCGCCTTCCGGGCCAGCGACATCCGCGCCGAGGAGGTCTATCGGCCCGGCGAGACCATGGCCGTCAACGGCCCGCTGATGCTGCACAAGGCGGTCTATCAGCATATGACCAAGACGTGGCTGGGCGGGATGCAGCCGCCGCTGATCGTCTCGACCACCACGGATGCGCCGCCTGGATCGGGGCTGGGCTCGTCATCGGCGTTGGTCGTCGCCCTGGTCGAGGCGTTCCGCGCCGCGCTGGACCTGCAGCTGGGGCCCTATGAGGTGGCGCAGCTGGCCTGGCAGATCGAGCGGCGGGACCTGAAGCTGGCCGGGGGGCGGCAGGACCAGTATGCGGCGGCGTTCGGGGGGCTGAACTTCATCGAGTTCCTGGCCGAGAACCGGGTGGTGGTGAATCCCTTGCGGGTGCGGCGCGGCTATCTGGCCGAGCTGGAATCCTCGCTGGTCATCTGCTTCACCGGCCAGTCGCGGCAGTCGGCGGTGATCATCCAGGAACAGGTCGATGGCCTGGAGCGGATGGACGAGGCGGTGCTCGACAACATGCACCAGCTGAAGGCCGAGGCCCACGCCATGAAGGCCGCCATCCTGGGCGGCGATATCCGCGAGGTGGCCCGGGTGCTTATGCGGTCCTGGGAGGCCAAGAAGGGCACCGCCAAGGGGATTACCAACCCGGCGGTGGATGGCCTGTTCGATCTGGCCCTGCGGCAGGGCGCCTGGGGCGGCAAGGTGTCGGGGGCTGGCGGCGGCGGATTCCTGATGTTCTGCACCGACCCGGAGAACCGCTACCGGCTGACCTCGGCGCTCAATGAGGCGGGCGGTCAGGCCAGCGCGGTGAAGTTCACCTTCGATGGGGCCGAGGCCTGGAGCGTCGGGCCGTGACCACACCGGGACAGCAGTGCGCCATCCTGGTCGGGGGCCTGGGCACGAGGCTGGGGACCCTGACGGCGGCGACGCCCAAGCCGATGCTGGCGGTCGCGGGGCGGCCCTTCCTGGAATGGCTGCTGATCAAGGCAGCGCGGCATGGGGTGAACGAAGTGCTGCTGCTGGCGGGTTATCACTCGCAGGTGCTGGACGACTGGCTGGCGGACGGGGCGGTGGCGGCGCGGCTGGGGCTTGCGATCCGCGTCAGCCGGGAGCCCGAGCCGCTGGGCACTGCCGGCGCGCTGGCGTTCGCCGGGGACCGGCTGGCGGACAGTTTCCTGCTGCTCAACGGCGACACCTGGTTCGACTTCGACTGGTCGGAACTGACGCTGGCGGACGACGCCGAGATGGTGCTGGCCGCGCGCCGGGTCGCGCCGGCGGACCGCTATGAGACGCTGGAGATTATGGACGGCAGGGTGGCGGCGGTGCGGCCGCGCCAGGCCGGGCTCGCCGAGGGGCTGATCAACGGCGGGGTCTATCGCCTGCGTCGCTCGGTCGTCGAAGGCATAGTGGGCCGGGCCTCTCTGGAATACGACATCCTGCCGGCGCTGGCCGCCCGGGGCCGGCTGGCGGCGACGGCCTTCGACGGGGCCTTCATCGATATCGGCCTGCCGGAAAGCTATGCCGCCGCCCAGACCCTGCTGGCCGAGGCGAGCCGATGACTGGAGGGCTTAGCCGCAGGGCCGTGCTGGCCGCCGGGGCCGCAGCCCTGGCCGGCGCCTGCCAGGCCCAGGAGCCTCTGGCGGCCCTGAAGGATCTGGCGCGGGCCAGCGGCATCCTCTTCGGCGCCGCCGCCGAGCCTCAGATCATCGACGGCGACCCAGGCTTCGCCGCCCTGCTTCGCCAGGAATGCGCCGGGCTGACGCCGGAGAACCACATGAAGTGGAACCTCCTGCGGCCCCAGCCCCGGACCTTCGACTTCACCGGCGCCGACCGGATGATGGCCATCGCCGAAGCGGCTGGAATGGCGGTCCACGGCCATTGCCTGCTGTGGCACGAGGCCAATCCGCCCTGGCTGGCGCGGGAGCTGAACCCCGGCACGGCGCGGGAAATCCTGCAGGAACATATCGGCGGGGTGGTCGGTCGCTACGCCGGGCGGGTGCGGTCGTGGGACGTGGTCAACGAAGCGGTGGAGCGCAACGACCGACGCCCCGACGGCCTGCGGCTGTCGCCGTGGCTGAGGGCCCTGGGCCCCGACTACATCCCCATGGCGTTCGAGGCGGCGCATCGGGCCGACCCGGCCGCGCAGTTGATCCTGTCCGACTACGGCCTGGAGTACGACGACGAGCCCTGGATGGTCGAAAAGCGCGGCACGATGCTGGAGCTACTGGTCGGCTGGAAGCGGAGGGGCGTCCCGATCCACGGGATTGGGCTTCAGGGCCATCTGTTGGGCGACCGGCCGCCGGCATTCCGGGCCGGGCTGCGGAGCTTCCTGCGGGACGCAGCGCGGCTGGGGCTGAAGATTTCCATCACCGAACTGGACGTCAATGACCAGAACACCCCCGGCGCCCCCGCCGAGCGGGACGGGGCGGTGGCGGAAATCTATCGCGCCTTCCTGGACTGCGTGCTGGCCGAGCCGGCGGTGAGCATGGTCACCACCTGGGGCCTGAGCGACCGCCACACCTCCAAGACGACGATGTTTCCCCGCGCCGACGGCGGCGAGGTGCGGCCCCTGCCCTTCGACCGGCGGCTGGACCGCAAGCCGGCCTGGTTCGCCATGGCGGACGCCTTCAGCGACCGCTGACGGCCACCGGCCCGGCGACGATCAGCGGCGCGGCGCCCTCAGGCAGCAGCATGGCGACCGACAGCCGCCAGGGCTCGCCACAGTCGAGCTGCAAGGCTTGCCAGGCCAGGCCCGCGGCTTCTCCCCCCGAAAGGTTCGGCGGATCGAGGGTCAAGTGCAGGGGCGAGGCCTGGGAGAAGCCGGTTCCCAGGGCCTTCAGCCCGGCCTCGAGCAGGGTCCAGAGGCGGAAGAAGCGATCGGCCCTTTCGGCCGGAGGGGCGGCGATCACCAGGGCGGCGGCGGCGGGGTCGAACTGCTGGTCGGCCACGGCGGTCAGGTCGATGGCCGCGTCGACCGCCTCGACATCCACCCCGACCCGGCCGCCGCGAAGCAGGGCGCAGGCCGCCATGCCGCGGGTGGCCGACAGGCTGACCGACAGGCCCCGGTCCGCCAGCCAGGCGCTGACCGGCGCGCCGCCCGCGTCTCGCGTCAGATCGTCCGGCCACCCCATCGGCGCCAGCAGGTCGGACAGCAAGCGCCGGGCCGCGTCCGGGCTGTCATCGGCCCGCCAGCCGAGACCCAGAACTGGCCCGGCGGTTGCACTCAAGGTGGAGGTAAGCCGGTTCGGAACAGGTTGAGCGTCGATGGCGAAAACGTCCGTGATGCGGGGGGCATTGGCCGAGGGCCATGGTAGCGCCCTCGACGCCGCCGACCAGCCCCTGTTCACCCCGTCGCCCGAGACCATCGCCGCCTCGCAGCTGACCGCCTTCACCCGGGCGCTGGAAGCCCGGACCGGACGCCAGTTCGCCGACCACGCCGCGCTGGAGCGGTTCTGTATCGCGGAGAACCGGACCTTCTGGGGCGCCCTGCTGGACTGGCTGGACCTGCCCCTGGAGGGGGCGGCTGAGCCGGTGCTGACCAGCGACGACATCGAGACGGCGGCGTTTTTCCCGGACCTTCGTCTCAACTACGCCGAGGTCCTGCTGCGCGGGAACGAGGCTGATCCGGCGGTGATTTCGGTCCGGGCCGGGCGGGCGCCGCTGACCCTCAGCCGGGGGGCGCTGCGGGACCGGGTCCTGCGTCTGGCGGGCGGGCTTCAGGCCCTGGGCCTGCGCCCCGGAGACGGCGTCGCCGCCGTGCTGCGCAATGACGCCGAGGCGGTGATCGCCGCCCTGGCCGTCGCCGCCTGTGGGGGACTGATCGCCACCGCCGCGCCGGACATGGGGGCGGAGATGCTGGCTGACCGGCTGGCGGATCTCGCGCCGCGTTTCCTGATGACCGTGCTGGAGCCCCGCTCCTGGGACCCCGGGCCGACGGTCGCCGAGCGGGCCGCCGCCCTGATCGATCGCCTGCCCTCGCTGGAAGCCGTGATCGCCCTGGACGACGGTCCGGCGCCCGCCACCGCCCTGCCCCTGTATCGCGCCGCCGACCTGGCCGACGCGGCGCCGGCCGAACTCGTCCGCCTGCCGTTCAACCAGCCGCTGTTCGTGCTCTTCTCCTCCGGCACCACCGGCCCGGCCAAGGGGTTCGTCCACGGCGCCGGCGGGACCCTGCTGGAGCATCTGAAGGAGCACCGGCTGCACGGCGACATGGGCCCCGTCGACCGGATGTTCTTCCAGACCTCGCCGGCCTGGATGATGTGGCACTGGCAGCTGTCGTCCCTGGCCTGCGGCGGGGCCGTCGTCCTGTTCGACGGGGTGGTCGAGGGCGCCGACACCCTCTGGCGGATCGTCGCCGAGCAGCGGGCGACGGTGTTCGGGACCAGCCCGCCCTATTTGAAGCTTTGCCAGTCCCTGGGGTTCGCGCCGGGTGAAGCGCTGGAGCTCTCGGCCCTGCGCGCCGTCCTCTCGACCGGCTCGATCCTGCAGCCGGACCAGGCCCGCTGGGTCTGTGATCAGGTCAGGCCGCTGCCGGTACAGTCGGTCAGCGGCGGTTCGGATATGATCGGCTGTTTCGTGCTGGGAAACCCCAATCTGCCGACCTGGCCGGGCGAGGCGCAATGCCGGAGCCTGGGCCTCGATGTGCGGGCCAGCGAGGGGGAAGGTGGCGAACTGATCTGCGCCAATCCCTTTCCGTCGCGGCCGCCGCGGCTGTTGGCCGATCCGGACGGAGCCCGGTTCCACAGGGCCTATTTCAGCCAGCGGCCCGGCGTCTGGAGCCATGGCGACCTGATCGGGGTGACGCCGCGCGGCGGGGTGATCCTGCGCGGCCGGCTGGACGGGGTGCTGAACATCCGTGGGGTCCGGGTCGGCCCGGCCGAAGTCTATGCCGCCCTGGCCGAGATTCCGCAGGTCCAGCAGGCGCTGGCCGTCGAACAGGCCGGGGCGGAGCCGGGCGACGAGCGGATGGTGCTGCTGGTGGTGATGGCCCCCGGCCAGGCGCTGGACGCGACCCTGTCGGCGACCATCCGGCGAACCCTGACCCGCCGGGCCAGCGCCGCCCATGCGCCGGAACGCATCCTCGCCGTCGCCGAACTGCCGACCACCCACAGCGGCAAGCTGTCCGAGGCGGCGGCGGGCGATGTGGTCAACGGCCGGCCCGTCCGCAACCGTTCGGCCCTGCGCAATCCGGGGTCGCTGGATCTGCTGGCCGAGGCCCTTGCAGCCCGAAAAGACGGCGAAGCCCAAGCGACCGTCGAGGCGACCGGCGAGGCGAGCGTCGGGGGGACGGAAGCCTGGCTGACCGGGCTATGGAACGATCTGCTGCCGACCCCGCCGTCATCGCCGGACGACAACTTCTTCGAGCTGGGCGGCCATTCGCTGATGGCGGCCCGGATGCTGGCCGAGGTTCGGCGGCGGACCGGGCGAAACCTGCCGATGGCGACCCTGATCCACGCCCCGACGGTGCGCCGCCTGGCGGTGGTGATCGACGATCCGGACTGGCGCGGCGCCTCCCGGCTCGTGCCGCTGAAGGCCGGCGTCGGCGATCCCTTCTTCATGGTCCACAGCATGACCGGCAATGTGCTGCAGTTGCACAGCCTGATCCGCGCCCTGGACATCCGACGGCCCATCCATGGCCTGCAGGCCAGGGGGCTGGACGCCGACGAGGCCCCGCTGGACACGGTCGAGGCCATGGCAGAGGACTATCTGGCCGCCATTCGCGCCGTGCAGCCGGCCGGGCCCTATTCCCTGGGCGGCTTCTCGTTCGGCGGGCTGGTCGCCTATGAGATGGCGCGCCGGCTGGAGTTGGCCGGCGAAACCGTGGCGGTGCTGATCCTGCTGGACAGCCAGGTCGACAAGCGTTTCCTGCCGCCCGTCGAGACGATGAAGCTGCTGGGAACCCGGCTGGCGCATCACGCCGGCCGGCTTCGCGCTCTGGCCGGCGGCGGGGCGGTCGCCTATCTGCGCGACCGGCTGAAGGCCCTGGCCGGTCATCGACCGCCGCCCCCGCCGCCGGAACACGACTTTCCGCCGAGGCTGCAGGCCATCCGCGACGGCATCCTGAAGGCCACCACCACCTACCGCCCCGGCCGCTACAACGGCCCCCTGCTGTTCATCCGCCCCGCGGTAAAGGCCCCGGTCAGCTTCGACCCCACCGCCCCGTTCCGCGTCCTCGCTCGGCGCGGGCTGGAGATCAGGCAAACCCCGGGCGACCACGACACCATGATCGAACCGCCCCACGTCCAGGCGCTGGCGGGGCTGCTGGCGGGGCGGATCGGGTAGGGTTGAGGGAGTCGCGACCGCCTAGAAGATGAAGTCTGATGCGACGAGCGGCGTCTCGCCGCTGAGCAGGATTTCGAAATCGGCGGCGCCATTGCCGTCCACGTCGCCGCGCAGCAGAATTCCACCGCCCTGGACGATCTGGATCAGTTCGCCGGCCACGTGGCTGAAAATGTCGGCCCCAAGGTGAAAAGCCTGATTGCCCCCGGACGTGCTGTCGGCGTCGATCATGGATAGGTCGATCAGGTCGCCCTCGGCATGGCTGAAATCGGTGATGACGTCATGCTTCTGGCCGCCGGGCGCACTGTCCTTCAGCTTGCCGTAGACGAAGACGTCCGCGTCGTCGCCGCCGGTCAGGATATCGCCCTTGCCGCCACCGTTGAGACGATCGGCGCCCGTTCCGCCATCCAGGGTGTCCTGCTTGGAGCCTCCCGAGAGAAGATCGTCGCCAGCGTCGCCGTACAGCGTGTTCAGCCCGAATTTGCTGCTGATCCGGTCGTTGCCATCGCCGCCGCTCAGCGTAATCCGAGCGTCACCGCTATATCGATTGGGACTGACATCCAAAACATCATCCCCGCCGCCCAAATTGACGACAAACCCTGCCCCGATCCCCCCATCGCTCCAAGATATAGTATCGTCTTCATCAGATCCGTTCAGGGTCAGAAACGTGTGAATGCTCACGTCAACGGCGGTCAAATTTGATGGGCCGACGAGATTAATAGACGCGGATCCCACTTGGGAAAAAATCAAGGTGAAAGCTGAAACCTGATCATCCGTCATAAAGACAGAAAGCGGCTCTTCGCCAATGGGGCCGTTCGGCAATAAAAACAATTTCTCTATGGAAATGATGTTGGCTCCAGATAAATCCAGAACGCCCCCTTCTGTTTCAATAAATAGAGCGTCGTCTGCGCCGCCGCCGTCGATGATCTCGCTGAGTCCCGAGCTTTCTGCATTGCTATTAATATGAATGATATCTCGCAACAGCCCGCCGTGGATTTCATCCGTGCCTAGGCCCCCGGTGATCTCATTTTCACCATCGCCTGCGTAGATGATGTCGTTGCGAGCCTGGCCAATAATCGTGTCGCCATCGTCGGTGACGCCGGTCACGTCCTTATAGCCGTCCGGGGCGACGAGGCCGTCGCCTTCCGCGTGGATGAAGCTCTTCTTCGCCTTGCCCGTGATCGTCGCCATTGCGCGTACGCTCCAAATCGGGATCGGTCGGACTGTTGAACCCGTCCGCTCTCGCCATGCCTAGCAGGACTACAGCACAACCTTGATAGCCGAACCAAGGTCTTTCAACGTGGGGGCACCCCCGGTTTGAGGCGCCCGTCAGGCTCCGCTCGCTCCGGTTCTGCACGGCGGCGACCACCACGCCCCCGGCAACGACAGCCCGGCAAGCGGGACCGTCCAGTCCCCCTCCGCAGTGGGGACTGGTTCTCCGCGTCCACGCGGCGTCAGGAGCGCGAACCGGCCTTGCCCGGAGTACCTGTCCCCGGCCGGCGCCGAGGGTTGGCCGAGAATCGCTCCAGCCGTGTCCGCGCGGGGCTTGCGGTTGGCGCGGAGGGGTTTCCGGCGTCGGCGCTGACCGGGGACAGGAGCGCCGCGCCGGCGGCGAGGGTCACCTTCACCGGCAGGCGCGGCGATCCAGTCCCCCTTTGGTGACCCCCGGGTGCGCGGAGCCTATCCGAATGTCGGACGATATGGCATATATCGTCCGACGCGAGGAGGTCGCCATGGTTCAGACTGGTGTTGCGGCCGCGAAGCGGCGGCGGAAGGGTTCGGCTGCAGCAGCGGCGGATAGCCCGCGCCTGCAGCATGCGCTGTCCATCCTGAGCGCCAAGGGGGTGCTCGGCCACGCGGGATCGACGAAGGTCAGCGCGCGGCTGGACAGCGGACTTCTGGCGGCGGCCCGGGCGAAGATCGGGGCGCGGACCGATACCGAGCTGCTAACCGCCGCGCTGGCCATGGTGGCGGGTGATGACGATTTCGGCGCCTGGCTGGTGACCCGTGGCCAACGGCTGGCGCCGGACTTCGAGCTTGAATTCTAGGCCCCCGCTGGAGCGGCACGATCCGGCCGCCCATACCGCCACCCTCGCCTACCAAGCGCGGGCGCATCTTCCCTTCGACCTCGCCGCCCTGCCGGCGGGCGCCGCCTTGATGCTCGACGCCACCGTCTATATCGACGCCCAGAAATCGCGGCTGCCGCCATCGCTCGCGGCCGTGATCGCGGGCGCCGAAATCCTTCATTCCGCCGTCGCGCTCGGCGAGATCGCCGCCAGTCTCGGCCTGCTCGATCCTCGCCATCCAGGCAGCGCCGGGGTCAGCCACGTCCTGCGCGAAACGCTGGGCAGGGCAGACCCGCTCCGCACGGTGGCCCCGTCCTCCGACGCCTGGCTGGAGGCCTCGATCCTGGCCGGGCTTCTTGCCCGCACCCAGAGCTTTTCAAAGGAGGGGCGGCGCAAACTGTTGAACGACGCGCTGCTGTTCCTGTCCGCCCATCAGGCCGGGGCGGTGCTGGTCAGCCGCAACGTGAGGGACATGGACCTTCTGCTGCAACTCAGGCCGGAGGTGGCGGTCCTGCTGTACGATCAGATCGGGACATAGGCGGGTTTCGCGGTTGGAGCGGAGGAGCGTCCATCACCGGCGCTGAGCGGGGACAGGAACGCCGAGTCGGCGGCGAGGGTCACCTTCACCGGCAATCGCGGCGATCCAGGCTCCTTGGAAAGGCCGGTTTTCGTGGGGCTTTGTTTTTTGCTTCGCGGCGGCTTGCACCCGGCCCGGCCCCGGTCTAAAAGCCGCCTCCTTCCGAAGGTGATGATCCTCGGTAGCTCAGTTGGTAGAGCAGTCGGCTGTTAACCGACTTGTCGCAGGTTCGAGTCCTGCCCGGGGAGCCATCGGAAGACCCAGAGCGCCGTGAAGGCGCTCCGGCGCAGCGACCCCGAGGGGTCCGCCGCGCCATTGCTTCAGTCATCAGCCGTCAGCGACTCAGCCGTAGAGGGCCGAGCTCAGGACGTCCTTGAACTCGCCCCGCACCACCAGTTCGCGCAGAACCTGGTGCTGGTCGAACCCGGCCATGGGGTGGAGGGTGACGCGCGGCTGGCCTTCCAGGTGGCGGGCGTTGCGGCTGTCATGCTCCATGTCCGCGCCGAAGTAGAGATGCACGTCGGTGGCGTTGGTCGGCAGGTTCAACATCGGCCGGATGTCCAGGTTCTTCGCCTCGACCTGACGGGCCGCCCGTTTGGCGACCAGCCGCCCGCGCGGATCGGTGCTGAGATACTCCGGCGTCGCATTGGTCACCGAGCCGAAGGCCAGGACGCTGTGGGCGTCCATGTTCAGCCCGTAGAGCATCGCCGCATAGCCGCCGGCCGAGGTGCCAAGCGTGACCAGCCGGGTGCATTTCAGGTCGTCGAGCTGTTCCTGGAGGTATTCGACGGTCTCGTTGAAATCCATGCCCATGGCCTTGGCGCCGGCGCCGAAGCAGAGGCGGTTCTTGTCCGACATGTAGATCCCGGAAGCCCCGAGCGAGGCCAGGAACCGGTCGAAGGTCGGCGGCGGGACGGCGAAGTTGTCGCTGAGGCCGGAGAAGACGATGACCACCGGACCGGGCTTGCCGTTCGGCGACACGACGATCTCGTCGCCGCTGTAGCTGGCCATCACCGGGCGCTTGAGCTCGGCATCGGTCGGAACATGCTCGGCCCAGAGTTGCCAGGCCCGCTTGGTCTTGTCGTCGGAGGCCTCGGTCGGGGTCAGCTGGTCTGGGGGAACCATGCCGTTGAAGGCGAAGATCTTCAGCGCCGCCTTGCGCTTCGATTCGGTCGAGTTCGGACCCGCCGCCCTGGCCCAGTCCAGCAGCCGCTCGGTCAGGCCCGGAACCGACCGCGAATAGGGCAGGAAGCGAACCAGCAGGCCTTCCCGGCCAGGCATGTCGGCGAACTGGGTATAGATTTCGACGGCTTTTTCCCGCTTGCCGGCGTGATCATAGGCCCGCAGCAGGGCGCGCAGCCGCTGCCGGTCATTCAGCTCCGGGTCGGGGTTCTCGAGGATGTTGGTGAGCAGCTGGGCGGGGGGCTCGATATTCTGTTCCAGCAGGAAGTTCAGGGCGTCGAGGCTTTCCACCGGAGAGGCCGTTTCGGGCAGGCTGCAGGCCCATTCGGCCAGTTTGGCCGCCAGTTCGGGGGAATCCTCGACGTATTGGGTGTAGCGGAACAGCTCGGCGTCCACCGGCAGGTAGGGCGCCGCCTCCTTGATGATCAGGGTCGAGGCCGGCGTCGGTCCCTTGTCCCGGAAGGTCTTCATCGCCTGGCGGACGAAGCGGTCGTTGGTCGGATCGACGATCAGCAGGTTCTTGACCGCTTCGGCGGTCCGCGGGGCGGACTTGGTCTGGATTCCGACCTGATAGGCCAGTTTCCAGCCTTCCTTGGCGTAGACGGGGGTGGCGGCGGCTTCCTTGGCCGCGGCAAAGGCCTTGTCATGCCACTGCATCGCCGCCGCATGGGCGGCGAAGCCGAACGAGATGGCGGCGGGAATCGCCGCCTTCTGGGCCCGGGCCTCGATCATCAGGGCCTCGACGGCCTGCCAATTCTTGGGATCGGCGTCAAAGGCCGCCTGCAAGCGACTAAGCGGTGTGTTTTCAGTTGCGCCCGCAACCTGATGCGTCGGCGCTACGTGTGTGACAGCCATGTTTCTCTTCCCCTTGATCCCGGCCGACCAACGGTAATTTCCCTATTTTTGATCGACAAGCTGTCACCCGACACAGGCCAGATTTTCTTGTCACCGAAGCGTTGGATGCAGCCAAAATTCTCAAAATGATCAGCGGCTATGCTGACACTGGGCAATTTTGAACTGGCGGCGGCATAAAGGCTGTTCCGGTCCCCGCCCAAGCTGGGCGTCATGGCGCCGCATCATTCAGGTGCGGCGTGGGCCCATATCCTCTATCCAGCGACCAACCGCGAAAACAGCGGACCGGGACGAGCACAGGAATACCAGATGACCCTCCCCACCGACGGACTGCAACTTCGCACCACGGCCAAGGCCGGCGGCGAGATGGAACTGGCCCTGATTCGCGTCCCCGTCACCCCGCCCAAGGCCGGCGAAATCGTCGTCCGTATCGAGGCCGCCCCGATCAATCCGTCGGACCTCGGCCTGCTGCTCGGGCCCGCCGATGTCGCCACGGCCAGGACCGCCACGGCGGATGGCCAGCCGGTGACCACCTTCGACATCCCCAAGGCCTATATGCGCGTCGTAGCGGGGCGGCTGGATGAGTCTCTGCCGGTGGGCAATGAAGGCTCAGGCGTCGTGATCGCCGCCGGCGAGGGCGCCGAGGCCCTTATCGGCAAGTCGGTCTCCATGGCCGGCGGGGCGATGTATTCCCAGTACCGAACCCTGCGGGCCAGCGACGTCATGGTCCTGCCGGACGGGACCACGGCGGCGGAGGGCGCCTCGTCCTTCGTCAATCCGCTGACCGCCATCGGCATGGTCGAGACCATGCGGCTTGAGGGTCATACGGCCCTGGTCCATACCGCCGCCGCCTCCAACCTCGGCCAGATGCTGGTCAAGCTGTGCCTCGAAGAGGGGGTGGAACTGGTCAATATCGTCCGCAGCCCTGAACAGGCGGCCCTGCTCAAGGGCATCGGCGCGGTCCATGTTCTGGACAGTACGGCGCCAGACTTCGTCGCCAGGCTGATCGAGGCCCTGACCGCCACCGGCGCCACCCTGGCGTTCGACGCCATCGGCGGCGGCAAGCTGGCCGGGCAGATCCTCACCGGAATGGAAGCGGCGGCCAATGCCCGGGCCACCGAATACAGCCGCTACGGCTCCACGGTGTACAAGCAGGTCTATATCTACGGCGGGCTGGACCTTTCGCCCACTGAACTGGTGCGCAGCTTCGGCATGTCCTGGGGCGTCGGCGGCTGGCTGCTGACCCCGTTCCTGATCAAGATCGGCCCCGAGGCGGCCCGTAAGCTGCGCGAGCGGGTCACCGCCGGCCTGAAGACCACCTTCGCCAGCCACTACAGCCAGGAAATCACCTTGGCCGAGGCGCTCGATCCGAAGATCATCGCCGCCTACAACCGCCGGGCCACTGGCGAGAAGTATCTGATCACGCCCAATCGCTAAGGCCTACCGCGTCCGGCGCAGGATCGAGGCGATAAACGCCGCTTCCCTCGCCTGGCCGGCCGGGTCGGCGATGAGGTCCTGGCGGACCTCAAGCTCCAGGTAGTCGAGGCCCCGGGCGTCGGCGTGCAGGGGGATGGTGTTGTCCGTGCCGTCCATGGCGTAGGGCTGGTTGTCCCCCGCCACCTCGCCCAGCTCCGCCTGCAGCAGGGCCAGGGTGGCGTGTGACAATGCCGAGTCGTCCCGGTGCAGCACGCCATACCGCCAGGGCCGGGCGATTCCCTGCATGGCGGGGGTGAAGCTGTGCAGCGAGACCAGCAGGGTCTCGCGCCCCGCCGCCGCCCGCTGGTCCAGCAGGCCAGCGATGGCGTCCTGGTACGGTTGATAGATGGCGGCATGCCGCGCGGCGCGATCTTCGGCCGTCAGCCCGACATTGCCCGGAATGGCCTGTCCGTCGCTGATCTCCGGCATGGCGCTGGCCTCGCCCGGGCGGCGATTGCAGTCGACGACCAGGCGCGAATAGGTCTGGCGAACGAAGCAGGCGTCCAGCAATCCCGCCAGTACATCGCCCAGGCCGGCGATGCCGATGTCCCAGGCGATATGCCGGTCCATGGCCTCAGGCGTCACGCCAAGCCCTTTTAGCGATTTGGGAATCTCCCGCCCCGCATGATCGCCCAGCAACAGAAACGGCGACGAACCGCCCTGATTCACCACAACGAAGGGCGACATATCGTCCGGGCCCAGCATTCCTTTAGGCGCGGCGACTGAATCGCCTCTAGCTTCGGTCAATGCCGATCCTTTCGATCCGCCATATTACCCGCTACCGCTACCGCAACCCGGTGGCTCTGGGCGAGCACCGGATGATGTTCCGGCCGCGGGAGAGCTATGACCAGCGGCTGCTGTCCTGCGACCTGACGATTTCGCCCGATCCGTCCCGCCAGCATTATCTGCAGGACGTGTTTGGCAACAGTGTGGGCATCGTCGGGTTTTCGCAGCCGACCAAGGAACTGATCTTCGACAGCGCCGTGCGCCTGGAGCACACCCCGCTGCCCGCCTTCGCCGGCCTTGACGGCGAGATTGAGCACTACACGGGGGCCATGCCCTTCAACTACAGCCCCGAGGACCTGCCGGACCTCGGCTCCTCGATGGAGCGCCAGCACGCCGATCCGGGCGGCGAGGTCGCCAGGTGGGCGCGGCGGTTCGTCCGAAACAGCGGCCCCACCCCGCTGCAGTCCCTGCTCAGCGACATGACCCAGGCCATCTATGCGGATTTCCGCTATGGGACGCGGCTGGAGATCGGCACCCAGACACCGCTGGAGACCCTGCAGCTGGGCACCGGCAGTTGCCGCGACTACGCCGTGCTGATGATGGACGCGGTGCGCAGCCTGGGCCTCGCGGCCCGCTTCGTTTCCGGCTACATCTACAGCCCCTACGCGGGACCGGCCCTGGTCGGACGGCTGGGCGGCGGACATACCCACGCCTGGGTGAGGGTCTATCTGCCGGCCTGCGGCTGGGTCGAGTTCGATCCGACCAACGGCATCGTCGGCAACGCGGACCTGGTCCGGGTGGCCGTGGCGAGAGACCCGCGCCAGGCGGTTCCGCTGCACGGAACCTGGTCCGGCGAGATTGAGGACTACATCGGAATGGACGTCCAGGTGGAGGTCACGACCGAAACCGACGGCGTCGAGCAACGTTTATCGATGCCAGACGTTTGGCCCGGTCAGATGGCCGGAGTTTAGGGACGTTCATGCGCATTCGCACCGGGTTCGAGATCGCCTATTACTGCCCCGAACCCACCCCGATGCTGCTGACGCTCAGCGTGCATCCGTCGCGTCGTGACGACCTGGAAACCCCCGACTGGCTGCAGACCAATCCGATGGTCGACGTGCGTCAGTACCTGGACAACTTCGGCAACATCGTCAGCCGGGTGATGGCGCCAAGGGGCCGCTTTGTTCTGTCCTCCAACTTCATCGTTCGCGACAGCGGCGCGCCGGATGACTATGTCCCGGACGCCATGCAGCACGCCGTCGAGGACCTTCCCGACGAGGCCCTCGTCTATCTGCTGGGCAGCCGCTACTGCGAGACCGACAAGCTGAGCAACCTGGCCTGGTCGCTGTTCCAGAACACGCCGCCCGGCTGGGCCCGCGTGCAGGCGATCGTCGACCACGTTCACACCCACATCCGCTTCGACTACCAGCGCGCGCGCCCGACCCGTGGCTCGGTCGAGGCGCATGAGGAGGCCGAGGGGGTCTGCCGCGACTACGCCCACCTGGCCGTCACCTTCTGCCGTTGCATGAACATTCCGGCCCGTTACTGCACCGGCTACATGGGCGACATCGGCGTGCCCCTGACCCCGGTGATGGACTTCAGCGCCTGGTTCGAGGTCTATCTCGGCGGCCGCTGGCACACCTTCGACGCCCGCAACAACAGGCGCCGGATCGGCCGGGTGCTGATGGCCCGGGGCCGCGACGCCACCGATGTCGCTCTCGCCAACACTTTCGGCCCGGCCCAGCTGGTCGACTTCACCGTCGTCAGCGAAGAGATAGAGGACTAGGTCCCGCGACGGGCTAGACTGGCGGCCCGCCCTTCACCATCCGCCGAGCATAGCCGATGCAGCTTCTCAGCCGTCCCTTGCGGGCCGTGGCCATTGGGCTTTCCGCCCTCGCCGGCTTTGTCGACGCCGTCGCCTATCTCGACCTCGGCGGCTTCTTCGTCTCCTTCATGAGCGGCAATTCCACGCGGCTGGGGGTCGGGCTGGCGCTCGGCTCTTCGGCGGCCGCCATAGCCGGCGGGCTGATCGCCCTGTTCGTGGGCGGGGTGTTCGCAGGCTCGCTGATCGGCCAGGCGGCGGGGCGGTGGCGGAGGCCCGCCGTGCTGGCCCTGGTCTCTGCTCTGCTGGCCTGCGCCCTGGCCGTGCGGCTGTGGGGACTGCCGGCTGTTCCGCTGGCCGGAGCCGCCGTCCTGGCCGTCGCCATGGGGGCGATCAACGCCACCTTCGAGCGCAATGGCGACGTCGCCTTCGGCGTCACCTACATGACCGGCGCCCTGGTCAAGCTGGGGCAAAGGTTGGCCCTGGCTGTAACAGGCGGTCCGCGCTTCGGATGGCTGCCCTTCCTGTTGTTGTGGGCGGGCCTGGCGGCCGGCGCCTGGGTCGGGGCCTTCGCCTATGGTCGGCTGGGCTTTGCCTGTATTGGCCTGCCCGTGGCCGCGGCGGCGATCCTGGCCCTGACGACCTGGCGGCTGGACGCCCGCGACCGGCCTTTGGAAGGCCCCTAGTCGACGGCCACCGTGTAGTTGAGCGCCAGCCGGCCGCCGTCGGGGTAGAGGGTCTGGCCGGTGAAGTAGCTGCTGTCGTCGCAGGCGAGGAAGACGGCCACCTTGCCGATCTCCTCGGTCTCGCCGAACCGCTTCAGCGGGGTGCGGGCGAGGATGCCTTTGGCGGCGTCGGGGGTGGTCATCACGCCTTTCAGAATGTCGGTGGCGATGGTCCCCGGCCCTATGGCGTTGACCCGGATGCCGTGCGGCGCGAGGCCCAGGGCCATGGCCCGGGTCAGCTGGTTCATCGCCCCCTTGCTGGTCACGTAGGCCAGCTGGGCGGGGATGGCCATCACCGCGTTGATCGAGCTCATGTTGATGATGGCGCCTTTCAGGCCCGACTGGACCATCCGCTGCGCCACGGCCTGGCCGACGACGAAGGCGCCGCGGACATTGACCGCCATCACCCGGTCGAAGTCCTCGACCTTGGCGGTCAGGATATCGCCCGCCGCCAGGATGCCGGCGTTGTTGACCAGCAGGTCGAGGGTTCCGATGGCGAAGGTCGCCTCGGCGACCGCCTCCCGCGCCGCCGCCGCGTCGGCGATGTCGCAGGCCAGGCCGACGACCTTGCGGCCGGTCTCGGCGGCGATCTCCGCCGCCGCCGCCTCCGCGCCCGGTCCGTCGAGGTCGAGCAGGACGACGTCCGCTCCTTCCCGCGCGAAGGCCCAGGCGCAGGCCAGGCCGATGCCATGCGCCGCGCCGGTCACCAGCGCCTTGCGTCCCTGAAGCTTCATCACCAGGCGCCCGTGTTCGGCATCGAGGCCCAGGGCTCGGCCGGCGCCAGGCGGTCGCCCTTCTGCAGGAGCTCGATGGAGATGCCGTCCGGCGAGCGGACGAAGGCCATGTGGCCGTCGCGCGGCGGCCGGTTGATGGTCACCCCGCCGTCGGCCAGCCGCTGGCAGAGGGCGTAGATGTCGTCCACCGCATAGGCCAGATGGCCGAAGTTGCGGCCGCCGGTATAGGCCTCCGGATCCCAGTTGTAGGTCAGCTCGACCATCGGCGCCTTGCGTTGGCGGGCCAGGTCCGCATCGTCTGGAGCGGCCAGGAAGACCAGGGTGAAGCGGCCGGCCTGGCTCTCCTGGCGCGACACCTCGGCCAGGCCCAGCTTGGCGCAGTAGAAGTCGAGGGCGGCGTCCAGGTCGGCGACCCGGACCATGGTGTGGAGGTATTGCATGGACGTCTCCGTTGTCGGGCCGTTCGGCTCCGAGGCGTTCTTACTGACTAGAATGGCCGAAAACCCGAAAATTCTCGGCGGCGGCGGGCTGAATCGAGGTCGGGACCGTGATTTTTCAAAGGGTTGCTGAGAAGGCGCGACTGGCTCGGGATCAGGGGGCGGTCAGGGCGCCATCAGGGGTGGATCAGGGCGCGGTCGGGGATGGGTCAGGGCGGCGTCAGGGTGGTCAGGGGCGGAACAAGCGGTGACGGCCTCCCCCCTGGAAAGCCGTCGAAGCGGACAGGCCATTATACGATTTCGAGGCCCGCCGCTCGCGCCTTGAGAGGCTGGGAACAGGGCGCGAGTTCCTCGCCCAGGCGCAGCGCCGATATGGGGGAGGTGGCGGCCGCGCAGCCGACGTCGGAGGGGGCCGCTCCCCATACCGGCGGCGGCGGATGCAGGTTCAGCCGCCGCCATCGGTGGGGACCCCCACCGTCAGTCGCTCCGCGACTGCCACCTCCCCCATATCGGCCCTGCGGGCCTGGGGGAGGAGGTCACGCAACGCGGATTCAGTGGGTCTCCAGAAATGTGTGAACGCCGTAGTCCTCCGGGCAGAGGGGACAAGAGGGCTCACCCGATCAGGCCTCAGGTCACCACCGCCCGTTGCCGGAACTGCGGCCGGTCGTAGGCGGCGGTCGAGACCACCTCCCCGAGAATTTCCGCCGCCCGCGCCACCTGGGCGAAGCTGAGCGGCAGGGGGGAGAAGCCGAAGCGGGCGATGTCGGGGTCGCGGAAGTCGCCGATGACGCCCCGGGCGATCATCGCCTGGACGACGGCGTAGGCGTCGGGGTGCCGGAAGCTGACATGGCCGGCCCGCAGCTGCGGCTCGCGCGGCGTCGCCAGGGCCAGTTCGCCGGCGGCGGGGCCGGCCTCGACACAGCGGATGAAGAGGTCGGTCAGGGCGGCGGCCTTGGCGCGGATCACCCCCGCCCCCGCGCGGGCGGCGATCTCCACCCCGCACTCAAGGGCCGAGACGCCCAGCACCGGCGGCGTGCCGCAGGCGAAGCGGCCGATACCATCGGCGGGATCGTAGGCGTCGGGGAAGGTGAAGGGCGCGGCATGGCCCATCCAGCCCGACAGCGGCGAGACCAGGGTCTGTTGATGGCGCGCGGCGACGAACAGGAAGGCCGGGGCGCCCGGTCCGCCGTTGAGGTATTTGTAGCCGCAGCCGACGGCGAGGTCGGCGTCGCAGCCGTTCAGGTCGACGTCCAGCACCCCGGCGCTGTGGCTCAGGTCCCAGATCACCAGGGCCCCGACCGCGTGGGCGGCGGCGGTCAGCCGGGCCATGTCGCGGATGCGGGCGGTCTTGTAGTGGGCGTGGCAGAGGACCAGCACCCCGACATCTTCGGTGAGAGCGCCCTCGATCTCATCGGCGGGGCGGAGCTCCAGTCGGCGGCCGCCGCCAAGGGTGCGCACCGCGCCTTCCAGCATATAGAGGTCGGTGGGGAAGTCGCCCGGCTCCGACAGGATCACGGACCGGTCGGGGCGTGCCTGCATCGCCGCCACGGCCAGTTTGAAGATGTTGGCCGAGGTCGAATCGGCGACGATCACTTCGCCCGCCTCGGCTCCGATCAGCGAGGCGATCCGGTCGCCGACCCGCTTCGGCGCGCCGATCCAGTCGTGGTCGTTCCAGCCGCGGATCAGGCTCTGGCCCCACTGTTGCTCGATGACCTCGGCCATCCGCGCCCGGGCCGCCTTGGGCAAGGGGCCCAGGGAATTGCCGTCGAGGTAGATGATCCCCTCGGGCAGCTCGAACTCGTCCCGGTAGGCGGCCAGGGGATCGGCGGCGTCGAGCGCGGCGGGGTCGGGGGCGGTCATAGGTCCCTCAGGATGGCGCGCACCGGGGAGGCGTCCAGCCCGGCCAGCGGCAACGGCAGGGCGATCAGCTCATAGTCGCCGGGCGGCGGGTCGGTCAGCACCAGGCCCTCGAGGATGGCCATGCCATGGGCGGCCACGGCGCGGTGGGCGTCCATGGTCTTGGAGGTTTCCGGGTCGAGCGAGGCGGTGTCGACGCCGATCAGTTCAACGCCGTGGCGGGCGAGAAGGTTGATGGTCTCGGGGGCGATGGGCTTGAAGTCGTTGTCCCAGGCGTCGTGGGGAAAGGCGTCATAGGTGCGCAGCAGGACGCGCGGCGGGGTGTTGGTGAGAAGGGCCTGGATATCAGCGGGTTCGATCCGCGATCCGGCGCCGCGCACGTCGATCAGCCGGCAGGGGCCGATGTAACGGTTCAGGTCCACCGCCTCGATGGTCACGCCACCCGCGTCATAGTGGAACGGCGCGTCGCCATGGGTGCCTGCATGCACCGACTGGCTGAACCGCCCGACATTGACCGGCGTCCCCGGCCCCATGGCCCAGACCCCCGCGCTGTCGAACGGCGTATCCCCCGGCCAGGTCGGCATGCCGGGGCGGAGGGGTTGGGTGATGTCCCAGAGGCGGGTCGTCATGGGGTGGTTATGCGGTGGTGGGCGGAGGATGGCTAGGGGTGGATGGGTGCATTGAATGGTTGTCGTTGGGGTGGGGTCGTTGACCGACGTTCCTTCTCCCCTTGGGGGAGAAGACCTTCCCCGCGCAGCGGGTCGGATGAGGGGTCGCACCGGCCAACGGGGATTGCCGAGGGCCGCCCGCGAAGGCGGCGTCGTCTTTCATCAACCCCTCATCCGGCGCTTCGCGCCACCTTCTCCCGCTGGCGGCGGGAGAAGGACTTTAGTGGCGAAACTATACTTGTTTCTCAGCCATCGGCGTCGCGGCCTTCTGGCTTCCGGGGAGAGGCTTCGGCCCAACGGCATCTCAAGCTGCTTCACGAACCCGGCCGCGCCTTAGCAAAGCGAACGACGATGCGTAGAGTGCCCCGGATTCTCAATAAAAGTGCAAGTCATGACCCATCAACACCCTGGCCGGGCAAAGGCGACGAGGCGTGTGATCACCACCGCTCTCCTCACTTTGAGCGCGCTTGTCGGGCTCTCCTGTTCGGGCGGTGCGGAACCAGCAGGAAATCGCACGCTGGATCTGGCGGGCCCCCTCGACAGCGCGATGTGGCGCCGCGTTTCAGAAGCATCTTGGGACAAGATTGACTCTATAAGAGTTCAGTCTCGCGGCGGGGACCCAAAGTTTGCAGTTCTGATAGCGAGAGAGCTCAAGCGCAGCGGGAAGACGATTAACATCGATGGATTTTGCGCCTCTGCTTGCCTTATGATAGCGGTCACCAACAATGGTAAAGTGGCTTTTTCTAAAGGATCGACGCTAACGGTCCACAATACCGCGTCTTCGGTATATTATATGTCTCTAAGGACTTATCCAAAAATCGCAGCTGCGTATTATCGTGAGAGAATGACTGCTGAACGGGCTTGGTTTGTGGAGAATGAGATTGATCCAAGGCTCCTGCTAATTCCTCAATTCATGATTGATACGCCTTGTTTAGAAGGGCCTGAGACCGACGACCCCCGGCGCTACAGGGAAATCTTCTTCATGGCGCACTACTCAGGCTGGATTATCCCCCCGGAAGCAGCAAAAACCTTTGGAATGCGAGCGAGCGGATGGGAGCCTCACCCCGCCGACGCTAAGAAACGCCTCTATGGTAACCTCGAAGGGTCAGGGGAAAAAAGAATATCAGCAGAGACGCCCAGTTTGAAATTATTACAACAGAATGAAAATAGACTCTCGAGCGCTCTATACTATGCATACTTGTGTAAAACTGTTGGGAATACGACGACACGGTAGTGCCCCCCCTGGGGACACTATACATCATCGCCCACCCCCGCCCGGCCCCAGGGGTGACCATGGCCAGACTCGCCCGCGCCCTCGCTCCCGGTATTCCGCACCACGTCGCCCAGCGTGGCAACCGGCGGCTGCGGGCTTTCTTCGTCGATAACGACTTTGGCCCCTATCGCGATCTGATAGCCGAAAGCTGTCGCGCGGCGGCTAGCGCGGCAACGGCCGGGGCGGAAGCCGAGGACCGGCGTAGAATAAACAGTGTCCCGGGATATCCAAATCCGCTCATCCCGGCGAATGCCGGGATCCATCCGCGTGATCTCCGACCTTTAAGGTTTGCTATCTTCAATGCGAAAAAAGGCAAAAACAGCAAAAGGCCTTCAAACATCGAGATCACGCGGATGGACCCCGGCATTCGCCGGGGTGAGCGGATCAAGAAAGAGCGCCGCTGTGTGTCGGCAAGCTGGCTAGAAAGTCTTCCACATGACCTGGTCGTCCAACACCGCAAACCTCCCAATAGAGGTCGCGCCAGTCCGCATTGCCTTCCTGAATCGCCAGCACCTTCCAGGACCGTCGCCAGTCCTTCATGCGCCGCTCGCAGCGGAAGGCCGCGTCCCGTGAATCGAACATGCGGAACCAGACAAGCTGGTCGCAACCGTATTTCGCGGTGAACCCTTTGAAGGCCTTGTTCTTATGCTGGCCGATCCGCGTGGTCAGGCAATCGGTGCTGCCGATGTAAAGCGTGCCGTTCTGCCCGCTCGCCACGATGTAGCAATAAAATGCCATTCGCGGACAATGACCGAATGAGAACAAACACGCAACGTCGAGATCACGCGGATGGGACCCCGGCATCCGCCGGGAAGAGCGGTGGTGGCGGGTTCCATGGACGAACCCACCGCCTTCTGTCCTGAAATTCATTTGCCGTAACGCCGGCCCGCGGACTATCTAACAGTGTTTAGATGGCATTCTCGGGGGGCAAAGCGCGTCAGGCGCGGCGGCCGGGCGTGCCCGAAGGCCGTGAAAAATGAAGATCAAAACCTCCCATCTGGCCGCCGCCGGCATCCTGGGCGTGGTCATTCTGCTGTTCGTCATCGGGGGGCTGGTGTCGATGATCGGCGGGGGCGATGCCAAGAAGGCCAAGGCCGCGGCAGAGGCCAAGGCGGCGGCGGCCAAGCCGGCGGCGCTGCTGGTCACCACCTCGCTGGTCGAGGGTGAGCTGCGCCCTTCGGCGATCATCCTGCGCGGGCGTACCGAATCGGCGCGGACGGTCATCGTGCGGGCCGAGACGGCCGGCGTGGTCGCCGCCACCCCGGCCCCGGAAGGCGGGTTCGTGCGCAAGGGCGCCATCCTGTGCCGGCTGTCGGTGGACGCCCGCCAGGCCTCGGTCGATCAGGCCCGGGCCAATATGAAATCCCGCCAGCTGCAGCGCGAAGCCTCGGCCCGCCTCGCAGCGCAGGGCTATCGCTCCCAGACCCAGGTGCTGACCGATCAGGCCAATATGGACGCCGCGCAAGCGGCCGTGCGTCAGGCCGAGGTCGCCCTGGAGCAGGTCAATATCCGCGCCCCGTTCAGCGGCGTGTTCGATCGTCGCGAGGCCGAGATCGGCAGTTATCTAGCCCCCGGCGGGGCCTGCGGCACGATGATCGAGCTGGACCCGCTGGTCATCGTCGCCGATCTGGCCGAGAGCCAGATCGGCAAGGTGAAGGTCGGCGACAGCGCCTCGGCCACCCTGGTTTCCGGCGAGCAGCTGAGCGGCCGCGTGCGGTTCGTGGCCCGCGACGCCGACCTGCAGACCCGCACCTATCGGGTCGAGGTGATGGTGCGGAACCCCGGTTCCCGCTCGCGCTCCGGCCTGTCGGCCGACGTGCGGATCGCCACCGGCGTGGCCCCCGCTTACCGCATCCCCTCCTCGGCCCTGGTTCTGGGCTCCGACGGCCGACAGGGGGTTCGCTACGTGGTCAGCGATGGGCTGGTCGCCTTTGCGCCCATCCAGGTGATCGACGAGACGCCGGAGGGGACCTGGGTCACCGGGCTGAGCGGTCCGGTGCAGCTGATCGTTTCCGGCCAATCGTTCGTGTCCGAAGGCCAAAAGGTCCGCTTCCAAGCCGCGAAGGCGCGTTAGGCGATGATTTCAACGCTCATCAACGCCGCCATCAAGCGGCGCAAGGTCGTGCTGGGGGTCGCCGTGGTGGCGTCCTTCTTCGGGTTGATCACCTATCTGAACCTGCCGAGGGAGTCCTCACCGGACATCCCCGTACCGTTCGTGATGATCCAGGTGCCCTATCCGGGCGTGTCGCCGGAGGACGCCGAACGGCTGCTCGTGCGGCCGATGGAAACCGAACTTCAGTCCCTGGAAGGGCTGAAGGAGATGAACGCCGTGGCGGTGCAGAACGCGGCGCTGATCTATCTGGAGTTCGAGGTCAACTTCAACAAGGACAAGGTGCTGCAGGACGTGCGCGCCAAGGTCGACATGGCGCGCGGACGGTTTCCGCCCGACGCCGAAGAGCCGATCATCAGCGAGAATAACGTCAACGATAACCCGTTCATCGGCATCATGCTGTTCGGAGCGGCGCCGGAACGCACCCTCTACCAGACCTCTCGCGAGCTGCAGGACCGGCTGGAAGCCCTGCCCGGCGTGCTGCGCACAGATCTGGGCGGCGGCCGCGAGGAGGTGCTGGAAGTCACCATCGACCCGGCGCGGATGCAGGCCGCCAACGTCAGCGCCACCGAGCTGGCCCAGGTGATCGGCCGCAACAACCAGCTGATCCCGGCCGGCAACCTGCGCACCACCGAGACCGAGTTCGCGGTCAAGGTGCCCGGCGTGGTCGAGAAGCCGGAAGACATCCTGGCCCTGCCGATCAAGCGCAACGGCGACCGGCTGATCACCATCGGCGACATCGGCCAGGTGCGGCGGACCTTCAAGGAGACCGGCCGGATCACCCGGTTCAATGGCCAACCGACCTTTTCCATCGACGTGGTCAAGCGATCCGGGGCCAACATCCTGGACAGCGTCAAACAGGTGCGCAACGCCGTCGCCGAGGAGCAGAAGCGGTGGCCGGCGACCATCCAGGTCGCCTACACCTTCGACGAAAGCGAGTTCATCGAGCGCAGCCTGACCATCCTGGAAAGCGGGCTGATCATCGCCACCATCCTGGTGATGACCATCATCGTCGGCAGTCTGGGGATACGGCAGGGGATCATGGTCGGGGTGTCGATCCCTGTCTGTTTCATGATCGGCTTTCTGCTGCTGCAGGCCTTCGGCCTGACCCTCAACCAGATGGTGATGTTCGGGCTGGTGCTGGCGGTCGGGATATTGGTCGACGGCGGCATCGTGGTGGTGGAGTACGCCGACCGCAAGATGGCCGAGGGCATGGACCGGTCCGAGGCCTTCGCGGCCGCCGGCACGCGGATGTTCTGGCCGGTGGTCAACGGCACATTGACGACGCTGTGCGCCTTCGTGCCGTTCCTGTTCTGGAACAGCATCCCCGGCAAGTTCATGAGCTTCCTGCCCATCACCCTGATGATGGTGCTGAGCGCCTCGATCTTCGTGGCGCTGATCTTCACCCCGGCGTTCGGCTCGATCTTCGGCCGCAAGCAGGGGGTGGACGAGCATCACCTGGAGGAGATCCGCAAGTCCGAGCACGGCGATCCGCGCGAGATGGACGGCTTCATGGGCTGGTACGCCCGGGTGCTGTGGATCGCCGGGCATCACCCGTTCCGCGTCACCCTGGCGGCGCTGGCGGTGATCATCGCGGTGGTGCTCGCCTTCGGGATGCAGAAGCACCGCACCGAATTCTTCCTCGACGAGGACCCGGAATACGCGGCCGTCTACGTCAAGGCGCGGGGCAACCTGACCCCGGAATCCGCCGACCGGCTGGTGCAGCAGGTCGAGCAGCGGCTGGTCGGGCTGAAGGGCATGGATTCCATCTATGTCTCCTCCGGCAAGATGGGCGGCGGCGGCGGACGCGGCGGCGCGCCGGCCGATTCCGTCGGCCGGCTGCAGGTCGATTTCGTCGACTTCGAGACGCGCAAGGCGCTGGGCGTCCGCGGCAAGGACATCGCCGACGAGGTGCGCAGGCGGGTGGCCGACGTGCCCGGCGTGCTGACCGAGGTGCGGCTGCCGCAGGGCGGGCCGCCGCAGGGCAAGGATGTGCAGGTCGAGCTGCGCGGGAATGATCCGGCCGTGCTCAACCAGGCCGCCGACCTGATCAAGGCTAGGCTGGCCGCCGATCCGCAGCTCATCGAGCAGGAGGACAACCGCGCCTCCCCCGGCATCGAGCTGAATCTGACGGTCGACCGCGAGGCGGCCGGGCGGTACGGCGTCGATGTGCTGTCGGTGGGCCAGGCGATCCAGTTCGTCACCACCGGGGTGCTGGCCGGCCGCTTCCGGCCCGACGATTCCGAGGACGAGCTGGACATCCGGGTGCGGTTCACCCCGGAGTCCCGCAACCTGGCGGCCTTCAACCGGCTGATGATCACCACGCCGTTCGGCCAGGTGCCGGCCAGCTATTTCGTCAAGGAGACCCCCAGCCAGCAGGTGACCAGCATCCAGCGGCGCGACGGCCAGCGGCTGGTGATCCTGCAGGCCAACACCGTCGAGGGCGTCGCCGCCAACCAGAAGATCGCCCAGCTGCGGCCGTGGCTGGAGACGGCGCCGATCGATCCCAATGTGCGCTGGAAGTTCACCGGGGCCGACGAGGAAGGGGCCGAAGCGGCGCAGTTCTTCGTGCTGGCCATGCTGGCGACCCTCTGCATGATGGCGGTGATCCTGCTGTGGCAGTTCAACAGCTTCTACGGGATCGTGGTCACCCTCTCGGCGGTGATCCTGTCGGTGGTCGGGGTGTTGCTGGGGGTGGTGGTCAACCTGGCCCACACCTTCGACTACATCTCGGTGATCATGCTGGGGACCGGGGTCATCGCCCTGGCCGGGGTGGTGGTGGGCCACAACATCGTGCTGGTCGACACCTTCTACCAGCTGCGGCGGCAGGGCTATGAGGCCGACGAGGCCGCCATGCGCTCGGCGGTGCAGCGGTTCCGGCCGGTGATGCTGACCACGGTGGTGACGGTGGTCGGGTTGCTGCCGCTGATGTTCCAGCTGCACCCCAACTTCCGCGGCCTGCATTTCGAATACCGGGCGCCGGGTTCGGAGTGGTGGGTGCAGCTGTCGGCCTCGGTGGTCTGGGGCCTTAGCTTCTCGACCCTGCTGACCCTGTTCCTGACGCCCGCGGCCCTTGCGGCGCCCCGGACGCTGAGCCGGCGGTTCCGCAACATCTACCTCCTGATGCGGGGCCGTCAGGCCTGGAGCGACCGGGTGCGGCGGTCGGACAGCGTGCGGCAGGACGAGGTGGTCGGCGCCGAGTGAGGTCGCCTCCAGCCTCCCCTAGCGGAAGAAGGACAGCCGTCCGGGGCACTATACAAAATGCCCCCCACCGGCCCCAGTGTTGGCCCTGGCCAGACCCGCCCGCGCCATCGCCCCCGGTATTCCTAACCACGTCACCCAACGTGGGAACCGCTGCAACGCGCTGTCCCTAATATCTCTGTCTCAGGTGAGGGGGTCACTCCACCACCCTGCGAGATGCGAAATCAATATAGCGTCCCCAGATTTCCGTCTCGGTTGCGCGAGATGGCATGATGAGATTGCCGCCACCCAGGAGGGTTCGATGATTTTGAAAATTGCCGACTCCATAGCGGACCAAAGAGCCGTCACGTTCTCCGAGCTATCTTACGGGAAGATAGATCCATCCTCGTTTATTCCGTTTCACGTTCGTACAGATGATCCAGGCTGGGAAGATAGATTTAGTACCATCTATTATGAATTGCTAGAAGAACTAAAACGCGATGACGAGATGGTGGGTCAATTTAATCCGCCCTACATAGGGGCTACGCACTATCCGAGTCTGCAAGATTTAATGATGCTTCCCAACGGGTCACGCATGGAGTTCGTTAGCGCTTTTTTTATTTTTGACATACTTAGGATGCTCTTTAGAGAAGATAATGAAGAATATTCGGTAGCTTGGATTGTTTCTCATATCAGCGAGATTTCTCAGGAAGATGGCTCATTGATAGTCAGAGGATTTGTATCGCGGCTTAGATAGCCAAAATCCTGGCTATCCTTATCCGGGACCCTATACATAATTGACGCCCGATGACGCGCAGCGCCGAAGGTCATTCACGCGTGTGGCCGTAGAGGTACCTTCTCCCCTGGGTAGAGAAACTAGCTCGGCGCAGCCGACGGCTAAGGGGTCGCGCCGGCTTCCAGGCCAGGCGACGGCCGCCCGCGATGGCAGCGTCTTCTTTCATCGACCCCTCATCCGGGGCTTCGCGCCACCTTCTCCCCCAAGTGGGACCTTTGCGTAATTGCCGGATCGTGATTCCCTGTCGATGACAGGGAGAGACGTGATGTCGGTGAAGCGGACGGGTCAGTTCAGCTTTGTGGACGCGCTGATGCCGCAAGGGCTTGGGGGCTCTA
>JBIIAX010000007.1:0-161961 GCA_044239675.1 Caulobacter sp.
GGGGGGGGGGCCCCCCCCGCGCCGGGTGTTGTGAATTCTCTCTAAGCAATAGCGGCAGCGGCATCCTATCGGAGCCATGCCAATTCCGACGCCGGCGCAGCCCCCTCAGTCGTCGGCTATCGCCGCCGCCAGCTCCCCCAGAGGGGAGCGACTCTTAGTCGTCGCGCCCCCTACTTCAAAATCACGAAATCCCCAGGATCCGGCGCCCGGGTCGCTTCCCAGTATTCCACCAGCGGGAAGGGCCAGTTCTGCGCCACCCGGCCCTTGGCGTTCTTGTACCAGCTGGACACCCCCTCGACGCCCCACGCCATCTTGGCGTTGGCCTCGTCGACCCGGGCGTTGAAGGCGTCGTGCACGTCCGCCTTCACCTCGACGGTCTTGGCCCCGCTGTCGACCATCAGCCGCAGCGCCTCGACCACATAGCGGACCGACGCCTCCGAGAAGAAGATGATCGAGCCGTTGACCACGATGTTGGTGTTGGGCCCGTACAGCATGAAGAAGTTGGGAAAGCCCGGCGCGGTCATGCCCAGATAGGCCCGCGCGTCGCCATCCCAGGTCTCGTGCAGGTCCTGACCCGCCCGCCCGACCACCTTCATCGGGGTGAGGAAGCTGCTGGCCTTGAAGCCGGTGCCGTAGATCAGCACGTCGCAGGGATGCTCGGTCCCGTCGGCTGTGACCACGCCGTCCGCCGTCACCGCCGTGACCGGCTGGGTGACCAGGGTGACATTGGGACGGCGCAGGGCCTCGATCCACACGCCATTGTCGCGCAGGGATCGCTTGCCGCCGAACGGATACTGCGGCGTCACCGCCGCCTGCAGCACCGCGTCGCCGCCGGTCTGCTCGCCGATCTTCATCGCCAGCAGCTCGCGCAGCATGGCGTTGGCCTCGCCGATCGTGCCGGCCGGGCCCTGCCAGTCGGGATCGGCCTTGACCGCTTCATAGACCCCGTCGGTCATCGTCCAGAACAGATAGAAGCGGTACCATTTGTCGTAGAAGGGCAGGTGCTCCAGCAGCCACTTTTTCCCCTCCCCGACCGTCTCGTGATAGTCCTCGGTGGGCGCCAGCCAGGGCGGCGAGCGCTGGAAGACGGTCAGTTCGCCGACCTCCGGCGCGATCTTCGGCACGAACTGGAAGGCGCTGGCCCCGGTGCCGATCACGGCGACCTTTTTGCCCTTCAGATCGACCTCATGGTTCCAGCGGGCCGAGTGGAAACTCTCGCCCTTGAACAGGTCGCGACCGGGGATGTTGGGATAGTTGGGCTGGTTCAGCTGGCCGACGGCGCTGATCACCGCATGGCCGGTGATCACGTCCTTGCCGTCCGGCCCCTCGACATGCACCGCCCAGGTCGAGGCCGCCTCGTCGAACACCGACTCCACCACCCGCGTGTTGAAGCGGATGTGCTCCCGCAGGCCGTACTTGTCCGCCAGCCGCTGGAAATAGCCCAGCAGGACGTCCTGGGTCGAATAGCGCTGCGGCCAATCGTGGTTGTCCTCGAAGCTCAGGGAATAGAGGTGGTTGGGCGTGTCGACCCGGCAGCCGGGATAGGTGTTCTCAAGCCAGGTGCCGCCGACGTCCGGGTTCTTGTCGACCACGGTGAAGCCGATGCCGGCTTGCTGCAGGCGGATGGCGGTGAGCAGGCCGCTCATTCCGGCGCCGATGACCACCACATGCAGGCCGGCGGCGGCCTGTTTCTCGGTCGGGCTCCAGGTCGGCCGGTCCGGATCGACGCCGTCCAGCGACAGGGCCTCGGTCAGGAAGGGGGCGTAGCGTTCGGGGATCTCGGCCCCGGCCACATAGTCCATCATGAACCGGACCTGCGCCGCCGTCGGCTGCGGCGGCAGGGGCTTGCCCGCCGCCAGGTCGGTCAGGGCCTGTTTGGCGAGAGCTCGGATCGCCTGGCCGTCCTCCGCCGACAGACCGCCCTGCCCGTCGCCCAGCACCTCGTACAGCGGTCGCCGCGCCTCGGTCAGATGATCGGTATTTCCGGTCAAGTGGACCAGGGCCACCATCAATGATGGGATGTGGGCCTCGGCCAGAACCGCGTCCAGATCAACCCCGGCCAGGCTGAGTCCCGGCCGCACATGCACGTCGCCGTCCATCTTAAATCTCCTGGTTCGTCCCGGTGGTCTTCTTTTGTTGGCCGCATCCTATGCCCCTTCTTTCGGATGGAAAGGGCGTGACGTTGGGGGAAGCGCGCGAAATCCCTCTCCTGAATTTCCGGGGTCAACCGGGACTCTTGCGACTCGCTGCAGTGAGGCGGTTCATGGGCTTCGGGCCGACAATGACTATCCTGGCGCTTCGACGGGCCCGCAAAGCCCGATTCTGCAAGTTCAAGGCCGCCCATGTCCCGGATCATCGCCCTCCTCCGCGCCATCAATGTCGGCGGGACCGGCAAGGTGGCCATCGCCGACCTGCGCAAACTGGCCGCGGACCAGGGCTTCACGGAGGTCGCCAGCTACATCGCCAGCGGCAACCTGGTGTTCACCAGCGACGGCCGTGCGCCCGCCGAGCTTGAACCCGTGCTGGAAGCCGCCGCCGAAAATACCCTCGGTCTGAAGACCGACTGGGTGCTGCGCGCGCCTGAAGACTGGCGGGCGATGATCGCCGCCAATCCGTTCGAGCATTTCGCCAGAGAATCGCCCAGCAAGCTGCTGGTCACCGTCTTCAAAACCCGGCCCGATCCAGGCCGCCTGGACGAGGTCCGCGCCCTCGCCACCCTCGGGGAAGAGCTGAACCTGATCGACCGCGCCCTCTACGTCACTTTCCCCGAAGGCGCAGGAAAATCGAAACTGGCCGGCGCGGCGATCGAAAAGCGCCTGGGCGCGAGAGGCACGGCCAGGAACTGGAATACGGTGCTGAAGCTGGCGGAGATGGCGAGCGCGTGACTCCATCCTCAACCGTAGCGAAGCGTACGGGGGAGGGGGACCGCGGCCGCAGGCCGTGGTGGAGGGGGCGAGTGACGTAGCGCTGACGTAGGGATTTCGACGAGGGCAATCAGCGCGGACGCACCACCGGCGGCGCACGGCCCTCGCCCCCTCCACCACCCGCTGCGCGGGCGGTCCCCCTCCCCCGTACGCCGCGCCTTGCGCGGCTACGGGGGAGGATAATCGCTATCTCAGACTCGCGTTGATGTCCGACAGCGCCCGCGACCCCGGCGTCAGCTCAGCAGTGCCCAGCTGGTTCAGCGGCGTCGCCACCGTGCCAAGCGCGTCGTGCAGGTCCTCCGCCTCCGGGTCCACATAGAGCAGGCCCGTCACCACTTCGCCGGCCTGCTGGCGTTCCTGCAGGAAGCCCATGGCCCGCACCCGGTCGGTCGGATCGTAGTCGGCGGCCAGCTTGCGCAGTTTCAGCACCGTACCGTCATGCTGCTTGACCTCGATGGTCTCGCCCGGCTGGTATTCGGCGGTGATCGGGGCCCGGCCGATCATCACATCCAGCCGGTTGACCGCCTCGTTGTGCTCGCGGACCCAGTCGAAGCTCTTGGTCGAGCCGGCGTGGTTATTGAAGGCGATGCAGGGGCTGATGCAGTCGATGAAGGCCGCCCCCTTGTGGCGCAGGGCCGCCTTGATCAGCGGCACCAGCTGTTCCTTGTCCCCGGAGAAGCTGCGGCCGACGAAGGTGGCGCCCAGCTGCAGGGCCAGGCTGACCATGTCGATGGCGCTGTCGTGGTTGACCACGCCCTTCTTCGACTTCGATCCCCGGTCGGAGGTGGCGCTGAACTGGCCCTTGGTCAGGCCGTAGACCCCATTGTTCTCGACGATATAGGTCATGTTGACCCCGCGCCGGATCGAATGGGCGAACTGCCCCAGGCCGATAGAGGCCGAGTCCCCGTCGCCGCTGACGCCCAAATAGACCAGCGACCGGTTCGCCATGTTGGCGCCGGTCAGGACCGAGGGCATCCGGCCGTGGACGGTGTTGAACCCGTGGCTGGCCCCCAGGAAATAGTCCGGCGTCTTGGACGAACAGCCGATGCCCGACAGTTTGGCCAGCCGATGCGGCTCGATATCCAACTCGAAACAGGACTGGACGATGGCGGCGCTAATCGAGTCGTGGCCGCAGCCGGCGCAGAGGGTGGAGACCTTGCCCTCATAGTCCCGGCGGGTCAGGCCGAGCGCATTGGCCTGCAGAGACGGGTGATGGAACTTCGGCTTGGTGATGTAGGTCATTGGGCCATCTCGCTTTGCGCCGGAGCGCCCATCAGGGCGGTGATCTCGCCGGTGATGAAGCGGGCGGTGATCGGCGCGCCCTCGTAGTGAAGAATCTTGACCAGCCGGGCCGGATCGACCCCGCCCTCGATCATCAGCAGGCTGCGCAGCTGGGCGTCGCGGTTCTGCTCGACGACGAAGACCAGGTCATGCCGGTCGATGAAGTCGAACACCTCCCCGGCGAAGGGGAAGGCGCGGATACGCAGGGCGTCGACCTGCAGTCCGCGGGCCTCCAGCGTCGCCAGGGCCTCGTCCATGGCCGGGCCGGTGGAGCCGTAGTGGATCACGCCGTAGCGGGTCGGCTTGCTGGCCGGGGTCTCGATGGGGCCGGGGACCAGCGTCTTGGCCGTCTCGAACTTGCGCAGCAGCCGCTCCATGTTGTCGACATAGACCGCCCCCTCCTCACTGTAGCGGGCGTAGCGGTCGCGGCTGGTTCCCCGGGTGAAGTAGGCGCCCTTGGTCGGGTGGGTGCTGGGGTAGGTGCGGTAGGGGATGCCGTCGCCGTCGACGTCGAGATAGCGGCCAAAGTCCATGCCGGTTTCCAGCATCTGGGCGGTCATCACCTTGCCCCGGTCCAACGCCTTGGCGTCGTCCCATTCGAAGGGCGCGGTCAGCCACTCGTTCATCCCCATGTCGAGGTCGAGCATGACGAAGACCGTGGTCTGCAACCGGTCGGCCAGGTCGAAGGCCTGGGCCCCGAACTCGAAACATTCGCCGGGATCTCTCGGCAGCAGCAGGACGTGTTTGGTGTCGCCGTGGCTGGCGTAGGCGGCGCTGAGGATGTCCGACTGCTGGGTGCGGGTCGGCATGCCGGTCGAGGGCCCGCCCCGCTGCACATCGAAGATCACCGCCGGGATCTCGGCGAAGTAGCTGAGCCCGATGAACTCCTGCATCAGGCTGATCCCCGGTCCCGAGGTGCAGGTGAAGGCCCGCGCGCCGTTCCAGCCGGCGCCCACCACCATGCCGATGGAGGCGATCTCGTCCTCGGCCTGGACGATGGCGTATTTGGCCTCGCCGGTGGCCGGGTCGGTCCGCAGCTTCTCGCACCAGTCGGTGAACCCCTCGGCCACCGAGGTCGAAGGGGTGATCGGATACCAGGCGCAGACCGTGGCCCCGCCATAGACCGCGCCGAGGGCGGCGGCGTTGTTGCCCTCGACGAAGATGCGGTCGCCGACCGCATCGGCGGTGCGGACCTGCAGGCCGAGGGGCTTCAGGTGCTCGCGGGCGTATTCGACGCCCATGTGGAAGGCCTCGATATTGGCCGGGATCAGCTTGGGCTTCTTGGCGAACTGCTCTGCCAGCAGGGTCTCGATCACCGCATGCTCGATGCCCAGCAGATAGGCCAGAACCCCGACATAGATGATGTTCTTGAACAGCTGCCGCTGGCGCGGGTCGCTGTAGGCGGTGTTGCAGATCTGCTGCAGCGGCGCCCCGATGACGGTGATGTCGTCCCGGAACTTCGAGGCCGGCATCGGCCGTGTGGAGTCGTAGAACAGGTAGCCGCCGGGCTCGATCTCGGCCAGATCCCGGTCCCAGGTCTGGGGGTTCATGGCGACCATCAGGTCCACCCCGCCCCGCCGGCCCAGCCAGCCCTGGCCGCTGACCCGAACCTCGTACCAGGTCGGCAGGCCCTGGATGTTGGAGGGGAAGATGTTGCGGGCCGCCACCGGCACGCCGCTGCGCAGGATCGACTTGACAAACAGGCCATTGGCGCTGGCCGAGCCGGATCCGTTGACGTTGGCGAACTTGACGACGAAGTCGTTAATGGCGGTGATGGGCTTGGTCATTAGCGGCATCCTCCCGCCTGCGTCGTGTTGAGCAGGAACTTCTGCATGTCCCAGGCCCCCGTCGGACAGCGCTCGGCGCAGAGGCCGCAGTGCAGGCAGACGTCTTCGTCCTTCACCATCACCCGGCCGGTCGGCAGGGTTCCGGATACATAAAGGTCCTGGGTCAGGTTCAGGGCCGGCGCCTTCAGCCGCGTTCGGAGGTCTGCCTCCTCGCCATTGGCGGTGAAGGTGATGCAGTCGGTGGGGCAGATGTCGACGCAGGCGTCGCACTCGATACAGGCCGGGGCGCTGAACACCGTCTCGACGTCGCAGTTCAGGCAACGCTGGGTCTCGGCATAGGCCAGGGCCATGTCGAACCCGAGCTCGACCTCCGCCTTGACCGAGGAGAGGGCCAGCTTGGTCTCCAGCTGCGGCACCTTGCGGCGCTCATCGAGAGAGATGTCGTTGTCGTAGCTCCACTCGTGAATGCCCATCTTCTGCGACGCCAGGGTCACCCCCGGCGGCGGGCGCAGGCTGACGTCCTGGCCGCGGCAGTAGAGGTCGATGGAGATGGCCGCGTCATGCCCCTGGGCCACCGCCCAGATGATGTTCTTCGGCCCGAACGCCGCGTCGCCGCCGAAGAAGACCTTGGGGTTGGTCGACTGGAAGGTGGTCTCGCCGACCACCGGCATGCCCCATTTGTCGAAGTCGAGGCCGATATCCCGCTCGATCCAGGGGAAGCTGTTCTCCTGGCCGATGGCCACCAGCACGTCGTCGCATTCGAAATGCTGGTCCGGTTCGCCCGTGGGCTTGAGCGACTTGCGGCCGTCCTCGCCGGTCTGCCAGCCGACCTTCTCGAACCACACGCCGGTCAGCTTGCCATCGTCATGGGTGAAGCTCTTGGGAACCAGGAAGTTGTGGATCGGGATGCCTTCGTGCATCGCGTCCTCCTTCTCCCAGGGGCTGGCCTTCATCTCGTCGAAGCCGGAGCGGACGATGACCTTGACGTCCTCGCCGCCCAGCCGGCGCGAGGTGCGGCAGCAGTCCATGGCGGTGTTGCCGCCGCCCAGGACAATGACCCGCCGGCCGATCTTCTCGATATGGCCGAACGACACGCTGGACAGCCAGTCGATGCCGATATGGATGTTGGCCGCCGCCTCCGCCCGTCCGGGCGCCTCCAGGTCGCGGCCGCGGGGCGCGCCGGTGCCGACGAAGATGGCGTCATAGGGCTCGGCCATCAGGGCCTTGAGGCTGGTCACTTCCTTGTTGAGCACCAGTTGGGGGCCCAGCGCCGTGACGTAGCCGACTTCCTCGTCGATCACTTCTTCGGGCAGGCGGAAGCGGGGGATCTGGCTGCGGATCATGCCGCCGCCCTTGGCGTCGCGGTCATAGAGGACGACCCGATAGCCCAGCGGGGCCAGGTCCCGGGCGACGGTCAGGGCCGATGGTCCGGCCCCGACGCAGGCGATGGTCTTGCCGTTCCAGTGATCGGCCGGGGCCGGCATCATCCCGGCCAGGTCGCCCTTGTTGTCGGCGGCAACCCGTTTCAGCCGGCAGATGGCCACCGGCTCATCCTCCACCCGGCCCCGGCGGCAGGCCGGCTCGCAGGGACGGTCGCAGGTCCGGCCGAGGATCCCCGGGAAGACGTTGGACTTCCAGTTGACCATATAGGCGTCGGCGAACCGGCCCTGGGCGATCATCCGGATGTACTCGGGAACCGGCGTATGGGCCGGACAGGCATACTGGCAATCGACCACTTTGTGGAAATGCTCAGGCGACTCGGTATTCGTGGGTTCCAACTTCGGAACGCTCCTCTTCCCCCGTTCCCATGTCTGAGAGGGAGGTTTGAAGTCGCAACCGGGCGACCAAGCCCCCACGCCCGCACGAGATTCTGTTCAAACAGATGTTAGGCCCGCGAGTCATGGTGGGACAAGGGCTTGCGATCCTTAGGGGAATCTTTCGCGACAGGGCTGCTGGAAACGGCGCCTATTCGGAGGGCGGCGCGCGCGATGTCATGCCGCTGGCCGCGGCGTCATCCGACATCTGATCGTCGGCGGCCGGGTCGCGGCCGGGATCGGGCGCCCGTTCCGGAACGGGCCTGGCCTCCTCGCGAGGAGCCGGCAGCGCCACGGGCGGCGGCTCAACCCGTTGCGGGCTGGGACCGGCGTCGGGGAGCGCCTGGGCTTCGGATGCGGCCTCGTCCGCCGCGGTGTGCGGATCAAAGCCATCCGACGGCTCGCGGCTGAGATAGGCCAGCAGCCCCAGGGTGGCCGCCACCCCGAGCAGGAAGCCGACCAGGCCCCAGAAGAATCCACCGCCGCCGCCGTCCCTGGACGCCATTTCCTCAAGTCCCCTGCCAGGTTCGCACCGGACCGATGTCCACATGCACGAAGGCGCTGTCCGCGTAGTATCCGACGCCGCCGCCCTTCAGCGCCAGCGCCTTGTCGCGCAGGCCGGTCAGGGCCACGTCGTTGAGCCGCACGTCCATCGCCTTGCCCTCCATATGGAGGCTCTTCTTGGCGACCTGGGACGCGCCGTTGGTCTGGGCGCTCTGGTCGGACAGGGCCGCGTTGGTCGAAGCCGAGCGGAAGGCCGAGATGATCCGGAACGGCTCGCTCGACCCCAGCTGGCTCTGCAGGGTGAAGAGGATGTCCAGCAGCCGCACATCGATCGGGTGCTCCTCGCTGGAGCGGAAGTCGCGCAGCAGCTTCTTCACGCCCATCAGCGAGTCCCAGACGTAGGAGCCATCACGCCAGTAGACGACCTCCAGGTCCTCGCCAGTGTGCAGATGGTGGAAGGCCAGGCGGCGCGGACCCGGCGGCGGAGGGGCCAGCGGGGTCGGGGCCAGCAGCATGGCGTCGGCCGGGGTGAGGTTGCCATCCTCGTCCTGGGCGAAGGCGGAGGTGGCGGTGACCAGCGGCAGGCCGAGCGCGCTGGCCGCCAGCAACCCGCCGCCGGCGGTGAGGAGGCGTCGACGATCGATCATGCCCCGAGGCTGGACCGACTGAGGCGGCGGGGTCAAGTCGCCCATCAGATCTGGGCGCCCTGCAAGGCCAGGCGCTGGATCAGCAGGGTGTCCCAGCCATAGGGATCGGCGCGGAAGTTGACCCCGCCATCGGCGGTCACATAGGCGGTCCAGTAGAGCAGGAAGACGTCCACCGGATCTGCCACCTTGGCCCGGACGGTCTTGCCGGCGGCGATGGTCGCGTCGATCTGGTCGGGGGTCCAGAAGCTGTCGCCCTCCAGCATCAGCCGGGCCAGGGCGATGGGCTTTTCGACCCGCACGCAGCCATGGCTGGCCAGGCGGGAATAGCTGGCGAACCGGCCCTTGCTGGGGGTGTCGTGCAGATAGACCGAATAGGGGTTGGCGAAGTCGAACTTGACCTGGCCAAGCGCGCTGCCCGGACCCGGCGCCTGCTGCAGTCCGCCGCCCGGCAGGATGCGGAAGCCGGCGCTGGCCAGATAGGCGCGGCCCTTGGGGAAGAGCTCCTTGGCGGCGATGCCTGCCGGCACGTTCCAGGGCGGATTGAGGACGATGGATTCGATGCGGGAATGCAGCATCGGGGTTTCCGACCCGGGCTTGCCGGTCACCGCTCGCATCGACATCACCGGGGCGTCGCCCTCGAAGACCGTCAGAACGGCGGCGGCGATATTGACCTGCACCCGGTGGCCCGGAAGCTCCGGCGGCAGCCAGCGCCAGCGCTCCATATTGGCGGTGATCTGCTCGACCCGGCGCTCTACCGGAACGTTGAGGGCCGTACGGGTGGCCAGGCCGACAATCCCGGTCGGCTCGATGCCGAATCGGCGCTGGGCCCGCTTGACGGCCTCGGCCAGGGCCTGGTCGAAAACGGGCGTTCCGGGGGTCAGTGCGCCGGCCACGGGCGGCGCGCCTGGCGGCCGCTCGGGAACCACGGCGGTTTCGTTGGGGACCGAGCCGTCCTCAAGGGCGAGGCGCGCGCGCAGCACCTCGACCACGGGACCGCTGGCTCCAAGCTTAAGGTCGATGGCCGGCACGGGCGCCCAGCCGCCCTGGGTCTGGATCTGACGGTATCGGCCCAGCGCCTTCTGCAGGGCCTGATAGCCGGTATAGGGCGGCGGCAGGCCGTCGAGCCAGGCCTTCAACCGATCCTGAGCGACCGCGGCGGCGAACCCCGGCGCTGGATCGAAAGCCGCCGGACGAAGGCCCCAGTCATAGGGGAAGTTGGCCTCCTGCAGACGACCACTGTGCACGGCCCTGGCGTAGCGCAGGGTGGCGGAAACCAGGGCCGCCTGGTCGCCGCCCCGCGGCGCGAAGGCCCCCGGCTCGAACCCATGGGCCGGCGCGTTGTCCAGCGTCCTGCGCAGCAGATCGACCTGCGCACCGCTCAGCTGCAGCGCGGCGATTGTCGGCGCCGGAGCAGGGGCCGCCACGGGCATCCGGGCCAGAGGCCTCTGCTGGGCCGAGGCTGGCCCCAGAGCGGCCAACGCCGCCGCCCCGACAAGGGCGACCACCACCGCTCCACGCCCCATCCGATGCAACACCTTAGCCCTACCCCTTTACGTCGTCGTGAGAACGTTAACGCAGGAACGGGCCGAACGCGCCATCCCGTCGCCTTTCAGGCGAACGATAGGCTCAATGATCGGCTGGCCGGTGCGTTCCTGCCACAACTTTCGGGCGGCTCAGAAGCTCTTGGGCATTCCCAGGACATGGGTCCCGACATGGCTGAGGATCAGGTTGGTCGAGATCGGGGCCACCTGGTAGAGGCGGGTTTCGCGGAACTTGCGCTCGATGTCGTACTCCTCGGCAAAGCCGAAACCGCCGTGGGTCTGGACGCACATGTCGGCGGCGTACCAGCTGGCCTCGGACGCCAGCATCTTCGACATATTGGCCTCGGTGCCGCAGGGCTCGCCGCCGTCGAACATGGCGGCGGCCTTGTCGATCATCAGCGAGGCGGCGGTCAGCTGCACATAGGCCCGGGCGATGGGGAACTGGACGCCCTGGTTCTGGCCGATCGGCCGGCCGAACACCTCCCGCTCCTTGGCGTAGGCGGAGGCCCGGTCGATGAAGAAGCGCCCGTCGCCGATACATTCCGAGGCGATCAGGATCCGCTCGGCGTTCATCCCGTCGAGGATGTATTTGAAGCCCTTTCCCTCCGCCCCGATCAGGTTCTCCACCGGGACTTCCAGATTGTCGAAGAACAGCTCGGTGGTGGCGTGGTTCAGCATGGTGCGGATCGGCCGGATGGTCAGGCCGTTGCCGACGGCTTCCCGCATATCGACCAGCAGCACGCTCATCCCGTCGGAGGGCTTGGCGACGTCCTCGCGGGCCGTGGTGCGGACCAGCAGGACCATCAGGTCGCTGTGTTCGGCCCGGGAGATCCAGATCTTCTGGCCGTTGACGATGTATTTGTCGCCTTCCCGCCGGGCGAAGGTGCGCAGTCGGGTGGTGTCGGTCCCGCTGGTCGGTTCGGTGACGCCGAAAGCCTGCAGTCGCAGTTCGCCGCTGGCGATGGCCGGCAGGTATTTCTCCTTCTGGGCGGGCGTGCCGTGTCGAAGGATGGTGCCCATGGTGTACATCTGGGCGTGGCAGGCGCCGCCATTGCAGCCCGACCGGTGAATCTCCTCCAGCACCGCCGTGGCCGCGCTGAGACCCAAGCCTGACCCGCCGTATTCCTCGGGGATCAGCACCGACAGGAAACCGGCCTCGGTCAGGGTGGTGACGAACTCGGTCGGATAGGTCCGGTCGCGGTCGAGGGCGCGCCAGTATTCGCCGGGGAAGCCCGCGCACAGCTTGGCGACGGCTTCACGGATTTCGGGATGGGAGGGAGCGTTGCTGTTCATGCCTGCGGGTTAGACCCGCCGGCGCGGGCCGCCAAGTCCTGACGCAGGGAGAGGCCCGGACATTTGCGGTCATCGCCCTTTAGCCCTCCCCTCGAGGGGGAGGGTTGGGAGGGGTGAGCGCAAGCGTTGTCCGGATAAACACGAAAGGGCTCGGCGCCCCTTCGGTTCGACCCGTTGCGATAGCGCGATCACCCCCATCCCCAACCCTTCCCCCCTCGAGGGGGGAAGGGAGCCTTTCCTAGAACAGGGTGACCTTCAGTTCGACGCCGTAGGTTCGGGGGTCGTTGATGAAGCCGGTCAGGTTGTTGAAGTCGATGCCGCCTTCCAGCGAGGTGTCGTCGGTGATGTTGCGGCCAAAGGCGGCCACTTCCCACTTGCCGCCCGGCGCCACGTAGCCGATGCGCAGGCCCCCCTCCACCAGCCGGTCGTCGGTGTATTCCACCGAGTCGTAGAGGAAGAAGCTGATCTTCGAGCGGTAGGCCCAGTCGGTGTAGACGTAGATCTCCCCGTCGCCGACCGGGACGCCATAGCGGGCGGTGAGGTTGCCGACCCAGCGGGGCGCGTTGGGCAGGCTGTTGCCATCGATGGAGACGGTTCCCGGCAGGGCGCCGGCCGGGTCCTTGACCGTGCAGCCGCTGCCGCAGGGGGCGGTGGCCAGGTCCTTGTCGTCAAGTTCGGTGTGGTTGTAGCTGAGGCCGGCGGTGATCAGCAGGTTGTCGATCGGCTTGGCGTCAAGGTCCAGTTCGAAGCCGTAGCCCTTGGCCTTGTCGCCGTTCAGCAGCCGGTTGAAGTTGGCTCCGCCGCCGACGGCGGTCAGCTGGATGTCGGAGACCTCATAGGCGAAAGTTCCGAAGTTCAGCCGCACCTTTCGGTCGAACAGGAAGGCCTTCACCCCCGCCTCATAGGAGATGATCGTCTCTTCGTCGGCGACCGACAGGGTCGAGCCGAACAACAGCCGGCCCTGGATGCTAGGCGCGCGGTAGCCGGTAGCCACCCGACCATAAAGGTTGATGTCGTCGGTCACCGCGTAGGTGGCGCTGACCGTCCAGCTGAGGTTGTCGCTCTTGGGATGGACCTTCAGCTCGCCGGTCGGCGGCGCGCCGATGGGCGAGATGGTCTGTTCAGCGACGAAGGTCTTGTCGTCCTCGGAATAACGCAGACCGCCGCTGAGGGTCAGGGCGTCGGTGACCGACCAGTCGAGGTTGCCGAACAGGGCCACCGCCTCGGTCTTCTGCCGCTGGCGGGCGTAGCCGTTGACCGTGCCGCCCGCCAGGGTGTCGAAGTTGAAGCTGTCGATGACGACGTCTTCGTTGAAGTAGAATCCGCCCACCTGGTATTTCACCGGCCCGGCGGTTCCGGCCAGTCGCACTTCCTGGGTGAACTGGTCGTGGTCGGGAATGCCGTCGGCGCTTTCGGCAGTAAAGGGAATGAAGCCGGGCCCGTAGGGCGGAGCATAGGAGGCGCCGAAGCCGCCGTCGACGTCGGCCTGCGACAGGGCCGTGACCGACTCCCAGGCCGAGATGGAGGTCACTTCCGCGTCGCCCAGATCGAAGGTCAGCTTCAGGTTTGCGCCGTAGGACTCGACGTCCTGAAAGGCGCGCGGCTGGGCGTCCTGGGCGATCTTCTCCGGATCGAAGCCGGGCGCGAAGTCGTTGGTTCCGGCCTTGATGATGTTGGCGCGGAACAGACGCGGCGTGCCGTCCAGGGTGTTGTAGTGGATGTTGGCCAGGGCGCTGAAGCCATCGGTCGGGGCCAGCAGCAGCTGGCCGCGGATGGCGAACTGGTCGTAGCCTTCGGAGCTGTCCTCCTTGCCGGTGAAGGTGTTGTCCACCCAGTCGTCGCGGTGCTGGTACAGGGCCGAGATTCGACCGGACAGCACGCCTTCGGCGATCGGCCCGCCGATGGCGGCCTCGGCGTTGACCGTCCCAAAGGTGCCATAGGAGACGCGGCCATAGCCGCTGGGCGTATCGCTGGGCTTTACGGAATCGAACTTCAGAACCCCGGCCGGAGTGTTGCGGCCGAACAAGGTGCCCTGCGGCCCGCGCAGGGCTTCGACGCCTGCCAGATCGAACAGCGGAAAGCCCTTCAGCACGGGGTTCTCCATGACCACGTCATCATAGACGAAACTGACCGGCTGGGAGGCGTTGAGGTCGAAGTCGGTATTGCCCAGGCCGCGGATATAGGGCCGTGGGAAGGTCCGGCCGAAGCTGGATTCCAGGATGACGCTGGGGATGCGCGAGGACAGCACGCGGATGTCGCCGCCGCTGGAGCGGATGACGTCCAGCTTCTCGCCGCTGACCGCGGTGATCGACATCGGCACGTCCTGGATGTCCTGCGCCACCCGCTGGGCGGTGACGATGACGGCGTCCAGCTCACCCGCCGGAGTCTCGGCCTGCTGGGCGGCGGCCGCTCCGGCGCTCAGGGCGGCGACCGCCAGGGCCAAGGCCGAGGCGCGGCAAAGCGATCGTTGCAGTTTGATATGGGAAGACATGCGGAGCCCCGTCCTTGGAAATACAGCTTGGCGCCATGTCCGAACGCCCCGCTCCGAGTCGCAAGCGAGGTCGGGGCGAGGCCGCACGAATGGCGCGATGCGCGAAACACTTGGGCGCCAACTGCCCGATTTGTTGCATCTTACTTGCGACCGTAAAGATCCTGACGCCGCGCCGGGGATGGTGAACATGGATCCCGTTGCCCATAGTGGCCGAAACCGGAGGCGAGTGATGTTCAGGATGATGACCAAGGCGATCCTGGCAGGTCTGATGGCGACGACGCTGCTTGCCGGTCCGGTGGCTCAGGCCGCCGAACCCCAGCCGGTGCTCACCGTCCGGACGCCGAAGGGCGGCCTGGATGGTCGCCTGATCCGCACGGGCCAGGGGCTGGCCTTGCTCGGCGCCGACCGCCTGACGCCCCTGCAAGGCGGCGGCCAGCCGATCCTCTGGGCCGGCCGCAAGCTGGTCACCCCGGTCGCGCCGAGCAGACGCTGGCTGCTCGCCGTCGAGAAGCCGGAGACCGGCGGCTTCATGGAACCCCAGCTGCGCGGGAGGATGGTCGTCGGCGACCTGAACGCCCTGGCCGGGTTCCCCGACCGGGTCGTGAAGATCCTGCACAACGCCGCCTGGCCGGTGGCGGCGGCGGAGAACCCCGACGGATCGCTGACCATCCTGCTATGGGCCAAGGCCGCGCCCTTCGTCACCGAGCCGGGCTATCGGCTGGTGCGCTGGACACCCGGCCCCACCGTGGCGAAGACCGGCGAATGGCCGGGGACTGAAAAGGTCGTCGGCCTCGCGGACATGATGTCTGACGGCACGGGCGGCTGGGTGCTGCTGCAGCGGCTGGATGACAACGCCGCCTGTGGACGCCGCGCCGGCTTTTCGCTGATCGGCATCGATCCCGAACTGAAGGTCTCGGCCGGGTCTTCGACCTGCCTGCCGGAAGCCTACACCGCCTTCACTACCAAGATCGTCGCGGCGGCCCAGACGCCGGACGGTCCGGTTTGGTTCGTCAGCGGCCTGCAGGCCGGGTCCCACCGCCTGGCCCGGATTACCCCGTCGGGCGGCGGGTTGAAGGTCAAACAGCTCGGCGAACTGAAACCCGGAGACATCACCTCGGCCGCCTACGACGGCGCCGATCTTCTGGTGGTTCAGGGAGAACGGGTGACGCGGATCGCCGCCGACGGCAGCGCCACGGGGGTCGATGTCCCGACACCCGCCTGCGATGGGCGTCCGGGCTCCGGCAAGCGGTTCGTCAGCGTCTCGTCCCTCGAAGGCCGGGTCTATCTGACCAGCGCCGCTGGAGACTGTGTCGGCGTCTGGACCCTCTGACTATCTGGTGCCGTAGAGCCGGTCGCCCGCGTCGCCCAGCCCCGGAAGAATATAGCCCTTGTCGTCGAGACCCCGGTCCACACTGGCGGTCCAGACCTTCACGTCCGGCTGTTCGCCCTGCAGCCGGGCCAGGCCCTCGGGCGAGGCCAGGATACAGACGAACCGGACGTCTCTCGCCCCCTGCTCCTTCAGCCGTTCGACCGCGGCGCAGGCGGTGCCGCCTGTGGCGAGCAGGGGATTGATGACGATGACCTGCCGCTCGGCCAGGGTCTCGGGAACCTTCAGATAGTATTCCACGGCCACCATGGTCGAGGGATCGCGGTAGAGGCCGATGTGGGCGACCCGGGCGCTGGGGACGAGGTTCAGCATCCCCTCCAGCATCCCCTCCCCGGCCCGCAGGATGGGGGCGAAGACCAGCTTCTTGCCGGCGATCTGTGGGGCGGACATGGCCTCCAGCGGCGTCTCGATGCCGTGGTGTTCGAGGGCCAGGTCGCGGGTCACCTCGTAGCAGAGCAGGGTCGACAGCTCCCGCATCAGCTCGCGGAAGGACTTGGTTGAGGTCTGGCGATCGCGCAGCCGGGTCAGCTTGTGCTGGACCAGCGGGTGATCGACGATGGTGACGCCGGCGGGATCGTAGATCATCTAGAACACCGTCCCGTCGCTGGCGATGATGAGGGGCGGACCGCCGTCGGCGCGGTGCTCCCTGGCCAGGACCCGGCCGGTCGCCCATGTGCCGCCCTCCAGAACCCGGGCCAGGGGGAAGTCTTCCTCCGCCACCCCCAGCCGCTCGCGCACCATCGGGGCGATGCGGTCCAGCAGGGCGACAGTCAGGCTGCGCCAACCGACGACCAGCGGGCGGCCGACGTCCTGGGTGAGCGTCGCGGCGGAGGGATCCTTGAGCACCAGCACCCCGCCATCGGTGAACAGGCCGCCGTTGCGATATTCGGCCAGACCGGTGAGCCCGTCGATGTCGTGGACGAGGATCCCCGCCTCTTCCAGCGGCTCGATCAGGCTGTAGGCCAGCCATTGCGAGAGCTTGTGCAGGGGCACGAGGTTGTTGGTCGGGTCGTCGCGAACAATCGCCGGATGGCGCCAGCTATCGCCCAGCGGCGCGCCGCCAAGCGTCAATCGGTTGCGCCAGATCGGCCCCAGAGCCTCCAGCAGGATTTCCAGGATGGCGGCGGCCGGCAGTCGTCCGCCCTTCGCCCGCGCGGCCAGGGCGTCGAACAGACCGCCCGGCCGCGGCGTGTCCTTCAGGGCGAAGAGATCGGGGCGGGCGATGGCCTGCTCCCCTAGCCGGCGCAGCAGGTCGGCGCGGCCCTCCAGCCCCAGCAGGGGATTGGCGTCGGTGACCTGAAAGCCCTTGGCCAGGGTCTGGGTGGTCAGACCGGCCAGCGCGTCGGCCCGGAGCGGGTCGTCGACGGCCGACAGGGCCCCGCCCTGGAACAGCCGCAGGCTGGCCACGGCGAGGCCTTCGGACCGGCTGGTGACGCTGCTGGTCTGGCCGTCGGTATAGCGCCAGGCCGGGCCGGCGCCGGCGTCCAGCAGCACCGAGGTGATGGCCAGGTCGAAGGCGGCGCGGGCCTTCTGTTTCGGGTCGGTCCAGTCCTGGCGCGAGGCCAACTCCGCCCACAGGTCGCGACCGCCGACGACGAAATGCCGCCAGCGGGCATGGAAGGGAACTTCGAGGCTCGGGTACTGCTGCCGGATCACGCCGGCGACCCGGTCGGCGGCCGGCTCAAGCTGGGTGAGGTCCACGACCCATTCGGAAATCTGGCCCTCGACGGCCAGCGCCAGCATCTCATGCGCCCGCTCCCGGACGGCGGCGGGGGTGAGCAGGTAACGGGCAGCTTCGGCTTCGGTCATCAAGGTTTCCGGATTCTTCTCCCTTCCCCCTGGAGGGGGGAAGGGCCGGGGATGGGGGTGGAGGTCTTTCGGCTTGGAGCCAAGCTTGTGACGAGAGACGGCGGAAATGGCGAAGCGCAATCCCAGGGGCCGCGCGTGGCGGACAGGCCGCCACCCCCATCCCCAACCCTTCCCCCCTCCAGGGGGAAGGGAGTCCCCCCTAAAACTTATCCAGCCCCCGCCCGACCACCTTGGTCAAATCCTCAGCCGAGGGCGGGGCGTCGGGCGTGTAGTAGCCGGCGGCCTTCTTGGCCTCCATCTCCACGCTCGCGTCGTCCGGCACAAGGTAATCGGGGATCGGCACGCGCTCGCCGATCTCGATGCCGCCGGCGGCCAGGGCGTCGTACTTCATGTTCGACATCGAGACGAACCGGTCGATCTTCTCGATCCCCAGCCAGTGGATGACGTCCGGCATCAGCTGCTGGAAGCGCGCGTCCTGCACGCCCGCGACGCACTCGGTGCGCTCGAAATAGGTCGCCGCCTGGTCGCCGCCCGGCTGGCGCTTGCGGGCGTTGTAGACCAGGAACTTGGTCACCTCGCCCAATGCCCGGCCCTCCTTGCGGTTATAGGCGATCAAGCCCGCGCCACCGCTCTGGGCCTCCCTCACACACTCCTCGATGCCGTGGGTCAGATAGGGCCGGCAGGTGCAGATGTCGGACCCGAACACGTCCGAGCCGTTGCACTCATCGTGCACCCGGCAGGTCAGGCGCTTGTCGGGCTGGCCGATGAACCCGGGGTCGCCGAAGATATAGAGGGTGATGCCGCCGATCGGGGGCAGGAAGACCTTCAGGTCCGGCCGGGTGACCAGTTCCGGGTACATGCCGCCGGTCTGTTCGAACAGGGTGCGGCGCAGCTGGGTCTCCTCGACCTCGAACCGTTCGGCGATTCCGGGCAGATACCAGACCGGGTCCAGCGCCGCCTTGGTCACGGCCACATCGTGGCTTTCATGGACGATGTCGCCATCGACCTTCAGCCGCCCGGCGCCGATCGCCTCGCTGATCTCGGGAAGCGTCAGCCGGGCCTTTGTGATGGCGATGGTCGGGCGAATGTCGACGCCCTGGCCGATCTCTCGCGCGAAGTCCTGCGCCACCCTGTGGCCCCAGGGGTCGAGGCTGACGATCTTCCCGGCGTTCTTCCACTGGTCATGCGGCCCGATCTCCACCACCGGCGAGGTGTCGGTGAGGTCGGGGCGGACCAGCGGGTTCATGGCGCCCGATGAAATGGCCAGGGCGCGATAGATGCTGTAGGCGCCGCCGTGGGCGCCGATGGCGTTGCGGTCGTTGCCGCTGTTGACGGTGGCGACCACCGGGCCGCGCGCCTGCGCCGTCGCGGCGCCCCAGGACAGGGGAAACCGGGTCGCGCCACCGACGCCCGGATGCGAGGTCAAGCGAATATGGCCTTGACGATTCAATGACATGAGCAACGCGGCCCGCAGGCTCTCCAAAAACTAAGAAAGGCCCCGGCCGGTTTTCGCCGGCAAGGGCCTTTGAGCGGGGATAGTGATCCCGATCGAAATTCTTGGCAAGGCTCAGGGCTCGGGGCTTTCGCTGGTCATTTGGGAGGCGACTTCCGGCCGTCGCAGTTCGAACAGCGGCAGATCATCTTCCAACACCTCGATGGCCAGATGTTCCATCGCCTCGTCCAGACGCGCCTGGGCCAACTGCCGGACCTTTTCCTCGTCGGAGGCCGTAATCAGTTGAAGAGTCGGCACGCTGTAGCGGCTGTCATGAATGTAGAGGGAAAAGGTACGCACCGTGGTACTCCTGCGCGAGGTCTTTGGGCGAAAAGCCTCGCCTTGTGGGGGCGGTGCTCCGTGACTGACCTCATATTGAGGCGCTGAGTAACGCCGAAAATTCGCCCTGACCCGACGGGGTAAGTCATAGCACGTATTCCTGCTGATACTGTCGCCTGCCCGACAATTCAGCGTCGCTTGACCGGCCGCCGACGGCCGCGTGAAATGGGCGAGCAAGCGGAGCCCTCCATGACCGACCTCGACGCCTTCATCGCCGGCCTGCCCAAGGCCGAGCTGCATCTGCATATCGAGGGCAGTCTTGAACCCGAACTGATGTTCGAACTGGGCCGGCGCAACCGCATCGACCTGCCGTTCAAGTCGGTGGAAGCGGTGCGTGCCGCCTACAGCTTCTCCAACCTGCAGGACTTCCTGGATATCTACTACCAGGGCGCCGGGGTGCTGCAGACGGAGACCGATTTCGAGGATCTGGCCCTGGCCTATTTCGACCGGCTGGCGGCGGACGGCGGACGACACGCAGAGATCTTCTTCGACCCCCAGACCCACACCGACCGGGGCCTGCCCTTCAGCATCGCCGCCGACGGCCTGTTGGCCGGGATGAAGGCGGCGGAGGCCAAGTACGGCGTCACCTCCAAGCTGATCCTCTGTTTCCTGCGTCATCTGGACGAGGACGCGGCTTTTGAGACCTTGAAACAGGCCGAGCCCTATCTGGATAGGCTCACGGGCGTGGGGCTGGACTCCTCGGAAGTCGGCCATCCGCCGTCCAAGTTCCAGAAGGTGTTCAAGGCGGCCGGCGAGCGCGGCCTGCTGCGCGTCGCCCACGCCGGCGAGGAGGGCCCGCCGGCCTATGTCTGGGAAGCGCTCGACCTGTTGAAGGTCAACCGCATCGACCACGGCAACCGCAGCCTGGAGGACGAGGCCCTGACCGCCCGGCTGGTGGCGCAGGAGATGACCCTGACGGTCTGCCCCCTCTCAAACCACAAGCTCTGCGTCGTCGACGACCTGAAGGACCACCCGCTCAAGCGGATGCTGGACCTGGGCCTGAAGGTCACGGTGAACAGCGATGATCCGGCCTATTTCGGGGGGTATCTGGGCGAGAATTTCACCGCCGTGGCCAAGGCCGTGAACCTCAGCCGCGAGGAGATCGTCACCCTGGCCAGGAACAGCTTCACCGGCTCGTTTCTCGACGAGGAGCGGGTGGCGCTGCAGCTCCGGGCCATCGACGCTTACGTCGCCGACCAGGTGGAAGCGGCATAAATGAAAGGGGCCGCCCTTGCGGACGGCCCCTTCCCTCAATCGATCAGCCAGCCTTAGCCGGTGATGCGGTAGCGGCCGCGACGGTCGGGGCAGACCCGCACGTAGCGATAGTCGGTGCGGCCGCCGTACTCGGTCGGGGCCGTGGCCAGACGGCAGCGGTTGCGGCTGTACCATTCGCTGTCGTAGCGGCCGCTGCGCTCACCGCGGTCATAATAGGTGGGTTCGCGGTACTCATAGGTCTGGGCATAGGTGTAGTAGTAGCCGTCGTTGTCGCAGGCGGCGGCGCTCTGGCCAATCTTGGCGCCGACAGCACCGCCGACCAGGGCGCCCAGCACGGCGCCCTCTGGACGGGCGTTGTTCGCCGCGACATTGGAACCGATGGCCGCGCCGGCCAGGGCCCCGATCAGGCCGCCGGCGATCTGACCGCGATCTTCCTTCTTGTCGCAGGCGCTGTCGCGATAGTTCGCATAGTAGTCGTTGTCGCGATAATCGTTGTCGCGACCGGGGCGCGGACCGCCCGCATATTGGTCGCCGTAGCCTCCGTCGGTCTGATAGCCGTCGTAGCGCCAGTCGCCATAGCGACGGACATAGGCGCCGTAGCCGTTGCGGCGGTCGTAGTCGGCGCGATCACGCTCCCAGCGGGCGCGCTTCTGCTCGTAGTCGGCGCGCTCGGCCTGGTAGCGGGACTGGCGCTGGTTATAGGCGGCCTGACGACGCTCCCAATCGGCCCGGGCCTTCTCGTAGTCCTGCTGGTCCTTGCGATAGTCCTCCTGCTGATTGAGGTAATCGTCATAGGTCTGGGCCGGCGCGGGGGCCGGCGGCGGGGACGTCGGGCGCGAGCGGGTCTGGGCGGTAGCGCCGCCGATGCCGCAGCTGACGGCCAGCACCGTGGCCAGCGTCAGGGTGAAGGGTGTGGGTCTCATCGCGGTCTGCTCCAGAGGTTCCGTTCGACGCTTAGGCCGCGCCGGTAAGGACCAGGCATGCCGGTCCGATGGCAGAAAGAACGTCGCTCCGTCGATTCTGTTGCCTGACGCCCAAACTGGGCCATTCGGCTCAGAGCATGTCGTCGCGGGTGGGGACGCCCAGCAGCACCCGCCCGGCCAGTTCGAACACCGAGGGGGCGACCATGATGTGGTGGGTGATCACATGGGCGTCGCGGAACCGGCGCTGCAGCTGGTTGTCGAGGAACACCGCCGCCCCACCGGCCAGATCATAGACGGCCCGGGTGACATCGGCCCCGGTCTGGGCGGCATGGGCGCAGGCCAGTCGAAGCTCGGCCCGGTCCTTCAGGCTGGTGGCGCCGGTCTCGCGAACGGCCCGCCAGAGGACATCGATGGTTTCGTAGTAGCGGGCGCGGGCGCCGCCAAACGCGGCGGAGGCCTCGGCGAACTTGGCCTGTACGATGTTGCGCTCGGCCAGGGTTCGCTGCGAGCCCTGCGACGACCCGGTGGCGGCGAAGGTCGCGAAGGCGTCCAGCGCCCCGCGCGCATTGCCCAAGGCCACGGCGGCGACCCCCATGGCCAACAGGCCGAACGGCGGAAAACGAAACACCGTGGCGTCGGCCTGCGGCGGATCGGACTGCAGAGCCACCGACCGGGCCTTCGGGACCAACAGATCCTTCACCGCGAAATCAAGGCTGCCGGTGCCGCAGAGGCCCGCCGTGCGCCAGGTGTCGATCAGCTCGACCTGGTCGGCCGGGAAGATCATCATCCGGTGCATCGGCTGGCCGGCGGCGTCCAGCATCGGACCGCCCTCTCCGATCAGCACCGCCCCGCCGGCGATCCAGGCGCAGTTCTGCGAGCCGCTGCCCCATTTCCATCGGCCGCTGACCCGCCAGTGGTCGCCCGCGTCGACCGCCCGGCCCAACGGCGCGAACACTCCGCCGGTGATCACCGCCGGATCGGCGAACAGCTCCGCCGCCACGTCCCGAGGCAGCCGCGCCGACAGCATCGCCGTGGTCGCGCCGATCATCAGGCACCAGCCGGTCGAGGCGTCGGCCTCAGACAGGGTCTCGATGGTCCGGGCGACCGTGGCGGGGTCGCTCTCGTGGCCGCCAATCGCCGCCGGGACCAGCATTCGGAACAGGCCCGCCTCCGCCAGCTTGCGCGCGATGTCGGCGGGCAGACGGCGCGCCTGTTCGATCTCCTGCGCCCGGGCCCGGAGTTCAGGTTGGAAGCCCCTGGCGATTTCGACGACGTCCACAGCCTGCTCCATCATCCCGCCATCCGCCAGAGCGCCGCCAGGTTGTTGCGCTGCATGTTGGAGGAGCCGCCAACGATGGGCATGCTCAAGAGGTCCCGCACGTTGCGCTCGATGTCGTAGTCGGCGCTCATCGCATAGGCGCCCATCACCCGCTGGCAGGTCAGGGCGATCTCCACGGCGCTTTCGGCGATGAACAGCTTGGCCATGCTGGTTTCCACCGCGCAGGGCTTGCCTTCGCCGGCCAGTCGGGTGGCGTTGTAGAGCATCAGCCGGCAGGCCTCGAGCCGGGTGCGGGCGTCGACAAGGGCGTGGCGCACGGCCTGATGACCGCTGATCGACTTGCCGAACTGCACCCGTTGCTCGGCATAGGCCCAGGCCTCGTCCAGGGTCGCCTGGGCGATGCCGAAGGCGCAGGCGCTGATCTCCAGCTTCTCGATATCCAGCGCCCGGCCGGCCAGCATGCCCCAGCCCCGGTTCCACTTCGCTTCCCCGCCGACGATGGCCGTAGCGGGCAGCCTCACCCCGTCGAAGTGGACGTCGGACGACAGGGTGTAGCGCAGGTTCACATGGTCGATCGGGGTGATGGTGACGCCCGGCGCATTGGTCGGGATCAGCACGAAACTCAGGCCCTGCCTGGCCGGCGCCTCCGGGTCGCTGCGCACCAGACAATAGATGTAGTCGGAAAAATCGGCGCCGGTGCACCAGCGCTTGGCTCCGTCGATGACGATTTCGTCGCCATCCCGCCGGGCCCGGGTGGTCACCGCCGAAAGGTCGCCGCCGACGTCGGGTTCGGACAGACCATAGGCGAAGAACAGCTCGCCCCGCGCCAGCCGGGGCAGCAGCCGCGCCTTCTGTTCAGGCGAGCCGTTCTCGCCGATGTTCATGCCGCCGTAGAAGGCGCACTGGATGAACGGCCCGGCGAGGAACGACCCCGCCCGGCAAAGCTCCTCGATGGCGGCCACGGCGGCGTGGATATCGACGCCCGATCCGCCATGCTCTTCCGCCACCGTCAGGCCGCAGAGCCCCATGGCGGCCAGTTCGGCGAAAAGCTCACGCGGGAAGGTGTGGGTGCGATCCCACTCCCGCCGCTTCTCCCGCGGCGCCTTCTCGGCGACGAACCGCTGAAGCTGGCGCCTCAGTTCGAGGATGTGGCTGGGTTCCTCGCTCATTCGCCCGTCAGGTTCGGTTTGCGCCGCTCACGGAAGGCGTTGACGGCCTCGGCGCGGTCGGCGGTCATGTTCGACAGCATCTCATAGGCGACGGCGGCGTCGCTGGTGCTGACGGCGATCTGTTTGAGGGCGATGTTGGCGATGGTCTTGGTCCATCGCACCGCCCAGCGGGGATTGGCCAGGATCTTGGCCGCCAACTCGGCGACCTTGCCGTCCAGCTGATCGGCCGGGACCGCATAGTTGATCAGCCCCATCCGCGCGGCCTCATCGGCCCGTAGCAGGTCCCCGGTCATCAGCAGTTCCTTGGCGCGGGCGAAGCCGATCAGTTGCGGCCAGATCACCGCCCCGCCATCGCCGGCCACCAGCCCGACCTTCACATGCGGATCGCCGATCCTTGCGGTTTCGTCGGCGATGATCACGTCGCACAGCAGGGCGATGGTCGCCCCCAGGCCGGCCGCCGCCCCGTTCAGCCGGCAGATGATCGGCTTTTCAAGGTCCAGCAGCGTGCCTACGATGCGCTTGGCGTCATGGGCGATGGCGCGGAAGGCGGCCGGCCGGGTGATCTGTTCGTCGAACCATTCGAAGTCGCCGCCGGCGCAGAAGGCCTTGCCCTGACCGGTCAGGATGATCAGGTCGCTGCCTTCGTCGGCCTGGAGTTCGATGAACAGCCGGGCCAGTTCGTCGTGCATGGCCGCGTCGACCGCGTTCACCGCATTGCCGGTGATGGTGACGGTAAGGATTCTCCCGTCGCGGTCGAAGCGGAAGCGGCTGTAGTTCTGCAGCAAGGCGTGGGTCATGACGGATCCGGGCTGAGGCGGGCGAGGCGGCGGCCGAAATTCTCGCCCCGGAACAGGCCGCAGAAGGCCTCCGGCAGGCGCTCGACGCCATCGAACTCCTCAATGGCGATCTTCAGGGAGCCGTCGGCGATCCAGGCGGCCAGCTGCGCCTGGGCTTCGGCGAACTGGCGCAGGTCGTCGAACACCACCAGCCCTTCCATCCGCACCCGATGGGTGATGAACACCGAGGTGTTCTTCAGACCCACCCGGTCGGCGGCCTCGACATTGTAGTCGGCGACCTGGCCGGAAACGACCACGCGGCCGCGCAGCCGCATCATCGGCAGCACCCGGTCGATGCTCTCGTTGCCGACGTTGTCGAACAGGACGTCCACCCCCTTGGGACAGGCCTCGGCGATGGCGGCCGTCAGGTCGGGCTCGGCCTTATAGTCGATGACCGCGTCGAACCCGGCCTCATCCTTCAGCCAGGCGCATTTCTTCGGACCGCCGGCGACGCCGACCACCCGCATGCCCAGCTTCCTGCCGATCTGGCCGGCCGTCGCCCCGACCGGGCCGGCGGCGGAGGTGACCAGCAGGGTCTCGCCCGCCTTGGCCTGGGCCACTCGGTGCAGGCCGAACCACGCGGTCATACCAGGTACGCCCAGCACGCCGATCCAGGCCCCCAGCGGCACGCCCCTGGGCTTCCATTCGGCGGGGATCTTCTGTATCAGGCCCCGGCCGTCCGAAACAATATGCTCTCGCCAGCCGCCGCCGGCCGCCAGGATGTCGCCGATCGCGAAACCGGGGTGATGGCTGTCGATCACCTCCGCCACCGCGAAGCCGTCGATCCCCTCGCCGATCTTCATCGCTCCGGCGTAGCTGTCGCCGCCCGACAGACGCGACCGCATCCCCGGATCGACCGAGGCCAGGATGGTCTGGGCGACGAACTGTCCCTCGCCGGCGGCGGGCAGATCCACCGTCTCCAGTCGGAAGTCCTCAGGCGTCGGCATGCCCTGGACATGGCGGGCCAGCACCCAGCGGCGGGTCGTGTTGGTCAAGCGTCCTCCCGATGCCGGCTTGGCCGGTCTTTTCAGGCGGGCAGCTTAGGGGGTGAGGGGCCACCTCCACAATCCTCCACTGGAGCGCGGAGCGCGTCCTGGAGGTAAGGCTCTACGCCTCGACCATGGCCCGCATCAGCTGGACCAGTTGGCGGCGCAGGGCGGGTTTTTCGATCTGGACGAACAGGGCGGCCAGTTCCAGACCCTCTGGGCTCATCAGGAAGTCGTTGATCGCGCGGTCGAAGCCGGAATCGGCATCCGATCCCCGGGTCGTAGGGTCAGCCAGGCCGTCGAAGAAGTAGCTGACCGGCGTCTGCAGGGTGGCGGCGATCTGGTAGAGCTTGGAGGCGGAGACGCGGTTCGATCCCCGCTCGTATTTCTGCACCTGCTGGAAGGTCAGGCCCAGGGCGGCGGCCAGACCCTCCTGAGTTACGCCAACGGCCTTGCGGCGCTGTCGGATGCGGCGGCCAACATGCAAGTCCACCTCGGCGGGTCCGTCCACGGGCATGATTCCACTCCCTCATGCAAAGTGGGTCGGATAGACGACTTAGGTTTCGGCAGTGTTTCGAGCCGGCGCCCTTGCGCGGGCGGCCTGCCAGCTGCCCCAGACCAGGGCGGCCAGGGTGGCGTAGCTCCATAGATAGTAGGCGGTCATGAAACCCAGGGCGGCGATCCGCGAGTCGATGACAAAAGCCATGTGGGTCGCGGCGGTGAGGAGCTGGGTGGCGCTGGCGACGATCAGCCAGAGGCGCCGCCAGCGGAGGGTCAGGACGACGAAAGCGACGAACAGCAGGACATCCAGGCCGGCGACCCAATACTGCGGGTCGTAGTTGCGCGATCGATCCTGCAGCAGATATGAGCCGATCCAGGCCAGCGCGATCATCATCGCGCTGCATCGCTCCGGCCAGTCGCCCCGCCAGAGGGCGTAGGCGCAGGCCATGAGCATGGCCAGATTGCCGGCCAGCATGAGAATGAGGGGCCACATGGGATGCTCGGTGAAACCTTGCCGCAACCCCTCCGCAATGGCAGCGAAACGGCGCCGCGTGCAACCACGCGGCGCCGTCTGGCCCGGTCTTTTGACAGTTTGCCTCGTTGAACCAGCGAGGCGGGCCGAACGACCGGGGTCAGACCACCCGGGTCAGTCGGGCGAGACGTCCCGCCGGCTTGGGGATATTTTCTTCCGGTTTTTCCATCCCGCCGATGGACACCGCGCGCAGGCCGATCTGGTCCTTGACCACCGCCAGGGCCTCGTGGGCGCCGACCAGTTCACCGCGCGCATTGGACAGAGCGATGATGGAGGCGCAGGTGCGGTCCATCACCGACTGGCCGACAGTGGCCGACAGTCCGGCTTCCACCCGGCCGTCGCTGAGCAGGCTGGTCAGGCGGGCGGTCTCACTGACCGCCCGGTCGATGGCGGCTTCGGCGGCGAACAGTTGGTCCGCGACCTTCTGGGCGACAATCTTGCGTTTCATGACATGGCTCTCCCGGGCGCGCGGAAGGCTTCGCCGCGCGCGATGTGGCTGGATGGATGATGATCGAAGGCCGCGGCCGGCGGCCTTGGTCGGGGATCAGCCGCCGCGGGGCCAGAGGCCGTTAATGACGTTCTGGACGAGGAGAGCGACCTCATGGGCGCCCATCAGCACCCCGCCCAGCAGCAGGCTGCCCACAATCGCCACACCGGCGATCAGGGCCATCAGACGGAGCGGCGTCAGGTCATGGACGCCTCCCCAGATTCCCAAGGCTCCAGGGGCTCGTCCGAGGTCAGCCAGGCTGTCGCCCCCAGGATCTGGACCAAAAGCTTGTCGGCCGGGGTCGAGGATTGCAGCCGCCGCAGGGCCGAGACCACCGTCGCCACCTGGTCCGCCCGGTCCGGGTTGGCCAACAGGATCAGCCCGTTCTCCAGTGCGTCCCAGCTGACCAGGAAGACCGGGGTCGACAGGGTCGGTTTCGCGGCCGGGTCGGTCTGGATCTCGCTGCGGGGCTTGGCGCCGCTCATCGGGTCCTCCTGTAATCGCCGTGTCGAACTGGCCATCAGGGAAGACGGGTTTGGAGCCGTGGGTAATGGGGTCTGGATCGGGTGGGTATTCGATACCCATGCCTATTTCGTACCGCGCAAGCGCGAGAGCCGCCTGGCGTCGGTCGGCCGAGCCCAGTCGGTCGCGCGCCCGGTCGATATGTTTGTCGACCGTGCTCTTGGAGATGTTCAGCAGCCGGGCGATTTCCTTGGAGCGATGATGACGCGCCACGAGGCGCAGACACTCCCGCTCGCGCGGAGTCAGCGCCTCAAACCCGTTCCGAGCATCCCCCGCAGAATCCCCCATAAGGTGAATGTAGCGACGGCGTCACGGAGCGCTAGCAGTGACCGGCGGGTAATCTGCCCCCCTAAAGTCCAAGCACGGCCTTGGCCATGATGTTCCGCTGAATCTCGTTGGAGCCGCCGAAGATCGAGGTCTTGCGCATGTTGAAATAGCCGGGGCCGGCCTTGAAAGCGAAGTCGGGGCTGATCGGCAGGGCGTTGCCGCCTTCCTTGGGGAAACCGCGGAAATAGGGCTCGGCGTAGTGGCCGGCCGCCTCCAGGGTCAGTTCGGTCAGCCGCTGGCCGACCTCGGTGCCCTTGACCTTCAGCAGGCTGGCTTCCGGGCCCGGACCCTTGCCGCTGCTCTCGCCGGCAAGCGTGCGCAGCTCGGTATATTCCAGCGCGGTCAGGTCGACCTCCAGCTCGGCGATCTTGCGGCGGAAGTCGCTGTCATCGATCAGCGGGCCGCCATCATCGGCCAGCTGGCCGGCCGCGATCTCGCGCAGCCGCTCGATGCCGCGCTTGGATCGGGCGACGCCAGCGATGCCGGTCCGCTCATGGCCGAGCAGGTATTTGGCGACCGTCCAGCCCTTGTTCTCCTCGCCGATGCGGTTCTCGACCGGCACGATGACGTCTTCCAGGAAGGTGTCGTTGACCTCATGGCCGCCGTCGATGGTGATGATCGGCCGGACGCTGATGCCCGGGGTCTTCATGTCGATCAGCAGGAAGCTGATTCCCTCCTGCTTCTTGGCGGTCGGATCCGTGCGGACCAGGAAGAAGCCCCAGTCGGCGAAGTGGCCCTGGGTGGTCCAGGTCTTCTGGCCGTTGACCTTGTAATATTCCTTGCCGTCCTCGCCGGTGAAGCGCACCGCGCGGGTCGACAGGCCGGCCAGGTCGGACCCGGCGCCGGGCTCGCTATAGCCCTGGCACCACCAGATATCGCCGGCCAGGGTCGGCTTCAGCAGGTTCTCCTTCTGATCGTCGCTGCCGAAGGTGTAGAGCACCGGCCCGATCATCCCCAGGCCGAACGACGGCTGGCTGGTGTTGGCGCGGGCCAGTTCCTCGGACCAGATATATTTGCGCACCGGGTCCCAGCCCGTGCCGCCGTGCTCGATCGGCCAGCCGGGGGTCAGCCAGCCCTTCTTGTAGAGAATCCTGTGCCAGGAGAGGATCTCTTCCTTATTCAGGTGCTCGCCGGTGGCCTGCTTTTCGCGGATGGCCTTGGGGAAGTTTTCCTCGATCCAGCCACGGACCTCTCTACGAAACTCGGCGTGCTCAGGCAGAAAATCCAGATCCATCGGGCGCTCCCATGTCTGCGGGCTGGACTCTGTCGGTCCGGCTCGGCAGTTTGCCGCTCAAACAAGTGTTTCAACAAACGATAAGGGCAGACGCGCCATGGCCGCAATCAATTCCGTCACCGATCTGGTCCGCGAGGGCGACATCGCCATCGTCACCCTGAATTCGCCGCCGGTGAACGCCCTGTCAGCCGGAGTGCGCGACGGGCTGTTCGACGGTTTCACCGCCGCGATCGCCGACCCCGAGGTCAAGGCCGTGGTGCTGATCTGCGCCGGCCGCACCTTCATCGCCGGCGCCGACATCAGCGAGTTCGGGGCCGCAATGAAGGGCGCCACCCTGACGCAGGTGCAGGACCTGATGGAAAATTCGCCCAAGCCGGTCATCGCCGCCATCCACGGCACCGCCCTCGGCGGCGGCCTGGAAGTCGCCCTCACCGCCCACTACCGCGTCGCCGTGCCGTCGGCCAAGGTCGGCCTGCCGGAAGTGAACCTCGGCCTGCTGCCCGGCGCCGGCGGCACCCAGCGCCTGCCCCGTATCGTTGGCGCCGAAAAGGCCCTGGAGATGATGACCAGCGGCAGCCATGTCCCGGCCAAGGCGGCGAACGCCATGGGCCTGGTCGATGAAGTCGTCGAGGAAGGGGCCCTGCGCGCCGGGGCCATCGCCTTCGCCCAGAAGGTGCTGGACGAGAAGTGGCCGCTGAAGAAGGTCCGCGACCGGGAAGTGAAAGCCGACCCGCAGGTCTTCGCCGACTTCCGCAAGGCGAACGCCCGCAAGTTCCGCGGCTTCAAGGCGCCGGAATCCAACATCCAGTGCATCGAGGCGGCGGTGAATCTGCCCTTCGCTGAAGGCATGGCCGTCGAGCACAAGCTGTTCCTTGAACTGATGACGGGCCCGCAATCGGCGGCCCAGCGCTACGTCTTCTTCGCCGAGCGCGCCGCGAATAAGATCCCGGATGTCGGAGACGATGTCGAACCGCTGCCGATCAAGACCGTCGGCGTCATCGGCGCCGGCACCATGGGCGGCGGCATCTCGATGAACTTCCTCAACGCCGGCATCCCAGTGAAGATTGTCGAGATGAAGCAGGAGGCCCTCGACCGCGGCCTCGGCGTCATCCGCAAGAACTATGAGAACACCGCCAAGAAGGGTCGCCTGACCCAGGACGACGTCGAAAAGCGCATGGCCGCCCTGACCGGCTCGCTGGACCTGTCTTCCCTGGCCGACTGCGACCTGATCATTGAGGCCGTGTTCGAGAACATGGAGATCAAGAAGGATATCTTCGGCAAGCTGGACAAGATCGCCAAGCCCGGAGCCATCCTCGCCTCCAACACCAGCTACCTCGACGTCAACGAAATCGCCGCGGCCACCAGCCGTCCGGAAAGCGTCATCGGCCTGCACTTCTTCTCCCCGGCCAACGTCATGCGCCTGCTGGAGATCGTCCGGGGCGACAAGACCTCCAAGCCGGTCATCGCCACCTCGATGAAGCTGGCCAAGACCATCGGCAAGGTCGGCGTCCTGGTCGGGGTCTGCCCCGGCTTCGTCGGCAACCGCATGCTGTCCAGCCGCCAGGGCCAGGCCCAGGCCCTGGTCGCAGAGGGCGCCATGCCCTGGGACGTCGACCGCGTGCTCTACGACTTCGGCTTCCCCATGGGCCCATTCGCCATGGGCGACCTGGCCGGTCTCGACATCGGCTGGAGCGCCGAGACCTCGTCCAGTTCGACCGTCCGCGAGGTGCTCTGCGAGATGGGCCGCCGCGGCCAGAAGACCGGCGCCGGATACTACGACTACGACGAGAACCGTAACGCCAAGCCCTCGCCGGTCACCGAGAAGATCATCAAGGACTTCGCCGCCAAGGCCGGGACCAACCCGCGCGAGATCGGCGACGAGGAAATCCTCGAGCGGACCATCTTCACCATGATCAACGAAGGCGCCAAGATTCTCGAGGAGGGCAAGGCGATCCGCGCCTCGGATGTCGATACGGTCTGGGTCAACGGCTACGGCTGGCCCGTCTATCGCGGCGGCCCGATGCACTACGCCGACAGCCTCGGCCTGCCCAAGGTCGTCGAGCGCCTGAAACACTACCAGGCCCAGATGGGCGACTTCTTCAAACCCTCGGCCCTGCTCGAAAAGCTCGCCGCCGAAGGCAAGGGCTTCAAGGATTTGAAGTAAGCCGAACGGCCCCTTCTCCCGCTCGTCGGGAGAAGGTGTCAGCGAAGCCGACGGATGAGGGCAGCGCCGGCTTCAGACGATTTGAGCTTGTGGCGTGCGCGCCTTTGAGCTTTCGCGCCGCCCTCATCCGATCCCCTTCGGGGGCCACCTTCTCCCGACAAGCGGGAGAAGGATTCCTGAGAGCGTGCCGATGACCATCCTCGACCAGTTTCGCGAAGCCGACTTCGGCAACCTGCCCGACATCATGCGCCAGCATGCCCAGGAGCGGCCCAGCCATCCGGCCCTGTGGCAGGATGGCCAGTCGATCACCTGGCGCGAGCTCGACGCCCTGATGGACCGGGTTGCGGCGGGGCTGCAGCGGGATGGAGTGGCCCAAAAGTCGGCCGTGGCCATCTGCGCCACCACGTCGATCAACTATGCGGTGCTGTTCCTTGGCTGCCTGAGGGCCGGGATCGCCGCCGCGCCGCTGGCCCCGTCCTCCACCGCCGAGCAGTTGGTCGGCATGGTCGCCGACAGTGGCGCGACCCTGTTCTTCCTCGACAAGGGCGTCAGCGACCTGATGGCCGGCGTGCTGAACCAGGCGACCGCCAAACTGATCGCCTTGGACGGCTCGGCCGTCGGTCCCTCGTTCGAGGCATGGCTGCCGCCGGTGGGGGCCAAGCCCGCGGCCGTCACCATCGGCCCCAAGGACCCCTTCAACATCATCTACAGCAGTGGCACGACCGGCATCCCCAAGGGCATCGTCCAGAGCCACGGCATGCGCTGGCGCCACCTGGCCGTCCGGCCGGAAGGCATCGGCTATGGGCCCGACGCCCGCAGCCTGATCTCCACGCCGCTCTATTCGAACACCACCCTGGTCTGTTTCTTCCCGACCCTGTCGGGAGGCGGCACGGTCCATATGATGGGCAAGTTCGACACCGAGAAATTCCTGAAGATTTCCGAGGCCCAGAAGATCACCCACGCCATGCTGGTGCCGGTGCAGTATCGCCGCCTGATGGAATTCCCTGACTTCGACAACTACGACCTGTCCAGCTACCAGATGAAGTTCTGCACCAGCGCCCCCTTCTCGGCCGAGTTGAAGGCGGAAATCCTTGCCCGCTGGCCGGGCGGCCTGATCGAATACTACGGCATGACCGAGGGCGGCGGCAGCTTCATGCTGGCGGCGCACGAGCATCCTGACAAGCTGCACACCGTCGGCCAGCCGGCGATCGGCTGCATCATCCGGCTGATCGATGAGCAAGGAAACGAGGTCGGCGTCGGCGAGATCGGCGAGATCGTCGGCTACAGCCCCGCCACCATGAACGGCTACCACAACCAGCCCGGCAAGACGGCCGAAGCCCAGTGGGTCGATCCCGACACCGGCGCCGTCTACATCCGCACGGGCGACGTCGGCCGGCTGGACGCCGAAGGCTTCCTGACCCTGATGGACCGCCGCAAGGACATGATCATCTCCGGCGGCTTCAACATCTATCCCAGCGACATGGAGGCGGTGATGGTCACCCATCCGGCCGTGGTGGAAGCCGCCGTGGTCGGGGTGCCGTCCTCGGCCTGGGGCGAGACGCCGGTGGCCTTCGTCGCCTTCAAGGAGGGCCAGACGGCCGACCTGGAGGAGATCAAGGCCTTCACCAACGCCAAGGTCGGCAAGACCCAGAGACTGGCGGACGTGGTGCTGGTCGACAGCCTGCCCCGCAGCCACATCGGCAAGGTGCTGAAGCGTGAGTTGCGGGACGCCTACACTGGCCCGGCCAAGAGCTGATGATCGTCGTCACCGGCGCCATGACGGCCTCGGCGGAGGACTTCCCGACCCTGCTGGCGGAGGCCGTCGCCCACACCTGCCGCTCGCGCACCGAGCCCGGCTGCATCAGTCACGCGGTGTCGATCGACGCCGAGAATCCGCTGCGGCTGATGTTCATCGAGGAGTGGGAAGACCGCGAAAAACTGGATATCCACCTTGCCCAGGACGGCACGCGCCACTTCGTGTCGGTGATCGCCCGGCTGGCCCGCGAACAGACCCGGATGAAGATCCTGCCGATCGTCCCCCGCGGCTGACCGGAGCCGAGCCTTGGGACTTTGCCGTCAGTTGTCGACAAGGCTCAAGAGGTGCTGGCGCAGGGGCTCTTCATCGCCAAAGAAGCTGACGACCATGGCTTGCAGAAAGCCGGCGGGATCGAGCCGCGAGACGTCGAACGGATGCCCGGCCCGTGCGGCGACAAGGGCCATGAAGGTCAACTGGGTTCGGCCGTTCCCTTCGCGGAAGGGATGGACGGCGTTGAGGTAGGCCAGAAAACCCGCCGCCTGCCCGGCAAAGTCTTCGGCAGAGAGGTTTCGGAAGAACGCCGCATCGCGAAGCCGATGAAACAGCGCCTTCATCTCCGCGTCGATGTTCTCGGGGAAACAGAAAGGGCTCCGATCCTTCGACATTCGGACCGTTCGATACCGACCCGCCCAGGGATAGACATCCTGGAAGAGATGCCGGTGCACGGCCCGATAGTGGGTGGCGGAAAAGCGGCCTGCCGGAAGCGGCTCTTCCGACCGCAAGGCGACGCTCAAGGCTTCGAACGCGCTGAGGTTGCCCTGATCGCGCAGGCCAAGCCGGTTTCTAAGGACCTCGCCTCCGGCGTAGCAGTACCGGTCCTCAACCGCGTCGTAGATGTCGGCGGTCAGGCCTTTTTCCCAAACTGCTGGGCGATAGCCAATCGTCGCTCCGCGCTTGACGCCCCTTGGCGATCCAACGCCTCAAGCATGCGGGTCATCGCGGGTGACAGGTGAATGCCTTCAACCGCCGCGATCTTCGCCATCGCATCTCGGCCCAGGGTGATACTTTCGCGGATGCGACCGTCGGCGCCATGAACCACCGTCTGGCCGCCGGAGCGCCGCAAGGCCTGGCGCGCCGCCTCGGTCGCCTCGGTCTGGGTCGAATATACTCCGTCCGCGCTGCTGGAAGTCTCACCTCTGACCTGCCAGCCGCCTTCGATAGCAACGACGCTCATACGCTCCAGCATGCCACTGGTCGGCTTCGACGAGGTTTTGGCGCGCGACATCCGAAAATCCTACCATGACGGGCGAACCCGTCCTAGCTGTCGGTCATAAGGCTGTCGCCGCAGGCGCTCCACAGCTCGCCCTTGCCCACCGCCGCGTAAGGCTCCTACATCCCGCACATGACCACCTCCCCTCAAACCGGTCTCGACGGCGTTGTCGCCGCCGCCAAGGCTGGCGGGCCCAAGGGCCTGCCGCCGGTGCATCTGTGGCATCCGGCCCACTGCGGCGAGATCGATATCGTCATCAAGCGGGACGGCCTGTGGTTCCATGAGGGCACGCCGATCGGCCGCGAGGCCCTGGTGCGGCTGTTCTCCACCGTCCTGCGCAAGGACCCCGACGGCTTCCACCTGGTCACCCCAGTGGAGAAGATGAAGATCACCGTCGAGGACGCCCCCTTCATCGCCACCCGCGTCGACCAGGCCGGCGAGGCCCTGAAATTCCTGACCAACGTCGGCGACGAGGTCGAGGCGGGTCCGGACAACGCCATCCGCGTGGAGATGGACCCGGCGACCGGCGAGCCCCGGCCCTACCTGCACGTCCGCCGGGGGCTGGAGGCGCGGATCGCCCGGCCGGTCTTCTACGAACTGGTCGAACTGGCCAGCGAGCGCCAGACGACGGAGGGTCCGGTGCTGGGCGTCTGGTCCAACGGCGCCTTCTTCCCCGTCGGGCCGGCCGGAGCCCACGTCCTTGAGGGATCGGAGCGTTGAAGACCGGCGCGGAACTGCGGGAGTGGATCTCCCACCACCTCGATCCGCTGGACGACAGCCGGCAGGTCGGCGGCGCCTATCATTCCGACTTCGACCTCAATCCGGCCCTGCGTCCGGCCGAGGACACCCCGCCGACCCTGGCGGCGGTGCTGGTGCCCCTGGTTGAGCGGCCGGAGGGGCTGTCGGTGATCCTCACCCGCCGCTCGTCCAACCTCCGCCGCCATTCGGGCCAGGTGGCCTTTCCCGGCGGCCGGATGGACCCGGGCGAGACGCCGGTCCAGGCGGCGCTGAGGGAGGCCGAGGAGGAGATCGCCCTGCACCGGGGCCATGTGACCCTGGCGGGCCTCTCCACGCCCTACAGGACGGGCACAGGCTACCTCGTGACCCCGGTGGTGGGGTTCGTGCCCCCTGACCTTCCCCTGGTCGCCAGCGAGGCCGAGGTGGCCCACATCTTCGAGACCCCCTTCGGCTTCCTGATGGACCCGGCCAACTACGAGACCCGCCACTATGATATGCCCGACGGCGGCCGCCGGCACTTCTATTCGATGACCTGGGAAGACGAGCAGATCTGGGGCGCCACGGCCGGCATGCTGCGGGCGCTGTACGACCGGCTGTACGGCGCGGCGGTGGCCTGACGCTCAAGGCCCTGCCGACCCCCGGTGAGATCGAAGTTCACGACAGCGATGTCGTTCCAGACCGCGAGGGGCTGGTCTGAAGATGCTGGCCTGGCAGCGTCATCCACAGGGTTGGTCGACGGACCGCTTTGCAGTTTGCAAAGGTCGGGATATCGCTTCTTCCCATGTCCACCGCCACGCTTGAGACCCTCGGCCATCCCAAGTGGATGACCAGCACGGCCACCCGGGCCGTGATCAACGCCCTGGAAGCCAAGGGCTTTTCCGGCTGCGCCCGCTATGTCGGCGGCTGTGTGCGCAACACCCTGCTGAAACAGCCGATCGACGACGTCGACATCGCCACCACCCTGACCCCCGACCAGGTCACCGAGGCGCTGGCCGCAGCGGGCCTGAAGTCGGTTCCGACCGGGGTCGAGCACGGCACGGTCACGGCGATCAGCGAGGGCAAACCCTATGAGATCACCACCCTGCGCCGGGACGTCTCCACCGACGGCCGCCGCGCCGTGGTCGCCTTCACCGAGAGCTGGGAAGAGGACGCCCAGCGCCGCGATTTCCGCCTGAACGCCGTCTATGCGGATGGCGAGGGCCGGATCTTCGATCCCACCGGCCACGGCGTCGAGGACGCCCGGGCCGGCCGCATCGTCTTCGTCGGCGACCCGATGACCCGGATCCGCGAGGACTACCTGCGCATCCTGCGGTATTTCCGCTTCCATGCCTGGTACGGCAAGGGCGACCCCGACCAGGCGGCCCTGACCGCCTGCAAGGCGCTGAAGGGCATGCTGGCCGGCCGCGCCGCCGAGCGGACCCAGAAGGAACTGCTGAAACTGCTGGGCGCCGAGGACCCGCGCGGGGCCCTGAGGCTGATGGCGGCGACCAGCGTCCTGTCCTCGGTCCTGCCGCAGGTGAAGGCCCTGACCCGGCTGGAGACCCTGATCTCCATCGAGACCGAGCAGCTTTTCGAGAACGACGCCGAGTTGCGTCTGGCCGCCCTGCTGCCCGACGACACCGCCGTGGCCCGCGACACGGCCGAGCGGCTGCGCCTGTCCAACGCCCTCAAGGACCGGCTGATCGACGCGGCCGGCAAGGACCCCCGCATCGTCTCCTGGATGAGCCCGCGCGAGGCCCGCCGCACCGTCTACCGGATCGGCCTGCGCACCTTCGCCGACCGCATCAAGCTGGCCTGGGCCGCCTCGGACCGCCCCTCGACCACCCCGCAGTGGCGGGGCCTGCTGGCCCTGGCCGAAACCTGGACCCCGCCGGTCTTCCCCCTGACCGGGGAGGAAGTCCTGGCCGCCGGGGTGCCCAAGGGACCGATGGTCGGCGAGGTCATGCGCGAGGTCGAGGAATGGTGGATCGACCACGACTTCATGGACGACAGGCTGGCCGCCGTGGAGCGGCTCAAGGCCGTGGCCCAAGGGATGGCCTTCTAGTCCGCCGTTGCGTGGGCGCCACAATGCGCCCGCTGTCTGTTTGAGCGGCGGAACCGGCCGCAACCAAGATCGCCGACCGCCGTTCGAGGGCCATGCGCGCCTTTTCGATCATCTGCCTGACGACCTTTGCCCTCTGCGTGGTCAGCGCCCATCTGGCCAAGGCTGAAAGCGCGACGCCGGCCGCCCGCATGCCGGCCTTGGAGGCCGAACTGGCCAAACGCTCGGCCCTGAAGCCGGCCTCGTCCTTCGCTCCGATCGCCGACCGCAACGCCCGCTCCCTGGCCCTCTACGGCGAGGCCAGCAAGGTGCTGACCCACCCGCGCTGCGCCAACTGCCACCCGGTCGACAACGCGCCGCGCCAGGGCGCCGCCATGAAAGTGCATAGTCCGCCGATGACCGGAGCCGAGGACGGCCACGGGCCGGCGGCGCAGCACTGCAACACCTGCCACGGCCTGAAGAACTTCACCGTCGGCGGCGAAAACATCCAGTCGATCCCCGGCAATCCGAAGTGGGGCCTGGCCCCCGCCAGCATGGCCTGGCAGGGAAAGACGCCGGGCGAGATCTGTCGCCAGATCAAGGATCGCTCGCGCAACGGCGGCCGCGACCTGGAAGCCCTCTACGACCACATGGCCCACGACGAACTGGTCGCCTGGGGCTGGAACCCCGGCAAGGGCCGCGCTCCCGCGCCGGGCGATCAAGCGACTTTCGGCGGCCTGATCCGCGCCTGGATCGACACCGGCGCCGCCTGCCCGGCATAAGGCAGACTTCAGGGCCAGGCGACCATCGGCGGCATGGAGCTCAGGATCGACTCTATGTTGCCGCCGGTCTTCAGGCCGAACATGGTGCCCCGGTCGTAGAGCAGGTTGAACTCGACGTAGCGGCCGCGCTGGACCAGCTGTTGCTCGCGCTCCTCCGCCGTCCAGGCCTCGCCCATCCTCTCCCGGACGATCCGCGGATAGACGCCCAGGAAGGCCTCGCCGACATCGCGGGTGAAGGCGAAGTCGCGGTCCCAGTCGCCGCTGTCGTGGTGGTCGTAGAAGATGCCGCCGATGCCGCGCGGCTCATTGCGGTGGGGCAGGAAGAAATACTCGTCGCACCAGGCCTTGTATTTCGCATGCCAGGCCGGGTCGTGGGCGTCGCAGGCGCCCTGCAGGGCGCCGTGGAAGGCGATGGCGTCCGGGAAGTCCTGCCGGCGCTGGTAACCCAGCAGGGGCGTCAGGTCCGCCCCGCCGCCGAACCAGCCCCGGGTGGTGCAGATGAAGCGGGTGTTCATATGGACCGCCGGCACGCGCGGATTGGTCATATGGGCGATCAGCGAGACCCCTGTGGCGAAGAACCGCGGGTCCTCCTCCGCGCCCGGCATGGTCTTGGCCATTTCCGGGGTGAAGCTGCCGAAGACCACCGAGGTATGGACCCCGACCTTCTCGAACAGGCGGCCGTGCATCATGGACATGACGCCGCCCCCGCCGGCCGCCCGGTCCCAGGGTTTGCGCAGGAAACGCCCCGGATCGCCCGGATAGAGGTCGGCGGGCGCCTCATCTTCCAGCGTCTCGAAGGCGGCGATGATGTTGTCCCGCAGGCTCTCGAACCAGGTCCGGGCGGCGTCTTTACGGGTCTCAAGCAGGGCGGATTGGGTCATCGACCGCCCTTTTACCTGCTCAGCCGTCCGCGTCCATGCGATGCGTCCGAGCCTTTTCCCATCAAGGCCGGTTGAAAAAGGGTGAGGCAAGTTCTAAGCGATCCGGCCATGGGACCTTGCCGGGGTGGGCTATCGAATCGTGCGTGACCTTCACGTCGTTCGCCGCACCGGTGATTTCCTCGATTTCTTACATGCCGGCCTCGCTTCGGGGCTGGCGTCTTGCGAAGGGTGACCGCAGGTGGCCGAAAGCGCCGTTGATACGACCCCAGCCGGCGACGATCCGTCGCGGCGCGACTTCATCCATATCGCCGCCATAGCCGCCGCCGGCGGTGCTGGCCTGGCGATCGTCTGGCCGCTGGTCGACCAGATGAACCCTTCCGCCGACACCCTGGCGCTTGCGTCGGTCGAATACGACCTGACCAAGGTCGAGGCCGGCCAGCAGGTGACCATCAACTGGCGCGGCAAGCCCCTGTTCATCCGTAACCGGACCCAGGCGCAGATCGACGCCGCGGTGCGCGACGACTCGGCGGTCCTCAAGGACCCGCAGGCCGACGCCCTGCGCCACAAGGAGGGCAAGGCCCAGTGGCTGATCCTCGTCGGCAGCTGCACCCACCTGGGCTGCGTGCCCACGGTCGGCGGCGGCGAATACGGCGGCTGGTTCTGCCCCTGCCACGGTTCGGTCTATGACACCTCCGGCCGGATCCGTAAGGGTCCCGCGCCGACGAACCTGGTGGTTCCCGACTACGCCTTCCTTTCCGACACCAAGGTCAAGATCGGCTGACGATGAGCGGACATTCAACCTACGAGCCGAAAACCGGCATCACCCGCTGGCTTGACCAGCGCCTTCCCGTCACCCGCCTGGTCTGGGACAGCTTCGTCGACTATCCGACGCCGCGGAACCTGAACTACTGGTGGACCTTCGGGGGCATCCTCAGCCTTTGCCTGGGCGTGCAGATCGTGTCCGGCATCGTGCTGGCCATGCACTACACCCCCAGCGCCGCCGGCGCCTTCGCCTCCGTCGAGCACATCATGCGCGACGTGAACTATGGCTGGCTGATCCGCTACACCCACGCCAACGGGGCCTCGATGTTCTTCATCGCGGTCTATCTGCACATGTTCCGCGGCCTCTACTACGGCTCCTACAAGCCGCCGCGGGAAGTGCTGTGGCTGCTGGGCTGCGTCATCTACCTGTTGATGATGGCCACCGCCTTCATGGGTTACGTCCTGCCCTGGGGCCAGATGAGCTTCCACGGCGCCGTCGTCATCACCAACATCATCGGGGCCATCCCGGTCCTGGGTCCGGTCATCCTGACCTGGCTGCAGGGCGGCTTCGCGGTGGACAACGCCACGCTCAACCGCTTCTTCTCGCTGCACTACCTGCTGCCCTTCATGATCGCCGGCGTCGTCGTCCTGCACGTCTGGGCCCTGCATGTGGTCGGCCAGAACAACCCGACCGGCATCGATCCCAAGTCGAAGCACGACACCCTGCCCTTCACCCCCTATGCGACGGTGAAGGACGGGTTCGCGATGAGCGTCTTCCTGATCCTCTTCGCCACCTTCGTCTTCTACATGCCCAACGCCCTTGGCCACGCCGACAACTACATCGAGGCCAACCCGCTGGTGACCCCGGCGCACATCGTGCCCGAATGGTACTTCCTGCCCTTCTACGCCATCCTGCGCGCCGTGCCGGACAAGGTGATGGGCGTGGTCGCCATGTTCGGCGCCATCGCGGTGCTGTTCGCCCTGCCCTGGCTGGACACCTCCAAGGTCCGGTCGATGCGCTACCGGCCGATGGCGAAGCTCTACTTCATCATCCTGGTGATCGCCTGCATCATCCTGGGCTTCTGCGGCGCCAAGCTGCCGGACGACCAGGTCATCCCGGGCCTGGTGACCTTCAAGGTCATGGAGAGCGACATCAACAGCTTCGTCTGGCTGTCGCGCCTCGCGTCCCTCTACTACTTCGCCTACTTCCTGGTGATCATGCCGCTGCTGGGCCTTATCGAGACCCCGAAGCCGACCCCGGAAACCATCGCCTCACCGGCGCTGTCCCACCCCGCAACGACGCCGGCCGGCGCCGTGGCCGACGCCGAAAAGAAGGGCTGAGCTCCATGCTGCGCAAACTCACCCTGATCGCGGCGGCCCTGACCACCCTGGCCGTCGCCGGCCCGGCCCTGGCGAACTCAAAAGCCAAGGAACCGGACAGCATCGCCTACAGCTTCGAGGGGCCGTTCGGTAAGTTCGACCAGGCCCAGCTGCAACGCGGCTACAAGGTCTACCGGGAGGTCTGTGCGGCCTGCCACTCGATGAAGCTGCTGTCCTTCCGCAACCTCGGCGACAAGGGCGGCCCCTTCTACGACAAGAAATATCCCAACCCGAACGACAACCCCTATGTGAAGGCGCTGGCCGCCGAGATCCAGGTGCCGGACATCGACACCGAGACAGGCGACGCCATCACCCGTCCGGCCCTGCCGGCCGACCACTTCCCTTCGCCCTACCCGAACGCCTATGCGGCGCGGGCCGGCAACGGCGGCGCCCTGCCGCCGGACCTGTCGGTCATCGCCAAGGGCCGCGAAGGCGGGCCGGAGTACATCGCCTCGTTCCTGATCGGCTTCGTGCCGCCCCCCAAGGGCCTGAACGTGCCGGTCGGCCAGCACTACAACATCTACTTCCCGGGCGACCTGTCGGCCGGCTGGACCGGCTCCAAGGAGCACCCGCCGGAAGGGGGCTTCGTGGCCATGCCGCCGCAGCTGACCGACGGCAAGGTGACCTTTGACGACGGCACCCCGCCGACCGCCAAGAACGCCGCCCACGACGTCGCCGCCTTCCTGATGTGGGCCGCCGAGCCCAAGATGGAGGAGCGCAAGCAGTCCGGCCTGGCCGTGATGATCTATCTCGTCCTGTTCTCGGGCCTGCTCTACGCCAGCTATCGCCGGGTGTGGCGCAACGAGAGCCACTAAGGCGCGTCAAGCGACTTGAAATGATCAAGGCCCCGGCGGAAACGCCGGGGCCTTTTTCTTATGGGGCCGGGATCGGACCTCAGGCCGCCGGGATCAGGGTCAGGGTGGCGTGAGCCATGTCCAGCCGCAGCCGCCAGCGGGACCAGAGGTCGACGCCCAGGGAGCCGGTCAGCCGCGGATCCAGGCCGGCCGCCAAGGCCGCCGGCGCCTCCTCATAGAGCTGTCCCCCAACGGACACCGCCCGCAGCCTCGCCGGGGCCCTGTAGCGGGCTGTGGGGTCCTCCCCCGCTCGCCCAGGCTGGAGCGCCGCCAGCCGGTCGCTGATCCGCGCCAGGCCTCGGGAGCTGAGGTCGATGGCGAACAGGCCTGCCCGTGCCGTCCGACCGTCAGAAGCGGCCGCCCGCACCGCCGGGACGCCATCCACTAGCACCAGCGGCAGGACCTGTTCTCCGCGACGATGACCGGGCCGACCCGGGGCGTGAATGGACAGCCGGCAGGGGGCGAAGGTCAGCTCGACGACCTGGCCGGCCAGCAGGTCCGCGCCGATCACCCCGGCGAGGGGGGTGTCGAAGCCAGGCGACCGGGAGTCGAGGTCGACCACCCGCACCGGCAGGGCTTCACGGGTCAGGCCGGCGAAGCGGGCGCGGGCGACCAGGGCCGGCTCGGCAAAGCCGGCGCCCTGGGCCCGGGTTTCATGGAGCTGGGTCGTCGGGGTGGAGGGGTCGAGCAGGAAGTCGCCGGCGATGCCCGCCACCTCGGCCGGGGCGACGACGGCCCCATTCTCGAACCAGCAGGCTGTCTCGCCCGCGAAGGCCGCGACAGCGGGCAGGAGCGTAAAGGCGGTGGTCGCCGCGAGCAGGGCGACCGCTCCGCCAGGGCGGCGCGGGCGCGTCAGCCGGCGTCCCTAGCCAGGGCCTCGCCCACTGTGGGCTCGGCCACGTCCTGGTCGATCCGGCGGAGATCCCTGGCGCTGGGGACCTCTCCGCAGGTGTCGCAGACCAGCCTCGGCCGGAAGGGATGACCGTTGTGAACCATGAGGTTGGGGCCCTGCCCCTCGCCATAGACGTGCCGCTCGCCCCAGTCGAACATGGTCAGCAGGACGGGGCGAAGATCGCGCCCCTTGGCCGTCAGCAGATATTCCTGCCGGGGCGGGCGTTCCGAGTAGGGCCGGGTCTCGAGGACCCCGTGAGCGACAAGAGTCTTGAGCCGGGCGGCCAGGACATTGCGAGCCACGCCCAGCCGTTCCTGCCACTGCTCGAACCGCTTCACGCCGTTGAAGGCGTCCCGCAGGATCAGCAGGGTCCAGGGATCGCCGACGACCTCAAGGGCGGCGGCGATCGAGCAGCGCTGGCGGGAATAGTCGGCGGTTCGGCCCATGACCGTAAAGCTGTGCCTTCCACCCCCGATTGGCAAGGGGTTTTCATTCGAGACCCATCCATCACGACCTGCCTGCCCGGCTCGGCGCCGGGCAGGAGGTCGATGAGGGGGCCGCTACTGGCCCGGAGGCGTCTCGGCGGCCTTTTCCTGCTTGCGCTTGGCCTTCTCTTCCTGCCGTTCAGCCTTGGTCTGCTCGGTCTTGGCCTGCTTGGCCTGCTGTTGAGCTTGCTGCTGTTTGGCCTGCTTGGCCTGCTGCTGGGCCTGATCCTGCTGAGCCTGCTTGGCCTGCTGCTGGGCCTGATCTTGCTGAGCCTGCTTGGCCTGCCGCTCGGCCTGCTGTTGGGCCTGCCTGGCCTGCTGCTGTTGGGCCTGCTTGGCCTGCTGTTGAGCTTGCCTGGCCTGCTGCTGGGCCTGATCTTGCTGAGCCTGCTTTGCCTGCCGCTCGGCCTGCTGTTGGGCCTGTTGTTGGGCCTGCCTGGCGAGTTTGTCCTGCTGCTCGGCCTTCTGCCGCTGAGCCTGCTCGGCCTGCTTACGGGCCTGCTCCTGCTGTGCCTGTTTGGCCTGCTGCTCAGCCTGCTGCTGCTGGTCCCTTTCCCGCTTGCGGTCCGGCCGGTCGTCCTCGTTGCGGGGCGCGACCACCACGGGCGGCGGGCTCATCCCGGTTGGGCCGGCCCCGCCACGGTCGTCGCGACGATCCTCACGCCGGTCATCCTTGCGGTCATCGCGCCTGTCATCGTTGCGGTCGTCCCGGCGATCATCCTCGCGGGCCTGTTGCCAGCGGTCGCGTTCGACGCGGGCCTGGGCCTCGCGACGGCGCCAGTCGTCCGGCGCCACGGGGCGCCTGCGCTGCTGCTGATTGGCCGCGCGGCGAAGGGCTTCGGCCCGGGCCAGGTATCGGCCGGCAAAGTCGGCGCGCTGCCTGGCGTAGCTGCGATCGAGGCGCTGGCCGGAACGATCATAGACCACCACCAGCTGGCCACCGTCGTAGCCGTAGCCATAGTCGGGGTCGCGGACGAAGTAGGGCTCATTCTGTCCCGAGCGATAGTAGTACCAGCGCTCGCCACCGTTCGCGAGGCGCTCCAGAACGCGGCTGCCGCCGTCGTCTTCCCAATAGAGGGGCTCGCTGTCGTCGTAGTCGTAATAATAGTCGGGGGCCGCGTCGCCATAGCCGTCGTCGATGGCCTCAACGTCCTCCCAATAGTCGCGGGTGGAGGCGCGGGCGGCGGCGGGCGCCAGGGGCGCGGGCGCCGCGGCCGGCAGGGCCTCCACCGGCGGGGCGATATCCTCGGCGACCGCGACCTGAACCGGCCCAGCGGGGGCGTCCGGAGCCGTGGCCGTCTTTTCCGGGCTGCAGGCGGCGAGGGCGAGGGCGCACAGCGCGCCGGACATCAGCAAAAGGGGTTTCATCAGGCTTGGTCTCCGCATCGGGATTCCTTTCAACGTTTGGCGGTCGACAAAGGTTGTCGGTCGCCGTGCTTGCCCGCCCCGTTCCCTGGAGCCGGCGATCACGCCCGTGGCGTGTCAGGCAAACTGCGCCCGGCCACCTGAACCCAGGATGACCGCCGTCCCGGCTTGACGGAATTTGCACTGAGGGGGCAAGAGCCGGGATCATCCGGACGATCCAGGCGCTATTGCAGGCATCATGACACAGGTCACCAACAACGCCGCCGCCAATCGATACGAGCTCATCGAAGAGGGCCAGACGGCCTTCGCCGACTACCGCCGCGAGGAGGGCCGGCTCTATATCGACTACGTCTTCTCCCCGCCGGCCTTGCGAGGCAAGGGAACCTCGGGACGGCTGATGGAGGGCTTGGCCGCCGACGCCCGCGCCAGGGGCGAGAGCATCACCCCGATCTGCGGCTATGCGGCTGGCTGGCTGAAGCGGCATCCGGACGCCTGATGGGCGCTTGGGGCGCCAGGGCGGGTCGGGTGGCGGCGTCGACGGCGATGGTCGTCGGCGCTCTGGTCTTATGCGGCGTCTCCGACGCAGCCCCACGTGTTCCGACCGCCAAGGCTGTCCAGCACCCGAACAGCCCGGCGCCCGCCCAGCCGGCCTGGCTGTCGAGCTGGTCCGTGGCGGAGATGCGTCAGGCGCTGACCGCGATGGGGTTGACCGTGACGCGGGAAACCCGGCTGGACAATTTCGATCCCCTGCTGGTGGTCCGAGCGGCCAGCGGCGCGGCCTTTGTCGTCCAGGGCGCCGGATGCAGCGGAACCGGCGTCGCCGCCCGGTGCCAGGGAGCCAATCTGGTGGCCTTCGTCGACTATGACGCCCCGGCCAAGCTGCAGGCGGCCATCGAGCGGCTGACCTATCCGGCGGTGATCGTCAAAGCCGAGACGCCCAACACCCTGAACCTCAGTCGCTACGTGATTTTCGACGAGGGGATCCGGGTGAAGAACCTGCAGGCCAACGTCGCCGTCTTCCTGGCCGTTGTCGATGAGGCCCGCGCCCTGCAATAGTGGGCGCAGACAGCCGCGACGGGCCGCCAGAGCCCGCCGGACTGCCGGGAGGCCTGCCCATGTCCGGACCCATCGACAGGGACCTGCGCCGCCGCGCCGAGGCGGTGATCCCCGGCGGCATGTATGGCCACCAGTCCGTGGGCCTGCTGCCCGACGATTATCCGCAGTTCTTCACCGGCGGCGACGGCGCCCACCTGACCGATGTCGACGGGCGGCGATACCTGGACCTGATGTGCGCCTATGGCCCCAACCTGCTGGGCTACGGCCAGCCGACGGTGGACGCCGCCTATGTCCGCCGGCTGGAAAAGGGCGACGCCCTGACCGGCCCGACGGCGCTGATGGTCGAACTGGCCGAGGCGATGACGGCGATGGTCAGCCACGCCGACTGGGCGATGTTCTGCAAGAACGGCACCGACGCCACCACGATGGCGATGATGACCGCCCGCGCCCATACCGGGCGAAAGACGCTTGTCCTGGCCAAGGGCGCCTATCACGGGGCGGCGCCCTGGTGCACGCCCAGGCCCGGCGGGGTGATCCCCAGCGACAAGGCCCATCAGGTCTTCTGCGCCTACAACGACATCGCCAGCCTGGAGGCCGCCGTGGCCGAGGCCGGCGACGATCTGGCCGCCATCTTCGCCGCTCCGTTCCGCCACGACGCCTTCGTCGACCAGGCGGCGCCGGACCTGGCCTATGCCCGCCGCGCCCGGGAACTGGCCGACGAGCGAGGGGCGCTGCTGGTGATCGATGACGTGCGGGCGGGCTTGCGGATCGTCCGGGACTGCAGCTGGGCGAGGATCGGGGTGGCGCCGGACCTGTCGACCTGGGGCAAATGCATCGCCAACGGCCATCCGATCTCGGCCCTGCTGGGCAATGACAAAGCCCGGTCGGCCGCCGCCTCAATCTACGTCACGGGCAGCTTCTGGTTCGCCGGCGCGGCCATGGCGGCGGGCCTGGAGACGCTGAGGCTGGTGCGGGAGACGGACTATCTGGAGCGGATGGAGGGACTTGGAACAACCCTTCGCGCCGGCCTCGCCGAACGCGCCTCGGCGGCCGGCTTCGGCTTCCGCCAGACCGGACCGGTGACCATGCCGCTGTTCCTGTTCGACGACGATCCAGACCTGCGCAAGGGCTTCGCCTGGTCCAGCGCCATGCTGAGCTGCGGCGTCTACGTCCACCCCTGGCACAACATGTTCCTCTGCGCGGCGATGACGCAGGCCGACATCGCCGCCGCCCTGGACGCGGCCGAGCCGTCTTTCGCGGAGCTGAAGCGGACGGCTGGCGGCCTGGGACCGGTCGCCAAGATGGCCTTCCTGGCGGGGCGATAAGTAAAATCCTCCTCCACGCGAAGCGTGGGGGAGGGGGACCGCGAAGCGGTGGAGGGGGCAGCGCCGGCGGTAGCTGATGACACTCTGAGCACTGGCGGCGACGGCATCCTTGGCCCTCAACTCACCGTCGGCGCTGCCCCCTCCACCACGCTTCGCGCGGTCCCCCTCCCCCGCCCTGCGGGCGGAGGAGGAACTGGTGAGGAACTGTGGAGGAACTGCGTCTTGCGCTCCCTGTCCCCTGTGACACTCTGGAAAAAAACGGAAAAGCATCCAGGGAGAGACGACCATGGCCTTCGCGGACTATGCCGATTACGACGGCCTGGGCCTGGCCCAGCTGGTCAAGACGGGCAAGACGACGCCCGCCGAACTGGTCGAGGCCTCGATCGAGCGGATCGAGAAGCACAACGGCGCGCTGAACGCCGTGGTCCACAAGGCCTATGACGAGGCCCGCGCCACCGCCGCCGGCGACCTGCCCGACGGGCCGTTCAAGGGCGTGCCCTTCCTGATCAAGGACCTGGGCGCCCAGGTGAAGGGCTGGCCCCGCACCTCCGGCTCGATGTTCGCGCAGGTGGCCGCCGACGAGGCCGACAGCGAACTGGTCCGCCGCTACCGCGCCTCCGGTGTGGTGCTGGTCGGCAAGTCCAACACGCCGGAATTCGGCATCCCCGGCGTCACCACCAGCCGACGCCTCGGCAAATGCTCCAACCCCTGGGACGTCACCCGGATCAGCGGCGGCTCGTCCGGCGGCGCGGCCAGCGCCACGGCGGCGGGTCTCGTGCCCCTCGCCCACGCCAGCGACGGCCTGGGCAGCATCCGCATCCCGGCCGCCTGCTGTGGCCTGGTCGGGATGAAGACCACCCGCGACCGCAATCCTAACGGCGGCGAGGACTATGACCGCGCCATCGGCTTCTCGGTTGATCATGTGGTCAGCCGCACGGTGCGCGACAGCGCCGCCATGCTGGACGCCACCGGCTATCCGGAACCGGCCAGCCCTTACGCCAGCCCGGCCAAGGAGCGGCCCTATCTGGAAGAGGTCGGCCGCAGCCCCGGCAAGCTGCGCATCCACTGGTCGGCCGAGACGCCGAACGGCAAGCCGATCAGCGACGAGGTCCTGGCCAAGCTTCAGGAAACCGCCGAGACGCTGAAGGCGCTTGGCCATGAGGTGGTCGAACAGGGGCTGGGGGTCGACTACCGCACCCTCTACCGGGCCCAGGCCCTGGTTTCGGCCAGCAATTTCGCCGCCGGCATGCGCCGCTGGATCGAGAAGATCGGCCATGAGCCGGCCGAAGGTGAGATCGAGGGCCTGGCCCGGCGCGGCTACGAGGCCGGCCAGCGGATCACCGGCGAACAGGCCATGTGGGGCTGGCAGCAGCTGCGCCTGATGAACCGCCAGATCCTGCGCGGCTTCGAGACCATCGACGTCTATCTGTCGCCGGTGCTGGGCGTTCTGCCGCCCAGGCACGAGGTGCTGGACACCCTGACCGACGACCTGAAGAGCTTCGACAAGGCCCAGGCCGCGACCTTCCCCTTCACCCCGCCGTTCAACTTCACCGGCCAGCCGTCGCTGTCCCTGCCGTTGCATGCGTCGGCCGAAGGCGGCCTGCCCATCGCCATGATGTTCACCGGCCGCTACGCCGACGAGGGCACGCTGTTCCGCCTGGCCGGCCAGCTGGAAAAGGAAATGCCGTGGAAGGACCGCAAGCCGGCGGTGTGGAATTGATCTCCACCGTCATCCCGGCCGAAGCGTAGCGGAGAGCCGGGACCCAGGGGTGAAGGGTCCCGATCTTTCAACCGTCAATGCATTGCCCCCCTGGGTCCCGGATAGCCCTGCGGGCTTCCGGGATGACGGGCCCTTGGCGGTTTAGACTTCTTCCGCCTTCGGGGCGGTGTCGCCGCCTTCGAAGGTCTTGGGGGCGCGGCGGCGCTTGGGTTTGGCGGGGGCTTCGGGGGCCGCTTCCTCGCGGGGCTCGGCGCCGCGCGACAGGAAGCCCGGCAGTTCGGAGACCGCGCCGTCCTGGCCACGCAGGCGCGGCGAGCTTTCGGCGGGGGCTTCGGGGGCCAGCGGCACGGCCTGGGGTTCGATCACCGCCAGGGGGTCGCGAGCCTCGCCGCGGTCCTTGTTGCGATCGCGGTCGTAGCGGCTGCGGCGGCCTTCCCGTTCTTCGCGGGGACGCTCCTCGCGCGGCTCACGCGGCGCTTCGTCGCGCGGGGCCTCGACGCGAGGGGCATCATTGCGGGGGGCCTCGTTACGGGGCCCGTCATTGCGCTGCTGGCGGTCGTCGCGGTCACGAGGACGATCCTCACGGGGACGGTCGTCGCGCTGCTGACGCTCTTCGCGAGGACGATCGTCTCTGGGCCGGTCGTCGCGGGCCTGCTGCTGGTCGCGCGGACGGTCGTCCCGGTCGCGCCAGCGGTCGCGCGGGCGATCGTCGCGGTTCTGACCCTGGTTCTGGCCGCCATTCGAATTCTGGTTGGAATTCTGGTTCTGGCGGTTGTTGTCGTACTGGCGGTTGCCGTTGTTATCGAAGCGCGGACGGTCGTCGCGGTTCTGGTTCTGCCGATTGTTATTGTTGTTGTCGAAGCGCGGACGCTCCTCACCGTCATTGCCGTCGTTCTGATTGTTGTAGGTCTCGGGGACCGCGCCTTCCGGCGGTTCTTCGTGTTCGGCCTCGAAGTCGATATCCAGGCCGTTGCTGTAGTGGTCGCGGCCGACGATGTCGGAGACCGGACGGTTGGGCTGGATGGCCCGCAGCAGGCGGAAATAATGTTCGGCGTGCTGGAGGTAGTTTTCCGCCAGAACCCGGTCGCCGCCGGTGGTCGCATCGCGCGCCAGCTGCTGGTACTTCTCGAAAACGCTCTGGGCGGCGCCGCGAACCTTGATCCCCTCGGGACCGTTGGAATCATAGGCCCGGTTGGCGTTGTGCTGCTGCGGCTTGCCACCGGTATTCCGGTTGCGGCCGCGCTGCCGCTTCATGCCCTTGAAATCTCTCATGGTAATCCTGTGGCCGGGCGCGCCTCGCGGCCCGTATGGCTTTTTCAGACCTGGTCGGACGCTTCCGGTCCGTCTGTCCTGCTGTCGAAACTGATCCTTGAGTTCCCGCCCGGCTCGCGGCCTAGGCTGACCTTTCGGCCCGCGCGCCCGCCGTTTGGGAGTGACCCCGACGGCTTTCTGATTGGGAACGATTCAGGATGTAGCGCTTCGGCCGCTTGTTTCCAAGGGGTTTTTGAAGCCGGTCACGACGCGGTCCCGCGTCGCCAGATCCTTGACCGTTCGCACCGAGGCGGCGCCGGCGGCCTTGAACAGGCCCTCGACCGCCACGGACTGGTCGTGACCGATCTCCACGGCGAACAGGCCGCCCGGCTTCAGCACCCGCAGGATCTCCGGCGCCAGCAGCCGGTAGTGGTCGAGGCCATCCTCGCCGCCGTCCAGGGCCAGGCGCGGCTCATGGTCGCGCACCTCGGGGTCCAGGGTCTCGATGTCGGCGGTGGGAATGTAGGGCGGGTTGGAGACGACCACGTCGAAGGTCGCCTCGCCCAGGCCCGCCGTCCAGTCGCCGCGCAGGAAGGCGGCCCGTTCGCCCATGCCCAGATTGGCGGCGTTCTCCCGCGCCACCGCCAAGGCTTCCGACGAGGTGTCGATGCCCAGCGCCTTGGCCCCCGGCCGCTCCGCCAGGATGGCCAGCATGATGGCGCCGGAGCCGACGCCCAGGTCCAGCAGGCTGAAATGCATGCCTTCCGGGAACGCCGGCAGCACGACATCGAGAATGCTTTCGGTGTCCGGCCGCGGCGTCAGAACGTCGGGGTTCACCGACAGCATGATCTTCCAGAAGCCCTTGCGGCCGAGGATGTGGCTGATCGGCTCGCGCCGCGCCCGGCGGGTGATGAAGCCGTCGAAGGTCGCCGCCTGTTCGGCCGTCAGTTCGCGATGGGGATCGGTCAGGATGTCCATCCGGCTGACCCCGGCCCCGGCCTCCAGCATCAGCCGCGCATCGATCGACGGCTGCTCGACACCGGCCGCCTTCAGGATGGCCTGGGCGGACTTCCAGGCGGCGACGAGGGTGGTCATGGCAGAAGCTCCACGGTGTCCCCGATGGCGATGGGGCCGCCCAGCGAGACCTGCACATAGATGCCGCACAGCAGATGGCCGTAATGCTCGAACAGGGCGGCGGGGATGTCGATATCGCGCAGCGCCGTGACCGGATCCACCGCCGTGGCGGCGCAGCGAACGATGGGCTTGTAGACCCGGCTTTTCACCGGCCCGATGGCGATGTCCCGGCCGGTCCAGCCATTTTCCACCCAGGCGTCCCAGCCTTCGACATAGAGGTTGGCGCGGAAGCGCAGGGGATCGATCGGACGGCCGATCCTCGCTTCCAGGTCGCGGAGGCTGGCTAGGTTGATGATCGAAACATGGCCCTGGGGGTGGTCCATGAAACGGTGGGCGCCGGGGCCTTCGATGACCTTCAGCGGCCCTGTCGCCTCATCGCCCAACAGAGCGGACAGCCAGGCCTCGAAGGCGGCGCGGCCGGCCGGGGTGGTAAGGTCGGCGGCGAAATCGGGCTGGCCGTCGGCGCTGGCCGTCAAGATGCCAGTGGCCTCGTCGTAGGCGGTGCGGGCCCGGGCCACCTCGGCGATCTTGGCCAGGACGGTGAACTTCATCTTGGAGACGAAGCCCGGCGCGGCGGGATCGAACCCGCTGGGGCCATCCTCCACCGCATAGAGCCGATCACAGGGGAAACAGGCGCCGGCGGCGAGGTCGGCCTTCTCCAGCCGCTCGGGCGTGAAGCCCTTGACGGGATGGCGACAGAGGCTGGTGATCACGGCGCGCATCCCGGCTGAGTGCCTCAGCAGGCCAAAGAGGGCAACGGGATAATCCTCCTCCGAGCGAAGCTCGGGGAAGGGGGACCGCGAAGCGGTGAAGGGGGCGGCGCCGGCGGATCGGGGGTTGGCCCTGAGCACAATGGATGCGGCGGCGGGGCGGCGGCGCCACTGATGTCGCCAGAACGCGATCTATCCTGGACGGCCGGCGCTGCCCCCTCCACCGCCTTCGGCGGTCCCCCTCCCCCACGCTGCGCGTGGAGGAGGATCTGGCAACCTCCGGCGGCTTCCGAGAGTTTGGTCCCACGGAGGTCGGGACATGTCGCAATCGGGGTTGGATCGAGAGGCGCCGTCGAAGCTGGCGGACGTCCTGGCCTCGGCGATTCGCGGCGCGGCGCGGCATGACTGGCGAGGAACAGCCGGAGCGACCGGACGCTGGGCCAGGACCCGGCCCTATCACCTGCTGCCCTGGATCGCCCTGACCGCCGCCGTCGGCCTTTGGCCGCGCAGGCCCTCCCCGCCGCAACAGCAGGAGGCGGTCCCCGGCCTCTCCGACGGGCGGATCATGTCGCCCGACAGCTTCGACCAGGAAGAACCCGGCCGCGGCCGCAAGGCGGAACATCCCCACCACATCCCCCTGCTCGGATGGCGCGACATCCTTTGGCGCACGGCCCTTGAGGTCGGCGCCGACAAGCTGCCCAGCGTCGCCGGCGGGGTGACCTTCTATGCCCTGCTGGCCATCTTCCCGGCCATCGGCGCCTTTGTCTCCCTCTATGGCCTGTTCTTCGACGTCGGCGCGGCCCAGGCCCAACTTCGCGAGATGGGCGGCGTCTTCCCGGCCTCGGTGGTGCAGATCGTCGGCGACCAGATGCTGCGGCTGGCCGGCCGCCACGACGAGCAACTGACCGTCGCCTTCGTCGTCAGTCTGCTGCTGTCCGTGTGGAGCGCCAACGCCGGGATGAACGCCCTCTTCGAGGGGCTCAACGTCGCCTATGACGAGCAGGAAAAACGCCCCTACTGGCGGAAGGTGCTGATCACCTACGGCTGCACCTTCGGGGCCCTGCTGTTCATCACCTTCGTGGCGGGCGTGCTGGTCGCCGTACCGGTGGTGCTGAAGGCCCTCTATCTGACCCAACTGGCCCCGCTGTGGACGCCCCTGCGCTGGCTGGTCGTACTGGCCGGGGCGGCGGCGGCCTTCAGCCTGCTCTACCGGTTCGGCCCCTGCCGGGCCAAGGCGCGCTGGCGGTGGATCAGCTGGGGCGCGGCCGGAGCGGCCTTCCTCTGGCTGGCCGGGTCGCTGGGGTTCTCCTGGTACGTCAACAACCTAGCCCACTATGACGCCACCTATGGGCCACTGGGCGCCGTGATCGGCTTCATGATGTGGATCTGGTTCTCGATCCTGGTGCTGCTGCTGGGCGCCGAACTGAACGCAGAGATCGAACATCAGACGGCCCTCGATTCCACCACCGGCGCCGAACGTCCCATGGGCGAACGCGGCGCGACCATGGCTGACACCGTGGGTCAGTCGCTGCAGCTGCGCCAACTGCTCAAACGCGAAGGCCAGGCCCTGCAGAAACAGGCCAACGGGCTGTGGAAGATGGTCCGGCGGAAATGATCAATAATCGTCCAGGGACGCCAGCCGGGCCGCCTGGTCTTCTTGGATTAGCGGCTTGATGATGTCATCCAGCGCATCGCCCGGCATGATCCGCTCGAGGTTATAGAGGGTCAGGTTGATGCGGTGGTCGGTAACCCGGCCCTGGGGGAAGTTGTAGGTGCGGATGCGTTCCGAGCGGTCGCCGGAGCCGACCTGGCTCTTGCGCGCCTCGGACCGGGCGTCGTCCAGCGCTGTGCGCTGCAGGTCGTAGAGGCGGGCTTTCAGGTTCTTCATCGCCTTGCGGCGGTTCTCGTGCTGGCTCTTTTCAGAGCTGGTCACCACCACGCCGGTGGGCAGGTGGGTGATGCGCACGGCCGAGTCGGTCTTGTTGACGTGCTGGCCGCCGGCGCCGCTGGAGCGATAGGTGTCGATGCGGATGTCGGCGTCGTTGATCTCGATCTCGACATCCTCGGCCTCGGGCAGGATGGCGACGGTGGCTGCGCTGGTGTGGATGCGGCCCTGGCTTTCGGTCTCCGGCACCCGCTGCACCCTGTGCACGCCGCTCTCGAACTTCAGCCGCCCGAAGACGCCGTCGCCGGTGACCGAGGCGATGATTTCCTTATAGCCGCCCATTTCCCCTTCGGTGACGCTGTCGACCTCGACGCGCCAGCCCTGCAGTCCGGCGTAGCGCGCATACATGCGGAACAGGTCGCCTGCGAACAGGGCCGCCTCGTCGCCGCCGGTGCCGGCGCGGATTTCCAGGATGGCGCTGGCGTTCTCGTCCTTGTCTCGGGGGGCCAGCATCAGGGCCAGGTCCCGTTCCATATCGGGCAGTTTTTCCTGGATCCGTTCCAGCTCGTCCCGGGCCAGTTCGGAGATATCCGGGTCCGGATCGCCGGCCATGGCCTCCAGTTCCGGCAGTTCGGCCCGCACCTTTTCCAGCCCGGCGACGGCGTCAGCCACCGGCTTCAGTTCGGCATGTTCCTTCGACAGCTTGACGATCTCCGCGCCTTCGGTGGCCGCGCCCATCCGCGCTTCCACTTCGCGGAAACGGTCGAGGACCTGATCGAGACGGGCCTGGGGAAGACGCAAAGCTTGGGCACTCCGGTGCAATATGGGCGGCTTCCTCTACTCTTCTCGCGCCGCGCGCGCCAATCCCCTTGCCAAAATCGCCAGTCCGGGGTTTCGTTAACCTTAGTTCGATGGGGCGTCGGCTGAGGGGTTAACCGGGATGGAACGATTGCTTGCTGGGCCAGCCACGCGATGAGCGACGGCCCTCTCACCTCGCCGCGATCCTCCATCGACCACCGCTATGAGCGGGAGGCCGGGACCCATGACGCCGCCCATCCGGCGGAAGCCGCGCCTTCTCCGCCCGCTCAGCCGCCCTATCCGCACCATCCGGGCGCCATCGCCATCGCCAACCCGCTCGGCCCGACGATCACCTACAATGCACCGCAACAGCAGCCGACGGTGGTTCAGGGGCCGACCGTGGTCCAGCCCCCGGGTATGGTTCCGGGTATGGTTCCGGGCGCCGTCGGCGGGGTTGCCCCAGGCTATGTCTATCCCGGCGCGATGTATCCGGGGCAGATCGTCATGCCATCTCCGGTGATCGTGCAGCCGCCCGCCGCGCAGCAGCCCGTGCTGGGCATCCCGGCCGGCTCCGTCACCGTCATCAACAATCCCCCGCCGGCCGGCTCCCCCTGCCCCATCTGCGGCAAGCCGCTGGGCGAAGCCGTGGCCCACAAGCCGCACGAGCCGCCGAAGCACCCGGCCCTGCCCGCGGCGCCGCGATTCAGCAAGGCGACCCCGGAGGTCTTCCGCGACGGGTTCAAGCCGCTGTGGGACGCCGCCCAGGCCGATACGGCGGCCTTCGTCGTGGTTTCCGGCTGCAACAAGCTGCTGGACGTTCTGCTGAAGGACCTGGAGGGCCGCTCGTATGACGCGCCCAAGGCCAAGGCCAGGGGCGGCTTCGTCAACTGGTGGACCCAGCCGGCGCCGGAAAAGCCGACCTTCGCCGGCCGGATCGAGGCTCTGCAGAAGAAGGGGTTCCTGCTGGGCAGCACGGTGGAGGCCGCCAAGCGGGGCATCCTGGCCGAGGTCCTGACCGAGAAAATCGACCCCGGCGCGGTCAGCGGGGACATGGCCAAACGCTATGTCCAGCTTCTCTGGCAGGTCGCCGACCAGGGGTTCGAGCAGCCAGGCTGGAGCCAGTCGGGCGAGTTTCCCAAGGCGGTCCCCGGGCCGGCCAGCGATCATCCGCCGCATGCCCCGGCCGCGCCGGCCGCCCAGGGCGAGCACAAGGCGCCGCCGTCCGGACCGGCCGCCGGCGACCACGGCCACTAAGGGCCTTTCGCCCACCCTGCCCCGGCCGCTACCCTGCCGCAAAAGCAAAAGGCAGGGAGCGCCACCATGAAAGCCGCCGTCTATTACGAGAACGGTCCGCCGTCGGTCCTCAAGTACGAGGACGTGGCCGATCCCGTCTGCCATCCCAAGGGCGTGGTTATCCGGGTCGAGGCGATCAGCATCGAGGGCGGCGACACCCTCAACCGCTTTGGCGGCGCGCTGGTCACCAGGCCGCATGTGGTCGGCTACCAGGCGGCCGGCGAGATCATCGAGGTCGGCGCCGAGGTCGCGCATCTGAAGGTCGGCCAGAAGGTCGCCACGGTCGACGGCTTCGGCAGCCACGCCGAACTGCGCGCCGTGCCGGCCCGCAACTGCTGGCCGATCCCGGACGGCTTCGACGTACAAAAGGCGGCCGCCATCCCGGTCACCTTCGGCACCGCCCATGACTGCCTGTTCGAGTTCGGCCGGCTGAAGGCGGGCGAGACGGTGCTGGTCCAGGCCGGGGCCAGCGGCGTCGGCCTGGCCGCCATCCAGCTGGCCAAGCGGGCCGGGGCGCGGGTCCTGGCCACGGCGTCGAGCGACGCGCGGCTGGAGAAGCTGAAAGCCTACGGCCTCGACGAGGGCGTCAACTACGCCCGCGATTCCGTGCCCGAGACGGTGATGCGGCTGACCGACAACAAGGGCGTCAACCTGGTGGTCGACAGCGTTGGCGGCGCCACCCTGAAGGGCTCCCTGGCCTCGCTCGGCTATCGCGGGCGGGTGTCGATGGTCGGCAACGCCGGGCGCGAGCCGATGGTCGTCGATGTCGGAAGTCTGATGGGCGGCAACCGCTCGCTCAGCGGCGTCTTCCTCGGCGCCGAGATCATGACCGACCGGGCCCACGACATGATCCAGGGCCTGATCGACGACTGCGCCAAGGGCGAGCTGCAGGTGGTCATCGACAAGGTGTTCCCGCTGTCCGACGCCGCCGGCGCGCACGCCTATATCGAAAGCCGCCAGGCGGTGGGCCGGGTGGTGATGGTTCCGTAGCACCGCAATTCCTCCGGAGCGAAGCGACGCTGGGGGAGGGGGACCGCGCGCGCAGCGCGTGGTGGTGGGGGCAGCGCCGACCGTGGGGAGTGAATCTCCGAGCAAGGACGGCGGCGACTCCCCGGCGGCGCCATGTCAATTCGAAGCTGGCGCTGCCCCCTCAGTCGTCGCCTATCGGCGCCGCCAGCTCCCCCAAAGGGGGAGCGACTGGCGGTGTCGAGGCGCACCCACGCCCCTTGACGCTCGCCACGTCACCTTCGGCCCACTGCGGCGAAACAACCCCGGGAAGCGACGCCATGACCACCCCCACGCCGTTCCAGGTCTCCTGGTCGGAAGCCGAAATCGCCGACGTCCTGCGCCGGGTGGCCGAGTATCCCTTTCCGGTCGCGCCGATCGAGGGCGGCTGGGGCTGTGGGACCGATCCGCAGTTCCTGCGCGAGCTCTGCGCCCACTGGACCGGCGGCTACGACTGGCGCGCCGCCCAGGCCGAACTGAACAAGTTCCCGCAGTTCACCGTCCGGATCGAGGACTTCGACGTCCACTTCGTCCACATCGTCGGCGAGGCGGGCGGCAAGCGGCCGCTGCTGCTCAGCCACGGCTGGCCGGGCAGTCACTACGAGTTCTGGGGCGCGGCCGAGCGGCTGGCCTTCCCGTCCCGCTTCGGCGGCGACCCGGCCGACGCCTTCGACCTGGTCATCCCCTCCCTGCCCGGCTTCGGCTTCTCGTCCAAGCCGGCGAGGCCGTTCGGCCAGCGGGGTACGGCGCGCCTCTTCAACGCCCTGATGACCGAGGTTCTGGGTTACGATTCCTACCTGGCCCAGGGCGGCGACTGGGGGGCCCTGGTCACCTCCTGGCTGGGCCACGACCACGGCGCCCACGCCCGCGCCATCCACCTGAACATGATCGGCCTGCGTCCGCATGGCTCGCCGCAGAGCGAGGAGGAGATCGCCTGGATCACCCGCACGGCGGCGGCCGGCGACCTGATGGGCGCCTATCTGCGACTGCAGGTCTCCAAACCGCAGTCGATCGCCTGGATGGGGGCCGGCAACCCGGTCGGCCAGGCCGCCTGGATCGTCGAGCGGTTCCACGACTGGGCCGACCTGCGGACCAAACCGTTCACCGACGTCTTCTCGCTGGACCAGCTGCTGACCAATGTGATGATCTATGTGATGACCGGCAGCTTCACCACCGGCGCCTGGTATTACCGCGCCCTGATCGAGGAGGGCGGCGTCGTCCTGCCGGCCGGGACCCGCTGCGAGACCCCCACCGCCTTCGCCAACTTCCCCGGCGAGGCGCTGTATTCCGCCCCGCCGAAATCCTGGGCCGACCGCGCCTACAACATCAACCGCTGGCAGGACATGCCGAGCGGCGGGCATTTCGCGGCGATGGAAGAGCCGGAACTGTTCGTCGACGAGGTGCGGGCCTGGGCTCGGGAGATCTAAGACCCGGCAGACCTCTACGGCAGCTGCGCCCGATCCGGCTCCACCCAGGCCCGCCGCGCCGCGACGCTGAACAGCCGGTCCGGCGACCAGTAGGCCATCAGCCAGTCGCTGCGCCCGCACCGCGCGATCAGGGCGTTGCAGACGAGGGCGGGTCCAGCGTCCGGCATCTCCGCCACGACCTTGCGCACCATCCGCAGCGAGGCCTGGGTGATGGTCTCATGATAGCCGGCTGTGTCGGTGTTCTCGCCGCCGACGCTTTCGTTGTAGGCGCGGATCAGGGCCGGCATGTCGCGCTCGGCGACCAGGTCCGGGCGGCGCAGGATGATCCAGGTGGCGGCCGCGAAGTGCGCCGCATGGGTCCAGTCGGATTTGGCCAGGGTCCTGGCCATCATCGCCTCGGCGATGGCGGCCAGTTCGGTGTCGTCGGTGAAGGTCATGCAAGGCTCCAGGTCGTGGGCGGGGCCTTGAAACCAGGACCCCGCTGATGGGCGGGGTCGGGAGGCGATCGGGACGGCGTTGCGCCGTCAGGTTCCGATCACGAACTCCGCCTTCCCTGCTCGGGCGCGCCGCTGCTGCTGGGCCTGAAGAGGGATGCGGATCATGCCGAACCGGATAGCGCCGCCCCCCGAATGGGTCAATGCGGGCCCTAATTGACAACTTTATTTTTCTATTGTTCATTCGGGCCATGACCGCCCCCATGGCCCTGCTCGACGACGCCGACCGCGTGAGGACCGCCCTCTCACCGATGCGCCGCCGTCTGCTGGGCCAGCTACATGCGCCGGGCTCGGCCGCCAGCCTGGCCGCCAGCCTGGATATGCCGCGCCAGAAGGTCGGCTATCACCTGAAAGCCCTGGAGGAGGCGGGTCTGGTGCGGCTGGTCGAGGAGCGCCGGCGGCGCGGGTTCACCGAGCGATTGTTCGTCGCCAGCGCCGAGGCCTATGTCATCGATCCGGACCTGCTGGCCGAGCCGGCGGCCGAGGCCCTGACCCAGGACCGCTACGCGGCCGACCACCTGATCCGCGCCGCGTCCGAGACCGTCCGCGACGTCGGCCGGATGCGGCAGGCGGCCGATGCCGAGGGCCGTCGCCTGTTGACCTTCACCTTCGACGCCGAGGTCGCTTTCGCCGCGCCGGGCGACATCGCCCGTTTCGCGGACCGGCTGACCCAGGCCCTGGCCGAGTTGGTCGCGGAGTTCGACACCGCCGGCGGCCGCCCCTATCGACTGATCGCCGCCGCCCATCCCGCCAGGGGTTCAAAGCAAAGGAGCCACCCATGACTATCCCCGTAACCAACGACGCCGGGGACCGGGTCCTCATCGACCTGACCATCGCCGCCCCGGTCGAGGCGGTGTGGGAGGCCCTGCGCGATCCGGCTCTGGTGGGGCGTTGGTTTGGCTGGGAGTCCGACAGCCTGGCCGCCGAGGTCGACTACATCTTCTTCGACCATGCCAAGGCCGACGCGGGCGCCCGCACCATCACCTTCGAGGGGACCAGAGACCGGTTCGAACTGTCCGCCGAAGGGACCGGCAGCCGCCTGCGGGTGGTTCGCGCCGCGCCGGCCGACGGGACGCCCTGGTCGGACGTCTATGAGGACATGACCGAGGGCTGGATCATGTTCGTCCAGCAGCTGAAATTCGGGCTGGAGGGGCATGGCCTCGGCCCCCGCCGGACCCTGTGGCTGTCGCTGCCCAAGGGCGAGCGCGAGGGGGAGCGTCCGCTGGCGGCGCTGGGGCTGGCGGGCCTCACCGGCGGCAAGGTCGGCGAGGTCGTGAGTTGCAACCTGCCGACCAGCGACCAGGTCACCGGGAAACTCTGGCATGTCTCGCCGCGCCAAGTGTCCGTCACGGTTGAGGCCTGGGACGGCCTGCTCAATGTCCATGACGCCGGCTCCTGGACCGGCGGCGGTGGTCACGGACCCGGCATGGTGATGATCACGGCCTACGGCCTTGACGACGCGGCCTTCGCCAAACTGGAAGGCCGCTGGAAGGCCTGGTGGGCGGAACGCTATTCCGCCTGACCCTCAGGTTGGCTAGACAGCGGGCATGACCGACGCCCGCTACGACTTCGCCTCCGACAATGTCGCCGGGGCCATGCCCGAGGTGATGGAGGCCATGATCGCGGCCAATGCCGGGACCGCTTCCGGCTATGGGAGCGACCATGTCTCGGCCCAGGCCGCCGACCTGATCCGCGCCGCCCTGGACGCCGATGCGGAGATCCGCTTCACCGCCTCCGGCACGGCAGCCAACGCCCTGGCCCTGGCCGCTCTCGCCCAGCCGCACGAGGCGGTGCTGGCCCACAGCCACGCCCACGTCTGCACCGACGAAACCGGCGCGCCCGGCTTTTTCGGGGCCGGCGTCGGACTGATCGGTCTGACCGGGGCCTCCGGCAAGATCGACCTCTCCAGCCTGACCGAAGCCCTGGCCCAGCCGGACGTCTCCTACCGCCAGCCCGCCGCCGCCCTCAGCCTGACCCAGGCCACCGAATACGGCACCGTCTATTCCGAAGACGCCCTGCGCGCGCTCATCCAGCCGGTGAAGGCCATGGGCTACGGCGTCCACCTCGACGGCGCGCGGCTGGCCAACGCCGTGGCCGCCGGTTTCGACCTGACGTCCATCGCCGCCATGGGCGTCGACATCCTGATCATGGGCGGGACCAAGGCCGGCTCGACCCCGACCGAGGCGGTGGTGGTGTTCAACAGGGCCCTGGCCCGGCGGCTGGACGCGCGGATGAAACACGCCGGCCAGCTGGTCTCCAAGGGACGCTTCCTCAGCGCCCCGTGGATCGGCCTGCTGAGCGACGGCGCCTGGTCGCGGCGGGCCGCCCACGCCAACGCCATGGCCCAGCGACTGGCCGCCCTGATGCCCTTCCCGCTGCGCCATCCGGTGGAGGCCAACGGCCTGTTCGTCGAGATGGACGAGGCCTCGCTGGACCGGCTGAAGGCCCGGGGCTGGTTCGTCTACCGGTTCCTCGACGGCACGGTCCGCTTCATGTGCAGCTGGGCGACCACGCCGGCGATGGTCGACGACCTGGGCGAGGCGCTGAAGACCGCCAGGTCATAAACGAACGCAACCTTTTGGGCGCCGCGACGGTTCGCCACCTTCCAAGACCGGCCGTAACGGACCATATCCAAACCATGTCCAGCCAGCCTTCAGACAGCGCGCCGAGGCCCCTCGGCCTCGGGATCAAGCGCGGCCTTGTCCATCACTGCCCCAACTGCGGCGAGGGCGAGCTGTTCTACCGCTATCTGAAGGTCAACCCGGAGTGCGAGGCCTGCGGCCACGACCTGACGCAGTACCGCGCCGACGACGGGCCGGCCTATCTGACCATCCTGCTTGTCGGCCATCTGATCGTCGCGCCGCTGTTCTTCTTCCCCTTCATGTGGGAGGCGCCGCCGTGGATCGTCGCCCCGCTCGCCCTGCTGGGCCTGACCTCGGCGGTACTGCTGCTGCTCCCGCGCATCAAGGGCGGCTTCATCGGGCTGCTGTGGGCCAACCGGATCACCGCCGACCAGATCGGCTGATCACCGCCGGGTGAGCAGGTCGTCGATGACCTCCATGCTGGCGAGCAGCTGTCCCGGTTCCATGGATGTATCGATGGCCTCGGCCAGAATCACCCGCGACTCCGGATCGTCATGCGGCATGCCGGTGTCGTAGGCGGCGCGCCAGGTCGCTTCGTCCGGCCATTCCGCATAGCCGATGAACCGTCCGTCGGCGGCCTGATGTAGTCTTGATCCGAAAGAGCCGTAGGTCCGGGTGATAGCCAGGGTCGAGCGACGCCAGCCCTCGCGAAACTGGGCTTCCATTCCCGGTTTCACCCGCCAAGCGTAGACCGCCACATACATCTTTGCCCCTCCAGGTCATCGGAACCATGCGCCCGCTTCAAGCTTTGAACTGCCAACACCATCGGCTGTTCAAGGACATTTCCAATGCTCGGCACCATTCTGATCATTCTGCTTATCCTCGCCCTTCTTGGCGCCCTGCCGACCTGGGGCCACTCGAAGAGCTGGGGTTACTTCCCCTCCGGCGGTCTTGGCCTGGTTCTGGTCATCGTCATCGTCCTGGTTCTTCTGGGACGGCTCTAAAAGCTGAAAAGGGAAGGTCTCGGAGCCGGTTCGAAACCTTCCCGTTCCCTTCTCCGATGAACCCGGCTATAGGCTGAAACCAACACCCGCCCGGCCGAAAGGCCGGGCGCCGCTGTTTCTGGAGCACGCCCATGGCCGACCCTATCCTCATGCCCAAGGCCACCGCCGTGTGGCTGGTGGACAATAGCTCGCTGACCTTCGAGCAGATCGCCGACTTCTGCGGACTGCATCCGCTGGAAGTGCGCGGCATCGCCGATGGCGAGGTCGCCCGCGATATCCGCGGCGCCGATCCCATCACCAATGGTCAACTGAACCGCGAAGAACTGGACAAGGCCGGCGCCGATCCGAAGTACCGGATGAAGGTCCAGAAGAGCCGCCACGCCGAACTGCTGAAGCCGGTGAAGAAGACCCCGCGCTATACCCCGGTGTCGCGTCGCCAGGACCGCCCGGACGCCATCGCCTGGTTCGTCCGCAACCACCCGGAAGTCACCGACGCCCAGATCTCCAAGCTGCTGGGCACCACCAAGTCGACGATCGAGGCCGTGCGCGACCGCAGCCACTGGAACAGCGCCAACCTCAAGCCCGTCGATCCGGTGACCCTGGGCCTCGTCGGCCAGCTGGAACTGGACTCGGTGGTCAAGAAGGCGGCCGAGAAGAAGGCCAAGGACGACGCCAAGAAGGGCATCGTCAGCGACGGTCCGTCGTTGCGCCCGGCGGGCGAAGTCGAAGCCCCGCCCGAGCCGGCCTATGACGACGAAGACGATCGCGGCAAGAAGGTCGATCTGAAGAACGTCTTCTCGAACACCGCGCCGATCCACGACGAAGACGACGAGGACTAGCCTCGCGTCAGCGCCAGACGTGGTTCTGAAATGAAAAACCCCTCCGCCGGATGACCGGCGGAGGGGTTTCGCTATCCTAGTGGGAGCGGGCCCGGAGGCCTTCGATTTCTTCCTTGAGGCGGAGCTTCTGTCGCTTCAGCTCCGCTATTCGTAACTCATCGGATGCGGGGTGGTTTACTTCCTTCTCGATCGTCCGGTCCAGCTTGCGATGGCGGGTGTCGAGTTCCCGTAGACGGGCTTCCAAAGCCATGGTCTTTCGCCTCCTTGGCAGTTAGCGCACTGTCAGTGAACACCCCGCAGACGGATGAGTCTGTTCACGAACGCGAGAGGTCGATGCCGCCAGCCGCTAGCCAGACATTCGGGGCGCCCCCTCGTCTGATCGTCGGAATCTCAGGCGCTTCGGGGGCCGTTTACGGAATACGGGCTCTCGACGCCTGCCGGGAATTGGGGGTCGAAAGCCACCTGATTTTGTCGCGGTCTGCAGCCCTGACCATTGCTCAGGAGACGGATTTTTCCCTTCCCGAGGTCGCCGCCCGGGCCGATGTCGTCCACAAGGTCGGCGATGTCGGGGCCTCGATCGCCTCGGGCAGTTTCCGCACCCTGGGGATGCTCATTGCGCCCTGTTCGGTGCGGACGATGAGCGAGATCGCCACCGGCGTCACCTCCACCCTGCTGACCCGCGCCGCGGACGTCGTGCTGAAGGAGCGGCGGCCCCTGGTGCTGATGGTGCGGGAGACGCCGCTGCACCTGGGGCACCTGCGCACCCTGGTCTCCCTGGCCGAGATGGGCGCGACCATAGCCCCGCCCCTGCCCGCCTTCTACGCCAAGCCGAAATCCATCGCCGAGATGGTCGATCAGTCGGTCGGCCGCGCCCTGGACCCCTTCGGACTGGACTGGGCCCCGGTCAAACGCTGGGGCGAGGATATCGCCAGCCTCAGAAGCGAGGCCAGCCTGGAGAGCGAAGCGTGAGTTTCTGGGACTGGGCCCTCGCTGCCTACGATCGCCCCGGCGTAGCCGAGGCTTGCCTGACCCTTCAGGACGACCACGGTCAGCAGACCGCCTATCTGCTGTGGGCCGCCTGGGCCGCGCCTGAGAACGCCGTGCTGGCGCAGGGCGCCGAACTGGCCAGGAATTGGGAGCTTTCGGTGCTTGGCCCGCTGCGCCAGTCCCGGCGCGGCCTGAAGCCTGCCCTGCCGCCGGTGGCCGACGCCGCCCGTCTGGCCCTGCGCGAGACGGTCAAGGCGGCGGAACTGGGGGCCGAACGACTGCTGATGGAGACCCTGGAGACCCTGGCCGCCGGGCCGGCGCCGTCGACCGTTCGCGGCGACGCTCTGAACAGGGCAAGCCAGTCCTGGGGAGAGGCGGCGCCCGATGCGGCGCTGGAAACGCTTTCCCAGGCGCTGGCGTGATCGCGGGCGCTTCTGCTATTTTCGAACTTCTGAGTCTGGGTTCCGGGGACGATTGATGGCCGACAACGACGACCTGATCCCTCTGCCCAACGCCGAGCTCCGCGCCCGCCTGCTGGAACTGCGCCAGCGCCACCAGGATCTGGATGCCGCGGTTGAGGCGCTGGGCGTCATGCCGACGCCGGACCAGCTGCAGATCGCCCGGTTGAAGAAGCAGAAACTGGTTCTGCGCGACCAGATCGTGAAGCTGGAAAACATGCTGACGCCGGACCTGCTGGCCTAGGCGGTGGATCTGTCACCTCTCACAGGGCGGCGCGGATATCCGGCATGGTAATCATCAAGGTCATCGGATTGACCGGGGACGGCGTAAAGCCGACCGCGATGTAGAAGGCCTTTGCCGCTGGCGAGGCGGCGTGGACGAGAATGCCCCGCGCGCCGAGGATATCGGACGCATCCAGAACCCGCTGGCTGCAGTGGCGGATCATCGCGCGGCCGAGGCCCTGGCCGGCGAACCGTTCGTCGGTGGCCAAGCGGGCAAGCAGGACGACAGGAATGACCTCCGGCATGTTGCGGCGAAACCGGCCGGTAGCTTCCGACGGCATCACCGCCCCGGCCGCGATGGCATAGAAGCCGGCGACCATCCCCTCGCGAACCACCACATAGGTCCGGGTTGCGCCGCTGGCCTGGTTTCTCAGGGCCCGCTTCTTCAGCCAGTCGTCAAGTTCAGGGTCGCTGCAGCTGAAGCCATTCAGGTCGTCACTGTCAGTCAGCAGACGAGGCGGCGGACGGCTCAACCTTCATCCCAGGGCGGCGGAGTCCGCATGACTTTGCGCAGCGCCGGATTGTCCTTCGGCGGGGCGTCAAGCGCCTTGACGAAGGCGGCGAACGCCTCGGGCTCCAGAACGAACAGGGTCTGGTCCCGCAGGGCCTCCTCGGCCGCGCGCCGCGCCGCGTCGATCATGAAATCCGACCGCGACCGGCCCTGTATGTGGGCGGCGCGGTCGATCACTTCGCGCACCTGGTCGGGCATCCGTAGATTGACGGCCCTAGTCGTGGATTTTGCCTTCACTGCCGACATGGCGAACCTCGATTGCTACACCGTGTGTAGCAGGTGAAGTCGATTTTGCCTACGCTCACGCCGTATCCACCCACCGGGCTCCAGCCTAACCCTTGACGACCCTGACCCTGGAAGCCGCTTCGACAGCGCGCGACCGGGCCTCATCCACATCAGCGCCCTGGGCGATGGCCACGCCCATGCGGCGGCGTTCGAAGGCTTCGGGTTTGCCGAACAGGCGGAGATCCGCGCCGGGAACGGCAAGCGCCTCGGCGACGCCTTCATAGGCCACGCCGGTCGCCTCCATGCCGCCGTAGATCACCGCGCTGGCGCCGGGGCGGACCTGGGTCACATCGACCGGCAGGCCGAGGATTGCGCGGGCGTGGAGGGCAAATTCGCTGAAGGTCTGGGTGGCCAGGGTGACCAGGCCCGTGTCGTGGGGGCGGGGGCTGACCTCGCTGAACCAGACGTCGTCGCCCTTGACAAAAAGCTCGACCCCGAACAGCCCGCGGCCGCCGAGGGCTTCGGTGACCTTGGCGGACATCTCTCGGGCGCGTTGCAGGGCCAGCGGGCTCATCGCCTGGGGCTGCCAGCTTTCCACATAGTCGCCCTTAACCTGGCGATGGCCGATGGGGGCGCAGAAGCTGGTCTGGATCTGGCCATCGGGGCCAAGCGAGCGGACGGTCAGCTGGGTGATTTCGAAGTCGAAATCGATGCGGCCCTCGACGATGACCAGGGCCTGTTCCACCCGGCCCGCAGCAAGCGCGTAATCCCAGGCGGCGGCGATGTCGGCGGGTGACTGGACGTAGGACTGGCCCTTGCCGGAAGAGCTCATCACCGGCTTGACGAAACAGGGATAACCGACGGCCTTGGCCCCGGCTTCCAGGTCCTCGCGGCTGGCGGCGAAGGCGTAGGGGCTGGTCGGCAGGCCCAGGTCCTCGGCCGCCAGGCGGCGGATGCCCTCGCGGTTCATGGTCAGCTGGGTGGCGCGGGCGGTGGGGATCACGGTGGCCAGGCCGTCGGCCTCGATCCGGGCCAGTTCGTCGGTGGCGATGGCCTCGATCTCAGGCACGATCAGGTCGGGCCGCTCGGCCTCGACCAGGGCGCGCAGGGCCGCCGCGTCGGTCATGGCGACGACGTGGCTGCGGTGGGCGACCTGCATGGCCGGGGCATTGGCGTAGCGATCGACGGCGATGACCTCGACACCCAGCCGCTGCAGCTCGATGGCGACCTCCTTGCCCAGCTCCCCGGAGCCGAGGAGCATGACCTTGACGGCCGTGGGGGAGAGGGGGGTGCCGAGTTTCATCTTGATCTCCTTTCCTTCTCCCGCTTGGGGGAGAAGGTGTCGCCGCAGGCGACGGATGAGGGGTTGATGAAAGATACCGCAGCCGGCGCGGGCGGCCGTCGCCAATCCCGTCCGCCGGTGTGACCCCTCATCCGACCCGCTACGCGGGTCACCTTCTCCCCCAAGAGGGAGAAGGATTTGATCCTAGAGCTTCGCCTTGGCCGCCGCGACCACGGCTTCGGCGGTGATGCCGAATTCCTTGTAGAGCCGCTCGTAGGGGGCGGAGGCGCCGAAGCCGGTCATGCCGACGAAGGCGCCGTCCTCGCCGATGAACCGCTCCCAGCCGAATTTCACCGCCGCCTCGACCGCGACGCGGACGGGGGCCTTGCCGATGACCGAAGCGCGATAGGCGGCCGGTTGGGCCTCGAACAGCTCCCAGCAGGGGGTGGAGACGACGCGCGAAGCAATTCCATCAGCCTGCAGCAGCTTCTGGGCGGCCAGGGCGATGCCGACCTCGGTGCCGGAGGCGAACAGGGTGACCTGCGCCTCGGCATTGGCCGGGGAGACCTCATAGGCGCCCTTGGCCGAAAGGTTCTCCGCCGAGGCTTCGGTCCGGGCCACGGGCGTCTTCTGGCGCGACAGGGCCATGATCGACGGGGTCTTTTTGGCTTCCAGGGCGGCCCGCCAGCATTCCGCGGCCTCGATGGCGTCGGCCGGGCGGAAAACCAGGAGGTTGGGCATGGCGCGCAGGGCGGCCAGGTGTTCGACCGGCTGGTGGGTCGGGCCGTCTTCGCCCAGGCCGATCGAGTCGTGGGTCATGACGTGGATGACCCGGACCCCCATCAGGGCCCCCAGGCGAATGGCGGCGCGGCTGTAGTCGCTGAACACCATGAAGGTGCCGCTGAACGGGATGACCCCGCCGTGCAGCGCCATGCCGTTCATCGCCGCCGCCATGCCGTGCTCGCGCACCCCGTAATGGACGTAAGTCCCCGCGTAGTCGGGGGCGTCGAAGGCGACCATGCCCTTGACGTAGGTGTTGTTGGAGCCGGTCAGGTCGGCCGAGCCGCCGATCATCTCCGGCATATGCGGGGTCAGGGCGGCGATGGCCGCGCCGCTGTGGATTCGGGTGGCGTTGGCGGCCGGTTCGACGATGTTCCTGGCGATCAGGGCGTCCAGGCCCGCGAAGGCGTCCGCCGGCAGGTCGCCCTTCATGGCGCGGGTGAAGTCGGCGCCCTTGTCGCTGGACTTCAGGCGGCTCTCCCACTTGCGGCGCTGGCCGACGCCCTTGCGGCCGGCCTTGCGCCAGGCGTCGGTGATGTCCTTGGGGACCTCGAACGGCGCGGCGGTCCAGCCCATGGCGAGGCGGGCGGCGGTGGCCTCCTCGTCGAACAGGGAATAGCCGTGGCCGTGGACGTCGCCTTCCTTGGGGCCGGCGCCCTTGGAGATCTTGGTCCGGCAGGCGATCATGGTCGGGACGTTTTGCCTGGTCGCCCAGCGCAGGGCGGCGGCGATCTTGCCGTGGTCGTGGCCGTCGACGGCCTTGACCGCCCAGCCGGCGGCCTTGAACCGGGCCAGCTGGTCGCCGGTCTCGGAGATGGTCGCGGCGCCGTCGATGGTGGTGTTGTTGTCGTCGAAGAGGACGGTCAGCTTGGAAAGCTTCAGCCGGCCGGCCAGGCTGATGGCCTCCTGGCTGACGCCCTCCATCAGGCAGCCGTCGCCGGCGATCACCCAGGTGCGGTGGTCGACCAGGGCGTCGCCGTAGCGGGCGTGCATCGAACGCTCGCCCATGGCCAGGCCGACAGCGGTGGCGATACCCTGGCCCAGGGGACCGGTGGTGGTTTCGACGCCAGGGGTGTGGCCGTATTCCGGATGGCCCGGGGTGGCGGCGCCCCACTGACGGAAGTTGCGGATCTCATCCATCGACACGGCCTTGAAGCCGGTCAGGTGCAGCAGGCTGTAGATCAGCATCGAGGCGTGACCGGCCGACAGCACGAAGCGGTCGCGGTCGGCCCAGTCCGGGTTGGACGCATCGTACTTGAGGAACTTGGTCCACAGGACGGTGGCGACATCCGCCAGGCCCATGGGCGCGCCCTGGTGCCCCGATTTGGCCGCATGGACCGCGTCCATGGAGAGGACTCGGATGGCGTCGGCCATCTTCACGGGACTGACGGACATGGGGGCAGGTCCTTGGTTGGGCGCTCGGGGGCGCCCGTTCGCATGGCGGGGCGCGGGTGACAACCCCAAATGGCCTGCGGCCGATGGGCCCGGACCGCCTTCCAGTGGCGACGCAACGCAGTCTATAGAGGTCACAAGAGCTTAAGGAGCGGAAGAATGAGCGGAGAGGCGGAGGCGAGCGTCCTCGACCTGGCCGTGCGCCGCCTGGAGCGGGCGCTGGGGGTCCTGGAACAGCGGATGAGCGAGCGGATGCGCGAAGCCGGCGCGGAGCTCGGGGGCCTGTTCGACGCCGACCGCGCCCGCCTGGCCGCCGAGCTGGACGCCAGTCGCTCGCGCGAGAAGGCCCTGGAAGAGGCCGGCGCCCAGGCGTCCGAAGCCCTGGGCAAGGCGATCGAAGAAATCCGCGCCGCCCTGGGAGAAGGCTGATGGCTCAGCTGAACGTGACGGTGAACGGCAAGGCCTTCCTGGTCGGCTGTGAGGACGGCCAGGAACCGCACCTGCTCGAGCTGGCCCGGAGTTTCGACGAGCAGGTGCAGCTTGTCGGCCAGGATGTCGGCCAGCTGGGCGAGACCCGGCTGTTCCTGATGACCGGCCTGCTGCTGACCGACGAGCTGGCGGAACTGCGGGCCCAGCTGGGTCAGATGCAGCTCGAACTGGCGAAGGTGCAGAGCGAACAGGCGCGGGTGGAGATGAAGGCGGCGGCGGCGCTGGAAACCGCGGCGCGCAGGATCGAGAAGATGGCGGGCGGGGAATAGCTTGAGAACTGCCCCCCAAAGGCTTACCTTACGCGGTGGCGGTTTGCTGCGGCTCGCGTCGAAGACGACATATCCTTCTGACCTTAATTCTCTCAAAGGGAGCTGTCCCTGTTCGTGACCGTGGTCGCGAGCACACGGCGCCCACCTGGTTAACCGGGTCTGAGGGGATAAAACTGTTCTTCACGGTCCTCGCGGCGCCGCCACCCTTCTCCCCGATTTCGATCTCCCAAGTTTCCGATCCGGCATGAACGATCCCGCCCTCGACGCCGCCAAGTCCGCCCTGCGGCTTGAGGCCCGTCGTCGGCGCAAGGCGTTGCAGGTCCAGCATCCCGAAGCCGACTGGATGGTCGCCGACAAGGTCGACGCGTTCCTGGCGGCCGTGAAGCTGAAACCCGGCGTGGTCGCCGCCTACAAGGCCCTCGGCAGCGAGATCGATCCCCGACCCCTGGCCGAAGCGATGGCCAGGCGCGGCTGGCGGCTGGCCCTGCCGGCGGTGGTCGCCATCGACGCGCCGCTGGTGTTCCGCGCCTGGAAGCCTGGCGAGCGACTGGCCCATGACGTCGCCGGCCTGCCCGCGCCGCTGGACAGCGCCCCGGAGCTGGAGCCGACCCTGATCCTCACCCCCCTGCTGGCCTATGACCGCACCGGCGCGCGGCTGGGCCAGGGCGGCGGCTACTACGACCGCACCTTTGAAATGCTGATGACCCGGCCGGTCCGCCCCCGGCTGATCGGCCTCGCCTATCACGGCCAGGAGATCGAGGCGGCGCCCGTCGGGCCGCACGATGTGCCGCTGGATGGGTTTTTGACGCCGGCGGGCTATAGTCCGTCGCGAAAGGACACCTAATGCGTATCGCTTTTTTCGGGGACGTCGTGGGCCGGGCCGGCCGTGACGGACTCGCCGACCACCTGCCGGGGCTTCGCCGGCGGCTCGCTCTGGATTTCGTCATCGTCAATGCGGAGAACGCGGCGGCCGGCTTCGGCATCACCGAGAACACCGCCCGGGAGATTTTCGAGGCCGGCGCCGACTGTCTGACGCTCGGCAACCACAGCTGGGACCAGAAGGAGGCGCTGACCTATATCGTCCGCGAGCCCCGGCTGATCCGTCCCGCCAACTATCCGATCCTCTCCGATGCCCCGGGCCGCGGCTCCAACCTGTTCGTGCTGCCGGATGGCCAGCGGATCCTGGTCGTCAACCTGCTGGGCCGGGTTCACATGGACGCCATGGACGACCCCTTTGCCGCCGCCAACCGCGAGTTGGACCAGGCGCCCCTGGGCGACATCGCTGACGCTGTGGTGGTCGACATGCACTGCGAGGCGACATCCGAGAAGATGGCCATGGGCCACTTCTGCGACGGCCGGGCCAGCCTGGTTGTCGGCACCCACACCCATGTGCCCACCGCCGACGCCCAGATCCTGCCCGGCGGCACCGCCTACCAGACCGACGCCGGCGCCTGCGCCGACTACGACAGCGTCATCGGCAACCAGAAGGAAGAGCCCCTGCGGCGCTTCACCACCAAGATCAGCCAGGGCCGCTACAAGCCCGCCGAAGGCCCGGCCACGGTCTGCGGCGTCTATGTCGAGACCGACCCACGCACGGGCCTGGCCAAACGGATCGAGCCGATCCGCATGGGCGGGCGGCTGAAGGAGACGGTGCCGGAGGTGGGGTTGGTGACGGCCTAGGCTTGGCGTTTCTAGGTAAGGCGATTATCTTACCCTGAGAGGAGCGAGCGAATGGCCGCAAGAAAGCTATCGACGACTGTCTCGACCAAGGGTCAGGTCATCCTGCCTAAGGAGGCGCGGGACATCACTCAGTGGGGACCCGGCGCGAAACTGGATGTCGATGTAACGGCCGAACGCATTGTGCTCACGCGCAAGCCGCTCTTTCCGCCGACGCGGATCGAAGATGTCGCTGGCATCTTGAAGTATGATGGCCCGCCGCTGTCCCTTGAGGACATGGACGACGCGATCACCGCCGAAGTGAGAGACCAGATTGCTCGCGGTCGATACTAACATCCTCATTCGGTTCCTGACTCAGGATGAACCCGACCAGAGCCGACGCGCCACGGCAATCCTGACTAGCCAAGCGGTGTGGGTGGCGACAACCGTCATTTTGGAGTGCGAGTGGATCCTGCGGCGGGGATACCGCTATTCACGCGAGCAGATCGCGGACGCTCTCCGTCGGATCGCGGGCGCGCCATCTGTTGCGCTGGAAGACGCGCCGCGACTGGCCGAGGCGCTTGAAGCCTTTGAAGCTGGCATGGACCTGGCCGACGCCTTACATCTCCAGGCGGCCAAGGACTGCGAGGCCTTCGTGACCTTCGACAAGGCCATGATCCGGATAGCCGCGACCTTGAAGACCTTGCCCGTCATCGAAGCCTGATCCTGAGGAGCCCCCCATGACCGACGCGATCTACACCGCCAAAGCCCACGCCATCGGTGGCCGCCAGGGAACCGCGAAGTCCGATGACGGCCATCTGGACGTCAGGCTGGGCTATCCGAAATCCATGGGCGGCGACGGCAGCGGCACCAACCCCGAGCAGCTGTTCGCCGCCGGCTACGCGGCCTGTTTCCTCGGCGCCCTCGGCCTTGTCGCGCGCGGCGCCGGGGTGAAGCTGGGCGAGCATAGCCTGGATAGCGAAGTCGACCTGATCAAGGACGACTCCAGCTTCCACATCGGCGTGCGGCTGACCCTCACCGCCCCGGACCTCGACAAGGCCCAGGCCCAGGAACTGCTGGAAAAGGCGCATGAGGTCTGCCCCTATTCCAAGGCCACCCGCGGCAATGTGAAGGTCGAACTGGCCGTCGCTTAAGGCCGGCTCACGGTCAGGGTCATCCGCCCCGTCGAGGCGGCGGTGACAACGAGGACCCGCGCGTTGGTTGCGGGTTCCACCTTGCCGTCGCCCTCGAACTTGATCGCCACGCCGCCGGGAAACCATATGGCGGGGATAAAGACTTCGGTCGGGGCGTCCACCGTATGGTCGGCGTCCCAGACCAGGCTGTAGGCGCCCTTGGTCCGGTCGAATTTGCTCTCCACCAGCCGCCCCTGCACCGTCCGCACATAGGGGCGGCAGAAGCCCGGCAGGGCGCGGGCGCCGTCATTGCCGTCCTCGACCTGGTCGGCCGACCAGATCGACAGGTCCTCCTGGTTCCAGCCGTCGCCGACGCGGGCATTATTCAGGTTGGAGGCGGTGTAGTTCCACTGGGTGGAGTGCATCTGCAGGGCGTCGAGGGCGTCGTACATCGCCCCCAGGGCCGCCTCATGCTTGGCCCAGACGCCGTTCCGCTCGCCGCGCGCCCAGGCGGCATAGGCCTCGCCGTTATCGAGGTCGTAGGGAATTCCGAACTCGCCGACCATGGCCGGGGCGCCGCCGGGAAAGGCGGCCGCTTCCTTGGCGAAGAAGCCCAGCTGGCGCTGGTACTTCGCCGCCACGACCACGGCGTTCGAGGCCGCATCGTAGTCTTTGGTGTGCAGGAGGTTGATGTCATACCAGTGGCTGGCGTTGACCGTCCGCTCGGGCAGGTCGTGGGGAAACTCCCGCCGCGCGATGCTGGCGTAGGGGTCCATCTCGGCGAACAGGGCCCAGCCGTCGTTGACCGAGCGCATGGTCGCCGCCACGTCGCGGAAGAAAGGCCCATAGGCGTCGTCCGACAGGCCGATGGGCCGGCCCTGGAAATGGCTGAAGGCGTCCTCGCGCAGGCCCACGGCCTTGCCGCTTTCGATCCGATAGATGCCCGCCGCCTCGAACGGGCAGTCGCCGGTCCAGGCGCGCAAACCCGCCGGGTTCATCACCCGCTCGCCGACGACCTGCATCTTGCCGTCCTCGCCGCGCTTCAGCAGCGGCACGGTCGTCGGCAGGCCGGCCAGCATGGAAAGCTGGTCCAGCACCGACAGGGCCGGACCCTCGGCCGGCGGGATGCGGTTCTCCGGGGTGCGTTCCAGATGGCGGTAGCTGAGCTCTGACCCGAACCAGCCGAAGCCCGGCTCGTTGAGGCTGTCGAAGCCGATGATATTGGGCAGGTCAGCCACCCGCTCGGCCACCGCCTTCAACGCGCCGCGATAGCGACCCTGCAGGAGGTGCTGAATGTTCTCGCCGCCGACCTTGAGGTTCGGGGTGAACATCGCCCCGCCCCAGAACAGGCTCCACATCACGCCATTGGCCGGCCGGCGGTAGTTGGACGACCAGACCATGCGCGGATAGGCGGCCTGTTCGGCCTCGTCGCTGGCGTAGTCATAGGCGTTCTGCATGACCAGCGCCGCCTCGCCGGCGTGGAAGCGGGTGAAGTCCAGGCCCGCCGCCTCGAACGTCCAGCCGGGCGCGCCGTCGCCGCCGCTCATCCGCGCCCAGACGTCCTGGTGGAAGTCGATGAAGCCATACAGGCCATGCTCGCCGGCCTTGCGGGCGACGGCGGCGAAATAGTCGAGATAGGCCTCGTCGTACTGTCCGGGCCCCGCGTGCTCCACGGCCTCCCAGGTGGTCAGCAACCGCAGGCAGTTGAAACCCCAACCGGCGATGCGGGCGAGGTGCGTATCGGCTTCCTCTAAAGGGAAGGGCCGGCCGACGAAGCTGACCGTCCGGTGGTCGGAAAAGTCGCTGGGCCGGTCCGTGCCGCCGTTCGGCCAAGGGACCTTGCAGTCGCCGCCCAGGTTGACGCCGCGCAGCATGGTCTGGCGGCCATGGGCGTCGAGAAACAGCGGGCCGCTGACGCGAAGGGAAGGTTGGGTCATGTCAACAGGTTAGCGCCGCCGAACAGCCGCTGAAAAGGCGCCTCAGTCCGGTGTCACCAGATCAAATTGCCCCAGGGCCAGTGTCTTGAGGATGATCTCGGGATTGCTCGCCGCCAGTCCCGCGAACAGAGCGGCAAGGCTGTGGTCCGCGTCGGACCACTCCGGCCGAACTGTCATCTTGGCGCGCTTCGCGGGCGTGGCCTTGTCGTATTTGGCCTGCTGTCTGGCGCGCTGCTTGACCCAGTCTTTCTTCCGTTCGATGTCGATGCCAGCGATGGGGTAGCTGAGGTGAAGGGTGTAGGCCGCGCCGGGCCGCGCCCGTAGCAGCATTTCGAAGGCCTCGCGCTCCGGATTTCCGTACTCGCCGTTCCCCGTGAACACATAGTGTCTGGCCACGATGAGCTTGAAGAAGTCGTCGTCGAGGTTGTTGGCGCTGCCGTGGTGGGGAACCTTGAGGATATCCACCTCCAGGGGACCATCGTCCTTCAGGCGGCCGCAGGCCCGCAAGCCCTCGATCACCATGTCGCCCCGGGCGTCGCCGGTCAGCAGCACCGACCCCTCCGGGGTTTCAGCGAGGACCACGATGCTGGACAGATTGGCGACGGCTTCATCCACATAGGCCTGGAGCTTGGCGCGTTCCTTCGCGGTCTTCTGCTTTTCCTGCTGCTCCTTGACCCACTTCTGATGTTCCTTCCAGAGCGCCTTCAATTCGGCCAGCGCCGGTCCGACCACGGTCAAGGTCAGGTCGGGATGGTCGGGATCATCTCCCAGTTTGACGACGGTCGGCTGAACCTCGGCGCAGATCAGGCCGCCGTCGAACTGGGCGTTGAGCCTCCAGCCCAGAACTTTCGCGTCATCCCGCAGGTCGGCGCCTTGGCCTACCCCGGCGAGGATCAGGGACAGGTCGTGATCGTGCTCGTCAGCCGAGCCCTCGTCTCCGCCGAGAGACGCCGTCAGGGACGCCCTGGGCAGGGTTTCCAAAGGTGCGCCGAGGATGTCCGGGAAGCTGTTGTGCCACAGGCTGCCCAGCCGGAGGACCGGCGGCCCCATGGCGGCCTTGGTGGTCTTCATCTCGTCGGTCATCTGCAGGATGCCCGCGATATGATCGGCGTCGACGTGACTGATCATGAGGATATCGACGGGCAGAGGCTCAACGTCCTCAAGGCCACGCTCCCGGCGCAGGGCGGCGATCTTTTTCTTCAGGCCGGAGCCGTAGACGCCATTGGGGCCACCGTCGATCAGGCTCAGGCGCGGTTGGCCCGGCTTGCCGTAATGCAGGATCAGGCAGTCTCCCTGGCGGGCGGGGATAACCTCAAGGCCGAAGGTTGGCATCCGCTTGGTCTCCTGAAAGGGGATGGTTCAGAGGCTTTGCAGGGCGCGGAGGACGTCCAGCATTCCGCGGCCCTGGAAACTGCGTTCGCGGCCAAGGTCGGTGGCGCTGTCACAAAGGATCTGCTTGATCCGCCGGGGCTGCCCGATCAGTTCGCTGTTGCGGGCCATCAACATGGCCGCCGCGCCGCTGACGTGCGGCGCGGCCATGCTGGTGCCGCTTTCCGGGCCCCAGACGCCGCCCAGGACCGAAGAGATGATCCGCTCTCCCGGCGCCACCAGATCAGGCTTCATCCGGCCGTCACCCGTCGGGCCCCGGCTGGAAAAGAAGCTGACGCCATAGGTGTGCGGCGAATGGCGGTGCGTGGCGCCCACGGTGATGACGCTTTCGGCGTTGCCCGGGTCGGTGATGCTGAAGGCTGCATAGCTTTCGAAGGGGCCGTCAGCGGTCTGGAAGTTGTGATAGCCGCGATTGCCGGCCGCCGCGACGACCACCACGCCCGACTCCACCAGCCGCTCGCTTTCGTCACAGACCGGGGTCCGTCCGCAGGCGTAGTTGCGCACGCTGTGCGGGATCGACAGGCTCATGTTGGCGCCATGGATGGTCACATAGTTGTGCCGTCGATTGATGAAGCGGATGAACTGTAGCGCCCCGATGACCGCGAATTCGGTGTCCTCCGTGTCCTGCCCAAGAACCCGGAAGTCGTAGAGGATGATGTCGGGACAGAGGCCGCGCGGCTGAGGCGGCGCGTTGGGGTCGGCCGCGTCCGGCACGGCCGCCGCGCCGATGATGCCCGCCACGTGGGTGCCGTGGTGGCGCTCGGGCATCGCCGGCTGGGCCGGTGTAATAAGGGGTTCGACGACGCTCCAGGCAATGGGGCGGAGTTGCTCTGCGTCATCGGCCAGAATCTGCAGAGCCGTCCTTACAGCCGCGGGCGAGAGCGCCGTGTCGGCCGCGATCTCGTTCACCAGGGCGTCGTCGTGGTCGCTGTCGATGCTGATGATCTTGCGCAGCCGGCCAAACTCATAGGTCGCCCGAACCCGGCTCTTGCCGTTGGAGCCGATGAAGGCCGGGTGGTCGGTCTGGATGCCGGCGTCCAGCACCGCCCAGGCCACGCGGCTGCAATTGACATTGAAGAGGGCGGTCGCCGCATCGCCCTTCACCGCGGGCACGGAACGGTCAAGGGCCGGGCTCACCCGGCGATTAAGCGCGATCTGAAAGACGCGGGCGCTCTCCTCTCCCGCATAGTCCAGCACCACATGGAACAACCTGTCGATCAAGCTCTCCGGCCGCTGGGCCTTGTCCCTCAGCCAGTCCTTGAAGCCCTCTTCTCGGGGCAGGGTCTCCGACTCGTCGTCGGCCGCCAGGATCACGCCGGCCAGGGCCACGAACCGCAGGAGGCCATCCAGCCTGTCGTAGCTGAACGGCGAGCGGTCCGGATTGTCGACGGCGGCCAGCAGGATGTCCCGGACCAGAGTCAGAGGATTCGCCCTGCCCTCTTCGGGCTCTCGCAGCCGCGGCAGGGGTCCGTTGCGGGGAAGGCCCTGCCACCACAGGCTCAAGGGCAGTAGAGCCCCTACCAGCTCCTTGAAGGGAAGCTTCGCCGCGACCAGACCGCCGAGATAGGCAAGCTGCGCGCCGGCTGGCCTGCGTCCGGCGGCATACCGGCGCGCGTTGAGGTCACGGGCCAGATGGGCGGAATCGCAGCTATTCGCCGGGGTGATCAGGAGATCCTGCGCCTGGCCAGGCTGGGCCGCGTAGGCAGCCCATACGTCCGCCAGAACGGGCGAGTCCTGCAGCTGTCGGCGGTCACCCCGGGGGCCGAGCAGTATGAATTCCACGGCCGAGGCTGGAATCCAGACGGGTTGGTCCCGCCCCCTGTCCTGTTGCGTGGTCATCCGCGCCCCCCGATGCTCCGTGGACCTTACACCCCAAGATTGATTCAGAACATCGTTCTCTGGCGCTGTTGATTTCGGCTGCGCCTTCCCTGCGTCTCGCGTCACCCGCTATGGTGCCACTCAAACGGACGTATGAGCCGTCGTCGGAGGATTCATGGCTTTCAAGCGTCTGCTCATCGCCAATCGGGGCGAGATCGCCATTCGTATCGCCCGCGCGGCGGCCGACCTGCGGCTGGCCAGCGTGGCCATCCACAGCCAGGACGACGCGGCCAGCCTGCATGTGCGGGCGGCGGATGAGGCGGTCGAACTGAATGGCGCGGGCGCGGCGGCCTATCTGGACATCCCCGGGGTCATCGCCGCGGCCAGGGCGGCCCGCTGCCAGGCCGTCCATCCCGGCTACGGCTTCCTGGCCGAGAACGCCGCCTTCGCCCGGGCCTGCACGGCGGCGGGGCTGGTGTTCATCGGCCCGTCTCCGGACACGCTTGAGACCTTCGGCGACAAGGCTGCCGCCCGGGCCCTGGCCGCGCGGGTCGGGGTGCCGCTGCTGGCCGGCACCGGGGCCATCGACGCCAGGGGGGCGGCGAAGTTCCTGGCCGAGCACGGGGCGATGATGCTGAAGGCCGTGGCCGGCGGCGGCGGCCGGGGCATGCGGATCGTCCGCAAGGGTGACGATGTCGAGGCGGCCTTCGCCGCCTGCGCGCGGGAGGCCAGGGCGGCCTTCGGCGACGACACGGTCTATGCCGAGTGGCTGGTCGACAACGCCCGCCATATCGAGGTGCAGGTGGCCGGGGACGCGGCGACCTGTGTGGCGGTGGGGGAGCGGGACTGTTCGGTCCAGCGCCGCCATCAGAAAATCATCGAGATCGCGCCCGCGCCGGGCCTGTCTGACCGACTGCGCGACGCCCTGCATGAGGCGGCGGTGAAGCTGTGCGCCGCCAAGCATCTGCGCAGCCTGGCGACCGTGGAATTCCTGGTGGACGCGGTCAGCGGCCGGTTCGCCTTCATCGAGACCAACGCCCGGCTGCAGGTCGAGCATACCGTCACGGAAGAAGTCACCGGCATCGACCTGGTTCGCGCCCAGATCGAACTGGCGGCCGGCGCCTCCCTGGCCCAGGCGGGCCTGGCCAAGACGCCGCCCTTCCGGGGCGCGGCCATCCAGGCGCGGGTCAATCTGGAGACCATGCTGGCCGATGGCTCGGCCCAGCCGGCCGGCGGCCTGATCACCGCCTATGAGCCGCCCAGCGGCCCCGGCGTGCGGGTCGATGGCTATGGCTATGGCGGCTATGTCACCAGCCCCAACTACGACAGCCTGCTGGCCAAGGTGATCGCCCGGGCCGGAACCCACGGCGAGGCGGCGGCGCGCTGCGGCCGGGCGCTGGGCGAGTTCCGGCTGCAAGGGGTGGACAGCAATATTCCGCTGCTGCGCGCCCTGCTGCAGGAGCCGGACGTGGCGGCCGGCAAGGCGACGACGAGGTTCCTGGAAGACAATCTGGAGCGGCTGCTGGCCTCCGCCGCCCAGTTCGAGCCGGACGAGGACGAGGCGGAGATCGCCGCTCCTGCCCAGGCGGCCGCCGCCGCGACCTTCGAGGCCGTGGCCGGGGCGGAGGCGGTGGGCGCGCCGCTGCAGGCCACGGTCGGCCAGATCGAGGTCGATGAGGGGACGCTTGTCCGCCAGGGCCAGCCGATCGCCGTGCTGGAAGCCATGAAGATGGAGCATGTGGTCGTCGCCCCGGTCGGCGGCCGCATCGCGCGGATCGCGGCGATCAAGGGCCAGACCCTGCAGAAGGGCCAGCCGATCCTGTTCATCGCCCCCGAGGCGGTCGAGGCCATCGAGGCGGAGGTCGAGGACGACGTCGACCTGGAGACCATCAGGCCCGACCTGCAGGAAGTCATCGACCGCCATCGCTTCACTCTGGACGAGGCGCGGCCGGAGGCGGTGGCCAAGCGCCGCCGCACCGGCCACCGCACGGCGCGGGAGAATATCGACGACCTGGTCGATCCGGGCAGCTTCATCGAATACGGGGCCCTGGCCATCGCCGCCCAGCGTCGGCGGCGGACGGTCGAGGACCTGATCGCCGCCACCCCGGCCGACGGGATCATCACCGGCATCGGCACGGTCAACGGCGCGCTGTTTGCGCCGGAGAAGGCGCGCGTGGCCGCCCTGGCCTATGACTTCACGGTGCTGGCCGGGACGCAGGGCTACTACAATCACAAGAAGACCGACCGGCTGCTGAGCATCGTCGACGACCAGAAGCTGCCGCTGATCTGGTACGCGGAGGGCGGCGGCGGCCGGCCGGGCGATACGGATTCGCCGGGCGTCGCCGGGCTGGACGTGACCACCTTCGGCAAGATGGCCGAACTGGCGGGGGAGGTCCCGAAGATCGCCATCGTCGCCGGCCGCTGTTTCGCCGGCAACGCGGCCATCGCCGGGCTGTCGGAGATCATCATCGCCACAAAGGACAGCAACCTCGGTATGGGCGGGCCGGCGATGATCGAGGGCGGCGGCCTGGGGGTGTTCAAGCCGGAGGATATCGGCCCGGCGACGACCCAATGGGCCAACGGGGTGATCGACATCCTGGCCGAGGACGAGGCCCACGCCGCCTTGCTGGCCAAACAGGCGATGTCGACCTTCCAGGGGGCGGTCAGCGACTGGACCGCGCCGGACCAGCGGGGGCTGCGCCGATCGATCCCGGAGAACCGGCTGCGGGTCTATGACATCCGCGCCCTGATCGGCACCCTGGCCGACGAGGGCAGTTTCCTGGAACTGCGCGGCGGGTTCGCGGCGGGGATGGTCACCGGCTTTATCCGGATCGAGGGCCGGCCCCTGGGGCTGATCGCCAACGATCCGCGCCATCTGGGCGGGGCCATCGATTGCGACGGGGCGGAGAAGGCGGCGCGGTTCCTGCAGCTGTGCGACGCCTTTGACCTGCCGGTGCTCAGCCTCTGCGACACGCCCGGCTTCATGGTCGGTCCGGAGAGCGAGGATGCCGCGGCGGTGCGGCGGGTGTCGCGGATGTTCGTCGCCGGGGCCAAATTCGGGCCGCCGCTGTTCACCATCGTCCTGCGCAAGGGCTATGGCCTGGGCGCCCAGGCCATGGCGGCGGGCGGCTTCCACTCGCCGATGTTCATCGCCAGCTGGCCGACCGGCGAGTTCGGCGGCATGGGCCTGGAGGGGGCGGTGAAGCTGGGCTACCGCAAGGAGCTGGAGGCCGAGACCGACCCGTTGAAGAACAAGGAACTGTTCGACCGGCTCGTCGCCCAGATGTACGCGCGCGGCAAGGCGACCAGCATGGCCGCCGCCCTGGAGATCGACGCGGTCATCGACCCGGCCGATTCCCGCCGCTGGATCATGGCCGGGCTGACCTCCTCGCGGCCGAGGAAACGGCCGGCGCGGCGGTGGGTGGACATGGCGTGAGGCGGCCCCTCGCCTTCCCCACGGTGAAAAAGACCCGCCTCCCGAGGCCGAACAGGCCGTTGGGGCCCGTGGCGAGGGGTTTTTAACCCCGGCCTCCTAGGGTCGCGCGCCATGACTCTCGCCTACCCCATCAGCCTGCCGATCACCCTGCTGATCCTGGTGATCGCCGGGGCGGCCCTGCTCTACCGCTTCCGCCCGGCCGAGAAGACGATGTGGGGTTGCGGCGTTCTGCTGGCGGTCGGCCTGTTTCTGGCCTTCCGGTTCGCCACCTGGAGCGCGGTGATCGATGAGAGGGGCGTCCATGTCACCGCTCCGCTGGATATCTTCCGCAGCGCCGGAACCCTGTCCTGGGATGACATCATCATGGTCGATCTCAAGCATCGCCGCCGGTCCGGCGACACCCTGCGGCTGCTGGGCCGATACCGGGGAGCGCTGGAACTCCCCGTCGGCGAAATGACCCAGGCCGAGGCCGAGGCCGACATCGTCACCGCCGAGATCATCCGCCGGCTGCCCGGCCGGATCCGCGATCCGGGCCTCGCCCGCCGCGTCCACGACCGGCTGGGCTTCAGCCCGTTCCACCCGGCGCTGGTCCGTCTGAAGACTCCCTGAGGGCGGCGTGAAGCTTACCGCGAATTCACTGGCCCAGGCCGGCTGAACCCCGTTCTCTCCCGCCTCTGACGGGAGAGACCTGATGCTGATCCGCGCCGCCGCCCTCGCGCTCGCCCTGCTGCTGCCAACCGCCGCCGTCGCGGCGCCCGCTCCCGCACCGCGCGAGGTGGTCACCCGCACCGCCAAGGCCATTGAGGATCTCTATTTCGACCCGGCCAAGGCCAAGGCCATCGCCGCCGACCTGCGCAAGGAGGCCGCCGCCGGCCGGTATGACGCCCTGACCGATCCGCGCGACCTGGCCACCGCCCTCAGCGACCGCCTCCGCCCGCTCGACCACCACTTCGGCGTCAGCTACCAGCCCCCCGGACCGGGCGCCGCGCGCGCCGGCGGTCCCGGCCCGGCGCCCGGCGCCGCTTCTGGACCCCCTTCCGGCCCGCCTCCTGGCCCCAGCCCCGAGGACGAGGCTTTCGACCGCCGGGCCAACTACGGCTTCCGCAAGGTGGAGGTCCTGCCCGGCGGGGTCGGCTACATCGAGATGCGGCAGTTCGCGGATTTTCAGACCGATACCGATCCGGCCAGGGCCGCGGTCGACGCCGCCCTGACCCTGGTCTCCGGCGCCGATGCGGTGATCATCGACCTTCGCGACAATGGCGGCGGATCGCCGGCCATGGTCGGCTATCTGGTCAGCGCCTTCACGCCGAAGGACGCCGACATCTACAACGTTTTCCACAGCCGCGAGGGCACCGAGAGCGAGGCGCCGGCCACCCCCTACGCCCATCCTCGCCTGGATGTGCCCCTCTACATCCTGGTCAGCGGCCGGACCGGTTCGGCGGCCGAGGCCCTGCCCTACACCCTTCAGGCGGCCAGGCGAGCGATCGTCGTCGGCGAGACCACCGGCGGCGCGGCCAATCCCGGCAGCCCGGCCCCCCTGGGCGACGGCTTCAGCATCTTCATCTCGCGCGGGTCGCCGATCAATGCGGTGACCAAGGCCAATTGGGAGGGGACCGGCGTCAAGCCGGACATCCCCGTTCCCGCCGCCCAGGCCCTGGACAGGGCCAGGACCCTGGCGCTGGAGGCCATCCTCGCCAAGGCGCCGGACAGCCCCACCGCGAAGGACAGCCGCTGGGCCCTGGAGGCGATCAGGGCCCAGGCCGATCCGCCGGCGGTCATCCGCGCCGACTATCTGGGCGCCTATGGTCCGATGACCATCCTTGAGCAGGGGAACCGGCTGATCCTGCAGCGCGGAACCCGGCCGCCGCGCGTCCTGCTGCCGCTGGGCGGCGATGTCTTCTTCGTGGAGTCCGATCCGGCGCTGCGGGTGGTGTTCGAGCGGGACGCGGCCGGCAAGGTCGCCGCCTTCGGCATGGACAGTTCGTCTGGCCCCGGTGGACGCTATCGGCGCGATGGGCTGCCTTCCGCGCGGTAGGAACCGCAAAAAGTCACATCCGGTAACGCGGCTTGACCCCTCCAAGGGTTGACTTCCGGCCTCCCGCCCGCAAAACCCGCCGCCAGATCACAAAATCGTTGGCGGGAGCCCCTTCACCCATGACCCTTCGCGTCGCCATCAATGGCTTTGGCCGTATCGGCCGTCTCGTCCTCCGCTCGATCGCCGAGCATGGCCGCACGGACATCGAGGTCGTGGCCATCAACGACCTGGGCCCCGTGGAAACCAACGCCCACCTGCTGCGCTACGACAGCGTCCACGGCCGGTTCCCCGGCACGGTGACGACCGGTGAAGACTGGATCGACGTCGGCATGGGCAAGATCAAGGTCACCGCCGAGCGGGACCCGGCCAACCTGCCGCACAAGGCCCTGGGCGTCGACATCGCCTTCGAATGCACCGGCATCTTCACCAGCAAGGAAAAGGCCAGCGCCCACCTGACCGCCGGCGCCAAGCGCGTGCTGGTCAGCGCCCCCTGCGACAACGCCGACAAGACCATCGTCTACAAGGTCAACCATGAGACCCTGACGGCCGACGACATCGTCGTCTCCAACGGCAGCTGCACCACCAACGCCCTCGCCCCGGTCGCCAAGGTCCTGCACGACCTGTTCGGCATCGAGCGCGGCTACATGACCACCATCCATAGCTATACCGGCGACCAGCCGACCCTCGACACCATGCACAAGGACCTCTACCGCGGCCGCGCCGCCGCCCTGAGCATGATCCCGACCTCGACCGGCGCCGCCAAGGCGCTGGGCCTGGTGCTGCCGGCCTTGAAGGGCAAGCTGGACGGCTCCTCGATCCGCGTGCCGACCCCCAACGTCTCCGTCGTCGACCTGAAGGTCGTCGCCGGCCGCGACGTGACGGTGGAAGAGATCAACGCCGCCCTGCAGGCCGCCGCCGATGGCCCGATGGCCGGCGTCCTGGCCACCACCACCGACCCGTTGGTCTCCACCGACCTCAACCACATCCCCGCCAGCTCCACCGCCGCCCTGCCGCAGACCCAGGTGGTCGATGGCAAGCTGGCCCGGGTCCTGACCTGGTACGACAACGAATGGGGCTTCGCGACGCGGATGAGCGACACCGCGCTCGTGATGGCGAAGTTCCTGTAAAACCCAATAACCCACCGTCATCCCGGGCGCCGAAGGCGAACCGGGACCCAGGGGGTGCGCGATCTCGCTGTATCAACCGCCTGTTCGGCGGCCCCTGGGTCCCGGCTCTCCACGCTTCGCGCTCCGGCCGGGATGACGGGGATTGTTAGAACGGACCAACCGATGCCCTTCCGCAACCTCGAAACCGCTGATCTCGCCGGCAAGCGCGCCCTGGTCCGGGTGGACTTCAACGTCCCCATGGAAGACGGCCGGATCACCGACGACACCCGGCTGCGCTCGGCCCTGCCGACCATCCACTTCCTCAGCAGCAAGGGCGCCAAGGTCATCCTGCTGGCCCACTTCGACCGGCCCAAGGGCAAGCGGGTGCCGGAGATGAGCCTGAAACCCGTGGCCGAACCGCTGTCGACCCTGCTGGAACAGCCGGTCTTCTTCGCCGACGACTGCATCGGCCCGGACGCGGCCAAGGTCGTGGACGCGCTCGAGGACGGCGGCGTCGCCCTGCTGGAAAACATCCGCTTCCATCCCGGCGAGGAAAAGAACGACCCGGCCTTCGCCGCCGAACTGGCCAGGCTGGGCGACCTCTATGTGGATGACGCCTTCAGCGCCGCCCACCGCGCCCACGCCTCGACCGAGGCCATCGCAAAACTCCTGCCCGCCTATCCGGGCCTGGCCATGCAGCGTGAACTGGAGGCCCTCGACGCGGCCCTGGGGACGCCCAAACGCCCGGTGCTGGGCATCGTCGGCGGCTCCAAGGTCTCCACCAAGCTGGATCTGCTGAACAACCTGGTCACCAAGCTGGACCGCCTGGCCATCGGCGGCGGCATGGCCAACACCTTCCTGGCGGCCCAGGGCATCGACGTCGGCGCCAGCCTCTGCGAGCACGACCTGGGCGACACCGCCCGCGAGATCATGGAAAGCGCCAAAAAGGCCGGCTGCGAACTGCTGCTGCCCGTCGATGTGGTCACTGCCGAGGAGTTCAAGGCCGGCGCCCCGAACAAGGTCCAGGGCCTCACCGCCATCGGCCCCGCCGACCGCATCCTCGACGCCGGGCCCGAGACCACCAAGCGTCTGCTGGCCGCCATGGACGCCTCCGCCACCCTGATCTGGAACGGTCCCCTCGGCGTCTTCGAACTGCCCCCCTTCGACGCCGCCACCGTCGCCGCCGCCCGCCACGCGGCGGAACTGGCCACCGCCGGTAAACTGATCGCCGTCGCCGGCGGCGGCGACACCGTCTCCGCCCTCAACCACGCCGGCGTCTCGGCGGAAATGACGTTTGTCAGCACTGCGGGGGGAGCCTTCCTCGAATGGATGGAAGGCAAGGCGTTGCCGGGGGTTGAGGCGTTGCAGGCCTAAATTCCTTCTCCCTCTTGGGGGAGAAGACCTTCCCTCCGAAGGAGGTCGGATGAGGGGTCGAGCCGGCCTTGAAGCTGCTCACCCAAGGTCCGACTTCAATTGCTGCTCAAAGTCCGTCCTCGGCGCCCTGTTACCGACAGCGCGCTGAATTTCGTCCAGGACCCACTCCGGTCGGGTGGCGATATCTTCGTTGCGAAAACGAACGACTCGAAAGCGTTCGGCACGAAGCCAGGCGTCCCGGACTTCGTCGCTCGCCTTGCCATCGTGGACCGGCCCGTCCGCCTCGACGATTAGAAACCGCTCTGGACAGTAGAAGTCGACCACGTAGCGGCCGATCGGCGCCTGCCGTCGGAACTTCAAGCCATCGAGCTTTCGACCGCGCAGAAGGCGCCACAGCCGATCCTCGTTGGAGGTCGGGTTTCGGCGCAATGCCTTGGCCAGCTCGCGGTTCGCTGGAGTGAACATAACAGGAACACTACTTCCGCGGCGTAAAGTTGACAATAGATAACCTTGGCCGGCGCGACCCCTCATCCGAGCCCTTAGGGGCCACCTTCTCCCCCAAGCTCGAGAAGGATCTCGAACGGGTTTGCCCTCTTGCCCCCGCCCCCATCTTCCCGCATTCCCGAAGGGTGGACAGACCACGCGAGCGCCCTCGGCCATCAGCCGCCGAAGGGCGTCCGGACAATCGGGAGGAAGCTATGTTTTCGCATATCATGATCGGCACCAACGACCTGGATCGGGCCAAGACCTTCTATGACAAGCTGCTCGGCACGCTCGGCGTGAACCCGGCCTTCGTCGACGGTCACCGCATCTTCTACATGACGCCCACCGGCGTCTTCTCCGTCTCCAAGCCGATCAACGGCGAGCCGGCCTCGGCCCCCAATGGCGGGACCATCGGCTTTGCCTGCGCCTCGCCCGAACAGGCCGACGCCTGGCACGCGGCGGGCGTGGAAGCCGGCGGGACGGCGATCGAGGACCCGCCCGGCGTGCGCAGCGGCGCCACGGGCAAGATGTATCTGGCCTATCTGCGGGACCCGGACGGCAACAAGCTGTGCGGCCTGCACCGGATGGGGTGAGGTGATATCCCCGCTCCTTTCCGAACAGAAAGGGGCGGGGATCCCTAGCGAATGCGGCTTTTGCGGCGCCGCAGGTCAGGTTTCCCGCCGTCTCTTGAACCAGCGACCGATAAAGCGGCGCCGGAACATCCGATCACCCGCGCGTGATCCGAGGGGGTGACTCCCGCTCCGCCGCCGACTAAACATGCCGCAAAACTAGACACTATTCTCAAGGAGACCAGACGTTGGCCCGCATCACCCTTCGGCAGCTGCTCGACCACGCCGCGGAGCATGACTACGGCCTTCCGGCCTTCAACATCAACAATATGGAACAGGGCCTGGCCATCATGGAGGCGGCCGACGCGGTCAACGCTCCGGTGATCATCCAGGCCTCGCGCGGCGCCCGCTCCTACGCCAACGATGTGGTCCTGGCCCGGCTGATCGACGCCCTGGTCGAGCTTTATCCGCACATTCCCGTCTGCATGCACCAGGACCACGGCAACGGCCCGGCCACCTGCGCCACCGCCATCCAGTACGGCTTCACCAGCGTGATGATGGACGGCAGCCTGGAAGAGGACGCCAAGACCCCGGCCAGCTACGACTACAACGTCGACGTCACCCGGCGCGTCACCCAGATGGCCCACAGCTGCGGCGTCTCCGTCGAGGGCGAGCTGGGCGTGCTGGGCAGCCTGGAGACCGGCATGGGCGAGGCCGAAGACGGCCACGGCTTCGAAGGCAAGCTGGACCATTCGGCCCTGCTGACCGATCCGGACCAGGCCGTGGACTTCGTCCGCGAGACCCAGGTCGACGCCCTGGCCATCGCCATGGGCACCAGCCACGGCGCCTACAAGTTCAGCCGCCAGCCGGACGGCGACGTCCTGGCCATGAACGTCATCGAGGAAATCCACCGCCGCCTGCCCAACACCCATCTGGTGATGCACGGCTCCTCCTCGGTTCCGCAGGACCTGCAGGAGATCATCAACCAGTATGGCGGCCAGATGCCCCAGACCTGGGGCGTGCCGGTGGAAGAGATCCAGCGCGGCATCAAGCACGGCGTCCGCAAGATCAACATCGACACCGACAACCGCATGGCCATCACCGGCGCCATCCGCAAGGTGATGATGGAAAAGCCCGGCGAGTTCGATCCCCGCGCCTATCTGAAGCCCGCCAAGGAGGCCATGCGCAAGGTCTGCCAGCAGCGCTTCCAGGAGTTCTGGGCCGAGGGCATGGCCAGCAAGATCAACCCGCTCAGCACCGCCCAGATGGCCAAGCGCTACGCCAGCGGCGAACTCGACGCCAAGATTGGGTTGAGCCTGCAGGCGGCGGAGTAGGCGCCAGGATCGGGGCGAGGCCCCCGGCTTCGGAGCGTTGGTCAATCAATCGGGCCGCCAGACTTCGTCGGCGGTCAGGTTGCGTAGGCGTTGCATTTCTGCAAACTTCGCCTAACGACGTTATTCGCCCGGAATAGCGGCGTCCGCTCCGGTTGATCGGGCGGACGCCAAGGGCGCATCCAAGCCGGAGTCTGCCCATGCCGAGCCCTCAATCTCTTCGGCCCTTGGGCCTGTCGGAACCGGGCGAGTACGATCTCCGTCTTTCGGGCCATGGCCAACCAGAGCCCGACGCGCTGGAACGCCGTGACTACATAGTCGAGGCCGCTAGTCCGTCGGGGTCGATGGTCCTGGCGCCGGATCGCGTCTTCGACATCCCCCCGCCCCAGGTCCGCGAAGAGGACGATGCGCGCTGGAGCGCTCCAGGTTTGGCCGGCGAGCTGACCGACCAGGCGTTAAACGCCGCCGCTCCGGGAGTCCGGTCGGTGGCCAACACCACCAGCGTGGGATCAGGACTGGTCTTCTCCGATCAGGATATCAACGGCCTGTTGTCAGGGGTCGCCTGGAACGCCACCAACCTGACCTACAGCTTTCCCACCAGCGCCTCCAACTACGGCGCCGGATACGCCGATCAGAACGCCCTGGGCGGCTGGCAGGTCCTCATGGCCAGCCAGATGGCGGTCTTCCGCTACGCCTTGGGCCTGGTGGCCGAATACACGGGCCTGACCTTTACGGAGATCACCGAGACCGACACCACCCACGCGACCTTGCGGTTCTCCGGGTCGAGCTATCCGCCCACCTCATATGCCTACTACCCGTCGACGGCGGAGACCGGCGGCGATATCTGGCTGGGCAATATCCGCAATACCGAGCCCCTGAAGGCCGGTTACGAGTTCGACACCATCATGCATGAGCTGGGCCATGCGCTTGGCCTGAAGCATGGACATACGACAGACGGAACGCACGGGGCGCTGCCCGCCCACCACGATTCCACCGAATGGTCGCTGATGAGCTACCACTCCTATGTGGGCGGCGACGAGTTTTACCGAAACCGGAGCGGCAGCGGCAATCAGACCTACATGATCGATGATATCGCCGCGTTTCAGTACATCTACGGCGCCAACTTTACGACCCGCGCCACCAACACGACCTATAGCTGGAGCACCACGACCGGCGAGATGACAATCAATGGCGTCGGGCAAGGTCCGGCAGTCACCAACACCATCTATGAGGCCATTTGGGACGGTGGCGGGAAGGATACCTATGATCTTTCCAACTACTCCACCGGCCTCAACATCAATCTCGGACCGGGAGAGTGGTCGACCTTCTCTGCTTCCCAGCTTCCGTACCTGTCCGGCTCCAGCACCACTATTCGGTCGCCGGGCAACATCGCGAACGCTCATCTGTATAACCAGGATGCTCGCTCCTACATCGAAAACGCAATCGGCGGCAGCGGCAATGACAGCATCACTGGCAATGCGGTCGCCAATAATCTGGTCGGCGGCAAAGGCAACGACACCCTGGTGGGCTTGGACGGCGACGATGGTCTCAGCGGCGGCAAGGGCAATGACCAGCTCGTTGGCGGGATCGGTAACGACACCCTCCGGGGCAACGTCGGCGATGACCGGATTTCGGGAGGAGCTGGCGCCGATCTGATGGCCGGCGGTGACGGGAACGATACCGTTGTCTACGACGACGCCACGGCTTCGGTGGTCGTCAGCCTCAGCCTGCTCGGCGCCCAGAACACAGGCGGTGGCGGCTTGGACACGCTGGAGCTGTTCGAGAACATTGACGGGTCGGGCTTCGCCGACACGCTGTCGGGCGACACGAGCGCCAATCGCCTGTCTGGCGGCGAGGGCAATGACATCCTGAACGGCGACCAGGGCGACGACGTGCTTCTGGGCGGTGGGGGACTGGACACCCTTGTCGGCGGGCAGGGTCGCGACACGCTTACGGGCGGACTTCAGGCCGATATTTTCGCCTTCCGAACCACAGGCGGCAGTTCGCCGGGAGCGCCTCGGGACGTCGTCACGGACTTCAATCACTCAGAGGGCGACCGAATCGACCTGAGCGGAATCGACGCGAACAAGAGGCTGGCCGGGCAGCAGAGTTTTGTTCTGGGGGGCAGCGGGTTTACCGGCGTGGCGGCTGAACTCATCCAGTTCAACGACGGCGCGGGCCATACCATCGTCGCTGGGGACATCAACGGCGACCGGGTTGCGGACATAGAGATCCAGCTTAATGGCCTGGTCAGTCTCGTCGCGGGAGACTTCATCCTTGCACCAGCCGCCCCCGCCCCACCGATCCCTGCGGGCTGGGACGTGCTGAACCCTTATATGGCCATCGAGGCATCCGGGACATCGCTGGGGCACGGCACGTTTCTGTATTGAGCAGCTTCCGGGGCGAACGCCCAGCGCCGATCTCGGCCCTGTCGTGGGTCAGGCCAACGGCGAAAGGGCCGCACGCCACCCTTAGAGCTGGGCGGCCTGCCCGACGCGGCAGGTCCGGACCGCTAGTGTACTTGTCGCGCGACTATGCCGTATGTCTCACGGGTCAGTGACAGGACCATCATGCGAATATCGACACCTTGCCTTGGCATCGCCGCGGCGCTGCTGCTGACGACCGCCGTCCAGGCCCACGAGACCTGGGTTCAGCCCGTCGGCGCCTCCGCCGTCGGCCAACCCACCACCCTGACCCTGACCAGCGGCGCGAAGTTTCCCGACCTGGAGACCGGTCCCAAGGCCGAGCGGGTCGCCAAGCTGACGGGCGATATCGACGGCGCGGTCCAGCCCGTCGGCGTCGGCGCCGAGGCGCCGGAGGCCCTCTCCCTGACCCTGACCCCCGATCGGGCCGGCCTGGCCGTCGTCGCGGTCGCCCTGGCGCCGCGCGACATCGACCTGACCGCCGCCGAGGTGCCGGAATATTTCGCCGAGGCCGATCCGCCCATCGCCGTGCGCCAGGCCTGGAACAGGATCGCCGCCGCCGGCGGAACCTGGCGCGAAACCTACATCAAGAACGCCAAGGCGCTGGTCTGCGTCGCAGACTGCAAGGGCGGACGGGGCGGCATCGTCCCCGCAGGCCAGACCCTGGAGTTCATCGCTCTGGAAACCGGCCCCGCGCCGCGTCGCTTCCGCCTTCTGGCCAAGAGCCAGCCCCTGGCCGACCAGCCCGTCCGCCTGGCCCTGCCTGGCGCCCCCGAACAGAAGCTGGCTACCAACGGCCTGGGCGAGATCGTCCTGCCGTCCGAGGTCAAGGGCCCACTGATGCTGTCCACCGTCTGGCTGCGCGCGCCCGACAAGGCCGATGGCCGGTTCCTCAGCGACTTCGCTTCCCTGGTCCTCGGCGTGCCGACCCCCGCCCCAAAGGTCTTACAGCCCACCCCGGATGACAGCAGCGGCCCGGGGCGCTAGAACCCGGCCCTCCTGATCCAGACACAAGAAGACCGAGCATGGCCGGCCACTCCAAATTCAAGAACATCATGCACCGCAAGGGCCGCGCCGACTCGGTGCGCTCAAAGCTGTTCTCCAAGCTGTCCCGCGAGATCACCGTGGCGGCCAAGAGCGGCATGCCGGATCCCTCGATGAACCCGCGCCTGCGGCTGGCGGTGAACAACGCCAAGGCCGAAAGCCTGCCCAAGGACGTCATCGAACGCGCCATCAAGAAGAGCCAGGGCGGCGACGCCGACAGTTATGACGAGATCCGCTACGAGGGCTTCGGTCCCGGCGGCGTCGGCGTCATCGTCGAAGCCCTGACCGACAACAAGAACCGCGCCGCCGCCAATGTCCGCGCCATCTTCACCAAGAACGGCGGGGCCCTGGGCGAGACCGGCTCGGTCTCCTTCATGTTCGACCGCATGGGCCAGATCACCTATCCGGCCGCCGCGGGCAGCGAGGACGCGATCATGGAAGCGGCCATCGAGGCCGGCGCCGAGGATGTCGAGTCCGACGAGGAAAGCCACGTCATCTGGACCGCCTTCGAGGACATGGGCGCGGTGATCGAGGCCCTGACGGCCGGCCTTGGCGACCCCAAGTCCACCGCCATCGTCTGGCGCCCCAAGTCGCTGACCCCGGTCGAGGGCGACGGCGTCGCCACCCTGATGAAGATGATCGAGTCCCTCGAGGACGAGGACGACGTCCAGAACGTCTACGCCAACTTCGACATCAGCGACGAGGAGATGGCCAAGCTGGGGTGACGCTATGGCGCCTGATCTAATCAGGCCTCATGACGCCGTGCCGAACCCTCAGGATGGCGACCGTTTCGGCGGTTACCCGGTAACGGATGAGGTAGGGATAGATGACAGTCAGTTCGCGCATTCCGCCGTGGATGGAACGACCTCGCTCGGAATAGTCCGCCAAACTGTCGCCGGCCGCTTTCAATCGCAGGGCGAGACGCTGGGCCGCGAGAGGGTTGAACTCACCGATGTAGACCGCGATCGCATCAAGATTTGCGATGGCCTCGTCGGTCCAGACTACTCGCCGCATTTCGGGCGGGGCAGAGGGTTGGGCGTCCCCCAGGACTCCAGCCAACGACTGACAGCCTCGTGGCTGACAACCCGCCCGGCGGCCAAATCAGCTTCCGCGCGCGCGTCGGCGGCGGCTTCCGCGTCGAGGTCGACGTCGTCAAACAGCGAGGGTTCTGGTTTCGCCATATCGCGAAGCTAGCACGTTCGGGAGTCCCTTGGGAGTGCCTGGCGTCTTTGCTCTTCGTTAGGCCTTCCGCCATTGTATGGAAACATATGGCGAACGCGATTCGAATCCTGGGGCTCGACCCCGGCCTCCGCAAGACCGGCTGGGGCGTCATCTCGGCCGAGGGATCGCGGCTGAGCTGGGTGGCGCACGGGGTGATATCTCCGGACGACAAGGCCGCCTACAGCGACCGGCTGCTGACCCTGTTCGAAGGGGTCACCGCCGTCATCGAGGCCTACGGTCCGCATGAGGCGGCGATCGAGGAGACCTTCCTCAACACCAATGCCCAGTCGACCCTGAAACTCGGCCACGCCCGCGCCTCGGCGATGATCCCCCCGGCCCGCGCCGGGCTGCTGGTCGCCGAATACAGCGCCAAAGAGGTCAAGAAGTCGGTGGTCGGAACCGGTGGGGCCGACAAGACCCAGGTCGCCTATATGATCGCCCGGCTGCTGCCCGCCGCCGGCGGCCCCACCGCCGACGCAGCCGACGCGCTGGCCGTGGCCATCGCCCATGCTCACGCCCGCAAGGCCCGCACCTTAAGGAGCGTCGCATGATCGGCCGTCTGCGCGGTATCGTCGCCGAGGTCGGCGAGGAGGAGGCCCTGATCGACGTGGCCGGGGTCGGCTATGTCGTCCGCTGCGGCAGCCGCACCCTGGGCCGCCTTCCGGCGCTGGGCGAAGAGACTGTGCTGCATACCGAAAATCCGTGGAGCGAGGCGCTCGGCCCCCAGCTCTACGGCTTCCTGACCCGCGAGGAGCGCCGGGCCTTCGTCATGCTGCGCGCCATTCAGGGGGTGGGGCCCAAGGCGGCCATGGCCGTGCTCGACGTCATGACCCCCGCCGAACTGGCCGGCGCCGTGGCCCGAGAGGACAAGGCCCTGGTCGGCCGCGCCCAGGGGGTGGGGCCAAAGCTGGCCCAGCGGATCGTCACCGAGCTGAAGGACAAGCCGATCAGCGACGGCCCCGCGGTCTTCCAGGTGAACGCGGGCCCGGCCCGGACCCCTGCCCCGCCCTCCGCCGCCGGAGAGGCCGTGGCCGGTCTGATGGGTCTGGGGATCGCCGAACCCGCCGCCCGCCGTGTCATCGAACAGGCCGTGCTGCGCCTGGGCGAGGACGCCGGCATCTCCGCCCTGATCAAGGCCGGCCTGCAGGAGCTGGGCCGATGACCCTGCTTCGCCGAGGCTATGCAGGACCTGTCCTGCGAAGCTCCGCCAGGAGCGCAGCAGGATGACCCGCATCGTCTCCCCCGACGAGGTTCCGGCCGAGGCCCCCGACAAGGCCCTGAGGCCCCAGACCCTGGCCGAGTTCGTCGGCCAGCAACAGATCAAGGCCAACCTCAAGGTCTTCATCGACGCCGCCAAGGGCCGCGGCGAGGCGCTGGATCATGTGCTGCTGTTCGGCCCACCAGGCCTGGGCAAGACCACCCTGGCGCAGATCGTCGCCCGGGAACTGGGGGTCAATTTCCGCGCCACCAGCGGGCCTGTGCTGGCCAAGGCGGGAGACCTGGCCGCCATCCTGACCAATCTGGAAGCCAACGACGTCCTGTTCATCGACGAGATTCACCGCCTGCCGGCCAACGTCGAGGAGATTCTCTATCCAGCCATGGAGGACCATGTCCTCGACCTGGTGATCGGCGAAGGCCCGTCGGCCCGGTCGATCCGCATCGATCTGGCCCCCTTCACCCTGGTGGCCGCCACCACCCGCGCCGGCATGCTGGCCACCCCGTTGCGCGACCGCTTCGGCATCCCGCTAAGGCTTGAGTTCTATACCGTCCCCGAGCTTCAGAAGGTGATCAGCCAGGCGGCCCGCAAGATGGGGGCCGCGGTCAGCGACGACGGCGCAGCCGAGATCGCCGCCCGCGCCCGGGGCACGCCCCGCGTCGCCGGCCGCCTGCTCCGCCGGGTCCGTGACTTCGCCCTGGCCGACGGGGCCGAGGTCATCGACAGGCTGCACGCCGCCCGCGCCCTGGCCCGGCTGGAGGTCGATGAGGTGGGCCTCGACAGCCTCGATCGCCGCTACCTGCGGGCCCTGATCGAGAACTACGGCGGCGGCCCCGCCGGGGTCGAGACCATCGCCTACGCCATCGCCGAATCCCGCGACGCCGTTGAGGACGTCATCGAGCCCTACCTGATGCAGCAGGGCTTCATCCAGCGCACTCCCCGCGGCCGCGTCGCCTGCGGCAAGGCCTATCTGCATCTGGGCTTGAAGGAGCCGCCGGCGATCAAACCCCAGGCTGAACTGTTCGACGGCGACTGAACGGAACAAAGGCTTCCAGCCAGGGATTGAATGGCCTGCTCACGCCCGTCCCTGGAGAGTCCCCTGACACGTTCACGCGATGCCCCGTCACGCGCGGCGACAGAGGTGCGGCTGACCTCTCCGCTCAACCGAGCCCAATGCATCGATCGACTAAGGGAGGGCATCGACAGCCCCTGGCGTATCTTCGGCTCGCGGCCGATCATCGGCCAGGTCTGCTATAGCCATGCCAGCATCCGGCGCCGGGTGCGCTATCATCACGTCTTCCGCCTCTGCCTGGAGGTCATCCTCGTCGAGGGGGCGACGGCGACGGGCCTGGTCTGCCGGCCGGGGCTGCACCCTCTGATCGCCGTCTTCACCCATGGCTGGTTTGGCATGCTGGTGGCGGGCGCAGGCCTGATCGCCCTCTTCGCGGCGGCAGGAGGGTTGCTACAGGTCTCGTGGCCGCTGATCGCCGCGCCCCTCGCCGCCCTTGTCGTCATCGCCCTCGCCTTCATGGCGGGCCGGCGGCGGGCGGCCGAGGAACAGACCTTTCTCGTCGCCTACGTCTCCAGTCAGACCAAGGCCGTCCCGATCTGACGGCCCTTGCACGGGATGGTCTCGACAGCGTCGCGCCGCCCATGGAAGGTAGCGCCATGATCGAAACCTCCAACCACACGGCCCCTCCCGACGCTCCCCTTCCCACGGCCGGCGTCTTCGTCGGGCGGGAGCACCAGCTGCCGATCCGGGTCTATTACGAGGACACTGACTTCACCGGCGTCGTCTACCACGCCAACTACAGCCGCTATTTCGAGCGTGGCCGCAGCGACTTCCTGCGGCTGGCCGGGGTGTCTCATACCGAGCTGCTGGAGCGGGCCGATCCGGCCGCCTTTGTCGTCACCCGCATGGAGATCGACTTCAAGCGACCGGCCCGCATCGACGACGCCCTGGTGGTTCGCACCACCTATGACGCGGTCAAGGGTCCGCGCCTGGCGATCAGCCAGACCATCACCCGGGGCGAGGACATCATCGCGACCGCCGTGGTCGGCGCCGCCTGCATCAGCCTGGATGGCCGCCCCCGCAAGCCGCCGCCGGGCATGGTTGAGGCGCTGCGGCCCTGGTTTTGCACGTAACCGTCTGTCCTCCGGCATTCTGGTCACATCTGGGCAACCAGTTGGGGCCAAGTCCGGGCGGACGCCTTATTGTCACCAAAGGCCCTCTAAAGATGGGGGAACATCCAACGGGGAAGCTGGACGCATGGACCCACAGTCGATTTCATCGGACAGCTTCTCCTTCCTGACCCTGTTCCTGCGGGCGGACTGGGTGATCAAAGGCGTGATGGTAGGCCTGGCGATCGCCTCCCTGGTCTCCTGGGCGGTGATCATCGAGAAGGCCGTCCGCTTCGCGGGGTTGAACGGTCAGGCCAACGCCTTTGAGGAAAAGGTCGGCTCCGGTCGCCCCCTGGAGGAAGTGGCCGCGGAGGCCGGCGCCAACGCCAAACACCCCCTGCCCCGGCTGCTGAACGCCGCCCTGCGGGAATGGCGCGACGCCCGGACCAAGGGCTCGATCGGCGACACCCAGACCGCCCTGCTGATCCAGCGGATCGACCGGGTGCTGGACAGCAACATCGCCCGCGAGAGCCAGAAGGCCGAGGAGGGCCTGGGCGCCCTGGCCATCGTCGCCACGGCCAGCCCCTTTGTGGGTCTTTTCGGGACAGTGTGGGGGATCATGAACGCCTTCAAGAGCATCGGCGACGCCGGCAGCACCTCCTTGCCCATCGTCGCCCCGGCCATCGCTGAAGCCCTGTTCGCAACGGCCCTGGGCCTGATGGCGGCCATCCCCGCCTATATCGCCTACAACAAGTTCTCCACCGATGCGGGCAAGTTCGCCGGCCGGCTGGAGGGCTTCGCCGACGACCTGTCGACCGCCATCCAGCGCCGCCTGGCGGACAAGGTCTGACGAATGGCCCTTTCAGCCAATGACGCCTTCGGGGCGGGCGGCGGGCGCCGTCGGCGACGCGGACGCGGCCGGCGCGGGGCCCTGTCCGAGATCAACGTCACCCCGCTGGTCGACGTGATGCTGGTCCTGGTGATCATCTTCATGGTCACCGCCGTGACCATGACTTCCGGCGTGCCCATCGACCTGCCCAAGACCGAGGCCAGCGCCGTTCAGGACCTGACCGATCCGGTGACCCTGTCCGTTCGGGCGGACGGCAGGCTGTACATCGGCGAGGAGGAGGTGCCCTTCGCCGAGCTGAAGAGCCGGATCGCCACCCTGACCGGCCAGGATTTCGAAAAGCCGATCTTCGTCCGCGCCGACGCCAAGGCGGCCTATGAGTCCGTCGCCCAGGTCATGGCCTCGCTGAGCACCGGCGGCTTCACCAAGATCAACCTGATCACCGACACCGGCGGCCCCAGCTCCGGGCCCTCGCTCAAGCCGGGGGTGGAATGACGGCTTGGGGCGAAGCCTGCTGATGGCCCGCGACCGCCGATCCTTCGCGCCGGCGCTCGTCGTCTCCGTCGTGGTCCACGTCGGGGTGATCGCGCTCGCCCTGCTGTACCTGCCCAAGGAGACGAAGAAGGCGCCGTTCGGCTCGGTGGTGCCGGTGACCATCGTCAGCAACGCGCCGATGACCAGCGTCGCCCCCGCCATTGAGGCGCCGATGGAGACGGACGCCCTGACCGACGAGCCGCTGCCTGACCTGCCGCCGACCGTGGAGGCGCCGCCGGCGCCGGAGCCGATCCCGGCGCCGCAGCCAACCCCGCCCCCAAAGCCGACGCCCAAGCCGGCCGAAAAGCCCAAGCCCACCCCGGCGTCCAAGCCGGTCAAACAGGCGGAACTGAACTTTGACGATCTGGAAAAACGGCTGAGGAAAGCTGGTGGCGGTCAGACGGCGCCCTCCGGCGGCCGGCAAGGCCCGCCCAAGCCCGCCACCTCGCCGACACCGCGCCCCGACGGCAAGGGCAAGGGGATCAACGCCAGCTCCATCGCCGGCCTGGTGGATGAGCTCCAGCGCCGCTGGAACCCCAACTGCGAGGTCGAGGGGGGCTCGCGCGTCAAGCTGACCGTGCAGATCCGTGTCGCGCCCTCCGGCCAGCTTCTCGAGCCCCCGAAAATCGTTCGCGGCCTGTCGGATGACGCCATGGTCCAGGCCGCCGCGACCCGGGCTCGTCTGGCCGTCAGCAGTTCCGTGCCCTTCCGCAACCTGCCGGAAGAGTATTATGGGGAAGCCCTGAACCTGAACTTCGACGCTCAGAAGGCCTGCTCCCTTTGACCGGCCTCAATCTCGACTTGGGTAGCCTCCACCCTGCCCGCATGACCATTCCGAGGAGCCAGACATGACTCTCCGCCATCTGATGATCGCCTTCTGCGCCCTGGTCATGGGCGGAGCGGCCCTGCCCGCCGCCGCGCGGGCCGAGGTCGAGATCGACATCAACCAGGGGGCCATCAAGCCGCTGCCCATCGCCATTCCCGCCTTCAGCGGGTCCGGCCGCGGCGGCGACATCGCCCAGGTGATCAGCGCCAATCTGGAACGCTCCGGCCTGTTCGCGCCGATCAATCCGGCCTCCTTTCCGGAACGGGCCCTGGACATCGGGGTGCAGCCGCAGTTCGAGGCCTGGAAGGCGATCAACGCCCAGGCCCTGATCAACGGCCAGGTGACCGTCGAGGCCGACGGCCGGCTGCGCGTCGACTTCCGCCTGTGGGACACCTACGGCGGCGAACAGCTGCTGGGCCTGCAGTTCACCTCGACCCCGGAGAACTGGCGGCGGGTCGCCCACCAGATCAGCGACAAGGTCTATGAGCGACTGACCGGCGAGGGCGGCTATTTCGACACCCGCGTGGTGTTCATCGCCGAGAGCGGCCCGCGCGGAAAGCGGGTCAAGCGCCTGTCGATCATGGACCAGGACGGGGCCAACAACAGCTACCTGACCGACGGCAGCTATATCGTCATGACCCCGCGCTTCTCGGCCCGCAGTCAGGAGATCACCTATATGGCGCTGCGGCCGACCGGCTCCAGCATCTATCTGTTCAACATCGAGACCGGACGCCAGGAGACGCTGGGCAAGTTCGCCGGCATGGTCTTCGCCCCGCGCTTCTCGCCCAGCGGCGACAGGGTTGTGTTCAGCGTCGAGAAGAACGGCAACAGCGACCTCTATCTGATGGATCTGCGCAGCCGGTCGCAGACTCGGCTGACCAGCGATCCCGGCATCGACACCTCCGGCAGCTTCTCGCCCAACGGCGGCCAGATCGTCTTCAACAGTGACCGGGGCGGCTCGCCCCAGCTCTATGTGATGAACGCCGACGGCTCCGGGGTGCGGCGCATCTCCGCCGGCGGCGGGCGTTACACCACACCGGTCTGGAGCCCGCGCGGCGACTTCATCGCCTTCACCAAACAGGAAGGCGGCGCCTTCCACATCGGCGTCATGCGCCCCGATGGCTCGGACGAGCGCATCCTGACCAGCAGCTATCTGGATGAAGGTCCCACCTGGGCGCCCAACGGCCGGGTGCTGATGTTCTTCCGCGAAGGCCGGGGCGGCGAACCGCGGCTGTGGAACGTGGACATCACCGGGCGCATTCTAAGGCCGGCGCCCTATCAAGGCTCGGGTTCGGACCCGGCCTGGTCGCCGCTGTTGAACTGATTGTGGCGGACTAGAAAAAAGCACAGAGTTTCAACCGCCAAATGAATCGTGACCCGAAAACGTCCGACCCACGGCATTGTGAGGAAGAACGCCGGTTTTTCGTGTCGCCCATCCAAGGATCGTGACCAATATAGGCCGGTCCAACCCTAGCTGAGGAGGAGCTTTAGATGAGCTTCAACACCCAACGCGCCTTCAAGCTGGTGCTGATTGCCGCCGCCACGCTTTCTCTGGCCGCCTGCGCCTCCAAGCCGAAACCCAATCCCGATCCTGGCCCGCCGCCCGGACCGGACGCGCCCGGACCCTATACCCCGCCGCCGGGCCCCGGCGGCGTCGACAGCCGTCCGATCCCGGGGTCCAGCCAGGACTTCATCATCAATGTCGGCGACTTCGTCTATTTCGACCTGGACAGCTATTCGATCCGCGCCGACGCCGCCCCGGTGCTGGACGCCCAGGCCGCCTGGCTGCGCCGCTACCCGAACGTCCGCATCCGCATCGAAGGCAATGCCGACGAACGCGGCACCCGTGAGTACAACCTGGCCCTCGGCTCGCGCCGGGCCAATTCGGTGAAGGACTACCTCGCCTCGCGCGGCGTGCCGGCCAGCCGGATCACGACCCTGTCCAACGGCAAGGAACGCCCCGTCGATCCGGGCACCTCGGAAGAGGCCTACCAGCGCAACCGCAATGGCCAGACGGTCATTCTGGAAGGCTACCAGTAAGCGCCCGCGCCCGCTGAACCGATCAAGGGGGCTGCTCAGGCGGCCCCCTTTTTCGTATCCTCCCGCCGTATTCTTGACGCCGCAACAGGTTCACAGTCGCCCCATGAAGCCGACCCATACCACCGCCTTAAAGGCCGCCCTCAAAGCCGCGCCCTTCGCGGCGGTCCTGCTGGCCGTCACCATGGCCTTCGCCGCCCAGGCCCAGACGCCGATGCCCGATCCGCTGGACGATCGATCGGTCAAACGGCTGGAAAAGATGGAGAAGGTGGTGCGGGAACTGCGCAGCATCGTCTTTCAGGGGCGCGATAGCGGCAAGCCGGTGGTTGTGCAGGACGCCGAGACCGGCCCCACCCTGGAAGCGCTCACCGATCGGGTGACCGACCTGGAACAGAGCCTGATGCGCAATACCGCCGCGGGAGAGGCTCTGACCTTCGAATTGGACCGCTCCCGCAAGGCGCTGGAGGCCTCCCAGGCCAGCAACAAGGCGCTGACCGACCGGGTGGCGGCGCTGGAGCAACGCCTCGCCGCCCTGGAAGCCGCCGCTACCCAGTCGGCGACCGAGGAGCAACAGGCCGCCGCCGAGGAAGCCGCCGATCCGGACGCCGTCTTCGCCCAGGGCCGCAGGCTGATGGCCGAGGGGGACTACGCCGGGGCCGAAACCGCCTTCGACACCTATGTCACCAGCTTCGGCGACGCCCCCAAGGCGCCGGAGGCTCGCTACTGGTTGGGCAAGACCCTGACCGCGCGCGGCGCCAACGGCAAGGCCGCCTCGGCCTATATCGGCGCCATCCGCGGCTGGCCCAAGACCACCTGGGCCCCCGACGCCGTGGTCGAGCTGGCGCGTGCGCTGATCGCCCAGAAGCTGCCCACCGACGCCTGCCAGGCCCTGGCTGAGCTGCCCCGCCGCTATCCGAACGCCTCGCCCAGCGTCACCACCCGCGCCGCCGCGGCCCGGACCCAGGCCAAGTGCGCGGCCTAGCGGTTTCGAGCGCCATCCCTTTCCTACCGCTCATTCCCGCGAACGCGCATCGGCGCTAAGTTATGTGGAAGCCCGCAACTCCCCCCTATTCCGCCCACTCCGGCGAAGGCCGGGGCCCAGAGTCATCCCCGTCAGCAGAAGAAAATGGCGCTGATCAGCGCGGCCGATCCTCAGGCCCGTGGATGATCCTGGGCCCCGGCCTTCGCCGGGGTGAGCGGGGGGTGGGGGATATGCTCGCGCTCCGCCTTGGAGCGATCCTCGACCAGCGCCTCGACCCCACATCCCCGCGCCCCTTGGCCGTGGCCCTGTCCGGCGGTTCCGACTCCTTGGCCCTGCTGCTGCTGACCCGGGCATGGGCCTCGGCGAACGGTCGGTCGCTGATCGTCCTGACCGTGGATCACGGTCTGCAGGCGGCCAGCCAGGCCTGGGCCGCCCGCTGCGCCGCCCTCTGCGCCCGCCTGGGGCTTTCCCACCGCATCTTGACCTGGACAGGCCCAAAGCCCGCCACCGGCCTGCCAGCCGCCGCCAGGGCCGCGCGGCATGCCCTGCTGGCCGAGGCGACGCGCGAGGCCGGGGCCAGCGTCCTGTTGCTGGGTCATACCGCAGACGATCTGGCGGAGAGCGCCGCCATGCGGGCCGACGGGTCCACTGTGCCTGACGCCCGTCAATGGGCGCCGTCCCCGGCTTGGCCAGAGGGTCGGGGCGTCTTCCTGCTGCGGCCCCTGCTGGAGGTTCGCCGCCAGGCCCTGCGCGACTGGCTCTCCGCTCAGGGGGAGACCTGGATCGATGACCCCGCCAACGACGATGCCCGCTATGCCAGGGCCAGGGCGCGCACCGCCCTATCCTCCCCCGTAGCCGCGCAAAGCGCGGCGTACGGTGGAGCGGGACCGTCGCCCATCCGTGTAGAGGGGGCGATGGTGGAGGGGGCGAGGGACGGGGCTCAGACCAACCGAGCGGCCCTCGGACTGAGTTCAGCGCAACCGGAAGAGTCACCGCCCCGTCCCTCGCCCCCTCCACCCCGCTTCGCGCGGTCCCCCTCCCCCGTACGGCCTTCGGCTTACTGGGAAGGATGGGATGAGGCTGGCGTCGTGGTCTTGGCTCGGGATACCAGCGCGGCGACCCTTGCCGCCGCCTGCCTCTGCGCCGGCGGGTCCAGCCGGCCGCCTCGGGGGGAGCGGCTCACCTCCCTTCTCGCCCGCCTCGCCGCCGGTGAGACCTTCACCGCCACCCTGGCCGGGGCCCGGATCGAGGCCGGTCCAGACAGCGTGATGGTCAGCCGCGAGCCCGGCGAACTGGCGCGGTCCGGCGTCTCGCCCCTGGCCCTGTGCCAAGATGAGACCGCTGTCTGGGATGGGCGTTTCGAAGTGACGGCGACGATTCCCGGCCTGACCCTCCTGCCCCTGGACAGCCACGGGCGATGGTTGCCAAAACCTGAACGGGCGGCGCTGAAAACCCTGCCGGCGGCGGCGCGCCGTTCGCTTCCGGTGGCGACGGACGGGGCCGGGCTCTGGACTTGCCCGATCCTTGCAGCTAGCCCCTCTGTCCGCGCCCAGGCGCTGGTCCGTATCCGCTTCGAGGCGGCCACGGGTCAGATTGTTCGGGAAGCGGGCACGCAACCGGCCGCTGAACGTGGCGAAGTGGCGGGCGGCGTCCTATCTTGAAACGCGACACATCCTGCCTGGAAGAGTTTTGAACATGAACCTGCGGAATTTCGCGGTCTGGGGCGTGATCCTGGTCGTACTGATCGGGATCTACAGCGTGCTGAGCAGCGGCAACGGCGCCCTCAACCCCGGCGCCCCCAAGCCCGGCGGCGACGTCAGTTACTCGACGGTTTTGGCCAAGATCGACAGCGGCGAGATCAAGAAGGTGGACGTCATCTCCACCGACCGCATGAAACTGACCACCCAGGACGGCGGCACGCTGATGGCCACCGCCCCGATGACCGAGGACCTGCTCAAGCGGATGGAAGGCAAAAACGTCGATGTGACGTTCCAGAAGTCCGAACGCTTCAGCCTCATGGGCCTGTTGATGAACGCCCTGCCGATCCTGCTCCTGATCGGGGTGTGGATCTTCTTCATGCGCCAGATGCAGGGCGGGGCTCGCGGGGCCATGGGCTTTGGCAAATCCAAGGCCCGGCTGCTGACCGAGAACAAGAACCGCATCACCTTCGACGACGTGGCGGGTGTCGACGAGGCCAAGGAAGAGCTGCAGGAGATCGTCGATTTCCTGAAGGATCCGGCCAAGTTCCAGCGACTGGGCGGCAAGATTCCCAAGGGCGCCCTGCTGATCGGGCCTCCCGGCACCGGCAAGACCCTGATCGCACGGGCCGTGGCCGGTGAGGCGGGCGTGCCCTTCTTCACCATTTCCGGGTCGGACTTCGTCGAGATGTTCGTCGGCGTCGGCGCCAGCCGGGTTCGCGACATGTTCGAACAGGCCAAGAAGAACGCCCCCTGCATCATCTTCATCGACGAAATCGACGCCGTCGGCCGCCATCGCGGCGCGGGCCTCGGCGGCGGCAACGACGAGCGGGAACAGACCCTCAACCAGCTGCTGGTCGAGATGGACGGCTTCGAGGCCAACGAAGGCATCATCCTGATCGCCGCCACCAACCGCCCTGACGTGCTGGACCCGGCTCTGCTGCGTCCGGGCCGTTTCGACCGCCAGGTCGTCGTCCCCAACCCGGACGTCACTGGCCGCGAGAAGATCCTGCGCGTCCATATGCGCAATGTGCCTCTGTCGGCCGATGTCGATGTCAAGGTCCTGGCCCGCGGCACCCCCGGTTTCTCCGGCGCCGATCTGGCCAACCTCGTCAACGAAGCCGCCCTGACGGCCGCCCGCAAGAACCGCCGCATGGTCACCATGCACGACTTCGAGCACGCCAAGGACAAGGTTATGATGGGCGCGGAGCGGCGCTCCATGGCCATGAATGAGGAAGAAAAGCGCCTGACCGCCTATCACGAGGGCGGCCATGCCATCGTGGCGATGAACGTCCCCTCGGCCGACCCGGTGCACAAGGCGACCATCGTGCCGCGCGGCCGGGCGCTGGGCATGGTCATGCAACTGCCGGAAGGCGACCGCTACTCCATGAAGTTCTCCCAGATGACCTCGCGCCTGGCCATCATGATGGGCGGCCGGGTCGCCGAGGAGCTGATCTTCGGCAAGGACAACATCACCTCCGGCGCCAGCAGCGACATCAAGGCCGCCACAAACCTGGCCCGCGCCATGGTCACCCAATGGGGTTATTCGGACGAACTGGGCACGGTGGCCTATGGCGACAATCAGGAAGAGGTGTTCCTCGGCCACTCCGTCTCGCGGACCCAGAACATCTCCGAGGAGACCGCCCGGGTCATCGACGCCGAGGTCAAGCGGCTGGTCCAGACCGGCCTGGACGACGCCCGCCGGATCCTCACCGAGCGCGCCGCCGACCTGGAGATCGTGGCCCAGGGCCTGCTGGAGTACGAAACCCTCAGCGGTGACGAGATCAAGGGCCTGATCAACGGCGTCAAACCGATCCGCGACGAAGCCGACACACGCCGGCCCAGCGGCCCCTCGGTCTCGGTGCCCCTGTCGCCGCGGCCGGGTACAGCCACGGCGTAAGGCTCCGGCGTCACCGAAAGACGATCAAACCCCCGGCCCGCAAGGACCGGGGGTTTTCTTTTGGATCAGCGGAACCCCGCCGCGTACGCCACATTGGCGATCTCGTTGACCAGTTCGTAGCAGAGGGTCAGGGAGTCTTCCTGGGGGTTCCAGTAGGCGTTGGAGAAGCCGCAGTCCTTGGCGGTCAGCTTCACGGAGATGGTGTCATCGGTGAAGGCGAAGGCGTGCAGGACCTCGCGCAGTTCCTCGAGGATCTTCATCTGCTTGACGATGCTGGCGGCGTCGGTCGTATCCGCGCCGGCGGGCTGGTAGGTCAGGGGAACGATGAAGCCGTCCAGGGTATTGAGCTTCGAGACCCGGTCCTTGAGCAGCCGCGACCAGCTGACCTGGTTCTGGTCGGCCTCGATGCGGCAGCCCATGAAGCGCTTCTCCGGTATGCCCACCCGCCGGGCCAGGGGCTCGAAATCATCCGGGGCGGCCCCGTACAGCAGGCAGGCGATCTGGTAGCCGCGCTGCTCGTCGATACTGTGCTCGTCCCACCAGGGGAGGTCCTCGCGCTTGCTGGCGTCGGCCTTGCCGGCCGCCAGCCACCATTCCATGGCCGCCGCGGCGTCGGTGCCGTCCTCGCCCGCCCCGTCCGGCGACAGCCAGAAGGTGGCGAACCGGTCGGCGGCATCCTCCTCCCGCCCGAGCACCGGCAGGTCGTAGATGTCGACCAGGCCATGTCCCATCTCGTGCAGCATGACGAACCGCAGGGTGCCCTGGACGAACTGGCGCAGGGTGATGGCCTCCCGGAACAGGGCCTGGGGCGGCGCAAGGTGCGGCGGCGCGGGGGTCTGGGCGACCGTGGGCGCGGCGGACGCCAGCAGGGCTCCGGCCAGGCCTAGAGCGGCGAATCGGCGAAACAGCATTGGTTTGAACATCCCCGTTGAGCCTCGATCTTGCCCGGGTCGCCGGGGCGCCGCATCACTCACAAATGGGGGAAAACGCCAAATCGCCGGCCAAGTCGCCGAGGGTCATGGGGATCGTCAATGTGACGCCCGACAGCTTCTCCGACGGCGGCCGGCACGACGGCGTCGAGGCGGCGGTCGCCCATGGCCTGAAGCTGCTGCGGGACGGGGCGGATATCCTGGACATCGGCGGGGAGTCGACCCGGCCGGGAGCGGCGCCGGTCAGCGAGGCGGACGAGATCGCCCGGGTGGTTCCAGTGATCGAGGGCCTGCGCGGCCTTAGCCCCGCACCCATCTCCATCGACACCATGAAGCCGGCCGTAGCCCGGGCCGCCATGGCGGCCGGGGCGACGATCTGGAACGACGTGGCCGCCCTGCGCTTCAGTCCCGAGGGCCCCGCCGTGGCGGCGGAGCTCGGCTGCGAAGTGGTGCTGATGCATATGCTGGGCGAGCCTGGGACCATGCAGCAGTCGCCGCGCTATGCCGACGTGGTGGCCGAGGTCGAGGCCTTCCTGCTGGACCGGGCGGCCGTGGCCGAGGCGGCGGGGGTGCGGCGGGGCCGCATCTGGCTCGATCCCGGCATCGGCTTTGGCAAGACGCCGGAGCATAATCTGAGGCTGCTGGCCGCCCTGCCCCGCTTCGTGGCCCTGGGCTATCCCGTGCTGCTGGGGGCCAGCCGCAAGCGGTTCATCGCCGCGCTCGACCCCCTGGCCATGGAGGCCGGAGCCCGGCTGGGCGGCTCCCTGGCGGCGGCGCTGGAGGGCGCCAGGGCCGGTGTCGCGGCGGTGCGGGTCCATGATGTCCGGGAGACGGCCCAGGCCCTGATCATCGCCCAGGCGACGCGGGACCTAGGCTGAACCGAAGTTGATGAACTCGGCCGGGACCTGGTCGGTCAGCCAGACGCCGTTGGTCGTGCAGAGGAACGCATGGCCGCCCGCCGCCATGGCGGCGGAGTCGATCAGCAGAATCACGGGTGAGCCCCGCCGGGCGCCGACCTTGTGGGCGGTCGCCTCGTCGGGAGACAGATGGACGTGATGGCGGGCCATGGGCTTGAGGCCTTCGCGCCGGATGGCCTCCAGCGCCCTGGCGACCGTGCCATGAAACAGCTGCGCAGGCGGAGGGACCGGCGTCAGACCAAGGTCGACCTCGACGGAATGGCCTTGCCGCGCGCGGATGCGATCAAGGTCGGCGCTGAGTTCGAAGCGCTGCTTGTCGCTGGTCTCGACGACGGTCAGCAGATCGTCGAAGCCCGCGCCGTGCTTCCGGTGCAGCGCCGCCAAGACGCCGTCCACCGTTGTCCAGCCGGCAGTATCGAGGGTCAGCCCACCGACATCCGGCCGGTGCCGGAGCCAGTAGGACAGTGTCTTGGATAAGGTTTTCATATCAGTCTTCATGGCGCCCCATGCCACTTTAGGACGCAGCCCCGCCAGTGCAGCCAGGCCACGGCGCCGGTCAAACCTCTGGACCGGACTCGGCGGCGGGGGCAGACTCGCCGGACAGGGGAGGACGCCGAATGGCGACAGCGCGGTATCTGGTGAACGACGTGGGGGCGGCCGTGGACTTCTACACGGGCGCGCTTGGCTTCGAGACTCGCCAGCGGTTTGGTCCGGCCATGGCCATCGTCACCCGGGGCGACCTGGACCTGTGGCTGGCGGGACCGGCTTCATCGGCCGCGCGGCCGATGGCCGACGGGCGACAGCCGCAGCCCGGGGGATGGAACCGCATCGTCCTCAACGTCTCCGACCTGCCCGCCCTGGTCGAGATAATGACGGCCGAGGGCGTGACGTTTCGCAGCCCGATCGTCGTCGGTCCCGGGGGATCGCAGATCCTCTGTGAGGACCCGTCCGGCAACCCCATCGAACTCTTCGAACCGCAAGGCTGAGCATGCCCGACTTCATCGCGCCGGACGGCGTGACCATCGCCTATGACGACCTCGGCCCGCCCGACGCCAGGCCGGTCCTGCTCATCCACGGTTTTTCCTCCAATCGCGACGAAGGCTGGAAGCGGAGCGGCTGGTACGCGGCGTTCGAGCGGCGGGGGCAACGGATCATCGCCCTGGACCTGCGCGGGCACGGCCAGAGCGGCAAGCCACACGAACCGGCCCGGTATGGCCGGGACGCTCTGCTGGGCGACATCGTGGGTCTGCTGGACCAGTTGGGCGTCGGTCGGGCCGATGTGATGGGATATTCGATGGGCGCGCGGCTGGCCCTGGCCCTGGCCTTACGCGCCCCCGAGCGGATCGACCACCTGATCGTCGGCGGCGTCGGCGGGCGGCTGCTCACCCCCACACTGCGCGACGACCTCATGGCCCGGGCCATGGAGGCGGAAGACCCCGCGACCATCGAGGACGGCATGCTGCAGAGCTTCCGCCACTTTGCCGACGAGCAGGGCGAGGATCGCCTGGCCCTGGCCGCCTTCACCCGTGCGCCGTCCTGGGGCTTCAGCGAGGACGATCTGTTCGCCATCCGCGCCCCGACCCTGGTTGTCGCCGGAGCGCGCGACGCCCTGGCCGGTGACCCGCAGGTTCTGGCCGACGCCATCCCTGGGGCCAAGGCGGTGACCCTGACCGGCTGCGACCACTTCAACGCCATTCCCCACGCCCTGCTGAAAGCCAGTGTCTTCGACTTCCTCGACGGCTACCTGGACGATCCGTTTGGCTGACGAAGACTGCTCTGGGGCCTACCGCCCCATCAGATAGGGTCCGCCCTTTTCGAGCGCGGCGGTCCAGGCCGGGCGGGCGTGGATGCGTTCGATCCAGGCGGCCATGTTGGGATACTGCGGCAACTTGCCCATGGCCTTGGCCACTTCGGGTACGAAGCTCATCTGGATGTCGGCGCCGGTGACGTCCGCGCCCATCAGGTAGTCGCGGCCCGACAGCGCCCCCTCGACATAACCCAGGTGGTTGGCGATCTCGCTTTCGATGCGGGGATGCAGCGGCGCGCCGGCTTCACCCAGCCGGGCGACATACATGTTGAGCATCAGCGGCAGCATGGCGCTGCCTTCGGCGTAGTGCAGCCACTGCTGGTAGACGTCGTAGTCGGGGCTGGCCGGATCGGGCGCCAGGCGCCCCTCGCCGTGGCGGCGGATGATGTAGTCGATGATGGCGCCCGACTCGATGACGGTCGCGTCGCCGTCGGTCACGACCGGGCTTTTGCCGAGGGGATGGACGGCCGTCAGCTCCGGCGGGGCCAGGCGGGTGACCGAATCGCGGGCGTAGGCCTTGATCTCGTAGGGCAGCCCCAGTTCCTCCAGCAGCCAGAGAATCCGCTGGGAACGGCTTTCATTGAGGTGGTGGACGACGATCATGGGCTTGCTCCGGCTTTGCCTGTTGGTCCAAGTTAAACACGCGTTTGAGATGGCGGCTATGGCGTCCGACGGGGTTTTGCCGAGGTCGGCGCTCCAGACTGGGGCTCCGGCAAAAAAATGCGCCGGAGGGCTTTGTTGTTTGCGGCCGCGAAATACCTATAGTGCGCTGCACAAGATTTGAGGGGAGATCATCCGCCCATGACCGCCGTCGCCATGTCCGCCGAGCCGGACAGCCTGATCCTATCCGACCTGGTTCCGCTGCTGCGCGACGCCGCGGCGGCCGTCCAGGGGTTCGTCGCCGAGACCAAGGGATCGGTGAAGGCCAAGATCACCGCCGGCGGCAGGATCGACCGCAGGCTGGCCGACGCTGAACAGCATGCGGTGCACGGCTATGGCTGGTACGCGTCCTACGCCGAGCTGCTGACCCAGGTGGCCGGCTGGGCCGCCGAGCTGGAGGCCAGGGGCGCCTTTGGCGAGACCGAGGCCCTGCTGGCCCAGCTGCTGTTTTCCGAATACGCCGCCCAGCTGGTCGGCGGCATTCCGATGAACCAGGGCGAGACCATCCGCCCGGCCGACCTGACCGACAGCCGCGAGACGATGAACCGACTGTTCGCGGCGCCCCTGGTCCGGCTGATCGGCGAGGGCGGCGGCCAGGCGGTGAAGAGCCGGGTGGCCCAGCTGGTCGCCGATGCGCGGGGCAAGGCGACGGTGGAGAACACCGGCCTGGACGAAACCTTCGAGATGATCCGCGACCAGTTCCACAGCCTGGCCGAGGAGAAGGTCATTCCCTTCGCCCACCAGTGGCACCTGAACGACGAGCTGATCCCCCTGGACCTGGTCAAGGAGTTGGGCGACCTGGGCGTCTTCGGCCTGACCATCCCCGAGGAATACGGCGGCTCGGGCATGGGCAAGACCGCCATGTGCGTCGTCTCCGAGGAGTTGAGCCGGGCCTGGATCGGCGTCGGCTCCCTGGCCACCCGGTCGGAGATCGCCGCGGAACTGATCCTGACCGGCGGGACGGAGGGGCAGAAGGCCGAATGGCTGCCCAAGATCGCCAGCGCCGAAATCCTGCCGACGGCGGTGTTCACCGAGCCCAATACGGGCTCGGACCTGGGGTCCCTGCGCACCCGCGCCGCCCTGGACGGCGAGCAGTATGTGGTGACCGGAAACAAGACCTGGATCACCCATGCGGCCCGGGCCGATGTAATGACCCTGCTGGTCCGCACCGATCCGGCGACGAGTGACTATCGCGGCCTGTCCATGCTGCTGGCCCCCAAGCTGCGCGGCGATGACGCGGCCCCCTTCCCCACCCCGGGAATGAGCGGCGGCGAAATCGGCGTCATTGGCTATCGCGGGATGAAGGAATACGAGATCGGCTTCGACGGCTTCACCGTGCCGGCCGCCAATCTGCTGGGCGGGGTCGAGGGCCAGGGCTTCAAGCAGCTGATGGCCACCTTCGAGAGCGCCCGCATCCAGACCGCCGCCCGCGCCGTCGGCGTGGCCCAGCGGGGCCTGGAGCTGGGCCTCAACTACGCCCTGGACCGCAAGCAGTTCGGCGGCCCGATCTTCGGCTTCCCGCGCGTCGCCAACAAGCTGGCGATGATGGCGGCCGAACTGATGGGGGTGCGCCAGCTGACCTATTTCGCCGCCCGCCAGAAGGACGACGGCAAGCGCTGCGACCTGGAAGCCGGCATGGCCAAGCTGATCGCCGCCCGCGTCGCCTGGGCCGCCGCCGACAACGCCCTGCAGATCCACGGCGGCAACGGGTTCGCCATGGAATACGAGGTCAGCCGGGTGCTGGCTGATGCGCGGATCCTGAACATCTTCGAGGGCGCCGGGGAAATCCAGGCGCAGGTGATCGCGCGCCGGCTGCTCGAAGACGGGAACTAGGGGACTTCGATTCTTCTCCGGCTTGTCGGGAGAAGGATCCTACTTAAATGCCGCCATACCCTGGCAGTCTCGGCTTCAGGCCGTCGACGATCAGGTGGATCTGTTTATCCATAAGGGCGGTCAGGGCGGTGGCGTCGGCGCCCTGTTGGGCGGCCAGGCGGTAGTTCCAGCTATAGACGGCCATCAATGCGCCCAGGGCCAGGTCAAGGTCGGCGTCTGGGCGGATGTCGCCGCGACTGATGCCCTCCTGCAGGGTGTCGAGGATCATCCCCTTGAACGTGCGGTTCTGGCCGAAGGGAACCGTGGTCTCTTCCAGGGACGGACTGTAGGAGGCGGCGATGTGGGCCAGGAACAGTTTCACCCGGCGACATTCGAAGTCGTAGTGGATGGCGAAGATGGAACTGAGCCGATCGGCGGTGGAGCCCCTGAGGAAGGGCAGCACGCGGCTCAATTCCTCCTGCAGGTCCTCGACCCGGTCGGCCATCACCTGGCTGAGCACATCGGCCTTGGAATTGAAGGTGGTGAAGACGCTGCCGACCGAGACACCGGCCCGATCCGCGATGGCGCGGATGGTGGTCTCTTCGTAGCCGATCTCATGGAACAGGTCGCGAGCCGCGCGCAGCACCTTGTCCCGTGTCGCCGCCTTCTGAGTGTCCCGAACCCCCAAAACCGCCCCTCACTCAAAGTCACAAGGACGCCCCGGCCCCCCGGAGCGTCCCCACCGCGTTCCTGCCGTCAGGCCCTGGCGCCGGCCAGGATCAAGCGGATCTGGTCGGACAGCCGCGACGTCAGGTCGTCCGCCGTCCAGCCGTCGAACACCGCGCGACGGTAGCCAGCGAGGTAGACGTCCCACAAAGTCGCGCTGATCAATCTCAGGTCTGCGCGTTGCGACAACTCGCCGCACTCAACGCCCCGGCGCAGGGCGTCGGTGATCATGGCCATGACCGGCTTGACGGCTTCCCGGTTGCGCTTTTCACCGGCGTCGGAGCGGGTCCAGGAGGCGGCGATGCCGGCCTGCAGCAGCGGCAGCTGCTTCATGTGGAAACGGTAGGCGACGGCGAAGAGGTCGGTCAGGGCCTTGTCGGCGGCGGCGGCGGTATCAACCGCGTCCTGCATGGCCTCACCCAGCAGGGCGTAGTCCTCACCGAGGATCTCGTCGAACAGCTCGGACTTGTCGGCGAAGCTGGCGAACACCGCGCCGGTCGACATGCCTGCGGCCTTGGCGATGTCGCGGATGGTGGCGCCCTCATAGCCACGCTCGGTGAACAGCTGCCGGGCGGCGGCAAGGACCTTTTCCCGGGTCCGTTGCTTGGCGAGGGCGCGGCGGGTCGGCTTGGCGGGGCGGACGGCGAGCGGTGCGATAACGCGCATCGGGACATGGTTCATCGAACGGACTCCAACCTGGCGAGAACGCTTTGCGCCCGCTGTTCGAACTCAACGCAGTACTCATCGACTACGTTCTGTAAAATCTCGGCATAGCGACGGGCCAGACCCCGACCGTCCTGCGCGGCGTCGCGCAGATCGGTGATCAGCTGGCGCGCTTCCGCCATTGCTTCCTGCATCTCAGCTACCGTGCCGTCCTCGGGCGGCTGCGCCATGGCGATCATCTTTTGCCTCCTGGCCTTCCCGCTGTTCTAGGAGCCGAACCGATCCGCGGTAAGAAGTCGATCATGTTCAGCGAACCGGCCTCAACGAACCCGGGGGCGGGCGTCTACCGGCTAAGCATGACGAGATCAAGGCCTTTCAAGGCCAAAAAATCCCCCGCCTTCTCAGTGTTTAATCTAACCATGCTCGCCCAAGCTGTCACTGCGACAGAACCACTCAGCGAACGCGGTCATTGAACGTATGGCGCCGAACAGGGTTCGGATCCCTCCAACTCAAGGCGCGGCAAGGGATTGCGCCGTCCGGGCGCTGACGATTTCAGAGGGTTGTCCGCCGTGCCGCGGCTGAATTCGCGCGGCCGCAATTGCATTGCGACGGGTGAAGTCTAGATTGGCCTCGTGCGCGATATTTTCTCGATCCTCATCCCCCTCGCCCTGCTCGCCGTCACGGCGACCCTGGGCTTTGGCCTCTATTCGCTGTTCCGGGGCGGCGAACACGGCCGCTCGCGGTCCAACAAGCTGATGCGGCTGCGGGTGCTGATGCAGTTCATCGCCGTCATCGTGCTGGTCGCGGCCTTCTGGTACCGCACCCCTCACTAGGACCGACGCCGTGGTCACCCTGAATAAGATCTACACCCGCACCGGCGACGCCGGCACGACCCGGCTGTCCACCGGCGAGCCGGTCAGCAAGACCCACCCGCGGGTGGCCGCCTATGGCGCTGTGGACGAGACCAACGCCTGCCTGGGGCTGGTGCGCCAGCATACGGCCGCCGATCCGGTGCTGGATGGCATCCTGGCCCGAGCCCAGAACGACCTGTTCGACCTGGGCGCCGACCTGGCGACGCCGGATCGCGGCGAAAAGCTGGCCTGGGAGCCCCTGCGCATCCTGGCCAGCCAGATCGAGCGACTGGAGCAGGAGATCGACCTGCTGAACGGCGAACTGTCCGACCTGACCAGTTTCGTCCTGCCCGGCGGCTCCCCGGCCTCGGCGGCCCTGCACCTGGCGCGTACCGTCTGCCGGCGGGCGGAGCGGGAGGCGGTGGCGCTGGCCTCGGACCCCGCCGAAACGGTCAGCCCCGAGGCGGTGAAGTTCCTGAACCGGCTGTCGGACCTGTTGTTCGTGGCCGGCCGCTGGGCGAACGACAAGGGCGCGCGGGACGTGCTGTGGACGCCGGGGGCGAACAGGTGATCCTCCTCCGGGCGTAGCACGGGGGAGGGGGACCGCCGCGTAGCGGTGGTCGAGGGGGCGGTGGGTTCTCTCTAAGCACTGGTGAGGCGGCAGCCTCTAACCTCAGCGCCGTGAAGCGCTTAAGTTGGAAAGGCTGGCGCTGCCCCCTCCACCGCTTCGCGGTCCCCCTCCCCCACGCTTTGCATGGAGCAGGATCTAGTTCTTCGGCGCCGGCGCCGCGATATTCGCGTTTTGGCCGTACTGTTCCTCGGTGACCTTCTTCGCCGCCTGTTTCTCCGACCACTCCTTGCGGCTCATGCCCTCGGGGCGGCCGGTGAGGCTGGGGATGTAGATGGGGGCGGCGCAGACGCGGGTCTGAGCGTCCCACCAGGCGCCCTTCTTGTCGCAGGACTTGGCCGGCAGCACCCAGAGGAGCTGGTAGGCCCAGACGCCGACGCAGGCGACGGCGAAGACGACGACGAAGATGATTTTCAGCCGATTGATGGTCCGGTTCATGCCACAGGCCTCTAGCCGATATGCCGACGCCTCGCCAGACGGGCAAATCGGGCGATTTTTCGGCTTTCCCTGACCCATGGGGAAACTTGCATTGCTCGGCCAACCTAGTATCAGCCTGTCCCGCAGGATTTTTCGCAACGCAACACGGGCGGACATTACCCATGAAGGTGCTGGTCCCGGTCAAACGGGTTATCGATTATAACGTCAAAGCCAGGGTGAAGGCCGATCAGAGCGGCGTCGACCTGGCCAACGTCAAGATGAGCATGAATCCCTTCTGCGAGATCGCGGTCGAGGAAGCGGTTCGTCTGAAGGAAAAGGGCGTCGCCACCGAGATCGTCATCGTCAGCATCGGTCCGGCCCAGGCTCAGGAAACCATCCGCACGGCCCTGGCTATGGGCGGCGACCGGGGCATCCTGATCCAGTCGGACGGCGACCTGGAGCCGCTGGCCGTCGCCAAACTGCTGAAGGCCGTGGCCGAGGAGGAAAAGCCCGAGCTGATCCTCATGGGCAAACAGGCCATCGACGGCGACAACAACGCCGTGGGTCAGATGCTGTCGGCCCTGCTGGGCTGGCCGCAGGCGACCTTCGCCGCCAAGCTGGAAATCGCCGGCGGCAAGGCGACCGTCACCCGGGAAGTCGACGGCGGGGTCCAGACCCTGCAGGTCGCCATCCCCGCGGTGATCACCGCCGACCTGCGCCTCAATGAGCCGCGCTACGCTTCGCTGCCGAACATCATGAAGGCGAAGAAGAAGGAAATCGCGGTCAAGGCGACCGCCGACTACGGCGTCGACGTCGCTCCGCGCCTGAAGGTGGTCAAGGTCACCGAGCCGGCCAAGCGTTCGGCCGGCATCAAGGTGGAAACCGCCGCCGATCTCGTCACCAAACTGAAGACTGAAGCGGGGGTGCTCTAATGGCCGTCCTTGTCGTCGCCGATAACGACAACGCGCACCTGCGCGACACCACCCACAAGACCGTCACCGCCGCCCTCGCCATCAGCGGCGACGTGGATGTGCTGGTTCTGGGCGCCGGCGCGCAGGCCGTCGCCGACGCCGCCGCCAAGATCGAAGGCGTCCGCAAGGTCCTGCTGGCCGACAGCGCCGACCTGGGCCACAGCGTCGCCGAGGTTCAGGCCGCCACCGTCGAGGGCTTGATGGCCGGCTATGACGCCGTGCTGATCCCGGCCACCTCGGGCGGCAAGAACTTCGCGCCCCGCATCGCCGCCCATCTGGACGCCGCGCCGATCAGCGAGATCGTCGAGGTGGTCGACGCCAAGACCTTCGTGCGGCCGATCTATGCCGGCAACGCCCTGGAGACCATCACCTCCTCGGACGCCAAGCTGGTGATCACCGTCCGCCCGACCGCCTTCAAGGCGGCCGGCGAAGGCGGCTCGGCCAGCGTCGAGAGCGTGTCCGCCGGGGCCAACCCGGGCGGCACGACCTTCGTCAGCGAAGAGATGGTCAAGTCGGACCGTCCGGAACTGACCGCCGCCAAGATCGTCGTTTCCGGCGGTCGGGCGATGGGTTCGGCCGAGGAATTCTCCAAGGTCATCGAGCCCCTGGCGGACCGTCTCGGCGCCGCCGTCGGCGCCTCGCGCGCCGCCGTGGACGCGGGCTACGCCCCCAACGACTACCAGGTCGGCCAGACCGGTAAGGTGGTCGCGCCGGCGCTGTACATCGCCATCGGCATCTCCGGCGCGATCCAGCATCTGGCCGGAATGAAGGATTCCAAGGTCATCGTGGCCATCAACAAGGACGCCGACGCGCCGATCTTCCAGGTCGCCGACTACGGCATCGTCGGCGACTACAAGACGGTGGTCCCGGAACTGATGGCCGCCCTGGGCTGAGGCGCCTGTTCACCAACAGATTGAGGGCCGGACGGCGACGTCCGGCCCTTTTTTCTATGGCGGCGAGGATTGCAGGCGACGCCTGCGCACACTCAATTCCGCCCCCTTCGGGGGCGGGGGACCGCGGCGGATACGCCGTGGTGGTGGGGGCGGCGCCGGATCGTAATTGTCATGGTGCATGCGGGCCGCCGCAGGTGCTCTGAGCGAGCCCGCAACAGCCGGCGCTGCCCCTTCAGTCAGCCGCTGCGCGGCTGCCAGCTACCCCAGAGGGGCAGCGATTAAAGAGGCTGCTCCCCCACGCTTCGCGCGGAGGAGGATCTCGCCGCCCCTACCCCAGGATCGCCCGCGCTTGCGCTTCGTCGCGGTAGATCTGTTCGACCATGGCTTCGATGCCGTTGAACTTCTCTTCCGGGCGCAGGAAGCCGATCAGCTGGGTTTCGATGACCTGGCCGTAGAGGTCCTCGTCGAAGTCGAAGATCCAGACCTCCAGCCGGGTGTCGACCTCGCCTGTGGTGGGGTTGTTGCCCAGGTTGGCGACGCCGTTCAGCAGCCGGCCGTCGGGCAGCCGAGTGCGGGTAGCGTAGACGCCGAGCTTGGGCGTCACATAGTCGGCCATGAAGACGTTGGCGGTGGGAAAGCCCAGCTGGCGGCCCAGCTGCTGTCCCCGGCGGACCACCCCCTCGATGGCGAAGGGACGGCCAAGGATGGCGGCGGCGTCTTGCGGGCGGCCGTCGCGCAGGGCGTCGCGGACGGCGGTGGAGCTGTATTTGGCGCCTTCCCCACTCTCGGGTCCGCCCACCGCCTCGGCGACGGAGACGGAGAAGCCGAATTCCTCGCCATAGGCCTTCATGAGATCGGGGCTCCCGGTCCGGCCCTTGCCGAAGCTGATGTCGAACCCGACGGCGACGTGACTGACGCCCAGGCCCTCATGCAGCACCTTCCGCGCGAACTCCCGGTCGGTGAAGCTGGCCATCTCGAAATCGAAGGCCAGGACATGGAAGTTGTCCACGCCCAGGGCGCCCAGGGCCCGCCCCTGCTGTTCCATGGTCATCAGCCGGAAGGATGGTTCGTCAGGCTGGAACAGCCGGCGGGGGTGCGGGTCGAAGCTGATCACTCCCAGAGGAGCGTTCAGGGCCCTGGCCGCCTGCGCCGCCTGGGCGATGACCGCCTGGTGGCCCAGATGCACGCCGTCGAAGTTGCCGAGCGCCACGGCGGCGCCGCGGTCGGCGGCCTCCAGGTGCTTCCAGCCGTGGATGATCCGCGGGGTCAAGACTCTAGGCGCCCTTCCGCGGGGCCATGATCAGGGCCTCGCCTTCCAGAACCGCCTTGCCGCCGACCTCGCAGACGGTGGCCAGGGTGACCCGTGCCTTTTCCATGTCGATCTCGGTGATGGTGGCGCGGGCGGTGACCACATCGCCGATCTTCACCGGGCGTTTGAACTTCAGGGTCTGGGACATGTAGATCGCCCCCGGCCCCGGAAGCTTCGTGCCAATGACCGCGGAGATATAGCCGGCCGACAGCATGCCGTGGGCGATGCGGGACTTGAAGGCGGTGCCGGCGGCGTAGGCCTCGTCCAGATGGACGGGATTGTTGTCGCCGGTCACTTGCGCGAAGGCGACGATGGCGGCGTCGTCGACAGTATAGGTCAGCTCGGCCGACTGGCCGATCGTCAGATCCTCGAGAAACAGTCCCTGCATCATCCCCTCGCTTTGTTTTGTTGGTTCTACCAGACCAGATCGGCCATGGCGTGGGCGGCGGTGACGCCCTCTTCGTTGAGCAGGCTCTCGACCTTGGCCGGATCGAGCTTGCCGTCGGGGCCGAGCGCCTTCACCCCGTGGATACCCTGGGCGATGAACAGACAGTCGAGGCCGTGGTCCAGGGCGCCCTTGACGTCGGTGATCACCCCATCGCCGATACAGAGGACGCGGGCGCGGTCCAGCGGCTTGCCCAGCAGGGCCTCGCCCTCTGTCAGAGCCAGATCGTAGATGGGCGAGAAGGGCTTGCCGGCCATCAACACCTCGCCGCCGAGCTGGCCGTAGAGGTCGGCCAGGGCGCCGCCGCAGTAGATCAGCCGGTCGCCCTTCTGGACCACCCTGTCCGGATTGGCGCAGATCAGCGGCAGGCCACGGCCGGCGGCGACCGTCAGCCGCTCGCGGTAGTCTTCCGGCGTCTCGATGTCGTCGTTGTCGGGGCCGGTGACGGTGACGAAGGCGGCCTGGTCGACGGTGGTGAAGGCGAGACCCAGGCCCTCGTACAGCGGCCAGTCGCGGTCGGGGCCGATCTTCCAGGCCGGGCCGGGGCTGCGGGCGGCCAGCAGGGCGCGGGTGGCGTCGCCGCTGGTGACGAAGGCGCTCCAGGCCTCGCGCGGCACTTTAAGCCCGTCCAGCTGGGCGATGACGTCGCTGGCCGGGCGCGGCGAGTTGGAGATCAGCACCACCGGCCCGACCTCGGCCCGCCAGCGGGCCAGCGCCGTGCAGGCCCGCGGGAAGTTTTCGCGGCCATTGTGGATGACGCCCCAGACATCGCAGAGCAGGACGTCGTAACGGTCGCGGAGATCGGAAAGGCCGGCAGGCAGGTCGGTCATGGGCCCTGCGCTAAAGGCTGGCGCGGGGGGCGTCAATCGCGGCGACGCGCTTGCAACCTCCGGCCGGCCGGCGGCTTAGTGGAGGCGACCGCCTTAATCCATGGAGCGAACCGATGACCACCGTCACCTATGAAATCGTCGAGCACGACGGCGGCTGGGCCTACAGGGTCGCCGGCACCTATTCCGAGACCTTCCCCAACCATGACGCCGCCAAGGCCGCCGCCCGCAAGGCGGCCGCGGAGCAGCGGGTCGGCGGCGACACGGCCGGCATCCTCTATGAGGACGAGACCGGCCGCTGGCATGAAGAGATCGCCGACGGCGGCGACCGCCCGGCGACCCGGGTGGAGGACTAGTCCCGCTCCGTCCACGGGGCCCAGCTTACGGTCCCGCCAGCTTGGTCTGGCGCATCTGGCCCGGAGCGTGACGACCCGGCCTTGGTCGCAGGCGCCGACCCTCCTGACGAAGCATTGGCAAGGTGATTGATCCTTCCGTTGCGCGCGGCGTTACCCCGGCGCCGCAGTCCAGAGTATCCCATGTCCCCGTCCACCGATCCGACCCTCGCCACGCTGATCCTCGACAACGTCAGGGGCTATGCCGTGCTGACGCTTGATCCGGACGGTACGATCACCAATTGGCTGGGCGACGCCCGAGCGCTGACCGGATATGACCGGCAGGAAGCCGTCGGCCGGCACTTCAGCCTGCTGTTCACCGAGGCCGACCGGGCGGCGGGAACCGACAGGATCGAACTGGAAACCGCCGCCCGGCTGGGGCGGGCCGAAGACAGTCGCTGGCATAAGCGCAAGGACGGCACCCGCTTCTGGGCCAACGGCCTGACGCTCGACCTCAAGGGCGACGAACCGCATCTGGTGAAGATTTTCCGCGACGAGACGGCGGCGAAAGAGGCTGAGGATCAGCGCGTCCTGCTGCTCAATGAACTGAACCACCGGGTGAAGAACACCTTGGCCACGGTCCAGTCGATCGTCGAACAGACCCTGCGCTCGTCAGGGGTAAAGGACACCATACGCGCCGACCTGACCGAGCGGCTTCTGGCCCTGGCCAGGGCCCACAATGTACTGGTCGACCAGAACTGGGCGGGGGCGGACCTGCATGTGCTGGTCCAGGACGCCATGGCCCCGCACGACCGCAGCCCCTCGCCGTTCCGCAGCGATGGCCCCCTGGTGCGGCTGCATCCGTCCCAGGCCGTTACCCTGTCGATGGCGCTGCACGAGCTGACCACCAACGCCATCAAATACGGGGCGCTGAGCGTGCCGGACGGCCGGGTGAAAGTCGCCTGGAACCTGGCCCACGACGGCCATGGCGGACGTCACCTGGTGCTGATGTGGCAGGAGAGCGGCGGGCCGGAAACCCGTCCGCCGAACCATACCGGCTTCGGCAGCCGGCTGATCCGCGGGGCTTTCGCCGACCAGCCGGGCGGTCGCACGGAGATGCGCTTCGAGCCGGAAGGGCTGACCTGCGTCATCGCGGTCGGCCTGGTCGAGGCGCTCGACGAGGCGACCCCCGGCGTGGGGGCCGATCCGGCGCTGTAGCTCAGGCCTCGGGCGGCGGACCGTTGGCGGCGGCCGCGGGGTCCATCCACATCACTTCCCAGACGTGGCCGTCCAGGTCCTGGAAACTGTCGCCGTACATGAAACCCATGTCCTGCACCGGCATCCAGTCCTGTCCGCCGGCGGCCAGGGCCTTGGCCTTGATCGCCTCGACCTCCGCACGACTGTCGGCGGAGATACAGACCAGCACCTCCTTGTTGACCGAGTTGTCGGCCACGTCGCCCTTGATGAAGTCCTTGAACCGCTTGTGCTCCAGCAGCATGGCGAAGATGTTTTCCTCGATGACCATGCAGGTGGTGTCCTCGCTGGAGAACATCTCGTTGAAGGAAAAGCCCAGGGCCCCGAAGAAGGCGCGGCTGGCCTTCACGTCCTTGACCGGCAGGTTGACGAAGATCATGCGCATCGGATGGCTCCTTGAGGGTCTGGACCTAGGACGCGTCAGCCTGATGCAGTCCTACAGCGGCTTGGAAAAAATATCATAGGGCCGCCCGGCCTACACAAGACGGCCATTGCGGTGCGGGCCCCAGCCCCTACCCTGCCTGGTGAGCGGGGGCGACGATGAGCATCTTTGAATATGTCATGGTGTTGGTGTCGGTGGTGCTATCTCTTGGCATCGCCCACATCCTGGCCAGACTGGCGGAACTGCTGAAAGCCGGGCCTGGCGTGAAATGGTCGGTGACCTGGCTGGGCTGGATCGTGGTGATCGTCCTGCTCCATATCGACCTGTGGGGCAGCTTGTGGTTCCTGCACGATGCGGCGACCTGGAGCATCGGCGGACTGGCGCTGGCACTGCTCGGCGCCGCCAGCCTCTACATGGCTGCCGCCCTGGCGACACCCGACGTGCAGCACGGCGACCGCATCGACCTCTGGGATTATTTCATGACCAACCGCCGCCGGTTCGCGACCGGTATCGCCGTCTATGGCGTGGCCGGGATGACCATGAACGCCGTTCTGCTGCCGGCCCAGTTCGGGATCGCCAACCTACTCTACCTCGCGCCATTCATGCTGATCACGGGAGCTCTCGCCTGGTTCAAGAACAGCATCGTCCAGCGCGTGCTGCTGGGCGTCATCCTGGTGATGATGGCGTTCTATTTCGTTCAGTTCTTCCCGAAGATCGGTTGACCAGGGTCGCCCGACCTACCCCGCCGCCGAGGCCACCAGACGGGCGTAGAAGGTGGTCATCCGGGCGAGGTTGGAGAGGGTCATCTTCTCGTTGGTGCCATGGATGGTCCCAAACTCCTTCACCGAGAACATCATCGGCTGGAAGCGGTAGATGTCGGCGGCGACAGGGGTCATGTAGCGGCTGTCGGTGCCGGCGGTGACCAGGCCCGGAACCACCGGCAGGGCGCCGCCGTCCGAGGCGAGGGCCGAGAGAATCTTCCAGCTTTCCGATTTCGTAGAGGACACCGGCGAGGGCGTGTTGGGCGTGCCTTCCCAGGCCATGACGACGTTGAGGCCCTTGGTCGCCGCCTTGGCCCGCGCCATGACGTCGGCCGGGGTCTGGCCGGGGGCGATGCGGTAATTGATCCAGGCGGTGGCGTCCTGGGGCAGGACGTTTTCCTTGGGGCTGCCCTTCAGCATGGTCGGGGCGATGGTGGTGTGCAGGGTGGCGGCGCCGGCCGGGGTGGCGCCGACCTGGCTGATCAGCAGCGGTCCGAACAGCCAGTCGTTGGCGGCGGCCATGCGGACGACGAAGCTGGATTTCGGGGCGATGGTCTTGACCATCTCCGCGCCCGGCCCGGCGAACTTCATCGGGAAGGCGGCGTCGGTGATGGCGGTGATCGCCCGGGCCAGGACCTGGACGCCGGTCTCCTTGGGCGGGGCCGAGGAGTGGCCGCCGGCGGCCGGGGCGGTGACCCGCAGGGTGGCGTAGCCCTTCTCGGCGATGCCGATCACCGAGACCGGGCTGCCCAGCAGGGGGAAGTCGGTAACCGTGGCCATGCCTTCGTCCAGCACGAACTCGGCTTGGACGCCCCGGCTCTTCAGCAGGGCGGCGGCGGCGCGGGCGCCGGAACCGCCGGCCTCCTCGTCCTGGCCGCTGACCACCATTACCGTGCGGCGGGGCTTGAAACCGGCCTTGGCAAGCGCCTCGAGCCCTTCGAACAGGGTCACCAGGCTGCCCTTGTCGTCGATCGAGCCCCGGCCCCATACGGCGCCGTCAGCGATAACCCCCTCGAAGGGCGGATGGACCCAGTCCTTCTCGGTGCCGGGGGTGATCGGCACCACGTCCTGGTGGGCCATCAGCACGATGGGCTTGAGCGCCGGATCGCTACCCTGCCAGGTATAGACCAGCGCCTTGTTCGGCAGGATTTCGCGGGTCATGGCGGCGTGGGCGGCGGGATAGGTGGCCGCCAGCCACGCGTGGAGTTTGTCCCACTGGGCCCAGTCGTTCTCGGCCTTGTTCTGGTGGCTGACCGTCTGGATGCGGACCGCCTCGGCCAGATGAAGCGCGGCCTTCGACTGGTCGATGGGCGGCGCCGGCGCCAGCTTGACCGAGGCCAGGTCGACGGCCGCCCCCGGCTTGAAGGTAAAGGTGCGGACCAGCACCACAGCGGCCAGCACGACCACGATCCCGACCACGCCCAGCGCGATCCTGCCCAACAGCCTCATACGCCCGCTCCCCCGTTTGTTTGGCCGGAGACTAGAGGGGATGGGGCGGCGATGTCAGCCCTTGACCTGACGGACGCCGACTTGGCGGCGGGGTCTTGTCGACAAGTCACCGCCTGTGGACCTTTGACGCCAGAAAGCGGAGGTTCGTCCGCCCTGGTCATCATGGGCCGGGCCAATCATGCAATTTGTAGAATCCTCGATTTGGGGTGTGCGCTCCGCGCGACTGAGCTTCCAGAGCCGGTCATCGGCGGTGACCGTCACGCTGTTTCCGATGGTTCACATCGGAGAGGCGGGATTTTACGAGGCAGTCTATGCGGACGCGCTCGGCCACGACATTGTCCTGCTCGAAGGCGTGCGGTCGCCGATCACCACTCGGGTGACCCGATCCTATCGTTAGTTGGTTGGATCGCGGGCGATGGAGGGGTTGATCGTGCAGCCTCGGTTCCCTGTGGCGAACGGACGCCCGGCGGTCATCAACGCCGATCTTACGCCGGAAGTATTCGCCCTGGAGTGGCGAAAGGTTTCGCTCTGGCTGCGCTGGTTGATCTACGGACTCGCACCTCTTATGGGCCTGCACCGACGATGGTTCTCGAGCAGGGCCAAGCTCGCGAAGGACATGAGCTGCGAGGATCAGCCAAGCCTGAAGGAGCTACTGACCATGACTCCTGAAACAGGAGCCCTGACCCAGGCAATCCTTGGGGCGCGGGACGACAGTCTTCTGCATGTCCTTGACGCCGAACTCGACCTTGACCCACGACGCCCGAAAGCGATCGCCATCATCTATGGCGCCGCCCATATGCGGGCGGTTGTTCGTCTGCTCACCAAACGAAATTTCTTCATCGCCAGCACGGAATGGCGGACAATATTTTCCGCAAGCTAGGCCAGCATAACAGGATTGTGGAATGCCCGAAATCGCCGGCCGCCGCTATGAAATGATCGTCGGGACCGATGTCGCCACCCGCGATGGCGAGTTCCTCGAACTCTACGATGGCGAAGAACAGGTCCTCGAAGTCTTTTACTCGGACATCGACGGATCGACGACTTTCACAGCCTATCGGCAGGACCTGCCACTGCTTGTGGTGGAATGGGCGATCGCCGAGGCCAAGGCGCGGCTCACGCCTCGGTAGCTTGGCCGATCAACCAACGTCCTCTCCAATTTTTGCGCGGGGGCTGTAGGGGCGGGGCTATCAAAACTTTAGGCCGAACCGACAGCTGGGTCGTCCTGCACCAAAACACCACGTGGCGCTCATCGACGCTTGAGGGGGCCCGGCCAAAGTGCCGGCTGTGTTCAAGGGACGGAGACGGATGATGGCGAGCGGAATTCAACTTGGCATTCGGGGCGACGGCCTTCTTAGGATCGCCGTGTGGGGTGGGGCGGCGTTGCTGTTGCTGCTGCCTCTGGTCGCCATGCGGTTCACCCATGAGGTGGCCTGGGACGGAGCGGACTTCGCCGTGTTCGGAGCGATGCTGGCAGTCGCCTGCGGTGCGTTCGAAGTGACCCTTCGGATGACCCGGCGGCCGCTGTACCGGATCGTCATCGGCGCGGCTGTGGCGGCTCTGTTCGTCGCGGTCTGGGCGATGCTGGCGGTCGGCTAACTAGGGTCGACAGAATATCGACGTCCGGCGAAAAGCCTGCGCAGACTGGGGGGTGGTTCCCGCGCGGCGCGGGGCGTTGAGGACGGTGTGATGACCGATACGAGTTTGAACCGGCGCGGTCTGCTGGCCGCCGGAACCGCGATGGCGGCCTGGGGTCTGGCCGGCGGCCGGGCGGCGATGGCGCGGGCGGCCGTCGTGGCGGCCCCCGTGGCGCGGGTCGAACCGGTGGTGGACGACTATTACGGGACCAAGGTCACCGACAACTACCGCTGGATGGAGAACCCCAAGGACCCCGAATGGCTGCCCTACCTCAAGGGCCAGGAGGCGCACACCAAGGCGGTGCTGGAAGCCATCCCGGGTCGCGACGCCCTGGCGGCCAAGATCTCGAAATTGACCGGCGATTCGGCCGCCACCCGCACGGTGGCCCCGGCCGGAGACCTGTTGTTCTATGAACACCGCCCGGTCGGGGCGGACAATTTCAAGCTGATGGTTCGCGGCCCGGACGGCAAGGACCGGGTGTTGATCGACCCGACCGCCATGGGTACGGCCGAGGCCCATGTGTCGTTGGACTGGTGGACGCCGTCCCCGGAAGGCCGATACGTCGCCTATGGCCTGTCGCCGGCGGGATCCGAGGCCTCGGTGCTGCATGTGATGGAGGTCGCCAGCGGCAAGGTGCTGCCCGAACGGATCGAGAAGACCGACTGGGGCGCGATCAGCTGGCTGCCGGACTCTTCCGGCTTCTTCTACCTGCAGTTCACCGGGGAGCGGGGAACACCGACCCTGTATCTGAACAGCCAGTCCCGGCTGCACAGACTGGGCGCGGACGTCGCGGCCGATCCAGTCGTGCTGAAGGCCGGCATGTACCCGCAGGTCGCCATCGAGCCGGTCCAGGTTCCGATCATTGGCCTGACCCCGGGCTCGGACACGGCCATGGCCATTATCGCGGACATCCGGAGGGAGACGGCCAGCTATTCGACCCCGGTGGCGGCCCTGGCCGCAGGCAAGCCGGTTTGGACGAAGGTCTGCGATTTCGACGATCTCGTCACCGGCGCCGCCGTGCTGGGCGACCGGCTCTACCTGCTGAGCAACAAGGGAAACACCCGGGGCCGGGTGTTGCTGACCTCCGCCTCCAGACCCAGCCTTGCGACCGCGACGGAGGTGCTGGCCGAAGGTCCGGTGGTCGTCGAGGCCCTGTCGGGGGCGAAGGACGGGGTGCTGGTCACCCTGATGGACGGCGGCGTGCAGCGGATCAGCCGCATCGCGCCGGACGGCAAGGTCAGCGTCCTGCCCATGCCCTTTGAAGGCGCGGTAGCCGGGGTCTATTCGTCGCCCGATCGGGACGGCGGCTATCTGAACCTGACCGGCTGGCTGCAGCCCAGCGGCATCTACAGGATCGAGCCGGACGGGCGGTTTACCGACACCGGCCTGACGCCCCGCCCGCCCATCGACCTGTCGCCCTATGAGAGCCGGCGCGGCTTCGCCACGGCCAGGGACGGAACGAAAATTCCCTACAGCCTGATCTATCGCAAGGGGACGAAGCCGACGGGCGCCAACCCGACCCTGGTCACCGCCTACGGCGCCTACCAGTCCTCCAGCCTGCCCAGCTTCAACCCCCGCATCCTGCCCTTCCTCGACGCGGGCGGCGTCTATGGCGTGGCCAATGTCAGGGGCGGCGGCGAGTACGGCCGCGAGTGGCACCAGGGCGGCCAGAAGGCGACCAAGCCCAACACCTGGCGCGATCTGATCGCGGTCTGCGAACAGCTGGTGACAGACAAGGTCACCGCCCCGTCGAAGCTGGCGATCCTGGGGGGATCGGCCGGCGGCATCACCGTGGGCCGGGCGATGAACGAGCGGCCGGACCTGTTCGCGGCGGTGCTGAACTTCGTCGGCTGGGTCAATCCGATCCGCTACGTGGCCGAGCAGAACGTTTCCGACATCGACGAATGGGGCCCCATCGTCGACGCGGCCAGCTTCAAGATCATGTACGAGATGGACAGCTATCAGGCGGTCAAGGACGGGACGGTCTATCCGGCCGTGCTGTGTCAGACCGGCGCCACGGACCCGCGCGTGGCGCCCTGGCACATGGGCAAGTATGCGGCGCGGCTGCAGGCGGCCAACAAGGGGAACAACCCGATCCTGCTGCGCGTCGACTTCGATGCCGGTCACGGCGTCGGCTCCACCCGCAGCCAGAGCGACGCCCTCTATGCCGACGCCTACGCCTTCGTGCTGTGGCGGACAGGGGTGAAGGGGTTCCAGCCGGCCTGACGGCGACGGAGGGACAGGGGCGCTCGCCCGGCCGTCGCTGCTGTCGGCCGAGCCGTAGCTGCTCGTCGCCGACCTGGCCGCATCGCGGGCCCGGTGAGGCGGTTCGCGCCCTGGCGCCTGCCAAGGCGGCCGATCCGGCCAAGAGGTGCGAACCGGTCAAAGGTTAGGCGCCGACCCCGCCCGCCCACGCGCCGGCTTGACTCCCCTCCCCGGCTCCCGCAGGTAGCGAGGGCTCTCGCGGGAGACATCGGGATTCTTTGTCCCGAGGCCGAAGGCGCAACCGCCCCGGAAACGCTCAGGCAAACGGACCGCGCGAGCAGAGAAACGCTGGAAAGAGCCGCCGCAAGCGGCTCGCCGAAGGAGCAAGGATCGCCCCCGTTCGCGGGACCGGTTCGGAATCTCTCAGGCCCAAGGACAGCGGGGGCGACACGGCCGGCGCATCGCCGGACCGCGACGCATCGACCCCGTGGAGCCGCACAGCGTGACCGACGAAACCCTCAGGAAGACGCCGCTCTACGACGCCCACGTCGCCGCCGGGGGCCGGATGGTCGCCTTCGCCGGCTATTCCATGCCGGTCCAGTACCGCGACGGGGTGCTGAAAGAGCATCTGTGGACCCGCGAGAACGCCGGCCTTTTCGACGTCAGCCACATGGGTCAGGCGCGCCTGCGCGGCGTGTCCCCCCTGTCGGCCTTCGAGGAGGTGACGCCGGGCGACTTCATCGGCTTGAGCGCCGGCAAGCAGCGCTATTCCCTGCTGCTCAACAAGAAGGGCGGCATCGTCGACGACCTGATGGGCGCCCGGCCCGACGGCGACGGGCTGTTCCTGGTGGTCAACGGCGCCTGCAAGGACGGCGACTTCAAGTTCATCGACAACGAACTGGCCGGCCAGGTGCGGATCGAGCGGCTGGAAGACCGGGCGCTGCTGGCGCTGCAGGGGCCCCGCGCCGCCGAGGTTCTGGCGCCCCATGCGCCGGACGCCGCCGGGATGGTGTTCATGGAGTGCCGGGCGATGACCGCCTTTGGCCTGGACGCCATCGTCTCCCGCTCAGGCTACACCGGCGAGGACGGCTATGAGATCAGCGTGCCTGCCGCCAGCGCCGCCGCAGTCTGGGAAACCCTGCTGGCCGACGCGCGGGTCAGGCCGATCGGACTGGGCGCGCGGGACTCCCTGCGGCTCGAGGCCGGCCTGCCGCTCTACGGCCACGACATCGACGAGACCACCAGCCCGGTCGAGGCCGGCCTGACCTTCGCGGTTTCCAAGAAGCGTCGCGACGCCCAGGACTTTCCCGGCGCCTCACGCATCGCAAAAGAGCTGGCCGAGGGGCCGACCCGGGTTCGTGTCGGGCTGAAGATTCTCGAAGGCGCCCCGGCTCGCGAGGGCGCGGAGATCGCCGACGAGACCGGCGCGGTGGTCGGCAAGGTGACCAGCGGCGGATTCGCCCCGACCCTCGGATGCGCCATCGCCATGGGCTATGCGCCGCCGGCCCTGTCGGCCGTGGGGACGCGGCTGAAGGTCATCGTCCGGGGCAAGGCAGGAGCGGCCGAGGTGGTCGCAACCCCGTTCGTGCCCAACCGCTACGTCCGCAAGCTCTAGCCAGTTTTCAAGGGAGGAGACCCGCCATGCGTTTCACCAAGGATCACGAATGGGTCGTCGTCGAGGACGGCGTCGCCACTGTGGGCATCACCGCCTATGCCGCCGAACAACTCGGCGACGTGGTCTTCGTCGAGACCCCCGAGGTCGGCAAGAGCGTCAAACAGGGTGAGGGATTCGCCGTGGTCGAGAGCGTCAAGGCGGCGTCCGACGTCTATGCCCCGGTCTCCGGCGAGGTGGTTGAGGCCAACGCCGGCCTGGGCGACGCGCCCGAGACGGTCAATTCGGCCCCGGAACACGGCGGCTGGTTCGCCAAGGTGAAGCTGTCCAATCCGGCGGAGATCGACGCCCTGATGGATCGCGGCGCCTACGAAGACTATCTGGGGACGCTATAGCGCCATGGCCTTCGCCATCTCCCTGACTCCGACGACGAAGACGGGCGGCGCCAAGGCCTTCAACGCGGGCGTGGTTCGCGCCCTGAGCGCGCTCGGCGCCCAGCATTCCTCGGCCGCCGAGACGGTGCGGCTGGCCGACCGCACCCAGATCCACCTGTTCCTCAGCCGGGTCAGCGACGCGGCCGAGATCACCACCGAGACCATGACCGCCGAGGTCGCCCGGGCCGTCTATCGCCTGGCCGAGGCCACGGCATCCGTGGTCGCCGCCGCGGGCCGCCAAGGCCGCACCCCGGCCGGCGGCGACATGGTCAGCGGCGGCTCGGCCGGGGTTCAGGACCTGGATACCGAGGCGCAGATGTCGCGCTTCCTGCAGACCCACTTCGACGCCTGGAAGGTCGAGGAAAAGGCCCGCGTGCTGGTTCAGGAAGCCGAGGCCAAGGTCACCAACGACGCCCGCTTCGCCGCCGTGAAGACCGCCCGCCACCCGATGCCCGACTTGGTCAGCAAACCCTCCTCCTCCCTCCTGCGGCGTCTGTCCGACGCCCTGTTCGGAAAGTCGCTCTAGCGATGAGTTTTAGTGTCTTTCTGATCGAGTCCAGCGCTTCACCGCCGACAGAAGTCTTCGCTGCACATGCGGACGCGGCGCTGACCAAGATCAGGGCGACCGGCTCAGTTACTCGCGGCGACGTCGTGACTAATGATGGATGGAGCGTTGGCGTTTATTGCGACCGCGGCCAAGGCGGCATGGTCAAACTGCAGAGTCTAACCCTGTCGATCGCCGAACTGATCTTTGCAGTTGCTGACGCGACCTGCTGTTATATTGTTTCAGAAGATAACGGAACGGTTGCGCTGCGGACGCATGGCAATGTTGGCACGCTTGCGATGTCGGCCGACGATGAAGACAAATTGAAGATCGTTGATATCGAAAATCCGACTGCTCTAGAGGCCAAGCTTTCCGAACCGTTCGGCGCTTGGTCGGGCTATCGCGATCAAATTCTGAAGCCCGACGCTTCCGCTTCTCCTTCTTCTTCCTCCTTCTTCGGTCGCCTCCTCGGCGGCCTGTTCGGCAAGGCCACATAAGACATGCGCTACCTCCCCCTCACCCCCGAAGATCGCGGTCAGATGCTGTCGGCGATCGGCGTCGCCAGCATCGACGACCTGTTCGTCGATGTGCCGCAGTCGGCCGTTCTGCCCGGCCCGGTGGACCTGGCCGGGTTCGCCGGCGAACTGGAGGTCGAGCGCGAGCTGGGCGCCCTTGCCGGAATGAATGTACCGGCCGGCTCCGTGCCCTTCTTCTGCGGCGCGGGAGCCTATCGACATCATGTCCCGGCCAGCGTCGACCACATTATCCAGCGGTCGGAGTTCCTGACCAGCTACACCCCCTATCAGCCGGAAATCGCCCAGGGCACGCTGCAGGTGCTGTTCGAGTTCCAGACCCAGGTGGCGGCCCTGACCGGGATGGAGGTGGCCAACGCCTCCCTCTATGACGGCTCCACGGCGGCCGGCGAGGCGGTGATGATGGCGAGCCGCGTCACCCGACGCGGCAAGGCGATTCTCTCCGGCGGCCTGCATCCCCACTATGTCCGCACCATCGAGACCACCGCCCATGTGGCCGGGGTGGCGACCGAGCGGCTCAGCCCGGCGGTCGACGCCGAGGACGCGGTGATCGCCGCCATTGACGCCGACACCGCCTGTGTCGTCGTCCAGACCCCCAACATCTTCGGCACGGCCACCGACGTCACGAAGATCGGCGAGGCGGCCCGGGCGGCCGGCGCCCTGATGATCGTGGTGACCACCGAGGCGGTGTCCTACGGCCTGCTGAAATCCCCCGGCGAGATGGGGGCGGACATCGCCGTGGCCGAGGGCCAGTCGATCGGCAACGCCCTGAACTTCGGCGGCCCCTATGTCGGGCTGTTCGCCTGCCGGGAAAAACTGGTCCGGCAGGCGCCGGGGCGGCTGTGCGGCGAGACGGTGGACGCCGACGGGCGGCGGGGCTTCGTCCTGACCCTGTCGACCCGCGAGCAGCATATCCGCCGCGACAAGGCGACCAGCAACATCTGCACCAACAGCGGCCTCTGCGCCCTGGCCTTCAGCATCCATATGTCGCTGCTGGGCGAGACGGGCCTGCGCCGGCTTGCGGCGCTCAATCACCAGCAGGCGCTGAAGACGAAGATCGCGCTGAGCGGCGTGGCCGGCGTTGAGGTGCTGACCCCGCGCTTCTTCAACGAGTTCGCCGTGCGGCTGCCCAAGCCCGCCGCCGCGGTCGTTGAAGCCCTGGCCAGGCGCGGCGTCATCGCCGGCGTGCCCTACAGCCGGCTGGACCCCGATGCGGGCCTGGACGACGTGCTGCTGGTCTGCGCCACCGAGACCGTTACCGACGGCGATATCGAAACCCTGAAGACCGAACTGGCCGAGGTGCTGGCCGAGGAACTGGCATGAGCATGAACAGCGTTGGACGCCCCACCACCCCGCAGGCCGTGACCGGCGACAGCGGCTTCACCAGCCTGACCGGAGGCCGTGGTCTGCTGCAGGACGAGGCGTTGATCTTCGAACTGGGCGGCTGGACCAAGACTGGCGTAGATCTTCCGGAAACCTCGATTTCCGCCGACGATCTGGGTGACCTAGTCCGCCGCGAGCCGATCGGCCTGCCCGGCCTGTCGGAGCCGGAAACCCTGCGGCACTATGTACGGCTCAGCCAGAAGAACCACGCCATCGACCTGGCCCTTTATCCGCTGGGCAGCTGCACGATGAAGCACAACCCGCGCCTCAACGAAAAACTTGCTCGACTCGCCGGGTTCGCGGACATCCACCCGTTGCAGCCGCAGTCGACCGTTTCCGGCGCCCTGGAGCTGATGGACCGGTTGGCCCATTGGCTGAAGACCCTGACCGGCATGCCTGCCGTGGCGCTGACGCCCAAGGCCGGCGCCCACGGCGAGCTGTGCGGCATCCTGGCCATCCGGGCGGCGCACGAGGCCAAGGGCGATGCGGCCCGCAAGGTGGTCCTGGTCCCGACCAGCGCCCACGGCACCAACCCCGCCACCGCCGCCTTCGTCGGCTACAGCGTCCGCGAGATCGCCCAGACCGACGACGGCCGGGTGGATCTGGCCGACCTGGAAGCCAAGCTGGGTCCCGACGTGGCGGCCATCATGGTCACCAACCCCAACACCTGCGGCCTGTTCGAGCGGGACATCGTCGAGATCGCCCGGCTGACCCACGCGGCCGGGGCCTATTTCTACTGCGACGGGGCCAATTTCAACGCCATCGTCGGCCGGGTGCGGCCGGGCGACCTGGGCGTCGACGCCATGCATATCAACCTGCACAAGACCTTCTCCACCCCGCACGGCGGCGGCGGGCCGGGCGCGGGCCCGGTGGTCCTGAGCGCGGCCCTGGCGCCCTATGCCCCGGCCCCGTGGCTGACCCACGGTCCCGATGGCCTGACCCTGACCGAGCACGAGGTCGGCGACGCCGCCCTGGCCTTCGGCCGGATGAGCGCCTTCCACGGCCAGATGGGCATGTTCGTCCGCGCCTACGCCTATATGCGCAGCCACGGGGCCGACGGCCTGCGGCAGGTGGCCGAGGACGCGGTGCTTAACGCCAACTACCTGAAGGCGAGCCTGAGCGACCTGATGACCCCGGCCTTCCCGGACGGCCCCTGTATGCACGAGGCCCTGTTCGACGACAGCTGGCTGGAGGGTACCGGCGTCACCACCCTCGACTTCGCCAAGGCGATGATCGACGAGGGCTTCCACCCGATGACCATGTATTTCCCCTTGGTCGTCCATGGGGCGATGCTGATCGAGCCGACCGAGACGGAGTCGAAGCAGGAGCTGGACCGGTTCGTCGCCGCCCTACGCGCCCTGGCCACGGCGGTGAAGACCGGCGACGTCGAGCGGTTCAAGGGCGCGCCCCATCTGGCCCCGATGCGGCGGCTGGACGAGACCCTGGCGGCTCGCAAACCTCGTCTGCGCTGGCGGCCTGTGAGCCCGGAAGCCATCGCGGCCGAGTGACGAAATTACACCACCGTAATCCCCAGAATTAAACCTTCGTCATAGGAGGTCGGGGCGTCTTCCCTTCGTCATAGGGCCACTCCATATGGCGACCATAAGGAACGGAGTCGGGTTGGCCGAATTCTTTCCAGGCCCCCGCACCATGACCGCCCTGACCCCGCCCCACCTCCGTCCCCGCCCGTCCGGCACAGGCTCCAGCCTGGCGCGCCGGCTGAAGCGATGGGCGCTGGTCGGGGGCGGCGGACTGGTGGTGGTGCTGGGTATCCTGGTGGCCCCGCTGCCGGGCCCCGGCGGCGTTCCGGTGGTGACCCTGGGCCTGGTCTTGATCCTGCGCGGCAGCTACCGCGCCAAGCGGATATTCATCCGCGCCCACCACCGCTGGCCCCGCACCCTGTCGCCGATCCGCCGCCTGCTTGGCCGCAATCCGCCCTTCGCCCAGGTCATCTGGCAACAGATGCTGCGCGTCGAGCGGCTGGTGGCGGGCAAGGGCCGGCATGTCTTCGCGGGCCTGCGCAAGGGGCTGAAGCCCAAGCGGTCCGCCTCGCGCGGTCCCTGCACGGCCTGAGGATACCAGCTTTCGCTATTAGGCGGGAGCCACCACCGCCCATCGCCGCGAAAGCGCATAAGCGCGTTCGTGGGGATGAGCGGTAGGTGAACGAGAAACGCCCCCCGGCGGACCGGAGGGCGCTCATCTTGTAGCCGCGTCGGGGCCGAAGCCTCCAGACCCTACTGCAACCGACCGGCCAGTTGGCCGATGGCCTTGTCGAGGGCCGCGTCAGTCGTTGCGCCGGCGATGCGAGCGGCCAGGACCTGTTCTGCGGTCTGGGTGGCCAGGTCGGCGGCGGCGGCCTTCACATCGGCTTCGGCCTGGGCTTCGGCGGAGGCGATCTTGCGCTCGGCCAGGGCCGTGCGGCGGGCGATCTGCTCTTCCAGCTTGACCTTGGCGTCGACGGCCAACTGGGCCGCGTCGGCCTCGGCGGCGGCCAGCATGGCGGCGGCCTGTTTCTCGGCGTCTTCCCGCTGGCCGCGGATCTCGGCCAGCATGGCCTCAGCCTCGGCCCGCAGGCGGGCGGCCTCGTCCAGGTCGGTCTGGATCTTGGCGCTCTTATCGTCGAGGACGGCGAAGATCTTCTTCAGGCCCCCGACCCAGACCACGATCACCAGGAAGGCGATCAGGGCGATGAGGACGTAGAGTTCGGGGTTCTTCAGGTCGAACAGGGATTCTTCCATCAGGCGGCGCCCTTCGAAGCGGCGACGGCGGCCGAGATTTCGCTCGCCGCGGCGGCCTTGCCGGTCAGTTTCTCGACGATGGCCGAAGCCGTGTCGGCGGCGATGCCGCTGACATGGGCCATGGCCGCGTCGCGGGAAGCGCGGATGCGGGCTTCCGCTTCCGCCATCCGTTCACCCAGCCTGGCGTCTTCCGACGCCTGACGGGCGGCGGCGTCGGCGGCGGCCTTGGAGCGGGCGTCAGTGGCCAGCTTGTGCGACCGGGCGCGGGCCTCGGCCAGTTCGGCCTGGGCGGCGGCGGCCTGGGAGGCAGCCTCGGCCTGGACCTGACGGGCCGCCTCCAGCGCGCCGGCGATAGTCGCCGCCCGCTGGTCGATGACGCCGCGCAGACGCGGGGTGAAGACCCGCGAAATCAGCAGATAGAGGATGACGAACAGCACCAGCAGATAGGCGATCTGGCCGCCCCAGTGTTGGAACTGGAACTGCGGCAGACCGCCCGAGCCATGCTCGGCGCCCGTGCTTTCGTGCGTTTCGCCCGCCGTCATGGCGTGCTCGGTGGTTTCGGCCATACCCTGATCGTCCAATGCAGACGTGACGGCGCCCTCAGCCGGGCGCCGTCACAAGACACGTGCGGCGGTTTAGGCCGAGTAGATCAGGATGCCGAGCACGAAGGCCAGGATGCCCAGGGCTTCGGCGAGCGCCGCGCCCACGAACAGGTTGCCGATCTGGCTGGCGGCGGCGGCGGGATTGCGCAGGGCGCCGGCGAGGAAGTTGCCGAAGATGTTGCCCACGCCGATACCGGCGCCGATCATCCCCATGGTCGCGAGGCCCGCGCCGATGAGCTTGGCGGCTTCTGGATTCATAATCTTAAGTCCTAGTTGGGTTGAGTTGAAAACGGGTCGGCTGGCTCTGGTTTAGTGGCCGTGGCCGAGGTTGACCACATCGTTGAGATAGATGCAGGTCAGAACAGCGAAGACGAAGGCCTGAAGGAAGGCCACGAGGAACTCCAGCGCCGTCAGGGCGGTGGTCATGCCGAACGACATGATGGCCACCGGGACACCCAGCCAGCCCAGACCGCCCACGGCCGCGACGGCCACGAAGCCGGCGAACACCTTCAGGGCGACGTGGCCGCCCATCATGTTGCCGAACAGACGAAGGGTGAGGGTCACCGGACGCAGCAGGAAGGAGACGAACTCGATCAGCACGATCACCGGCAGCAGCACCCACGGCACCCCCGACGGCACGAACAGCTTGAAGAAGCCCAGGCCGTGCTTGGCGAAACCGATGCCCAGCACCAGCAGGATGGTCAGTACGCCGAAGGTGGCGGTGACGGCGATCTGCGAAGTGGCGGTGAAACCCAGGAACAGGCCGATGAAGTTCATCGCCAGGATCAGGGTGAAGGTGGTGAAAACGAACGGGAAATAGGTGCGGCCTTCGTGGCCGATGATCGAGGTCGTCAGATTGTCGATCATCCCGAACAGGGTCTCACCCACCGACTGCAGCCGACCGGGAACGACCGCCGGCTTGGCGGTGACCAGGGTCATGAACAGCACGATCAGGCCGAACGCGATGGTCATGGCGATGTGCGAATTGGTGATGGCAAGATCAACCAAGCCGACGCCGGGCAGCGTGACGTCCGGGAGGTCGAGGACCTTCTGGATCTGGAACTGATGTAACGGATCGGCCATCGGGCCTTTCGCTCCTTAATCTTCACCTTCGACGTCGGCGACCGAGGCAGGCGGGGCCTGCTCCGACTTCGCCAGCGCCATCAGCCGGTTGGCTGTTCGCCGCGCCAAAAAGATCGACAGCGCGAAGCCCGCGAGGACCCCGCCTATCATCCCCCAGGGTCCCGTACCGGCGAACCGGTCCAGAATCGCCCCGATCGCCAGGCCGATGAGCACTCCGCCCAGCAGCTCGGCAATGATCCGGTAAGCCTGGCCTGCAGCCTGCTCCCCCGCGTGCCCCGACGGCGCGACGGCCGTCCTGGCTTTCAGCGCGGCCGCCTGCTCGTTAAGGCGGCGGAGCGCCTCGTCGCGCGTTTCGTCTGCCTTAGGCATGGAAGCGGTCAGCTCTGCAAACGGCCCGGAAGTCGCCTTCTGGACCCGGCTTGATCGGCGCGGAACCTATAGACCGCGTTGCAGTGCGTCAAGGCTGGTTGGGGAGTATTTAAGCGGCTGATTTCGCTGGCATTTTCGTCATTACGCCGCGCGAATGGCCGCGATGCGTCCAATCGCCCCTTCCGCCTCGGCCATGATCCGCCGGACAATCTCGCCAGCGGGCAGGATGTCGTGCACGCCGCCGGCGCTCTGGCCCATGGCGAAGCAGGACTTGTCGGCGTCAAGGTTCTCTGTCTGGCCGCCGATGCCGCCCATGGCTTTGTTCTGGATGCTGATCCCCGCCTGAATGGGGAAGGGTTGGATATCGCCCGGGCGGCTTTCCCAGTCCTCGACATAGGGGTTCTTGCGCACCCGCATCGGCTTGCCGCTGTAGCAGCGGGTGCGGACCGTATCCTCGTCGACCGAATCGACGATGGTCTGGCGGTACATCTCGCCGGCGTGGGCCTCTAGGCTGGCGATGAAGCGGGTGCCCATCCAGACGCCTTGGGCGCCCAGCGCCAGGGCGGCGGCCAGTCCACGCCCGTCGTAGAGGCCGCCGGCGGCGACGACCGGGATCTTCACCGCCTCGACCGCCTGGGCGACCAGCGGCAGGGTGCCGACGAGGCCGGTGTGGCCGCCGCCCTCGCCGCCCTGGCAGATGACCGCGTCGCAGCCGGCCTGCTCGGCCTTCACTGCATGTTTCACCGCGCCGCAGACGACCATGACCTTCAGACCGGCCGCCTTCAGGCGCGCCATGATCGGCATGGGGATGCCCAGGCCGGCGATGAAGGCGCTGGCCCCTTCTTCGATGATCACCTCGACGCTGTCGGTCAGGCTTTCCGGCGAGGCGGCCAGCAGGTCGACGCCGAAGGGTTTGTCGGTCAGGCCACGGACTTTCCGCATCTCCTCGCGGATGAAGTCGGGGCCGCGTCCGGCCATGCCCAGCACGCCATAGCCGCCGGCGTTGGACACCGCGGCGGCCAGTTCGGCATAGGAGACCCCGCCCATGCCGGCCAGCATGATCGGATGGGTGACCTCCAGAAGATCGCAGAGGGGCGTGTGAAGGGACATGGTTTCAACTCCCGAAAGCCGGTTCTATGCCGGCCAAATATCTTGTCGTCAGCGCCGCCTCGGCCCCTTCGGGTCCCGGTAGGATCACCAAAGCTGCCGAGGCGGGGCCGGATTCAAAGGTTTGCAGCAGATCCGGCGATCCGTCCCACGCTAGAAGATCGCGTAGCCGCCATCGATCAGGAAGCTGTCGCCGGAGTGATAGCTGGAAGCGTCGGAGCCGAGGTAGACCGCAATCCCGCCGAAGTCCGTCGGCTCACCCCAGCGGCGGGCCGGCACCCGGGAGATCACCTTATCGGTGAACGTCGAATTCCCCTGCGCGAAGGAGGTCATGTCCGTGGCGATCCAGCCCGGCAGGATGGCGTTGGCGCGTACGCCGTAGCGGGCGTGCTCCACAGCCACCGACTTGACCAGCGAGACAACCCCGCCCTTGGTCGCCGCGTAGGCCTCGTTCCGCGCCGCGCCCTCGATGGCCGCCAGGGAGGCGACCCCGACGAGGGACCCGCCCGGATCTCCGGCCTTGGCCCGCTCGACCATATGTTTGCAGGCCTCGCGGAAGGTCCAGAAGACGCCCTCCATGTTGACGCCCATTACCCGCCGCCAGGTTTCGGTGGTCATCTCGGAGAAGGACCGCGCCCCGCCGCCGATGCCGGCATTGGCGATGACGGTGTCGATACGCCCCATGGCGACAACGGCTTCGCTCATGGCCGTGACAACCTGGGCCTCGTCGGAGACGTCAACGGTCTGGGCCAGAACACGAACGCCGAGGGTCGTCAGCCTGCCCTCGGCTTCGAGATTGCGCTCCGCGTTGGAGCCCCAGATGACGATGTCGGAGCCGGCCTGGGCCAGGGCCTCGGCCATGCCCAGCCCGATGCCCCGGTTTCCACCGGTGACCAGGGAGACCTTGCCGGTCAGATCGAAGGGTTTGTAGGCCATGTCTTGCGCCTCCCGTGAACGCTTGTTTGAACCCATCAAGGGGGGCTGACGCGGGGTCCGTCAAGGTGAAGCGCTTCAAAAGCCCTCCCCTCGAGGGGGAGGATTGGGAGGGGTGTTGGTAAATCGGCTGAGGAGGGGAGCCAAAGGGCTCGGCGCCCTTTTCGGCTCAGCCAGATCCGACAGCGCGAACACCCCCATCCCCGGCCCTTCCCCCCTCGAGGGGGAAGGGAGTCTATCCTCCGAACCGCGCGAAAGCCTCCGCGATCACCCGGCGGGTTTCATCCCACTCCACCACGCCCAGCGCCTCGGCCAGGCTGAAATACCGCGCCTCGGCCGCATCGTCTCCGGCGACTGGATCGCCAGAAACCCAGCGGACGGCGTAGTCGATCATCACATAGTGGCGGGTGGTCTCGCCGGTCGTGCGGCTGGTGAACAGGCCGTCGACGGCGTCCAGCAGGCCCAGCACTTCCGCCGTCACGCCCGTCTCTTCGGCCAGTTCGCGCAGGGCGCCGGCGATAAGGGTCTCGCCCCATTCCAGCCGACCGCCCGGCAGGCTCCACTGGCCCTGCCGCGGCGGGTTGCCCCGCTTGATCAGCAGCACCCGGTCGCCCTTCAGGCAGACCACGCCCACCGTGGCGACCGGCCGCTGGACCTCGCTCACGATATCGCCGCCTGGAGGTCCAGGCTGGAGCTGACGCCGACCTTGGCCAGGGAATCCTTCAGCCAGTCTTCGGCCGCCGCCCGGCCGCGGGCGCGCAGGTCGCTGAGGAAGCCCCAGTCGGTGTTGAACTTCGAGGACATGGTCAGGTCGTTCAGCCGGCCGTCGGCGGTGATGGCGTGGACCAGCATGCGGCGATAGCGGCCCTTGGCCTTCTCCACCAGCATCCCCTCATCCAGCAGCTTCTGGACAAAGCCGATGGCCCGCAGTTCGGCGACCAGGGTGGCGTTGAAGGTGATCTCGTTCAACCGGTCGAGGATGTCGGACGGGGTGCGCGGCGTCTCGTCCCGGCGGAAGGGGTTGAGGCTGATGATCAGGATGTCGTCCGGCGTATCCTCGTAGAATAGCGGCCAGAGCGGGGGATTGGCCAGGTAGCCGCCGTCCCAGTAGGGCTCGCCGTCGATCTCCACCGCCTGAAAGACCTGCGGCAGACAGGCCGAGGCCATGACGTGCTGGGCGGTGATCACCTCGCGGGGGAAGACCTTCGACTGGCTGGTCCGCACCTGGGTGGCGGAGATGAACAGCTTGACCGCCGAGCGCTCGCGCAGCGCCTTGAAGTTGACCGCCTTCTCCAGCACGTCATGCAGCGGGTTCAGATTGAAGGGGTTGAAGTCGTAGGGGCTCATCGCGCTGGCCAGGGACTGCATGAAGCCGAAGGCCGGGGTGTTGCGCAGCCAGTCGGGGTTGAAGGCCGCCGTCCAGATGCTGGAGTCGCCGAAGATGTTGCGGCCGCCCGCGTCGCTGACCGAGCGCCAATAGGATTCCAGCTTGGCTTTCGCCGCCTCGCGCCCCTTGATCAGGCCGTCGGCCAGGACCACGGCGTTCATCGCCCCGGCCGAGGCGCCGGTCAGGGCCCCGATCTCCAGCCCCTCCTCCTCCAGCAGCCGCTCGATGACGCCCCACTGGAAGGCCCCGTGCGAGCCGCCGCCCTGCAGGGCCAGGCTGATCGGTTTGGGGTCTGGGATGGGGCTGGAAGGCTCGCTCATCAGGTCGATGCCGCCATGTGAGCCCTTCCCCCTCGAGGGGGGAAGGGTCGGGTTGGGGGTGTGTGCACCCAAGCGTCGTATCGATCCGAAGAGGAGGCCGGCGCCCGCCTGAGATCAGCCCGACACCGGCTGCGCTCACCCCCTCCCAACCCTCCCCCCTCGAGGGGGAGGACTTTCAAGGGAGACATCAGCCCGCCGTCCAGCCGCCGTCGATGGAGAGGGCCGCGCCATTGACCGAGGCGCCGGCGTCGCTGGCCAGATAGAGGATCATGCCGTTCAGCTGGTCGAAGGTGACAAACTGCTTGCTGGGCTGGGCGGCCAGGATGACGTCGCGAACCACCTGCTCTTCGGTCAGGCCGCGCGCCTTGGCGGTGTCCTTGATCTGACCATCGACCAGCGGCGTATGGACATAGCCCGGACAGATGGCGTTGCAGGTGATGCCGGCCTCGGCGATCTCAAGCGCGGTGGTCTTGGTCAGGCCGAGGACGCCATGTTTGGCGCTGACATAGGCCGACTTGAAGGGGCTGGCGACCAGGCCGTGGGCCGAGGCTATGTTGATGATCCGGCCGCGCTTCTGAGCCTTCATGATCGGCAGCGCGGCCCGGATGGCGTGGAAGTTGGAGGTCAGGTTGATGGCGATGATCTGATCCCACTTGGCGACCGGGAATTCATCGATCGGGGCCACATGCTGGATGCCGGCATTGTTGACCAGGATGTCGAGCCGGCCGAACTCAGCGTTCGTGAAGGCCACCATCTGGGCGATCTCCCCGCCCTTGGTCATGTCGGCGCCGTGGTAGCGGACCTCCACCCCCGTCTCCGCCGCCAGATCGGCGCGGGTCTGTTCGATGGCGGCCGGATCGCCCAGGCCGTTGAGGACGACGTTCACCCCCTGCTGCGCGAGACATTTGGCGATGGCGTGACCGATGCCGCTGGTCGAACCGGTGACCACCGCGGCGTGACCCTTGAGGCCGAAATCCATGCACTCGCTCCGAGGCTTATTATTGTGCAGCGCAACATACGCCGGCGCGCCACGTCATGCGAGCGGCTATAATTCATCGAAAGATGAAATACGAGCGATCCGTGGCGCTATTTGGGCGGCGGCGGCTGAGGCCGGGCGAACACCCAGTCGACGTCGTTCGACAGGGCCTTCTTGAAACCATAGCCGGCGGTGTCGAAGGCCTTGAGGTCCTCGGCCTTTTCGATCCGGCCATCGATGGCGAAGCGGGCCATCAGGCCGCGCGCCTTCTTGGCGAAGAAGCTGAGCTGGCGAAGCTGGCCGTCCTTCTCTTCCAGGAACCGGCAGGTGACCACCGGCAGTTTCAGAGCTTTTGCGTCGACGGCGCCGAAATATTCCTGGCTGGCCAGGTTGATCAGGGTCGGATCGCTCTGGCCCTTCGCATCGGCGTTGAGCACCTTGGAAACCGTCTCGCCCCAGAAGTCATAGAGGGTCTTGCCGCGTCTGGTCTTCAGACGCGTGCCCATTTCCAGGCGGTAGGGCTGGATGGCGTCGGCGGGGCGCAGCACGCCATAGAGGCCGGACAGGATGCGCAGGTGGTCCTGGGCCCAGGCGAAGCCCGCCTTGTCCAGGGTGCGGGCGCTCAGGCCCCCATAAACATCACCGTTGAAGGCGAGCGCCGCCTGCAGGCCGTCCTCGCTCTCGGGGTCCAGGGCCTGAAAGCGGGCATGGTTCAGCTCGGCCAGCTTTTCCGACAGGTGCATCAGCTTGCGCACTTCGCGCACCGGCAGTTTGCGGGTGGTCTTGGCCAGTTCGACCGCGTCCGCCTTCAGCCTGGGCGCGGTGAGCGGCAGGGTCTCGGCAGGAGGCGTGAAGTCGAGCGCCTTGGCGGGGGAAATGACCAGCAACATGGGCGGGGAGATAGGCCGCCATCGCCTGCAAAGCGAGTCCCTGGCTGCAAGATGGCTGTGGGGCAGAGCCGTGATCCGCCCCTGGCGATTGTCAGGAAACCCACGCTTTCAAAATGCAAAAATTTCCGTCATCCCGGCCGAAGCGCCGGGGCCCAGGGGTTTGCCCCTCCGGAGTGGGCGGCTGGGCGAATCGCGTTCCATCGCTCCCTGGGTCACGGATCGGCCCTGTGGGCCGTCCGGGATGACGGGATGAGAAAGCCCTAGAACAACACCCGCGGATTCATGATCCGCTTGGGATCGAGCGCCGCGCGGATGGCGCGCAGGGCCTCGACCTCGACGGCGCTCTTGTAGCGCAGGGCGTCGGCGGTCTTGGCGGCGCCCAGGCCGTGTTCGGCGGAGATGGAACCTTCCATCCGGGCGACGATATCGTGAACGATGCGCGAGCCCTCGTCCCGCTGCTGGTTATGGGCCTCGTCGCTTTCACCCTCGGCCCGCAACACGTCGTAGTGGACATTGCCGTCGCCGACGTGACCGAAGGCGACCACCCGGGCCGTGGGCTTGAAGGCCAGGACAGCAGCCGTCGCCTGTTCGATGAAGGCTGCGACCTGGGAGACCGGCACCGAGACATCGTGCTTCCAGGCGGCGCCCTCCGCCTTCTGGCCGCCGGACTGGTTCTCGCGCAGCGACCACATGGCCTTGGCCTGGCCTTGCGTCTGGGCGATGGCGGCGTCGGTGATCAGCCCGTCTTCCAGGGCGTGGGCGAGCAGCCGTTCCAGCGCCGCCTCGGCGACGCCGGGCTCGCCGCTGGTGGTCTCGACCAGGACGTACCAGGGAGGCGTCCCCTCCAGCGGTTCGCGCACCCCGGGGATGTTCTTGATGGCGTAGGCGACGCCCGGCCGGCTCATCAGCTCGAAGGCCTCGACGGCGCCGCCGGTCTCTTCCTTGGCCCGGGCCAGCAAGGTGATGGCGTCGGCGGCGCTGACCAGGCCGCAGATGGCCGTGCCGGTGGAGACGGCGGTGGGGAAGAGTTTCAGGCTGGCGGCGGTGACCACGCCCAGCGTCCCCTCCCCGCCGATCAGCAGCTGTTTGAGGTCATAGCCGGTATTGTCCTTGCGCAGGCGTTTCAGCCCGTTCCAGATCTCGCCATTGGGCAGCACCGCTTCCAGCCCCAGCACCAGGTTACGGGTCGTGCCGAAACGCAGCACCTGGGTGCCGCCCGCGTTGGTCGAAACAAAGCCCCCGACGGTGGCCGACCCCTCCGAGGCCAGGCCCAGGGGGAAGCGTCGCCGGATGCCGGCCGCGGCCTCATGGATGGCCGTCAGGGTGACGCCGGCCTCGGCGACGATGACGTCGTCGAAGCCGTCGATGTCGCGGATGGCGTTCAGCCGCTCGGTGGACAGCAGGATTTCGCCTTGAGGAATCTGGCCGGAGACCAGGCCGGTGTTGCCGCCCTGGGGGGTGATCGCCACCCCCGCCTCGGCGCAGAGCCCGACCAGGGCGGAGACCTCCGCGGTGTTGCGCGGCAGGGCCAGGAGCGGCGTATTCCCCGACCACCGGCCGCGCCATTCGACCAGTTTGGGCGCGATCCGCTCGGGATCCTGGCTCCACCCGCCCTCGCCGAGCACGGCTTTCAGGCGGGAGACGACATCGGCGGGGACGGGGATGGTCATGAGGCCGGAGGATACGCTTTCCGGCCTGCCCGCGCCAGTATATACCGGCTGTCTATACGGAGCGGGACATGAGCATTCTTTTGAAGAACCCGGAGGCCGAGCGGATGGCGCGGGAACTGGCCGCTCTTCGCGGCAGCACCCTGACCGACGCCATCAAGGGCGCCCTGGACAAGGCGCTAGCCGAGGAGAAGGCCAAGACCCCGCGGACCCGAGAATCGATGATCGCCGCCAACGACCGCTTCCGGAAGGCCGCCGGCCTCGATAAGCCTCACCCCCCGATCACCAAGGCCGACTTCGACGCCCTCTACGACTACCTGGATGAGGAGATGAAGTGATCGTCGTCGACAGCTCTGCCCTGATCGCGATCGCGGAAAAGGAGGCCGATTGGGCGGACCACCTGGACGCGCTGCTGGAAGCTCCCGGCGCCGCGTTGTCGCCGATGAACTACGTAGAGACCGGCATGGTGTTGACCAGCCGAGGATTCTTCCCGGATCGCGAAGGGTTCGACCGCTGGCTGGGCGCCTTCGGGGTCGTCGTGGATCGGTCGATGGCGCTGGAAATCGCGGCGCTCGAAGCCTTCCTTAATTTCGGGCGCGGCCGGCATCCGGCGAAGCTTAATCTTGGCGACTGCTTCGCCTACGCCCTGGCCAAGGCCCTAAACGCACCGCTGCTGTTTAAGGGCAACGACTTCTCACAGACCGACATCCGCCCGGCGCTTCAGCCGACGTAGCCGGCCGCGCGTTTCAGGCGGTCGTTGATCGCTTCTCCCAGACCGTCGCCCGGGATGGACGCCACGGCGATGGCTGACGGCCGTGTCCGGTCGGCGGCGCGAAGCATGGCGAACAGGTTGGCGGCGGCTTCGGCCAGGTCGCCGGCCGGGCTTAGGTTGAACACGCCCTCCCCGGCTGGCCAGGGACCGAAGGCCAGGAAGGCTTCGCCGGCTTCCGGCCCGGCCGCATTGATCCGCACCGGGGCGTCCGGGGCGTAATGCAGGGCCATCCGGCCGGGGGAGCGCCTTGCGTCGTCCTCCGCCTCGGCCAGGGGGCCGATCAGGGCCTCGATCTGGGCGCGGGTCACCGCGCCGGGGCGCAGCAGGCGCGGCGGGCCGTCGAGCACCGCCACCACCGTCGATTCCAGACCGACCTCGCAGGGCCCGCCATCCAGGCAGGCGGCGGCCTTGTCGCCGGTTTCCTCGACCGCATCGGCATAGGTGGTCGGGCTTGGGCGGCCGGAGCGGTTGGCGGAGGGGGCGACGACGGGGCGGCCGAATTTCGCCAGCAGGGCGCGCGCCAGCGGGTGGCCGGGAACGCGGATGGCCACAGTGTCGAGTCCGGCTCGGGCCAGGTCGCAGACGGCGGAGGCGTCCAGCAGCGGCGCGACCAGGGTCAGCGGGCCGGGCCAGAAGGCCTCCGCCAGGGCCAGGGCGCGGTCGTCCAGCCGGGCGACCTTTCGCGCCGCCGCGAGGTCGGCGACATGGGCGATCAGCGGATTGAAGCGTGGCCGGCCCTTGGCCTCGAACACCCGCGCCACGGCGAGGGGATCGGCGGCGTCGGCGGCCAGGCCATAGACGGTCTCGGTCGGAAAGGTGACCAGCCGGCCGGAGGCAAGCGCTCCCACAGCGGCTTCGATCGCCGCCGCGTCGAGGACGGCCTCTATTTCGACTTCCGGGCGGTCACGGCGATCATCACCGTCACCGGGTCCGGAATCACATTGGTCGCTTTCCACTCGTTCTGTCCCACGCCGAAGGCCAGCCGGCTGATGCTGAGCTGGGCGTTCATCTTGGCGGCGTCCCCGGTGATGACCAGGGTGAAGGGCAGGGTCAACGGTTTGGTCGCCCCGCGCAGGGTCAGGGCGCCGGTCGCTTCGTATCTGTTGGGTCCCAGAGCCTTGAAGCCGGTGGTTCTGAACACCGCCTTGGGGAAGGCCTTGGCCGAGAACCAGGGCACGTCGGGCAGGGCCGCGTCCCGATCGGCGTCCCCGGTGGCGGCCGAGGCGGTATCAATGGTGATCACCGCGCTGGATCCGGCCAGGTTCTTCGCATCGAAGCGGATCACCGCGTCCCAGCGCCTGAACGACCCGGCGAAGGCCTGGCCGTCGAAGCTGGAGGAGAAGGCGATCTTCGAGGCGGCCCTGTCGACGCTCCAGGCCTGGGCCGGCGCGGCGGCCGCCGGGGTGGCGGCGAGCATCAACAGGGCGGTGAGGGCGGCGATGAGACGGCGCATCAGTTGGACCCCTTGCGAAGGAAGGGGATCATCCGGGCCAGTTCGTTGTCCTTGTCGAGGAACTGGTGCTTCAGCGCCCCCAGGACGTGCAGCGGGATGAGGACGTAGACAATGGCCTTGGCCATCAGGCCGTGGACCTGTTCGAAAGTCTCGTGCCAGGCGCGCATGTCGGCGCGCGGCAGGTCGGCGAGATAGCTGATCTCCGGCCAATGGAAGAGGCCGAACATGTTGATCGGATAGACCCGGATCAGCGGGCTGGCCGAAACCATGATCCAGCCGCTCAGCGGCAGCCCGATCATCAACACATAGAAGCCCCAGTGGACGATATGGGCCAGCCACCGCTCCCAGGCCTTCAGATGCGGCGACAGGGCCGGCGGCCGGTGGGTCAGCCGCCAGCCCAGGCGGATCAGGCTAAACAGCAGGATCGAGATGCCCAGCGTCTTGTGCCACTGCATCACCCCGATCTTCTCCATCCCCTGCAGATCCTCGCCGTACCAGGCCAGGCCGACATTGATGATGATCAGCACCGCGATCAGCCAGTGCAGGGCGATGGCGACGGAGGAATAGCGGGCCTGAGCAGGGCTGGTGGGGGCGGGCGTCTGGGTCATGGCGCTATTTCTTCAGGAATTCGACTTCGATGACCAGATCGATGTCGTCGGCCACGACGAAGGTCAGGTTGCTGGAGCCGAAGTCGGACCGCTTGAAATGGGCCGTGGCCGAAAATCCGGACCGCGCGCCGAAGATGCCGGACTCATATCCGCGAAAGTCGACATTGAGGGTCAGGGGCCGCGTCACGCCGCGAAAGGTGAAATCGCCGGTGATCGTGCCGGTCGCGGCGCCCTCGGCCCGGTTGATGGCGGTCGAAACGAAGGTCGCCGTGGGATGATCCTTGGCGTCCAGGAAATCGTCGGCGAACTTTTCGCTGGTCTTGGCATCACCGACGTCCAGGGAGGTGGTGTCGATGGTGACCGTAACCTTGGCCGTCTCAGGCGCCTTCGGGTCCCAGACATAGCTGGCGTCGAAACTGTTGAACCGCATTGTGTAGCTGGTCAGGCCCATGTGTCGGGCCTTGGCGATCAGCGAGGCATGGGTCTTTTCCAGGCTGTAGGTCCCGGCCGGCATCTTCGCCGGATCGGTTGCGGGCGCGGCGGCTGCGGCGCCGGCATAGAGGCTGACGGCGAGCACGGCGGCGGCGAACAGGCGCTTCATCGACGATTCCAACTGTGATCAATCCCGTTACGGATATGGTGACGGCAAGGCGGCGGAAAAGCGGCGCCCTGGCAAAAACTTCAGCGCGCGTTTGCGGCGGCTCGGCCAGGCTTCTAGATACGACAGCTTCACCAGACGAGCCTTCCATGACCTATCAGCCGCCCATCGACGACATCACCCTGGCCCTGAAGGCGGCGGGCTTCGAGCGGCTGTCTGAACTCTATCCCGAAGCGGACGCGGCGACGGTGGAGGCTGTGCTGGACGGCGCGGGCGCCTTCGCCGCCGACATCATCGCGCCCCTGAACCGGCCGGGCGACATCGCCCACGCCAAATACGCCAACGGCCGGGTCACCGCCGCGCCGGGATACGCCAACGCCCTGCGCCAATTCGCGGCCGACGGCTGGGCCAGTCTGTCGGCCCCCGCCGCCTTCGGTGGCCAGGGCCTGCCCAAGGCGCTGGAGATCGCGGTCTTCGAGATGTTCAACGCCGCCAGCCTGGCCTTCGGTCTCTGCCCGATCCTCAGCCAAGGCGCCATCGAGGCCCTCGCCGCCCATGGCACGCCGCGCCAGAAGGCCCTCTACCTGCCCCGCCTGGTCAGCGGCGAATGGACCGGCACCATGAACCTGACCGAGCCCCAGGCGGGCTCCGACCTCTCCGCCCTGACCACCCGGGCCGAGCCGGACGGGGAAGGGGGCTATCGGCTGACCGGCCAGAAAATCTTCATCACCTGGGGCGACCACGACGGGGCCGACAACATCGTCCATCTGGTCCTGGCCCGCACGCCGGACGCGCCGGCCGGGGTCAAGGGCATCTCCCTGTTCCTGGCGTCCAAGCTTGTCGTCGCCGAAGACGGAACCCTTGGCTCGCCCAACGACCTGCGGCCCGCCGGCATCGAGCACAAGCTGGGCATCAACGCCTCGCCCACCTGCGTCATGGCCTTCGAAGGGGCCCGGGCCGAACTGGTCGGGGTCGAGGGCGAGGGCCTGGCCCATATGTTCACCATGATGAACGCCGCCCGGCTGCAGGTCGGAACCCAGGGGGTGGCCATCGCCGAACGGGCCTATCAGCAGGCTCTGGCCTTTTCCCATGAACGCAAACAGAGCCGCTCGGCCTGGACCGGCGCCAATCCCGCCCCGATCTGGGACCTGCCCGACGTTCGCCGCACCCTGATGATGATCAAGGCCAGGACGGCCGCCGCCCGGGGTATCTGCTTGGCCACCGCCGTCGCCGCCGACCTGGGCAAGCACGGCGACAAGGACGCCGCCCGGCGCGAAGAGTTGCTGACCCCCATCGCCAAGGGCTGGTCGACCGATGTCGGGGTGGAGATGGCGTCCTGGGCCCTGCAGGTCCACGGCGGCATGGGCTTTGTGGAGGAGACCGGGGCGGCGCAACACTACCGCGACGCCCGTATCCTGCCGATCTATGAGGGGACCAACGGCATCCAGGCCATCGACCTGATCGGCCGCAAGCTGTCGATGGACGGCGGCAAGCCTTTCGCCGACCTGCTGGAAGACATCCGCGGCGACGCCGGACGGCTGGGCGGCGATCTCGCCCCGGTCGGCAAGGCGCTGGACGCGGCCGTGGACGCGACGGAGACCGCCGCCGCCTGGCTGGCCGAGCGGCGCGGGACGCCTGACGCGCTGGCCGGGGCCACGGCCTTCCTGAAGATCTGCGGTGAAACCGTCGGCGGCTGGATGCTGGCCCGCCAGGCCAAGCTCGACGCCACCCGGGCGCCCCTGGCGCAGTACTTCGCCGGCCAGGTGCTCAGCGGCGTCCCCGGCCAGGTGGCGGCGGTGACGCAAGGCGCCGGTCCGCTGGAAGCGTTTGCCGGGTAGAAGCCGTCCGTCCCCTTCATGGGGAGGGCCAGACGGCCGAAGGCCGGCGCAGGGTGGGGAAGTGCTCCGGCGCGACAAACATCCCCACCCTTCGGCCGCGGTCGCGGCCTCGCCCTCCCCATGAAGGGGAGGGACGACGTGCAATGCCTACAGCTGCGCCAGCATGTAGTCGGCGGCGCTGACCTTGAATTCCCCGCCTTCTTCGACGTTGAGGGTCTCGACCACGCCGTCCTTGACGACCATGGAATAGCGTTGCGAGCGGACGCCCATGCCGAACTTGCTGCCGTCCATCTCCAGGCCGATGGCCTTGGTGAAGTCGCCGTTGCCGTCGGCCAGCATGATGATGTCGTCGCCGACGCCCTGATCGGCGCCCCAGGCCTTCATCACGAAGACGTCGTTGACCGAGACGCAGGCGATAGTGTCGACGCCCTTGGCGCGGAAGTCGGCGACATGCTCCTTGAAGCCGGGGACATGCTTGGCCGAGCAGGTGGGGGTGAAGGCGCCGGGGACCGCGAAAAAGGCCACGGTCTTGCCCTTGAACAGCTCATCGGTGCTGATCGGGCGAGGGCCTTCCGAGCTGCTGGTCATGAAGGTCGCGTCGGGCAGCTTGTCGCCAACTTTGATGGTCATGGTCTGGTTTCTCCCTGCCCAGGCTCGGGCGTTCAATGCCAAATAGAGGGGACGAGCCTCCGCGCCAAGACAGGCGACTTGAAACAGCCGCGTTCGCGACCGATGTTGGGTCCATGGCAGCCCATCCCCCGCAGGACTTTCTCTCAGGCCGACTGTTGATCGCCATGCCGGGGATCGACGACGAGCGGTTCGAACGCGCGATCATCTATGTCTGCGCCCATGACGAGGAGCATGCCATGGGCATCACCCTCAACCGCCCGGTCGATGGCCTGACCATGCCGGACCTGCTGGCCCGGTTGGGGGTCAAGGTCGGAGAGACCCAGCGCGAGGACATCGTGCTGATGGGCGGTCCCGTCGAGCGGGAGCGGGGCTTCGTCCTGCATACCGACGACTATTCCAGCCCGGCGGGCACCCTGCCCGTCGCCGAAGGCCTGTCCCTGACCACCTCCCGCGAAGTGCTCAACGCCCTGGCCGCCGACGGCCCGCCGCGCAAGGCCATCCTGGCGCTGGGCTATGCCGGCTGGGGCGCGGGTCAGCTGGAAAAGGAGATGCGGGACAACATCTGGCTGGTCGGCGACCCCGACCCGGCGTTGATCTTCGGCGACGACCACGAGCACAAATGGTCCAACGCCCTGGCCCGCCTGGGCGTCAGCGCCGACCACCTGTCGGCCCAGGCCGGGCGGGCTTAAAGCCCCTCCACCTCCGTCATCCTAGGGCTTGTTGTTCCTAGGATGACGGAGTGTTTGGGTCACGTGCCTGGTGCGGGCGAAGATATCCCTCACCCCTGCCGCCGGACCGGCGCGACGCCGTCGACGTAGCTTTCGTTGAGATAGACCTCCGCCTCCTGCGGCGACAGCGGCGGGGCGTAGCCGAAGCCCTGGCCATAGTCGCAGCCCAGGCCGAGCAGGCGCTGGGCCATGACCGAGTTCTCCACCCCTTCGGCGACGACCTCCAGATTGAGGTCCTGGCCCAGCTTGATCACCGATTCGACGATCTTGGCCGAGCCCTCGTTGGCGCCCATGGTGCGGACGAAGTAGCGGTCGATCTTCAGGGTGTCGAAGGGCAGCCGGGTCAGGTAGCTGAGCGAGGAAAAACCGGTGCCGAAGTCGTCGAGCGCCAGGCCCGCGCCGACGGCCCGCAGGGCCTTCAGCACCACGGCGGCGCCCTCCGGGTCGCGCATGATGTCGCTTTCGGTGATCTCCAGCTTCAGGGCGCCGGGCCGCAGCCGATACTTGTCGATCAGCCCCTTGACGTCCTCGACCAGGCTGTCGCGATGAATCTCGCCGGTGGAGAGGTTGACGCTGACCGTCAGCTGCCAGGCCGGGGGATGTTTGGCCTGCCAGTCGGACAGCTGGCGGGCGGAGGCGCGCAGCATCCGTTCGCCGATCTCCTCCATCAGCCCCATCTCTTCGGCCATGGGGAGGAATTCGTCCGGCGGCAGCAGGCCCCGACGCGGGTGGCGCCAGCGGCAGAGGGCCTCGAAGCCCGACAGCTCTCCGGAGTTGAGCCTGACCACCGGCTGATAGAAGGGACCGATCTCGCCCCGGCCGACGGCGCCGCGAAGATCGCCCTCCAGCGCCAGGCGCGACAGGCCGTCGCTTTCCATGGCCCGGCCATAGGCGGCCCCGCCGCCCCGGCCGGCGGCCTTGGCGGCCTCGACGGCCAGTTCCGCCCGGCGCAGCAGTTCGGCCGCTTCCGGGGCCTCCTCGCCGCCCTGGGCCTCCACGGCGCCGACGGCCAGGGTCGGGTGGATATCAAAGCCGGCGACCCGCAGGGGCCGCTCCAGCGCTTCTCTGAGGCGGGTTCCGGCCGGGACCGAGCCGGGGGTGAGAACGGCGAACTCATCCTCCCCAACCCGGGCCATCAGGGATTCGGCCGGGAAGGCGGCGGAGAGGCGGGCGCCCAGGGCCGCCAGCACCAGATCGGCCCGCTCATGGCCCAGCGCCTCGTTCAGCCGGCGCAGCCGGTCAAGGTCGGCGACCACCAGGGTCCAGGCGCCGGGCGACTGCAGCCGTTCCCGCGCCCGGGCGACAAAGCTGCGCCGATCGAGCAGGCCGGTCAGGGGGTCGAGATCCGAGGCGGCGAAAGCGGTTTCCGGGGCGACGACCCCCGCGGCCCTCTCCCCCTCCTCCAGCCAGACCCCGCGCCAGACGGCCACCTCGCCGCCACGCAGCCGCAGACGGAGGGCGATTTCGCTATGGGGCGGCTGTTCGCGCAGCAGGTCCTCGGCGATGGCCCGATCCTGCGGCAGCACCAGCGCCCGCAGCGCGGCTGAGGAACATTCGGGGGACAGCGGGCCCAGGCCCAGGGCGCGGGCCGATCCGGTCAATCTCAGGCGATCTTCAGCGGGCGACCATGTCCACAGGGCGACGCCGGCGGCGCCCAACGCTTCCAGCGTCAAGGCGGCGTCCCATCCCCTGCGGTCGGCTTTGCCCAGCGCCATGTGGCGCGCCCCTTAGTCAACGAGTGGATCAATCGACCCACAGGCTAGGGTGCTTCGCCCCGAACCGGATACCGGTATTCGAGACGCCGCCCCGCGCCGATCAGTCCGGGCATTCCTGTTCCCGCTCGCGCGAAAGCAGTCCGAACAGTCGATGATCTCGCCATTCGCCGTTAATTTTCAGATAAGCCGGGGCGAAACCCTCCTCCTGAAACCCCGCCTTGAACAGCAGCGAGGCGGAGGCGAAGTTGCTCGGCAGGCAGGCCGCCTCCAGCCGCGATAGCCCCAGGGTTCGGAAGGCGAACCGGGTCACCGCCCGCACCGCCGCCAGGGTATAGCCGCGCCTCGAGGTCTCCAGGCCGCTCCAGTAGCCAATCGATCCGGTCTGAGCGACGCCGCGCCGGACGCTGGACAGGGTGATGCCGCCGGTCAGTTCGCCGCTGCCCGCCGCGAAGACGAAGAAGGGATAGGTCAGGCCCTGTTCCATGTCCCGACGCCAGGCGTCCAGGCGCCGGCGAAAGGCGGTGCGGGTCAGATCGTCGCGGGCCCAGGTCGGCTCCCAGGGCTGCAGGAAGTCCCGCGAGGGGGCTCTCAGTCGCGCCCATTCCCCATAGTCGCTCCCCTTCGGCGGGCGCAGACGCACCGTCCCGCCGTCGAGGCGGAAGGTCGAGTCCAGAGAGCTCCAGTCGAGAAGGGCCATCGATCGCTAGGGTTGGGGGCTGGAGTGAAACCGTCAAGCGGGAGAATAGTCGCGAAAGCAGCGAAGATCCTCCCTTCTACCGCTTAGCAGAGAAGGAAGATGCGCCAAGCGGGCGGGATGAGGGGTCATGTAAAAGCCGGTTCTGGCTGAACCAAGCGTTTGGCGATTGAAGGTCGAGCCTCCTACACGCTACGCTCACCATGGAAGCCCAATAGCTAAGGGGTTCGTCGAGGCCGTCATGATTTTTTCAGCGTTGATCGCAATGATGGCGGACGTTGCTTTCGAGCCGCTTAAGCCAGATCAAATGGCCTGCATCACGCAGTTCGTCCCCAGATACGAGAGATCGGGAGAACCCGCGCTGGCTGTTGCGGCAGCAGTCGCTCAAGAGTGCTTCTTCCAGCAGAAGGACTATGGCGGCTATCGCATATGCTACGTCGTCGCAGGATGTGAACCCAAAAACCTAGGCTATGCTCATGAAGAGATGGAGCGGCTTAGGCTACAGGCGCTGCTCGAAATCATCCGCATTCGTTCGCGGCCAGAACGCTAGGTCACCCTCCCGCGCGAAAAGGTCTGTCGGCTGAAGCCCGCAAAGGCGTACTCTGGGACCATAGGCTGCACGCGCCGATTCCCGCCAAAGGTGCGCTCATCCTAGAGCGCTTCGCACTCCTTTTCCCGCTTGGAGAGAAAGAAATCTCCTCTGGATCAGCCCCCCTTAAGCGCCGCATCGAAGGCCTCGACCGCGCCCAGCGCCCCCTTCGACCCCAGCACCGCCCCGGCGGCCAGGCGGGGGGACAGCAGCCGGGCCCCGACCCTGGCGATATCCGCCGGGCCCACGGCGTCGATGGCCGCCGCCAGTTCGGCGGTGGTGAACAGCCGGCCGAACAGCAGGGCCTGGCCGGCCGCCTGTTCGGCGCGGGACAGCGGCTGTTCGCGGGCCATGAACAGCGAGGCCTTCAGCTGGGCCTTGGCCCGGGCCAGTTCGCCCTCTCCGACCGCCGCCGTCAGGGCGAGAATCTCATGGGCGCAGACCTGGGCCAACGGGGCGGCGTCATCGGCGGCGCAGCCGGCGTAGATGCCGACCATGCCGCCGTCGGCATAGGTGTCCGACCAGGCGTCGATCGCATAGGCCAGACCGCGGTTCTCCCGCGCCTCCTGGAACAGCCGGGAGGACATGCCGCCGCCCAGCATCTCGACGAACAGTCGCTGGGCGAAATAGTCGTCGTCCCTGGCCCCGCCGGCCGGCAGCAGCAGCACCAGATGCGCCTGCTCCAGTTTTCGCCCCTTGGCCGCCTGACCGGCCTGGAAGACCGGAGCCGCGGGGGCCGGCGCCCCCTGCCCGGCCGGCTGGCCGCCAAACGCCGCCTCGGCCAGGGCCAGCAGTTCGCCCTCCTCCACCGCCCCGGTGGCGCTGACGATCAGCCGGTCGGGGGCGTAGAGGGCTGCGCGCCAGGCTTCCAGAGAGACCGGATCGGCGGGTTTGAGCGACTTGCGGGTGCCCAGGATCGGCCGGCCGTGTGACTGGTCCGGAAAGGCGGCGGCCTGGGCCAGTTCGAAGACCAGGTCGTCCGGGGTGTCCGCCGCCTCGGCGATCTCCTGGGCGACGACGCCCTTCTCCTTGGCCAGGTCGGCGGCGTCCAAAGTCGGACGCAGCACCAGGTCGGCGAGGATGTCCATGCCCAGTGGCAGGCCGCCCTTCAGGGCGCGAATCTGGAAGCTGGTCCGCTCATAGCCGGTGGCGGCGTTGACCTGGCCGCCCTCGGCCTCGACGTCCTCGACGATCTGGCGGGCGGTGCGCCGGCCCGCCCCCTTGAACACCATATGCTCCATCAGGTGCGACCAGCCGGAGCGGGCCGCATCCTCATGCGCCGCGCCCCGCCCGGCGACAACCGTCAGGGCCAGGGTCTCGAGCCCCGGCATCGGATCACAGATGACCCGGACGCCGTTGGGGAGAGTGTGCAGGGTTGGGGTCATGGCACCTTTATCCTTCCCCGTAGGCCGAAGGCCGTACGGGGGAGGGGGACCGCGCGAAGCGTGGTGGAGGGGGCGAGGGACAGGGCGTGATCAGCAGTGATTGCGAAGAAAGCCATATGTAGGAACCCACCGGCTCCGGCGCACGGCCCTCGCCCCCTCCACCACCGCCAAACGGCGGCGGTCCCCCTCCCCCGTACGCTACGCTGCGCTTCGCTACGGGTGAGGATGGCGGACGCCGTCACCTGGCCGCGAACGCCCGCACATAGGCCATCACCGCCCCGGGATCGGCCGGCAGGCGGTCGTACCGTTCGGGCCGGGCCGAGAGGCTGCCCGAGCCGCGCGGCAGGGCGGCCTTGGCCCCTGTGGCGGCGAAGACGGCTTCCGGGAACTTGGCCGGGTGGGCGGTGGACAGCACCACCACCGGGGTCTCCGCCGGGAAGACGCCCCGGCGCTGGGCGGCCGAGACGGCCACGGCGGTGTGGGGGTCGATCTGGCGGCCGGTCTCGTTCAAGGTCGACAGCATGGAGCGGGCGGTGTCGTCCTCGCTGGTCGAGGCCCCGCTGAACAGCTCCTTCATCGCGGCGAGGGCGGCGGGCGGGATGTCGACCACCCCGGCCTCGGAGAAGGCGCGGAAGGCGCGGCCGGTCTCCAGCCCGTCGCGGCGGACGCATTCGAAATACAGCCGCTCGAAGTTGGAAGCGACCTGGATGTCCATGGCCGGGCTCTGGGTGGCGGCGACATTGCCCCGGGCGTAGCGACCGTCCTCGAAGGCGCGGGCCATGATGTCGTTGCTGTTGGTGGCCACCAGGATCCGCTCGATCGGCAGGCCCATCCGATGGGCGACATAGCCGGCGAAGGCGTCGCCGAAATTGCCGGTCGGGACGGCGAAACCGATCTTGCGCTGTGGCGCGCCAAGGGCGACGGCGGTGGTGAAGTAGTAGACCGCCTGGGCGGCGATGCGGGCGAAGTTGATCGAGTTGACGGCCGAAAGGTCGACGGCCTGGACAAAATCGCTGTCGCCGAACATCGTCTTCAGGATGGCCTGGCAGTCGTCGAAACTGCCCTCCACCGACAGGCAGGCGACGTTGGCGTCGGTCGCCGTGGTCATGAACCGCCGCTGCACCTCGCTGATCCGGCCCTCCGGGAACATGGCGACGATGCGGACATTCGATCGGCCGCGGAAGGCCTCGACCGCCGCGCCGCCGGTATCGCCCGAGGTGGCGCAGACGATGGTCAGGGTGCGGCCCTTGGACTTGAGGATATGTTCGTACAGCCGCGCCAGCAGCTGCATGGCCACGTCCTTGAAGGCCAGGGTCGGGCCGTGGAACAGCTCGGCCATGAACCTACCCGGCGCCAGCTGGACCACCGGGCAGGTCGCCGTGTGGGCAAAGGTGGCGTAGGCCTCGGTGCAGATCTCCAGCAGGGTGTCGGCCGGGATCTCGTCCTCGGCGAACCGGCCCAGAACGGCGGCCGCGACCTCCGCATAGGGTTTGCCGGCGAAGGCGGCGATCTCGTCCTGCGTGAAGGTCGGCCAGGTTTCCGGCACATAGAGGCCGCCGTCCGGAGCCAGGCCGGAGAGGACCGCGTCGAGGAAGCCGATCGGCCGGGCGTTGCCGCCGGCCCGGGTGGAGACGTATTTCATGGGGTCTTGAACCTGCGCCAGAGCATGGCGCCATAGATGGCGATCAGGGTCGCGGCAAGGCCGAACCAGGTGAGGGCGTATTCCAGATGCCGATTGGGAATATCGGTGGGAAGCGGCGCCGGATTGAGGCCAAACGGCTGCGGGCTCTCCGATTCGGCCACCAGGATGAAGGGCGAGGCCTTGGCCCCCCCGGACAGGGCGCCCCGCATGGCCGAGGCCATCGCCCCCTCGCGGGTCTGCCAGCCGATCACGTCGTTCTGGTCCTGGGTCACCGCGTGCTGGACGCCGGTCAGGGTGTCGGGCCGGCGCAGGATGCCGGTGACGGCCTGGGGCGGCGGCTCCGTGGTGGTCGGGGGCGTGGTGTCCTCGCCCCGGGCCGAGAAGCCGCGGTCGATGATGATCACCTGGCCGGGCAGGCCGCAGGGGGCGAGGCTGCGCCAGCCGGCCTGGCCGTCCTTCAGCCCGAACAGCCAGACCTTCGAGGGCTTCAGCCCTGTCGGATCGCAGACCACGGTGACGCGGCTGAAATCGACGTTCTCGCCCTTGGCGGCCAGGGCCAGAACATCGGCGAGCGGTCGGGCGGGGGCGGTCTTCAGTTTTTCGATACGGGCCAGGAGGTCGGTCTTCCAGGCCAGCCGCTTCATCTGCCAGCCGCCCAGCGCCAGCAGGATGGCGAGGCCGATCAGGGTGGCGAGGGTCAAGCCGATAGGGAGGCGTTTCATCTCTCAGATCCTTCTCCCGCCGCCAGCGGGAGAAGGTGGCCCCCGAAGGGGGTCGGATGCGGGGTCGCACCGGCGGCCCCGGCTGTATTGGAACAAGCGGATCGGGCTTGGCGAAGCAGGAGAGCAGCGGATTCTGTCATCGACCCTTCATCCGGCGCTTCGCGCCACCTTCTCCCCAAGCAGGAGAAGGATTTTCTATCGATCCTGACCGATTTGGTTGGCGTACTGGGTGGCGATCATCAAGCCCTTCATCGGCCGCAGCAGGCCGATACAGACCACGACGCTGAGCGGCAACCAGACCACCAGCAGCAGCCAGATGGGCCAGTGGAAGGCGATCTGGCAGATCAGCGCCCCGAAGGCGAGCAGGAAGCCGGCGATCAGGATGATGAACACCGCCGGACCTTCGCCATTGCCCAGTTTGCCGGTTTCCAGGCCGCAGGCCTCGCAGGCCGGGGCCACCTTGAGGAAACCGTCGAACAGATACCCTTCGCCGCAGCGGGGGCAGCGGCCAAGGGCCGCCGCGGCGTAGGGGTTGGTCACGGTCAGGCGGTTCCGAAGATCACGTAGATGAAGGCGAACAGGAACAGCCAGACCACATCGACGAAGTGCCAGTACCAGGCCGCTGCCTCGAAGCCGAAGTGCTGCTTGGGGGTGAACCCGCCGCCCATCAGGCGGAACAGGCAGATGGCCAGGAAGATGGTGCCCACCGCGACGTGGAAGCCGTGGAAGCCCGTGGCCATGAAGAAGGTCGAGCCATAGAGGCCGGCGTTGGAAGCCTCCTCCGAGTAGAACAGCTTTTCGTGCAGGATGTGCTGGTACTCATAGACCTGGATAGCGGTGAACAGCAGGCCCAGGCCGACGGTCAGGACCAGGGCGAACTTGGCGTTCTTGCGGTCGCCCTGCTGCAGGGCGTGGTGGGCCCAGGTGACCGTGGTGCCCGAGAGCAGCAGGGTCAGGGTGTTGACCAGGGGCAGGTGGAAGGCCGGGACCAGTTCGACGCCCTTGGGCGGCCAGGTCTTCCAGGCCTCGGCCACGCCGATGAAGTTGCCCACTTCCGGGGTCAGGGTGCGATGGCCCTTGAACAGCACCATCTCGAAGAAAATCCAGAACCAGGCGACGAAGAACATCACTTCCGAAGCGATGAACAGGATCATGCCGTAGCGCAGGCCAATCGAGACGACCGGGGTATGGTCGCCCTGGTTGGCTTCCTTGGTGACTTCCATCCACCAGCCGACCATCGTCAGGATGACCAGGCCGAAGCCCAGGGCCATGACGAACCAGCTGCCCTTCTCCAGGCCGAACAGGCCCTTCATCCAGATGACCGTGCCGACCGCCAGCACGACGCCGGCGATGGACCCCAGCAGGGGATAGGGACTGGGGTTGACCAGGTGGTAGTCGTGTTTAACGGCGCCGTGAGCCATGTCGCTGAAGCCCTGCCCTTTTCGCGTCTGTAAAGCCCGACCCCTGGCGGGGCCGGTGTGGTGGTTTCGCTATAGCCCCGCCTTGACCGCCCCGCCAAGGGGAGACGGCGTCGGAGAGGCGCTAGCCTGTGCGGATTGTACCGGGAAGAAGGTGTAGCTGAGGGTGACCTCGCTCTTTCCCCGGGTCTCGAAGTCGGTAGCGAACTCCGGATCGACGAAATAGACCACCGGGAACTCGACCGTCTGGCCGGGCTGGATAGTCTGGTCGTCGAAACAGAAGCACTGCAGCTTGCGGAAATAAGGTCCGGCCTGTTCGGGCAGGACATTGTAGCTGGCCCGGCCGGTCATTGGCGTCTTGCCGTGGTTGGTCACCTTGAAGAAGGCCAGGCCCGTGGCCCCGATCTTCACGTCCTGGCTGACCTGTTCGGCCTTGAAGTCCCACGGCAGGTCGCGGACGTTTGTGTCGAACCGGATGGCCAGCTTGCGATCCAGAACCTTTGTCGGGGCCGCTTCGGCCTTGCTGACCGTGCCGTCGAAGCCGGTGATCTGGCAGAAGGCCTTGTACAGCGGCACCGCCGCATAGGCCGCGCCGACCATGCCGAGAAAGCCCAGGCCACAGACGGCGGCGACCAGCCCGTTGCGGCGACCCAGTCTGGCCTTCGGGGCGGCCGGTTCAGAGGGGGCGATCGGCAATGGAGGCTCCCATCTTCAGAACGGTGACCAGGAAGACGATGACGATAAAGGCGACCAGCGACAGGCCCAGCAGGATGTTGCGGCCGCGGCGCGCTTTGAGGAAGGCCTCGCGCTCGGCCGGGGTCATCGGGGCGTTGGCGGGGACCGGGAAGATCGGCCTGGCCGCCGCCGGTTCGACCGAGGTCACGTCAGGGGACTGGTTGTCGCTCATGCGCCGATCCCGATGATTCGCTCGGCCACCAGGCTGGCGAACAGACTGAACAGATAGAGGATGGAAAAGGCGAACAGGTTGCGGGCGTCCTTGGCCCCCAGCTTGACGTCATAGAGCTGGCCGTTGCGCGGATCGGCGCCCTCCCCCGCCTGGGAGCGGAACAGCCGCCAGGCCAGGACCAGGAACCCCAGCCCCCCGACCGCCGCCACCGCCAGGTAGAGGCCGTGGCCGAGGCCGGTGAAGTAGGGAAGGATGCAGACCGGGATCAGCACCATCGAATAGAGCAGGATCTGCAGGCGGGTCGACTTGGCGCCCTTGACCACCGGCATCATCGGCACCCCGGCCTTGGCGTAGTCCTGCGCCGTATACAGCGACAGGGCCCAGAAGTGCGGCGGGGTCCAGAGGAAGATGATCAGCACCAGCAGCCAGGCGTTGGCCGGGGCCGTTCCGCTGGCGGCGGCCCAGCCGATGGCCGGCGGCAGGGCGCCGGCCAGTCCGCCGATGACGATGTTCTGGGCCGTCCATCGCTTCAGCCACATGGTGTAGACCACGGCGTAGAAGAAGATGGTGAAGGCCAGCAGGCCGGCGGCCAGCCAGTTGGTGGTCATCCCCAGCAGCATCACCGACAGCAGGGACAGAACCACGCCGAGGCCCAGCGCGTCGGCGCCCTGGACCTTGCCGGACGGCACCGGCCGGCCCTGGGTACGGCGCATGACGCCGTCGATGTCGGCGTCGTACCACATGTTGAAGGCGGCCGAGGCGCCGGCGCCGATGGCGATACAGAGGATGGCCACCGCCGCGAGCAGCCAGTTCATCGGCGTTCCGGCGCAGACCAGGCCGGTGAAGGCGGTGAACACCACCAGCGACATGACCCGCGGCTTCATCAGCTGGACATAGTCGCCCCACAGCGCCGGGGCGCGGGCGGGCGGTACGTCCTGGGCGAGGGTCGGCTTGATCATCTTCACGGTCCCGCCGGGGCGGGACATCCAGCTTCTTCAAAAGTGGGTCCGAACCGCCGCCCCGGATGAGGCGGCGGACCTTGTCGGAACCTAGTGGTGGTCGGCGGTGATCACCGGCGGTTCGTTGAACTGGTGGAAGGGCGGAGGCGACGGCAGGGTCCATTCCAGGGTGGTGGCGCCTTCGCCCCAGGGATTGGCCTCGGCCTTGCGGCGACGGATGGCGGCCTCGGCCAGCATGGCCAGGAAGATGACCACGCCCACGACGGTGATCACATAGCCCCAGGAGGACACCAGGTTCCAGTGCGCGAAGCCGGTGGGGTAGTCGACATAGCGGCGCGGCATGCCCTGCATCCCGAGGAAATGCTGCGGGAAGAAGATCACGTTGACGCCGACGAAGGTCACCCAGAAGTGCAGGGCCCCGAGGAACTCGTTGTACTTTACGCCCCACATCTTCTCGAACCAGTAGTAGAAGCCGGCGAAGATGGCGAACACCGCGCCCAGGCTGAGCACATAGTGGAAGTGGGCGACGACATAGTAGGTGTCGTGGAAGCTGTAGTCGACGCCGGCGTTGGCCAGGACCACCCCGGTGACGCCGCCGACGGTGAACAGGAAGATGAAGCCGATGGCCCACAGCATGGGCGTCTTGAAGCTGATCGAACCGCCCCACATGGTGGCGATCCAGCTGAAGATCTTCACCCCGGTGGGCACGGCGATGACCATGGTCGCGGCGACGAAATAGGCCCGCAGGTTGATGCCCATGCCCACGGTGTACATGTGGTGGGCCCAGACCAGGAAGCCGACGAAGCCGATGGCGACCATGGCGTAGGCCATGGCGAGGTAGCCGAAGACGGGCTTGCGCGAGAAGGTCGAGACGATGTGGCTGATAATGCCGAACCCGGGCAGGATCAGGATGTAGACTTCCGGGTGGCCGAAGAACCAGAACAGGTGCTGGAACATCACCGGATCGCCGCCGTTGGCCGGGTCGAAGAAGTGGGTCCCGAAGTTACGGTCGGTCAGCAGCATGGTGATGGCGCCGGCCAGGACGGGCAGCGACAGCAGCAGCAGGAAGGCAGTGACCAGCACCGACCAGACGAACAGGGGCATGCGGTGCAGGGTCATCCCCGGGGCGCGCATGTTGAAGATGGTGGTGATGAAGTTGACGGCGCCGAGGATCGAGCTGGCGCCGGCCAGGTGGAGGGCGAAGATCGCCAGGTCCATGGCCGGGCCCGTGTGGCCCGAGGTCGAGAGGGGCGGATAGATGGTCCAGCCGCCGCCGAAGCCTTTTCCGGGACCGCCGTCGGAGAACATCGACATGATCAGCAGCACCCAGGCGGCGACCAGCAGCCAGAAGGAGATGTTGTTCATCCGGGGGAAGGCCATGTCCGGCGCGCCGATCATGATCGGTACGAACCAGTTGCCGAAGCCGCCGATCATCGCCGGCATGACCATGAAGAAGATCATGATCAGGGCGTGGGCGGTGACCACGGCGTTGTAGCCGTGCTTCGACTGCTCGACGAGACCCATCAGGTTGACGGACGACCCCGCCTTGAAGATCTGGATGCCCGGCTCGGCCAGTTCCCAGCGGATCAGGCCCGACAGGGCGCCGCCGACGATCCCGGCCATGATGGCGAACAGGATGTAGAGGGTGCCGATGTCCTTGTGGTTCGTCGAGAAGAACCAGCGGGTGATGAAGCCGGGCTTGTGATCCGCTTCATCGTGCGCGGCATCGTCATGAGTGGCGTAGGCGTGTGCCATCGGTCTTTACCTGCGGATCAAAGCTTGGCGGCGGGCGCGGCGCCCGCGGGGGCGGCCGGCGCGGCCGGGGTGGTGGCGGGAGTCGCGGCGGCCGGGGCCGCCTCGCCGGGCGCGG
>JBIIAX010000008.1:0-156695 GCA_044239675.1 Caulobacter sp.
CAGCGGGAGCCTCGGCAGCGGGAGCCTCGGCAGCGGGAGCCTCGGCAGCGGGAGCCTCGGCAGCGGGAGCCTCGGCAGCGGGAGCCTCGGCAGCGGGAGCCTCGGCAGCGGGAGCCTCGGCAGCGGGAGCCTCGGCAGCGGGCTCGATGCGAGCGGCGCTCGCATCCTCGCCCAGCTGGGGAACAGCGACGGCGGCCGGGGTGGCGGCGGTTCGGGCGTTGCGACGGGACATGGCGGGCCTTGCGACTAGAGGGGAAGCGGCGCCTGGGCCGGGAGCGGCGCGGCGGGGGTGAAGTCCGGGTGCTCGGCGCAGAAGTCGCCGGCCTTGACGGTCGGCCAGACGGCCAGGCGCAGGATCGAGTCCGGCATCGGGGACCGGCGGCGGCACTGCAGGCCGGCCGGACCGGAGTCATGCCGGAAGGGGCAGGTCTCGCAGCGGGCGGCCTGGGCGGACGTGTCTGGCATGGGCGGGGTCTCCAGCTCAGGCCAGACGGGTGGCCAGGGAGCGTTTCTTCTTGAGAGAGGCGTCCGGATCTGCAGGTGCGGCCGCGGCGGCTTCCGCGGCGGCCTGCTCGGCCTCGAGCTCGGCCACGTCCTGGACGTAGCTGTTGAGGTCCCAGGGCGCCGCCCAGCTGGGCGGCTTTGCCCAGTCGAGGCGTGACAGGCCGTGCAGGTGGGCGAGGACGTGGGTGCCGACCAGTTGGTCGAGCGCTTCGTTCTTCGCCGAGGAAACCTTCTTTTCCCAGCGCGCGCCCACCTGGTGCTCGGCCGTCGCCTGTTCGAAGAAGGCGTGGGGCCGGCGCTCAGAGCGCAAGGCATATGGGAAGTTGACGTAGAAGGGTCCGCGCTCGGCGACCGCCAGCTGGCCCGCCAGATCGTCCTTGAACAGGTTGGGGTTGAAGGAGGCGACCGGCACCTGGTTCTGGGATGCGGCGGAGGCCTTCCGGGCCGTGTCAGGATAGACCACCTGCAGCCGCGGAGCGAGGAGCGCGCTGGCGCCGCCGGTGAGGATGATGGTCCAGGCGTCGCGGCCGGAAATGACACCGATGCGGCGCGTCCGCTTCGCCTTCTTCCAACGTCGCCAGGCGGTATAGGCCTGAGCTGTGACGCCGGGCTCACCCCGGGAATCGACGCCCATGCTGCGGACGCCCATCACCCGGGGCGATCCGTCGCCCAGGGGGAACTTGCGGTCGAACAGGGCGAGCAGCCGGTCCCAGTCGGCGCCCGACGTTGTCGGCTCGATCGCCCTGCCAGTCTCCGGATCCTGGGCCAGCCGGCCCCGGTCGATGATCCAGCTCTGGCTGTTCTCGCCCCAGCCCCGGTAGAGGTAGTCGAAGCCCCATTTCTGCACGTCGACGAAGAGGGTGATGAACCGGACGCCCTCTGGCACGACGCCCAGGTCGAGGTTGCGATCGGCGCGTTCGGCCAGGGTGTCGGCGTCGACGGACCCGGCGGCCTTCTTCTTCGAGTAGGGAATGCCCCACTGCTTGATGATAACCTGACGGATGGCGGCGTCTTCGCCGGACACCTCGGCCTCGCGTTCTGCCTTGACCCTGGCGCGGGCCAGGCCGCCGATCCCCCCGATGACGAAGGGCGACATGGCCCCATGGATCCAAAAGCCGGCAGTGTCGCGGCTGACCAGCTCGCCGGTCACCTCACCGCCCTCGGAGATCTCCTGGCCGTCGCCGATCCATCCGCCGAACCGGTTGAACGCGTCGAGGTTCATGGCCTCCCGGTGATGATCGGCGATGGCGCAGCCGTTGACCGGGCAAAGCAGGTGGGCTTCGCGCTCGATGACGTCCAGAGGGACGTCGGGATCCTCGGGATACTTGATGACCATGACGCGCTTGGCGGTCGGCGCCGGGCTCGAGGTGGCGCCGCATTGAGGGCAGCGCCAGTACCAGACGCACTGATCGCTGTCGGCGTAGATCGACATGATGCCGGCGGTCCAGTCGGTCGCCGGATCCAGGCCCTTGGCCATGTCAGGGTGGCTGATGGCCAGCAGTTTCGACTGGCGGCCGAAGGTCTGGCGCCGGATGTCCAGCATGCCCTTGACGTCGCCGAGCAGCAGCCAGTTGTCGATTTCGTCGGCCACGATGCGCGGGGCCGATTTGTTGATCAGCGTCTTGGGGTGGGCGGAGAGGAACTCCACCGTCATGCCCCTGAAGCGCTTGAAGTGCAGGCTGTCGTCGACGGCCTTGGTTCCCAGGCGGGCCTTCATGCCGTCGTGGGTGTCGATCATCGGGTTGATGCGCGACTTGACGTAGGCTTCCACCCCTTCGTCGGACTGCATGTACCAGAGGAAGTTGGCCGGGTCGGCCTCGACGCTCCGCAGCAGCCAGTTCTCGGCGGCGACCGTCTTGGCCACCTGGCCGGGCCCGACGATGGCGATGGTCGTGTGCTCGATGCTGTCCAGCCGCTCGGATGGCAGGACGGTGTAGGGAACCCGGTTGTTGCTCCACAGTCCGACATGGCCGCCGCCGGCGTTGTCCAGCCAGCGGTTCTTGCAGGCGTAGGCGGGGACGCTCAGCCGCTCCGGCGGAAGGAAGGACTCCAGGCACGCCAGCATGATCGCCGAGGCGCTGGCGTAGGGGGCGGTGAACATCGGGGCCCTCAGAGGTCCTGGACGAGCTTCTGGCGCAGGGTCTGGATGGTCGTCCGCATCATCCCCTCGACCTTGCCCTTCATGGCGTAGGAGACCCGCTCGGACAGGCCGAACTCCTGGGCTAGCGCGTCGGGCATGGCCAGCAAAGCGCTGCGGAGCTCGACCAGGGTTGTGTCAACGACCATCCGCATCTCGGAGGCCTCGACCAGCTCGCCGCGGCTGCGCTTGAGCCGGTCGATCTTCAGGTCGGCATCGGCCTGGTCGCGCTGCTGGCGGGCAGTGGCCTCGCCCTGGTGCTGCTGGCGGACAGCAGCGAGAACGACCGGGGCTGGCGGCGCCTCCTCGTCCGGATCCACCGCCTGGGGAAGCCCGACCTCGCTGGGCGCGCCGTTCAGATAGGCGACGACCTGGTGCAGGTCGAACTTCCATCCGCCGCCGCGATCGCCGCGGCTAACCACCGGGAAGCTACGGTCAGAATTCAGCCGCCGGTCCAGCTTGGGGCGCGACCAGCCCAGGGCTTCGCACAGTTCCTTCTTACCAACGGTCGCCGCTCCGGCAGTCTTCACAGCAACAGCCGACATTTCCGGCCCCCTGTAATGCTGTGCAACGCGTGCAACGGGACCAAACGTAACGCGTGTCACAGTGTATCGCGTTATTTTTACACGGTCAGTGAAATAGCCCGGGGCGCGAAATACCCCCGTTGGGCTTAGACCCCTGGGAAGGACCCGCGATAGGGGGGGTCTCTACTGGGCGGTGGCCATGGCGCGGGCCCATGCGGCCTCATAGGCCTGGACGTAGCAGCCTTCGATGACGGACTTGGCGCGGCGTTGGTAGCCGAGGACCGGCTTGATGTCCTTCGGATCCTCGAACTGGACCAGCAGCTTCAGGCGCGAGGCCTTCTTGCCACCGGCTCTTTGCCAGACACCCGAGACGATGGCGCCCTTCTTCGTCGTCACCTTGCCGACGAAGACGGTGGGCTTGGCCTTCAGCGTGGCCAGCTTGGACTTGGGCAGGTTGCCGTAGCTGTTCAGCGCCACGCCGCGCGGGGCCAGGATAGCCCGCTTGCTGCCCAGGCGCTGCAGTCCGCCGGTCTCGGTTGGGGCGAGGTAGGCCGCCTGGATATCCTTGGCAAAGACCGTGGCCGTGGGCGAACTCTTGCGGGCCGGCACGATGGCGAAGGCCTTGAGCGTGAAGGGCGTCGGCCGATCCAGCACCGCGGGCAACGCTCTGGTCTCGGCGGCCTGGACGGTCTGGGCGATCTTGGTCAGGGCCAGCGCGTTGACGAACGGGATCTGGTCCCGCTGCAGGCCCTTCATCTCGGCGCGCAGATCCTTCAGCGCGGGGCCAAGATCGAACTGGAACAAAGCCCGGCCCTCCAAGGAAGGCGCGGGGCTGGATGGGCCAGCCCCGCGCCAGGTCGGTCAGGGGAGGAACGTCCAGCGAAGGGACGAGAGCCGCAATCAGCAGGCCCTATCTCCAGTCACGAAGAAGCCCGCCGCGGCGAACCGGGCGGGCTTTCAGGAATTCCACGTTGCGTCCCGACTTGGCCATTGAGAAACGCCTCAAGGCCACCTGTCAGTCAATGCCTGTGCGCACCGTCCCGGCTCATGCGGACAACCGAGCCTTCGAGACCTTCGTACGCGAATCACGCCCGCACATGGAAATTAGGATTTCGCAGCGGTCGTCGTCAACGTCCCCGCAATAGATGGCTTTCAGCTCCCCCAGCACCCCGGCCATCTCGACCCGGACTTCGTCGCCGATCTTCACATCGGCGAGGCGGGCGTCCAGTTCCTGGGCGCTCATCAGTTCGTTGAGCCCAGCGGCCTCGGCCAGCTGCAGCGCCTCGATGACGCCGCGACGCACCGGCGAGGGCCGGTCCCGCGTGCCCAGCACCGAGCGGACGCCCCGGGTGATGAAGATGCTGGACCATTCCTGGGCGGTGCGAACCCGGACGAAGACGTAGCCCGGGAAGAGCACCCGCGCTTCGATGGCGTCGACCACCTGCCGAACCTGCCGGCCCTGACGCTGGATGAACATCACCCGCTTCACCGGACGACGCCACGTCGGCAGGAAGACCTCATGCTTGGCCTGCCGCAGGTTCTCGACCGCGAAGGTCTCTTGCTTGGTGTTGACCTGGACCACGTGCCAGCGAGGCTTCAGCCCCCCGCCAGCTTCGTCCATCGCCGTCTCGCTCATCTCCGACTTGATCGTGCTCATCGCCCTTTGCCTTCCGACACACCCGACATGATGGCCGCATCCCGCGAGCGGCCTTTGAAACCCGACCGTTCCGGCGGCGTTCCGCCGACCGTTCCAGTATAACTATTTGATATTGTTATATAATAAGAAGGGTGGAACGGGTGGAACGCATGGAACGCACCTGTGGCGTCGCGCGCCCCCGCTCGCCTGTGTGCTCGCACGGGGGTCATGGCCGTTCCACCGTTCCACCCGTTCCAGTCCCCCATTTCCTATTGGAAATCATAGGGTTCCTCCGGAACGCCGACCGTTCCACCCACCGTTCCACCGCCATCCGAGGACAGGCGATCGAACCAGGGGGTGAGGGGGATGATGGTCCCGCGCTGCTTCTCTCCAGCGCCGAAGCGCACGGAGTTCTTGGTCGGTCGGGTCTGATATGCCTCGCCGAGAACGTCAAGATTGCGCAACGCCCGGGGCCAATCCGTCCATACCGTGCCCCGGTATATCCGCTCGAGGGCGGGATGGTTGTTTGAGACGATCAAGACGGGGGCGCCGCTGTAGCCGTCGGATAGTCCGGTCAGCAGCCCGTGGGCCTTGAGCACGTCCTCATAGAGCCCCTTCTCGGTGATGGCATTGCGCTCGATTAGCTCGCCCAAGGTGGCGCGCCGGTCCTTCGAATGTTGCCCGCTGTCCCAGGCGAGCAGGTGGGCCATGGCGTCGGCGCCCGGATTGTTGGTCCGACCCTGAGTTTCCCGCTCGACCAGCAAGGGCGCCCAGAAGGCGACCTCCATTTCGGCTTCATCGAGCGTCAGCGGCGCGTCGAACATCAACAGCCGCCGGCCGGCCGCCAGCATGGCGATCAGGTCGGCGGCTCGCGGCGCCTGCCCCCGCCTGGCCAGGGCGGCTTTCAGCATGGCAACGTCGCCTCGATAGCGGCCCGCCGATTTCAGCACCCGGCCCAGCAGCGCCGGCGCCAGGCGTATTGCCTTCTCCAGGGCCTCCAACAGGTCGTCATCGGTGACGCCCCCCACCCCGCCAAGAGGCAGCATCCGCACCTCCACGACCCGGCTCACATCCTGGGGGGTCAGCCGCGGCGGGTTGATCGCCGCCATCAGCACAGCCCCGACGGCCGTCTGGGTCCGGGCCATGCCGGTCCCGTCCATGCTTCCCTGCTTGCGGTTCGATCCGCTGCCGGTGGCCATGTCGCGGATCAGCTCCATCACCTTCTCGACGTCGCCACCCCCTTGGGAGTCGGCCCTGGCCTCGGCTTCGTCCAGCAGAACGGGCCGCGCGTTGCCGGCCAGATCGCTTCGGAGCCCCGCCTCGGTAAACTTGCTGATCACCTCCCCGGCCAGCCCGCTCATCAGGCCCTGCAGGAAGTGCATCAGGGTGGTCTTGCCGGACCCCGCCAGCGCGTGAATCAGCAGGTGACCCCGGAACGGCGCCGCCGCCCCCAGCATGGCGCCGCCGACCCACCCCAGGACGACATCGGCCCCGGTCAGCCCCTCATCCCCGATCGGCTCGAACCGCCACATGTCCAGCGCCTCCCGCGCCCAGACGGCGTCCGCCAGCGCGAACTTCCCCTTCGGCTCGGGGGCGCGGGGGCGAAGGCTGTAGAGCGGCCCACTGGTCCGCCGCATGGCCTCGGCGATGGTCACCCGTCGGGCCTTGCCGACAAAGTCCACCTCGATCAGCTCATCGCCCCGGTGCAGCACCACCGTCCCCGCCTCCCCGGGCCAGATACCCAGGCCCCGCTCGGTGCGCGATCGGTCGAACTTGCCGGCCTGCCGGCATTTGCGAACGAACCAGATGGCGGCCAGGTCGCGCAGGAACTTCTGCTCCGCCTCGTCTCGGAAGTAGTGCGACAGGAAGGACTGACCGGCGGCGCAGGCGAAGATATCAACCTTCAGCATCGCCCCGACCTTCGAGGCCACGGCCGTGCGGATCTCGCCCTCAGGCATGGCGAACACCAGCTTGTCGTCATAGAAGCCCAGCGGCGTCACCGGGCATTCCTCCATCGCCGGATCCGGCATGACGAAGATCTTGCGCTCGGCATGGTCCGGGCCCGCGTCGTCGGGCTCGGCATCCTCCATCTTGCCGGCGGCCAGCGCCTCGAATTCGTCCAGGCCTTCGCTCACGCAACACCTTCACTTTTCGGCCCAGCCCGCGACGCAAGCACCCGTCGCAGATGGTCATTGAAATCCAGCCCGGGCGGAGCGGCCAAGGCCACAGCCCGGGGCGCGCCGACGGCCAGCCAGCCCTTGACCGCCAGGCGGCCGCAGCGTTGGGCCCGCGCCTCGGCGTCGAGGGTGAACCATGTCGGCCGCTTCCACCGCGACCGCCCCTTCAGCCGGACCGGCTTCATGTCCATGTCCAGGGCGATGATCGCCTCGGACCAGGGCGACGCCGGCGGCGACGGCCAGACGAAGGGAGGCCGCTCCGGATCCGGCTTAGGGTCGGCGATGTCCTGACAACCGTCGTCATCGACCAGCACCCCGCCCTGCAGCCGGTCCAGCGACAACGCCGCCCAGCAGCGCAGCCGCCGCCCCTTGAGGCGCGCCAGACTGACGACCGAAAGGCTGGTCTCGAGCCCCTCCCCACCTGCCGGATCGCCCTCGCCCTCCGGCCCGATCAGCCAGGCCCCGCCGGTCAACCGACGCACCACGCCATCGTCATCGGGCGGCAGGTCCAGCCCCTGCGGACCCCACATCTTCTTGCCCAGGGCCTTGTTCCGCGCCGTGCCGTCGCGCAGCAGATAGGTGGCGTGAACCCCGCCGGTGGGCCCGGCGTGGGTCACCACCTGGACCAGGATGGCAGGCGCCTTGATCCAGTCGCCAGCGACGTCGTCCCATCCCGCCTTGGCGAACGGATGGTAGCGCAGCTGCGGCGCCGCCTCGGTCACCACCTCCGGCAGGATGCCGCGGCCCAGCAGGTAGCGCTCACCCAGGGAGCCGATCAGCGGCTTGGCCGTGGCCCACATCTCCGACCCGATCCGCTGGGCCGACGTCGGTCCCTGGGGCTTCTCGACCTTAGGCTTGGAGCGGGCGACGACCGGTCCGCCGGACGATCCGATCAGATACCGGGCCGCTTCCACCAGGGTCTCGCCCCGCATGGCCGCGACCAGATCGACGACATCGCCCCGCTCGACATGACCGCCGCCGCAGTAGGTGCGGAAGGTGTCGGTCGCGATCTTCACCGCGAACGGCGCCGACTTCGATTTGCCGCCACCGCCACAGATCGGGCACGCCCCGCGCATCTCGCGGCCGGCGCGCTTCAGCTTGACGCCGCAGACATCAGCGATCTTGGCGGCGCCGCGCGCCTGGTCGAACAGGGAGGGACCGTTCATGTGGCCGCCCGCATCTGGTTAGGTTGAGCATCCGCGCAATTCGGGTGAAACTTGAACCCATGCTGAGACGCACCAGGATTGCCCACGAGATCGAGCGAGGCCGGAGAGCTCTGGCTGCGACGCGCAAGCGGATCGCCAGAGCTAAGACCGAGGTTGTACGCAGCCGTCTGGAGCGGCGATTGGTCAAGCTGACCAAACTGCAACGTATCCTCTCGGACATGTGCGACGACGAACCGGTCACCCCGGAAGATCGGGCCCACCAAGCGGCTATTCAGGCGGAGAGAATTTTCTGGTCCCGCCGACTTATCACCACCCTTGGTGTCGGCAACGCGGCCGCATTCATCGCTTTGGGCGCCGCTGTCGGTCAGTCCGACGCCCCCCAACGCATGGCGCCATACCTGACGCCCGCTTTCTTCTTCTTCGGAGGCGGGCTTATCGCCGCCAGCGCCCTGCCCTTGCTTTTCCTCTTGGTGCCGGGCTGGGCCGTCGATCCTGGCCGCGCCCAACTGGAGGAAACAGATTGGCGCGCGGAGCTGGCCGGGACTGCGGCAGGCCCCATACTGACGCTCGCCAGCATGGCGATGTTTCTCGCCGGACTCGGCCAGGTCGCCGGGTACTTCAACGGTTTGCGATAGCAGACCCATCACCGCGCCCCCAGCTGCTGGGCGTCGTCCGCCCTGGTCAGCCGCGCCTCTGTCCCGGCGGGGATATGGATGATCACCGGCCTGGGCCGACCCAGCACAACGGGCGCCGGAAACCCGACGCCCGCCGCGAACCAGATGAACCAGCAGTAGAAGGCCGCCGTGCCGCCCTCCGGCTCCCAGCGCCCCTTGTGCATGGGCAGCCGCTCAACGAACGGAGCCGCCACCGACAGCGGCGGGTCGCCGTACATCAGCGCCTCGCGGCCGATCGTCTCCAGGCCGGAGATCTTCATCAACAGCGCCAGGCCGCGCCGGGCGCGCTCCCGACCCCTGCGGATGAAGGTATCCGTCTGCCCGAAGGGATGGTTGCTGACGATCCAGTCAGGCCGGACCGGTGCGTCCTCATCGCCGCAGAAGTCGAACAGGGCGTTGCCGTCATAGGCCAGCAGGTCGCTGGCGATCACCTTCGGGAAATAGTCCTTCAGTCCATGGACCATATGGCCCGCGCCGCAGGCCGGCTCCCACACCGACCGCGCGACCGGGTCCAGGGCCAGCAGCAACTCAGCCCCGGCCCGCGCGCCCCAGGGCGGCGTCGGGTAGAAATCGGGGTCGGACGCTGGCGACACCCGGTGGGCGTCCATCAGCGACGATCCGATGCGAGCGGCGCTCGTATTCATCGCGCAACCCCGGCGACGATCTGATCATATGGCCACATCGCTGGCCGGCGGGCGTCACGACGAAGTCCGGGCCTTGCTAGGGGGTCATGATGGAGAAGGATTGGAATTTCAGCCTGAGGCTGACGCTCGGCGAAAGCGCCGCCGTCTCGATGAAGCGCATGGCTATGTTCTTCGTCCACCTCAGCGAGGCTTACGAGGTCTCCAACGGTGAACATGGGCGGTCGAGATACGCTCTGGGCATCTCCGGCGTCCGCGAGGGATCCCACATCTATGACCTGGCGCCGATTCTGATGGCGATCAGCGCCTCCGGCGGCAGTATCGCGATCATGGACCTTGTCAGCTCGCTGAACAGCGTCTTCGAATTCCTTCGAAACGTTTCCGCAATCAGACATGAGCCCGCAGAAGGTGACGCCCCACGTAGCGCCTACGTTCGAAACCGCCTGCTCTCGGCCTTCGACATCATCCTGGACGAAGTCGAAGCCGTCGAGATCCGCGCTATGATGCCAGATGGGCGGCGGCTTGACTTCGCGATTTCCAGGGAGGGATCCGGCGTTGGACGAACACTCCGGCGCACTGAACTTGCGACTGAGCAAGACACCATCGCAAGCCCCTATGACGCGATCGACTACGACCGGCCCGACAAGGATGATGATCAACTCTGATCCGGTCATCTGAGCACCTCGCGCAGGAACTTCCGGAAGCCGCTTTCGGCCTTTGTCCGCCAGACCCGCGGCGCCGGCTGTCCGCCCAGGATTTCGGCGGCGTCTTCCGGCTCCCGCCCCATCAGGGCGAACAACGCCGCGTCGGTGTCAGAGACCGACCGGCGCATTGAGACCGCCAGGACCTTCAAATCGAAGGCCTTGCCCATGCTCGCCGCGCGGACCTTCAGGTCGGCGAGATCCGTGACGCTCCAGGCCTCCGAGCCGCTCACTGGCTGACCCCCAGGCCCTTGGCCAGGTCGCCGGGCGACAGGTCGAACAAGGCGGCGATGTCGTCGACCGGCCAGTCGGCTTCGTGGAACCAGCGGGCGAACCGGAGCCGCGAAGGCGTCATCGGCCGCAGAACCTCGATTCCTGAGCGCTTCCCCAGCTTGACCAGGGCCACCCGATGGCCAGGCACCTTTGGCGGCGGAGCCTTGGCCTTGACGGCCGCCCTGGGCTTGGGAACCGGAACGCAGCTCAGCCCCTCGACCAGCCGCAGCAGCCCACGCCCGGCCACAAGAGCCAGAAGCGCCGGCAGGCTGTCCGACAGCCCCGTCAATGTGATGGCCTTGGGCGCGGCGTCAGCCTTCAGCTTCGCCAGCCGGCTGACAGCCCGCTTCTCGCTCCAACCCATCGTCATGGCGATGCTGGACATCTTCATGCCGCTGGACGCCATGGCCAGCAGCGACCGATCATCCTCGGTCAGGCGCAGCCCCCCCTGGTTCACGTCGGTCAGTCCTCAATATCGACCCGGCGCCGGGCAGGCGCGGGGTCCGGGTTGTCGAGAAGCTCGCGGCACTGGACGGCCAGGGCGGCGAAGGCTTCGGCGAGCTCGCGCCGCTGGACGATCCGCAGGCTGGTCCATTCCATCGCCATCCGGCTGAGCCGGAAGAAGGCCGAGGCGGTGTGGTGCTGGCCGCGCGGCATGGCGCAGGCCCGGCGGGTGGCGTTGCGCGCCTTGACCAGGTCCTTGGTCTCACCTGGCGCCTCGGCCGCGGCGATCGCCGCCTTGACCAGCCGCGCCCACTTGACCAGGTCGTCCGTCGTGGCGACCGGGGCGTCCTTGGCTTTCAGGTTGCGGCGGGTCATGGCAGCCTCCCCGCTCCCGCCGCGACGCGGCCGAGCTCGAGGAGATGCCGAAGATGAGCGCCAGCTGGAACGTCGACGACCTGGCCAGGATGCTGGCCCTGGAACATGCCTTTGACAGCCTCGCCTTCATCTCCGCCGCCAACTACGCCCGGCTGGAGGAGATCACTCCGGTGGAGGCCGTCACTCTGTTCCGCACCGCGATCGAGGGATCGGTCCTGGATGGCGGCATGGACGCGGATTTGCGGAAGCGGATGCGTCGGCATCTGAAAACCCGCTTCGACAACGTCATGGCCATGGCTGGCAACCTGCCCACGCAGGGCGGCTAGCCGGGACAGATCGGACGGCCGGATGACGCAGGGGGGCAGGATCGGCCATCCACTGGCCAGGGCGGCGCTCATCGGCCCGCTCCGTGGTAAGAGGCGGCCATGCGCTTGATCCCCGCCCTCGTCTCCCTGGCCTTGCTGGCCATCGCCACCCCGGCCCTCGCCGATCCCTGCGAGGCGATCGACGCCAAGGGGCGTTTCCCGGCATGGCTGGCGCCGGGCCAGGCCTTCGCAGGGACCGTGCGCTTCGTCATCGACGGCGACGGCCTTTGCGTCGGGGACAGCGAGGATCCGGCCCGCTGGGTCGAGATCCGCCTCGAGGACTTCGACGCCCCCGAGCTGCGCGAGCCGGGAGGCTGGGCGGCCAAGAGGATGCTGGTCACCATGGCGCTCGACCGGCCCGTCATCTGCCGGGGCTGGCGGACCAACCACGACCGGCTCGTGGCCACCTGCAGCCTGGAGGGCGAGACGCTGGGCGATCGGATGAGGCGGGCAGGGATTGCCGAAGGCGGGTACTGACCGGTCATGGCCGGGCATCGGCGGCTTTGGGCCAGTCAGTCTCGCCGACAACGCCGCAGGTCATCTCAGCGATGGCAGCGATAATTTCGGGAGATGGCCGAACATACTTCGGGTCGTCAGGCGGCAGCAGAAACCGGCCAAGCCATGTGTTGCTGACGCCGATGCGGACGGCCCCCGCCCTCTGGCTGATGCGGTTCTCCCACAGCCAACGATCAAAGGGGTGTCGCGGCGCCGGAGAAGTGGGCGCCGTGAGGCTCAAGGGGCTCGAATCAGTGCGCATGAGTCGGAGACAGAAACTAATTTGTTGCTGTTGACAACCTCATGCGTATCTATGAGACGCAATGTTGCAGTCGCTCGCGCCCCTTCCGCTATACCGCCAGAATTGGGGCATGGCCGACACACCCGAGGATGCTGCTGAACAACTTGCTTGGGGGCGGGCCGTCGCCTTGCTGCGCACCTCGCTCAAACTGACCCAGAACGATGTCGCGGACCGCCTTGACTGGACCGTGCAGAACCTGGGGCTTTACGAGCGCGGCAAGCGACAGGGCATTCTACGCCGCAACATCCGGAAGAAGTTGACCGACGCCATGGGCGTCTCTCCGGAAGAACTGGACCTTGTTCGGGCGCAGACCGGCGGAAACGTCACGCCTTTCCGGCCCCGCGCGGAAGGAACGGCGGACAACAGCCGTTCCTTTGTGCCGGCAATTCCGACAGGCCAGCTACTGCCGATCCGAGATCGCGCCCAAGCCAGTGCCTGGCAGCCCGCCGACGACTTCATTCAGGACTACCCGCGCCGATATCCGGCCGCCAAGGATCCCCGCTATCTCCATGCTGACCAATGGCTGACTGAGGTGGTCGGCGACAGCGTCGACCAGCTGCGAATCTACAATGGCGACTTCGTCCACTGCGTCGACTTCATGTCGATCGGCAGGCCCGTGCGAACGCGGGACATCGTTGAGGTTGAGCGCTTCCGGTTCGGCGGGTCCGAACGGGAGCTGACCATCAAACAGGCCGAGGTGACGGCCAACGGCATCCTGCTTTGGCCCCGGTCGTCCAATCCCAAGTACAGGGAGCCACTGGAGCTGCTTGAGGGCATGAACGAGGGCGAGGAAGCCGAGATCCGGATCCGCGCCCTTGTGCTCCACGTTATCCGCGAGCTTTCTTAGCTGACATCAATAGTTGGGGCAGCCCGCTGACCCACAGGCCGTCCAGTCCTGGCCAGGCCGGGGCTCCCGTCCGAAGTCGGCCTCAGGACCGCCCGCCCGCCGGCGCTCGTCTGCTACTTTCGCCACAGCCTCCGCTTCCGGACGACTCAGCTCAAGGGGCACCTCGGCATATCGACGGCTATCGACCGTCCACAGCCAGAACTTCCGCATGTAGGTCTCCGGAACTTCAAACAGAGCCAATCGGGTTACCGTCATGCCGGGGCCGATAAAAGACGGCGCGGCGTCGTACTGCGGATAGGTGTCTAGTAGGGCGGCGGTCAGCTTTGGGTCTGATCGAAAGAGGTGGTCGCGACTCTCCCACAGCTGCGGCATCGCTTGGTCCGCGAGAACGATCTGGCGATCGCTAAGGTTGGTCAGGTCATATTCCAGCACGACAAAGGCCGCGCCCTTCGACGGCGACCAGTGCGCGCCAGGGCCGAGGGAGTCCAACAGGATGGTGCGCATTCCCCGATACTGCAACGAACCGGCCCGGAGCCGCTGCCCATCGATGATGTCCAGGCCGGCATAGGGATCGGCCGGATCAGCTACCACCGCCGCCTTTACCGGCGGCGCCGTCTTCGGGGGTGAACTGTCGCAGGCCGCCAGTGCCAGCGTAACCGCCAGAATGATCAGCCAACTTCGATCCATTCCCGCCCCCAACGCCGCTCCGGCCTTGCAAGAGGAGACGACATCATTCCGGGATGCGGGGAAAGCGCCATTCGAGAAGCGCCTCCATTGCCTCAAGCGCCACAACGACGTGACAGGCACAAACTTTTCTCGCCTGCTTCAATTGACAACAGAAACAAAATAGTTGCTGTCTGTCTCACCCCGCGCCGGCCGGGGGCGGATGGGCCGCCCTTGAGACGCCAGCGCTGAGAACACCGGCTCCTCAAAGGACCGGCGCGGGGCGGGGACCCGCCGTGGGGCTGCATACTTCCGACACCGCCAAGGACCGCCTTCAGCACGCCGAGGCCGACCGCCTGTCCGACGTCCTGCTGGCGATCGAGACCGTTCCCGCCCACACCTTCCGGCTGACGCCCCTGGCGGTCGGCCTGATCCCGGTGGTCAGCATCCAGCTGGGCGACCACCGCTGGCGGCTGTCGCCGGGCGAGACCCGCACCCTGGCCCGCTGCCTGACCTGGGACGGCGGCGGCCGGCACACCGGCCTGCTGGCCAGCATCTTCCACAGCGCCGCCTGCGACGCCGAAGCCCTCGCCTGCCCTGTCGCCGCCGCCCGCCGGGCCGAGCTGATTGCGGCGGGTGCGGCGTGAGCGGCCCGACCTTCACCTACCTGGACATCGGAGAGATCGTCGAACTCGGCGTCGATGACGAAGAGGACACCCTGATCGCGGCAGTCGAAGCGCGGGAGTTCGGAGACCTGCTCGCGGCGGCGCCGGCCATGGGCCGCGCCCTGCAAACCGCCGAGCGGTTCATGCGCGGCTTCGAAGACGACGACATGCAGGACGGCATCGGCGAACAGCTCGCCGAGATCCGCGAGGCCCTGGTGAACGCCGGGCTCGAAACCCTGTGACCGCAAACCCCATTCCCACCTCGCGCGACGGCGGATTCCTCAATCTGACAGGATCAGCACCGACCGACGCGCGCGGTCCGGCGGAGGCTTTCCCCACGGCCTCCGCCGGTTCCTCCCTTGCCGCCCAGCCCCGCCGCGAGGCCCAGCCCGTGCGGCTGGTCTATCGCCAGGGCTTCCCCCGCGTGGCCTGGGAAGATCTCTCCGACCCGACTCTGCGGCAGGTGGCCCAGGCCATCTGCCGGGGACTAGGCATGGGTCCCGGCGACCTTGCCGTCGAGGCGGCCGGCACCGGCGCCTGGGCGATCAGCAAGGGCCTGTTCGATGACCAGCCGCCCAAGGGGACCCGCCTGGTCCGCGTCGAGGGCGTCGGCGCCCGCTGGCTGAAACCGGCTTTTGACCAGCTGCTGAACAGCGGCTGGGAACCGCCGCCGCCTCACCTGCTGGCGGCCACCGCGGCGCCCCCAACACCGCCCGCGGCTCTCCCGCCGGCCACCTGACCCCCAAATTTCAACAGGAGCGCACCCGCCATGAAGGGTTACCCCGAAGGCTATCCCGACCCCGACAACCGCCACCAGGTGGCCACCGCCGAGCGCCATGCCGCCCGGCGCCGGGGCAAGCCGCCATCCGCCGCCGATCTCCGCCGCATCGCCCAGAGCCACGGGCAGCGCCACAGAAACGGCGCCCAAAGCAGCGGAGGCCAGGCCCGGACCTGGGATGAGGCAGACCTGAAGCGCCGCTCGGGCCGAATCCTGACGCCGGCCGAACAGGCCCTGCTCGCTCAGGGGTTCTGACCATGACTGCTCATGCCCTGACCACAGCCGCCATCGCCAACACCGCCGTCCTTCGCGAAATCGCCGAGGTCAAAGCGACCATCGGCGTGGCGGTGGACCTGGACCAGCTCGCCGGGACCTTTCCCGAAACTCGCCGCGACAGTCTGAAGCGCAGCCTGGATAAGCTCATCGCCGATCGCGTACTGGAGGGCGACGTCGGGGGGTATGTCCTGACCGCCCAGGGCGAACGGGCCTTGCTGGGCATCGATGTGGCGGAGGGCCGGGTTCGCAGCCTTCCGGGCGAACTGACGGCCAACGGGTCCGCCGTGACGCCCCGTTGGCCGATCGACCGGGTCTATGCAAACCCGGACAACCCCCGCCAGATCATCGACCCCGACAAGGATATCGACCTCGCCAAGAGCATCGCCTCCGCCGGCGACATCCTGCAGCCCCTGGTCCTGACCCCGCCCGATGCGAGCGGCGCTCGCATGATCTGGATCGGCCATCGCCGCTACCGGGCCGCCGCCCTGCTCGCCGACTGGGGCGAGCTGCCGCCGGAGCTCGACGCCGGACTGCCGTTCAAGGAATCGGCGATCGATCCCACTCTTGACGATCCGGCCCGCCGCGCCCTGTCGATCAAGACCGCTCTGATCGAGAACAGCCAGCGCGAGGACCTAACCCCCTGGGAAGACGCCCAGGGCCTCGCCGCCTACCAGGCCCTGACCGGCCTTTCGGCCAGGGCCATCGCCTTCGACCTGGGCCGGGCCCGCGAGGGGTCGGAGACCGGCGTCAAGGACGTCCAGGAGAAGATCAAGGTCGCCCGCGAAGCCACCCTCGACGACGTCGCCAAGCATGAGGACGATCCGGAGACCCACAGCTGGGAATGGCTGCGCGGCACCACGCGCAAGGCCCAGACCGGCCTGACCGCCAAACAGCGGCTCTGCCTGGTCGAGGTCTGTGACTACCTGGTCGGCCTGGGCGCCCAGCCGGCCGGCTCCACCAATGGGCCGATCCTCGATTACCGCGAACTGGGCGGAGACTACGGCTTGGTCACGGCGGGGCTGCTGGGCTTCGGATCCGGCGGGCGCGATGGCAGCATTGTCATGGTTTTCCAGAAGACCTGGGACACCGTCGCCGAGCTGGGCCAGCTGCGCCGCGACGACGAGAGCGCCAAGGACCGCGCGCAGCGGCTGATGGTCCTGCGGTCCGAGGTCGTCAGCCCCTCGCGCGCCCAGCTGGCGGAACACACCGGCGCCTATGTCACCTCGTGGCTGAACTACCGCCGGCCGGAACGGGAAATCAAAGGACTGGACTCGGAACGCCTCGACCGGCTGACCGACCAGGCCATGGCGCGGGTCGCCGCCGATACCTCCGGTCCTGGCCAACGGCCGAGCGAGACGCCCCAACTGGGCGTCGTCGATCCGGAAAACCCCCTCATCGTCGACGGCCGTCACTTCCCCAACGAGACGCTGAAGAACGAATACCTCCGCCGCCTGCGCGGTGAGGGCGGCGCCGGATCCCCGCGCAAGCCGGATGCCGAGCGGGAGGCGGCAGTCATGACGCCGGCCGACCTTGTGCTGGCCCTGCCTCCCAGCCAGCGGCTGGCGCTTTTCGAGCTGGCGCGAAAGATCGAGGACCATGCGGAGACGCCGCTGATCGAGATTCCCGGCGCGGCGACCTATGCCGCCGTCATCGGCAAATACTGGCTCAGCCAGGACGTCAGCGATCTCAAGGCGGCGGGCCTGATCGTGGTCGATCACAACCGGGGCAGCGGCGGCCGACCCGTCGCCGCCCTGACCGCCAAGGCCGAGGACTGGCTCGCCGACATCGGATGGGACGACACACCGCAGTTGCTGGTCAAGGCGCGGCTGGAGCGCGGCGTCGTCGAGCCGCCGCCGGAGGGCCGGTTCGTCACCGACTGGCTTAACCCGGTCGAGGCTGAAAGCCGGCCGCTGGCTGATGTCGTCGCCGATGAGCCGCAGGACGACGCGCCGGCCGCCGAGCCGGTTATAGCCGGGGCGGAGGCGCCGGTCGATCCGATGGTCCAGGCGCTCGCCTCCCTCTGGAACGCCGCGAGCGAAGCCCACGCCTTGCTCTATCGCCTGGAAGTGGCGGCCGGTGACATCGACGAGCCACAGGTTCCCGATGAGGAATTTCAGAGGATCAAACTCGACCTGCAGCTGGCGCTGATGGCGGCCACTGCCCACGCACCGAGGGCGTTGCTCAAGGCGCCGAAGGGCGAGGGCGGCGAATGACCAGCCACCCGCTCACCCGCCATCAGCAGGCCCAGCTGGTCCTGCTGATCAGCCACAGCGCCGGCAGCGAGGCGGCGGCCCTGGACGTCTACCGCGCCAGGGCCGTCAACCCGGCGACCATGGCGACCCTGTCGGTCATGGGCCTGACCCACTCGAAGGTTCTGCGGCATGGCCGGGACGGGCTGGGGGGCCAGCTCACCGTCTATTGGCTGACCGACGAGGGGATGGGCGTCGCGAACCGCCTTCGCGACGCCGCCGGCGGGATGACCAAGCCATGACCCCGGCCGACATCCAGGGTTGGCGCGACTTGGCGGCCGCCCTCTTCCCGATCGGCGTCTCGCTGACCTGCGGCGCCGCCTTCCTCGCCGGCGCGGTCCTGATGATCGGCGAGCTGCGCTTCATCAACCGCCGCTGGCTCGGCGACCACGCCCGCGGCGCGATCTCCATCGCCCTGCTCTTCATCGCCCTGATCGCCTGGAACGCCGTCGCGATCGGCTGACCCCTCAGACTGAAAGGAGCCCCCGTGGCCCACATCATGATCGACCTCGAGACCTTCGGAAATCAACCGGGCTCCGTGCTGCGCTCCCTGGGCGCCGTGGTCTTCGATCCGCTGACCGGCTCCCTAGGGGCCGAGTTCTACATCAACATCGATCGCGCCGACTCCGAGCGCCTCGGCATGGTGGTCGATCCGGAAACCGAGGCCTGGTGGGCGAGACAGTCGGAAGCGGCGCGGGCCGCCCTGGAGATCGATCCACGCCCGCTGACCGAGGCGCTCGAGGCCTTCACTGTCTTCTTCAAAGAAAACCGCGGTTATCAGGTTTGGGGCCAAGGCAAGGACTACGATCCCGTCCTGCTGGCAGCCGCCTATCGCGCCGCCGCACTTCGAACCCCTTGGGATTACAACGCCACCCGAGACACCCGCACCGCCTATGAGATCAGCGGTGTCCGACCCGATCGGTTGAGGGTCAGCCTGCACAATGCCCTCGAGGACGCGAAGGCCCAGGCGGCCGACGTCGCCAAGTCCTTCGCCCGGGTCGCGACACTCGGCGGCGAACAGGGCGCCGAGAGCGCGCGGCATTTGCCGGCGGAGATCCGCGCCCTGGAGCTGGACCGCCTGCGCGAAGAGGTCTGGGCCTGGCGCCAGGACGCGGCCGCGCGGATCTGGGGGATGAAGGCCAGCATCAAGGGCAGCCTAACGCTCGGCGAAGAGGATCGCGCCACCGACATCATGGTCAACTTCCTGCGCCCGTCGGCCCAGGCGTTGGCCAGCTACATCGAGGGCGACTTCCACCAGGCCTGTGAGGACTGCGGAAAGCCGCTGCTGCACGGCCAGGCGGTCTGGCCGGTCGAGGACGCCAACGATGTCCACGTCAGTTGCTGGCCCGGCCCGATCGTCCAGGACGGCGTCGAGGTTCAGTCCTTCATCTACTCCGATCACTGGACGCCCGCGGGCGTCAAGGCGATCGCCGTCGAGGCCCTCGCCTTCTGCGACCATGAAGAGGAGGAAGATCCGGCCGCTCATGCGAGCGGCGCTCGCACCTGCCGGATCTGCGGCTGCACCGACGACCACGCCTGCGAGACCCCGACCGGCCCCTGCTACTGGGTGACCAAGTTCGTCTGCAGCAACCCGCGCTGTATGCGCCAGGTGACGCCCACCTGGTTCGGCAAGATCCTCGACCAGCTGTTCGGCCGCCGCCGCTACGTCGTCATCGAGCTGGGCGGCATGTTCACCGCCTGCCACCTCAACCAGGTCGAGACCAGCGACCGCATCGTCCGGCAGGACCTCACCCCCTGGCGCGCCGTCACCCTCGCCCGCGAGTTCAACGAGTTCGGCGAGCCTCCGGCCAAGGGAGACGGCCAATGAGCGGGACCCTCTGGTACGTCACCGACTACTGCGACGAGACCATGCCTTGCGCCCCGACGCTCGAGGGCTGGGCGGAGTGGCTGTCGAAGCCGGACCTCGACTGGTCCCGTCCCGAGCCAGCCGCCCACGGCGACACCTTCCAGGCCACGACCATGGAGCGTCACGACGACGTCGTCGCCGAATGGACCGGGGAGGCCTGGACCATCACTCCGGAGCCCCCGCCCGGCGCCGACTTCTTCGCGGTGACCACGGGCGGTGGCGGCTGGGACGCCGATATGTCCGGCGAGACGCCGCTCGATGCGCTCGGCGACGAGGAGGCCCGGCAATACCATGGCGACGGCCCCGTCGACCTGGCCTGCTGCACCCAGATCGAGACCGACTTCCTGCTGCGGTTCGAGATCACCCCGGCCGGCTCCCGCCTCTACAGCCTGGGGCCGGTTCAATGAGCGGGCCCGACAAGAGACGCCGCCTCGCCGCCCGCGCCCGGATCGTCGCCGAAATCGAGCGCCTGGACCGCGCCGGCGGGGAGAAGGTCTGACCATGGCCGACAAGACCGCGATCGAATGGACGGACGCGACCTGGAATCCGATCACCGGGTGCAGCGTCGTCTCGCCGGGTTGCACCAACTGCTACGCCATGAAGCTCGCCGGCACGCGGTTGAAGAAACACCCGACTCGCCAAGGCCTGACCCGCGACACCAAGGCCGGGCCGGTCTGGACCGGCGAGGTCCGGTTCAACGAGACGCAGCTGCTGGAGCCGCTGCACTGGACCCGCCCCCGCAAGATCTTCGTCTGCGCTCATGGCGACCTGTTCCACGAAAGTGTGCCGAACGCCTGGATCGATAGGGTCTGGGCGATCATGGCGCTCACGCCGCATCACACCTACCAGGTCCTGACAAAACGGTCGGCGCGCCTGCGCCAGTACCTGACCGACCCGGCCACGGTGCGCCGGATCATCAATGAGGCCTTCCGCCTGGACTGCGAAACCGGGGCCTGGATGAGCGCAGATCATCAGATCGCCGGCGATCCTATTCTGCCACTGGGCAACGTCTGGCTGGGCGTCTCAGCCGAAGACCAGGCCCGCGCCGATGAGCGGATTCCGGACCTGCTGTCGACGCCGGCGGCCGTCCGATTCCTGTCGGCTGAACCGTTGCTGGGGCCGATCGACCTCTACAACGGCGACCCAGATCCCCGCCTCGGCGGACTTATAGCGACCGAGACATTCATCGGCGACTGGTGGGAACCTGGCGACGATCCAAAGGGGCCATCACGCCATGGCCTCGACTGGGTGATCGTCGGCGGCGAAAGCGGCCCCGGAGCCCGCCCTATGCATCCAGATTGGATAAGGTCACTGCGGGGCCAATGCGAGGTCGCCGACGTCGACTTCCACTTCAAGCAGCACGGCGCCTGGATCGCCATCGACCAAATTCCCGATGGCGCGGCCGACGGGCTCTACAACGCCCCGCCGCGCGGGGATCCAGAGGCCTCGCGTCGGTGCAAGGTCGAGACCCTCGTGCTTCACAGGGACGGCAGCCGGCACACCCAGGGCGCACCCATGGCCTACCGGGCCCACGCCGGCGGGATGCTGATGTTCAAGGTCGGCAAGAAAGCCGCCGGCCGGCTGCTCGACGGCCGCACCCACGACGACTTCCCGACGGTGCAGCCATGATCGTCGTCCGCGTGGAATTGTGGAGCGCCATCACCGGTCAGAAGACCGAGCTGGCCCGAATGCACATCTGCAACGTCAGCGGCGCGGGCCGTCGCCGCGATTATCAGGCCCAGGTGTTCCGGGGCCGCTCGAAGGCCGCCCTCGACAAGCGGTCGGTGCTGCGCACCGGGGCTCTGACCAACTGGCCCAGCCTCGATCTGCACGTCTGGAACATGGTCGCCGCTCTGCTGGCCAGCATGGGCTACGGCGACCCGAAAACCAAACCGCCGGCGCAGGCCGGCCAATCCGCAAAGGAGGACTAACCATGGAAACGCCCCAGATCCCGACCCTCCCGCCGTTCGTCGCCGGGACGCCGGTGATGATCCCGGCCACCTTCCTGCGCAAGGCCAGCGACGAGGACCGCCCCGGCGAGGCCGTCGTCCGCCTGCCCAACAACGAGGTGATGTTCGTCCAGCTTGCGGCCGTCTCGCCGCTGATCCCCACGGGCACGGTCGACGCCATCATCGAGATCTGCGCCCAGGCCGCCGAGGCCCAGGACCGCGCCGGCCTCGAGTGGGTGCGCGAGAGCCTCTGGGCGAACATCCTCAAGCGCGCCGGCGACAACGTCCGGCGGCTGAAGGCCGCCCGGGGCGGTGACCGATGAGCGTTCTGTTCGCCGTCGCATTCCACGGGCCGGGCGGCGTCATCGTGGAGCGCCATCACAACATCTCCGAAGACGAGGTCGCCGCCCTGGTCCGAGATCCGAGAAACGCCGCCTTCGCCGCCCAGATCGTGCGGACCGAGACCGTCTGGAGCGGCTGGGCGCGCGACTGGCAGGGGCAGTTGCAGCCCCCGTCAAGGGGAACCTAGATGGTCGCCTACAGCTTCAAATCCCAGTTTGCCGCGCCGATCGCCGCCAGGACAAAGGTCCAGACGATCCGCGCGGAGCGCAAGCGCCACGCTCGCCTGGGCGAGACGCTGCAGCTCTACACGGCCATGCGGACCGTTCACTGCCGATTGATCGGGCTGGCGATCTGCATCGGGGTCGGCGAGGTCCGCCTCGACCTCAAGCAAGGCCGCGTCGATCTCTGGACCGGGATCCAGCTCACCACCCCCGCGGATCTCGACGCCTACGCCATCCGCGACGGCTTCGCGGACTGGGCCGCCATGCGCCTGTTCTGGGCCAAGACCCACCCCGCCGCCACCACCTTCACCGGGGTCGCCATCGAGTGGGGGCAGACGTTTGAGGAACCTACCGATGACTGATGGCGCCGCCGCTCCGCACGTCAACACCCGCCTTCCGATCGGCACCCTGGTCGGAGGGTCATCTTGCGTCGAACTGGACCTCGAAAAGGCCCTCGCAGGCCGACTGCTCATCCAGGGATCTAGCGGAGCCGGGAAGAGCCTGACGCTGCGCAAGATTGTTGAGGAGGCCTTCGAATTCGTCACCTGCATGATCGTCGATCCCGAGGGAGAGTTCGGCAATCTCGCCGCGCACATCGGCGCCACGACCCTGCACGCCGCCGAGCTGGCCGCCGATGGCCTGACGGCGGCCGCGGCCCGGGCCCGGCATCATCGGCTGGCCCTGCACCTCGACCTCACAGACCTCGATCCCAACGAACGGATCGTCAAGGCGGCGGCGTTCTTTGCCGGACTGATTGGCTGCCCCAAGGAAGACTGGGCCCACACCGTCTTGGTCGCCATTGATGAGGCCCATTTACTGGCGCCGCACCTGGCCGCCAGCGCCCGCGACGCGGAGACCCGCCGTCTGGGTGTCGCCACCCTTACCGACCTCTGCTCGCGCGGCCGCAAGCGGGGCATTGCTCCGATCATCGCCACCCAACGCCTGGCCAAGTTGGCCGGGTCGGTGGTCTCGGAGCTGCAGAACGGCCTGATCGGCCTCAACGTCTTCGACCGGGATGTCGCCCGGGCCGCAGACTTCCTGGGCTTCACGGCCAGCGAAGGCGGCGATCGGCTCCGTCGTCTGTCTCCAGGGCAGTTCTACGCGTTTGGTCCGGCGCTGAGCCGCTCGCCGCTGCTGACGGTGATCGCGCCGACTAGCACCCCTCACCTGGGCGCAACGCCAGACCTGATTGGACCCTCGGACTCATCTCCGGACCAGGTCCGGCAGATGCTGGACCTGGAAGGCCTGCGCGAGACGGGCGGCGGGAGTCGCCCGGCAATGGCCGGCCTGCGCGGCGGTCGCGCCCTCGACAGCTTCCTGCTCGACCCGTTCGCCGTGGCGGCAGTCCGGATCATTGGCGCCCTGCGCCAGATCGCGCCGAACGCCACCACATCGACTGACCTTGCCCGACACCTGGCGCTCGAGGCCAACGACATCGATGGCGCCCTGGATCTCCTGGGTGCGATCGCGGCCGTCGACACCATGCCGAGAGGCGAGGGCCGGATTGCCCGCCTGGCGGCCAAGCTGCGCCTGCGCAACGCCGACGCGCCTGTGGTGGGCCTGGCATGAGCCATATCCAGGACAGCGCCGTCGACGTTGTCGAGCTCGCGCCCTACGTTCCGCCGGCAGGCGCTATCGCCCCCCTCCGCGAGGTCGCCTTCCGCAGCAACATCTGGCTGCCGGAAGAGATCGAACAGCTGCGGGAAATGTTCGCCGCCGACGTTGCCGTTCAGGACATGGCTATCGCCCTGCGTCGCCCCGTCGCCGGCGTCGTTAACAAGTTCTGGGAGCTTGGCCTGCGCCGTCGATCGGCGCGTCCGTGGAACGAACTCGAGGACCAGGTGCTGGTGCAGCGCTATGGCGCCGACGCAGCCGCCTCGATTGCACAGGACCTCGGCCGATCGGCGGCCAGTATCTATGTCCGCGCCAAGTTGCTGGGATTGAGCGAGCCTAATGAGCCGCCGTGGACGCCCTGGGAAGACGCCCAACTGCAAGCCGGCTACGATGCCGGACTGATGGTCCGCGACGTGGCGGCCCTCATCGGTCGCACGCCCTCGGCGACCAATTCACGCGCCTACAAACTCGGCATCCGGCATCCGGATCATCCGGAGGGCTGGTCCAGCGAAGAACTCGGCCGAGCCCTTGCGCTGGCCGAGGAAGGCCACCGCTACCTGAAGATCTGCGAGCAGCTGGCCGGTGAGGGATTCCCTCGACGCACCAAGGCAGGGCTGCAGCCAAAACTGTGGAAGCTCGGTTATCGCCGCGGTTGGAGCCGACCATGGACGCCGGAGGAAGAGGCAGCGTTGATTGCCGCCTACCGCGACAACGCCAGTCTGACGCCCCTGAAGGTGGCCCTGGGCCGGACCAGCGGCGCGTTCCGCTGGAAGGCTGAAGAATTGGGGCTCCAGGGGACCCACGCCCGGCGCGACGGCTTCCGACAGGGGCCAGCTTGGACGCCGGCGGAGGATGCAATCCTGCGGGCTCGCTACGCCACCGACCGCGCAAAGGACATCGCTCGCGACCTCGGCAAGCCCCTCGGAGGCATCTACAATCGGGCATGGATTCTCAAGCTGAAGAACCCATGGTGCCGGGACTTTAGCGCCGACGAGGACCATGCCATCGCGATCGCCTGGCGCAAGGGCGTCGGCCTCACCGACTTGGCGCTAGCTTTCGGCCGCGACCAGGCTGTCGTGAGCAAGCACGCGATCCGCCTCGGGTTCAGCTTCAGCGACCCGGCCCGTCCGATGAAGCCCTCCAGAAAGCCGCGCAAGTCTCGGCCGGTGTATGACACAATCGCCAGCGTCCTGGCTCTCGAGGGCGCGTCGCCGGCGGAGATGGAGGCGCGCCCGACACCCGGCCGCAACAGCCAGACCGGCATCGCCGGCGACGCCGCCTGACCATGGCCATCGCCCCCGCCACCGACGCCAGGATCAGCGCGGCTTTCGCCGAGGCCCTGCAGCTGACCGCCAAGCAGGCGGCGACGCTGATCGGTTGCGACGTCAAGACTCTGCGGGCGATGACGGACGCGGGTGTCATCCGGGCGATGCGCCCCGGCGCCTGGAGGGTTTACACCGAGGCCGATATTCGGGCCTATCTCGAACGGCCGCGCGAAGAGGCGCGGCAGGATCGCCCAGCATGTCCGTCTACAAACCGTCCAAAAGCCGCTTCTACCACTACGACTTCCAGGCAAAAGGTCGTCGCTTTCACGGTTCTACGGGGGTCGAAACCCTCCGCAAGGCCGAGGCCGTAGAGCGGCGACTCCGCGAAGAGATCGCCGCCGGCAAGGACCCGACCGCCGAGATCCTCACCCTGGACGAAGCCGCCGGCCGTTGGTGGCAGGAAGTCGGCCAGGGCTTGGCGGCTAGCGAACACGTCGATCGGCGCCTGCGCATCTGCCTGCGGCTGCTGGGCAAGGATACGCCGCTCACAGAGATCACCACCCGCAAGCTGGCCAGGGCGATCGAGAAGCGCCGGGGCGAGACCTTCACCCGCGCTGCCGATCGGCCCGCCCGGGACGGCAAGCCCGCCTTCACCGCCAAGCGCTACCCGGTCAGCAACGCCACGGTGAACGCCGACATCGTCCTGAACATGCGCCGGATCCTCAGCCGCGCCCGCAAGACCTGGGAGGTCAAGGACCTCCCGGAGATCGACTGGAAGGCCCTGGTGCTCGAGGAGCCGGCCGCGCCCATCCAATACTACACGCCCGCCCAGCGGGCGGCCTGGCTGGCCCAGTGCGACCCGACGGCCGCCGCCGCCCTGCAGCTGCTGCTGACCTATGGTCTGCGACTCAATGAGGTCTTCTTCCCGCCGGAGGCCTATGACCCCGGCCTCGGGGAAGGTGCCGATGGCGATGATCAGCCGCGGCTGATCATCCAGAAGCGCAAGGGCGATATCCCCCACGCCATCCCGCTGCGCGCCGATGACGCTCGCGCGGTCGCCGCCAGGGCTGGACGCGCCCAGGCGGCCAAGCCGCCGCTGCCGCACATCTGGTTCGAACAGCTGCCGCCCGCCCCGGCGCTGGCCAAGGTCGAGGGCCGCGACCCCGCCGAGCCCCGCCTGGAGCCGGTTACCTATTACGGACTGCAGGCGCGCCTGCGCTCTGCCGCGAAACGCGCCGGCATCACCACCGGCCGCGTCATCCACGGCGCCCGGCACGACGCCGGCACCCAAATCCTCAAGCGCAGCAAGAACCTGAAGATGGCCCAGCAGCTACTGGGCCACAAAGACATCAAATCGACCCTGCGCTACGCCCACGTGCTCGAGGAAGAGATCCGCGACGCCCTGAATTCGGAGTCCCGGAATAGTCCCGAACCGACCAGCGCCACCCCCACCGAATTCGTTGTGCCGCAACGGGTTCGCGGTCGCCGCCCCCAGTCTTCCTAAAGCTAAGGTCGGGGGTTCGAGTCCCTCCGGGGCCGCCAGTCAGTCCCCACGAATCGTCTCTTCGCAAGGCGGGTCCGAAGCTCCGGGAACGCCGTTAACGCGCCCGGGCGACAAATCCCAGGTCGAGCCAGCGCTTCAGGCGGAACGGGAGGCGTCCGAGCCCCCAGGCGCGGCCGCGGAGGGCCAGTCCGGTTCCGTCCCCGAGATCCATGATCGACAGCCAGGTCGCCTGTGGCCGGAAGGCCCGTAGCGGCCGCCCGCGCGCCAGCGCGGCCAGGTTGCGCGCCAGAACGGGCGACGCCCTGACGCCGAAGACGCCCACGCAGGGTCGCGGATCGGAGGCGACAACGGCGCAGTCGCCGGTGGCGAATATTCGCGCATCCCTGGTGGTTTGCAGGGTTGGAAGGGTGAGTAGCCGGCCGTCCGGATCGACCGAGAGGCCCAGGCCGCTGAGCATTTTCGGGGCCACAAGGCCGGTCGCCAGGATGAGGGCTTCGCATTCCATGTCCTGACCTGAGGCCAGCCGGCAGGTGCGCTCGCCACGCGACACGACGGTTCCGTCCAGGACGGTCGCCCCTCGCCGCTCAATCGCGGCGACCAGGGCCCGGATCGCGCCCGGCGGCGCCCAGGCCCCGCCGGACGGCGGTCCCACGACCGTGATCCGGGGCGCGATACCGGTCCGTTCACAAAGCCCGACGAGCGCCGCCGCGACCTCCATCCCGGCCTGACCGGTTCCGGCGACCACCAGGGCGGGACATCGGCGGGTCCGCGCGATCTCCGCCTGGAGGCAACGCCCCAGCTCCAGCAGGCGCGACAGCGGCTTGACCGCCCAGACATCGGCCGCGTCGCCCAGCGCATGGTGATCGGCGGTCCGGCTGCCGATATTCAGCGACAGGGCGTCATAGGGCAGCGTCGTGCCGTCGCTGAGGGTGACCTGCCGGCCTTCCCGATCAATCGCGGTGACTTCGGGCGGGTGAAATGCGACGCCGACCTCGGCCGCCAGTCTCGCCACGTCGATCTCCCCGGCTTCAGGCGCAAGGGCGCCCGAGAGGATGCCGGTGGCCAGTCCGGAATAGTGAAATCGCGGGGGACTGATCAGAATGAGGTCGACGCCCGCCCTGCGCAGCCCCTGGGCATGGCGCAGCAGTCCCAGATGCGCATGACCGGCCCCGATCAGGAGGACCTTCATCGACGGATGACGACGTCGCCCCGCTCCAAAAGCACCTGTGGCGCGGGCGACAGGGACAGGCCCCGCCCGTCGGTGCTGGCGCCGGTGAGAACATCAAAGGCGTAGTCATGCCACGGACAGCGGATGCAGCCGTCGACGACCGGCGCCGCTCCGAGCGGCCCGAGCCAGTGCGGGCAGGTCGCGGCGTGGGCGATCAGCTGGCCGTCCAGCTCAAGCAGGCGGAACCGCTCCCCGCCGACCTCGACCAGCCGCGGCAGGGTGGCGCGGACAGCCTCGACCGGTCCGAGATTGAGGACGGCGACGGTGTCCCGCGAGAGGGTCCGGCGCGCGGCAAGCGCCCGTTCACGCTCGACCATCATAGCCTCGTCCTCGTCCCACAGACGGGCGTAGATTTCGACGTAGCGCGCGCCGATTCCGGCGAGACGTTCCGGCCGAGCCTCGGCGACGTGGAAGGTGACCGCGACTGCGGTCCGGTCAGGTCCCTGAGGCGTCAGGGTCGTCCAGATCTCGGTCCCCGCGCCGGGGCCTTCGAGCGTCGCTGAACAGTAGCGACCCGCCGCCCGGTCGATCCGCACCGCAATGGTCTGGGCCTTGGACTCGTCGCCCGGATGGTTCACCACACGGGCGCGCCAGCCCCAGGGCCCGTTGTCCAGCAAGGCTATGCTCTGGAACTGGCCGTTGTGCAGCGCCGGCAGATGCTCCCAGTCGAGCACATTCTCCCAGACCCGGGCGATCCCCGCGGCGACGACCCGGTCATACCGGCCGGCGAGGTGAAGCGCCGGATCCGGCGACAGCCTTGTCTCGGTGGCGGAGGGCATCCGGGTCGACTAGCCGCCCGCCTTGGCCTTGATCGCCGCTAGCAGGGCGCGGACCCGCTTGGCGTTGGCGCCCAGGTCGCTGACCCCGACGCGCGAAGTGGAGCGAACATCGACGACCGAGGCGGCGGCCGTGGCGCCGGGGCGAACCCGGATCACCACGTCATCCTTGAACCCGAACCAGAAGGACTCGGCCACCGCCTCGACCCGGCCCTTGGCGGCGTCGGCGTTGACGGCTTTCAGCCCCTGGGCCGTGGCGGCCTCCGCGGCGATGCGGGTGGCCTCGGCGACCGGGACCGAAAGGGTCAGCGGCTGGATGTCCGGATTGGCGGCCCGGCCGACCTCGCCGACGGACTTGCCCTTGAGCATGGGGTCGGGCGCGGTCATTGAGGTCACCGGGTTGCCGCCGCCGATGGCGGCGCGCGCGGCGATGACGGCTTGCGAATACTCTGGCGGGTCCTGGATGTTGGTCGCGATGTCGTGGATCGGGGGGATGGTCTTGGCCTTGCCCATGACGCTGACCACAAAGCCGAGCGCCAGCGCGGGAACCAACAGCGCGATCAGGGCCCGGCCCCAGCCCCGACGCGGCTTGATCACAAGCGACAGGATCAGCCCGATCAGCGCGATGCCGAATACGCCAAACAGCACCAGGGCGCCCAGCTTGAACACCAGCAGTCCGAAGCCGATCCGCCAGTCGAACAGGCCAAACTTCGTGCCCAGCGCGGCGACAATGAAATAGACCGGCAGCAGCACCGCCAGGATGAGCGCCAGGCGAACCCAGCCATCACGGAACTTCGACATCTTTCCCCTCCTATCTGTCCGCGGCCGATGGCCCGGACAGTCTTGTCTTGGCGACCAGCATGCGCCCGAACCGCGCCGGGCCGCCAGCCTGTGTTTGAAACCCTCAGCCAAACCGCTTGAGGACAGAGACGAGACGCCGGGTCGCCGGCGAGAACAGGGCGCCCGTATACCACTGGCCGGCCAACCGCTTGTTGATCTCACCGCGGGTCGGATAGGGCGCGATCATGCCGGTCAGCTGGCTCAGCTTCAGGCCGGTCGTCATCGTCAGCACCCACAGCGGCAGGTGGTCGCCGGCGTGGGCCCCGACCAGGGTCACGCCAAGGATCTTGCCACGTTTGCTGGCGACCAACTTGGCGAAGCCGCGGATGTCGCCTTCGGCCTGGGCGCGGTCGTTGTCCGCGAACGGCTGGACGAGCACCCGGACATCATCCCCATGCGCCGCGCGGGCCTGGGCTTCGGTCAGGCCGACCGCCGCCAGTTCCGGGCTGGTGTAGGTGACTCGCGGCACCAGTAGCGCGTCGGCGTTGATCGGCGCGGCGAACAGCGCCTTGCGGACGAACAGGCCCGCATGGGCGCCGGCCAGATGGGTGAACTGACCGCGTCCCGCGGCGTCGCCGATGGCGAAGACACGCCGGTTGCTGGTCCGCAGCGACCGGTCGGTCTTCACGCCCGCCTTGTCGAACGCGACGCCGGCCACGTCCAGATTGAGGCCGTCGAGACTGGCCTGACGGCCGAGCGCGATCAGCAGATGCGATCCGGCGATGCGCTGCTCGCCATCGGGACCGGAGATGACCACCGTCGGGCCGGGCTCCACGCGGACGGCCTTGCTTCCGGTCATCACCGAAACGCCGTCGGCCTTCAACTGATCGACCACCACCGCGGCCGCGTCAGGGTCCTCGCGACCCAGGACGGCATCGGCCTCGATCAGGGTGACCCGGGCGCCCAGGCGACGGAAGGCCTGGCCGAGTTCCGCCCCGATCGGCCCGCCGCCCAGGACGATGAGATGCTCGGGGCAGGCCTTGAGCTCGAAGATGCTCTCATTGGTCAGGTAGGGCACGGCGTCCAGGCCGGGGATCGGCGGGACCGCGGCGCGGGAGCCCGTGGCGATCACCACCTTGCGGGCGGTGACCCGAACGCTGTCGCTTTCGACCACCCGGCGGTCGCGGAAACGGGCAGCCTCGCGAACGACCTGGACCCCCAGGCCCTCGAAGCGCTCCTGGCTGTCGATCGGCGCGATCTCGGCGATCACCGCGTGCACGCGGGCCATGACGGCGGCGAAGTCGACGCTGACGCCGGAGGCCGAAACGCCGAACGCGGTGCTGTGACCCGCCACATGGGCCGCGTCGGCGGCGGCGATCAGGGCCTTGGACGGCACGCAGCCGTAATTGAGGCAATCGCCGCCCATTTCGCCCTTTTCGAACAGCACGACCTTGAGCCCAAGCTGGGCGGCGCCGGCGGCGACCGACAGGCCCCCGGACCCGGCCCCGATGATGGCGAGGTCGGCGCGGATACGCTCCTGTTTCACGATGTCTTCCCCTTCCCGGACCGGAACCGCTGGAACAGCGTCGTCCCAAGCGACAGCAGGCCTAGCGCCAGCAGCGGGCCGAAAACATAGGGCTCGAAGATGATCTTCAGGTTCGGCTCGCCGCCCCGCGCCAGCACCTGGCCGATCCCGGCCCCGACACTGGAATAGATGAAGGTCGCCGGCATGATGCCGATCAGGGTGGCGAGGGCGTAGGCCCGCAGCGGCGCGTTGGCCAGGGCGGAGGCGACGTTGACCAGCCAGAACGGCGCCAGCGGGATAAGCCTGAGCGTCAGGATGTAGCCGAAGGCGCCCTTCTGAACCCCGTCCATGACCGCCTTAAGCCGTCCACCGGACGCCTCAGCCCGTTCCCGGAGGGACGCGCCAAGCGAGGTCCGGACGATGGCGAACACCAGGATCGCCCCGATCGTCGCGCCGACCACGGTGGCTGAACCGCCGACCCATGTGCCGAAGAGAAAGCCCCCGGCCAGGGTCAGGAACAGGGCGCCGGGGATGCTGACCGCCGTAGCGGCCGCATACACCACGATGAACACCAGCAGGCTCAGCGCCAGATTGCTTGTGACAAAGCCCCGCAATACGGCCTCATTGGCCTTGAGCGACTCGAGGCTGAGATAGCGCCCGGCGCCGCTGGCGAAGACGGCGATCACAACAAGGATCAACAGCAGCAGCGGTCCATATCGTTTGAGCATCCGTTTCGTCCCCCGTCGGCTGGACGCGATCGCCCGACCCACAATCTGCGTTGGAACTTGGGCGCACGCCACGTAAGTCAAGCTACTGGCGGCGCCGGGGCCGTCATGTCACGCTCCCGGCGGGGCCAACCGGACAGGGCGATGGACTTGAATCAGCGAACAGACACGCGGCCGTCGGATGGAAGCGAGCTCATGCCGCTATCCCCGTTCGTCTCGCCCGAGGCGCCGCGGATGAACCCGCTGAAGTTCCGTGACCCGCTCGTCACCCTTGACGGTTCGCGCCGCGCCTCGGTGGCCCTGACGGGGCTGGACACCCTGTGGTTCAACACCGGCACCCTGTGCAACATCGCCTGCCTGACCTGCTATATCGAGAGTTCGCCGCGCAACGACGCGCTCGTCTATCTGACGGCCGGTGAGGTCGCGGGCTATCTGGCCGAAATAGAGTCGACCGGCCTGACGACCCGCGAAATCGGCTTCACCGGCGGCGAGCCATTCATGAACACCGAGATCATCGCCATGCTCGAGGCGGCCCTGGCGTCCGGCCGCCAGACCCTGGTCCTGACCAATGCGATGCGCCCGATGCGGCGTTTTGAGAAGCAGCTGATCGCCTTGCGGGAGCGGTACGGCGCGGCGCTGACGCTTCGGGTCAGCCTGGACCACTACAGCCGCGGGGTTCACGAAGCCGAACGCGGCGCCGACACCTGGGTGCCCGCCATCGCGGGTCTGGTCTGGTTGGCCCAAAGCGGGTTCTCGCTGGCCATTGCCGGACGCCGGCTTGGCGACGAAACAGAGGAGGCGGCCCGCGCCGGGTATGCGGCGCTGCTCGGCGAGCTGGGCATTGCCCTCGACGTCAGCGACCCGTCGCGCCTGGTCCTGTTTCCCGAGATGGATGTCACCCGCGACGCGCCCGAAATCACCGAGGCCTGCTGGGGCATCCTCAGCGTCGCCCCGGATTCGATGATGTGCGCCTCCAGCCGGATGGTGGTGAAGCGCAAGGGCGCCGGACGGCCGGCGGTCGTGGCCTGCACCCTGACGCCCTACGATCCGCAGTTCGAACTTGGCCACACCCTGGCCGAAGCACTCGGCAGCGTGCAGCTAAACCATCCGCACTGCGCGCGGTTCTGCGTCCTCGGCGGCGCCAGCTGCAGCGGGCGATGACCGGCAGGCCTCGCCTTTCCATCATTATCCCGACCCTGAACGCGGCCGGCGATCTCCCGGCGGTTCTGGCTGCTCAGCACCCCGGCGACGAGATCATCGTGGTGGACGGCGGATCGACAGACGGCGGCCCGGCGCTGGCCCGGTCGCTCGGCGCCGTCGTTCTGGACGCGCAACCCGGTCGCGGAGGCCAGCTGGCGACGGGCGCGGATGCGGCGACCGCCGACTGGATGCTGTTTCTGCACGCTGACACCCTGCCCCAGCCGGGCTGGCGAGACGCTGTCGCGAGGCAGATGCAGACGCCAGAGGGCGCGGCACGCGCGGGCTTCTTCCGGTTCAGGCTGGACGATCCGTCCGTTCAGGCCCGGCGGCTGGAGCGGCTGGTGGCGGCGCGCGTCACGCTGTTCAGCCTGCCCTACGGCGATCAGGGACTGCTGATCCATCGGGACCTCTACCGCGCCGTCGGCGGCTATCGCCGTCTGCCGCTGATGGAGGATGTCGATCTGGTCTGGCGGCTCGGCCGGCGACGTCTGACCCAGCTTGATATGGCGGCGACCACCTCGGCAAGGCGCTGGCGGCAGGACGGCTGGCTCAGGCGCAGCGCCCTCAACCTGCTCTGCCTGGCCCTCTTCAGGCTGGGGACCCCCACCCCGGTGATCGCGCGCCTCTATGGACGCTGATCGCCGGCATCTGGTGATTTTCGCCCGGACCCCGGCGTACGGCGTCGGTAAGCGCCGGTTGGCGGCCGGGATCGGCGAACTGGCCACCCTGCGGTTTCAGCGGTTCATGCTGGCGGACCTGCGCCGCCGGCTGGGCCGGGACCGCCGGTGGCGGACATGGCTGGCCCTGACCCCCGACCGGGACGGCCGCGGGCGCCCCGATCGCCTGCCGCAGGGTGGCGGCGACCTGGGACAGCGACTTCGAAGACTCATGGCGACGCTGCCGCCGGGTCCGGTCGTGGTCATCGGATCGGACACGCCCGGCGTCAGCCCGGCCGACATCGCGGCCGCTTTTCAGGCGCTGGGCGCCGCCGACGCCGTGGTCGGTCCGGCGCTCGACGGCGGCTACTGGCTGATCGGCCTCAGGCGGACTCCGCGGCGACTTGATCCGTTCGACGGCGTCCGCTGGTCGACAGCGCATGCGCTGGTCGACACCCTGGCCAATCTGAGGGGGCGACCCGTCGCCCGTTTGCGAACCCGGGAGGACATTGACGACCGCGAGAGTTTCAGGCGGAGCCAGACTTACCGCGGCCTCCACGGTGATCGAGCGATCCGACCGCAACGGGTATGACGCGAGATGTCCCTGACGCCGATTTGATCGGTTGAACGGCGGGCGCCCCGGACAACGCCCAGACCGGACGCCCGTCATATCTACGGAGACGGCTCGACCAGTGCTTGCGAGCGCCGTCCCCGCCCCCGCGCCAAGCCAGAGTCCACATTCAGGTCTCGAATCGCGGTCGCGATACACGATCACCCGCTTCATGACGCCCCGCCACTTCGGGTTGCCTTGCCGCTTGTGCCGGGGCATGCGGGATCGCTAGTCTGGGATGCGGGCTTTGGGGGATTGAGTGACGCTTTCGCGCAGCGAGATCGAGGCCATGGCGCCGGACCAGAGTGCGCTCAAGGCCGCGGCCGCGTTGCTCAAGCCCGGCAAGTGGTCCTCCCGCGGCGTGTCCGGCGGCCTGATCTGGGGCGAGTGCCAAGGCTCGGGCGCAAATCCCTACCGGGTCGCGGCCGACACGGTCGACATCGGCAGCAAATGCACATGCCCCTCCCGCAAGTTCCCCTGCAAGCACGGCATCGCCCTGATGTGGCTGCATGTCGACGAGCCCGGCGGCTTTACGCCAGGCGAGACGCCGGAATGGGTCGCCGACTGGACAGGCCGCAGGCGAAAGTCTTCGGCCGCCGCCACGGCGGTCGCGAAGGCCTCGACGGGTCCCAAAAGTCTCGAAGCGGCATCGGCCGTCGAGACCGCCGCCGCGATCGACCCGGTGGCCGAGGCCAAACGCAAGGCCGCTGCCGAGAAGCGGGCGGTCGATGTCCGGCGGCAGGTGGCGGTCGGCCTGGATGAGCTGGAACTGTGGATTTCCGACCAGCTGCGCACTGGCCTTGGCGCCTTCCTGACCGAGATGCCCGACCGCTGCCGTAGGATCGCCGCGCGGCTGGTCGACGCCAAGGCGGGCGCGCTGGCCAGCCGTCTCGACGAGACGCCGTCGCGAATCCTGCAATTGCCCGCTGAGGAGCGGATCGACGCGGCCATCGTGGAACTGGGCAAGCTAACCTTATTGGCGAGATCTTGGCGCGCGGCGCCGGAGAATCCCGAGTTGCGCCGCGAGGTGATCTCGACCGAGACGCGGGACGAGCTTGTCGACGCGCTCGAAGCGTTGCGCCACAGCGCGGTCTGGGAAGTGCTCGGCGAGCAGATCGCCACCCGCCGCGACGGGTTGGTCAGCGTCGCGACCTGGCTGCTCAACACCGATGCCGAAGGACCGCGTTTCGCCCTGCTGCTCGACTATTTCCCCGCCTCGGCCGGGCGGCGCAGCGGCGCGTTCGCCGCGGGCCACCGCTTCAGGGCCGAGCTTATTTTCTATCCCTCGCGCGTCCCTTTGCGAGCCATCATCGTAGAACGCTCGGACACCGAAGCGACCGGGGACGAGGCCTGGCCGGCGCCAGCCCGGGACGATGCTTTGGCCGCATACAGCGATGCGCTCCTGGCCACGCCTTGGCTGCTGAATGCGCCACTGATGCTTCCAGCCGGGCGCATCGTCGAGGACGGCGCGGGACGCGCCTGGTGGCTGGGCGAGGCCGTCACGCTGCCGATCGCGGGCGCGGTCCCCAACTTCGCGTTAGGCGCGCGCATCGACATGGCAGCCGGTCTGTGGAGCGGGGCCCGGCTGACGCTGCTGGCGGCGCGGACCAACTGGGGGCGCGTCGGCTTTGATGCTTGAGGTGGATGGCCAACTTGCCCGGATTCGCGCAGCCTGGATGGCCGGACGCGGCGCGTTGGACCAGACCCCGCCTGACTGGCGCGAGGCCGTGGGCGACGGCGCGGGGGCGGAGGCGGCGCTGGCGGCGCTCACTGGCCAAGCGATGCAGGCGCTCTTCCGCCCCGTCGCCCCGGGCCTGCAGCCGCGGCTTCTACTGCCGGCCTTGACTGCGCCCATGCCGCCGGAGGCCGTACGCCCGCGCATCCGCCGCATCCTCGCCGCGCGCCGTTCTGAGGAAGGCGGCGACCGGTCGATCGTGCTGTTCCTGGCCGCCCGCGGCTACGCCATGCATCCGGCTGACTGGCTACCGCGCGCGACGAACGACTGGGCGCCGGCGCTCTACGCCCCGTGGGTGGCCTGGGCGGCGTCAGAAGCCGCAACGGCGCCGGCCGATGCTCTGACAGCGGACACCTACGAGCGTTGGCCCTGGGCAGAGCGCCGTGCGTCGCTCGTCGCCATGCGCCGCAGCCACGCGGCAGGCGCGCTCGCCATCATCGCGGCCAAGGCCGGCGCAGAGCCCGCCGACCGGCGGCTGAAGCTGATCGAAGTTCTTGAACAAGGGCTGTCGGCGGACGATGCGCCAGTGCTGGAGGCCTTTGCCAGCGACCGGTCCGACCGGGTCCAGGCGCTGGTCCGACGATTGCTAGCGCGGCTGGGTCGCGGCGCGGGCGATCCGGCCCTGGCCGAGGAACTGTCGACGATGGTCGAGCTGGCGCGTATTGGCCTCCTCAAGCGCCGGACGCAGCTAAAGCTCAAGCCGCTCAAGACCCAGGCCCAGGAGAACCGGCGGCGCGAACTGCTTGCCGTCGTCACGCTGGCCGAATTGGCCAAAGCGCTTGGCGTCCAGGAGACCGCGCTGGTCGAGACCCTGCCGAGCGGCGAGGCTTTGCCCCTCAACGCGTTCGCGACCATGGTCGAGGAGACGGCCTCGACTCCGGCCTGGCGGGCTCTCTTCGATCTGGCGCTGCAGGAGTCCGACGCACCCGTGGATCTGGCCCTCGTTCTCGGGCGCCGGGCCTCGACGGAAGAGCGGACCGCCACGTTGTCTAGCGTCCTTGCCCGCGAGGTCTCGGCCGGATTCCAAGGCAGCCTCGCCTTCGCTGGCGACGCACTGGGCGTCGCTAGCGGCCGCGCCATGCCCCAGACGCCGGGCTACCGCGCGCTGATGGGCCTGCTCCGGACGGCGCTATCAGACGACGTCCGCACGCCGCCGCCGATGCTGTCGATTGGCCTCGGCAACCTTGGGCTCCTGCTCGATCCGGCTGCGGCCGCGTCGGTGCTCGACAGCTGCATAGCCGCCGGGCTCGTCGGCGCCGATCCGCGGCTCGACATGCTGCATCTGAACATCGCCCTCAAACCGGAGCGTTCGACTTGACCGATATCCTTCGCCTGCCCGCGGAAACGATCTACGCTGCGGAGCTCGAGGCCCTGAGGCGCGGCGACGACGCGCCAACGCCGCGCGGCTGGGCGATGTCGCCGAAGGCGGTTGTCACCTATCTGTTGGGCGGCAAGGCGCCTGACGGAACCGTCATCAGCGCCAAATATGTCGGCAAGCGCCGGCTGATCGAAACAGCCGTGGCGACCTTGGCCACCGACCGGGCGCTGCTGCTGCTCGGCGTGCCGGGCACCGCCAAGTCCTGGGTGTCCGAGCATCTGTCGGCGGCCATCTGCGGCGAATCCGGCCTTGTCATCCAGTGCACCGCCGGCACGGACGAAAACCAGATCCGTTACGGCTGGAACTACGCCCAGTTGCTGGCCAACGGCCCCTCGCGCGAGGCCCTGGTGCCGACCCCGCTCTTCCGGGCGATGGAAACCGGCAAACTGTGCCGGCTTGAAGAACTGACCCGCATGGGATCGGACGTGCAGGACACGCTGATCACCGTGCTGTCCGAAAAGATGATGCCAATTCCGGAACTGAACGACGCGGTCTATGCGCGGCGGGGCTTCAATGTAATCGCCACCGCTAACAACCGTGACAAGGGCGTCAACGAACTGTCCTCGGCGCTCAAGCGCCGCTTCAATGTGGTGGTCTTGCCGCTGCCCGACGACATGAACGAGGAGATCGCCATCGTCACCCGCCGGGTCGGCGAGATGGCCCAAAGCCTCGACCTGCCGGCGCCGAAGAACGTGGCCGAGGAAGTCGCCCGCGTCGTCGCCATCTTCCGCGAACTGCGCGGCGGCTCGACACTGGATGGCAAGGTCACCCTGAAGACGCCGTCCGGATCGCTGTCCACCGCCGAAGCCATCGCGGTCACCGTCGGCGGGCTGAGCCAGGCGGCCTATTTCGACGGCGGGACGCTCAATGCCGAGGGCCTGGCGTCCAGCCTGCTCGGCGCGATCGTGAAAGACCCGGTCCAGGACAAGATCATCCTTGAGGAGTACCTTGAGGCGGTTCTCAAGAAGCGTCCGGAATACGCGGGCTACTATCGTGCGCTGACTGATCTGGTCTGAGCGGGTGCCCGCCAGCGTCCACTACTTCGGCATCCGGCACCATGGCCCCGGATCGGCGCGACGGCTCGTCGAAGCGCTCGAGGCCCTGCGCCCAACGACTGTGTTGATCGAAGGTCCCGCAGACGCGTCGGACCTGCTGCCGCTGCTGGGCGATCCGGCGATGGTCCCGCCGGTGGCGCTGCTGGTCTACGCGTCCGACGATCCCGCCCGGGCGTCGTTCTGGCCGTTCGCCGCCTATTCGCCGGAATACCAGGCGGTCTGCTGGGCAGTGCGCAACAACGCGGCGCTACGCTTCATCGACCTGCCGGCCGGTTGGTCTCTCGCCACGCCTCCGGATACCGGGGCGACTGACGAGGAGGACTCTGGCGAGCAGGCGTCCACAGAATCAGCCGCTCCGTCGCCTGAAGACAGGCTCGCCCTGCGGCTGGAGCGTGATCCGATCGGGTTGCTCGCCGAGGCCGCCGGCTATGAAGACGGCGAGAGCTGGTGGCGTGATGTGATCGAGGAGAGCCCCGCCTCCGAGACGGCCTTCGCCGCCGTCGCCGACGCCATGGCCGCCCTGCGCGAGGCCGCTCCACCCGTCGAGGGCCGCGAGGCGGCGCGCGAAGCCCACATGAGGCTTGAGATCGCCCGAGCCGCCAAGGACAGCGAAGGGCCGGTCGCCGTCGTCTGTGGCGCTTGGCATGAGCCGGCTCTGAAGGCGAAAATTCCCCTGTCCCAGGATCGCGACCGCCTGAAGGGCGCGCCCAGACAAAAGGTCAGCGCCACCTGGGCCCCCTGGACATCGCCCCGCCTGGCATTCCAGAGCGGTTACGCGGCCGGCGTCATGGCGCCAGGCTGGTGCAGCCACCTGTGGAAAACCCCGCGGGACGAGGTCACCGTGCGCTGGCTTGGACGCGTGGTCCAGTCGCTTCGCGACGCTGGCCATACCGCCTCGACAGCCTCGCTGATCGAGGCGCAGCGCCTGGCGATCGCGCTCGCGGCGATGCACAATCGCCCCCATCCCGGTTTCGAGGAACTGCGCGAGGCGGCGATCGCCTGTCTCTGCGATGGCGAGCAGCTGGTCTGGGATACGATCGCCGCAAAGCTGCTGCTGGGCGAATCGGTCGGCGAAATCCCGGCCAACGTGCCGCTTGCTCCCCTGATCGAGGATCTGCAACGCGAACAGCGACGCACACGACTGAAACCGGAGGCGCTGGAACGGGAACTGGCCATCGACCTTCGCAGCGACGGCGGCCTCGACCGATCCACCCTGCTGCACAGGCTGTCGATCCTGGAGGTCCCGTGGGGTCAACTGATCGACGCCGGCCGCAGCCGCGGCACCTTCCGCGAGCGCTGGCATCTGCGCTGGGAGCCCGAGTACGCCGTCCGCCTGGTCGAGAACCTTGTCCATGGTCCGACCATCGCCCGGGCCGCGGCGGGACGGCTGACGACGAAGTTCCGCGAGGCGGTCGACCTTCCGACGCTGTGCGCCTTAACCCTGTCGGCGCTGACGGCCCAGCTGCCCGAGGCGGCGCACGCCGGTGTCGAACGTATCGAGCACCGGGTCGCGGTCACCAGCGACTGCGGCGAGTTGTTATCGTGCCTGCCGCCGTTGGGCGACATCGTCCGCTACGGCCAAGCCCGACGCACGGATGCCATGCAACTGGCCACGCTGTTCACCCGCATCCTTTCGCAGGGTGCGCTCGCCCTGCCCTATGCCGCGCGCGGACTGGACGCTGAGGCGGCAATAGCCCTGCGCTCGGCCGTCCTGGCCGCTGACGCCGCGGCCGCGTTGGCCCAGGCCGATCTAGCCGCCTGGCGGGAGGCGCTGTCGACAGTCGTCGACGACCTGCAGGCGACCCCGCTCCTCGCCGGCGCCGCGGCGCGGCTGTTGTACGAGGCCGAGGTGATTGTGCCGGACGCCGCCGCCGGGTTGCTTGGCCGGATGCTCTCGCCGGGCCGGCCCATCGCTGACGCGGCCGGTTTCTTCGAGGGCTTCTTCGATGGCGCAGGCGAGCGGCTGATCTACGACGGCGGCCTGAGGGCCGCGGTCGATCACTGGGTGCTGCAGCTCGAGGGCGACGACTTCACCGCCTTCCTGCCGCTGTTTCGGCGGTCGCTCGGCAACCTCGACCGCATGCAGCGGCGGCGGCTGCTTGACGCCTTGTTCGAGCGGGGGACAGCAGGGTTGCAGGGCCGCGCGTTGATCGCCAACGCCGAGGCTGTCTGGCCGGCCCATCTGCAGCGACTGACCGACATCCTGACCGCGAGGCCGGCGACATGAACGAGGAGCGAGAGCGGCGCTGGCGTCTGGCGGTCGGCGGCGAAGACGAATCCCTGGCCGCTGAAGAGGACCAGCGCCTGTCCAGGGCGCTGAGCATGCTCTACGGCGAAGGCGAAGCCGCCGGCGGGTCCGGAAGCAGCGGCGGCAAGGGGCGCGGCGGTCTCGGGCGTTCGGCGCCGAACGTCGCGCGCTGGCTGGGCGACATTCGCCAGTTCTTCCCTACGCCGGTCGTCCAGGTAGTGCAAAGGGACGCCATGGAGCGGCTTGGCCTGCAGCAGATGCTCCTTGAGCCAGAGCTCCTCGCGGCAATCGAGGCCGACGTGAACCTGGTCGCAACCTTGGTCAGCCTGCGCAACGTCATGCCCGCCAAGACCAAGGCGATCGCGCGCGAGGTCATCGGCAAGGTCGTCTCCGCTCTGATGGACAGGCTGCAACAAAAGACGGCCGAGGCCGTGCGCGGCGCGGTCGACCGCCGCCGGCGCACCGGCAAGCCGCGGTTCCCGGACATCGACTGGCCCCGCACGATCCAGGCCAACCTGCGGCATTACCAGCCCAAGCAGAAGACCATCGTGCCGGAACGGCTGATCGGTTTCATGCGACAGCAAAGGCGACAGGTCGATCTGGACGAGGTGGTCCTCTGCGTCGACCAGTCGGGCTCGATGGCCCCCTCGGTGGTCTATGCCTCGATCTTCGCCGCCGTGATGGCTTCGTTGCCGACGGTGAAGACGAAGCTGGTTTGTTTCGACACCGCCATCCTCGACCTGACTGACGACCTGGCCGATCCGGTCGAGGTGTTGTTCGGCGTCCAGCTGGGCGGCGGAACCGACATCAACCAGGCGGTCGCCTACTGCGAGGGCCGGATCGAGGCGCCGGCGCGGTCTCACCTGATCCTGATAACCGACCTCTACGAAGGCGGAAACAGTGAAGCCCTGGTCGCGCGTCTCGGACGGCTGGTCGGCGCCGGCGTCAATGTCATCACCCTGCTGGCGCTGAGCGACGAGGGCCGCCCGGCGTACGATCCAGGGCTTTCCTCGCGCGTCGCGGCGCTCGGAGTGCCGGTGTTCGCCTGTACGCCCGACCAGTTCCCGGACCTGATGGCTGCCGCCCTCAAGCGCGAGGATATCCACAGCTGGGCCGCAAAGGCCGACATCAAGGCGATCCGGGCCGAACAGTGATCAGGTAGGCAGCGTCGGGAAGATTGGCAGACGTCCGCCTGCCCCCACCGCCAGATAGGCGAGCCTACACGCCTGTCCGTCCGGAGATGGCCGCGCAAAGCCCGGGACGCAGCCGGGAGGCTGCATAGTCAACCCGTTATCTCCACCGACCCTCAAGGCTCTCAACGGGACCGCGACCACACTTTGCTCATTGCGGGTATCGATCTGCCACTGCTCCCGACAGCGTTGCGGCCATGAAGTCCGTCCTCAAGGACTCGATCTTCTCCCAGACTTCGATATTCGGAAGCGAGGGAATTGTGATCGTCTCGCCCCTGTCCAGCCCTGTCATCGCCGCGCCAACCAGCTGATCGGCCGTGAGATAGCTGGCCTCGGGGAAGACGGATCCGTCCATGCCCTGAGCGCTGAAGAACTCCGTCCGAACCGGTCCCGGCATGACGAGCTGAATTCGAATGGCGCTGGCCGAAAACTCAAGTTGAAGAGACCGGGTAAAGTTGAGGACAAAGGCCTTCGATCCACTGTAAGCCGCCGCTGCCGGAGACGGCGCGAGCGCCAGGATCGATCCGATGTTGATCAGGAAGCCCGCGTCCTGCGCCTTGAAACCGGCCAGGACGGCCCTCGAAAGCAGAGCCAGCGCAACGATGTTGAGCCTGAGGTTTCGCTCAAGCGTCTGAGCCGTGGACGCAGTGATGGGTCCAAGTCCGCCGGCGCCCGCATTGTTCACGAGCCCGGTGAAAGCTTCGCCCGCCAGCCGGCTTCCCAGTTCAGCCAGGTGGTCAGGGTTTTCGAGATCGGCCACCTGGACCTCGACCTCGGCGCCGAATTCCGAACTCAGCTTCTGCGCGAGCGCGTCGAGCCGCTCCTTCCGGCGAGCAACAAGGCAAAGTGCGTAACCCCGCTTGGCGAGCTTCGTCGCATAGGCGCTGCCGATACCCGAGGAGGCTCCAGTGACCATCACGCGGCCATGGGTCGGAAGTTGTGACATGCCGCCGCCTTTCCCGGATCAGGCGTGTGTACGGGGCGAGGCGCGGTTGTCGGACATCCAGCGCTTCTCATCTTCCGTGCCCTCCCTGGGCGGGAAGTACCCCTGGATGGTCCACAGATCGAACGGGGTTTCGTCCACATGGATTTCCCAGTCATAGCCACGCGCAGTGATCCAGGGGGCGAAGATCTCGTTCATCTTTTCGAAGAACCGGACCTTCATCTCGTCGGATGAAAAGGTCCGGGCGATATGGTCGACCCAGATGCGAACAAATCCCGGATGAGATTCGCCACCGATGTAGAAATCGTCGGCGCGGACTTCCTGGAATATGACGCCGACATAGAACCTCGGCATCGCGCGCCCATAGACATCGGTCAGCGATTTCGAAATCGCCCTCTTGTCCTCAGCCGAGTAGGCGCCGACGGGGTGATATATTTTCCAAAGAGGCATGGAGATTCTCCGGTCATGGCGCCGCGGCGCCGTTGTTCTGTGTGAAGTTCAGATTTCCGCGGCCCATCCGAGCGACCGGCAGGGTTCCCTCACGGGTCGCGAAGCTCCCCGAATAGCCAATGACAAGGTGTCGGATGAGGACATTGGAAGCGCCACCTCGTTATATGTTGTTCGTAATCTAAATTTGCATTAGATGTCGGTCAACATCTTTTTTTGGGAGAATGCCCGTGCGTGTGAGTCGTGATCAGGCCCGTCAAAACCGCGAGCGCGTGGTGGCGGCCTCGAGCGCCCTCTTCCGCGAGAAGGGCGTCGATGGGGTGGGCATCAGCGACCTGATGAGCGAGGCCGGCCTCACCCACGGTGGGTTCTACAAGCAGTTCAGCTCGAAGGCCGAGCTCGTCGAGGAAGCCTGCTCTCGAGCCCTTGAGGACACCATGGCGTTTTGGGACTCGTACCTGGAGCGCGCCGTGCAACCACGGGCCGCCTTCGTTCGGGCCTATCTTTCCCATCAGCATCGCGACCGTGTCGGCGAGGGCTGCCTGCTCCCCGCGCTGGCGGCCGAGGCGCGGCGCGAACCGCAAGCCATCCGAAGCGTGTTCACCCGCGCGATCCAGTCCTATGCAGACCGACTGGACCAGCCGGTGGAGGCCCGCACCGACCAAAGCCGCGCCAAGGCGCTGTCGAATCTGGCGGAAATGGTCGGGGCGATCCTCCTGGCCCGCGTGGCCGACGACCCGAAACTCTCCAAGGACATCCTGGCCGCCGCCAGCGCCCACATCCTGGACACCCGGCCCGGAGCGGCCACGTCAGGCGAAAACTAGCCTGGGCGCGGAAGGCAGCGGGGCTTTGGGCTTGCCTATCGGTCTTCTTCGGCTGAAGGGGTTTTGCATCGCGCGAACCTGTCGGCCGTTACGAGATTGACCGCCGAGAGCTGGCGGAGTGACGGAAGCGCGAGCGCCTGACCGCTGCCGTTACCCGATGCGGTCTCTCAGGGCGAACCAGGTCATCCCCGCGACCAGGGCCGGCCAGCGCAGCAGCGGGCCGCCAGGAAAGGGCGGGCACGGCAGGCGGGCGAGCAGGTCTGTTCCGGCCGTATCGCCCAGCGCGGCGCGGCCCAGCAGCGCGCCGACCCAGGGCGCCAGCATGACACCCTGCCCGGAATAGCCGGCCGCGACGCGGACGCCGGGCTCCAACTCCCGCACGAACGGCATGCGGTGCACGGTCACGCCGAGGCTGCCTCCCCAGGCGTGGCTGATCGCGACGTCGGCCAGCCCCGGATAGATTCGCAGCATGTGACGCCGCACAAAGCCCGCGATATCCGAGGGGAAGGCCATCGAATAGGTCTCGCCGCCGCCAAACAGCAGCCGGCCATCCGGCGTCCTGCGGAAGTAGTTGATCACGAAGCGGCTGTCGGCGGCCGCCATGCCGGACGCCAGGATGTCGGGCCGGTCGAGCGGTTCGGTCACGGCGATGAAGTTGTTGATCGGCATCACCCGGGCGTCGACCACCGGCGACAAACCGTCCGCATAGCCATCGCCGGTCAGGATCACCTGGTCGCAGACCACCCTGCCCCGCAAGGTCTCGACGACGAAGCCGCCGACCGTCTTGCGCCAGCCTGTCGCCCTGGTCATCTCATGGATCAGCGCCCCCTCGGCCAGGGCGGCCCGCGCCATGCCCAGCGCCAGTTTAAGCGGATGCAGATGACCGCCGCCGTGGTCGACGAGGCCGCCGTGATAGACGTCCGTGCCCAGCGCCGTGGCGAGGGCCTGATCGTCCAGCAGGCTGTAGCGCTCGCAGCCGTAAACCGTGCGCATGTGGTCGATGAAGGCGGCGTCGTCGGCCTCGCAGCCGGGCCGATGCCGGGCGTGAACCATGCCGTCGCGCAGGTCGCAGTCGATCCCGCGCGACCTGATGAGTTGGTGCAGATGCTCGCGAGCGTCCTCCGCTTGCCGCCACAGCGCGCGGGCGTCGCCCAGCCCGAGACGGGCTTCCAGCCAGGGTTGCGGGCGACGCTGGCCGGTGTGAATCTGGCCGCCGTTGCGCCCCGAGCCGCCGGAACCGACCCGGGCGGCTTCCAGCACCACCACCCTGACACCGCGCGACGCCAGCTCCAGCGCCGCGCCAAGCCCGGTGTAGCCGGCGCCGACCACGCAGACATCGGCGCGAACCTCGCCGTCCAGCGGCGGCAGTTCGGGAAACGGATCGACTGTGGCCGCGTACCAGCTGCCGGCGGGATGCCCCGGGTTTCGCATGCTCAGACGTTGAGCAGCAGGAACTCCCGTTCCCACGGACTGATCGTCTGCATGAAGGTCTCGTGCTCAGCCTGTTTGACGCCGGAATAGGCCGCCACGAACACCGGGTCGAAAATCTCGATCAACGGCTCGCAGGCCTCCAGCAGCGTCAGGGAGTCCATCAGGCTGCGTGGCAGTTCGGCCCGGCGGGCGTTGGCGTCGATCGAGACCGGATCGGTCGGCGTCAACCCCTGGGTCATGCCGAGATAGCCCGTCGCCAACACCGCGGCGATCGCCAGATAGGGATTGGCGTCCGACGACGGAATGCGGTTTTCGACCCGGCGGTTGTCGGCGTCAGACGGCGGCACCCGCAGGCCGGCGGTGCGGTTGTCATAGCCCCATTGGGTGTTGATCGGCGCACCGGAGTCCCTGGCGATCCTGCGGTAGGAATTCACGTAGGGCGCCAGCATCGACATGATCGCCGGCAGGTAATGCTGCTGCCCCGCGATGAAGGACCTGAACAGCGGAGTCTCCTTGCCGGTCCTCGGATCGGAGAACAGGTTGTCCCGGGTGCCCGGCGCGACAATGGACTGATGGATGTGCATCGCCGAGCCCGGCTCGGTGGCCATCGGCTTGGCCATGAAGGTGGCGTAAATCTCGTGCTCAAGCGCCGCTTCGCGGATCGTGCGTTTGAACATGAAGACCTGGTCGGCAAGCTCGAGCGGATCACCGTGCCGCAGGTTGATCTCCATCTGGGCGACGCCGCTTTCGTGGATCAGGGTGTCGATCTCCAGCCCCTGGCGCTCGGAGTATTCGTACATGTCCTCGAACAGCGCATCGAACTCGTTGACCGCCGAGATCGAATAGCCCTGCCGACCCGTTTCCGGCCGACCGGAGCGGCCAACGGGCGGCTTGAGCGGATAGTCCGGGTCGATGTTGCGCTCGACCAGATAGAACTCCAGTTCGGGCGCCACGACCGGCTGCCAGCCCTTTTTTCTGTACAGCTCCAGCACCGCCCGCAGCACCTGACGCGGGCTTTCCGCGACCGGTCGCCCGTCAGGCATGAAGGCGTCATGGATGATCTGGGCCGTAGGATCCTGCGCCCAGGGCACAACGGCGAGGGTGGCGAAGTCCGGAGCCAGGACGATGTCGGTGTCCGACTCCACGGCTCCGACCAAATTCTCCATCTCCGGGAAGTCGCCGGTTATCGTCTGGTAGAAGACCGCGAGCGGCAGGTTCATGGCGCTGCTGGTGAGGAACTTGCGCACCGGCATGATCTTGCCGCGCGCGACCCCCGCCAGGTCGGGGACCATGCATTCTATTTCCTCGATGTTCTGGCGGCGGCACCATTCGGCCGCCTCCTCGACCGTCTTGACCCCGCGCGTGGCCGATGGGCCTGGCTTGCTCTTCTTCTCCCGGTATTTCATGCTGGCTTAGGGCCCGTCAAAATCGGCAGGGCATCGTCCAGCGAACGCCGGATGATGCCGACCAGTTGGTCGATCTCCGCGTGGCTGATGATCAGCGGCGGGCAGCAGACGATGGTGTCGCGAATGCCGCGGACCATCAGCCCATTCTTGATGCAGAGGTCGCGGACAACAGGACCGGCCGTTCCCTCGGCGCCGCCGAACCGCTTGTTGGTTCCCTTCTCCGAGACGATCTCGACCGCGCCCAGAAGGCCCTGCGAGCGCACCTCGCCGACCAGGGGATGATCGTTCAGCCTCGCCAGCGCCTTGGCCAGATAGGGGCCGGTGTCCTCCCGGGTGCGATCGATGAGCCCTTCCCGCTCCATGATCTCGATATTGCGCAGCGCGACCGCCGCGCAGGTCGGGTGGCCCGAATAGGTGTAGCCGTGGACGAAGTCGCCGCCCTTTTCGCGGAGCTCGGCGACGATGTGGTCCGCAACGCCGACCGCCGAGATCGGCAGATAGCCGCTGGACAGCCCCTTGGCCATGCAGACCAGGTCGGGCGTGACGCCGAAATGCTGGAAGCCGAACCACTGGCCCAGCCGCCCGAAGCCGGTGATCACCTCGTCGCAGATCAGCAGGATTCCATACTTGCGGCAGATGGCCTCGACGAGCGGCCAGTAGCCGTCCGGCGGGATGACCACCCCGCCCGCGCCCTGAATCGGCTCGCCGATGAAGGCGGCGACATTCTCCGGCCCCACCGCCAGGATGCGGTCCTCAATGGCCTGGGCCGCGCGGGCGGCGAAAGTCGCGGGGTCCTCGTCGAACGCCTCGCCGAAAAGGTAGGGCTGCATGACGTGCTCGACGCCCGGGATGGGCAGGCCGCCCTGCGCGTGCATCGCCTTCATGCCGCCCAGGCTGACCCCCGCCACGGTCGAGCCGTGATAGGCGTTCCAGCGGCTGATGAAGATCTTGCGCTGCGGCTGCCCCTTCAGCGCCCAGTAGTGCCGGGTAAGGCGGAACACCGTGTCGTTGGCCTCGGAGCCCGAGGAATTGAAGAACACATGGGTCAGGCCGGCGCCAAGCTTCTCCGCCACCTTGGTCGCCAGCATCACCGTCGGCGGCGTCACCGTCTTGAAGAAGGTGTTGTAGTAGGGCAGCTCCATCATCTGGTCGTAGGCGACCCTGGCCAACTCCTCCCGCCCGTAGCCGACATTCACGCACCAGAGGCCGGCCATGCCGTCCAGCAGTTCGTTGCCGTCGCCATCGACAATTACGCAGCCGTTCGCGCGGGTGATGATGCGGCTGCCACCCATCTCGGCGATCACCTTATGGTCAGCCTGGGCGGGCAGATGGTGCGCCACATCGAGCCGCTTGAGCTCGGCGATGTCATAGTTGCGGAGGGGGACGGTCACGGGATTTCCTCGGGGGGTCAGGATAGGGCGGGCTGGCCCCTGAGGGCCCGGCCGAAAAGACTGAAGAAGGCGATCGATTGCGGATTTTCAGCGGTGCGCCATTCCGGATGCCACTGGACCGCCAGCAGCGGCGCGCCGGAAAGGTTGGCGGACACTGCCTCGACAACGCCGTCCTCGGCCCGGGCCTCCACGGTCAAGCCGGCGCCCAGCCGGTCGACGCCCTGGTAGTGGACGGAATTGACCCGGGCGCGCTCGGCCCCGAAGGCTCGGGCCAGCACCCCGCCGGGGGTTAGCACGACATCATGCTCATGCGCGAACATGCCGTTGAAATCGACGTCGTCAGGCGCGTGATGGGCGATCAGATCTGGGCTCTGGGCCATATCGCGGCGCAGGGCGCCGCCGAACGCGACATTGATTTCCTGGAACCCGCGGCAGATTCCGAACACCGGCCGGCCGAGGTCCGCCATGGCCTTGATCAGGTCGGAAGTCATGGCGTCGCGACCGGCGTCGAACGGCCCCGGGGCGTCATCGGCTGTCTCGCCGTAGCGGCTCGGCTCCATGTTGGACGGGCTTCCGGTCAACAGCAGACCATCCAGCCGGGACGCCACGTCCGAGGCCCGCATAAGGCCAGGCATCGACGGCACCAGCAGAGCCGCGCAGTCGGCGTAGGCCAGCGCACCCGTGACATAGCGATTCATCACCGCCTGGGCCGGCTCGACCCCGACGGTGCGGGTGCAACAGATAATTCCGGCCACGGGCCGGCTTGCAGACATGATCAATCCTCAGGACAGCAGCACGGCCGCCGAACAGGCATGCCACGATAGCCAGACGGGTTCGCCGAGGGCGAAGTCCTCCTGGTCCCAGCGGGTCAGGTTCGAGCGCAGCACCCGGACGCGACGCCCGCCGTTGATCTCGACTTCATAGACCGACTCGCTGCCCAGGTAGACCTCGTGGCGAATGATCCCGGGCATGGCGTTGTAGCCGGCGGGCGCGTCGTCCATCACCGGTGGCGAAGCCCCCTCGGCGCGTTTGCTGAGTTCGATCTTCTCCGGGCGGATGGCGGCCCACACGGTCGCGCCCTTGGCCCCGGTGACACCGTGGTCGAGAAAGATCTCCGTCTCCAGTCCCGGCGACTTGACGATGGCGTGGTCGGGTTCGTCGACGATCAGCGCGCCTTCGAACAGGTTCACCGTGCCGATGAAGTCCGCCACGAAACGTGAGTTGGGAAACTCATAGAGGTCGTTGGGCGGGGCGACCTGCTGCAGCAGTCCGCGGTTCATCACCGCACAGCGGGTGGCCAGGGCGAGGGCTTCGTCCTGGTCGTGGGTGACCATGATGAAGGTGATGCCGACCTTGTCCTGGAGGGTCGACAGCTCGCTTCGCATCTGGTCCCGCAGCTTGGCGTCCAGCGCCGACAGCGGCTCGTCGAGCAGCAACACGCGCGGCCGTTTAACCAGGGCGCGGGCCAGGGCGACCCGCTGGCGCTGTCCGCCCGAGAGCTGGTCGGGCATCCGGCCGCCCAGTCCGTCCAGCTGGACCAGCGACAGGGCCTCCTCGACCCGGCGCAACCGCTCCTTGGCCGGCACGCCATCGACCTTCAGGCCATAGCCGACGTTGTCCGACACGGTCATGTGGGGAAACACGGCGTAGGACTGGAACACCATGTTCACCGGCCGCTTGTTGGGCGGCACGTTGCTGACGTCCTGACCGTCGATCAGGATGCGACCCTCGGTCGGGGTTTCAAACCCGGCCAGCATGCGCAACAGGGTGGTCTTGCCACAACCCGACGGGCCCAGCAGGGCGAAGAACTCGCCCTCCTCGATGGTCAGGTTGACGTTGTCGACGGCGACCATCTTGCCGAAGCGCTTGGTGACGTTCTCGAAGGTGATGATGGTCTTGGGGTCCCTGGCGGGCGCAGGAGCGGCGGGGGCGGGAGCGGCGTCGGTCATGGCGTTCCTAGGCCTTCGGGTCGGCGGCGCCGTGTCCGGAGACAGCGGCGGGGTCGCCCTGCAGTCGCAGGGCCAGGGCGGTAAGGATGACGGTCATGACGATCAGGATGGTCGAGGCGGCGTTGACCTCGGGCGTCACCGAGAAGCGGACCATCGAATAGACCTTCACCGGGAAGGTCACCGTGTCGGGTCCCGAGGTGAAGAAGGTGATGACGAAGTCGTCGAGGCTGAGGGTGAAGGCCAGCAGGGCGCCGGCGACCAGCGACGGGGCCATATGCGGGACGATCACGTCGCGGATCATTCGCCACTCCCCGGCCCCGAGATCACGCGCCGCCTCCTCCATTTCGCGGTTGAACGAGGCCATGCGGGCCCGCACCACGACAGCCACGAAGGGGAAGGAAAACGACACGTGGGCGATGATGATGGCGCCCAGACTGAGCGGCCAGGGAAGATCCTGCGGCCAGGGCAGCACCCGGGCGAAGAAGACCAGCATCGCCACGCCCATGCAGATTTCCGGCACCACGATCGGCAGGGCCATGGCCCCGTCGACGACGGGCTTGCCTGGGAAACGGAAGCGCCATAGCGCCAGCGCCGCCAAGGCGCCCAGGATCAGGCTGAGGACCGTCGACACCGCCGCGATCGTCAGGGAGTTGCCGAACGCCTCGACCAGGCTCTCGTTGTGCAGGGCCTTGTCGTAGTATTTCAGGGTGAAGCCCTGCCAGACGATGTTGCGCCGGGAGTCATTGAAGCTGAACGCCATCAGGGTGATCAGCGGCGCGTAGAGGAACAGGCCGACCATCGCCAGCCAGGCCTGCAGGGGCCAACGGCGCAGGTATTCCAGAGGCCCGGGCGGAGGGCGGCGCGGCCGGGGGCTCATGCGCGCCTCCCGCGGCTGCGCGACAGCATCGCCTGAACCGCTATGGCGATGAAGGTCAGGTACATCAGCATGAAGGACATGGCCGCGCCGAACGGCCAGTCATTGGCGCGTTTGAACTGGCGTTCGATGACGTTGGCGATCATCTGGCTGTCGGGACCTCCGAGCAGGTCCGGGGTCAGATAGGCGCCCAAGGCGGGAATGAAGGTGATCAGGATCCCGGAGGCGATGCCGGGCAGCGCCAGCGGCACGACGATCACCAGAAGGGTGCGGACGTGGCCGGCGCCGAGGTCGAGACTGGCCTCCAGCAACGAGCGGTCCAGCCGGTCGAGGGCTGAATAGAGCGGCAGCACCATGAACGGCAGGTGGACATAGACCAGCCCCAGGATGACGGCGAAATTGTTGTGCAGCAGTTCCAGCGGCGTGAAGTCGCCGAGCGGCTGGAGCCCGACCAACGGGGCCAGGCCGCCGAACGTCTTCCACAGCCAGCCCAGGCTGAGATTGATGTAGCCTTCGGTGCGAAGAACCGCGATCAGGGCATAGGTCCGGATCAGCAGGTTGGTCCAGAACGGCAGCATGACCAGCAACAGCAGCCAGGACTTCAACCGCGCAGGCGCAAAGGTAATGGCCAGGGCCACCGGGAAGCCGAGGATCAGACACAGGACGGTCGTCAGCCCCGCGACCCACGCCGACTTGGCGAATATCTTCAGATACAGCGGCTCGATCGAGCGGGCGTAATTGCTGAACGTGCCGGTGAACGAGATTTCCGTCAGCCCGGCGTTCTGGCCGAAACTGTAGACCCAGACGATCCCGAGCGGGACGAGAAAGAACAGGACCAGCCAGAACAGCGGCGGGCCCATCACGCCGGCGAAGACAGCTTTCGCCTGTTTCCAGCTCTGTTCCATCATCGTCCCCCTCGGGCCTGGCCGTCGGTCAGGCCGCCCGGACCTTGGTGATCAGTTCCTCATACGCCTGCGCCTTCTCCGCCCCTTCGAAGGCCCCATACTCGCACTTGGCCATGATGTCGGCCGGCGGGAAGATCACCGGATTGTCGCGATAGGCCGGCGGCATCAGCGCCTTGGCCGCGGCGTTCGGCGTCGGATAGAGGATCGTCTTGCTGATCTCCGCGCCGGCCTTGGCGTCGAGCAGATAGTTGATGAACTTGTGGGCGTTGTCGGGTCGCGGCGCGCCGGTCGGAATGCACAGGGTATCGGAATTCAGCAGGCTGCCCTCCTTGGGCACCACGAAGCCGATGTCGGGATCTTCCGTCATGATCTGGGCGATGTCGCCGTTGTATTCGAGGACGAGGTCGACGTCCTTGGCCAGCAGCATGTCCTGGCCGTTGTCCTCGTGGAACGCCTTGATGAAGGGTTTCTGCCGGATCAACATCGCCTCGATCTGCGGCAGCATTTCGGGCGGGATGGCGTTGACCGAATGGCCGAGGTATTTCGCGCAGAGCCGCACCAGGTCCGCCGACTCCGACAGCAGGGCGATCTTGCCCTTGTACTGCGGCGAGTCGAACAGCCATTTCCAGCTGTCCGGGACCCCGTTGACCTTGGATTTGCGGTAGCCGATCCCCAGGGTCAGCCACGTGTAGGGCATCGAGTATTTCCGGCCCGGATCGTAGTCGGGATTCAGGAAGGTCGGATCGATATTCGCCTTGTTCGGAATCTTGGCGTGGTCGAGCGGCATCAGCATGCCGGCCTGCCCCATCCGCGTGACGAATTCATTGGACGGCACGATCACGTCGTAGCCGGAATTGCCTGCCTTGAGCTTGGCGAACAGCTCATCGTTGGTCGAGAACAGGCTCATGTTCACATCGACGCCGGCGGCGGCCTTGAAATCGGCCAGGGTGGTTTCGCCGATGTAGGTGTCCCAGTTGTAGAAGTTGAGCTTGGCTTCCTCACCGCCGCCGCCGCCGGATTTGGGGCTGGGGCTACAGGCGGAGAGGGCGGGTCCGAAGGTGATCCCGACCGCGGCGGCGCCGAGCGTCGTGAGCAATGTCCGGCGAGACGCGCCGCTCTTGTTATTCTGGTTCATGGCCGTTCAGTCTCCTAGCCGTCAGGTTGGAACGCTATTCACAAATCCATGCTGGTCAAACGCCAGCGCCGCGACAGATAACCCGACTGTTCGTCAGGCATTGCGCAAATACCAGTCAAAATCGAGCGCGGTTACGACCTCGAAGAACCGCGCCTGCTCTGTCCGTTTCACCGAGACAAACATATCGACAAAGCGGTCGCCAAGGTATTCGCGCAAGGCGGTAGAGCCATCGAACAGGTCTACCGCCGCGAACCAATTGGTCGGCAGGGTCTGACCGGACTTGGCGGCGGCGGCATAGCCGTCTCCGACGATGGCGGGGCCCGGATCGATGCGGTTGCGGATACCGTGCAGGGCGCCGGCCAGCACCACGGCCATTACCAGGTAGGGATTGGCGTCGGCGCCGGCGACACGGTGCTCGACATGGCGGGTGGGCGGCGGGCCCGCCGGCACCCTCAGCGACACGGTGCGATTGTTGACACCCCAGGTCGGCGCCACCGGCGCATAGGAGTTGGCCTTGAACCGGCGGTAGGAATTGGCGTTCGGCGCCAGGATGGCCATGCTCTCGCCCAGCAGGGCCTTCATCCCGCCGATCGCGTGGCGCAGCAGTTCGGAGCCTTCGATGTCCTCGCTGGCGCAGAGATTCTCCCCGTCGGCGTTGTTGAAGCTGACATGCATGTGGAAGCCGCTGCCGGCCCGGTCGGCCCAGGGCTTGGCCATGAAGGTCGCTTCGCAGCCATGGCGCAGCGCCACGCCCTTGGTCGCCCGCTTGTAGATCTGGGCGTCGTCGGCCGCGGCGAGGGCGTCGGGCTTGTGCTTCAGGGTCAGTTCGATCTGACCCGGAGCGAACTCGGAAATCGCGCCCTCCAGAGGCACGCCGAGGACATCGGAGGTGTCCCAGAGCTCGCGCAGGAAGGGCGCGAAGGCCTCCAGTTCCGGCAGGCCGTAGACGTCGATGGTCTTGGGACGTTGGCCGGTCAGCGCTGATCTGGCCGGCTGCAGGTCGCCGTCGGCCGTCCGCTCCAGATCGACCAGATAGTATTCCAGCTCGCAGGCCGCGACCGGGGTGAGGCCGTCCTGGGCGAACAGGTCCAGCACCCGCCGCAGGACATGCCGGGGGTCGAGATCGTTGGGCTCGCCGTCCAACTCGTAGAGCGACAGCATCACCTGGGCCATGTCCGGGCCGAGCCAGGGCGCGGGCCGCAGCGTGCCGGGCACCGGCCGGGCCCGACGGTCGGCGTCGCCATCTTCCCAAACGAGGCCGGTTTCCTCGCAATCGGCGCCGGTGGTGTCGACCACCAGGATCGAGCCGGGCAGGAAGCGGCCGTAGTCGTAGATCGCCTGCAACTCGTGGATCCGCAGCCGTTTGCCGCGTGGCACCCCGGTCATGCTGGTGAAGAAGATGTCGACGAAACGGATATGCGGATGATCGGCCAGGAACCGGCGGCATTCCTCGGGATCGGCGACCATGGACGGGGCGGTCATGAGTTCAGACTTTCGAGCCGGCCGGCGAAGCCGTCGACGGCGTCGACCAGGCGGTCGATCTGCGCGTCGGTGGTCATCGGCGACACCAGCATCATGTTGTGGAAGGGCGCGATCAGCACCCCGCGATTGATTAGCCAGAGATGGAACGCGGCCAGAAGATCATGATCCAGCGCCTTGCGCATCTCCTGAGCGTTGCGCGGCGGCGCGGCCGCGAAGACCAGTTCGACACGGGCGCCGACCCGCACCGGTGTCCAGCCGAGCGCGCGGCGGGCGATGATGCCCTCCAGGCCGGCGACCAGACGGTCCGCGCCGGTCACCATCCGGTCATAGGCGGCGTCGGTCATCACCTCGCTCAGCATCGTCCGCATGGCCGCCATGGCCAGGGCGTTGCCGGACAGGGTGGTGCCGATGCCGGAAGATCCCGGGCCGATGCGCGCCTGCGCCGCGTCCATCCGCGCCGACAGATCGGCGGTGACACCCCAGACCGCGGCGGGCAGACCGCCAGCGATAGCCTTGCCGACCGTCAGGATGTCCGGCTCGAGACCATGGGCGCGGGTGTATCCGCCCGGTCCCGTGGACAGGGTGTGAGTCTCGTCGATAATCAGCAGGGCTCCGGTTCGCCGGGTGATGGTCCTCAGCGCCAGGTGAAAGCCCGGGTCTGGAAGGATCATCCCGCAGTTGGTCATCACCGGCTCGGCCAGCACCGCGGCGATATCGCCGGGCGCCAGAGCAGCCTCGAGCGCAGCGATATCGTTGAAGGGGATGACCCGGGTTAGCGCCGCCTCGTCATGAACCTGACCCACCAGCCCGGCCTTCATCGCAGGAGCGCCTGACGCGAGGCTGACGAAGGTCTCGTCCACCGCGCCATGGTAACAGCCGTCGAAGACCAGGATACGGTCCCGCCCGGTCACCGCCCTGGCCCAGCGGATCGCCGCACGGTTGGCGTCGGTGGCGGTGGTGGCCGCCTGCCACAGCGGCAGGCCGAACCGCTCGGCCAGCAGTCGCCCGACCAGAACGGCGGTGGCCGTGGGCAGCATGAAGCCGGCGCCCCGACGCGCCTGATCGGCCAGGGCGTTGGCGACGGAGATATCCCCGTGACCGAACATCGCCGGCGTGTCGCCCAGGCAGAAGTCGGCGTAGGCGTGACCGTCGACATCGACCAGTTCGGCGCCGACGCCCTGCGCGGCGAAGATGGGCGTGGGCGACGCCCAGTCGGCCATCCAGTGCATCGGCGACCCGCCGCGCCACACCGCTCCGGCCTGCGCAGACAGCGCAACCGATCGGGGATGCTCCGAGAGAAAGCGCCGCCTCTCATCGGCGATCAGGCCGGACAGCGTCTCTGATCTCGATGGCAGCGCCGACACAAGGCCTCCTCGTCAACTGTGATCACAGTTTCCCAGCCCGCTAGCGGAGTCAATCATTGGGGGGCGTCTGTACGACCTCCGCTCGCATCGCCTTCATGCCCATGGCCAGATCAGCGGCGATAGCCCGGTATGCGGCCGCCGCATCCCCGGCGCTGAGGGCGGCAATCGCCTGTGAATGGTGGTCAACATCCAGACCCGTCGTGCCCATCCGCCCGAACACCACCCGCATGAATGGACCGATCTGCAGCCACAGCGAATCCGCCAGCGACAGCAGAACCTCGGCCCCCGAGCGCCGGTAGATCAGGAAATGGAAAGCGTGGTTGGCGGCCATGTAGCGGTCGACATCGCCGACGGCGAGAGCGGCGTCGACCTCCGCGTCCGCCGCTACCAGCGCCCGGATCAGATCGGCGTCGGCCAGGGGCGCGGCGCGGGCCGCGAGCTCCGGCTCGATCCAGCCGCGCGCCAGGGTCAGCTGCTCAAGCCGCGCCGCCGTCAGCGAGGGCGCCGAGAGCCGCTTGTTGTCGGGGTTGATCGACAGCGCCCGCTCCGCCACCAGGCGACGAACGGCGTCGCGGACCGGCATCGGGCTGACCCCGAGTTCGGCCGCCAGGCTGCGCAGCGACACCCCCCGCCCGGGCGGGATCCGGCCTGTGATCAACGCGTCCCGCAGCGCCGCATAAACCCGGTCGTGCATGGCCGGAGCCGGAGCGTTCTGCGTCTCGCGCGCCGTCTTCACCAAAGCCATCCTTCCTCGCCCGCGTAAATTGTGATCACATTGCGCGAAATGGAGGCGACGCACCAGCCGGCGCCCGTGTGTGGAGACCCCTCGTGCCGGATGCAGTCGCCAACTCGCTCGACGCCTTCTGGATGCCCTTCACGCCCAATCGGCGGTTCAAGGCCAATCCTCGCCTGCTCTCGGGCGCACGGGACATGCACTACTTCACCACAGATGGCCGCGAGGTGCTCGACGGCACGGCGGGCCTCTGGTGCGTCAACGCCGGTCACAACCGGCCGCGGATTGTCGAGGCGATCCAGCGGCAAGCCGCACAGCTGGACTATGTCTCCTCGTTCAACATGGGCCATCCGCTGGCCTTCACCTTCGCCTCGCGCCTGGCGGCGATGACCCCGCCGGGGCTGGACCGCATCTTCTTCAGCAACTCGGGTTCCGAGTCGGTGGACACCGCCCTGAAGATCGCGCTGGCCTACCAACGCGCCCGGGGCAAGGCCGGCAAGACCCGCCTGATCGGCCGCGAGCGCGGCTATCACGGCGTCGGCTTTGGCGGGATTTCAGTCGGCGGCATCGTTCGCAACCGGATGTATTTCGGCAGCCTGCTGACCGGGGTGGACCACCTGCCCCATACCCATGGCATCGCCGGAAACCTGTTCTCGAAAGGCCAGCCGGATCAGGGCGCGGACCTTGCCGACGCCCTCGAACGCCTGGTGCAGCTTCACGACGCCTCGACCATCGCCGCGGTGATCGTGGAGCCCGTCGCCGGCTCGACCGGGGTGCTGATCCCGCCGCAGGGCTATCTCGAACGCCTGCGGGCGCTGTGCGACAGGCACGACATCCTGCTGATCTTCGACGAGGTGATCACCGGCTTCGGGCGGGTCGGCGCGGCCTTCGCGGCCGAGCGGTTCGGGGTGACTCCGGACATCATGTGCCTGGCCAAGGGCCTGACCAACGCCGCGGTCCCCGCCGGCGCGGTCGCGGTCAGCCGGACCATCCATGACGCGATGATGGAGGCGGCCGACGCCCCCATTGAGCTCTTCCACGGCTACACCTTCTCGGCCCACCCCCTGGCCTGCGCCGCAGGTCTGGCCACGCTCGACATCTATGCCGAAGAGGGTCTGTTCGAACGCGCCCGGGCGATGGAGCCCTATTGGGAGGCGGCGATGCACAGCCTGGCCGATGCGCGCCACGTCATCGACATTCGCAACCTCGGCCTGATCGCCGGGATCGAGCTGGAGCCCCGGCCCGGCAAGCCGACGGAACGGGCGATCGAAGCCTATGAGGCGGCGTTCGACCTCGGACTGATGATCCGGGTGACCAGCGACATCATCGCCCTGTCGCCGCCCCTGATCATCGACAAGGCCCAGATCGACCAGATCGTCGAGACCCTGCGCATAGTCCTGTCCCGGATCGACTGACCAGAATTCCTGCCCACAACGCCAGTTCGTCGTCCTTAAGGATTGACCGGCGTCGGGACCGGTCGGGAGGCGGTCCGAAAGGGCTCGTCCATGGGCACGACGTCGACCCCGACCTTGATCGTCTGTTCGCCTGAGCCGAGGACCACCCCGCCGATGGGGGCGACGTCTGAATAGTCGCGCCCCTTGGCCAGGACGATATGTTCCTCGGCGACCACCAGGGCGTTGGTCGGGTCGAAGCCGATCCAGCCTACGTCAGGACCACACCACAGGTCGCACCAGGCGTGGGTGGCGTCGGCGCCTTCCAGGCGGGGGCGGCCGGGGGCGGGATAGGTGCGCAGATAGCCGCTGACATAGGCGGCAGGCAGGCCAAGGCCCCGCAGGCCGGCGATCATGATCTGGGCGAAGTCCTGGCAGACCCCATGCCGGGCCTCGAAGGCCTCGATGGCCAGGGTGCGGACGTCGGTCGCGCCGGAGTCGTAGACGAAGTCGGCCTTGATGCGGCTCGCCAGGTCGAAGGCCGCCTCGATCACCGGCCGGCCGGGCGTGAAGCTCTGGGCGGCGTAGGCGGTCATCGAGGGATGGGTGGCGGTCATGGCCGTGGGATAGAGAAAATGCGCCGGGGACCCGAGGCCGAGGGCGGCGACGGCGAAGCCCTGCTCGCGAACCCGCTCCCAGGCCTCCCCGCCCAGGGGCAGGCTTCGCGGCGGGCGGGTCACCTCAACCTGCGACCGGGCGAGGATCTTAAGTTCCTTGTGCGGCGTCTCGATAATGGCGGTGACCACCGGCTCGCCGAACTGGCCGACATGCCTCTCCAGTCGGGTGGGCACGGGTGTAATGCGCAGGCTGCTGCTCAGCACCGACTGATCGTCGGCCTCCTGCGGGGCCAGCCTCAGGGCGCAGCGGGCGAAGGTGACCGGCTTCTCATAGAGATAGGTGGTCAGATGGCGCAGCTTGTAGATCACGCCAGACCGCCCAGCTTCTTGGTCGGGGTGGCGTTGGAGCCCTGCAGGAAGTAGCGGTCGGCGACGGCGTCCGACAGGGACATCAGCAACTGTTCAAAGACCATGGCCTTGGCCGCCCCGAGCCTGGCTGCGTCCTCGGTGTCGACCTGGGCGCCCAGCTGAACCAGCAGGCGCATGTGGGCCTCTGGCATGCCGTCGTCCTGCAGACTGGGCAGTCCGGCGAAATGGGTGCGCAGGGTCGCCACCTGGAACGCCACCGAGCGCGGGTTGTAAGGGTCGAGCATGACCAGGTCGCGCACCGGGGTCAGGGCCATGCCGACCAGATAGCGCGACCGGTAGGTGATCTGGCTGTCGACGAGGTCGAGCAGAAGGTCCAGGTCATCCGGAGTGGCGTCGTCCTTGGCCAGCTTTCTCATGATCCGACAGGTGTTTACGCCGCGCTCGATGCGGCGGCCCATGTCCAGAAAGCGCCAGCCGGCCACTCGGTTCATATTCTCCTGGGCCAGGCCGGACAGGGTGGCCAGGGCCTGCAGCGCCGCTTCCGTCCGGGCCAGGCCCTCGGCTTCGGAGACGTGGTCCTGACCCTTGCCGGCCAGCCTCCGCTCGAGATCCTGCAAGAGCTTCCAGAAGTCTTCCGACAGGCGTTCCCGCATGCTGGCCGCCGCCCGGCGCGCCGAGCGGACCAGCCGGATCACCGAACCGTAGGCAGCCTCATCATGGAGAGCCGAAGCGACGAAGTCGGCCACGCGCTGGGGAGAGGTGGCTTCATCGACCGCTCCCCATTCGATCAGCAGCCCCTGCAGCTTGACCATGGTCTCGCCCGCCCCGTGCAGGGCGGCGTCGGAGTCCATCAGGCTGGTGCAGAGGCTTCGCACCAGGCGCAGCGAGCCCTCCGCCCGTTCCAGATATCGACCCAGCCAGAACAGGTTCTCCGCCGCCCGGCTGGGCAGGTTGCCCATGATCCGCCGCACCTTGACGTCGTCGCGCTGGGCGATCAGCGAAATCCGCTCGACCGGCTTCTTCGACAGCACCCAGACATCCGCCGCCTGGGCGCCGTCGCCCATGGAGATGGCGCGGGCGTCCTTCTGGTCCGAAACGCGGCAGAAGCCGCCCGGCATGACCCGCCAGCCTTCGGGGGTGGCCGCCGCGAAGACCCGCAGGACGAAGGGGCTGGGCTGAGGCGCGCCGTCACGCCAGGCCGGGGTGGTGGAGAGGCGAACCACCTCCTGGCCGACGAAATCGACAGGCCGCTCCTGCATGGCCTGGAGCAGAGACTCGCGGTTCTCCGGCAAAAGATCGGCCAGCATCCGGGGGCCGCGGGCGAGCGCCGGGTGGCCCTGGCCGGCGAAGGCCGAGGCGATGGCCAGGCTGTCGATGCGGTCCTCGACCAGCTTTCTTTCCCGGGGCTGACCGCACCACCATGTGGCGACGTTGGGAAGCAGCAGCGGCTCGCCCAGCACCCGGCGGCTGAGCGCCGGCAGGAAGCTGAGCAGGGCGCGAGATTCCAGCAGGCCCGATCCGGGCATGTTGGAGACCACCACGCCGCCGGCGCGAATGGCTTCCAGCAGCCCGGGCACGCCGAGGCGAGAGGCGCTGTTCAGCTCCAGCGGGTCGATGAAGTCGGCGTCGACCCGGCGCCAGATGACGTCGGCGCGTTTCAGGCCGGCGATGGTCCGGACATAGGCCTGGCCGTCCCGCACCACCAGATCGTCGCCCTCGACCAGCAGGAAGCCGAGGTAGCGGGCCAGGTGGGCCTGTTCGAAATAGGTCTCGCTGAACGGCCCCGGGGTCAGCAGGCAGATGCGCGGATCGCTGCGATGGGCGGCCTTGGCCAGACTGTCGCGGAAGTCGCTGAAAAAGGGCGCCAGCCGCTGGACGTTGGAGGCGTTGTAGAGATTGGGGAAGGCCCGCGAGAGGACCAGCCGGTTCTCCAGGGCATAGCCGGCGCCGGAGGGGGCCTGGGTTCGGTCGTCGAGCACCCACCACCGCCCGTCGGGGCCGCGACCCAGGTCGGCGGCGTAGATGTGCATCGGCCGGCCGCCGGGAAGCGACACGCCGCGCATGGCCCGGACAAAATCGCTGCTTCCGGTCACGGCCGCCGCCGGCAGATGACCTTCGCTGACCAGCCTGGCTTCGCCGTAGACGTCGGTCAGCACCGCCTCGATCAGCCCGGCCCGCTGCTCCACGCCGGCGGCGATCTGAGCCCATTCCTCTTCGCCCAGGATCAGGGGCAGGGGATTGAGGGGCCAGGTCCGCTCGTTGTCGTCGCCATAGATGCGGTGGGAGACGCCAGTATCGCGGATGTGCCGGGTGGCCAGGGCGAAGCGATCCTCGAACTCGCCCTCCGGAAAGGCCGCCAGGGCCCCGAGGAATCCGGACCAGGCCTCGGAGGCGCGGCCGTCCCTGCCGACCAGCTCGTCCGGCACATCGGCGAATGGCCGGTAGCCGTCGAGCCAGGCCTTCAGCCGGGCCTGGGCGCCGCCAACCCGCTGCTCCAGGGCGGTGTCACCGGCCAAGGGGACGCCTCAGGTCGAGGGTCAGGGGGAACTCCAGACTGCGGGTCTCAGGCTGAATCTCGATGAGGCCCGGGGTATGGCCATGCTCCTGGAACCGGGCCAGGCGGCGGGCCTGGGCCTCGTAGGAGTTGACCGGAACGGTGTCGTAGTTGCGTCCCCCCGGATGGCTGACGTGATAGACGCAGCCGCCCAGGGACCGGTTGTTCCAGCGGTCGACGATGTCGAAGGTCAGGGGGCCTTGCGGGGCGATGGTCGGGTGCAGGCCGCTGTGCGGTCGCCAGGCCTTGTAGCGCACCCCGGCGACGGCCTGGCCCGCGACCCCGGTGGAGGTCATCGGCAGGGCGCGGCCGTTGCAGGTAATGATGTGGCGTTCGGCGGTCAGGCCGGTGGCCAGGATCTGCAGCCGCTCGACCGAGGCGTCGACAAACCGGGCCGTGCCGCCACCGGCGCTCTGTTCGGCCATGACGTGCCAGGGCTCCAGGGCGTGACGAATCTCCAGCGAGACTCCGCCGTGCTCGACATGACCGTAGGCGGGGAAGCGGAACTCCCGCTGGGCCTCGAACCAGATCGGATCGAAGGCGTAGCCGGCGGCCTTCAGGTCGTCGAGCACACCCAGGAAGTCGGCCCAGACGAAGTGGGGCAGCATGAAGCGGTCGTGCAGGGTGGTGCCCCAGCGGACCAGGGCGCCATCCTGCGGCTGTTTGGCGAACCAGGCGATCAGGGCCCGCAGCAGCAGTTGCTGGGCCAGGCTCATACGGGCTTCCGGCGGCATCTCGAAGCCGCGGAATTCCAGCAGCCCCAGCCGGCCAGTGGGCCCATCGGGGGAATAGAGCTTGTCGATACAGATCTCGGTGCGGTGGGTGTTGCCCGTCACATCGGCCAGCAGATTGCGGAACAGCCGGTCGACCAGCCAGGGCGAGGGCGGCTCGCCCTCCCCCGGCTGCGGCACCGCGGCCAGGGCGATCTCCAGTTCGTAGAGGCCGTCGTGTCGCGCCTCGTCGATCCGCGGCGCCTGGCTGGTCGGGCCGACGAACAGGCCGGAGAAGAGGTAGGACAGAGAGGGATGCCGCTGCCAGTAGATCAGCAGGCTCTTGAGCAGGTCGGGCCGGCGCAGGAACGGCGAATCCTCGGAGGTCGCGCCGCCGACGACCACATGGTTGCCGCCGCCGGTGCCGGTATGGCGGCCGTCGATCATGAACTTGTCGGCGCCCAGCCGAGTGTTGCGGGCCTCTTCATAGACGGCGGTGGTGATGTCCACGGCCTCCCGCCAGCTCTTGGCGGGCTGGATATTGACCTCGATGACTCCCGGGTCAGGGGTCACCTTGATCAGGTCGATGCGCGGATCGGCCGGCGGGGAATAGCCCTCGAACCGCAGCACCTGTTTGGTCTCGGCGGCCACGGCCTCGATCTGGGCGACCAGGGTCAGGTAGTCCTCGGCCGTCTCAACCGGCGGCATGAAGACATGCAGGATGCCGTCGCGCGGTTCGAAGATGATGGCCGTGCGGACGTGGCCGGGCTTCGGCGGTCCTGCGGGCGGCGCGCGCAGGGTCTGGGCCGCCTGGTCGCGGAACACCGCATAGGGCGGCAGGGCGTCGCGGGGCTCGAATGGGTCACGGACGTGGAGGTGGGGATAGTCCTCGGGCGCCAGTTCGGGCAGGCTGCCCAGCGGCAGGCGATAGCCGGCCGGCGAGGAGCCGGGGACCAGGAACAGCCGACCGCGCTTGAGGGTCCAGGTCTCGGTCATCCAGCCGCTGGCGCCGCCTTCGCTCCAGCGGCGGATGGGCAGGACATAGGCGCGGATCTGCGCCAGCTTGCCGTCGAAGACCTTCAGCAGCTGGGCGCGCTCGTCCGCCGTGTCGGTGGACAGGGATTCGCTGTCGAAATTGTCCGGCAGCTGGCCTTCCTTGCCGATCCAGTAGAGCGGATCCTCGAGGGCCGGCATGACGCTGCCCGGGGCGAAGCCGAGGGTTTCGGCGAACCGGCGGGCGAAGCTCCAGGCCTGGGTGTTGTCGGCCTTGGCCTTTTTCGGCGGCGTTTCCCCGGCGATGGCGGCGATATCGCTCCAGACCGGCTGGCCATCGACCCGCCAGAACAGGGCGAAGGCCCAGCGCGGCAGGACCTCGCCCGGATACCATTTGCCCTGGCCGTGATGCAGCAGGCCGCCGGGCGCGAAGCGGTCGCGCAGGCGGCGGATCAGGGTGTCGGCCAGGCCGCGCTTGGTCGGGCCGACGGCGTCGGTGTTCCATTCCGGCGATTCGAAGTCATCGATGGAACAGAAGGTCGGCTCACCGCCCATGGTCAGCCGCAGATCCTGTTTGCGCAGGTCGCGGTCGACCACCTCGCCCAGCGCGTCCAGGTCGGCCCAGCGGTCGGGCTCGAACGGCATGGTGATGCGCACCGGCTCGATCAGCCGGGTGACCGACATGTCGAAGGTGAAGTCGACATTGGCGAAGCTGGCCATGCCGGTGATCGGGGCGGCGGAACTATGGTGCGGGGCGGCCGACAGGGGGATGTGGCCCTCGCCGGTCAGCAGGCCGGAGGTGGCGTCAAAGCCGATCCAGCCGGCGCCGGGGATATAGACCTCCGCCCAGGCGTGCAGGTCGCAGAAGTCGACCGACGTACCCGAAGGCCCGTCGAGGGCGGCGATGTCGGCCTTCAGCTGGATCAGGTAGCCGGAGACGAAACGGGCGGCGAGGCCCAGCTTGCGCACGATCTGGACCAACAGCCAGGCGCTGTCGCGGCAGGAGCCGGAGGCCAGGGCCAGCGTCTGTTCCGGCGTCTGGACGCCGGGGTCCATGCGGACCAGATAGTTGATCTCGCGCTGCAGGCGGGCGTTGAGATCGACCAGGAAATTGACCGTGCTGGGCGCAGTGGGCGCCAGGCCGGCGACATAGGCGCTAAGCGCCTCGCTGTCGTCCTCCACCGCCAGATAGGGCGTCAGTTCCCGCGCCAGTTCCGGCGGATAGGCGAACGGCAGGGCCTCGGCATAGGGCTCGACGAAGAAGTCGAACGGATTGACCACCGACATCTCGGCGGTGAGGTTTACCTCGACGCTGAACTCGGTCACCGGCTCCGGGAAGACCAGCCGGGCCAGCCAGTTGCCGAAGGGGTCCTGCTGCCAGTTGATGAAATGCTCGGCCGGGGTGACCTTCAGGGCATAGCTCTGCACCCGGGTGCGGGTGTGGGCGGCGGGACGAAGCCGCACCACCTGGGGCCCCAGCACGACCGGCCGGTCATAATTGTATTTGGTCAGGTGATGCAGGGCGACCGTGATCGACAACTTGTTCTCCGCGCCTAAGGCCCGCGTTCGGCCCTGGACTGTTAGCTACACTATTGAAACGCATTCGGTATCGGCCGTCTGCGATTTGACGGTGTGCCGGTGAAATTTGCCTGCCGGATTCGCGTCCCTCCGGATGCAAGGCGCACCCCTGAACGCGTCCGACGTGAAGCGGCTCCGACAGAGACCGTTCGCGCGCGGATCAGGTGACGATCGGGCGGTGAAGGTGAGTCGGGCGGCGCTTTTCCAGCGGCGGCAGCTGCAGGTATTCGCCGTAGAGGTTGGTCAGGACCTCGGCGTGGTTATGCGGCGCAGGCAGAAGGTGGCCTTCGAAGGCGACCTCCACGCGATGGGTCAGGCTGTGGGTCGGACGGGCCTTGCGTGCGCTGGGCCGCCCCGAGACCAGGCAGGCGACAAAGCCGGTGTCGCGCCGGCCGTTCAGACGGGCCAGCCAGTCCGTCGCGGTGTTCAGACGCCGGGGCCCGATGGCGCGGCAGGCCATCGCTGCGACCGCGAGGAGGCGACCCCGCAGGTCGCGGGGGGCGGCGGCGGGCCGTGATCCGATGGCCCGCGCCCGCCAGAGCAGCGCGGCCAGGGCGATGTGCAGCCTTCCGAAAAGCCTGTCCGGCCGAACGGGGTCGAACGGGAAGATGTCGATGAAGACGCGGCGTCCGCCAGGCTCGGCCGCCTCCCCCAAGACCTTGCTGAAGGCGAAGCTGGCTGTCTCGTCGGTGGTCCGGTTGCGAAGCAGAAAGGCGGGGCCAAGGGCGGCGGGCGCGATGGCCACGAACCGTTCGTACTCCGCACGCGTCATGCAGAGATCGACGTCGTCGTCCCAGGGGATGAAGCCGGCGTGGCGGATGGCGCCCAGCAGGGTGCCGGCGGCCAGCTGGTAGGCGATGTCGTGGGCGCGACAGACCCGGTCGACTTCCAGCAACACCCCGAGCAGCCGGCCGTGGACCGCTCTGAGGTCGAGATCAGCCATGTCGGACAGGGATGGTGGCAAGGCCGGGGAAATACTCGCCCAGAGGGTGGCGAACCGGAAGAGGCTCGAGACTGGCGGCTACGGCCGTGTCGGCGGCGTTGAGGATTCGCTCCCGCCATCCGCCGGCCCCGTCCGGCTCCAGCACCCCGGTCCCGACCCAGGGCTGCATGGTCGAGGTGCGGCAGGAGCCGAGATGCAGCGACAGGCCCGCGCCGCGGATATGAGTGATCTGGATGCGGGAGGAGAACTTGTTGAAGGCGCGGCGGGGCTCCAGGCTCTCCATGGCCAGGCAGCGCCAGGCTGCCTCCCGGACCTCCTCCTCGGCCGGATCGGCGAGGCCCAGGACGTTGCGCGCGGCGCTGCCAAGGGCCGCCGGGCCGACCGCGTCGGCCCCGTCGGCCCGCATCCGGTCGTAGCGATCCAGGATCGCCGCCACCGCCCCTTCCGCGCCGCCATAGGCCTCTGAAAGATCGACGACGCGGAAGGTCACCCCGCCGCCCGAGGTGTGATCGCAGAGGCGGCCCAACTGGCCGATGTAGCGGTCCTGGACGGCCAGGGGCAGGTTGTTCACCAGGCCCAGCACCCCGTGGAAATAGGACATCGACAGCACCACTCCGGGCGCATGGATGTCGGCCAGCCGCCGGGCGTAGCGTCGCAGCCAGGCCAACCAGAAGACCTCCGCCCAGTTGAGGTTCGGACCGCTGGGCTGGCGGACGCTCTTGTAGCCGCCGAAGGGCAGGCTGAACTCGACCGGTAGGCCGGCGTCCACGCCGGCGCGGATTTTGCGCCGGGCGTCGGCGCGGGTCGCCTCGTCGACGGCGCTCCGCCGCCAGGGCTTGGCGCAGGCCAGGGCCAGGAGTTGCTCGGTCACGGCTGCCTGATCCGGGGCGGGATCGGCGATGGCCGCAGGCGCCGGCGCCAGGAGGATTCCGTCCAGCGCGGCCTGGATAGCCCGGCTGATCACAGCGCGCCGCTCAGTTCCAGCGGGCTTTCCTGCCAGTAGCGGACCTGGGCGTCGACGGTCGAAGCCTGGGCCGCAGGGTCGTCGAAGCCCAGCTCCGACAGGGCCCGGCCGATCGCCCGGCAACGCTCCAGGACGGCCGGATTGCGCCGGCCGAATCCCGGATCGATGGCGGCGAGCGCGGCCGGCAGGGCGGCGAAATAGAAGGCCGCGTCGTCATAGCGGAACCGGGTGGCGAAGCCCGTCGGGCTGATCAGCCGGTAGGAGGCTTTCCGCCCGCCGAACCGCAGGTAGCGGACAAAGAGGGCGAGCGCCGCGCGTTCCGGCGCGCGAGCCAGCCGCGCCTGCAGACCCGCGACGCCGGCGGGCGGGGTCACCGGCAGGTCATGGCTGATCTCATGGGCCAGCAGGCTGATGAAGTCATCCTCCGGCGTGGTCAGGTGCTCGATGGAGGCGAGGTCGATGTCGAGGATGTCCACCCGGCGAAACCAGGACAGATCGGGGTTGGCGAGCCGCTCCCGGATGCGGGAAAGCCGCTCGCCCACGGCCGCGGAGCAGCGAACGGCGAGGCCGGGGTCGGCGATGATGATGTTCTTGGGCGTGGCGTCGCGGAACGGCAGGCTGACGCTGCGGTCCCAGTCTCGGCCCAGATTGTCCAGTTCACGGTGGAGCGCGGGACTCAGCGGTGCGAGCCCCAGCAGTCGGGACAGGTGGCTAAGCAGCTGGCGGACCTTTCGGTCGAAGGGATAGGGGGTCGGCGGGTCGAGGACCGAGGCGCCGGTCAGCAGGGTCTGGATCCGCTCGAGCCGCGCGGTGCAGCGGCCCAGCAGGATGCCGCAGGCCTCCAGGGCGCGGGCGGCCAGACGGGGATCGGCCGGCTCCCCAGCGATCCGGCGAAGCAGGCGCAGCAGGTCGAACAACCGGATGCCATCGACCACATCCAGGTAGAGGACCGCGCCCTCCAGCCCCCTGGGCCGGGGGACCAGCCGTTCGCCGGCCGAGGCGTAGAGAAGCTGGAAGGCTTCATGCTCCCGCCGCGCCGCCCCGGCGGTCGCCGACCGCTTGACGAAGACATCCTCGCCGAGGTGGCGGCCGAGGCCGTAGGCGTGGCGGTCCTTGCTGATGTCGCCGAGGAAATAGTCCAGTTCGTCCGGCGGGATGGGCAGGCGTTGGGCGACCATCAGCCGGCCTGCCGCAGGGCGTCGCGATGCCTCGAACGGGCATGATCGAGGTCCGCCGGGTCGTCGATGTCGAAAGCCTCGCCCTCGGCGACGGGAACGGCCAGGACGTCGGGGGCGCCCGGCCCGTGCAGAAGCTCCCGCAGGACCTGCCACTGGAAGCGATGGCCCCCGTCGGCGGCCGCGATGACGGCTTCCTGATGCTCGGCCGGCCAGCGCACGGCGTGGGCCATGCGTCCGTCGCCGCCCAGAACATCCCGGCCGATGGCGATAACCCGGCCGGCGGCGGTGGCGACCGGGATCTCGGGATCATTGCCCGCCATGGCCGGGGCTACAGCCACCGCCAACCGACCCGGCCCAATGGACCAGAGCCGCGTGAGGGCGTCTTCGGCGTAGAGGGTGTCGGCGGACAGAACCCATGCGTCGCGCCGCTCGCCCTCTTGGGCGGCAAGGGCCAGGGCGAGGCTGTGCAGCATCTCGGTCCGGGCGAAATCGGGGTTGTGGATGCAGCGGATATCCGACCGAAGGCGGCGCGCGGCCTCTTCCACCGCCTGTTGCTGGTGACCGGTGACGAGATGGACCCGCGCCGCGAGCCCGCTCAGGTTAAGCAGCAGCAAATCCAGCGCGCCGTGCTGTCCTCGAACTGGGACCAAAGCCTTGTGTTGAGGAAGTCCGAGGCGCGACCCACGGCCGGCGGCCAGAATAATAACGTCCGTCCCATCGCGACCCCGGAACGCCATGTCTTCTCCACGGCGCCCCCCGGAGGCCGCCGATTCTCTGCTTGATGCTGAATCTACCATGTGGCGATTCGTCGGAACGGGATTCACGGTGATCGGGCGGTGGACCGAAGCAAGATGGCGCCCGCCCGCGCCGACAGCCTGCCCTTTTGATTCTTGTCGCCCGCAGGCGGGAGTGTAGTGTTCGGACCAGCTTATCTGGGCGGCGGGCATGATGATCGGACCTTACTGGGCAGGACATCAGCCACTGGAAGACGGTCTGACCGATCAGCGTCAGGCTTCGACGGACGCCGCCACGCCTTTCGCTAAGCCGGCCTATACCGTCATCGAAGGGTCGGGAGCCGCCGACAGCCTCTCTGGCAGCGAGGCGCCCGACCACATATTCGGCTTCGCCGGCGACGACGTTCTCAGCGGCCTGGGGGGAACCGACTGGCTGGAGGGCGGATCGGGCGACGACATCCTGGCTGGCGGCCATGGCAAGGACATCCTCGATAACGGCGAAGGGATCGACACGGCCAGTTTCGCGGCGGCCGAACAGGCCCAGATGATCGATCTGGCCAGGGGCCGCGCCGGCGGTCTTGGCTCAATCTATGTTGATCGACTGATCAGTGTGGAGAAGGTCATCGGCTCGGCCTTTGGCGACGCCATCACGGGCGGCGTCGGTGGCGAGACCCTGAGCGGCGGGGCGGGCGACGACCTGTTGAACGGCGGGGCGGGCGATGATCTGCTGGATGGCGGCGAGGGTCTCGACACCGCCTCCTACGCCGACGCGACCGGCGGGGTGACGGTCGATCTGCGGATTCTGCTCGCTTCAGGCCCGGCGGGGACCGACGCCCTGGTCAGTATCGAGAACGTCGTCGGCTCAGGTTTCGCCGATATCCTGTCGGGGTTTCAAGGGGCCAACAGTCTGTCCGGCGGCGATGGCGCCGACACCCTGAACGGCCTGGGCGGAGACGACATCCTGGACGGCGGCGCGGGTGACGACCGGATTTTCAGCGGCTCCGGCACGGACCTGCTGACCGGTGGCGGGGGCGTCGACACCTTCCTGTTCACCGGCCTGGGGTTCAGCACCACCGCGGCGCGGGACCGGATCACCGACCTGACCGGCAAGGATGTCATCGACCTCGCCGGCATCGACGCCGACAGCCTGACCGCCGGCGACCAGGCCTTCCACCAGGTAGCCGCCTTCAGCGGGATGGCGGGAGAGCTGGTGCTGACCTATGACGCCAGCCTGGTGCAGACGCGGCTGACCGCAGACGTCAATGGCGACGGCCTGGCCGACTTCGACCTGCTGGTCAACGGAAAGCACCTGAACTCGGCCGGCTGGATCCTGTAGCCGCCCCCTCCGTCCACCCGACCTCAGAAGATAAAGTTGGCGGCCTCCAGGACGGCGCCGTTGCTGAAGATGATGGCGAAGTCGGCCACGCCGTCGCCGTTGACGTCACCCTTGAGGGTGGTCTTGCCGTTGTTGAAGGTCTGGATCAATTCGCCCGCCGCCCCCGTGAAGGACGAGCCGCCGAAGAAGAAGGCCTGGTCGCCGGCCAGGGTGGAGTTGGCGTCCATGTCCAGCAGGTCGATGTAGTCGCCCTCGGCGGCGTTGAAGTCGGTCACCGTGTCGGGGGCGCTGGCGATGGTGCCGCCGACGCTGCGGAACCAGAATTTGTCGGCGCCGACGTCGCCGGTCAGCTTGTCCTTGCCCTGGCCGCCGGAAAGGCTGTCGTCGCCCAGGCCGCCCAGCAGCTTGTCGTTGCCGAGGAACCCGGCCAACTCGTCCGCCCCATCGCCGCCACGCAGGGTGTTCTTGCCGTCATTGCCGTTGATGATGTTGTCGTGGTCGTTGCCCCGCCCATCGACGGCCGCGGTCCCGGTCAGGGTCAGGTTCTCCAGGGTAGCGCCCAGCACATAGTCGAAGCCGCAGATCACCGTGTCGATGCCGCCGCCGACCTGTTCGCTGATCGTGTCGCTGCTGTTGTCGAGGACGTAGCTGTCGGCCCCGTCGCCGCCGAACATCACGTCCACCCCGGTCCCGCCGTCGAGGTAGTCGTCTCCGCCATTGCCGAACAGGGTGTCGCTGCCGTCCAGACCATAGAGGCCATTGCCGGCGCTGTTGCCGGAGATGGAGTTGCTGAGACCGTTGCCGGTGCCCGACAGGCCGAGCTCACCGATCAGGGTCAGGCCTTCAATAGCCGAGCCCAGGGTATAGGTGATCGAGGCGAAGACCTGATCGACGCCGGACTCCTCGACCACCTGGTCACCGCCATCGTCGACATAATAGGTATCATTGCCGCCGTAGCCACGCATGTAGTCGGCCCCGGCCCCACCATCGAGAACGTCGTCGGAATAGTAGCCATAGAGCTGGTCGGCGCCTTCCCGGCCCTGCAGTTCATAGGCTCCCGTTCCGGTGGCGTAGATGTAGTTGACGCCGCTGTTGCCGATGCCGATGGAGGTCTGGCCGCTGATCGCGGTGATGCCCATCCGCTCGACCTCGGCGGACATGTTATAGCTGCCCGTCACATAGATGGTGTCGTAACCGCCGCCGGCGGCCTCAACCACCGTGTCGCCATCGGCGATCTCAAGATAGTAGTAGTCGTCGCCCAGTCCCCCGGTCAGGGTGTCGACGCCGGTCTGGCCGTAAAGCTGGTCGGACCCGTCGCCGCCGTCGAGACTGTCGTTGCCGACTCCGCCGTAGAGAAAGTCGTTGTCGAGGCCGCCGAGCAGAAGGTCGTCGCCATTGCCGCCGGACAGGCCGTCGACCCCGGCGAGGCCTTCGAGACGGTTATTACCGTCGTTGCCGGTCATCACGTTGCCGAGGGTGTTGCCGACGCCATTGAGGTTCTTGGCGGTGGTGAAGGTCAGGTTTTCGACGTTGGCCGCCAGGGTGAAGTTGACGCTTGCCATCACCAGATCGCCCGATCCGGCGAACTGTTCGATGGCCGAGTCATTCTTGTCGTCGACATAGTAGGTGTCAGCCCCGACGCCGCCGAACATGATGTCGGCGCCGACGCCGCCATCGATGATGTCGTTGCCGTTGTCGCCGTAGATGACGTCGTCGCCGAGGCCGCCGCCGATGGTGTCGGCGACGGTGGTGACGCCGAAAATCTCGTTGTAACCCACCGGTGCGGTCAGGCCGTCGCCCGAGCGGTGAATGAAGTCGTTGGCCGAGGTGCCGTTGACCACCGCCTCCCGGATGTCTCCGCCATCGAACCGCGGCGCGACGACGGCCGGCGCCGACCGGTAGGCGAAGGGCGTGAGCGCCTGGGGCGTAAGAACCTGGGGCGCATTCACAGCGGGATCGAGGAGGGTGGTCTGACCGGAAATCCGGAACAGGCGGTGATCGTATCGGATGGACATCACACGGGCTCACGATCTGGTTTTGATCGGCGGACTAGAACACGCTTAACGCAGCCAGGATAGCGGTGTTCGGCGGCGCTTGCTTCCGTCCCTCAATGATCGTCGAGCAATCGCGCCGCTGCCGGCCTCGGAAAGGTAGCTCCCGACTGTCGCCTATCTGACAAAGACGAGTGCTTTTATAACTCTATCATCTTAGTAGACTTTTAGTTTGGACGATTGTTCGACCCTGAACTCAGTTAATTTCCATCCTCCAGCTGTAGCAGTGGTTGCGTTCTTGGTTTTTTTCCTGCCTCCTTCGCTCAGATAACAAGGGTCAATCTGACCTCAGACAGGGGAGAGGAACATGGCGGAAATCAACGGAGATCTGGGCGACAACACCCTGATCGGCACCAGTGGTGACGACATCATCTTTGGTGATGACGGCAACGACATCATCAAGGGCGCGGAAGGCAACGACGATCTGCAAGGCGGCGCCGGGGACGACGTCATCACTGGCGGGTCGGGCGACGACATCATCCACGGCGGCTCCGGCTCCGACACCGTGTCGTTCCTCTACACGGCGGGCCCGGTCTATGTGGACCTGGCGGATGGCGTCGCTTTCGGCCAGGCCGGCAGCGACAGCCTGAACAGCATCGAGAACATCGTCGGCTCGGCCTATTATGACGACCTCTACGGCGATGAAACCGCCAACGTCATCTATGGCATGGGCGGCATCGACTATCTGTTCGGCCGGCTGGGCGACGACACCCTGTTTGGCGGCGACGACACCGACCTGCTGGTCGGCGACCTGGGCAACGACCATCTCGACGGTGGCCGCGGCGGCGACTCGATCTACGGCGGCGACGGGGTGGACTTCCTCGATGGCGGCGCCGGCGGCGACTACCTGAACGGCGGCGAGAAGGCGGACGTGTTCGTCTATACCGAGACGACCGACAGCGTGATCGGCAAGATGGACCTGATCGCCGACTACAAGGACGGCAAGGACATCCTCGATGTTTCGCTGATCGACGCCAACGAAGGGCTGACCGGCAATCAGGCCTTCTTCCAGGTCGAGGCCTTCACCGGCGTCGCCGGGCAGCTGGTGCTGAGCTACGACTCCGGCACGGGACGCACCTTTGCCAGCTTCGACAACACCGGGGACGGTGTGGCCGACATGGTCATCGCCATGAGGGGCTCGCATCTCAGCGCCGCGGGCTGGATTCTCTAACGCGGTCGACACCCAGACCGGATGCCGGCGCTGTCCGGTATCCGGACATGACGCCGGCCAGGCGCGGAGCAATCCGCGCCTGTGCTGCATCCGGCCCTCTGGCCGAGCAAAGCCGCCGGACTCCGGCAGCCGGCAAGGTCCGCGGGAGCGGGGTCAGGCCGTCGCCCTGCCCGGTCGCCAGTGCATCGCCCTGGCCATCAGTCCGGCCGCGAGGATCAGCGGAATCAGGAAGTAGATCAGCCGGTAGCCGACGAAGGCCGCCGCCAGGCCGGCGTGGGACAGGGTTGGCAAAAGCGTCACCATGGCCCCCTCGAACACCCCTGCCCCGCCGGGCACGCTGGACACCAGTCCGATCACCGTGGCGGCCACATAGGCGGCGATGAAGCCGGCGGCGGAGACGGCGTCGGGAACCAGCACCCAGACCACCAGGGCGGTGACACAGTTGTCGGCCAGCCCGATGGCCATCTGCAGGGCCGCCATTCCGGGCGGCGGCAGCAGGAAGGTGTGACCCGCGATGTGCAGCGGCGCCTTGATCCAGAGGCAGGCGACGACGTAGGCGATCGGCGCCAGAACGGCCAACAGGGCCGCGGCCCGCACGGCCTGAACGGCGCCGCCCTGCACCACTCCGCCAAGATCCGGCGAGATCAGGAAGACCAGCCCGCCCAGGGCCAGAATGCCGAAGCCGAATGAGACGCCGCAGAAGACGCTGGTCTGGGCGACCATCACCAGGGTCACGCCATGGCGCGCATAGAGCCGCGCGCGCACCGCCCCGCCGATCAGGATGGCGAACCCGATGGTGTGGGCAAAGGCGTTGGCGCAGAAACCGACCAGCAGAGTCGAGGGGAACGGAACCCTGGCGCCCGACCAGCGAAGGCCCAGCCATTCCATAGCGGACAACAGGGCGTAGCTGCTCAGGGTGAAGAACGCGGCGGCGGCGATCCGCCAGGGTCCCCAGCCGAGGATCTCGGCCTTCACAGCGTCCCAGGTCAGGGTATGGAACTCGCGCCACAGCACCCAGCCGGCCAGGGCCAGCAGCGCCACGGGGATCAGCCGCAAGGTCCAGGTGCGCAATGCCACGAGCGTCGGGGCGGCCAGCATCGAATCCCTTGCTCAGCGGTCGGCGCGGTTCGGTGCGCCGGGGACCGGTCTGCAGCAAGTCGGGACAGGACGCCAGCCGTGCGTGCGACCTTGCCCGGTTGGGACATCAGATCCGCCGCCACGCCTCCGCCGGGGATGATCGGTGAAGAAGGCGTGTTTGGACCCTAAGGCCGGTGTTTCCGCTTCAGGGCGGCGATCTCTTCCGGCGTCAGCCTGTGGATGGCGGTCACCGGATAGCGCTGAGCGCCGATGGGACTGGGCACGATCAGAGTGGCGTCCAGGCCCGAGCAGACCCAGGAGGTCCCGCGCGCCTCGATGCCGATATGCTGGGTCCAGTCGATGTCGGGGGACGAAGAGAACAGGGTCAGCTGGTAGATCTTCCCGACTCCGACGCGGACATTGACCGTTCGGTCGTCGACAACCGTGAAGCCGTTGACATCGTCCGGCCGGAAACACTGTCGGCCGGCGTCCTTGGCGTTGGCCTGGCCGGCCGCATCAGGATTGGCGGGCGGCGCCGCGGCGGCTGGAGCCACAGCGCCGGTCAGCAGGGCGGAGGCGGCCAGGGCGGCGGGAAGCAGGGTGCGGATGGTCATCATCGACCTTCTCCAGGATTCTGACGGCCCCTTGGCCGCGGGCCTATGGTCTCACCAGCAAGTCGCCGGCCCATTTCGGCATTCATACAAGCCTGCGACATGCGGCGGGTGTATGGCGAAGGCCTGACATAGAGAGGCTCTGGCCTTGCGACGCCTGCAAAGGCAAGGTTGCCGCAAAACGAGGGGAAATGGCGTGATGCGCAATCTGTTCAGTGTCGAGGGCAAGGTGGTGCTGGTCACCGGTGGCAGCCGAGGGATCGGCGAGATGATCGCCCGGGGCTACGTCGAGAACGGCGCGAAGGTCTATATCTCCTCCCGCAAGGCGGTGGTCTGCGACGCGCTGGCCGAGGAGCTGTCGCAGTACGGAACCTGTATCTCCCTGCCCTACGACCTCTCCGGCATGGCCGGGATCACCGGCCTGGCCGCCGCCATCGCCGAGCGCGAGCCGAAGCTGGACGTGCTGGTCAACAACGCCGGCGCCACCTGGGGCGCGCCGATCGACGACTATCCAGAGGACGGCTGGGACAAGACCGTCGACCTGAACGTCAAGTCGGTCTTCTTCCTGACCCAGAAGTTGCTGCCGCAGCTGCGCGCCGCCGCCAGCGCCGAGAACCCCAGCCGGGTGATCAACATCGCCTCGGTCAACGGCATCGAGCCGCCGGTGCTGGAAACCTATGCCTATTCCACCTCCAAGGCGGGCTGCATCATGCTGACCCGCCACCTGGCCAAGCGGCTGGCTTCCGAGCACATCCTGGTCAACGCCATCGCGCCGGGGCCCTTTCCCAGCCACATGATGGCCGCGACCCTGGCCCGGGCCGGCGACGCCATCGCCGCCAACAACCCGCGCGGCCGGATCGGCCAGCCGGAGGACATCGCCGGGGTGGCCATCTTCCTCGGCAGCCGGGCGTCAGCCTATACCACCGGGGCGACCATCCCCTGTGACGGCGGATCGGCCGAGGTTTGACCGATCCCCTGAACGATATGGTGGGGCCGCCGCCGGTCGGCCCGCTGGCGTTGATCCTGCGCTCGGTCGGCGGGATCATTGTCGGGTTCGCGGTGATGGTGGGGATGGTGATGATCACCACCCCGCTGCTGACCGGCCTGATCCCGGCCAGCAGCGCGGGGCCCAGCCTGCCCTATCTGATCCTGAACATCATCGCGGCCTTCGTCTCGGCGGTGTTCGGCGGCGGGGCTTGCGGCTGGCTGGCGGGGCGAAAGCCCATGCTGCATGCCGCGGTATTGGCCGTGGGCGTCACCATCCTGGGCCTGTCCTTTGGAGTGAAGCCCGGCGGCGGCCAGCCGGACTGGTATCCCTGGGCGCTGCTGCTGTGCGGGCCAGCCGGCGTGCTGACCGGCGGTTGGCTGCGCGGTCGCCGCGCCTGACGCTGGGTAAGACTTGCGCCCGTTACACCCTGTGCGTACCTGACCTTCGAATTCCGCCGCCCGCGTACCGGCGCGGCCCTTCCCTTCAGACCTTCAATAAGGACTTTCCCGTGCAGACCAAGCGGCTAGGCAAGAGTGCGATCGTTGTTTCGAAGATCTGCATGGGCACCATGACCTTCGGCAACCAGGCCGACGAGAAGACCGCCTTTCGCATCCTCGACCGGTCGCTGGAAGCGGGGATCAACTTCTTCGACACCGCCGAGAACTATCCCGTCCCGCCCAAGGAGGACTGGGCCGGGGTGACCGAGGAGATCGTCGGCCGCTGGATGAAGACGCGGCGCCGCGACGAGGTGATCATGGCCACCAAGGTCTGCGGCCCCAGCCACGGCTGGCTGAGGGCCTCGCAACGCGCCGGGATGACCGCCCTGGACCGGCACAACATCGTCCGCGCCGTCGAAGCCAGCCTGAAGCGGCTGGATACCGACTATGTCGACCTCTACCAGACCCATTGGCCGGACCACGGCGCCCGCTACGAAGAGCAGATGCGGGCCCTCGACGATCTGGTCGAGGCGGGCAAGGTGCGGGTGCTGGGCTGCAGCAACGAAACCGCCTGGGGCCTGATGAAGAGCCTCTCGGTGTCGGAGCGCGAGGGCCTGGCTCGCTACGAGACCATCCAGAACAACTTCAGCCTCAACAACCGCCGGTTCGAGGACGAGCTGGCCCAGGTCTGCCTGCAGGAAGGCGTCAGCCTGATCCCCTATTCGCCGCTGGCCGGCGGCGTGCTGTCGGGCAAGTACCAGAACGGCGCCCGGCCCGAAGGCGCGCGCTTCTCCAACTACCTCGAGATCGGCGGCCGTCAGGCGGCCATGGCCCGGCGGTTCGTCAACGACAAGTCGCTGGCTTCCACCGAGCGGTTCGGGGCCATCGCCGCCGAGGCCGGCATCCCCATCGTCACCCTGGCCACGGCCTGGAGCATGCAGCACGACTTCGTCGCCTCGACAATCGTCGGCGCGACCCGCGAGGACCAGCTGGATGACATCTTCGCCGCCGCCGACCTGATCCTCAGCGACGAGGTGATGAAGGCCTGCAACGCGGTGACCCGCGACATCCTTTATCCGATGGGCTGAGGCGGGCATCCCGCCCCTCCCTTCCCGTTCACCCAAGGCCCGACCGCATGAAGCCGCCCGCCTGGCGACAGGACCCTGACGTCTATCCGCACGTCTTCGAACTGCAGCCCCGTTATCACGACGAGGATGCGCTGCGGCACATCAACAATATCGCCGTGGCCGCCTATTATGACGAGGCGCGCTCACGGTTCAGCCGGCAGGTGTTCGCGCAGGCAGGGATCGAAAAAACGACGCGCATCGTCACCGCCGACAGCCGGGTGACCTATCTGGCCGAGGTCTTCTATCCAGACATGGTCGAGGTGCGGACCGGCATCCTGCGCATCGGCGGGGCGTCCTACGACCTGGGCCAGGCGCTTTTCCAGAAGGGACGCTGCGTCGGGGTGGCGATGACGACGTTTGTCCAGGCCTCGTCAGAGGGGGCAAGCCCGCTGAGCGATAGCCTGCGGGCGGCGTTGGAAGCGGCGATGGTGCGGCAGCCGACCTGAGACCGGCGTTTTTTGGGTCGCCAGACCTTGTCAGAGAACATCGCTCGACAAAAAATGCTTCGCGACATTGTTCGGAGGAGCGGTTTCGATGGGGCTGTCTGGGACGGGATGGCGCGGTCTGGCGAGTCTTGGCCTGGCCCTCGCCTTGGTCCTGTCGGCGGCGTCCGGGGCCGGGTCGGCGGCAGAGCTGCCGGCAAAGCTGGAGCCCCGGTGGATCGTGCCGAGGCCGCCGGGCTCCCTGGCGGCTTCGGTGGCGGGGATCGGGGTCATCTTTGCCGAACTCGGAGACCCCGACAAGCTGAGCGGCGCGCGGGCCACCGGCTATTTTGTCGGCCGCTGCCGGTTGGTGACCGCCGCACACGCCCTGCAGCAACCCGGCAAGGTCATCCGGCAGATTTTCGTCGGCTTCGGACCGCCTGCGCCGGGCACGGAAGGCCTGCCCCTGAACTCACAGGGGCGCTTCTCGACCGTGGTCGAAGCCCGGCTGACTTACGTCGGGGCCTATTGGCGCGCCAAGGACGTCGACGTGGAACTCAATGAGGAAATCGAGGCCCTGAGCCGTGAACAATGGGGCCGCACCGTGGGCGGAGACTGGGCGATCCTGGAGCTGACAGACTGCGCCAAGGGGCCAACGGCGGTGTTTTCCCTGCCGAAACCGCCGTTCACCGCGGGCGTTGACGACTTCTTCGCCAATGCGCCGATGACGGCGCTCGGCTATCCCAACGGCGAGTTCGACAGCCTGAAGGCCTCGCGCTGCTATCTGCAATACGCCAGTCCCCTGCAGCTCCTGCACTTCGACCGCTGCAACGTCACCCACGGCAACAGCGGCGGACCGGTGGTCGGGGAGTTGGCCGACGGCCGGTTTGAGCCCCACGTCCTGGGCACCCTGTCATTCGGCGATGGCGATCAGGTCTCGATGATCTTCGCCAAGGCGGCGTCGGCCGCCAGCACCTATCCGGCTCGGCCCGCCAGTCCCGACTGCATGACCAGGCTGAAGGCGCAGTTGAAGGCCCTGGGCTTTCCAGGTCTCAAGCCCGGCCCACCCGGTCAGCTGTCCGCCGAGGAAAGCTACGAACTGCAACGCGAGGGCCGCCTGCTGGCCGAGGCGACCGACGCCATACCGGCGGGCATTGTCCCGATGCAGCCTGACGCCTTTTTCTGCGAGACCCTGACGGCCTACGGGGCGGGGGAGAAGGCGGTCGGATCGCCGGCTCTGGACGCCATAGCCGGCCTCTGGCGGCATGAGGATCGCGAGGCGGGCCTGGGATGCTTCCGCCTGGGCCGCCGCAGCGAGAGCCTGGGGTTTGAGCCCCTATCAAGCGATGACAAGACGCGCTACTCCAGCGGCGTCATTCTCGGCCGCCGTATCCTGATCCGCACCGCCTCGCCCCGGCCATGGCGGCCTAAGGAGCTGGTCTACGGGACCTATGTCATCGATCTGGTTGGCGAGGCGCCGACGCTGACGGCCACGACATGGGACGGCAAACCGTATCCCGTCTTCGCCAAGCTGGTCCGGTGCTGAACAGGCCGTCATGCCGCTTCAGGTCGACCTGAACCACGCCAGGACCTAACGCGCCTTCTTGGCCGCCTGGACCTCGATCTCGGCCAGCATCCCGGGGCCGACCAGGGCGGCGACCTGCATGGTGACCCGGGCGGGCTTGTTGGGCTGGGCCTCGGTGCCGAAGAAGGTCTTGTAGGCCTCCATCATGCCGGCGAAATCCATGACCCCGCCCTTGGCCGGGTCCCCGACCAGATAGACCCGCATCATCACCACGTCGCCGAAGCCGTAGCCCTGGGCTTTCAGGGCGTCTTCCAGCTTCTTGAACACCGCCAGGGACTGGGTCTTGGTGTCGCCGTAGCGGGCCGTGGAGCCGGCCGGCGCGGTCTCGTCGATCACCGGCGGGACCATGCCGCTGACGTAGATGGTGTCGGATCCGGCGGGGACGGTGACGCTGGAGGCTATGGCGGACTTGGGGTCTCCGGCATGGACATTCTGGGCGCTGGCTGCCCCGGCCAGCATCAGGACGCCGGCGGCGGCGAGGGTCGATACGAGCAGCTTCATGGGTCGTCTCCCGTTCTGTTGGCGCCAGTAGAGTCGCTGGCGCGGCGGCTGTCGCCGGAATTCTTGGACCGGTCTCGGAGCGGCCTGCGCAGGAGCGCGGCTGACCGTCGGGAGGGCGACGGCGCCGCCGCTTTGACCATTCGGGCGGCGAAGCCGGGTGGTGTGGGTCCACCGCCTTGCCAAGTCCAGGCGGAGGCTCGCCCAATCGTCCGTGGCCGTCTGTTCGGCCCGCGGGGGCGGCGTTCATCATGGCGGTCAGTCGGCGATTTCTTCTCCAGCGGATCGGCGCGGCGGGCGGCTACGGCGCCGCCTATGCCGCCATGCAGGCGCTGGGTCTGACCCCCGCGATCGCTGCGGCGGCCGAACCGGTCGCCCTGCCGGTTACGCTGGGGAGCGGCAGGCACGTCATCGTCCTGGGCGCCGGGATTGCCGGCCTTGTCACCGCCTATGAGCTGGAGCGAGCCGGGTTCAAGGTGACAGTGCTGGAGGCGCGCGACAGGGTCGGCGGCCGCAACTGGACGCTTCGCGGCGGCGACAAGGTTGAAATGGTCGGTGAGGAGACCCAGACGGTCGGCTTTTCTAAAGGCATCTATATGAACGCGGGGCCGGCCCGCATTCCCAGCCATCACCAGGGCCTGATCGGCTATTGCAAGCGCCTCGGCGTCCCCCTGGAAGTGGAGATCAATTCCAGCCGCAGCGCCCACATCTGGTCGGCCGGCTCCAACGGCGGCAAACCGATCCAGATGCGTCAGGGGGTCAATGACACCCGGGGCTATATCGCCGAACTGCTGGCCAAGGCGATCAACCAGGGGGCGCTGGACGCCGCCTTGACGGCGGAAGACCGCGAAAAGCTGCTGCCCTTCCTTCGCGCCTACGGCGACCTGGACGAGACCATGACCTTCAAGGGGACCGAACGATCCGGCTATGACGCCCTGCCCGGCGCCGCCGACCAGATCGGCCACCACCGCCCGCCCCTGCCGTTCCGTGAACTGCTGGCCAACGAGCATCTGGGCATGACCCTGTTCGAGGACAACATCGACATGCAGGCCACGATGTTCCAGCCGGTCGGCGGCATGGATCGCATCCCGGCCGGTTTCGAGCGGGCGATTCGCAGCCCGATTCTGCGCGGCGCCGAGGTGACGAAGATCGCCAGCCAAAGCGGGGCGGCGGTGACCTATCGCGACCGCCGGACGGGGGCCCTGAAGCAGATCACCGGCGACCAGCTGGTCATCACCATCCCCCTGGCCCTGCTGGCAGAGATCGACACCGATTTTGCCCCGGACGTTAAGGCGGCCATCGCCAGCGTGCCCAACGACCATTCCAACAAGATCGGATTCGAGGCGCCCCGCTTCTGGGAACGGCAACAGATCTACGGTGGCATCTCCTTCGTCGGCGGCGAGACCAACTTGATCTGGTATCCCAGCGCCGACCTGCACAGCGACCGGGGCATGCTGCTGGCCTGCTACGGCTCGGGCCCGCCCGCTGCCACGGCCGCGGCCCGCCCCCTGGCCGATCAGATCGCCATGGCGAAAAAGATGGTGGGGACTGTCCACCCCGGCGACGAAGCCAGCCTGAGCCATCCGGTGGTCATCAACTGGAGCAAGATCCCCTTCAACATGGGCCCCTGGCCCAGATGGCGGGCCAGCAGTTGGCCGGAACGCGCCAACGACCTTCCGGCCTACGCCCTGCTCAACCAGCCGCATGGCGCGGTGCATTTCACCGGCGCGCATCTGAGCCAGATGCCCGGCTGGCAGGAGGGGGCAGTGATGTCCGCCCACCGCACCATAGCGGCGATTGCGGGTCGGACGAGGGAAGCGGCCTTAACGCAGACGGCGCGAGAGACGGCTTGAGGCTCGCGACCGCCCCGATGAACCGCGATACGGCCTGGGGCGTTCCCGAGGCGCAGTGGGCGCGCTAAAGTTCGCCCCTAGCCTGGGAGACCATCGATGCGTAGCCTTCTCATCCTCGCCAGCCTGAGCGCTCTGGGCCTGCTGGGGGCCTGCGCCTCCACGCCTGAGCCCGCCGCCAGCGCCGGCTCCAGTGACTACGACCGCCTGCTCAAGCAATGCACCGACCGCGGCGGGATCCTGGTCTCGGTCCCCGGCGCCACCAGTCCCAACGACGCCGTCAACTACAGCTGCAACATCGTCGGCATCCCGCCCAATTCCTGACTGACGGGGCGGGTTCCGGGAAGCGAGGCGGAGGATTGAGGGCCGCAAGCCCTCGTTAAGGAGCCGAGCCTAGACTTCGACGCCAATAGGCCGCGCAAACGCGGTCGGCGTCTCAGGAGCGTGACGGCCGCAATATGGATGCCGGTTGCGGCGGCGGTCATGCGTCAAGCGCAGGAGTTAGAGCCCCAAAGGCTCTGGGAGGTCGCCTTGCCCGTCACCAGGTCCACCGGTTTTCGTCGCGCCCACGATCATTTCGAGCCTGAGGATAGCAGCGATCCTCACGCCCAGCGGCGGATGCGCGGCTTGCTGGAGCAGATCGATTACACCGCCTTCGCCGCCAACAAGGATATCATCGGCCAGGGGCTGGGCGCCGGGGACATCCGCAAGTTCCAGCGCCTGGCGGCGGCGGCGGCTCAGGCCCGCGCCATCTGGGTCGCCCAGGCCCTCGCCGCCTCCGCGAACGGCGGCAAGCTGACCCCCGCCGACCTCGACCAACTCAGCCACCTGCGCGGCGTGTACGAGGAACTGGCCGAGGCTTATGAGGGCCTCCGTCGGATGGTCGAGCGCGGCTATGTGGTCATGCCGTCGGCGTCCGGGGCATAGGTCCAAGGGGCTTGAGGCGCCGCAGGGACAAGCGGCTAGACTGCGGCGGATACACGACCCGCCCGCCAGGACCCGCCCGCCAGGACCCGCCCGCATGACCGTCACCCTCACGCCCCTGCCCAACCACGACCTCAACGCCACCCTGGGCCTTGTACGCGTCATCGAGATGAACCCTGACGGGACGGCGCGGCTGGAGTATCTGGCCGGGATGCACATGTGCCACTCGGGCGGTGTGGTGCAGGGCGGTTTCGTCACCGGCTGGATCGATGCGGCCATGGCCCATGCGGTGATCGCCGCCAGCGGCCCGGGCGTGGTTCCGATGTCGCTCGAGCTCAAGGTCAGCTTCTTCGCCCCGACCCGCCCGGGACCCGTATTCGCCGAAGCCTGGATGGAGCGCCGCGGCCGCGCCACCTGTTTCCTCGAGGGGCGGCTGATGGATAGCGCCGGAAAGGTGCTGGCAAAAGCCAGTTCGACGATTCAACTGGCCGATCGGTCGCGGGTGGAAGCCAGCGCCAAGGCGGCGATCTAGCCTACCGCTTCTTGCCCAACTCCGCGGCGATGTCCTTGACCATGCGGCCGGCCTTGCGGTGGGCGGCGGTCAACTGCTCGCGGGTGACGCCCCAGCGCTTCATCCAGTATTCCACGGCCTGGCGCTCGGACAGGTCCAGCCGGTCCTTGTCGATGAATCCACGCTTGTCCTTCAGACCGGCCATGGTCGCTTCTCCGTTACCGCGTCCAGTTTAGCGCGATTTGCGGCCCAGGCTGCAAAGCAGTGCATCCCCAGACACAAAATAGGCTCGCCTAGGGGGAGGCGCCGGCGCTATCCTGAACACTGATAACCTTTCAAGGGCGCATCAGACGCCTGCCAACAGATGGGATGGAGCCGGGATGCACTACGCGGAATTCGACCAAGCCTGGAATGAGCTGACCTCGCCGGGCATGCCCTTCGAGATCACCGAAATCGATCTGCGGGGAAACTGGATCCGCACCTACAAGGCCGCGCCGCCCAGCGTTCGGGAGGTCTGGCTCTCCACCCTGCAGTTCGCCGACCGCGACTACCTGGTCTACGAAGACGAGCGGATCACCTATGGCCAGGCCCACGCCATGACCGCCTCAATCGCCAACTGGATGCTGGCGAGCGGCGTCCAGGCCGGCGACCGGGTGGCCATCGCCATGCGCAACTACCCCGAATGGATGCTGATCTATTGGGCGGCGCTGAGCGTCGGCGTCACCGTGGTTGGGATGAACGCCTGGTGGACCGCGCCGGAAATGGCCTTCGGCATGGCCGATTCCGCGCCGAAGATCGTCTTCGCCGACGCCGAACGGATCGCCCGGATCGGCGAGCAGCCGACCATGATGGCGGGAGCGAAACTGGTCGCCGTCCGCACCGATCCCCTGCCGCCCGGCGCGACAGCCTGGTCCGAGGTCATCGCCTTCGGCGGCGACCTGCCCGAGGTCGCGGTGGATCCCGACAGCGACGCCTGCATCTTCTATACCTCCGGCACCACCGGCTTTCCCAAGGGCGCGCAGCTGACCCACCGGGGCTGCGTCTCCAACCTGATGAACATGATGTTTTCCGGGCAGGCGCATGCCCTGGCCACCCAGCGGGCGACCGGCGTGGTTCCCGATCCTGACGCCCCTGTTCCGGTCCCCGTGACCCTGGTGACAACCCCGCTGTTCCACGTCACCGCCAACAACTGCGGCGCCTACGCAACCACGGCGGCCGGAGGCAAGATGGTGCTGATGTACCGCTGGGACGCCACCGAGGCGCTGAAGCTGATCGCCCGCGAGCGCGTCAGTTCGATGAGCGGCGTGCCGGTGATGGCCCGTGAACTGGTCACCCATCCGGACTTCGCCGCCTACGATACCTCCAGCCTGCTGACCGTCGGCGGCGGCGGAGCGCAGATCCAGCCGGACCTGGTGGCCAAGATCGAGGCGACGGTGACCACCGCCCGGCCCAACACCGGCTATGGCATGACCGAGACCTGCGGCATCATCACCTCGATCAGCGGCGACTTCTTCGTCGACAAGCCGGCCAGCTGCGGCCGGGCCATGCCCAGCTTCGAGGCCAAGGCGGTGGATGACAACGGCGTCGCCGTCCCGACCGGCGAGGTCGGCGAGCTATGGGTCAAGGGGAGTTCGGTGATCAAGGGATACATCAACCGTCCCGAGGCCACGGCTGAAAGCATCACCGACGGATGGCTGCACACCGGCGATGTCGCCCGGATCGATGAGGACGGCTTCATCTTCATCGTCGATCGCAAGAAGGACATGGTCCTGCGCGGCGGCGAGAACGTCTATTGCGCCGAGGTCGAGGCGGTTCTGCATCGCCACGCCGCCGTGACCGAATGCTGCGTCTTCGGCGTGCCGGACGCCCGGCTGGGCGAGGAGGTCGCTGCCGTGGTGGTCCTGCGGCCTGGAGAACGCATCAGCTCCCAGGCCCTGCGCGACCACTGCGCCGCCCTGATCGCCAAGCACAAGGCGCCCCGCTACGTCTGGTTCATGACCGAGTCGCTGCCGCGAAACGCCAGCGGCAAGATCCTGAAGCGGGAGTTGAAGGAGCGGCTCAAGGTGGAAGAGGCGGCTTGAGCCATCTGTATCCTTCCCCGTAGCGTGTATGGGGAAGGATAGGCGGAACGCGAGAGCTTTCCGCCGTGAGCCCGGGCGGCGACCGGCCCCTATGTCGGGCAGATAACTTAAGTAAATCAGCCGCATATCAGTATGCTGAGAACGACTCTCAGCTTAGCCGCCTGGCGGAACTGAGGTCGGCGATGCTCATTACCTTGGCGAACTCACCCCAGCCCAAGGAGACGCTCTATGGAAAAGTCCTTCGCCAAAGCCGATGACGCGCCTGACGCCATCGCGCTTCTCAAAGCCGACCATCGCAAGGTCGAAGACCTGTTCGAGGCGTTCGAGAAGGCCAGCGGTGACGGCAAGAAGCAAGCCATCGCCGAGCAGATCTGCATGGAACTGAAAATCCACGCGATGATCGAGGAAGAGATTTTTTACCCCGCCTGCAAGGGCGCTGTCGAACAGGACATGCTCGACGAGGCCTATGTCGAGCATGACGGCGCCAAGGTTCTGATCAACGAGATCGAAGCCGGCGGCCCGAACGACGAGTTCTATGACGCCAAGGTCAAGGTGCTGTCCGAAGAGATCGAGCACCACGTCGAGGAAGAGGAAAAGCGGGTCGAGGGCCTGTTCAGCCAGGCCCGCAAGGCCGGCCTCGACATGGAGGACCTCGGCCGCCGGATGTTCTCCCGCAAGGAGGAACTGATGGAACAGGCCAAGGCCGGCGGCCTCGGCCCGGCCGAGACGACGACGATGCAACAGCCGTCCGCGTAAGGGATTGCGGGCGAGCCGGCCTGGTCCGGCTCGCCTATCCTTCCGCCGCCTGGGCCGCGAACCAGGGCAGCAGGCGGCGCAGGGCTTCCTCGATTTCCGGCGTGGAGACGGCGAAGCTGAAGCGGATGAAGCGGTGGCCGTCGACGGGGTCGAAGTCGACGCCGGGGGCTGTGGCCACGCCGGTGTCTTCCAGAAGCCGCTGGCAGAAGCTCATGCTGTCCTGGGTCAGGTGGCCGATATCGGCCCAGATATAGAAGGCCCCGTCCGGCGGGGCGATCGCGGTCAGGCCGAGGTCCGGGAGGGCCGCCAGGACCAGCTCGCGGTTGCGGCGGTAGACATCAATGTGGATATCCAGTTCATCCAGATCGTCCATGGCGGCGAGGCCGGCGTGCTGGCTGAGTGAGGGCGCGGTGAGGAAGAGGTTGCCGACATAGGCGCGGGCCCGTTCGAGGTCCGCCTCGGGCGCCACCAGCCAGCCGAGGCGCCATCCGGCCATGCTGAAGTATTTCGAGAAGCTGTTGATCACCAAGGCGTCCGGCGCGAACTCCAGCATCGAGCGGGCCGGGGCGCCGTAGGACAGGCCGTGGTAGATTTCATCCGAGATGATGCGGATGCCGCGTCGGGCGCAGACCCTTGCGATGGCGGCCAGTTCTTCGGGCGCGATGATGGTGCCGGTGGGGTTGGCCGGGCTGGCGATGATCAGGCCGGCGGGGGCGGGGTCCAGGGCCTCGATCATCGCGGCGGTGAGCTGGTAGCGATCCTCCGGCCCGCAGGCCAGTTCAACCGGGACCATATGCAGGGCCTTGAGGCTGCCGCGATAGGCGACGTAGCCCGGGCGGGCCAGGGCGACCTCGTCCCCCGGCTTGAAGCTGGCCGACAGGGCCAGGACAAGGGCCGGTGAGGCGCCGCAGGTCAGGATGATCCGGGCCGGATCGACGGCGACGCCGTAGAGGGTCTGGTAGCGGCCGGCGATCGCCTCGCACAGCGGCGCGCTTTCCCAATAGCCCATGCCATCGGCGTCCAGCACCCGATGGGCGGCGGCGAGGGCGCTGGACGGGGCGCCGGTCGAGGGCTGGCCGAACTCCATATGGATGACCGAACGGCCCTCGGCCTTCATCCGGTGGGCCTGGCGGCTGAGTTCTATGGCGCGGAAGGGCTCGGGCGAGGACATGCCCCGCCCTAGCGGGTTTGCGGCGCGGCGTCACCAACGCCCGCCCGGTTCATCCGCGGTTCAAGCCGAAACCATGAGCATGGCTTGCCCTGACGAACCCCTCGTGGTGAGGTTAACGGGGGACTTCGGGGGCCGATCACATGAAACATTTGCATGGACTGGCGACAGCCGCGCCGGCTGGCCTGGTGGGAGCCCTGCTGGCCAGCGCCGCCATGGCCCAGACGCCGCCTCCGCCTCCGGCGGAACTGCTGCGGTTCGAGGCGCCGCAGCGGCCTATCACCCTGGCGCAACCGAACGAAGCCGCCTGCCGGGCGCTGCTGCCGGCCGGGGCGATCCCGGCCTACATCCCCGACAGCGTGGTGCTGGAAGGCGCCACCGTGTTTGTGCCGCCCGACCTGGCCGACGGCTTCAGTTTCCTGACCGCGCCGGGCGCCGGGGCGGAGACAGCCACCCAGGTCGCCGCCTGGATCGATTGCCGCTATGCCGGCCAGGGCTATGTCGGGGCCCGGTCGCAGGTGGTGCAGACCGCCACGGGCTGGCGGGTGCGGGTGCGCGAAGGCAAGGTGGCGCGGCTGGAGGTGGTCGGGGCCAATCCGACCCAGGAAAAGTTCATCCGCAAGGCCTTCGCCGATGTGCAGATGAACGCCCTGCTCAACGCCCGCAACCTGAAGCGCGGGGCGGACGCCGCCTCCCGCTACGGCTTCTGGGGCGTTGCGCCCTCCGTCACCCCGGCAGAGGCGGCCGATAGCGTGGTGCTGGTGCTGACGGTCTCGCCCGGCCCGCCCGGCGTCTTCGTCAGCGCCCAGAACGCCTCCGCCCCCACGGTGGGGACCTGGAGCGGCGGGGCCAGCCTGATCTTCAGCGGGATGACGCCGCTGCAGGAGCGCAACATCATCGGGGTCTTCCACGACCTGACCGGCGACCGCCAGTGGGGCGTACAGATCTCCAGCCAGGCGCTGCTGACCAGGTCGGGCCTGGAGATCAAGGGCGACCTGGCCACGTTCGAACAGACGCCCGACGAGAAGCCGCCGAACCAGGACACCAAGGGCGTCACCCGGCTGGGCCGGATCGAGGCGCGCCATCCGCTCGGCCTGATCGCCGGGCCTCGGTCGAGCCTGCTGTTCTCGGGGCGCGCCGGCCTGGAGGCCATCGACCAGAACACCGACCTGCGCACCGGACCGGCCACGGTCCGCGACCGGCTGCGTGTGGTCTACACTGGCGTCCAGGCCGACTATCGCAGCGCCAATGTGGCCGCCACGGGGTTCGTCAGCCTGCGCAAGGGGCTGGACGACCTGGGCGCCTCGCGCGAGGGGGATGTGTTGCTCAGCCGGGTGCAGGCCGATCCGGCCGCCCTGGTCGTGCGGTTCGAAGGCCAGGCCTCGATCGCCGCCGGCGGCTTCCTGCTGGAGCCCCGCCTGCGGGCGCAGTACTCCGACAAGCCGCTGCTGCAGTACGAGGAACTGACCTTCGGCGGCCTGATCGGCGGCCGGGCGGTGGACCCCGGCGCCCTCTACGGCGACAGCGGAATCAGCGGCACGCTCGACGTCTACGGCCCGGCCTGGACGCTCGGCCCCCGGGTCACCGTCCGCCCGGCCGCCTTCATCGAGGGCGCCTGGGCCCGCAACCAGGACAGCTTCGGGCCGGAGGAGATGAGCGGCGTCTTCGGCGGCGGCGGCCTGCGCCTCAGCCTCGATGGGCGGTGGACGCTGGACCTGCTGTACGCGACCCCGATCGGCAACACCGTCGGCGTGCCGGAGCAGTTCGTCGGGCCGAAGGTGTCGGTGACAGTGTCGGGCGGGATTAGTTTCTGAGCATTGGGGCTTGGGCGCCCCATCCCCATTCTTCCGCTCATCCCGGCGAATGCCGGGACCCATCCGCGTGATCTCGCTGCGGGACGGAAGCCCACCGCGCCCACTCTGACCTGGTCCCGATCAGCGACGTGCCGGATAGGTCGGCGCTCTGGCGGATGGGTCCCGGCATTCGCCGGGATGAGCGGATTTGAGGTGGGAAGGGCGGGGGCTTGTTCCCGCCCCCCTACCCCGCCGCCACCGGTTCCGCCGAGACATGCTCCGGGGCCCAGCGGGTCAGGGTCAGTTGGCCCTGTTCGGCTTGCAGGGCGGCGGTGGTCAGGCGGGCTTCCACGGAGGCGGCGGAGAGTTGTGCGGCCAGGGCCTTGTCCCGCTGGTCGGCGGTGATCAGGCCGGCCGAGACCAGCTGGTCGCCCAGGAGCCCGCCGAGGTCGCGGCCGCGGGCCAGGGCGGCCTGCAGGTCCTCGTGCGAGATCGCGCCGGCGCGGACCAACAGGTCGCCCAGGCGAACGTAGGGGGCGCGGATCTCGCGCCAGAGGGCGGCTTCTTCCGAGGCGCTGATCCAGTCGGCCTGGCGGGCCCGGGCCAGGGAGGCGCGGCCTTCGGCGAAGGCGGCGGGGTCCCAGGCGAAGCGAATGGCGAAGGCGACGTCGCTCAAGGGGCCAAAGAGGTAGCGGACGGTCTTGACGCCCCGCGCGCCCAGCAGCTTTTCCAGTTCGGCCCGACGCGGCGCGGCCATCGGCTCGGCCAGGGCGATATCGACCGCCCCGCCTTGCAGCCGCAGCGGCACGGCGCCGAACCAGGCGGCCTGTGCGACGGTCAGCAGTTCGCGGACGTTCGGCTCGATCTGGAAGGGGTCGAAGATGCTGGCATAGACCTCGCCCCGCTCGGCGAAGGCCTCTGCCAGATGTTCGTCTTCCAGCAGGCCCATATCCAGCAGCTGCAGGCCCAGCGGCCGATAGCGGGCCTTCTGGGCGGCCAGGGCGCGGTTGAGATCGTCCTCGCCGAGGTGGTTCCAGAAACGCAAGGTGTCGCCGATCCGCCCTCCCCCCTGTTGCAGCTCGTCGAGCGAGGGATAGCTGTGCTGGGTCTTGTCCCAGGCGATGGCCTTGCCGGTGATCAGGTGGCTGATGAACTGGCGCATCGACCGCCAGAAGGCCCCGAAGCCGATCAGGTTGGAATAGACGATCCGGACCGGCGTCAGGGGCACATGCTTGAGCCCATGATTGATCCCGGTGAACCAGGCGCGGTGCAGGATGCGGTTGATCAGGAAGAAGAAGTTGAAGATCACCAGGGCCCAGACCCACGGCTGGTCGATCAGCGGCGGCAGTTTGGCGAGGGCCGGAAACAGGCTGGCCAGGCCCCAGTATCCCAGCACCTGGAAGACGATCAGATAGGCGAAGGCGCCCACGGGCGATGTGATCAGGGCCTTGCGGTCGCGGAACAGGTAGTAGCGGTTGGACAGATCGCCGAACCATCCCAGCTGTTTCCAGCCCAGATAGGCGATGCCCAGCATCCAGCGGGTCTTCTGGCGGACGCTGGTGTTGAATTTGTCCGGGAAGAATTCCTTGGTCGCCACCAGTTCGCGCTTCATCACCGTGACGTCGCCCTTGCGGAACCAGGCCTTGCGGCGGCGCGGAACCCGGGCGTGGTAGCGGACGAACTCCGAGGGATAGCCCAGGGCGCTGAGCCGGTGGGCGACGTCATAGTCCTCGGTCAGGCTGTCGGTGTTGAACGGCTGGCCGTCCTTCTCCTTGACCAGGGCCAGCATGGCCGAGCGGGCGAAGGCGGTGGCCACCCCGGCCGAGGGGGTCATGCCCGAAAGCTGCGAGCGGACCGGCAGGTCCTTGGTATGGAACTCGGCGAACTCGTCCATGTAGTGGCAGGCGACCATCTTGTACCAGGGCCGGTCCATGGAAAGGACCGGCATCTGGATCATGCCCATGTCCTCGATGAACCAGTTCACGGTCTTCAGGCCGTAGGGGTGAACCACGTCCTCGGCGTCGTGCATCAGGAAGACGTCGAAGCGATCGCCCGTCCGCTGTTCATGCAGCAGGATGTTTTGAACCAGCCAGTTGAGGCAGTCGGCCTTGCTGGTCGGGCCGTCGTGCGGCACCTCGGCGCGATAGACATTGGGAAACCGCTGGCGGATCTTCTCCACCTCCCGGGCGGTGTCGGGGTCGTTGGCGTAGACCCCGACGAAGATCTTGTAGCGGCTGTAGTCGAAGGTGCGGTTGGTGTTGGCCACCATATTGGCGATGACGTCGCTCTCCTGCCAGGCCGGCACCATGATGGCGATCTGCTTCTGCGGCTTGGCGTCGAGCAGGGCCTGTTTCGGCGGCCGGCCCCAGAAATCCCAGATCCGCTCCCAGCACCGCCACCAGTAGAGGACGTCGATGAACAGGTCGTCGATCGAGGAGATGGTGATCAGCACCGCCGTGACGATGATGGCCACCTTGAGAACGCCCCAGTAGCCCAGCACCGCCCGGAAGACGGCGTCGCCGGTGAGGCCGTAGGCGGCCGCCCAGCTGCCGATATCGGCCAATACGGTCGTCAGCATCGCCCCCGCTCCCCCCCCACGACCCTCAGGTCCGGCCTTCGTAAAGGTTAACCGGCATTGAGACGGCTGGGGGCCTCCTCTGCAAGGGCCGGCGCGTAATAGCGACAAAGAACCTCGGTTATGCGCTCAGCCGCGTAGCCGTCGCCGAAGGGGCTGACCGCGCGGCCCATCTTCTCGCGTTCGTCTTCCTGGGTCAGCAGCAGGCAGGCGCTGGCGGCCACACCGGCGCGGGCCACCCCGACCAGCCTGGCGACACCGGCGGTGACCGCTTCCATCCGTTCGGTGGAGGTCCGCAGCACCAGGACCGGCACGCCGAACACCGGCGCCTCTTCCTGCACCCCGCCGCTGTCGCTCATCACCAGGGTGCAGCTCTTCAGCAGGGCGAGGAAGTCGGGGTATTCCAGCGGCCCGACGATGCGGATGCGGTCCTGGCCCTCCAGCATGGCGAAGACCCGCTGGCGCAGGGCCGGGTTGGCATGGGCGACGAAGACGATCTCGACGTCCGGCACATGGTCGCGGATGTCCAGCAGGGCGCCCAGCACCTGTTCCAGGGCCTGGTTCCAGTTTTCCCGCCGATGCAGGGTGACCATGATCCGCCGCAGGCCCGGCGTCGCCGGTTCCGGGGCGATGCCGGCGGCGGTGATCCGCACGGAGTCGACGCCGGTGTTGCCGGTGACGAACACCCGGTCGGACTTGACCCCCTGGCGGGCCAGATTCTCGGCGGCGGCGCCGGTCGGGGCGAAGTGAAGGTCGGCCAGCTGGCCGACGACACAGCGCCAGCCTTCCTCCGGGAACGGCGAGGCCAGGTCGAAGGTGCGCAGGCCGGCCTCGACATGGACCAGGGGAATGCGCCGGGCGAAGGCCGCCATGGCTCCGGCGGCGGTGCTGGAGGTGTCGCCCTGGACCACCACCAGGTCCGGCTGGGCCTTTTCGAAAGCCAGGTCCAGCTCACCCATGACGTGGGCAAAACGGCCGCCGAGGCTCTGGGCGTCGCCGGGCGGCGAAAGCCGGTGTTCCGGGACGATGCCCAGGGTATCCAGGGTCTGACGGTTGAGCGCCGTCTGCTGCTCGGTTGATATCCAGATCGGCTCGAAAGCCCCCTTTGCCGCCAGCGCCGCCCTTACCGGCGCCAACTTGACCACCTCGGGCCGGGTCCCGGCCACAATCGCCACCCTCACGGTCTTGTCCCTTTCGCGGCGCCGAAACCTTGCGAGTTCCTGTGCGCCTTGGGTCCGACCCGTCGTCGTCCCCTTGCGGCCACAATTGGCGGGGTCGGTTGAACTCTCTCTGAGGTCGCCGTTGGCCGAGGTTCAGGCAGGTGAACGGCAGATAACAGCGATCCGCGACTTGCTCAAAATGGGGTTATGAGGCCCGAACAGCCGAGACAGGCGGGCCCTGGACAGAATTTTGAACAGGGTCAGAGGCTTGCCTGAAGACGGCGGCCCTGATGCCGTCAGATGGCGGATCATCCAGGCCCGCCGGGGCGATTTGCGCCTTCAGCCCGCAAGACCGATGGCCTTGAGCCGTTCATGAAGAAATTCACCGGCGGTGATGTCCGGATAGTTTTTTCCGGCCCCGAGACAGCTGGGAATCACGTCCAGCGGGGTGGCCAGGGTGGGGTGCATGAAGAAGGGCATGGAGTAGCGGCTGGTGTTGTCCGCCCCGTCCGGATTGACAACGCGGTGAGTCGTCGAGGGGATCACCCCATTGGTCAGCCGCTGCAGCATGTCGCCGGAATCGACGATCAGGTTGCGGGGCGCGGTCTCCACCGGCAGCCAGGTCCCGTCGCGGTCGAGCAATTGAAGACCGGCGCCCTTAGCGGCGACCAGGATGGTGATGAAGTTGATGTCCTCATGGGCCGAGGAGCGCACCGCCCCCGGCTCCACGTCATCGGCCACCGGTGGGTAATGCAGCACCCGCAGCAGGGAGGTTCCGTAGCGGACCAGCGGGTCGAAATAGGTCTCCGGCAGGCCGAGGCCCGGCGCCAGGGCCCGGAGCAGGATCTGGCCGGTCTCGTTGAGGGCGGCGAACAGGGCGGTGAAGGTCTCGCGGAAGCCGGGCACTTCATCCGGCCAGATATTGTCCGGAAAGGGCTCGTCCAAGGGCGCGTCCGGCGAGGGCTCATGCCCCACCTGCCAGAACTCCTTGAGGTCGGGGCGAGGATTGTCCTTGGCGTGTTCGACCCCGAAGGGGGTGTAGCCGCGCATGCCGGCGGCATAGCGCCGCTTGGTGGCTTCCGGCAGGGCGAAGACCCGGGCGCTGAGGTCGTAGGCCCGCTCCAAAAGTTCGGCGGGCACGTTGTGGTCGGCCAGGGTGAAGAAGCCGTAGGCCTTCAACCCGCGGACCAGTTCGGCGGAAAAGGCAGCCCGGCTGGCGGCGTCGCCGTGGGTGTAGGCCTTGAGGCTGAGCTCGGGGACGCGGTTGGTCATGGACGGTGTTTTAGGCCAGGGCGGAGCCCCGCGAAACCGCCTCGACCTCGGCTCGCCAGGGCAGCGACGACTGGGCCCCGGCTTTGGTCGCGGCCAGCGCCCCGGCGGCGCAGGCGAATTGGAGGGCCGCCTGCGGCGCCTGGCCCTCCAGCAAAGCGACAGTCAGGGCGGCGACGAAACAGTCGCCGGCCCCGGTGGTGTCGACCACGATGATCTTCGGCGGCCGGGCGCGGGCCAGTTCGACCCCGCCCTTCAGCAGACGGGCGCCCTCCCCGCCAAGCGTGATGGCGACCAGGCCGGCGGCGGAGTGCAGGTCCTCGCCATAGAAGGCGGCCTCGGTCTCATTGACCACGATCAGGTCAGCACGGGCCAGCAGGGTCGGCGGGATCGCGGCGGCGGGGGCCAGGTTGAGGCAGACAAAGCCGCTGGCCTTCGCCACGGCGGCCGAGACGGTTTCGACCGGCAGTTCCAACTGGCTGATCAGGGCGCCCGCGATCGAACCGGTCAGCAGGTCCGGAGTGAAGGCGTCATTGGCGCCGGGGGCGACGACGATCTGGTTCTCCCCCTCAGCCGAGACGGCGATCAGGGCGACGCCGGTGGCGGCGGCGGGGTCGACGCCGACGCCGGCCAGGTCGACGCCATCCTGGCGCAGCAGGGTCAGTGCTTCGCCCGCCATGGAATCCTGGCCCACCCGGCCGACCATGGCGACCGTCGCGCCGAGGCGCCGGGCGGCGAGGGCCTGGTTGGCCCCCTTGCCGCCGGGGTGGCGAGCCAGGGTGGCGCCGGTGACGGTCTCACCGGGACGCGGCAGGCCGGCGCCGCTGGCCACGAAGTCGAGGTTGATCGAACCGACGACGGTGATGATCGGGCTGGGCGCGCTCATGCCGAAAGCCTGCGGGTGATCAGGTCGAAGACGCCCTGGCCGTCGGCCCGGGTCACCCATCGGATGGTGGCGGTGGCCGGCGCGGCCAGCCGGAACTCGACGGCGGTATGTCCAAGAGTCAGCTCGGAGGCCGTTTCCACGGTCAGCTGGCAGGGAACCGTCTCGAACAGCTCGGGCGCCAGCAGGAAGGCGATCGGACAGGGGTCGTGCAGCGGGGCGTCGATGCCGCGCACCAGTTCGGCCTCGATCCGCCGGGAGAAACGCAGCAGGGTCGCGGTCGCCCTGGCCGCCGGGGTGTCGATGGCCTCGATGGCGGCGATCCGGTCTTGCGTCGCCCGGACCTGATGGGTGGCGTCCAGGCCGTGGACCGTGATGTGGGCGCCGGAGCTGAACACCACATGGGCGGCGTGGGGGTCGGCATGGATGTTGTATTCGGCCGAGGCGGTGATGTTGCCGCCCTCGGTCCGCGCCCCGCCCATCACCACCACCCGGCCGAGCCGCGCGACGATGGCCGGCTGCAGGATCATCGCCATGGCCAGGTTGGTCAGGGGACCGGTGATGGCGATATCGACGCTGCCCGAAGGCTCGGCCATCACCGTGCGGACGATGAAGTCCACCGCATGGCCGGGGGCGTCGCTGTCGGTCAGAGCCGGAAGGGGCAGGTCGCCCAGGCCGCTCTCGCCGTGGAAATGCCCGGCCTCCACGGGGACGCGGACCATCGGCCGGGCGCAGCCGGCGAAGACCGGGACCTCCGGCCGGCCGGCGATATGGCGGATGACCCGGGCGTTGCGGGCGGTCAGGGCGGCGCTGACGTTGCCGGCCACGGTGGTGACGCCGAGGATGTCCAGCTCGGGGCTGGCGAAGGCGAGGAACAGGGCGACGCCGTCGTCAACGCCGGGGTCGCAGTCGATGATCAGGGAGCGTTTGGACACCGGGTCATTGTCGGCAGGTCGGGGCGAGGTCGCAAGGGTCCCCGACCAATAGCCTTCCGTCCTAGGCCGCGTCCTTGCCCCGGCTGACCTTCTGCAGGCCGGTCAGCACCGCCTCGCGGCCGTCGGGGCTGAGGGTGCGGCTGACCAGCAGCAGATTGAGGCTGGCGATATGGACCTCGATCGCCGGCCAGTCCCATCGCGCCTCCTGGCTGCAGCGGTCGACAAGGTCGCAGAGGCTGTGGGCCGCCTGGTCGACGCCCGAGGTCGGCGCCCCAAGGCTGGCGTCGATGACCCTCAGCGCCAGGCCATAGAGATCCGTGAAGTCGGCCTCGTCGCGCCGCATGCCGGCGGCCGGACCGAAGTCAGCGGCCATCTGGCCGATCACCTGCTCCAGGGTCTTTTCGAAGCCGGGCTGAAGGGTCCGCAGGCCGGCGTCCGCCCGGTTGAGCGCGTCTTCCACCCGCATGCCCGTCCCGTTGAGGGCCAGCTGAGTCAGCCGGTTGATCACCCGGTATTTGCGAACTTCGCTCACAGCGTCACCCGGGTTGGCTTCATCATGGAATTGATTTCGTCCTGAGACAGGTTGGGGGTCTGGGCCAGACCGACCTTGGCGGACAGGTCGTCCTCCCGACGGCCCTCCATGCCGGCCGGCGGACCAAGCCGTTTGAAGCGGCGGTCGGGTCCGGCATAGCTGTCGGACTCGATGAACAGCCGGTCCTCGCGGGCCACCCAGAGGATCCGTTCCAGGATGGTCTTGGGGGTCAGGGGCTTGACGATGGTGAAGTTCGCCCCGCAGTCCCGCGCCATCAACACGTCGCTGCGGCGGGTGTGGCCAGCGACTATGATCACCGGCGCGCAACGGTTGGCTTCCGGTCCCTCGCGCCGGAGCCAGCGGATCAACTCATAGCCGTTGAGCTTGGGCAGGTGGGCGTCGCAGATGACAAGGTCGAAGGTGGTCCGCTTGAGGACGTCCTGCGCCTCGACGCCCGTTCCGCATTTGGTCGGCGTCCGAACCCCGAATCCGACGACCACCTGGGAAAGGATATCCAGCGCCTGCGGGTTGCCGTCGGCCAGCAGGACGCTGATCCGTTCCAGATTGATCCGCCCGCCGGGCTGTATCTTGGGGAGGGCGGACATCGACCTCTAGAACAGCTCCAGTTCGCCCGCCGGCTCCAGGGCGCCGCGCGCCGCTCCGGTGATGCGGTCGGCCAGGGCCTGCAGGCCGATCCCCTCGACCAGTCCGCCGGCGTCCAGGCGGGTCGATGACGGCGCGCTGGCCGAGGCCCGGGCAAGCACGCGGGTCAGGCCGTGTAGGGTCTGGCTGAGGGCGTCCAGTCGCTGCAGTTCGACATGATCGGCAAGCCGGTCGCCAGACCGTTCGAGCAGCAGGCCGACGTGGGCTTGACATTCGTCGGCGATGACTGCGGCGCCGGCCGTGGCCTCGGCGACACGCACCAGCAGGTCTTCCAAGGTGATCTGGGCGGCGAGCTGTCCCATGGTCAGAAAAGCTCCACATCGCCCAGGATCTTGGGCTCGGGCGGGCGATGAACCGGCGGCGGCGGCGGTTCGGCGACGTTCAGGCGCTGACGGGCCCGGCCGCTGGCCGGCCAGAATTCCACCCGCCTGGCCGAGACGCCGCCGAGGCTGTAGCCGGACAGCGGAATGCCTTCAGCTTCCAGGAAATCGATGGCGAAGCGGGCATTGTCGGCCCCGACATCAGACAATCCGGCCACCATCCGGGCGCCGCCGAACAGCCGTGCGGTCAGCCGGTCCCGGCGCGCGCCCTGTTTCAGCAGGCCGTTGATCAGCATTTCCATGGCGTAGGCGCCGTAGCGAACCGCGTCCTCGGTCCGTCCACCCCCGCCCTCGGCCAGCAGAAAATGGTTCATGCCGCCGACGCCGGCGTCCGGGTCATGCATACAGGCCGAGACGCAGCTGCCGAGCACGGTGCTGAGCATCAGGTCGCGGTCCGAGGAGACATGGAACTCCCCTTGGATCACATGCAGTTTCCTGGACGTCGGAATTTCGATCATGGCGCCGTTCTCCGCGGCGCTTTGGGCAGTATTCATGTGAGAGCCCCGAAGACCTGTTCGATTTTTTCCCGCAGACCCTGCACGGTGAAGGGCTTGACCAGGTAGTTATTGACCCCGAACTGGGCCGCCCGCTTGACCAGATCGGTATCCGCCCGGCCGGTCAGCATGATGAAGGCCGTCTTGCTGGTCGGGCCATAGGTGCGGATCGCCCGCAGCAGGCCCAGGCCGTCCAGCTTGGGCATGTTGTAGTCGGACAGCACCAGATGGACGGGCCGCTCGACGATGACCCTCAGGGCCTCCTCGCCGTCCGGGGCCTCGACGATCTGGGTGACGCCGATCTGCTGCAGGCCGCTGCGGACGAGGGACCGCATGGTCAGCTGATCGTCGACGACGAGGACTTTGACAGCGCTGGCTGCGGGCATCAGGCTCTCCGTCCTGCTAGATCGAGGGCTGCGCCGCCCATCATTTCGAGGCTGACCTGGCGCTCGACCGCGCCGAGCTCGAAAGCGACGCGGGGCATGCCGTAGACGACGCAGCTGGCGGCGTCCTGGCCGAGGGTCCGGGCGCCGGCCTGGCGCATCTCCAGCAGGCCCTGGCCGCCGTCGCGGCCCATGCCGGTGAGGATCACGCCGACCGAGTTTGCTCCAGCCGCCTGGACCACGGAGCGGAACAGCACGTCGACGGAGGGACGATGGCCGTTGACCGTCTCGCCCGCCGTCAGCCGGCAGCGCAGGCTGGTCCTGCCGACCACTTCCAGGTGGGCGGCGCCGCCAGGGGCCAGCCAGATCTTGCCGACGTCCAGCGGCGCGCCCTCATAGGCCTCGGCGACCGAGGCGTCGGTGGCGCGGTTGAGCCGGGCGGCGAAGCTGGGGGTGAAGGCGGCCGGCATATGCTGGGTGATCACCGTCGGCGGGCAGTTGGCCGGGAACTGGGAGATCACCCGCAGCAGGGCCTCGACCCCGCCGGTGGACGAGCCGATGGCCAGCACCTGGGCCGTGGGATGGTAGGCTTCGCGGGGGCGGGGCGCGGGGCGGGCTTCGCCGACCGGCCGGACCTGGGCGGTGGCGGCCAGCCGGACCCGCTCGGCGAGATCGGACAGGACGTCGTCGCCGGCCAGGGAGAGGGGCTTGGCCATGCAGTCCACGGCGCCCAGTTCGAGGGCGCGGAGCGTCGCCTCGGCGCCGGTCTGGGTCAGGGTGGAGAGCATCACCACCGGCATCGGCCGCAGGCGCATGATCTTTTCGAGGAACTCGAGGCCGTCCATGTTGGGCATCTCGATGTCGAGGGTGATGACATCGGGATTGAGGGCCTTGATGGCGGCGCGGGCCTCGTGCGGATCGGCGGCGGAGCCGACCACCTCGATCCCGGGATCACGGCGCAGGGTGGCGGTGATCAGGCCGCGCATGGTGGCGCTGTCATCGACGATCAGGACCCGGACGGGACCGGCGGCCGCGTTGACGGTGGAACGAACGGCGATGCTCATGCCAGCACTCCGGGCGCGCGATAGGTGGTCAGGCCGTCGGTTTCCAGCACGGAGTTCGGATAGGCCGCCCGTTCGGAGTGGCCGACGTAGAGGCGTCCGCCCGGCCCCAGCCTCGGCGCGAAACGACCCCAGATCCGCGCCTGTGTCGGCTCGTCGAAATAGATGACCACGTTGCGACAGAAGATGGCGTCGAAGGCGCCGCGCATCGGCCATTCGCCCATCAGGTTGAGTTCGTTGACCGTCACCATGTCGCGGACGGCGGCGTTGAACCGCCAGCCGCTCTCGCCGCGCTCCAGGTAGGCCCCCTTCATCGCCGCGGGGATTTCATCGACCTGGTCCTGCGGATACTGCGCCCGCCGGGCCGTGGCCACGACGTTAGGGTCGATATCGGTCGCCAGGATCTTCACATCCAGGCGCGGCGCCTCGGGGAGCACCTTGAGGATGGTCAGGGCGATGGAATAGGGCTCCTGCCCCGTCGAACAGCCGGCGGACCAGATCCGCAGCCTGCGGCCGGCCCGTACGGCGGCCGCCAGCGGCTCCACAACCTGGGTCCGCAGGTGATCGAAATGGTGACCTTCGCGGAAGAAGCGGGTGACGTTGGTGGTCAGGGCGGCCAGCATGGCCAGCTGTTCCTGCTCGCCCTCGGGCGACTCCACCAACTGGCAATAGGCGGTGAAGCTCGGGATGCCGAGCAGTCGCAGTCGCTTGGCCAGCCGAGAGTAGACCAGCGTCGCCTTGGTCGACGGCAGGGCGATGCCGGCTATCTGGTGCAACCGTCCGGCAATGCGCTGGAAATCGTCCTGGGTGAACGGAAACTCGCCATTGACCAGGGCGCCGGCCTCGTCCTTGCGTGCGAGCGCCGTGCTCATGCCGCCATCGCTTCGATTTCCGGCAGGACGCGGTCGAGCGCGATCTCGCTGATCATCCGGTCGTCAATCGACAGGATGCCGCGAACGAAGCTGCGGACCCGGTCGCAGGCGACATCCGGGGTCGGTTGGATGAGGTCGCGGGTGACGGTCAGGATGTCCGACACCGCATCGACCTGCAGACCGACCATCCGGTCGCCGGCCTTGACCACGATGATCACGCTGCGGGCCGAAGGCTCGGTCTGGGGAAGGCCCAGGCGGACGGCGAGATCCATGATCGGAAGCACCGCGCCGCGCAGGTTGATCACGCCGCGCATATAGGCCGGGGTCTGGGGCAGCGGCGTGGCCGGAGCCCAGCCACGGATCTCACGCACCGACATGATGTCGACGCAGTATTCCTGGTCGCTGATCCGGAAGGAGATCAGTTCGATCTGATCGCCGGCGGTCTGGATATGGGTCTGGTTCATCGATCTACTCCGCAGCGATCATGATGGGGTCCGGCGTGGCGCGGTTGGCCGGCTCGCGGCGGCGCATGGCCACCACGGCGTCGACGTCGAGGATCAGGGCGACGCGTCCGTCGCCGAGGATCGTGGCGGCGGCTATGCCGTCCACCTGCCGGTAGTTGGCTTCCAGGCTCTTGATGACCACCTGGCGCTGACCCTGGATGTTGTCGGCCACCAGGGCGGCGCGACCGCCGTCCTCGTTCTCGATCAGCAGGACCACCCGGTCCGTCGGGCTGGGCGAGTGGTTTCGGAAGCCGAGGACCTGGCCGATATCGACCAGCGGGACCTGGTCGCCGCGCACCGACAGCACCTGTCCGGTGGGGCCGAGGCGATGGATTTCGTCGGCCTTGGGCCGCAGGCTCTCGACGATATGGTTCAGCGGGACGATCAGGGTCTGGCCCTCGACATCGACCACCATACCGTCCAGGACCGCCAGGGTCAGGGGCAGGCTGAGGGTGAAGGTCGAGCCTTCGCCCGGCCGGGAAACAATCGAAATCCGGCCGCCCAGGGCCTGGATGCTGCGGCGGACGACGTCCATGCCGACTCCGCGACCGGACACGTCCGAGACCGTCTCCGCGGTCGAAAAACCGGGCAGGAAGATCAGGTTGTCGATCTCGTCGTCGGTCAGCACGGCGTCGGGCGGAATCAGGTCCTTTTCCATGGCGATCGCCTGGACCCGCTTGCGGTTGATCCCCCGGCCATCGTCCGAGACCTCGATGACAATCCGACCGCCGCGGTGCAGTGCCGCCAGCCGCACCACGCCCTCGGCCGGTTTGCCCGCGGCCAGCCGCTGTTCCGGCGTTTCCAGGCCGTGATCGATGGCATTCCGGATCATGTGGGTGATCGGATCGGCGATCCGTTCGATGACCGTCTTGTCGACCTCGGTGTTTTCACCGTCGGTCACCAGCCGCACCTGCTTGCCGGTCATGGCCGCGGTCTCGCGAACCAGACGCGGCATCCGCTGGAACACCGACTTCACCGGCTGAGCCCGGATAGCCATGACGCTTTCCTGGATTTCCCGGGTCAGCTGTTCCAGGTCGTCCAATCCCATCGCCAGGCTGGATGAGCCGGCGAGGCCGGACTCGGCGACCCGCTGGGCCAGCATGGCCTGGTTGATGACCAGTTCGCCGACCAGATCGATCAGCTTGTCGATGCGCTCCGGATCCACCCGAATGGTCGACTGGGGCGCGAAGGCCTGGGTGTCGGCCGCCCCGGCGAGGGCCATCGAGACGGGAGGCGGGGTCGGCGCTGGCCGGGGCGGCGGCGGGGCGGCCTGAACGGGGGCGGCCTGAACGGGCGCGGCCTGGACCTGCGCCGCGGGTGCGGTCGGCGCGGGAGCGACGGGTGCGGCGGCGATAGGCGCGGCAGCGATAGGCGGGGGGGCGATAGGCGGGGGGGCCTCGAAGGTATCAGCAACCGCGCCGGTCACGGTCTCATCGGGGCTGGCCTGGACGGCGGCCAGAAGCGACTGGATATCGACCAGGGGACCGCTCGCCGCTTCGGCCTCGGCTCGCTCCACCGTCAGATGACAATCGCCCTCGACAAAGTCGAAGACATCCCGGACCGCCTGCTCATCGCCGTCGGTGGTCAGGAAAATAGTCCAGCCAAGGAAGGTCCCCTCTGGGTCCAGCAGGTCCAGCGTGGGCACGCGGCTGGAGTCCAGCTCGATCCGGGCCTCGCCAAGCCGCTCAAGTTCCCGAAGCAGCAGGGCCGGCTCGTTGGCGCTCGCATAGAGGGTCTTGTGGGGCGTGAAGCCGATGCGCCAGACGTTCGGCCGAGGAGCGGCGTCGGGCTCCTCCAGGTCGAAGGTCATGGGCGTGAAGTCGAAGTTGGCGTCATCCAGATCACCGCCGACCTCTGCCGGGGTGAAGGACGGGGCCGGGGTGAAGGACGGGGCCGTGGCGAAGGCCGGGGAAACCACTTCCGGCGCGACGGGGGCGACCGCCTCGGCGCCGGACGCCGGCGGCTGACCGCCGTTGATGGCGTCCAGCTCGGCGGCCATGACCGCAACCGGGGCCTCGTCCCCCGCAATGCCGGCCCGCGCCTGACCGACCAGATCGGCGAGGATATCGGCGGCGCGGAGCAACACTCCGGCAAGATCAACGCTCTGGGACAACCGTCCGGCGCGGACGGAGTCCATCAGGGTTTCGAAAACATGGGCGAAACGGACCAGGGCCTCGAAGCCGAAGGCGCCGGCGCCTCCCTTTATCGAGTGGACGGCCCGGAACACGGCGTTGACGGTTTCGCCGTCAGCCTGTCCCGCCCGCATCGACAGCAGGCCGTTTTCGAGATCGGCGAGCAGTTCCTCGCACTCCTCGAAGAAGGTCGCCTTGATGGTCTCCATCTCATCCACGATGGCGTTTCCCTTCAGGCCGCGACGCGGCGAATGGCTGAGACCAGCTTTTCCGGATTGAACGGCTTGACGATCCAGCCGGTGGCGCCGGCTTCCCGGGCCCGCAGCTTCTTGTCCGGGTCGCTTTCCGTGGTCAGCACCAGGATCGGAGTCGCCCGGGCGGCGACGCCGGAGCGCACGGCTTCGATGAAGCCGAAGCCATCGAGGTTGGGCATGTTGATATCGGTGATGATGACATCGGGCTGCTCGCCTTCGAGCACCTGCAGGCCGTCGATGCCATCGACGGCCTCGATAACCCGAAAACCGGCTCCGACCAGAGCCATGCGCAGCATGTCGCGCATAGTCCGGGAGTCATCCACGGTCAGAATGGTCTGTATCATGGCCGTTAGTTCTCCTCGGCGGATTCAAGCGCTGGCGCGGCGCCCAGTTGACGGAGACCTTCGGTAAGGCCCCTGGAAGGTTCGATGATGCGGAAGGCCCTGCCTTCCTGCCGCCAGGTGCGGGCGGCGGACAGCAACACTTGAAGGCAGAGAGCGCCCAGCCGCATGACCGCCGAGCCGTCCAGCTCGACGTCATGACCGCGCAGCCGCAGCAGCTGCCCGCGCAGCAGGCTGGCGGCCGGCATGTCGAGATGAGGCGCAAGGCGCAGGGTTTGGGGCGCCATCAGAATTCTTCCCATTCATCGGCCTTGGGTCGGACCGCGACCGCGGCCCCGCCCCGGGTGACTCCGCCGCCGGTGAAGGCGCTGAGGCGTTCCCGGGCGGTAAGCACGGCCGGACGATCGGGCTGCACCGAATCCGGGCGCGCCAGATGGGGTGTAGGCGCGGCGCGCGGAGCGGGCTCGGCCGCGGGATGGGGCTCGGAACGGGGCTCCGAACGGGGCGTCGCCGCCGACGGGCGTGGTTGATAGCCGAGCTGGCGGCTCGCTGACGGGGCCGGAAGGGCCGCGGCTTCCTGGCCGCCGACCCGGAAGCGCGAGACCAGCCGGCCCAGCTCCGAGGTTTCGGCCTTCAGCGAGTGGGTCGCCGCGGTGGCCTGCTCGACCATCGCCGCGTTCTGCTGAGTGACCTCGTCCATCTGGTTGACGGCCGTGTTGACCTCCTGAAGGCCCGTCGCCTGTTCGGCGGCGCTGGCCGAGATCTCGGTCACCAGGGTGTCGATCTCGCCGACCCGCTCGACAATCCGCTGCAGGGCCTTGCCGGTTTCGCCGACCAGCTTGACGCCTGAGCCGACCTGGGTGGACGAGGCGCTGATCAGCCCCTTGATCTCTTTGGCGGCGTCGGCGGAACGCTGGGCCAGGGCCCGGACCTCCTGGGCCACGACGGCGAAGCCGCGCCCGGCGTCCCCGGCCCGGGCCGCCTCGACCCCGGCATTGAGGGCCAGGAGATTGGTCTGGAAGGCGATCTCGTCGATCACCCCGATGATCTGAGTGATCTGGCCGGAAGACTTCTCGATTTCACCCATGGCCAGGACCGCGTTGCGGACGACCTCGCTGGACTGTTCGGCTTCGCTGCGGGTGGTGGTGACAAGGTCGGACGCCTCGCGGGCGCCGCCGGCCGACCGGCGGACCGTGGCGGTCAGCTGGTCGAGGGCCGCGGCGGTTTGCTCCAGGCTGGCGGCCTGCTGTTCGGTGCGGCGGGACAGGTCGTCGGAGGCCTGGGCGATCTCCTCGGTGCCGACCGTGATGCTGGAGGCCGCCGCGGAAACCGCCCGCAGCGTCGACTGCAGGGCGTCCATGGCGGTGTTGTAGTCCTGCTGGATCTGCCGGTATTCCGGCGGCATCGCCTCGGTGACCCGGTAGGTGACGTCCGCGTCCGCCAGTCTCGACAGGGCGGCGGCCAGGGCCTCGACCACCTTGCGCTGGTCCTCGGCCGAGGCGCGGCGCTCTTCTTCCGCCCGCAGGCGTTCAGCGGCGCTGGACCGTTCAAGCAGGGCGTTCTCGGACGAGGCGGTATCGAGCGCCAGGGCGTTGTCCTTGAACACCTGAACGGCGCGGCTCATGGCGCCTAGTTCGTCGCCCCGCGACTGGTGGGTGACCTCGGCAGTGAGATCGCCTCTGGCGAGACGCATCATCACATCCGTCAGGCGCTTCACCGGTCCGGCGATCGATCGGCTCAGCGCCCAGGCCACGACGATCGACAGCAGCAGGGCGACGAGCAGCCCGCCCACGACCAGGATCCCGTTGAAGGTCAGGGTGTCGTCCATCTTGGTTCGAGCCGCCGTCTGGGCGGCTCCTTCGACCTCGGCCAAACGGTCAATCGCCGCTTCGGCGGGGCTGATCAGGACGTCTCCCTTGCCGTCGGGGGCGACGAGCAGCGCGGCGGCGGGGCGGCCTTCCAAGGTGGCGATCGACTGCCCGGCGACAACAACGCCCTCGTACCAGGCGTCCGCCGCCTTCAGGGCCTTGTCCAATTCGGCGAGTCTGGCGTCATCGCCGGCGACCTTGCCGCGGAGGGATTCAAGCGTCGCCCGATATTTCGCGCGGTGGGCGTCAAGCCGCTTGAGGTAGTAGCCGTCGCCGGAGACCAGCCAGCCGCGGAAGCTGTTTTCCTGCCGTGCCAGGTAGAACCGAAGATCCTTGACCTGCCCGGCGATCTCGACGGACTTCGCTTCAACGGCCTGGGCCGCGCGAATCTGCGAGATGCCGAAGACATTCGCGGCCCCGCAGAGGGCGACGATCAGAATAACCGCGCCAAAGCCGGCGGCCAGCTTCGTCGAGATTTTTCGGTTACTGAAGGACATCGAATGTCACACCCTGTCTGGTCTTGAGCGCCAAGGTCCGGATCGACCGCGCCCAGAAGCCGTCAACATCGGAAGCAACTCGCAGAAACGCATGACCCCGAAGCCCGCGCTGGCCGAGCTGGATGCCGGGATCCCGGCAGAAGGCGGAGCTGGAAATTCTGTTCATACGCACCCCCCACCCTTTCCTTGTTGGCCAGTGTTGGTTGGGAAGGTTAACGAACCCTCCCCACTGAACAGTCTTGACCATTTGATCCGCCGTAGCGTGTGGCGATTGATGATTAAGGAGCTGTTTCCTAAGGACTCCCCGCCCCACATCCTGTCCTCAAATTGGGCGCGACCATTTGTCATCCGAGCGGAATGGGGCCGGGATCAGAACTCTTCCCAGGTATCCGGTTGGGCTTGAGCCGCGCCGCCGCCGCCGCCGATGAGGGCCGCCAGGCGTTTACGGGCGGTGACCACCGGAGGGGCGTACGGCTGCCGATCGCCGGGTCCCGCCAGATGCGGTTGCGCACGCTGGGGTAATCGGCGCGCCACCTCCCCTGCCCCGAACCGGCTCACCAGCCGGACCAGTTCCTGGCACTCCGACTTGAGGGAATGGCTTGCCGCGGTGGCCTGCTCGACCATGGCCGCGTTCTGCTGGGTCACCTGATCCATCTGGTTGACGGCGGTGTTGACCTGGTTCAGCCCGGTCGCCTGTTCCTGGGACGAGGCGGCGATTTCCGAGACCAGGGCGTCGATCTCGCCGACCCGCTCGACGATGCGCTTCAGCGCCTCGCCGGTTTCCCCGACCAGCTTGACGCCCGCTCCGACCTGGCTGGTCGAGGTGCTGATCAGGCCCTTGATCTCCTTGGCGGCCTCGGCCGACCGCTGGGCCAGGGCCCGGACCTCCTGCGCCACCACGGCGAAGCCGCGACCCGCGTCGCCGGCCCTGGCGGCCTCAACCCCGGCGTTCAGCGCCAGCAGATTGGTCTGGAAGGCGATCTCGTCGATGACGCCGATGATCTGGGCGATCTGGCCGCTCGACTTCTCGATCTGGCCCATGGCGCCGACGGCCTCGCGGACGATCTGGCCCGAATGATGGGCCTCGTCGCGGGTAGTGGACACCAGGGTCGATGCCTGGGTGGCGCCGGCGGCGGATTTCTTGACCGTGGCGGTCAGCTCGTCGAGGGCGGCGGCGGTTTCCTCAAGGCCGGCCGCCTGCTGTTCGGTGCGGCGCGACAGGTCGTCGGAGGCTTGGGCGATCTCATCCGACCCACTCCGTAGCGTGGCCGTCGACGCGGTAATGGCCCCCATGGCTTCTCGGAGGCTGGCCACCGCAGCGTTGAAGTCCGCCTTGATCTGATCGTACCGCCCCTCGAACGCCACATCGATGCTGGCCGTCAGGTCGCCCTGCGCCAGCCGGCGCAGGCTGTCCGCCAGGGCGTCGACCACCATGCTTTCGACCTCGGCGGCCTTGCGGCTGGCCTCGTTGTTCGCTCGCTCAAGCTCAACGTCGGTGACGTTGGTCGCGAACTTCACGACTTTTACCGGCTTTCCGGCTTTATCGAAGACGGGGTTGTAGGCGCCCTGAATCCAGACCTCGGCCCCTCCCTTTCCAATGCGTTTGAACTTGTCCGACAGGAATTCACCGGCATTCAGTCTGCGCCAAAGGTCATCGTAGGCGGCCGTGGCGGCGAAGGCGGGTTCAACAAACATCCGGTGGTGACGCCCCTGGATGTCCTCCAGGCGGTAGCCCATCGTCTTCAGGAAATTGTCGTTCGCGGTGATGATCGTGCCGTCCAGCTTGAACTCGATCGTCGCCTGCGATCGGTCGACCGCCGCCATCATCGCTTCAAGGTTTTCCACGCGCTGGGATTCGCTCTGCGGCGCACGCCGATTCCAGAGAGTCATAGCCTGTTTCCTATCGCGATGGCCATTCAGCGAGGCGTTGGAATGATCGCTGAATAATGCGTAGGTTCGAAGAGGTTACCGACCGGTAAAAGGCGTCGCGCCGGAGGTAATAGCTTTCGAAATGCGAAAAGATGTGCTCAAACTGGGGTGGGAAATACAACCGGCGGCATAAGTAGACTGCAAGTGTCGCGGCGCGGGGTGGCGTTGAATAGAGAACGACTTGGAGTGCGCCGCTAGCCTGGTTTAACGCCATAAGGCGATGCGACAGACTGTCTGGGCAAGCTGGCCCTCAAGGCCCCCAGGCCAGTCGGGCCGCAGGCCAAATCCGCGGCCCAGTCCGGGGCCCCGTCGTCAGACCATCCCGACGGCGCGAAGCTGCCGGATGAAGCTCTGGACGTTGGCGAAATTTCGCTCGGTCAGCACCAGGGTGTCCCTGCTGGCGAAGACCCGCCCGGGAACAATGATGCCCTCGGCGACGCGTTCGATCCGACCGTTCTGGATCAACCGCTGAACATGGCGGCGCGCGGTCTCGTACGAGATGCCCAGTTCCTTGGCGATGACATAGACGCTGACCGGCAGCCGGTCCTCGTCAGGGGGCACATCCCGGCTGGCATGGTAGGGACTGTCGGCGGCGTTCAGGTGACGGGTGTTGGCGTCGGTTACGGCCAGCATGATCAGCCCGTCCAGAATGTCGCCGGCCCCCAGGGCGCGAACCTCGTTCATCCCCTGCAGAAACCAGCGGGTGGCGATGCGGGCGACAATCCGTTTCTGATCCTCGGCGCTGTCGTCATTCACCGCATAGGGCGAGCGCGCGCCTGAGAATGCCTGATCGGGCATGGTTTCCTCCTCGCTGCGGCATATCCCCCCGGATTCGCCGCATCTTAAGACCGCCATAGACCATACTGAGCAGGCGCTCGGGGTGCGGTCTTTTGCCGCTGGCGGCCGTAGGCGTCCAATCTTCAGCCTGGAAGGGTCGCGTTGACCTGGGCCGGCGACTGCGGTCTCTATCTTTTCCGCCCCCTTAGGAATTCCCGCATGCTTCGCTCCCTCGCCCTCTATGTCCTGATCGCTCTGATCGTCGGACTGGGCTTGGGCGCCTTGCTGCAGGTCTACGGAGGACGGGGGCTGAAGAGCGCGGCGGAAGTGGTCGAGGCGTTCGGCGGGCTGTGGCTGAACGCCCTGCGGATGACCATCGTGCCGCTGGTCTTCACCCTGCTGGTCATCGGCATCGCCTCGGTGGCCGACGCGGCAGCGACCGGCCGGCTGGCGGCCAGAGCCATCGGCCTGTTCTCCATCCTGCTGATCGGCTTTTCGATCTACAGCGTGCTGGCGACCCAGGGGCTGCTGGCCCTTTGGCCGATCGATCCGGTCGGCGGGGCGGCGCTGCTCGCCGCCGCGATCGCCCCGGACGCCGCCGCCGTCAAGGCCTCGACCCTGGCCGACTTCATCAAGAGCCTGGCGCCGCCGAATGTGCTGAAGGCCGCGGTCGAGGACGCCATCCTGCCGCTGGTGGTCTTCGGGGCCTTCTTCGGGTTCGCCGCGACCAAACTGCCGGCCAATCTGAAGGACCCCCTGCTGACGCTGTTCCGGGCGATTTCGGAGACCATGCTGGTCATCGTCCGCTGGGTGCTGTGGGTGGCGCCGGCGGGGGTCTTCGCCCTGTCTCTGAGCGTCGGCCTGCGCACGGGCCTGGGCGGCGCGACCACCCTGCTGCAGTATGTGGTGGTGGTGGCCAGCGTCACGGCGGGGGTCACCGTCCTGCTGTTCGTCCTGGTGGCGCTGAGCCGCGCCGTCCCCTTCGGCCAGTTCCTGCGCGCGTCAGGCCCCGTGCTGGCCGTCGCCTTCAGCACCCAGTCCTCCCTGGCCAGCCTGCCGGCCATGCTGGAGCGGTCGCGGGACGAGCTTGGCGTACCCGAGCGGATCGCCAACCTGATCCTGCCGCTGGCGGTGGCCGTCTTCCGGGTGACCAGCCCGGTGGCCAACCTGGCCGTGGCGCTGTTCGTCGCCCACCTTTACGGCGTGCATCCCGGTCTGCCGCAGATCGGCGGGGCCATCCTGGTCGCCTTCGCCGTCTCGGTAGGGTCGGTCGGCCTGCCCGGCCAGGTGTCCTTCTTCGCCAGCGTCGCGCCGATCTGCCTGGCCTTGGGCGCGCCGATCGACCTGCTGCCGATCCTGCTGGCCGTGGAGGTGGCGCCGGACATCTTCCGCACCCTCGGCAACGTCACCGGCGACATGGGGGTGACGGCGGTGCTGGCGCGGGGCGAGCTCGTGGAGCCGTCGATCGCCGACTAGGCCGGAAACGGCGGCGCCGCGACGGTCTCGCTTCTCTGGGCCGCCTTGGCCTTCAGGAACCCCGGCCGGATCTTCAACCGCTCCCAATAGGCGGCCACCGCCGGTGGGAATTTGTCGTCCAGCTTCAGTTGCCGGGCCAGCAGCAGGGCGTAGCCGACGGAGATGTCGGCGGCCGTGAAGCGGCCGGCGCAGAGCCAATCGCGGGTCTCCAGCGCCCGGTCCACCGCCTTCAGCCGCGACAGGAACCAGCGGGCGTAGTCGTCGGCCACCTGCGGCGCCCGGTCGGGCTCGAGCACCCGGTAGCGCAGCACCAGGGTCTGGGGGAAGGTCAGGGTCGCCTCGCCCATATGCAGCCAGTTGAGCCAGGCGCCGTAGTCGGGATCATCGACCGCCACCGCCAGGTCGGAAGGGCCATAGCGCGTCGCCAGATACTGGGCGATGGCCGACGATTCGCTCATCCGCGTCTCGCCGTCGACGAGGAAGGGGATAGTGCCGAGCGGATTGACCTCCAGATACTCCGGCTGGCGGAAGCGCGGCGGGAAGGGCAGCAGTTTCAGCTCATAGGCGAGATCCATCTCCTCCAGCGTCCACAGGGCGCGGAAGGAGCGGGCGTCGGAACAGTGCCAAAGCTGGATCATCGGCAGGTTTATCCCTGGGGCGCGGTGTTGAAACGGATGTTGTTCTTCTCCAGCCCCTTTTGCACGATCGACAGCCCACCGGAACGGATCATCCATTCCAGGCGGTGATCCCGGTACTGGCGCTTGAACAGGCCCGCCTCGACGACCTGGGCCACCCCGGCCATGGCGGCGGCGGAGGCTTTCGCCGCGTCGAGGGCGGCGGCGACCGACGGCCGGGCGGCCGCGCGGCGGAACCAGTCGGACAGCGGTCCGGGCGTCGGGGCCATGCCGAAGCTGATGGCCCCAGCGACGTACGGCGCCACGCTGAGGTCGCCCCAGCCGAAGGTCTCGCCGTTGAACCAGGGCCGGTCGCCCAGCTGCGCCTCGAGCCAGCCGTGCAGGTCGGCGAGCTCCGCCGCCGCCCTGGCCTGCATCAACTCGGCCTGTTCGCCGGTGGCGCGCTTGAAGTTGGCGATCTCCGACAGGCCCCAGGTGATGGCCTCGTAGTGGGTGTCGCAGAGATCCTCGATCATACGCACCCGGGCCCGATCGGCGGCCCCGGCGGGCAGCATGGGGACGTCCGGAAAGCGATCCTCGAGGAATTCCAGGATAATGGTGGAATCGAAGATGGCCTGGCCCTCGACATAGAGGACCGGCACCTCGCCGCGCGGGTTGGCGGCGCGGAAGGCGTCGGACATCTTCCCCGAGCCGATGGCCTCCGGCATCTTCACTTCGAAGGGCACACCCTTCTCGGCCATGGCGATCTTGACCTTCTGGGCATAGGGCGAAAGCGGGTGTTCGAGCAGTTCGATCATGGCGGCGTTTCCCTGTTTTGAGGGACCGTGACCCGGCTTCCGCCGCGTGCGTCAAACGCCTAATGCAGCTTCAAGCGCCCCGAAACCCGCTCCTGCAGCAGCCGCGCCAGAGCCAGGACGACGGTCTTGCCGGTTCCCAGAATGGCGCGGTGGTGGGCCAGGTGCAGGCTCATATAGATCCACTTGGCGATCAGCCCCTCAACGAAGAAGTTGGGACCGCCGAGGCCGCCCATCAGCGAGCCGACGCCGCGATTCTCCCCCAGCGACACCAGGGATCCGAAGTCCCTGTAGACGAACGGCTGGTCATGCCGCCGCTCGGCCAGCCGCGCGGTCAGCACCTTGGCCAGGTAGTCGGCCTGCTGGTGCGCCGCCTGGGCGCGGGCGGGAATGGTCCGGCCATCCTTCCAGGGAGCAGCGGCGCAGTCGCCCATGGCCCAGACGCCGGGCGCGGCGGTCTCCAGACGGTCGTTGACCAGGAACTGGTTGATGCGATTGGTCTCCAGGCCAAAGCTTGCGTTGGCGTCGGCCGCCTTGACCCCGGCCGCCCAGACGATCAGTCCGGCCGGCACGTCGCCGTGGCTGGTGACCAGCCTGCCCTCGGAGACTTCCAGCACCTTTGCGCCGGTCTTCACCGTCACGCCCTTGCGCTCCAGCGCCACCGTGGCCTGGGCGGAGATCTTCTCCGGCAGGGCGCCCAGGATGCGGTCGGCGGCCTCGACGATGGTGATGTCCAGGCGAAACCGCTGGTCCTTGGCCAGGCCGTCGTCCAGTTCGTTATGCGCCTCGATCAGTTCGGCCGACAGCTCCACCCCGGTCGCCCCGCCGCCGACGATGGCGATCGACAGGGCCCGCTCGGCCGAGAAGGAGGCCCGGGTGAAGGCGGCCAGCAGATGGGTGTGGAACAGTTCGGCGTCGCGGGTCTGTTCCAGCAGGAAGGCCTTGTCCGCTCCCGGCGTGCCGAACAGGTTGGCGCCGCTCCCCAGGGCCAGGACGCAGTGGGTGAAGGTCACCGAACGCCGCGGCGCCAGTTCGCGCCCCTGGGCGTCGGCCATCCGGGCCAGGGTCAGCCGGCGCGCGATGGCATCGAGCCCTTCGAGCTCGCCCAGGGTAAAGCTGAAATGATTGCGCCGGGCCAGGATGGTGTAGCTCAGGCCTTCCTGGTGGGTGTCCAGGGTGCCGGCCGCCACCTCGTGCAGGGTCGGCTTCCAGATGTGGAACACCGACCGGTCGATCAGCAGGACCTTCTCGGTCCCCTTGCGACGGCCCAGCCTGCGGCCAAGCTGCGCCGCCAGTTCCAGACCCCCGGCGCCCCCGCCCACGATGACGATGTCGTAGTGCATGGGTCGAAGTAACGCTTCCCCATGCCAGGGGGAAGGGTCGCGATGGGGCGGCAATGCACCGAGACGCGACCCGGTCGACGCCGGCGCCCGGGCCGGTTCCCGGGATGATCATTCCGCAGGCGGACTTCGCGGCGGATCGCCAACGGCCGCGACAGGTCTTGGCCGCGACTTCATGGCGCGGCATGGTTGAGCGAATGGACCTGCCGATACCTTGCCGTTAGGGTTACCCAATATGGAGCGACCTCAAAACCACGAAGCTGGCCTTGAACGGTTGACGGACCGCGAACGTCAGATTCTTCGCCTGGTCTACCGGCATCTCAACAGCAAGCAGATCGGTCGGGAGCTCGGCCTCTCGGACCACACAGTGGTCAATCACCTGCGCAAGGCCAGGGAACGACTGGGCGTCAGGGACCGGTTCGAAGCCGCCCGGCTGCTGCACGCCGCGGAGGGGGACCTGGCCCTTGAGCCCTCGCCGATCCGCCAGCGCGGTATGACACATGGCATGTCATACGGCATGTCAGACACATCAAAGGTCATCGCCCCCAACCCCGACGAGGCCCCAGGGTCCGGCTCACAAACCGGAGCCGATCGTGACCCCAGCCAACGACCACAACAGCGCCATCGCCCCGGGCCTCAGCCAGGCCCTGTGGTTGAAGAGCGAGATCGAGCGCTTCCGGAGCAGTTTCAAGACCAGCCCCGCATCCAAGACGCCGCTTCCGGCCTGGACCTGGGAGCAGCTGGAACGGCAGCTGGTCAGCCTGGCTTCGGGACCGGCCATGCAGGCGGCCACCCCCGAGCTGGTCTCGGCGGTGCGCAAGCAATCCCGCTGGCTGCCGCCGGAAATGGTGCTGCGGGACATCCTCTGCGCCGCCTTCGCCGTGATGGATGGGGACTTTTCGCCTCCGACGCCGGAGGGCGGATCAACGGCCTAGCGCCACTCACGCGCCTTGGCCTGATCGTCGCCATCGCCGCGCTCAGCGCGCTGGCCTTCGGAGCGACGATCTCCAGCCTGGTGGCGCTTCAACAACTGATCCGCCCCTGACAGATGGTCGGGCGGATCGCCCGGACCATCGGAAACGGCCCATTGGGGGGCCAGGAGGGGACTATCATGTTGCAGCAACGACGTTCGGCGGCCGAGGCCGTGGCCAAACAGCTTTTCGTGGCGGAGGCGGCGCTCGACACCGCGTTTGCGGCGGTCGCGGGTCTGGCGGTGGCCATGCCGTCGGCCCGGCGGGGGGCCAATCTCTCGGTGATGTACGCCCAGGACGCCTTCGAGGGCGCCAGCGAGACCCTGACCCATCTGACCAGCGCCCGCCGCACCATCGTGGCGACGCACAAGGCGCTGGCTGACGCCCAGCACCAGATGGGCCTCGGCCGCGTCGCCTTCGGGCCGATTGAAGACAAGCCCGAGCCTCAGCCGCAGCCCAAAGGGGTGCATCTGCGGCCGGTCGAAGCGGCCTGACAGCGACCTTGAATTGAGCGACAAGGGGCCTCTGGAACCTCCAGAGGCCCCTTCTTCATGAACAGCTGGCAGTTCATCGCCCTTGGCTTCGTCCTCCTGGTCACCTGTACGGCCATGCTGAAGGGCGGCGCGCCGGAGAAGGCCGCCGGGGCGGCCATGCTGATCGCCTCCCTGCTGTCCTGGTTCATGCCCGACCGCGGCTGGCTGGACGTGCAGTACGCCATCCTGGTCATCGACATCATCATGCTGGCGCTGCTGACCATCCTGGCCCTGTGGGCCGATCGGTGGTGGCCGACCTTCGCCGCCGGATTTCAGTTGCTCAGTATCGTCATCCATCTGGCCTTCGGCCTGCAGCAGAAGGTCATCTCCCTGGCCTATATGACCGCGCTCAACGGCATCGGCTATCTGGTGGTCGCCACCCTGGGCCTGGGGGTCATCGGCCATGTTCTGCGGCAACGGCGAATGGCCTCTACGCGGCTGAATCCCTACGCTGGCTGAAGGCCCCGCGCCGACTTTTCCGCCGCCTTCAGGTCAGGTTCAGGATCGCAACGCCACATTACGAAAAAGATCGGTGACTCCCGGGTCCTTCCGGAGAACCGTAGGGGCGTGAGGGCGTTGTTCCCGCGCCAAGGGCTATCCATATCGGGGGAGCTCATCCGGTATGGGCGAAGCATGAAGGTCTGGAGCAGTCAGCGTTGCTCCAGGCGGCAGGAGAGATCGCGTGGCGCGCAGGCGACCGAAGGGTGTTCTGGAACTGGGCTGGGCCTGTATCGAAAGCGCCGCCAACGGTCGCTTCGAGCATGTCCCGACGTCTGAACTCTATGCTGAGACCGTGGTCCGCCGCGTGAGCTTCGCGGCCGGCGGCGACCATGGCTGGACTCTCTCGGCCCTGACCACCCCCCGCGCCAAGCCCGCGCCCTGGAAAATCGTCGTGGTCACCGGCGCGCCCAGCTGGGCGGAATACTGGGCGCCCATCCTGGCCGAACTGCCCGCCGACCGCGAGATGATCGTCGTCGACCGACCGGGCTTCGCCGGCAGCGAGCCGGTCGAATATGTCGGCGACATCCGCATCCAGGCGGAGGCCCTGATGCCGCTGCTGACCGTCGCCCCGGGCCAGCGGCTGCTGCTGGTCGGCCAGTCCTACGGCGCCGCCATCTCAAGCCTGATGGCCGCACGCCGGCCCAAAGGCCTGGCCGGCCTGGTGCTGCTCAGCGGCTATCTGGGCGACCCCGGTCCCACCGCCCGCTTCCTGGTCCGTCTGGGTCAGAAGGTGCTGAAGATCATCCCCCGCGACCTGCGTAACGCCGTGCTGGAAGTGGCCGGCCAGCCCGGACAGCTGATACATATGCGCCAGGCCCTGGAGCGGATCACCGCCCCGATCCACCTCATCCATGGCGACATGGACGACTTCGCGCCGATCGAAAGCGCCGAGAGGCTGGTGAAGGAGGTCCGCACCCTGCGCCCGATGCGGTTCCGCAAGGTGCCCGGCGCCAACCACTTCCTCAACGACGGCCCGCCCGAAGAGCTGCTGGCCGAGCTGGAAGGCTGTCTGCCGGTCCGAGCGCCACTGCACGTCTCGGCCATGGAGCGGCTGAAAGTCACCACCGATGCCGCCCGGTCCCTCTGGAACGGCCTGGTCAAGCGCAAGGTTCAGGCGGCTGCGTAACCGTGGTATGATCAGGCCATGACGCACGATCGCATCGAGCAAAAGCCTGGAACCATGGACGGCCGACCCGTGATCAAAGGGACGCGGCTGCCCGTGGAATTCATTCTCCGCAGGCTGGCGAGCGGGCGTTCCCAGGACGAGCTGCTTCTGGACTATCCGCACCTCGTCCGCGACGATCTGGAGGCTGTTTTGATGTACGCGGCCGACCACATCGCCCATGAAGGGTTCGTCGCGGTCGCCTGATCATGCGGTTGCTGCTTGACGAATGCTGTTCCGCCCGGCTGGTCGCCGCCCTCCGCGCCAGCGGTCATGACGTCCTGTATGTGCGCGAAGCGGAACCCGGTGTTTCGGACGACCGCGTCGTTGGGGTGGCGCGTGAAACCGACAGGATCATCGTCACCGAAGACTTCGGCTTCGGCGAGCGCGCCATCCGCCATCGGGAGCCGATGCCAGGCCTGATCATGTTGGTGTTCGGCGGCGAGCCGATGATGGACCAGATCCGGATTGTTCTCACCCAGCTGGCGCATGGCCAGGAGGCGCATCTGGGGAGGCTGACCACGATCGAGCCAGCTCGCGTCAGGACGCGCCTCCTGCTCCCCTGAATTCTACTCCGCCGCCACCTTCGCCGGCGAAAAGACCATGCTTTCCAGACGCCCGCGGATCAGGTCCTCGGCTTCGCTGATGATCCGGTCGATCAGGTCCTTGCAGCTGGGGATGTCGTGGATCAGGCCCTGAATCATGCCCGCCGACCAAATGCCGCCGTCGGTGTCGCCATTGGCCAGGGCGTCGCGGCCGCGGGTGCCGGCCACCAGATGCTGGACGTCCTCGAACTTGGCGCCGCCGGCCCGCTCGATCTGCACCACCTCCTGGCTGACCGCGTTACGCATGACGCGGGCGGTGTTGTGCAGGGTGCGGAAGATCAGGTCGGTCTGGCGCTCGTCATTGGCCACCATCTGCTGCTTGAAGCTCTCCGGGATCGGGGCCTCCTTGGTGACGCAGAAGCGGGTGCCCATGTTGATGCCGTCGGCGCCCAGCGCCAGGGCCGCGACCAGGCCGCGCGCGTCGCCGAAGCCGCCCGAGGCCAGCATCGGGATCTTGATCCGGTCGGCGGCGGCGGGGATCAGCACCAGGCCGGGGATGTCATCCTCGCCGGGGTGGCCGGCGCATTCGAAGCCGTCGATGGAGATGGCGTCGACGCCCATCCGCTCGGCCGAGGCGGCGTGACGGACGGCGGTGCATTTGTGGATGACCTTGATGCCGTGCTTCTTGAAGTCGTCGACGTGTTCCTGCGGCTTGTAGCCGGCGGTCTCGACCATCTTGATGCCGCTCTCGATGATGGCGGCGCGGTATTCGGCGTAGGGCGGCGGCTTGATGGCCGGCAGGATGGTCAGGTTCACGCCGAACGGCTTGTCGGTCAGGCCCTTGGTCCGCTGGATTTCCTTGGCCAGCTCTTCCGGCGTCGGCTGGGTCAGGGCGGTGATGAAGCCCAGCGCCCCGGCGTTGGCAACGGCGGCGACCAGTTCGGCCTTGCCGACCCACTGCATGCCGCCCTGGGCGATAGGATGCTCGACGCCGAACAGTTCGGTAAAGCGGGTGCGAATGGCCATGCGATGATCTCCCGGATGTTTTGCGGGACTATTCAGAACGTCACCCGGCGTCAGGCAAGCCCCTGTGTGACGCCGAGCGCTGAGACAGGTTTCGAGGCCCGGTAATCAGCCCGGTCGCGAGGTCTCATGCGCCAGCAGCGTCGCAAGACCGGCCAGGGTCCCGGTCAGAACCGCCTCCGGTTGGCCCGGCTGCCGCAGCAGTTTCAACGACGAAAGATGGACAAGGATCGAGCGGGTTTCGCACCGCCCCGCCCGGCGCTGCAGGTCGCAGAGCTCACAGAGGCTCCAGGCGGCGGAATGCAGACTCATCAAATCTGGCGGACAGACGTCGATGACGGCGCCCGCGGCGCTGTAGACCCTGTCCAGCCAGTCTGGTCCGTCGGTCGCGGCGGCCACGGCGCCCTCCAGAGCCATCAGCGCCTCATCGAGGATGGCCAGCCCCTCGTCCCGTAGACCGGCCATCCCCCGGTCGGCATCGCGCAGGGCGGCCTGAACGGTCTTGCCGCCGGAAGCGTTGACCAGCTTTGACAGGTTGGATTGGCGGCGAATCACCAGTACGGACGTCATTCGGTAGGCCCTTCCGAGGAGTCACCGGACATGGCCGCGGCAGCTTGCCGGGCGGCCTCGGCGCGCAGGCGATCCCGGCGTCGCTCGCCCCCGCCCGATGGAGCCTCGCCTTCCTTGAACCTCCGGTCGGGGCCCAGGTAGGCGCCGGCCCGGATAAAGGGCCGGGGGTCCCGCGCCATCCACAGGATTCGCTCCAGCAGGACGGCGGCGGTCAGCGGACGGGTGACAATGAAGTTGGCGCCGCAGTCGCGGGCCTTGCTGACCATGGCCCGGCGCGTATGGCCGGAGATCATCAAGGTCGGAACGAAGGCGTTGGGCTCCAGGCGCGAGCCCCGCAGCCATTGGACCAGATCGTAGCCATCCATCTCCGGCATGTCGCAGTCCACGATCAGCAGGTCGATGGGACGCGCCATCAGCACGTCCTGGGCCTGGGCGGCGCTGTCGCACATATGCCGGCTCCGGATGCCGAACCCCACCAGCATCTGGGTGGTCAGCCGAAGGGAGAAGGGGTTGTCGTCAACCACCATCACCGCCGCCTTGGCGAGGTTGAAGATGGCGCCCATGGCCAAGCCTGAGTCACCCCCCGCCGGCGATGCTGACACGGACGAACTCATGGTTCTGGATACCCCGCCCCGAAATGGCGAGGATGAGGGGCTTGGATGACCTATCCGTTAATCAGCCCAAATCGGGCCAGATCGGGCCGGATCAGGCCAGCCCGACCTTGCCGATGGCGTAGAACCGCTCGGCCCGCTGCCGCAGCAGTTCCTGCGGGCCCATGTTCGACAGGCTGGCGAATTCTTGCTCGACTGCGTCGCCAACCGCCTTGATGGCGGCCTCGCGATCGGCGTGGGCGCCGCCGGGCGGCTCCACGATGATCCGGTCGACGATGCCCAGCTTTACCAGGTCCTGGGCGGTGATCTTCATCTGGTCGGCGGCGTCCCTGGCCCGGGCTCCGTCGCGCCACAGGATGGAGGCCGCCCCTTCCGGACTGATCACCGAATAGATGGAATGCTCCAGGATCAAGACACGGTTGGCCCCGGCCAGGGCGATGGCGCCGCCCGAACCGCCTTCGCCCGTCACCGTGGCGATCATCGGGGTCTTCAGGGTCAGGCAGCGTTCCGTGCAGCGGGCGATGGCCTCGGCCTGGCCCCGCTCCTCGGCGCCCAGGCCCGGATAGGCGCCGGCGGTGTCGACGAAACTGATCACCGGCAGGTCGTACTGCTCGGCCATGTCCATCAGCCGCACGGCCTTCCGATAGCCCTCCGGCCGCGCCATGCCGAAGTTATGCTTCAGGCGGGTGGTGGTGTCGTGGCCCTTTTCATGGCCCATGACCACCACCGGCTGGCCACGGAACCGGCCCAGGCCGCCGATGATCGCCTGGTCGTCGGCGAACTTGCGGTCGCCGCGTAGCTCGACGAACTCGTCGATCAGGCCGGCGACATAGTCGATGAAGTGGGGCCGTTCCGGATGGCGGGCGACCTGCGTCTTCTGCCAGGGGTCCAGCCTGGCGTAGGCGTCCTGCCGAACCGAGCCCAGGCGATTGCGCAGGGCCTCGATCTCGGTGTCGAACGACCCGGCTCCGGCCGTGTCCGAGAGCTTGGACAGCTCCTCGATCTTGCCTTCGAGCTCGGCAATCGGTCGTTCGAACTCGAGATAGTGATGGACCATAGTTCGCCTAACGCAGCCCGCCCCGAAAGGTGGCGAAACTAGTCAAAGCTTACGCAAAGGGGAAGCAGGTTTCCGGACCGCATCTCCGGCCCGGTCAAAGCACGAAATGACTGAAGGCCAGGTGGTCGCCTGAGAGCGTTATGGCCATGTCCGCCAGACCGTCGCCGTTGACGTCCATCCGCACCAGGGTGTTGGCCCCGGAAAGCGACAGCGTCATCTGTCCGGCAACGCCGCTGAAGGTGGCGACCAGCAGGAAGGCCTGGTCGTCAGCCAACAGGCTGTTGGCGTCGATGGCCGACAGATCAATCAGATCGATGCTGGTCAGGTCAGAGATTGTGTCCTGGCCGCCGCCTGACACCGTGCTGTCCGCCAGGCTGGTGTAGATGAACTGGTCCGCGCCCGCGCCCCCGGAGGCCAGGTCCTTCCCCAGGCCGCCGGTGATCCTGTCGGCCGAATCTCCACCGTTGAGCGAGTCGTTGCCCAGTCCGCCGACGAGGACGTCCGCCCCACCGTCGCCATTGAGCGTGTCGTTGCCGTCGCCGCCATTCAGGACATCGGCGGAATCCCCGCCGTTGAGGGTATCCCTGCCGGCGGCGCCGATCAGGCCATCCTTGCCCGCGCCCCCGTACAGCAGGTCATCGCCGTCGCCACCGCTCAGGGTGTCATCACCGTCCCCGCCGTCCAGTGTGTCGTTGCCGCGTGCGCCAAAGATGGCGTCACCGCCCTCGAGACCCAACAGCATGTTGTCGCCGTTGCTGCCAGTCAGGTTGTCCTGAAAGGACGAGCCGGAGACGTTTTCAATACTGATCAGCCTTCCCTTGCTCCCGAAGCCGTCGTCGAGAATCTTGCCCACCTGCAGGTCGACCAGTACGCCGTGGGTGGCCTGCTGCACCTCGGCCAGCCCATCGCCGTTGGTGTCCTTCAACCGGGTCAGGGTAAAGCCAGAGATACTGTCGGTCCCTTCGCCACCGTCGATCAGGGACGGGGCGTCGTCCAGCTGGAAGTCGTCGTCGCCGCCGAAACCGTGGACGGTGTCCTTGCCGCCGGCGAGGAAGAGGTTGCGCTGATCATCGCCGTAGAACAGGTCAGCGAAGCGGGTCTGGCCGCCCAGCGCCTCGATAGATGCCATGGTCTCGGCATTGCCGAAGCCGTCGTTGCTGATCGTCTGGGTGCGCAGGTCGGCGATCACACCCTGGGTGGCGTCCAGATTGTAGAACCCGACGCGGTCGAAGCCTTCGCCGCCGATCAGGACATCGACGCCCTGGCCGCTGCGCAGCTGATCGTCGCCCTCGCCCCCGTCCAGGGTGTCGTTGCCGCCGCCGGTGCGCAGGACGTCGTCGCCGGCCAGGCCGCGGATGACATTATCGCCGCCGTCACCGAACAGCAGATCGTCCAGCGCGCCGCCGGCGATATTCTCGACGCCACTGATCGTCCCACCGCCGCCGTAGCCGTCGTCGTAGATCATGCCGTCGCCAAGATGAACGAAGACCCCGTGGGTCGCGGTCTCTGTCTCGCCGACGCCATCGCCGTTCAGGTCGACGATGTGGTTGACGGCGAAGCCATCGATGGAGTCGACGCCATCGCCGCCCTCGATGCTCGCTGCCGCGGCGGACAGGAAAATGCGGTCGTCGCCGGCCCTGCCGTCGATGATATCGCCGGTATCGCCAAAGAAGCTGTTGGCGCCGGAGCTGCCGAGAAAGGTGTCAGCGAACACGGTGCCGGACCCAGAGCGTTCGATCGAGGTCAGTTGCTCACGATTGCCGAAGCCATCGTTGAAGACCGTCTGGAGGTCCAGGTCGACATAGACCGCCTGGGTCGCCGTGGGCTCAAGAAAGCTGACGGTGTCGAGCCCGTCACCGCCGATGATGAGGTCGATTCCTGTCCCGCCGCGCAGGACGTCGTCCCCGGCTCCGCCATCCAAGGTGTCGTCGGCTCCGTAGCCGACCAGAAGGTCGTTGCCGCCGCCGCCTTCCAGGCGGTTGTTTTCGCCGCTGCCCCGCAAGACGTCGATGAAATCGCCGCCGCGGACGTTTTCAATGCCGCTGAGAGCATCGGACCCAAGCCCGATTTCGCCGGTCACGTCATTTCGGGACCCGATGTTCATCACCAGATCGACGAACAGCCTGCCGATCGCGTCACTGTAGTCGGCGGTATCGAGCCCCGCCCCGCCATCCAGGGTGTTGACCCCGCTTCCGCCGTTCAGGGTGTCGTCGCCGTAGCCGCCTATGAGGGTATCGTTCCCGGCGCCGCCATTCATGATGTCGTCACCGGCCAAGGTCAGGTCCCCCTCGCGGGTGGCGACGTCATCGAACCGGGTGATCGGGCCCGAAGTTCCGGAAGTGCCGACATCTACAGCGATCTGACCATCGCCCAGCAGGATGTCGTTGCCATCGCCGCCGTCGAGAACGTCGTCGCCTGAGACCCCGGCCAGCAGGTTGTTTCCAACATCGCCGGTCAGGACGTCATTGACCACCGAACCGGACAGATTCTCGATACCCGTCAGGGTCATCGAGCCATGGTAGGTGCTCTGACCGATGCCCTGCAGCAGCAAACTGACGGAGACACCGGTAGGGCCGCCCGCGCCGATGTCGCCGTTGCTGTAGAAGCTGACCGTGTCGATGTCTGCCCCGCCATTCAGCTTGTGGTATCCCGCACCGACCTCCAGCAGGTCGTTGCCGGCGCCGCCGGAAAGCGTGTCATTGCCGGCCCCGGCGCCTTCACTGGCGCCGCCCCAAATCCAGTTAGCCTGACCGTTGCCGACAATCGTGTCGTTATAGATAGTGCCGGAGGCATGCTCGATATTGACCAGAGTGTCCCAGCCATGACCCGTGTTCTGGCTGACTCCTTGCTTGGACAGATCCAGGGTCACCCCGACTTGGGGATCGGTTGACAGCAGCAGGTAGGCGACCCTGTCAAAGCCGGCCCCGCCATTCAGGATGTCGTCGCCCTCGCCACCCTGCAGATAGTCGTCGTGCTCGCCGCCGTTGAGGGTGTCCGCGCCCGCCCCGCCGCGCAAGAAATCGTTGCCGGTCCCGCCCTCCAGGATGTCATTGCCATCCTCGCCGATCAGGATGTCCCCACCAGCCAGGCCGGAAATGAGGTCATCACCCGACGTCCCGATAAGGATGTCGGGATCGGCAGTTCCGGTCATCGTGGGCACTGGCGGCAATCCCTTAGCGGCGTTGGGTTTTCTGCCCACAACCTATGCGCCGCCCCGGCCGGGGGATACCCCCGGCCAAGCGGTTTAGAAGGAACCGCTGAGAAATTTCTCAGGTCGTCAACAAGGCCAGGGCGAAGGGGTGCTCCGGGGCGATCCACAGGCGGTCGATGACCCAGCCGCCAGCCGCGGCCAGCGCGGCCAGGCGCGGCCCATCGAACTTGTAGCTGCTCTCGGTGTGCAGGGTCTCGCCGGCGGCGAAGCTGAACCGCTCCTCGTCCAGGGTCACGGTCTGGCCGCGCGTCGAAACCAGATGCATCTCTATCCTCGCCTGTTCGGCGTTCCAGATCGCGCGATGCTCGAAGGCGTCGATGTTGAAATCGGCGCCCAGTTCCCGGTTGGCCCGGACCAGCAGGTTCTTGTTGAACTTCGCCGTGACCCCGGCGGCGTCGTCATAGGCCGCCTCCAGAACGGCGGCGTCCTTGATCAGGTCCGCGCCGAGGAGCAGCTGCGCGCCCGGGCCGAGGTGATCGCGCATGGCGGCCAGCAGCTCGCCAGCCTCGTCAGGGTTGAAGTTGCCGATGGTCGAGCCCGGGAAAAATCCAAGCCGCGGCCGCGAGCCGGCGGGAACCTCCCCTTCCAGATGGGTGAAGTCGCCGGCGACGCCGCGTACGGTCAGGTCCGGATAGGTCTGCTGCACTTGCGCCGCCGTGGCCCGCGCCGCGCCGGGATCGATCTCGACACAGAGGTAACCCGCCGGGGCTTCAAGCTTGCCCAGCAGGGCGATCGCCTTGGCCGCCGAGCCGGAGCCGTATTCCACCACCGTGCGGCCGGGGCCGATGGCGGCGGCGATCTCCGCGCCCCTGTCGGCCAGCAGGGCCATCTCGGTGCGGGTAGGATAGTATTCCGGCAGGCGAGTGATCTCGCCGAACAGGGCCGATCCGGCGCCATCATAGAACCATTTGGGCGGCGTCGCCTTGGGGCTGGCGGCCAGGCCAGCCTTCATGTCCTCGGCGAACAGCGCCTGTTCGAGATCGGGGCGGAGCGGGGTCAGCTGGTTCATGCGCAATCTCTGGCGAGGCGAAGGCCGGAGAACATCCAGCGCTGATGAGGTTCGAAGAAGTTTCGGTAGCTGGCCCGGGCGTGGGCCGTCGGGGTCACACAGGCGCCGCCGCGCAGCACGAAGCGGCCCGACATGAACTTGCCATTGTACTCGCCCACCGCTCCAGCCGCCGGGGCGAAGCCGCGATAGGGACTGTAGGGACTGGCCGTCCATTCCCAGACATCGCCGAACAGCTGGTCGCCGGCAGAGGGGGCCGTGCGCAGGATATCCCGCTCCAGGAAGTTGCCGGCGACAGGCCGCGTCTCGGCGACCGCCTCCCACTCGGCTTCCAGCGGCAGGCGGGCCCCGGCCCAGCGGGCATAGGCTTCGGCCTCGTAGAAGCTGATGTGGCAGACCGGCGCGTGGGGATCGACGACTTCGCGGCCGGCCAGGGTGCGGCGGGTCCAGACCCCGCCCTTCTGTTCCCAATAGGCCGGCGCCCGCCAGGCTTCGCGTTTTGCGCAGTCCCAGCCGTCGGACAGCCAGTGGCCGGGCTGGTCATAGCCGCCATCGGCCATGAAGGCCTGCCACTCGCCGCAGGTGACCAGCCGGTCGGCCAGGGCGAAGGGTTCCAGCCAGACCTTCTGGCGTGGCCGTTCGTTGTCGAAGGCAAAACCCGCCTCGCCGGCGCCGATCTCGGTCAGCCCGCCCTCATGGGCGATCCAACCCGAAACCCCCGGCGCGGGACCGGCCGCCGACGCGAGGTCGGTGCGATAGGCCGGCGCGCCCGGATGCAGGGCGAACAGCGCCAGGATATCCATGAGCAGCAGCTCCTGATGCTGCTCCTCATGGTTCAGGCCCAACTCCAGCAGCGGGGCAGACTTGGCGAGGACCGCGGATCCGGCATCGGCGAAGAAGCGAGCCAAGGCGTCATCGACCCGCGCGCGCCAGTCCAGCACCGTCTGCACGGTGGGCCGGGTGATCAGGCCGCGATTGGGCCGCGGCTGCCGCTCGCCCACCGTCTCATAATAGCTGTTGAACAGGAAGCGCGCCCCCTCCGGCGCTTCCGGTGCGAAACCGGCCGGCCGCAGGATGAATTCGTCGAAGAACCAGGTGGTGTGGGCCAGGTGCCATTTGCCGGGGCTGGCGTCGGGCATGGCCTGGGGTTGCAGGTCCTCGGCCGACAGCGGCGCCGCCAGCTCGCGCGTCCGCGCCCTGACCCGCGCCAGGGTCAGGCTCAAGGTTTCGCGGTCGCCCGTGTCGAATGCCATCCCGCCCCTCCAACGCGCGAGTTCATCAACTCGCTCCCGACCGCACCGAAACCGGCTTGATCCGGGTTTGTTCCAAGATAGGGCCGCAGAGCGGGGGAGGCCATGGCGGGGGCGCCGAAAAATGGCAGCAGCAATCGGCGCGTCGGACTGGCCTTCGGCGAGGCGCGCGGTGCTAGAACCCGTACAGAGCCGCGAAATCCGGGTCCCGGGCCGCGATCTGCTTGGCGCAATCGACCATCACCTTGGCCTGTTTCCAGGTGGCGTCGTCCTGCATCTTGCCGTCCAACATGGCGACGCCCGTGCCGTCGGGCATGGCCTCCAGGATCCGGACCGCGAACTTCACCTCGGCCGGATCGGGGCTGAACACCCTTTTCGCGATGTCGATCTGGCTGGGATGCAGGCTCCAGGCGCCGGCGCAGCCCAGCAGGAAGGCGTTGCGGAACTGCTGCTCGCAGGCGACCGGATCATCGATGGCGCCGAAGGGGCCGTAGAAGGCCTTCACCCCATAGGCGGCACAGGCGTCGACCATCTTGGCGAAGGTGTAGTGCCAGATGTCCTGCTGGGCGGCGGTGCGTTCGCCGCCGTCGGCGCGGGGGTCTTCGATGACCTTGTAGAAGGGATGGCCGCCGCCGACGCGGGTGGTCTTCATACCGCGGCTGGCGGCGAGATCGGCCGGGCCCAGGCTGATGCCGTGCATCCGGGGACTGGCGGCGCAGATGGCCTCGACGTTGTTGACCCCCTCGGCCGTCTCCAGGATGGCGTGCAGCAGGATCGGCTTCTTCAGCCCATGCCGCGCCTCGAGGATGGCCAGGAACTGGTCCATGTAATGGATGTCCCAGGGGCCCTCCACCTTGGGGATCATCATGACGTCGAGCCGGTCGCCGACGCCCTCTACGATCTGGGTGACGTCGTCGAAATGCCAGGGGCTGTTGAGGCAGTTGATCCGGGTCCACAGCCCGACGTTCATCGCCGCGAAGTCCGTCGCATTGGCCATCTCGATGAAGCCGGCGCGGGCCGCGTCCTTGGCGTCGGCGGGAATGGCGTCTTCCAGGTTGCCCAGGATGACATCGGCCTGCCTGGCCATCTCCGGCACCTTGGCGCGGACCTTGTCCAGATGCGGCGGCACGAAGTGGATCATCCGCTCCACCCGCACCGGCAGTTCACGCGGCGGCGTCGGGGCGCCGATGGCCAGGGGCTTGAAATAGCCGCGCGGCGTCTTGGTCATCGGATCGGGTCCCCGGAGTGGTGGTCGCAGATGGGGAAACGCTTTGCTGCGGCCCGGCCGTAAGGTCAAGCGGATCGCCGCGCTCTCAAGCCGTCTTCGCCACCCCCCGAGACCGCTCCGGCGGCGCCGTCACCCCCTGCAGCACCGGATAGGCCACTGAGGCGATGTGCGAGTTCACCCTCGCCAGGTCGCGGATGATGTCCAGATGCAGGCCGCTGGTTTCCAGGCTCTCGGCGACATCGCGGCGAAGGCGGTCGAAATGGGCCGCCGCCGCCTCGCGTTCCAGGTCCCGCACCATGCGCTTCTGCCGCAGCAGCCGTTCGGCTGAACCGACGTCGCCGGACATGAACACCCCGACCGCCAGCTGCAGGTTTTCGAGCAGCTGGGCCTGCATGGCTTCGATCTCCGCCTGTCCCTCGGCGGAGAAGCTCAGCCGCCGCTTCACCTTCTTCGACACCTGTTCCAGCAGGCCGCGCGAGACGATGTCGCCGGCATGTTCGAGATTGGTGCAGAAGGCCACCACCTGGCCCAGCCGCGCCTCGTCGCCAGCCGGCATGTCCTCGTGATCGACGTCCGACAGATAGACCCCGATGGCGCCGTTCAGCCCGTCCAGGGTGTCGTCCAGCGCCTTGACCTCCGGGATGCGCTTGCGGTCGCCGGTGGCCAGCAGGGTTCCGGCGCCGCGCAGCATGGTCTCCAGCGTATCGGCCATCCGCAGGGTCTCGCGGGCGGCGTTGGCGATGGCGACGGCCGGGTCGCCCAGCTGGCCCCGGTCGAGATAGCGCGGCCGGGCCGGATCGACGCCCGGCGCCGCCTCCGGCAGCCAGCGGGTCAACAGGCGCGAGACCATCGGCAGGACGAGGATGAACGCCGCCGCCAGGCCGAGGTTGAAGCTAAGATGGAACCAGGCCGCCAGCCGCGCCGGATGCGGATCGAGGCTGAGAATCGCCTGCGACAACGGCCCGACGAAGGCCAGGGCGGCCAGTCCGCCGACAAGCCGGATGCCCAGATTACCGAGCGGCAGGCGCAGGCGCGAGGGTCCGCCGGTCCCGGACTCCAGCACGGGATTGAGGGCGCTGCCGATATTGGCGCCGATGACCAGGGCGCAGGTCGCCGCCGGGCTGATCACCCCCGCCGCCGACAGGGAGATGATCACCAGGATCGCCGCCACCGAACTGTGCGCCGCCCAGGCGAGGATGCCGGCCAGCAACAGGCAGAAGACCGGATCGCCGGTCACCTGGCCCAGCAGGTCGCGCACCAGCGGCGAGGCCGCCGCCGGGGTCACCGTGGCGATCAGCAGATGCAGGGACAGCAACATCAGACCCAGGCCTATGCCGACCCGTCCCAGATCCTTGGTCCGGCTGCGCCGTCCGACGCGGAAGGCGATCAGGCCGGCGAAGATCAGCAGCGGATAGATCCAGCCGACATCGAAGGCGAAGACCTGGACGATCAGCGCCGTCCCGACCCCCGCGCCCAGCATCAGGGCCAGGGCCGGCGTCAGCTCCACCGCCCCGGCCGCCGCGAAGCCCGAAGCCATCAGCCCCGTCGCCGTGCTGCTCTGCAGGGCGGCGGTGACGCCCACCCCGGCGAGGAAGGCTCGCCAGCGGGTCTTGAGGGCGGTCGCCAATACGCGCCGCAGATCCGAGCCAAAGGCCCGCACCACGCCCGAATGGACCATGTGAACACCCCACAGCAGCAGGGCGATTTCGCCCAGCAGGCTGATCAGGGTCCTGGATTCGTTCATTTCGCTCCGATCTTTATCTAGCCGCCAAGGCTACGCCGATCATCGCGGGGGGAAAGAAAAATCGTCCGGCATCGGATCAATTTTTGGCGTTTTGCGCGCCGCGATGGCGCCCGGATTCGCCGCCGCTCAGCCCTTGTCGCGGCCCAGCGGATGCTTGGTCCGCACCACCTCGCGCAGCCGGTCGCCGGCCACATGGGTGTAGATCTGGGTGGTGGCGATGTCGGCGTGGCCCAGCAGGGTCTGCACCACCCGCAGGTCGGCCCCGCCCTCCAGCAGATGGGTGGCGAAGGCGTGCCGCAGGACGTGGGGGCTGACCTTCTCCGGATCGATCCCGGCGGCGATCGCCGCCTCTTCCAAGAGCTGGCTGAACCGCCGGGGCGTCAGGCGACCGGCCTTGCCGCGCGAGGGAAACAGCCAGGGCGATTCCGGCGGCTTGATCGTCCCCCGTAGGCCGGAGGCCGTGCGGGGGAGGGGGACCGCCCGCGCAGCGGGTGGTGGAGGGGGCGAGGGAAACGCGGCGGCATCACCGGTCCCGCTCGGACCTACTTCCTCGAAACCTTCCGCTCCGTCGCTCTGTCCCTCGCCCCCTCCACCATGCTGCGCATGGTCCCCCTCCCCCGTACGCTTCGCTACGGGTGAGGATGGGAGGCGGCGCGTGGGGATGAACCGCGGACGGACCTCCAGATAGGCCTTCACCGCCGTCCGCGCCGCCGGGTTCAGGGGGGCGAGCCGCTCCTTGCCGCCCTTGCCCTTGACGATCAGATAGGCCGGATCTCGCGCCAGGGCGGCCAGGGTCAGGCTGGTCAGTTCCGATACCCGCAGGCCCGACGCGTAGGTCAGTTCGATCAGGCAGGCCAACCGCAGACCCTGGGCGCTGTCCTTGGCCATGGCCGCCGCGATCAGCGCCTCGACATCGGCGGGCGACAGCACCTTGGGCAGGGGGCGGCCCTGTTTCGGCGCCTCGACCCGGCGGGACGGATCGTCTGCCCGCCAGCCTTCGCCCAGCACGAAGCGATAGAACTGCCGCACCGCCGCCCGCCGCCTCGCGGCCGTGGAAGCGGCCAGCCCTCGATCGGACAGGTCGATGAACCAAGCCTCGATGTCCTCGGCGGCCGCGTCGCCGAACCCCCGTCCGCGCCGGGCCAGGAAGCCGGACAGATCCTCCAGATCCTTGCCATAGGCGGTCAGGGTGTTGGGGGCGGCGTTGCGCTCGGCCGCCATCATCTCCAGGAAGGCCTCGGCCCAGCCGGAGCTCATTTCGGCGACAGCGCCAGCAGGCCTTCCAGTGCGAAGCTCTGAGCATCGGCGTTCAGCCCGACCTTGCGCAGGGCCCGGATGATGGCCGCCCGATCTGCCGCTGAGGGCCCCGCCGCCCCGGCGTCGAGACAGAGGGCCAGCGCCGCCAGCCCGACTTCGCCCTTCAGACCCATCTCCGCCGCGAGATCAAGCGCCGCCAGCCTGGCCGGCGATCCGCTCTTGCCCAGGTCGAACCCGGCCAGGGCCGCCCGCGCATCGCCGTCCAGCGGCGCGCCGAGCGCCGACATCAGCACCGCCGCCGCCTGGGCCGGAGACTTCGCCCCCTCCGCTGCACCGCGCGTGACCAGCGCCGACGCAAACGGTCCGGAGACTTCGCCCGCCGCCACCGCGATGGCTGCGTCGAGCAACTCAAGCTCCACGGCCCGGCCGCCCGGCAGGGTTTCAGACGTGAAGGCCCGGCGGATCATCCGGGCCTGATCCAGATCGCCGGCCCGGACGAACTGCCGCGCCGCCCGCATGGGATCGGACTGCATCAGCTCTGGCGGCGGCGGCAGGGCCAGGGGCGGCGGCGCCAGCAGGGCCGCGATGGCCGGCGGCGCGCCATCGGCAAGGGGCGCCAGGTTCAGTTTCCGCGACAATGCCAGGTCCAGCCCGTTGCGCGCCGAGCCGGGGCCCGCGTCGCCACCGAACATCAGGGCGGTGATCAGCCGGGTGAAGACCGGGTCCCGCGCCGCCTCGCTGGCCAGGGTCAGGCTCAGCTGCGCCGCGTCCGGCTGCCCGGCCGCCGCCTGGCAATAGGCCCGCAGCCGCAGCCAGTAGGCATCGCCCCGGCCGGTCGCCAGGCTGTTTTCGATCCGGCAGGCGCGGTCGTCGGCGCCGGCGATCAGGGCCGCTTCCGCCGCTGCCTCGGCCAGCACCGGCTCGGCGCCGAGGTTGGGGATTCTCTCCACCGCTGCATTGGCCGCACCGGCGTCGCCCAGCCCCAGCAGGGCCCGCCCGCGCGCCGCCGCCAGCAACCGGTCCTCGCCCGCGCCATCCGGCGCATTGGCCCCGGTGGTCAGCAGCCGCAGGGCCAGGGCCCTGGCCGCCGGGGTCAGGGGCTTGGCGCCCAGCTGCGGGATCACCCGCCGGGCCATTTCCGCCGAACTGCCCTTCCACAGGGTCTCGGGCAAGCCGGTCTCCCGCGAACCGCCGGAGAAGATGTCGGGGGCCGACAGGGGCGCCACCTCGACGCTTTGCGACAACGCCGGCGAGCCGACGACACAGGCCGCCAGGGCCAGGATCAGGACAGGTCTCATGAAGGCGGTTTTAGCACTGCTGACGGAATACCGCGCCCCTGCTGTCGGGGGCGTAATTCGGTGACAGTCACTTTTTTCAACCGCCAGGATGCCGGCCTCGTCAGCCAACCTGAAAAAAGTGACTGTCACCGAATTACCTGCGCCCTTGCCTGCCCGGCAAACCTTGGCTCCCCTGCCCCCCGTCGTGTAAGGCCGCAGTCGTCATGACCGTCGATCCGCGCCTCCGAACCCGGACCATCGCCCTTGTCGGGCTGATGGGCGTCGGCAAATCCAGCGTCGGCCGCCGGCTGGCGGCCGTCCTCGACCTGCCGTTCCGGGACGCCGACACCGAGGTCGAGACCGCCGCCGGCCGCTCCATTCCGGAAATCTTCGACGCCTTCGGCGAGGCCATCTTCCGCGATGGGGAGCGGCGGGTGATCGCCCGGCTGCTGGACGAGGGCCCTATGGTCCTGGCCACCGGCGGCGGGGCCTTCATGAACGAACACACCCGGGCCCTGATCCGCGAAAAGGCCCTTTCGGTCTGGCTGAAGGCCGATGTCGAGATCCTCGCCCGCCGCGTCGGCCGCAAGGACAACCGCCCGCTGCTGGCCGGCCGCGACCCGGCCGAAACCCTCACCGAACTGGCCGCCATCCGCTATCCCGTCTATGCCCAGGCCGACCTGACGGTGGAGCTGGGCGAGACCCCGCATCAGGAGTCGGTCGCCGCCATCATGACCGCCCTGACGGCTCGCCTTGCCCTGGAGACCGACCCGCGATGACCCCCACGGCGCCCCATGCGGTGAAGGTCGACCTGGCCGGCCGCTCCTATGAGGTCCTGATCGGTCCCGGCCTGCTGGACGCGGCCGGAGACTATATCGCCCCCTTCCTCAAGCGCGGCCGCACCGCCGTGGTCGCTGACGAAACCGTCGCCGCCCTGCATGGCGACCGGCTGATGGCCGCCCTGGCCGCCGCCGACATCAAGGCGGAGCTTCTGACCATTCCGCCGGGCGAGGCCAGCAAGAGCTTCGAGGGTCTGGCCGACCTTTCCGACCGCCTGCTGGCGCTGGAGCTCGACCGGGGCGACCTGATCGTCGCCTTCGGTGGCGGCGTGGTCGGCGATCTCGCCGGTTTCGCGGCCAGCATCTACAAGCGCGGCATCGACTTCATCCAGATCCCCACCACCCTGCTGGCCCAGGTGGATTCCAGCGTCGGCGGCAAGACCGCCATCGACACCCCGCGCGGCAAGAACCTGGTGGGCGCCTTCCACCAGCCGCGCCTGGTCTTGGCCGATCTGGACGTCCTCTCGACCCTGCCCGACCGCGAGATGGCCTGCGGCATGGCCGAGGTGATCAAGTACGGCCTGCTGGGCGATACCGACTTCTGCGACTGGCTGGACCTGCAGGGCCCCGGCGTCCTGGCCCGCGAACCCCATCCCCTGGCCGAGGCGGTCCGCAGGTCCGTCGCCATGAAGGCCGAGATCGTCGCCGAGGACGAGAAGGAGGCCGGCCGCCGCGCCCTGCTCAATCTCGGCCACACCTTCGGCCATGCCCTGGAAGCCGAGAACGGCTATGGCGAGGCCCTGAAGCACGGCGAAGCGGTCGCCGCCGGATGCGCCCTGGCCTTCCGCTTTTCCGCCGCCCAGGGCCTCTGCACCAACGATGACGCGGCCCGGGCCGAAGCCCTGCTGGCCGCCTCCGGCCTGCCCGTCCGCATGGACCAGGTGGCCGGTCATCCCTTCGATGCAGGCCGCCTGGTCGGCCATATGGCCCAGGACAAGAAGGCCGAGGGCGGGTCGATCACCCTGGTCCTGGCCCGCGGGCTAGGGGACGCCTTCGTCGCCCGCGCGGTCGATCCCGCCGCCTTGGCCGCCTTCCTGATCGCCGAGGGCGCAACGGCCTGAAAAGCCCTGCCGTGGGAACCCCACGGGCGGCCCGAACATTAGCCACCAACGGGAGCGCCATCCAAGAACCGGCGGGCCCCGCAGTAGACAGAGACGCGCCGACCTTGCAGGCTGGAGCGAAGGGGCAAGGGATTCACATGGCTGACACCGCGGGGCTGACAGGTCTGAAGGTTCTCGTCGTCGAGGACGAGATGCTGGTCTCCATGCTGGTCGAGGACATGCTGCAGGAGTTTGGCTGCACCGTAATCGGTCCAGCGCCGGACATCGATCAGGCCCTGGCGCTGGCCAGGGATTGCGACCTCGACGCGGCCATCCTCGACGTCAACGTCGGCGGGCGCCAGATCTTTCCCGTCGCCGACCTGCTGAAGGCCCGCAGCCTGCCCTACGCCTTCGCCAGCGGCTATGGCGAGGCGGGACTGATCGACCCCCACAGGTCCGCTCCGGTCCTGCAGAAGCCCTTCCGTCAAGCCGACCTGGAGCGGGTCCTGCTTCAGCTGGCCGCCGTCAAACAGGGCGCCGCCTGACAAGACGAGCCTGACCCGCGCCGACCGGACCGGATGAGCGGTGGCGGCCGGACCGGAAACCCCCTACCTACCCTTCACCGGGCGCGATCGCCTTCACCGACAGGGCATGCACCGGGCCCGCCAGTTCCTCGGCCAGGGCTGCATAGACCTGCCGCTGCCGCGCCACCCGGGCGACCCCGGAAAACGCCGCGCTTTCAATCAGGACGTTGAAATGGCTCTCGCCACCTTCGCGATGCCCGGCATGCCCCTGGTGGCGGCTGCTGTCGTCCACGACCTCCAGCCGTGTCGGGGCGAAGGCGGAAGTGAGCTTTTTGTGGATCACATTCGATATGGGGTGGGATTCGGTCATGTTCAATTCTTGAATGAAACGGGCTTGGCCCCATACTTCGGACGATGAGCGGCGCCTTTCAATACCGTCCGAAATTCGTGGACATCCGGGTCCGTCCTCCCAAGGAGGGCGAGAAGGAGCGGGAAACCGACGTTCATGCCCTGAAGCCAGGGGAGCGTCCCTGCGACCACGCCGGTTGCCGGGCCGCCGCGACCGCCCGCGCGCCGAAATCGCGGGAGATGATGCATGAACACTACTGGTTCTGTCAGCCGCACGCGGCCGAGTACAACAAGCAGTGGAACTTCTTCTCCGGCATGAGCGACGACCAGGTGGCCGCCGCCCAGGAGGCCCGCCACACGGGCGAGCGGCCGACCTGGAGCTTCAAGGCCTCCAACCGCAGCCGCGAGGCCGCCGCCGCCGCCAAGAACCCGCAAGGCTGGGGCGATTCCTTCAGCCTGTTCGGCTTCACCCGCAGCGACCACGTCGCCCAAGGGGCGCCCTCCAGCCGCCAGCTGGGCAAGATGGAACGCGGCGCCCTGGCCGACCTCGACCTGCCCGACACCGCCGACGCGGCCGAGATCAAGGTCCGCTATCACGACCTGCTCAAACGCTGCCACCCCGACAGCAACGGCGGCGACCGCTCGGCGGAACACAAGCTGCAACGGGTCATCCAGGCGTGGAAGACCCTGAAGAAGGCGAAGCTGGCTTAGTCAGCGGGTGCGTTTGTCCCAAATCGCTGCCCCTTTGGGGTAGCTGGCAGCCGCGCAGCGGCTGACTGAAGGGGCAGCGCCGGCTTACGACGGTTACGCTCTGAGAAGGTTCAGGGCCGGTATTCTTGAACATGGGCGCCGACGCCGGCGCTGCCCCCACCACCACGCGGGTATTCCCGCGCGGTCCCCCGCCCCCAAAGGGGCGGAATTACGGTGTGCGCTCCGCCGCCGTCTCGCGCTCCACCGCTGCCTCCCTCGGCGCGCGCCACCCCCGCCCCAACACCCAGACCGCCAGCCAACAGACCATCGCCCAGGCCGCGCCGACGCACCAGCCGGCCAGCACGTCCGTCGCCCAGTGGACCCCCAGGAATACCCGGCTGATCCCCACCAGCAGGGTCAGGACAATCGCCGCCGACAGCACGAACACCTTCACCCGGCGCCGGCTCGCGAACCGCGCCGCCAGCACCCCCAGGGTCAGGAACACCACCGCCGACAGCATGGCATGCCCGCTGGGGAAGCTGGGATTATAGGCCTCGACGATGCGGAAGGCTTCGGGCGGCCGCTCCCGTCCGAACACGGCCTTCAGACCCTGGCTGATCGCCACGCCGCCGAGGCTGGCGCCGACCAGCACCGCCGCGTCCCGCCAGTGGCGCAGGCTGGCGAACAGGCCGGCCACCAGCAGCACCACCAGCCCCAGCACGGTCAACGACCCCAGCGCCGTGACGTCGGTCAGGGATTCCCGTAGCCAGGGCGGCCCCACGGCGTGGGTCGGGTCGCCGGTCATCCTCAGCATCTCCAGGACCGCCAGGTCCATGCTGTGGGTGTCGCCCTCGCCCACCTCCTCGGCGATGCTCAGGAACGCCCAGACCCCGCTCGCGGCGATCAGCAGCGCCGCCACCGCGGCCAGCTCTCCGCGCGCCTTTCGCAATCCGGCCGACGCCCATTGTCGCCAGCCCGTCAAAACCCTCACCGCAATCTCCTTTTTGACCCCGAACAGATGTTTGCCGCAGGGCCATACTGCGCTATCGAACAGCCAACATGGCTGACCTGACCGACACCCCCTCCGCCGCCGATCCCCTGCTGACGCTCGTCCCGGACAAGCAAGTCTCCGTCCGTGATGTCTTCGGCATCGACAGCGACATGAAGGTCCCCGCCTTCAGCCACCGCGACAGCCATGTGCCGGACGCCGACGACGCCTATCGCTTCGATCCCCAGACGACCCTGGCGATCGTCGCGGGCCTGGCCTTCGACCGGCGCGTCATGGTCCAGGGCTATCACGGCACCGGCAAGTCGACCCACATCGAGCAGGTGGCCTCGCGCCTCAACTGGCCGCTGGTCCGGGTGAACCTGGACAGTCACGTCAGCCGCATCGATCTGGTGGGTAAGGACGCCATCGTCCTTAAAGACGGCAAACAGGTCACTGAGTTCCGTGAAGGGATTCTTCCCTGGTGCCTGCAGCGGCCGATGGCCCTGGTGTTCGACGAATATGACGCCGGCCGTCCGGACGTGATGTTCGTCATCCAGCGCGTGCTGGAGGCCGGCGGCAAGCTGACCCTGCTCGACCAGAACAAGGTCATCCGCGCCAATCCGTACTTCCGCCTGTTCTCGACGACCAACACCATTGGTCTCGGCGACACCACGGGCCTCTACCACGGCACCCAGCAGATCAATCAGGGCCAGATGGACCGCTGGTCGATCGTCACCACCCTGAACTACCTGGACCACGACGTGGAGGCGGAGATCGTCCTCTCCAAGAACCCCACCTACGCCAACACCGAGGGCCGCCGCATCCTGGCGGCCATGGTCCGGGTCGCCGACATGACCCGCAACGCCTTCATGAACGGCGACATCTCCACCGTCATGAGCCCCCGCACGGTGATCACCTGGGCCCAGAACGCCGACATCTTCGGCCGCGACATCGGCCTGGCGTTCCGGATGACCTTCCTGAACAAGTGCGATGAGCTTGAGCGGCCGACGGTGGCGGAGTTCTATCAGCGGGCGTTTGGCGAGGACCTGCCGGAGTCGGCGGCGCGGGTGAAGGTGGCCTGATGCAGGATGGAAGCGCCCGCGCTTCCATCCTGCCGCCGCTCCGTCGGCGCCAGATCAGTGACCGATTGATCATCGGCATCGTTCTACTGCCGCAGGTGTTCGTCTGGTTCCTGCTTCGCCGGGGCTATAGCGCCAAGTTGCGGATCGCGGCGTTTCTCTACGCGCTGGGCCCGCCCGCCATCCTGATCTACCGGATGTTCGCTACCTGACCGGCGAGTCCGTGATTCTAGCGGCGCGAGTCAATCTACCGGTTTGGCGATGCGTTTGACCACAGGAACGCCGGCGAATGCCGGGTTGAGTTTCTCCAAGGCCGCGACATCTCGGGCTTGGCGATCCAACATCGTCACTTTCCCCGACAGCGAACCGCAAGGCGCGTCGACGTAAAGCTCGCCGACGTAAGCCAGTTCGCCAGCGGCGACCTCAAACTCATAGCTCGGCGGCGTCCCGCTGTTCTGCAAGGTGGCGGCCGCGACAGGGTAAAGAATATAGCCGCCAGGCCTGAGGCTGATGACATTCACGCGGCCAAAATGGTCGGTGAAGTGAGACCTCAACCCCCCGCCTTCGATGTTGGCCTCTGCGACGCGCTGCAGCGGGTTGAAGTTTCCTGGCTTGGCGATCCCTACCAGGAAAACCCGCCCACCGCAGGGACGCGGGGAGCCGCCGGAAACGATGATCCGGGCTTCCTCGGGCCCGGGCGGCCTCTGGTTCTGCGGCCAGTTCTGCATCGGCATGGAGGCGCAGGCGCTCAGCAGCACGGCGCCCGCTAGAACGGACAGGAATGACAGTTTCACGCAACACCCCCATGAATCGGGCCAGCCTGACAGAGATCATTCTGGGCGTCACGCAATTGGCCAAGATCGACCGCTTCCCCAGCACGATCTCGTTGATCCGCCGAGGCGCCACGCCGATCCTCCCGGCCAGCGCAGTCTGGCTGAGACCGGCGGGCCTGATGAACTCCTCCATCAGGATTTCGCCCGGCGTCACCGGCTCCATAAGGGCTTCAGTGGTCGTCACATCCGGATCGAAGTCCGGCCGCGCCTCACCCCTCCGACAGACTCAGCACATTCCCGTCCGGGTCCGCGAAGAAGGCCACCTTGGTCGACCCGTCCGGCGAGGTCCAGACGCCCAGCGCGTCCTGCCCCATGCCCTCGTAGATCGTGAAGGCCACGCCGCGATCCCGCAGCGCCAGGGCGGCGGCGGCGATGTCCGCGACGTTCCAGCCCAGCACCGGATGGGGGCTGGGCTGGTGATCCTTCATCACGGTCATCCGCAGCAGGCCGAGCCCGCCCAGGTCGATGAAGTCGCCAAAGGGGTCCGAACTGCGCAGGGCCAGGCCGAGGACGCCCTGGTAGAAGCCGAGCGCCCGTTCACGGTCGCGGACGGTGAGATAGGCGACCGGCGTGCCGGACTGCTGGAAGGTCATGGGATGGCTCCTCTGCTTTCGCCTGACCTGCCTACGCCCGGCCGCGTCCCGGGGCCATCCCGGGAGGCGCGATCTCAGCCCCCGCGGACGACCTCGCCGTCCTCCTTGGTGAAGCTGTCAGGAGCCCGTTCCAGCAGCTGCAGCACAACCTCCGACGGCCGACACAGCTTGACGCCCAACGGCGTCTCCACCACGGGCCGGTTGACCAGGATGGGGTGGGCGATCATCGCCGCCAGGATCGCCGCGTCAGACACATCGTCGGCCAGCAGGCCCAGCGCCGCCGCCGGCGTCCCCTTGTCCCGCAGCCAGTCGCGGGGCGTGGCCCCGGCCATCGCCATCAGGGACTCCAGCTGGGCTTGGTCCCAACCGCTGTCCAGATACTCGACCACCGTCGGCGCGTAGCCGGCGGCCTCGATCATCGCCAGGGTGTTGCGCGAGGTGCCGCAGGCGGGGTTGTGGAAGATGGTCACCGGGAAGTCGGTCATGGCGGTCTGCATTCCAGAAGGTTGTCGAGTCAGGCCGCGGAGGCGTCCGCGCCCTGGCCAATCTCGCGCAGGCGGCTTTGCAGGGATAACCGGTCCAGCTTGCCAACCGGCAGGGCCAGCATCAGGTTTATACGATTCTGCAGAAGTCTTGCCGCCTCGCGGAAGGCGACGGCGATCTCGGCCTCGCTGCCCGTGGCGGCGGCCGGGTCGGGAATGCCCCAGTGGGCGGTCATCGGCTGGCCCGGCCAGACGGGGCAGACCTCGCCGGCGGCGTTGTCACAGACGGTGATGACGAAATCCATCTTCGGGGCGTCCGGCGTGGCGAACTCGTCCCAGGGCTTGGAGCGGAAATCACCGTCGGCGAAACCCAGCGAGCGGACGACCGGCAGGGCATGGGGATTGACCTCGCCCTTGGGCATGGATCCGGCCGACCAGGCGCGGAAACGCCCTTCGCCCAGGCGGTTCATCAGGGCTTCGGCGATGATCGAGCGCGCCGAGTTGCCGGTGCAGAGGAAGAGGACGTTGAACGGGGTCATGCCGGCTCCAGGACTGGCGGGGGACAACAGGCGACGGCCGACAGGACCTCGCCCAGCGGCGCGCAAATCTCCGGCGCGCCGTTGCAGCAGTCGGCCATGAGGAAGCCCAGCAGGCCGGTCATGGCTTCGTAGTCGGCGGTGTAGATGATCGAGCGGCCGTCTCGGCGCGAGGCGATCAGCCCGGCATGGCTGAGGACGGTCAGGTTGGCCGAGAGGGAGTTGGGCAGGACCTCCAGCGATCGGGCGATCACCCCGGCCGCCAAACCGGGCGGCCCGGCCTGGACCAGCAGACGGAAGATGGCCAGACGCCCTTCGTGGGCCAGGGCGGACAGGGCGACGACGGCGATCTTCGATTCCATATTTCCAGAGTATTGGAATTATGCGAATGTCTCAAGGCCTTCCTTCATGCCGAGGTCTCAAGCGTTCCCCTTGCCCGATTCGTCCACCAGTCCCGCCCTCGACGCGCGCTTCCTCGCGCCCACCGACCTTCCCCGCCTGGAGCCGGCCGCCCACGCCAGCCATCCGCCCCGCATCCTGCTGCTCTATGGCTCCCTGCGAGAGCGCAGCTTCAGCCGGCTGCTGGTCGAGGAAGCCGCGCGCATCCTCCAGCTCCTCGGCTGCGAGACCCGCATCTTCGATCCGCGTGAACTGCCGCTGCCCGACGGGGCGCCGGCCGATCATCCCAAGGTTCAGGAGCTTCGCGCCCTCTCCCTGTGGTCCGAGGGCCAGGTGTGGTGCAGCCCCGAACGGCATGGGGCGATCACCGGGGTGATGAAATCCCAGATCGACTGGATCCCTCTGGAGATGGGCAGCGTCCGCCCCACTCAGGGCCGCACCCTGGCGGTCATGCAGGTCAGCGGCGGGTCGCAGTCTTTCAACGCCGTCAACACCTTGCGCCTGCTGGGCCGCTGGATGCGGATGATCACCATCCCCAACCAGTCTTCCGTCGCCAAGGCCTGGCAAGAGTTCGACGATGCCGGCCGGATGAAGCCGTCCGCCTACTATGACCGCGTGGTGGATGTGATGGAGGAGCTGGTGAAGTTCACCTGGCTGACCCGCGACCGCGCCGACCATCTGGTCGACCGCTACAGTGAGCGGAAGGCCGAGGGGCGCCTGCCCGCCCTATCGGCTGACGCCGCCGCGACCGTCGACGCTCCCGCTCACGAGGAACAGACCGTATGACCGCCGAAGTCCAGGCCCCGCCCGCCCGTCGTCGCCTGTCCTTCCTGGACCGCTGGCTGACCCTGTGGATCTTCGCCGCCATGGGACTGGGCGTCCTGCTCGGGACCGTCATCCCCGGCCTGCCCGCCTTTGTTGACAGCCTGTCGGTGGGGGCGACCAACATTCCCATCGCCATCGGCCTGATCCTGATGATGTACCCGCCCCTGGCGCGGGTGAAGTATGAGGACCTGCCGCGGGTCTTCGCCGACCGCCGGGTGCTGGCCCTGTCGCTGTTCCAGAACTGGATGCTGGGCCCGGTGCTGATGTTCGCCCTGGCGGTGATCTTCCTGCGCGACCAGCCGGAATACATGACCGGCGTCATCCTCATCGGCCTGGCGCGCTGCATCGCCATGGTCCTGGTCTGGAACCAGCTGGCGCGGGGCGACAACCAGTACGTCGCCGGTCTGGTCGCCTTCAACTCCATCTTCCAGATGCTCTTCTTCAGCCTCTATGCCTGGGTTTTTCTGGCGGTCCTGCCGCCCTTGTTCGGCCTGAAGGGCAGCGTCGTGGCGGTCAGTTTCTGGACCATCGCCGGGGCGGTCTTCCTCTATCTGGGGGTTCCGTTCTTCGCCGGCTTCCTGACCCGCCGGCTGCTGGTCGCGCGCAAGGGCGCCGACTGGTACGAGACCCGATTCCTGCCACGCATCGCACCGATCACCCTGATCGCCCTGCTGGCCACCATCGTCGCCATGTTCAGCCTGAAGGGCGGCCAGGTCGTCGCCCTGCCGCTGGACGCCCTTCGGATCGCCATCCCGCTGACCATCTATTTCTTCGTCATGTTCATCGTCAGCTTCCTGATGGGGCGGTGGATTGATGCCGACTATCCCCGCACCACGGCCCTGGCCTTCACCGCCGCCTCCAACAATTTCGAGCTGGCCATCGCCGTGGCCATCGCCGCCTTCGGCCTGGCCTCGCCCGTCGCCTTTGCCGCGGTGATCGGCCCGCTGGTCGAGGTGCCGGCGCTGATCATCCTGGTCTCCGTGGCGCTCTGGCTTGGCCGGCGGTACTTTCCCGATACAGCTCCGGCGGAAGACGACTGACCATGCCATCTCTCCATGCCCGCAGCGCGAGGCCCGGCGATGAGGCCGCCGTGGCGCACATCTACAACCAGGGGATCGAGGACCGGGTCGCCACCTTCGAGACCGAGCCCCGGCTGCCCGGCGACATCACCCCCTGGCTGTCGCAGACCTGCGCCTTTGTGGTGGTCGAGGACGAGACCGGCCGGATCCTGGCCTGGGCCGCGGCCCATCCCTACGCGGACCGCTGCTGCTATCGCGGCATCGGCGAGTTCTCGGTCTATGTCGCTCGCGAAGCCCGAGGCCAGGGCGCGGGCGCCGAGGCCATGACCGCCCTGGTCGACGCCTCCCGTCGCGCCGGCCTGTGGAAACTCCTCTCCCGCGTCTTTCCCGAGAACCGCGCCAGCTTGGCCCTGATGGCCCGGATGGGCTTCAAGGAACTGGGCGTCCACGAGAAGCATGGAAAGCTGGACGGCCAATGGCGCGACTGCGTCATCGTCGAAAGGCTGATCCCGGAGAATCTGGACTAAAAATCTGGATTGGGCGGCTCGCCCATCCACCCCGCTTCTGCTATCTTCCTTGAAGCCTCAAGGAAGATTGTCATGGCCATAAACATCAAGGATCCCGCGACCGAGGGCGCCGTTCGCGAACTGGCCGCGGCCACGGGAGCCAGCATCACCGACACCGTCCGGGGCCTCGCCGAGGCGGCGCTGGAACAGATCAAGGCCGACCGGGCGGCGGACAAGGAACGCCGCCGGGCGGCGATCATGGCCATATCCGAAGAGGCCTCCAGGATGCCGACGGCTGACCCCCGTCCGATTGAAGTGATCACCAAAGAGTTGCTTGGCGGCCTGTGACCCTTGTCGTCGACAGCTCCGCCCTGATCGCCATACTGTTGGTTGAGCCGGAGCGAGAAGCCTTCGCCGAACGCTTGCTCTCCGCCAATACGGTGGTGATCTCGGCGCTTATCCTTCACGAGACCCGCCTGGTCTTCGCCCGGCGCAAGGGCGTCTCCGATACGGCCATCGTCGATAACCTGCTTGCCTCGGTCCAGGCCCGCATCGTCCCCTTCGACAGCGTCCAGGCGGACCTTGCTTTCGAAGGCTTTCGCCGCTTCGGCTCGGGGCGGTACGGCCTCAACCTTGCGGACTGCGCCAGCTACGCCCTCGCCCGCCACCTCGACGCGCCGCTGTTGTTCAAGGGCAATGACTTCGCCCGGACCGACGTGCGCCCTGCGCTCTGAGGGATCGGTCCATGTGCAACAACTACGCCGCTCACATCCCGCCCGCCGAGCTGTTCGAGATCTTCAGCGAGTTCCGGTTTCCGCTGCGGTTTCCGGACGGCGTCCCCAACCTTGAGCCCAATGGCGACCTCCGGCCGACCGACGCCGCCCCGGTCATCCTGCCGGCCGGCGACCACAGCCGTCTGGCGTTGATCCGATGGGGCTTTGCCCCCTCCGCCCCCAAACGCCCGCCGGTGATCAATATGCGATCCGAAGGACGGTCCTTCACCCGCGGCCGCTGCCTGGTTCCGGCCTCGACCTTCTTCGAGTTCACCGGCGAGAAATATCCGAAGACCCGCTGGGGCTTTTCCCGGACCGACGGCGACTGGTTCTGTTTCGCCGGCTTCCAGACGGGCGAGGGCGAGGATCGCCGCTTCACCCTGCTGACCACCAGCCCGGGCCCGGACATCGCCCCGATCCACGATCGCCAGCCGGTGGTGCTGGAGCGCGCGGCCTGGGACGCCTGGCTGGCGGGGGACGCTGTGCCGCTTAGCGCTTCACCGGCCGGAACCTGGACGGTGGCGGAGGCTCCGCGGCCGAAAAAGGCCTGAGGCCTGCTACTGGAACAGTTTCAGCAGGAAGTTGGGCTGCTGGTTGGCGATGCTCAGCACCTGGACGGCCAACTGCTGCCTGACCTGCAGCGCCTGCAGCCGCGCGCTCTCCTTGGCGAGGTCCGCGTCGACCAGCCGGCCGACCGAGGCGTCGATGGTGTCCTGGAGCTTGCCGATGAAGCTGAGATGGGTATCGAGCGCCCTGGAACCCGTGCCCAGCCTGGCCACCGCGCCGTTGACCCCTTTGAGGGCGTTGTCGAGGTTGGTCAGGTCCGTGGCCGTGACGGTCGTCAGGTCGGCAAGCGTGCCGCTGAGCAATGAGCCGGTAGTCGACAGGTCGATGTGGTCGACATTGATGCTGTCTGTCCCGTCGGCGTTGGCCAGGGACCGGACGCTGCCGCTGCTTCCCGACGAGATCAGGCTGACGCCGTTGAAGGTGGCGTTGCTCGCCACCCGGTCGATCTGCTTTCGCAAGGAGATATAGTCTTCGTTGAGCAGGGACTTGTCGCTGGCGCTGATGCCGGGCTCGGCGGCGGCCAGCATCTTTTCCTTCATCTGGTTAATCAGGTCGCTGATCTCCTCGCCGCCGCTGATGGCGACGTCGGCGATGGAGATGCCGCGTTGCAGGCTGCCGGTCACGGCGTCGAGGGACTTGGACTGCGCACGCTGGCCCTGGGCCATGGCCCAGACGGCGGGATTGTCCTTGACGCTGGAGACCTTGAGGCCGGTGCTGATCCGCCGTTGCACGGTCAGCAGTTCGCTGTTGATGGCGTTGAGGGTCTGCAGCGCGAGCATCGCGCCGACATTCGTGTTGACGCTGTTCAGCGACATACGACCAGAGCCCATTCTGCCATGCGGCCCTTGGGCCGTAAGGGCGTTTTGCCCCGAAATGAGCCTATGTCGGCCGGCCAAACGAACCCTTACCCCGGCCCGGGCCCTAGCCGGCAAACGGCCAGAAGAAGGCGATCAAGGCTGGCGCGATGATCAGGATCAGCAAGGACAGCGGCGCTCCAAGCCGCGCGTAGTCTCCGAACCGGTAGCCGCCGGGCCCCATGACCAGGGTGTTGCACTGGTGCCCGACCGGGGTGAGGAAGTCGCACCCCGCCCCGACCGCCACCGCCATCAGGAAGGGATCGGCGCTGTAGCCCAGCTGCTTGGCCAGGCTCATGCCGATGGGCGCGACGATCAGCACCGTCGCGGCGTTGTTCAGGAAGGGCGTGGCGATCATCGCCACCAGCATCATCGCCGACAGGGTGACCAGCGGCGGCAGGCCGTGGAAGGCGCCGGACAGGGCGTGGGCGATGAGGTCGGACCCGCCGGTCGCCTGCACCGTGTCGCTGACCGGGATCAGCGCCGCGACCAGGATCAGCACCGGGGCGTCCAGGGCCGCATAGGCCTCGCGCATCCTTAGCGCTCCGCAAGCCACCACCAGCACCGCCGCCCCGAAGAAGGCCCCGGCCACCGGCACGACGCCGAAGCCGACCAGCAGCATGGCCCCGATGAGGATCACCGCCGGGGCGATGGCGTGCCGCGCCCCGCCCAGCCGCACCGCCCGCTCGACCAGCGGCAGCAGACCGAGAGCCTGCAGGGCAGTGGGAAAGCTCTGCTCGCCACCCTGCAGGACCAGGATGTCGCCCGCCCTCAGCCTTGTCGCCGACAGCGGCCCGGCCATACGGTAGCCAGCCCGGCTGACGCCCAGCAGGTTGACCCCATGCGCCGCATGCAGGGCGATACTCTTGGCGCTGTGGCCGATCAGGTCGCTCTGGCCGCCGACCACCGCCTCGACCACCCGCACCTCGTCGGTCGGCTCGGTCATGATCACCGGCCGGTCGGCGAGGCTGAGCTTCAGGCCTGCCCGCACGATCAGTTCGTTCAGTTCCTGCTCTTCACCCTCCAGCAACAGGGTGTCGCCAGGCAGGATTTTGCGGTTGGCGTGAGGCGACACGGTCCGCTTTCGCGCGCGGATGATGGCCACCACCTTCGTGCTGCCGTCGCCGAAGCTGTTGATGTCCCCGACGCGTCCGGTCTTCCAGGCCCAGCCCTCGGGGACCTCGACCTCGGTCATATAGGCGTTGGCCGACAGGGCGGCGTCGACGTCGATGGCCGCCTTGCGATCCTTGGGCAACAGGCGGTAGGCGAAGCTCAGGTAGACGATGGCGACCACGGTCAGGATGCCGCCGACCGGCAGATAGTCGAACATCCCGAAGGCCTCGCCGGTCGCCTCCGCCCGCACTTCCGAGACGATGATGTTGGGCGAGGTCCCGACCAGCACGGCCAGGCCGCCGACCAGGGAGGCGAAGCTCATCGGCATCAACAGCCGGGATGGCGGCACGCCGGTCCGCTTGGCGATCTGCAACGCCGTGGGCATCATCAGGGCCAGGGCCCCGACGTTCTTGCTGACCATGGAGAGCAGGGCGGTCGCCGTGGCGAACACTGGCGCCTGGCTGACCTCGCTCTTCAGGCGAGGGACCAGCGGCGCCAGGATGGTGTCGACCAGCCCCGATCTTGCGACCGCGGCGCTGAGCACCAGGGCGCTGGCGATGATGATGACGATGTCGTTGGAAAAGCCGTCGAAGGCGCTCTTCACCGGGATGATGCCGATGGCCATGCCGACGACCAGCGCACCGACCGCGACCAGATCGTAGCGGAAGCGACCCCAGATGAAGACAAGGACAGTCAGGCCGATGAGACCGAAGGACAGCGCCTGCGGAATCGTCATGCGGTCGGTTTGTACGCCATGAAAAACGGCCCCCTCGACGCTCAAACGCCGAGGGGGCCGCATTGGTTCAGAGCTAGCTGGTCACCAGATCCGCCTGTGGCGGATGCCGCGGCGGAGGCGGCTCGCCGCGCGTCCCGCGGATTTCCATCTTCCGCTGTTTCCAGGTCTTGCCATGCTTGCGCATCAGCCAGCCGATGAAGCCGAAGCCGTCCTCGACGATGGTGAACATCACCGGCACGAACAGCAGGCTGAGCAGGGTTGAGGTGAACAGCCCGCCCAGCACGGCGATGGCCATGGGCTGGCGGAACTCGGTATCCTCGCCCAGCGCCATGGCCACTGGCAGCATCCCGGCGCCCATGGCCACGGTGGTCATGATGATCGGCCGCGCCCGCTTGTGGGCGGCGTCCATCAAGGCGTCCAGCCGGATCATCCCGCCGTTGCGCGCCTCGATGGCGTATTCGACCAGCAGGATCGAGTTCTTCGCCGCAATGCCCATCAGCATCAGCAGGCCGATCAGCGCCGGCATGGAGAGGTTGGTGCCGGTGATCAGCAGCAGTCCGAACGCGCCGCCCAGAGCCAGCGGCAGAGCCATCTGGATGGTGATCGGATGGATGAAGCTTTTGAACAGCAGCACCAGCACCGCGTACATCAACAGGATGCCGGTCAGAAAGGCCGTGGCGAAGCCGACGCCCAGTTCGGCGTAGGCCTCCACATCGCCCGAGGGCTGGATGGTGACGCCGGGCGGCAGGGTCTTCATCGCCGGCAGAGCCTTGACCTGCTTGTCGGCCTCACCCAGGGCGATGCCGGCCAGTTCGGCGTTGATGGTGGCGTTTCGGCTGCGGTCCAACCGGTTGATCTGGCTGGGACCGGCCCCGAAGGTGATGTCCGCCACCGACGACAGCGGCACCGAGGCTCCGGACGCCGTGGGAACCCGCAGGTTCTGGATCACCGACGCATCGGTCCGCGCATCCTCGGTCAGCCGGAGGCGGATCGGCACCTGCCGGTCGCCCAGATTGAACTTGGGCAGCAGCTGATCGATGTCGCCCAGGGTCGCCACACGCACGGCCTGGCTGATGTCGCTGGAGGAGACCCCCATTCGGGCCGCCACATCCGGCTTGGGCGTGACCAGCAACTCCGGCCGGGCGATATCTGCGGTGTTGACCACATTGGCCAGCCCCGGCATGGCCCGCATCTGGGTTTCCACCGCGCGGGTGGCGTTGATCAGGGCCGGACCGTTGTCGCTGCTGAGGGTGACATTGTAGACTGGGGCTGAACCATCGACCCCGAAACGAATCCGCGCCCCGGGGATGCTCGCCAGGCTCTTGGCGATATCCTGCTCGAATTCCTGCTGGCTCAGCGCCCGGTCCTTCTTGTCGACCAGGTTGGCGGTCACCGCCGCCCGTCTGACATCACTCAGAGCTGCGCCGCTGCCGCCGGGTCCGCTGGCGGCAATCCCCGCGCCGACGCCGCCGTAGACACTCTTCACCTCAGGCCGCGCCAGCAGGGCCTTGGTGATCTGCAGCACCACGGCGTCGGTGTCCTCGATGGTCGAGCCGGGCGGCAGTTCGATTGACATGGCGCTGTAGCCCTGGTCGCCGGCCGGGATGAATTCTCCCGGCACGTTCATCGCCACCACGACTGAGGCGACGAAGAACACGGTCCCCAGCACGAAGGAGACGATCCGGTGGCGCATACCCCAGCCCAGCGCCTTCAGATAGGGCGCCATCCAAAAGGGGTCCTTGTGCTCCTTGTGGACCTTGTCGGGCTTCAGCAGATAGGCGCTCATGAGCGGGGTGAGCATCCGCGCCACCACCAGCGAGAACAGCACGGAGACACAGGCGGCCAGGGCGAAGCTCTTGAAGAACTGCCCGACGACGCCCGGCATGAAGCCGACCGGCGCGAACACCGCGATGATCGTCGCCGTGGTCGCCACGACGGCGAGGCCGATCTCATCGGCCGCTTCCATGGCCGCCTGATAGGGCTTGATCCCGTACTGCTGCATATGCCGGACGATGTTCTCGATCTCGACAATGGCGTCATCGACCAGGATGCCGATGGTCAGGCTGAGCGCCAGCAGGGTGACGACATTGAAGCTCTGGTCGAGCGGCGCGAGAATGGCGAAGGTCGGGATCAGGCTCAGCGGCATGGCCACCGCGGTGATCAGGGTCGCCCGCCAGTCACGCAGGAACAGGAAGACCACCGCCACGGCCAGGATCGCGCCCAGAAACAAGGCCTCGACCGAGGCGAAGAAGCTGGCCTCGACATTCTTCACCGTCGAGCTGACCTCTTCGATTGTCAGGTCGGTGCGTTCCTTGTCCAGCTTGGCGATGGCGACTCTGACCGCCCTCCCGGCCTTGACCTCGCTGCCGTCGCGGGTCCGCAGCATGGAGAAGGAGACCACCTCCTCGCCATTGTAGCGGGCGCGGATGCGGGGCTCGGTCCAGCTGTCGATGACGTTGCCAAGATCGCCCAGTCGCAACACCCGGCCGGCGCCAAGCGATATCCGCTTGTCGGCCAGTTGTTGCACGGTGTCGGCGCCGCCAAGGGTGCGGATGGCCCGCTCCTCGCCGCCCAGGGTGGCGCGGCCGCCGGGAAGGTCGGTATTGATCTGTTTCAGGGCCTGACTGACCTGGGCCGCGGTGACGCCCTGGGCCTCCAGCTTCCGCGGGTCCAGCTCGACGCGAATCTCGCGCGACACCCCGCCCTCGCGGGTGACCTGGGCGACGCCCTTGATGGCCAGAAGGCGTTTGGAGACGTCGTTGTCGACGAACCAGCTGCGCTGTTCGGGGTTCAACGAACCGGAGCGGACCACATAGGTGATCAGCGGCTGGCCGGAAATGTCGATCCGCTGGACGATCGGCTCGGGGATGTCCTGAGGCAGGTCGGAGCGGATCGAGGCGACGGCGTTGCGCACGTCATTGGTCGCCTTTTCCAGATCGGTTCCGATCTGGAATTCGATGCTGGTGTTGCTGATCCCGTCGCCGACCACCGAGCGGACGTGGCGCACGCCCTGCAGACCGGTCAGGGCGTCCTCGATGATCCGGGTGACCTGGGTTTCCAGCTCCGGCGGGGCCGCGCCCGGCTGGGCGGCGGCGACAACGACCAGCGGGAAGTCGATGTCGGGGAAGTTGTTCACCCGCATCTGGAGGTAGCCCTGGATCCCGGCCACCGTCAGCACGATGAACATCAGGATGACGGGGATTGGATTCTTGATCGACCAGGCGGAAATGTTGCGGAACATGGCGGCCTACCGCGCCGGCTGGGCGGCGGCGACGATGCGCACGGTGTCGCCGTCGGACAGGAAGCCCGCCCCGTTGATCACCACCCGCTCGCCCTCGCTCAGGCCTTCCGCGATCTCCACCGACTCCCCGACCCGCGCGCCGGTGGTCACCGGGCGGAAGCGGACGACGTTCTGGCCGCTGATCACGAACACCCCGGCCCGGCTGTTGCGGAAGACGACCGCCGACTGCGGGGTTACCAGGGCCGGCTGGTCGCCGACGTCGATACTGGCCTTGCCGAACATTCCCGGCTTGAAGCCCGCGGGCGACAGCAGGCTGACGCGGGCCAGGCCGACGCGGGTCTGGACATTCACCCTGGGCGTGACCAGGCGCACGACCCCGCGGGTCTCGCCGCCCTCATCGCCGCTGATCGCCGCGCCCATGCCGGCCCGCACCTGGTTCAGCTGGGCTTCGGGAACCTCGCCGGCCAGTTCCAGCCGGCCGTCGCGGACCAGGCGGAACAACTCGGTCCCGGCGACGACGATCTGACCCTTGACCACGCTGCGGCTGGTGATCCGCCCCGACACCGGCGCCTTCAGGCTGGTCTGGCCCAGCTGGGCGGCCGCCTGCGCCTGAGCCGCGGTCGCCGCGGCCAGGTTGGCCTGGGCCGTGCGCTGCCTGGCCAGGGCCGTGTCGAGCGCCGCCTGGGACAGGTAGCCCTTGGCCTTCAGTTCCTGGGAGCGGGACAGGGCGGCCGTCGCTTCGGCGAGGTTCGCCTGGGCGCTCTGCACCTGAGCCTCGGCCTGGCGCAGGCCGGCGGCGATCACCGTATCGTTCATCTTGACCAGCAGCTGGCCCTGGCGAACCCAGTCGCCTTCGTCGGCCAGCACCTGCACGGCGGTCAGCCCGCCGGTCTCCGCCCCGACGATGACTTCCTGCCAGGCGGTGACCGTGCCGCTGACGTCCACCCGGCGCGGCAGGACCTGGGGCTGGGCCGTGGCGACGGTGACGGTCAGAGCCGACTTGGTTTCCGGCGCCTCCTCCTTCTTGCCACAGGCGGCCAGCGGCAAGGACGCCGCGAAAGCCAGGGTCAGAAGGATGGTCCGGAGCCGGACTGGCCGGTCGGTGATGGCGCGCACGTCAAGCTCCCCAATGTGCACAGGACTCTGTGATATCTAGACTTAAGCGGGCATTTCGCAACTGCGAAGGGCCGTGGCGGCATTCGGCCTGAAGGCTGGAAACTCCGGCGGCGAAGTCGCGGCAAGTCGCATTTGCCTTGCCTGCCAAGGACGTATCATACCGCGCCGTCCCGACAGACCCTCGATATTAATTTTCCGAAACCTTTGGTCCCGCCGCCCGTCGACGCCGCCGGACGGCAGCGTCGAACGACGCAGGACCTTCAGTTGGCCCGCAAACCCTCGCGCGGGCGCCCGAATGTGCTAGATGCGCCCTCATGACGACCCCGCCTATCGACAAGATCCGCAACTTCTCCATCGTGGCCCACATCGACCACGGCAAGAGCACCCTCTCCGACCGGCTGATCCAGCAGACCGGCGGCCTGACCGCGCGCGAGATGACCGAGCAGGTGCTCGACAACATGGACATCGAAAAAGAGCGGGGCATCACCATCAAGGCCCAGACCGTTCGCCTTGAGTACAGGGCCAAGGACGGCGAGACCTATATCCTCAACCTGATGGACACTCCCGGCCACGTCGACTTCGCCTATGAGGTCAGCCGCTGCCTGGCCGCCTGCGAGGGCTCCATCCTGGTGGTCGACGCCAGCCAGGGGGTCGAGGCCCAGACCCTGGCCAACGTCTATCAGGCGATCGACAACAACCACGAGATCGTCCCGGTTCTCAACAAAATCGACCTGCCCGCCGCCGAGCCCGAGCGCGTTCGCCAGCAGATCGAGGACGTCATCGGCATCGACGCGTCCGACGCCGTCCTCTGCAGCGCCAAGAGCGGCATCGGCATCGACGATGTGCTTGAGGCCATCGTCACCCGCCTGCCAGCCCCCAAGGGCGACCCGAACGCGCCGCTGAAAGCCCTGCTGGTCGACGCCTGGTACGACGCCTATCTGGGCGTCATCGTCCTGGTCCGCATCTTCGACGGCACGCTGAAGGCCGGCCAGCGGATCAAGATGATGAACGCCGGGGCCACCCATCTGGTCGACCGGGTCGGGGTCTTCCAGCCGAAGAACACCCCGGTCGACAGCCTGGGCCCGGGCGAGGTCGGCTTCTTCACCGCCCAGATCAAGGAAGTGGCCGACGCCGCCGTCGGCGACACCATCACCGACGAGAAGAAGCCCACCGCCCAGGCCCTCACCGGGTTCAAGGAAGTCCAGCCGGTCGTCTTCTGCGGCCTGTTCCCGGTGGATGCCGCCGACTTCGAGGACCTGCGCGCCGCCATCGGCCGCCTGCGCCTCAACGACGCCAGCTTCACCTATGAGATGGAAACCAGCGCCGCCCTGGGCTTTGGTTTCCGCTGCGGGTTCCTGGGCCTGCTCCACCTGGAGATCATCCAGGAGCGGCTGTCGCGCGAGTTCGACCTCGACCTGATCGCGACGGCCCCGTCCGTCGTCTACAAGATCAACCTGGCCCACAACGGCGGCGAGATCGACCTGCACAACCCGGCCGACCTGCCCGATCCGACCAGGATCGACACCATCAGCGAGCCCTGGATCAAGGCCACCATCCTGACCCCCGACGAATACCTCGGCGGCGTCATCAAGCTGTGCCAGGACCGCCGCGGCCAGCAGCGGGAACTGTCCTACGTCGGCAGCCGCGCCATGCTGGTCTACGACCTGCCGCTGAACGAGGTGGTCTTCGACTTCTACGACCGGCTGAAATCCATCTCCAAGGGCTACGCCAGCTTCGACTACCAGATCGAGGGCTACCGCGTCGGCGACCTGGTGAAGATGCAGATCCTGGTCAACGCCGAGCCGGTGGACGCCCTCTCCATGCTGGTCCACCGCGACCGCGCCGAACAGCGCGGCCGGGGCATGGTCGAGAAGATGAAGGAGCTGATCCCCAGCCACATGTTCGTCATCCCGATCCAGGCGGCGATCGGCGGCCGGATCATCGCCCGGGAAACCGTCCGCGCCCTGCGCAAGGACGTCACCGCCAAATGCTACGGCGGCGACGCCAGCCGCAAACGCAAGCTGCTCGACAAGCAGAAGGCCGGCAAGAAGCGGATGCGCCAGTTCGGCAAGGTCGAGATTCCGCAGGAGGCCTTCATCGCCGCCCTGAAGATGGACGATAACTGACCCCGCCATGAGCACCGACCTCGAGCCCTACTACCAGGAGATCGGCCGCCTCGCCCTGGAGGTCGCCTCCGAGGAGGCCGGCAAGATCATGGTCTATGCCGAACGCGAGGACGGCCTGATCGCCGCCGACGTCTTCTATGCCGAGGACGACCCGGACGTGATCCACTACCGCCTCTGCCCGCCGCTGCTGGAAGCGGTCATCGACGCCTATTGGGAAGCCGCCCGCGAAGTCGATCCCAAGGGCGAATGGGCCGTGCTCAGCTACGTCCTCGACGACGGCGCCTTCAAGGTCACCCTCCGCTATCCCGAAGAGATCGACGAGGACGAGGACGTCGCCGAACGCCGGCCCGCGGCCATCGCCGCCGTCTTCGGCCCCGGCGTGGTGGACTACTCCAGCCCGGGGTTCTAGCGGCCCTTGCGCCGCGACCGGACCCACTGCGATCCGGCCAGCAGCAGGATCCCCGCCACCAGCAGCACCGCCCCGGCGCCGGCCCAGTAGAGGCCGCCGGGTAGGGCGCCGCCGGTCAGGGAGAAGGCGCAGACGATCAGGGTGGCGGCCAGCAGGAAGACCGCCGCCAGGGTCTCCGCCGGATGGTCGCGGGCGACACGCCAGAACCAGCCGGGCCCGGCATAGCGCGCCTGCAGCACGTCCAGCTGGGCCCTGGCCTCCTGCGGGTCGTAGCGTTTGGCGCCCGGCGCGCCGGTGGTCTCGGCGACCTTCGGGGCGCGGGGCATGCGGGGCGCGCGGGCGATGATGGCGGCGCGGATGGGCGGGCCGGCGGGCGGTTCCGCCACGACCGGCGATCCCGGCCGGCGAAGTTCCGGCTCGCCCTCCAGCAACCGCCATTGCGCCAGGGTCAGCGGACCCAGCCAGGGCAGGATATCGCCGCCGGAACCGTAGTAGGACGCGCCCTGCAGCCCCTCGATCAGGCCGGCGGCGGCGGCGGTCTGCACATAGTCGTCGCCCTCGGCCAGCCAGTGCTCGACCACCTCGAACACGGCCGGAAACTCGGCCGTCTCGCCGTGCTTGAGCTTGGTGTTGAGCAGCCGGGCCAGCTCGGCCAGAGCCAGGACATGCGGGGTCTGGTCGGCGTCCGGCCAGTCACGCTGAAACGCCGTCCAGGCCGGGGCGAAGTCCGGACAGGCCGTCAGCATCGGCTCGAGCATGGTCTGACCGGTGATCATCCCGCCTATTTGGCCCGCCTGTGCGGCAGGGGCAAGGCGGGCGCCGCTTTAGTTACCCGCGCACGGCCATGGTCGCCCGGCCGGCGGCGACCGGGGTGCGCATCAGCCGGTCGGCGACGTCCAGCAGGAAGCTGCGCCGGCGGGCCAGGGCCGCCTTGACGTCGTCGCCGGGGCGGAAGGTGCGGATGTCGTCGCGGGTCGATTCATGACGCAGCCGCTCGGCCACCGCCGGTAGATGCCCCTCGCCCTTGCGGGCGTCCATCAGGACGGCGTGGCTGCGGGCCTCGCCGATACGCTTCTCCACCTGGATATCCACCTCGACGCCGCTCTCGGCGCGGGCGGCCAGGGTGACGAAGTCACGGGCGTACATGGAGACGAAGCCTTCTTCGACCATCGGAGAACTCCTTCTTGCCGCCAGGGGCGCGGCCGGCGTCGGCGCGCAACAGGGGGCGGCGGGGCGCAAGCGGGCGCGATGAGGCCATGGTGTAGCACGTTATGCGACAGAGCGGGGGGTTATGTGGCCGGGCCGTCGGGCCTCGCAAATCCTCCTCCAGCCGCAGGCTGGGGGAGGGGGACCGGCGAAGCCGGTGGAGGGGGCAGAACCGGCGCTTTCCGAAGAGCGGGGATGCGGCTGCCGACTATGCTCAGAGCGATCTTCCCACAGCCGGGCGACGCCCCCTCCACCACCGGCTTTGCCGGCGGTCCCCCTCCCCCGCGCTTTGCGCGGAGGAGGAACTTTGGGAGACGAACTAAGGGACGCGGAGGGTCACGTCCTCAGTGCACCTGCGCCTTCCCGATCACCAGCGCGCCCTCGCCCGCCCGCACCTGGATGACGCTGCCGTCCTCCAAATCCCCCGCCAGCAGTTTGCGCGCAATCGGGTCGATCAGGTCCTTCTGGATCACCCGCTTCAGCGGCCGGGCCCCGTAGACCGGGTCGTAGCCGCGTTCGGCCAGCCAGTGCAGGGCGCCGTCGTCGAGGGCGATGGCCATGCGGCGGTCGGCCAGCAGTTTGTCGAGCCGGCCCAGCTGGATGCGGACGATGCTGCTCATGTCCGAGCGGGCCAGCCGCTTGAACAGGATGACCTCGTCGATCCGGTTGAGGAACTCCGGCCGGAAGTTGGCGCGGACCACGTTCATCACCTGGGGCCGGACCAGTTCGACGTCGTCGCCCTCGCCCTGGGCCGCCAGGTATTCGGCGCCCATGTTGCTGGTCATGATGATCAGGGTGTTGCGGAAATCGACCGTGCGACCCTGGCCATCGGTCAGGCGGCCGTCGTCCAGCACCTGCAGCAGCACGTTGAAGACGTCCGGGTGGGCCTTCTCGATCTCGTCGAACAGCACCACTTGATAGGGCCGCCGGCGCACAGCCTCGGTCAGGGCGCCGCCCTCATCGTAGCCGACGTAGCCGGGAGGCGCGCCGATCATTCGGCTGACGCTGTGCTTTTCCATATACTCGCTCATGTCGAGACGGGTGATGGCCGCCTCGTCGGCGAACATGAATTCGGCCAGGGCCTTGGTCAGCTCGGTCTTGCCGACGCCCGTCGGGCCGAGAAACAGGAAGCTGCCGATCGGCCGCTGCGGGTCACTCAGGCCCGAGCGGGCCCGGCGCACGGCGTCGGAGACGGCGACCAGGGCCTCGTCCTGACCGACCACCCGGGCCCGCAGGCCGTCTTCCATGGCCAGCAGCTTTTCCCGCTCGCCTTCCAGCATCTTCTCGACCGGCACCCCGGTCCAGCGGCTGACCACGGCGGCGATCTGCTGGGCGTCCACCACCTCGGGAGCCATGGCGTTCTCGACCTTGCCATTGGCTTCCTCGGCCTCAAGCCGCTTTTCCATGGCCGGGATCTCGCCATAGGCGATCTCAGAGGCGCGCTGCAGGTCGCCCCGGCGCTGGGCGGCGACCAGTTCGGCCTTCAGGCGTTCCAGGGCCTCGCGGGTCTGGGCGGCGCTGCCGACCTTCTCCTTCTCGGCCTTCCAGGCGGCGGTCATCTCATCGGTCTGGGCCTGCAGCTCGTCGATCTCTTCTTCCAGGCTGCTCAGGCGCGCGCGGCTGGCGGCGTCGGTTTCCTTCTTCAGGGCCTCGCGCTCGATCTTCAGCTGCACCAGGCGGCGGTCGATCTCGTCCAGTTCCTCGGGCTTGGAGTCGACGGCCATCCGCACGCGGCTGCCGGCCTCGTCCATCAGGTCGATGGCCTTGTCGGGCAGGAAGCGGTCGGCGATGTAGCGGTGCGACAGGGTCGCGGCGGCGACGATGGCGCTGTCGCTGATCCGCACCCCGTGGTGGACCTCGTACTTCTCCTTCAGGCCGCGCAGGATGGAGATGGTGTCCTCCACCGTCGGCTCATTGACGAACACCGGCTGGAAGCGACGGGCCAGGGCCGCGTCCTTCTCCACATGCTTGCGGTATTCATCCAGGGTGGTGGCGCCGACGCAGTGCAGTTCCCCCCGCGCCAGGGCGGGCTTCAGCAGGTTGGAGGCGTCCATCGCCCCCTCCGACTTGCCGGCCCCGACCAGGGTGTGCATCTCGTCGATGAACAGGATGATGCCGCCCTCGGCCGCGGTGACCTCGTTCAGCACGGCCTTCAGCCGCTCCTCGAACTCGCCGCGGTACTTCGCCCCGGCGATCAGGGAGCCCATGTCGAGGCTGAGCAGCTTCTTGTCCTTCAGGCTTTCCGGTACGTCGCCCTCGACGATGCGCAGGGCCAGGCCCTCGACGATCGCGGTCTTGCCGACGCCGGGTTCGCCGATGAGAACGGGGTTGTTCTTGGTGCGGCGGGAGAGGACCTGGATGGTGCGGCGGATCTCCTCGTCGCGGCCGATCACCGGGTCCAGCTTCTGGTCCCGGGCAGCCTGGGTCAGGTCGCGGGCGTAGCGTTTGAGGGCGTCATAGCCTTCCTCGGCCGAGGCGCTGTCGGCGGTGCGGCCCTTGCGCATGGCGTCGGCGGCGGCGGTCAGGGATTTCTCGTCCACCCCGGCGCCCTTCAGGGCCTTGGCCGCGTCGCCGCCTTCCTTGGCCAGCGCGATCAGCAGCCGTTCGGTGGTGACGAAACTGTCGCCGCTGGCCTTGGCGCCTTCCTCGGCGGCGGCGAAGACCCGGGCGGTGTCGGGTTTCAGATACAGCTGGCCGGAGCCGCCCTCGACCTTGGGCATCTTGCCCAGCAGGGTCTCGACAGCGGCGTCCACGGCGTCCGGCTTGCCGCCGGCGCTCTGGATCAGAGCGCGGCTGAGCCCGTCCTTCTCCTCGAGCAGGACTTTCAGCAGATGGTCGGGCGACAGATGCTGATGGCGGCGGGCCAGGGCCAGCGACTGGGCCGATTGCACGGCCTGTTTGGCGCGGTCGGAATAGAGGTCGATGTTCACGTGAAGTCCCCTAGCAAGGCGGATAGGGCCGGCCGCCTCAGCTGAGCGCAACCGGCTGACGGGGATGTAGGTGTGGCCGATGGGTCACACAAGGGGCGCAGGAACGCACAGCTTAATTCCTCCCCCATTGGGGGAGGGGGACCGCGGCGAATACGCCGCGGTGG
>JBIIAX010000039.1:0-3667 GCA_044239675.1 Caulobacter sp.
AGGGCACATTCGGTATTAGCTCAAGTTTCCCTGAGTTGTTCCGAACCAAAAGGCACGTTCCCACGTGTTACTCACCCGTCCGCCACTAACCCCGAAAGGTTCGTTCGACTTGCATGTGTTAGGCCTGCCGCCAGCGTTCGCTCTGAGCCAGGATCAAACTCTCAGGTTGAGTTGACATTGACTCCAGTATCCAGCCCAGGGGGAAAACCCCAGGCCAGGCGTCTGGTTTTGCATAGTATCTTGACGAGTTCCCAATCACATAAGCCACCCAACCTAAGCCAGGCAGCCCATATTCATGGTGTCTTCAAGAGACCGCATTTTGTCGACGTCGAAGATAGGTTGGTTAAACCTATCGCCAGAACGTCGCCGCCTGCGTTTCTCTTTCCAAATCAACAATGTCAAAGACCCGAACCGCCTAAGCAGCCCAACCGTTTAACGCCCGGCCCCGGCGAAGAGCGGCGTATCTAGGGGCCACCCTCAGTCATGTCAACCAACTTCCTGAAAGTTCCGATCGAACCTTGGAACCCGAAGGAACCGCCGTTCGAAAGAGACAAAACCGGCCACCCAGGGAAGCGAGGCTTCCCTCCAGGTCGATGACCGAGTCGATTGAGGCTGCGGAACATACTCATCGCTACCGGAATTGCAAGGACTAAAAGCCCCTGGTCCCTGGCGGCGCGAGCCGTGTGAAGCAGAGAGGCGCTTCTATGGGGTGGGCGCTTATCTGGCAAGCCCGCTGAGACAGAATCTTCACAAACCGGGGATCGGGATCAGTGCTGTCCCGGCGTTCACCCCGGCCCGTCGGGCCTGCTTCGGCGTCAAGGGGGCTGATGTTTTCGTTCCGCCGCGCCTGCGTCGGGTCCGGCTAACCGACTCCGCCCGGACGAACCCGGCCCCCAGCAGGCGCCCTACGCCCCTGGAGCGATTCCGCGACACGCCGGATTCGTCTGCGCTACGACTCTTTCACGGGATAAGGCCTGCCGTCCTTGTGGCTGTATCCTTCGACTCCCGGCTCGGCGACCATGTCGATATCGGAATAGGTGCAGCGATCCCGAGGATCCGAATTGCCGACCTCCAGGATTCGCGCGTTCCGGTCGGAGCGATTGATCAAGACATGTCCATCCGAATCGCCGTGACGGAAGGCGACGCAGTCCCCTGCCCGCATGATCTCCTCGCCAGCGTCGGTGACCAGCACCAGCTCACCCTCGACGATCCAGACAAATTCGTCCTCATGACTGTGCCAGTGCCGCTGGCCCGACCAGGTCCCGGGCGGCAGCACTGTCAGATTGACCCCGAACAGCGTCAGCCCCGCATGGCGGCCAAGCTTCTGATAGGTCTGGGCGTTGCAGGGCGTGTCGAACGGCGGCGGATAGCTGCTCCCCGTCCCTACGGGGACAGACGCCAGATCGATCTTCTTCATGCCATAGCCTCCATGGGTGAGGCGGTCCCCTCCCCCTTCGCCAACGCCTGCCGGATTGCGGCGACCAAGGCCTTGGTGTCGTTTGGCCCAATCAGCGTCAGGCCCGGTTGCTGATCCAGGCCACAGGCCGGGGTGGCGACAACCGGAACGCCGGCGGCGAGCGCGGCGAGCAAACGTCGGGGGCTGTCTTCCACCACAGCCGGCTGGACAACCAGGCTGACGCCGTCCAGCCAGTCGGGCCCGGCCATACGGGTGTCCACGCCTTCCCAGAAGTTGGGTCCCTCAAGGTTGGCGCCGACCAGGACCACCTCAAGGCCCATGACCTGGGCCGCGTCCCTTACCGAGCGGGCCCCCTTGCGTGCGATCGTCGGACCCGGGAAGGCGATCCGCCCCGATACCGCCTGCGCCGGGGCGCGCGCCTTCGGAAGAGACCAGGCCAGTCGCACCGACCGCTCGCCAAACAGCCCCGCCACCTCCGCATGGGGCGTGACGATCTGGTGCGCGGCGGCAAGGGCCTCGGACTCGGCGCGAACCAAGCCGGCTGGCGCGCGAAAATCGGTCAGGCTGGCCTGGCCGCCGCCGGCCTGGTTCGCCGTATCCAGCCTGGCCTGAAGCTCCGCCATCGGCAGCCGGGTCATCAGCACGCTGAACCGGCGTCCGCCCAGGCGGCCGTCGCGCCAGAGGTAGGGGAGCAGCGACTGCGCCACCACCACATCCAGATCGTCCGGAGTCAGCAGCCGTGACAGCGACCGGGCGATGGCTTCGGCGCCGGCCAGTTCGGCCTGACGCCGCACCGGGCCCTGACGTCCGGCCTGGCGAACCCGCGCCGATCGCGCCAAGGCCTGGATCGCCGCTGAGGAGGTTCGCCCCGAGGGCGCATCGGTCCAGCCGTAGCGGGCCGCCCGCCAACGATGGCCGTCGAGCGGCACACCCAGCAGGTCATTCGGTCCCGCGGCCTCCGCCCGATAGGCCTGGAACTCCGGCCAGTTGTCATCGACCAGCCAGATCCGCCGGGCGGAGGGACTAGGCGGCGCCGGCCCCTCATGGCGGAAGCAGCTGACTTGCTGGCAGCTGTCGCAGCTGCGGGCCCCCTGCGCTGGGGGAATAGGAAGGTGCTGGGCCGGCGAAGAGCCTGAACTGCGCGCCGGGGCCGCCGGCGGCCCACTGATCCGCACGATCAGTTCCGTCTCGGTCAGCCAGGTCTCGATATGCAGCGGCTGGTCATGGCGGAATCGCAGGTCGACATAGTTCCAGGCGACGGTGGCGTCCTGGCCGTGGGTAGAGGCGGAGCCGGGCACCACCTTCGAGTGGCCATGCCGCTCGACGATCTCGCAGCCGGCCCGCTGGGCGACATCATACAGGGCGTTGGACAGCTGGCAGAGACCGCCGCCGATCGCGGGGACCAGGCAGCCCTCCTGGATCATCCGGCCATCGACAAAGCCGCGGCGGCGCGTCGCCTTGCCGACCTGGGTCCAGAAGCTGAAGACCTGGCCGGGAGCCAGCAAGCCCGCCCCGATCCTGGCCGTCGCTCGACGCAGGTTCTCGACCTTGCCGCGCTGGTGCCTGTGTTCCCGGGACCGGGTGTCTGTCCACAGACCGCTGCGGGCCTCGGCCAGGATGACGAAATCCTCCGGCGCGGCGGCGGGCGTCAGGCGCCGCAGGCCGGCTGTCAGATTGAGGAGACGCCGGCGGACGCGGAACACCGCGACCTTCATCTGGAACACGGCGGCGGACAGCCGGCTCGGCCGCTCGATCCAGTCGGTGTCGGCGTCAGCGGCGCTTGGCCCATCGGGGCTGGGCCCAGCGAACTGGCCTGGATCCGGGATCTTGGTCATATGCCCCCAAGGCTCATGGCTCGGGTGCAGCCTCGCCGATCAGCCGCGGTTAGACCAGCCCCCGAGGCGTCGGCCTTCACGCTCCGCGGTCTTCAAGCTCCGCGGCCTTCGACGGGAGCAGAACGCAAAAAGCGGCCGTCCTGTTGAGGACGGCCGCATTTTGAGTGTCTATTCTATCGCTTTGGGTGCGGGAGCAGGATTTGAACCTGCGACCTTCAGGTTATGAGCCTGACGAGCTACCGGGCTGCTCCATCCCGCGTCAAGGCGGTGTGTTATCGTAAGGTATGGGTCAGTTTATGGACTTGTGTGTTGTGTAGTTTTGTATCCCTTCGGCGGACCTGGCGGCGACCTACTCTCCCGCGCCTTGAGACGAAGTACCATTGGCCCTGGAGGACTTAACGACCGAGTTCGGAAT
>JBIIAX010000033.1:0-43794 GCA_044239675.1 Caulobacter sp.
GACAATGATGTCTTCCGTATCCCTTCCGCCGACCTGGTGGCTATGCCGGAGGTTCCCCACCCGATCCCATTCCGAACTCGGTCGTTAAGTCCTCCAGGGCCAATGGTACTTCGTCTCAAGGCGCGGGAGAGTAGGTCGCCGCCAGGTCCGCCGAAGGGATACAAAACCAAACACACAAGTCCATAAACTGACCCATACCTTACGATAACACTCCGCCTTGACGCGGGATGGAGCAGCCCGGTAGCTCGTCAGGCTCATAACCTGAAGGTCGCAGGTTCAAATCCTGCTCCCGCACCCAAAGGCAGACAGACAACAAAGCCCGCCAAGCGAAAGCAAGGCGGGCATTTTGCCGTCAGCCGCCAGGATCAGGCGGGGTCCGGGGGCTCGAGCGGGTCCCGAACCGCCGGGTCGGCGAGGGTGTCGAGCCGCCGGCCGCCGAAGATCAGGCGATCACCGGCGGCCAGCCGGGTCTCGGCCAGCCTTGACCAGCGAAGGTACAGCTTCTCCAGCGTTCCGCCCTTGCGATCCTGGACGAAGAGCTCGGCCCGACCGCCGTTCCAGGCTGTCGTGTGTAGCCAGGGCGCCGCGACCAGCAGGGCGGTGGCTTGGCCGCCGACGGTATCCCAGGCCAGGAAGCCGGCCGGCTGCAGGCCGCGCCAAAAGGGGGCGTTATCGTCGTGCGTGGGATTGTGGCGTTCCTTGCTTGCCAGAATCCTCCAGGTCTTGTCGCCGGGATAGCGCGGGCCGAGACGGTTGCGATCGCCGCTCCAGACGGTGGCGAGCTGGAGGTAGGTTGCGGGGTCGAGATCGAGATCCCTTGTCGCCTCGAAGACCCCGCCGGTGGTGAAGCCCGTCGCGTCCAGGCGGTAGCCGGCGTCGGTGATCCGGCCCAGCGGGCCGTCTTCCTGATGGCTGATCAAGGACGCCCAGCCGACCGAGACCCGCCGACCGACCTGGAGTTGGTGCGACCAGACCACGCCGCCGGAATCCGGGATGGGCGCTTCGTCGGGACCGGGCGAGGGCCAAGCGATGCTGGTCGCCGTCACGTCGGAAAGGACGGCCCCTTCAATATTGTAGTCCGCGCCGCCCAGCCCGGTGACGGACACGGTTTCGCCAAGGCTGCGGCCGTGGCCGCGGCCCAGCTCGAGTGTGGCCAGCCCGGCCTTGCGCGTCCGAGCCCGGGATACGTTGCGCAGGCGCACGGCCTTGCCGTCGACAGCGCAGGACTCCTCGCCCTGCTGCACCTCGCCGCCGTGACCCTGACCCATCAGGCGTCGGGATGCGGCGCTTCCCGCCGCTCGGCCCGAAAGGACGAAGGTTTCGTTGGCGCTGGCGTCGTTGGCGGCGCTGAACGCTTCGCAGCGGAAGAGTTCGGCGCCTGGATCGTCGTGGCGAAGACCGTCGGCGGCGAAGGTGGCGTAGGCGATGCAGGTTCGGACCGCGGGGCCTTTTCCGCCAGCGCTGACGGCGGCGGTCGGCTGGAGATGCAGACGGTAGCCGCGCGGCCTGACAGGCAGGTCAAGCGCGACCAACTGATGGCAGCCGCTGCGTTGGCCGGCGGCGAGCACATCGCGGACTCCGGTTCCCAGGAGGTGGGCCTCGTCGGGAATGGGACCGCCCCGGCTTGCCAGGGCCTCGGGCGCCAGTCCGCCTGAAGCGACCAGCTGTCTGGCCGTGGGAAGCTGGTTGGGGCTGACGGCCTCGCCGGTGTCCGCCGCCGTCAGGGTGACGATCACCAGGCTGTGGCTTGCTTCCGCATAGCCGGCGATCACGCCGATGCGGGTGGCGCGTGGTTCCACGGCGCCAATGTCGAAGTCTATGATCTCGCCCAGGCGGGTGAAGGGCAGGGCGGCAGGTGCGCCGGCGGAACGGACCTGCGGCGCGTCGATACGCAAGCGGCGCATGGGTCGGTAGAGGGCTTGGGAGAGATGGGAGACGACGCCGGTCCAGGCGATCTCGTAGCCCAGCCAGCGGTCGGAGCCGCTCTGGCCCAGTTCCTTCAACATCACATAGCCCGGATTTCCGGCCCGGCGGCAGAGCCGGTCCAAGGTGAGATTGTCTCCGAAAGTCCCGTGGCGGCCGAGGTTCTGGCCCAGGCCCATGAGGGCGAACCGGCCAGATCCGCGGAAGACCTCGGTCAGGCGATCGATCTCCGTGGGGTTGGGCGCGGCGGTCATTGATGCTCCTGCGCCATCCCTGCCGGTCCGGCTGGCGAAAATGAGGCCCTGCGGCCCGGCCGCCACCGGCTCGATCCGCGACGAAGGGAATAAAGCCTCAGCAGACCCTGTTCGCAGGCCGCGGCGCGAGCCATGTTGCGAGCCGTAATCGGAGTGACATTTATGGTCCCCATCCGCACAAATTTGGCCGCGGCGAGCCTCGCCGCCCTGGCCCTGGTTTCCTTTGGCGCACCGGCCTCCGCCGCCGATGAGGACGAAGCCTTTATCACCCAGATCAGCATCGGCCGGCTGTCGGCGCTGGTCTATTCGGCGACCGACATTCTGGACTCCCGACCCGGCCAGGCGCCTGGCGGTGCGGAGTCGGAGGTGATCGAACCGGCGGGCCTGTATCGCTCGCTGTACCGGACCTGGCTGGAGATGGAGACCCTGCGAGGGCGAGGCTGCGGCGAGGGGATCCTCAGCGGTGAAATCTGCGCCGGCCGGTTTGAGCCGGACTGGCTGCGTCCGCCGGGCAGTTTCACGCCGACCCTCGCCGAGGTGACGGCCTGGGCCGACGAACTGCAGAGCGAGGTGATGATCGTCACCATGCCGATCTGCGCCATCCCGCCGCTGGACCTGGATGGACCGGGCGCCTGCTCGGTCGAATAGGCGCAGGGGTGAGGCCGCTAGGCCCAGGGTCGCTGCGCCCGCAGCTGCGGGTTCGTGCCGCAGAGACAGACGGGCCGATATGCCGCTAAGTCGGTGTCCTCAAGTTGAGGAGGCTTACCCATGTTGTCCCTGGTTCGCGCGACGCTGTCGGCCCGATGGATTTCCGCCGCCAGCGTCTTTGTCGTCGCCTGGATCATCGGGGGCCGCGCCGCCGAGGGGCTGGCGCCGGCGCAATGGCTGGGCGCGGCGGCGGCGTTGGCCGGGGTGATCGGCTGGGCGGTGACCGAACAGGTCTGGCCGCGGGAAGCCGTGAGGCACGGAAGCGGTTCGTGAACGGCGCTCAAATCCGCGCCGTTAACGCTGATTTTCCTGATTCGTTGGGGCTTTACCCCCAGGCTGGGCTCCCCCCGCGCTTGAATGGCGCTGCAAAGCGCCCAACTATCTGATCAACATACTCGTCCGTAAGGGGCGGGTCGGCGCGGCGCCGCTTCCGGGTCGCGCGCAGGAGACCAAGCAATGTCAGAACTACGCACTCTGCCGGTGTTGCCGCTTCGGGACATCGTCGTATTCCCCCATATGGTCGTGCCGCTGTTCGTCGGCCGCGAGAAATCCGTCCGCGCCCTCGAAGAGGTGATGCGCGGCGACAAACAGATCGTCCTGGCGACCCAGAAGAACAGCGCCGATGACGACCCGTCCCCCGGCGCCATCTATGACGTCGGCGTGGTGGCCACCGTGCTGCAACTGCTGAAACTGCCCGATGGCACCGTCAAGGTGCTGGTCGAGGGCAAGCAGCGCGCCGCCGTCACCAAATTCCTCGGCACCGAGGACTATTACGAGGCCGAGGTGGCCATCATCGACGAGGACGATGGCGAGGCCCATGAGGCCGAGGCCCTGTCCCGCGCCGTGGCCGAACAGTTCGAGGGTTACGTCAAGCTCAACAAGAAGATCCCGCCGGAAGCCCTGGCGTCGATCCCCCACATCGCCGAACCCGGCAAGCTGGCCGATAGCATCGCCGCCCATCTGTCGGTGAAGATCGGCGACAAGCAGTCGCTGCTTGAGTTGTTCAATGTGGTCAAGCGCCTGGAAAAGGTCTTCGCCCTGATGGAAGGCGAGATCAGCGTCCTGCAGGTCGAGAAGAAGATCCGCAGCCGCGTGAAGCGGCAGATGGAGAAGACCCAGCGCGAATATTACCTGAACGAGCAGATGAAGGCGATCCAGCGCGAGCTGGGCGACCAGGACGACGGTCGCGACGAGATGATCGAGCTCGAGAAGCGCATCAAGAAGACCAAATTCTCCAAGGAGGCCCGCGCCAAGGCCGAGGGCGAGCTGAAGAAGCTGCGCAACATGAGCCCGATGTCGGCCGAGAGCACGGTGGTTCGCAACTACCTCGACTGGTTGCTGTCCCTGCCCTGGGGCAAGGCCAAGCCGAAGAAGATCGACCTGGCCCGCGCCGAGGCCATCCTCGAGGAGGATCACTACGGCCTGGAGAAGGTGAAGGAGCGGATTCTCGAGTATCTGGCCGTTCAGGCCCGGACCAACTCACTCAAGGGCCCGATCCTCTGTCTCGTCGGCCCCCCCGGTGTCGGCAAGACCTCGCTCGGCCGTTCGATCGCCAAGGCCACCAGTCGCGAATTCGTGCGGCTGTCCCTGGGCGGCGTGCGCGACGAGGCGGAAATCCGCGGTCACCGGCGGACCTACATCGGCTCGATGCCCGGCAAGGTCATCCAGTCGATGAAGAAGGCCAAGGCGGTCGACCCCTTCTTCCTGTTCGACGAGATCGACAAGATGGGCAGCGACTATCGGGGCGATCCGTCCTCGGCCCTGCTGGAAGTGCTGGACCCGGCGCAGAACTCGACCTTCGCCGACCACTATCTGGAAGTGGACTATGACCTCAGCCAGGTGATGTTCGTCACCACGGCCAACAGCCTCAATATGCCCCAGCCGCTGCTGGACCGCATGGAGATCATTCGCATCCCCGGCTACACCGAGGCCGAGAAGATCGAGATCGCCAAGCGCCACGTGCTGCCGCGGCTGATCAAGGACCACGGCCTGACCACGGCGGAATTCGTCGTGCCGGACGAGGCGATCCAGGACCTGATCCGCTACTACACCCGGGAAGCCGGCGTGCGGTCTCTGGAGCGGGAACTGGGCAACCTGGCCCGCAAGACGGTGCGGGACCTGGCGCGCGAGAAGGTGGAGTCGATCACCATCGATACCGAGCGCCTGGCGAAATACGCCGGGGTGAAGAAGTATCGCTATGGCGAGACGGACGAGGAGGATCAGGTCGGTATCGTCACCGGTCTGGCCTGGACCGAGTTCGGCGGCGAGATCCTGACCATCGAGGCGGTCAAGATGCCGGGCAAGGGCCGGATGTCGATCACCGGCAACCTGAAGGACGTGATGAAGGAGTCCATCGCGGCGGCCAACAGCTACGTCCGGTCGCGCTCGACCAAGTTCGGCATCAAGCCGCCGCAGTTCGAGAAGACCGACGTCCACGTCCACGTGCCTGAAGGGGCGACCCCCAAGGACGGCCCCTCGGCCGGTGTGGCCATGGCCATCGCCATCATCTCGGTGCTGACCGGAATTCCGATCCGCAAGGACATCGCCATGACCGGCGAGGTGACCCTGCGCGGCCGTGTCCTGCCGATCGGCGGCCTGAAGGAGAAGTTGCTGGCGGCCCTGCGCAGCGGCATCAAGACGGTGCTGATCCCGCAGGAGAACGAGAAGGACCTTGCCGAGGTGCCTCAGACGGTGAAGGACCAGCTCGAAATCGTGCCGATCTCGACTGTCGACGAGGCCATCGCCCGGGCTCTGGTCAGCGCTCCGGTGCCGATCGAGTGGTCGGAAGCTGACGAAGCGATTGTTGCACCTGCGAAGGTGGAAGAGGGTGATGCCGACGCGATTATTACCCACTGAGGGTAACTACTGGCAGGTAATCGCCATTAATTTACGCGCCGCGGGGATTCCCGCGGCGCGTTTCTTTTGACGGGACGCTGGCAGCCTCCATAATCCTTCTACGGCCAAGGGCTCGCTCGCTGAGCGAGCGCGGCGCCGCACAACGAAATGGCTGGGAGAATTCAATGACGACCAAGGCCGAACTTGTCGCTGCGATCGCGGATGGATCGGGATTGAACAAGACCCAGGCGGGCGCGGCCCTGCAGGCCTTCGTGGACTCCGTGACCGCGTCGCTGAAGCAGGGTGAGGATGTTCGACTGGTAGGGTTTGGAACCTTCAAGGCTGTTTCCCGCGCCGCGGGAACGGCTCGAAATCCCCGGACGGGTGAAACGGTCAAGCGGGCGGCCTCGAAGACCGCGCGGTTCCAGGTCGGCGAGGGCCTGAAGGGCGCGTTGAACAGCTGAAGCCGGGGCGTCCGGAGCAAACGGGAGAGGCGGTCCGCTGGAAGGCGGGCCGCCTCTTCTTCGTTTTGCAAGGGATATGGTGGGCGGCGAGGGGTTCGAACCCCCGACCCTCTCGGTGTAAACGAGATGCTCTGACCAGCTGAGCTAGCCGCCCGCGCCGGCTGTCTTAGCGGTTGACGCGAACGAGACAAGGGCCGGGTGTTCCACCGGTTTGGTGAGGCGGCCGGGTAGGGGGCATTGATGAGCGCAATCACCGCCGCCCTGCTGCTGGTCGTGGTCTTCCTGACCGCGGTTCTGACCGGGGTTTTCGGCTTGGCGGGAGGCCTGGTGCTGATGGGCGCTTTGGCGTTGATGCTGCCCGTCTCGGCCGCCTTCGTCACCCACGGCCTGGTCCAGATCGTCGCCAATGGCGCGCGGGCCATTCTGCATCGGCGTCATCTGCGCTGGTCGATCATCTGCCTCTATGCGGCCGGCGCGGCGGTGGCCGGGTTGGTCGTCGCCCTGCTGCACTACGCGCCGTCCAGGCCACTGGTCTTCCTGCTGCTCGGCCTCTGTCCGGTCCTTGTGTGGCTGCCCAGGGATATGGTGACCCTGGACGCCCAGCGGCCGACCCACGCCGCCGCCTGCGGCCTGCTGGTCACCGGGCTTAACCTGCTGGCCGGGGTGGCGGGGCCTCTTCTGGACATCTTCTTCGTTCGCACGGCCATGACCCGGCATGAGATAGTCGCCACCAAGGCCGGGACCCAGGTGTTCAGCCATCTGGCCAAGGTGGTCGTCTTCGGCGCGCCGCTGTTGCAGCTGAACGGGAGCGGCATGCCGCCGCTCTGGGTCTTCATGGCGGCGGCGCCCCTGTCGATCGCAGGAACCGTGATCGGCGGCAGAATCCTCGACCGGATGACGGACCGCCATTTCCTGACCCTGACACGGTGGATCATCACCGCAATCGGGGGCTTCTATCTGTTTCAGGCCTGGCGGCTCTGGGTCGGCTAGTCCTGGGCTGCTTCCGGCCATTGCGGATCGGTGACCGGGATCTGGCTGGGGCGGAAGGTGGGCCCTCCTGGCGATCCAGTTTCCGACGAGCCGCGTATGCCCTTGCATGATCCTGCTCGCTCTCGTCATAGCCCTGGCCCTTAGCCTCTGGATGGGGATCGCCTGGGCCTATCAGCGGTCGGTCAACAACGGAGGCTGGACCGACGTCTTTTGGAGCTTCGGCATGGGCGCCGCCGGGGTCGCAGCCGCGCTTTGGCCGCTGGGCGCCGCGGCGCCCAACGCCAGACAGTGGATCGTGGCGGCGCTCATCCTGCTGTGGTCCGTTCGGCTGGGGACCCACCTGTTCCAGCGCGTCTCCGGCTCGGAGGAAGATCCCCGCTACCAGCAGTTCCGCCGGGACTGGGGCGCGGCCTTTCAGCCGCGGATGTTCGGCTTCCTGCAGGCTCAGGCGCTTTCGGGGGCGCTGCTTTCGATCGCCATCCTGGTGGCGGCCCGCAATCCGGCGCCGGCTCCGGCCTGGAGCGATTTCGCAGCCGCCCTGGTGCTGGTGATCGCCATCGGCGGCGAGGCGCTGGCCGATCGGCAGCTGAAGCGGTTCAAACTGAGTCCGTCCAACAAGGGCAAGGTCTGCGATGTCGGCCTGTGGGGCTGGTCCCGGCATCCCAACTACTTCTTTGAGTGGACCCTGTGGCTGGCCTGGCCGGTGATGGCCATCGGTCCTGCGGCCCAGTGGCCCTGGGGCTTTCTGGCCCTGATCGGCCCGGCCTTCATGCTGGTGCTGCTGACCCGGGTGTCCGGCGTCCCGCCCCTGGAGGCGTCCATGAAGCGCTCCAGGGGCAAGGCGTTCGAGGACTACCAGGCCCGCGTCTCCGCCTTCTTCCCCGTGCCCCCCAGAGACCTCGCCACAGGATCCCCCGCATGAACTTCCTGAAGACCGCGCTGAACGCCGCCGAAAGCCTGCCGGCGCCGGATTCCCTGAGGCGGGCGGCGATCTCCTGGCTGGTCGAGAAGCAGCGGCTGGACCTGCTGGGCCTGCCAGCCAGCACGACCGGGGCCTTTGCCCGGGATATGCGCACCCGCGCAATCGCCGAACACACAGACGCGGCCAATGAGCAGCACTACGAACTGCCGCCGGAATTCTTCCGCCTCGTGCTGGGCCCGCGCCTGAAATACTCATCCTGCCTCTACGACGGGGACGTGCGAACCCTTGCCCAGGCCGAGGATCGGGCCCTGGAGATCACCTGCGAACACGCCGGCCTCAAGGACGGCCAGGATATCCTCGAGCTTGGCTGTGGCTGGGGTTCGCTATCGCTGTGGATGGCGGCGAAATATCCCAGGGCCCGGATCACCAGCGTCTCCAACTCCAACGGCCAGCGCGAGCATATCGAGGCCCAGGCGGCGATGCGGGGCCTGAGCAACCTGACGGTGATCACCGCCGACGCCAATGTCTTCCAGCCCGAGGGGCAGTTCGACCGGGTCGTCTCGGTGGAGATGTTCGAGCATATGGCCAACTGGGACGGCCTGCTCGGCCGGGTGAAGACCTGGCTGCGGCCGGAGGGTCGTCTCTTCCTGCACGTCTTCAGCCACCGCTCAGCGCCCTATCGCTTCAGTCACGAGGACCAGGACGACTGGATCGGGAAGTATTTCTTCACCGGCGGCTTCATGCCCAGCCACGATCTGATCCGCGACTTCTCCGACATTTTCGAGGTCGAGCGGGACTGGAAGTGGAACGGACGCCACTATGAGAAGACGGCCCTGGACTGGCTGGCCAACATGGACCGCGAGGATCTGGCCGTCCGCCGGATCATGAAGGCGACCTATGGGGAAGAGGCCGGCGTCTGGCGGCGTCGCTGGCGGCTGTTCTTCCTGGCCACGGCGGGCCTTTTCGGCCATCGCGGCGGGGAGGAGTGGGGCGTCAGCCACTATCTGCTCAAGCCCGCGACCTGATTCAGCCGCTTGCGTCGCCCTCCGAAAGTGATATCACTTTGATCACAGATTCCGGAGGGCGACATGAGCGAAGCCAAGGCGATCAACAAGACGAGTGAAAAGGCAGGCGGCGGCTTCAACGGGCTGCTGATGCTGCTGTTCGGCGTCATCCTGGTGCTGGGCGGCGGGGCGCAGATCCCCCGCATCGAGGACAATCCGCTACAGGGCCTGCTGGGGATCATCGCCCTGGTGCTGGGCGTCTTTACCCTGGCCGGCTTCTATTCGATCCAGCCCAACGAGGGCGTGGCGATCACCCTGTTCGGCAACTACAAGGGCACGGACCGGACCACCGGTCTGCGCTGGGTGCTGCCTTGGTACGCCCGCAAGAAGATCTCGATGCGGGTGCGCAACGTTACCAGCGAGATGTTGAAGGTCAACGACAAGGGCGGCAATCCGATCGAGATCGCCGCCAACGTGGTCTGGCGGGTGGCGGATTCGGCGCAGGCCCTGTTCGACGTCGACGACTACCAGGCCTTCATCAACATCCAGATCGAGACGGCCCTGCGCGAAGTGGCGCGCCATTATGCCTACGACCATTCCGAGGACGGCGAGCCGACCCTGCGGGCCGATGCGGAGATCGTCGGCCAGCGTCTGAAGGAAGACCTGCAGGAGCGGGTGTCGGTCGCCGGCATCGTGGTCGACGAGACCCACCTGATGCACCTGGCCTACGCTCCGGAGATCGCCGGCGCCATGCTGAAGCGCCAGCAGGCCCAGGCGGTGCTGGCGGCCCGGGCGATGATCGTCACCGGCGCCGTGTCGATGGTCGAGAACGCCCTGGCGCAGCTCAGTGAGCGGGGCGTGGTCGAGCTGGACGAGGAGCGGAAGGCGACCATGGTCTCGAACCTGCTGGTCGTGCTCTGCGCCGACCGCGAGGCCCAGCCCGTGATCAACACCGGCACCCTCTACGGGTGATCCGTGGCCAGTCCGGGCAAGCGCGCATTCCTGATCCGGGTGACGCCCGAGGTGCTCGACGCGGTCGAGCGCCTCGCGGCCGACGAACTGCGCAGCGTCAATGCCCAGGTCGAGGTGCTGATCCGCGAGGGGCTGGCGAAACGGAGACGGCTGAAGGCGAGGGGCGAGACCGATAAACCCTAGACGAAGGGCTCGCTCTCAAGCTGCGGGACCGATCCGTAGACCTTGGATCCGCCTTCCTTGCGGACGTGGGCGGGAGACAGCAGGGTGCCTTCCAGTTGGAAGTCGTCGGGCAGGATATCCTTGCGAATGCCGATCTCGAAACGGCGGGGCGCCAGGCTGTCCGATTTGGCCCGGTCGGAGTATTCCATGCAGATGATGTCGCGGGCCTCGTAGCCACCCTCGCCGGTGGCGCGGTGCAGGCCGTTGGTGTCCAGCAGGATGCAGTCGCCGGCCTTGCCGGTCAGCTTGACCACCTCGCCGCGGGACTCAGCGTTCTGGTCGCTGTAGCGGCTGAACTGATAGTTCATCCAGCGTAGCTGGCCCTTGTGGGAGCCTTTGACGAACTGCGTGGGGCGGCCGGTCTCGCCGACATCGTGCAGCAGGACGAACAGCTTCAGCCGCCGGCCGCACCAGTCGTGGTGCCAGATGGCCGAGGTGTTGCGCTTGTTGGCGGCCGCCGGGATGCGCCAGACGAGGCAGCGGTCGAAGACAGTGTCGCCGCCCAGATAGGCCCGGACGATCTCGTTGAGCACGGGATGACGCAGCCACTGGTCAAGGGCCGGAGCCACCTTCAGCGGGTTCTTCAGGTAGAAGCGAGTGACGCCCGGATGCAAGGTTTCGCCCTTCTCCAGGCCGCCGGCGATGACCTGCGGCAGGTCGCCCAGCGGGATCAGGCAGCCGAGGTTGACGAAACCGTCGCGGTTGAGGGCTTCCAGCGCCTTGGTCGCCTCTTCCCCCTTGGCCGGCCGAGGGTTGGCCATCAGGTCCTTGAGGGTGACGAAGGATGTGTAACGGGCGGCTTTCGCGACCTGTTTCAAAGTCGAAAACATCAGGGTCTCCCAGGCTGGCCCAGCGCCTTGTAAAACGCCCGCTGGAACGCGTCTTGAGAAATCACAAACTGGGCGGTGCTTTCGGTCAGATGATCCTGATCGCTGCTGATCGGAAGGCCCTGGAAGGTGCGGGAACAGGCGCCGCCGGGGCAGAGGCTGTCCATCGGGCGGAGCAGCACCAGGTCCTGATGGGCGGCGCCAAAGCCGGTGAGCCAGTGGTCGGCGTCGGAGCCCGGCAGGGTTTCGGCGTTGAAGGCGCAGCGGGCGGCGTCGGATCCGTGCCAGGCGGCCCTGGCCATGCATTCGGGCAGGGGTTTTTCGAACTCCGGCACATCGGCGATCAGGATCACCTGCTTGTCTGCGGCGCGCAGCTGTTTCACCGTTTCGCCCAGGCCCCGGAAGAACAGGGCGCGGGTATCGGTTTCGCCGGCCGTGGTCCGGTCGAGAAGGCGGCGCCCCTCGGGATCACCGGCGGGGAAGGTGAAGCGCGACCAGCGGCCGGCGAGGATCACCAGCTTGATCGACGGGTCGGCGATGGCGGCCTTGAGGATGCGGTCATTGAACGGGCCGCACAACGGGTCGGGCCGGGTGACGTCCAGCGGCGTCAGGCCGGCCAGCGGCGGACAGCCGGCCCGGCCGGCCTGGCGGAACTCGGCGTCGGCGGAGGCGGCGCTTTTGCGGATGGCGATGGCGAACTGGTTGGCGTGGCTGTCCCCCCAGAGCAGGACCTTGGGCCGACCGGGCGGGGCGGCGAGGCAGTCCTCCTCCAGGTCCGGGCCGTTGCCCTGGCGAACCAGGAAGCAGCCGGGCGAGCTGATGTCCGGGGCCTTGGCGGCGGCGGCGATGCGGGTCGCCTCGGCCGGCAGGCGGCCGGGCAGGCCGGAGGTGAGGCCAAGGCCCGCCACGCTGAAGGCGACCAGCAGGGCGAGGCCGGCCAGCAGCGGCTTGGTGCTGGTCGCGCCGGGGCGGCTCTTGCGGAAGGGCTGCTCGATGAACCGCCAGGAGAAGGCGGCGGCGGCCGTGGAGATCAGCACACAGGCGGCGGAGACCACGGGCGGCAGGATGTCGCCGTAGATGAAGCGGGCATAGACCAGCACCGGCCAGTGCCACAGATAGAGGGAGAAGGAGATCAGGCCGATCGCCCGCATCGGGGCGGCGGACAGCAGCTTGCCGGTCCAGGTGTCCCGCGCGCAGAGGATCAACGCGCCGGCGCCCAGGCAGGGCGGCAGGGCGGCGAGGCCCGGGAACGGCATGGCCTCGCGGTAGAGCAGCACCGAGGCGACGATGGCCAGCAGGCCAAGGGCCGAGACCACCTCGGCGATCTTGCCCCGCACTGATGGCAGCAGCGCCAGAGCGCTGCCGATCAGCAGTTCCCAGGCTCTGGTCGGGATCAGATAGAAGGTGGCGCTGGCCTGGTGCGGCAGGAGTAGGACGCTGAGGACCAGGGAGGCGAGGGCGCCGATGACGATGATCGGCAGCAGCCAGGACCGCTTCCAGCGGCAGATGGCCCAGATCAGCGGCGGGAAGAAGATGTAGAACTGTTCCTCCACCGCCAGCGACCAGGTGTGGAGCAGGGGCTTGGTGATCGAGGCGGCGTCGAAATAGCCGCTCTCCCGCCAGAAGAAGATGTTGGAAACGAACAGCGTGGCGGCAATGGCGCTGCGGCCGAGGGCGGCCAGCTCGTTCGGCAGCAGGATAAACAGGCCGGCGACCAGGGTGGCGGCGAGCAGGGCGAACAGGGCCGGGAAGATGCGGCGCACCCGGCGCTCGTAGAAGCGCGCGATGCTGAACCGGCCCTCCAGCGCCTCGCGGTAGAGGATGCCGGTGATCAGGTAGCCGGAGATGACGAAGAAGACGTCGACCCCGACGAAGCCGCCGCTGAAGATGCTGTAGCCCGCGTGGAACAGCACCACGGGGATGACGGCGACGGCGCGCAGGCCGTCGATATCGCTGCGATAGGCGCTCGCGCCATGTCCGGCGGCGGCGACGCCGGAGCGGTTCTGCTCTGTCGACACTGATCCCCCGCGACGCCGATCATTCCCGGCGGTTACGACCCCAGGCCTCGTCGTCATGTCGCGGAAGGGCCGGGCAAGTCAAATGAAAGACCGGGCCCGGCCGCAAAGGACCGGAGTGGCGCAAAATCCGGTCGTCACGACCGGCCGACGCCCAGGGTTTGGACTGGCGATGGGTCGCCCCTGGCTTTGGCGCGGTTCCAGGAAGACACCGCAGTCATGTACCGGACCGGATCGGGAATGTTGCAGTACAGTTTCAGTCGTCCGCGAGCGAGTTGATCAGAGTGGCTCGGCCGCGCAGGTGCAGATTGGCGGCTGTCGCGCACGGGGCGACCGGAAGTCAGGAGCGGCGGGAAGCGGCGCCGGAAAAAGACTTCACCTGAGACAATTGGTCTTATCTACAGACCCGGCGAGGCGCCATAGCAGGGGGGTAGACTTCGTTCGCGTGAGCCCCCATGCCCCACATCATTGCCCCGGTTGCCCTGCCCGCTCTGCAAGACCTGGACATGGGCCGGATCGCCGGAATCAGCACGGCCCTGGCTCTGAACGGCGCCATGTGGAGCGCGCTGGTGCGGCTGGCTATGCGGTTCTTCCTGCATCATTGACGGCCGGCCGGTCGCGGCCTGACTTTATTCCAAGCTTCTTGAACCCATGCCGGGCGCGGTTCCCGCACGCGGGGCGTGGCGTCCTGGCTGCAAGCCGCGCACATCGTCTTGAGTTGTCTGGAAGATAGTGGCGCGAATGACGGGACTCGAACCCGCGACCTCCGGCGTGACAGGCCGGCGCTCTAACCAACTGAGCTACATCCGCATGACCGCTTGGCGGCGGCGAGGCGTGCGGAATAGGGGGATGCCCCCCACCTGTCAAGCGGCCTGGAGGCGGAACCGCGCGATGCTGTGGACAACTAGGGCGTGGCGGGAGCCGAGGGGAGGGCGCGGACATCGTAGTGGAAGGGGGCGGCCGGGCCGGTTGGCCACTGCATGACCCCCCAGAGCCCCGTGATTCCAAGGGCCACCACCAGGAAAGCCAGGCTGTAGGGCAAGACCGAACTCATTAGGCCGCCGACGCCGATGTCAGCTTTCCAGCGATGGCAGAAAGCCAGGACCAGCGGGAAGTAGGGCATCAGGGGACTGGCCATGTTCACCGTCGAATCACCCATGCGGTAGGCGGCCGTCGTCATCTCCGGCGAGACGTGCAGCAGCATCAGCATCGGGACCAGCACCGGGGCCAGGGCCGCCCATTTGGCGGAGGCCGAGCCGATGAACAGGTCGAGGACGGCCGTCATCACCACCACGCCCAGCAGGATGACCACCAGGGGCATATGGCTGGCCCGCAGCGCCTCGGCCCCGTTGATGGCCAGGATGACCCCCAGGTTCGACCAGGTGAACAGGGCGATGAAGTGGGCGGCGGCGAAGGCCAGGACGATATAGGGCGCCATGGCCGCCATCGACTCACCGGCCAGGCGGACGACGTCGCGGTGACTCCGGATCACCGCATTGGCCGCCCCGAAAGCGACCCCGGCGGCCAGGAAGAGGACGAAGAAGCCGGCGACCAGGGATTTGAAGAAGGGAGTCAGCTGAGCCAGCCCCTCGACGGTCCAGTCCCGCAGCGGACCGCCGGGGGTCATCACCATGGCCCCCCAGAGGGCGAAGACGACGGCGACGGCAAGGCCCGCCCAGGCCAGGCCCTTGCGTTCATCGGGGGCGAGGGGTTCGTTGGAGGCGCGATGGCCTTCCGGCGCCGTCCAGGGACCCAGGCGCGGCTCGACGATCTTCTCGGTCACCCACCAGCCGACGGGGATGAAGACGGCGGCGGAGGCGGCGGTGAACCACCAGTTGCCCACCAGGTTCACCCGCCAGGTCGGATTGAGCAGATGCACCGCGGGTTCGGTAAAGCCGAGAATCAGGGCGTCGAACTGGCTGGGTGTCGGATTGCCGGCGAAGGCCCCGACACAGGAGGCGAAGGCGCAGGCGATGCCGGCGATCGGATGACGGCCAGCCGCGGCGAAGGCGACACCGGCAAGGGGAATGAGCACGATGAAGCCGCTGTCGGTCGCGTGGTTGGAGAGCAGCCCCAGCAGGATGATTAACGGGGTCAGTAACCGGGTCGGTGTCGCCCGCACCAGTCCCCGCACCGAGGCCGACAGCAGGCCCACGCGCTCGGCCACCCCGGCGCCCAGCATGACCAGCAGCACATAACCGAGCGGCGCGAAGCCAGTCAGGGTCTTGGGCATCTCGACCAGCAGCTTCTGGACATTGCCGGGGTCCAGCAGGCTCTGGGCGGCGAGCACCTCGCCGTTTCCCGGGTTGATCACAGAGATACCGGCCCAGGCGCAGCCGACGCTGGCGATGATCAGGGCCAGGATCATCCAGGCGAAGATGAAGACCGGGTCGGGCAGGCGGTCGCCCAGGCGTTCGACACCGTCGAGGACTCGCTGGGCCAGGGGACGTTTGCTCATACCGGCGATATCCGCATGGGGCGACGAAGAGGGCAAGGCTGGGACAGGGCAGGGAGCCTCGTGGCTGGCGGATGGCGAAGGGGCAGGCGCCTGACCCGGGCAGGCTCGAAGGAACGGGGCGTACTGGATCGAAGCGGCGGATCGATGATACCATTGAAGCGGCCGAAAGCGACCGGCCGCCGCGCGCGCAGCTGGCCTTAGGCATTGAATTCATTCAAGGACTGGATCAGGGGAGCATAAGGGCGCGGTGAGGCCTTCATCAGGGCGCCATCAGGGGGCGATAGGGGCGGGATGAGGTTGCCCAAGGCCTTGCCCGGGCGCAGGCCAAGATCCCGCCTCCCGCTCGTCGGGCTCCGCCGCAGGGGTCGGATGCGTGCAGCGCCGGCCTCTGACGACTATTGTCTGGGCAAGAGCCTGGATCAGGCCAATCGGCCAATTTTTGCGCTGCCCTCATCCGGCGCTTCGCGCCACCTTCTCCCGACAAGCGGGAGAAGAAGCGGCCTTAGTTTGAGAACTCCTCGCAACAGCCGCAACCCCCTTTGAACCCCCCGGTTCCTTGGTCTACAACGCGCCCGACTCCTCCCTGGGGACCCCATGACCGCCTTCCTTCTCGAATACCTGCCCATCGTGATCTTCATCGGCATCGCCGCGGTGCTGGGTCTGGTCTTTATCCTGGGCGCGGCCATCCTGGCCCCCAGCGCGCCGGACCCGGAAAAGGTGTCGGCCTATGAGTGCGGTTTCAACGCCTTCGACGACGCGCGGATGAAGTTCGACGTCCGGTTCTACCTGGTCTCGATCCTGTTCATCATCTTCGACCTGGAAGTCGCCTTCCTGTTCCCCTGGGCGGTCAGCCTGATGAAATTGCCGGCCGACGTGTCGCAGTTCGCCTTCTGGTCCATGATGACCTTCCTGGCGGTGCTGACCATCGGCTTTGTCTATGAGTGGAAGAAAGGCGCCCTGGAATGGGAGTAATCGTTCCCGCCGGCTCGACGGCTCCGGCCCTGTCGGCCGGGCGCAGCACCGTTCCCGCCTATGATCCCAAGGTCCACGACCCCTATTTCGACGCGGTTTCCGACCGGTTGGCCGACAAGGGCTTCGTTGTCGCCGCCGCCGACGACCTGATCACCTGGGCCCGAACCGGCAGCCTGATGTGGATGACCTTCGGGCTCGCCTGCTGCGCCGTCGAGATGATGCAGTCGGCCATGCCGCGCTATGACCTGGAGCGCTACGGCTTCGCGCCCCGCGCCAGCCCGCGCCAGAGCGACGTGATGATCGTCGCCGGCACCCTGACCAACAAGATGGCCCCGGCCCTGCGCAAGGTCTACGACCAGATGCCGGAGCCCCGCTACGTCATCAGCATGGGCAGCTGCGCCAACGGCGGCGGCTATTACTACTACAGCTACAGCGTCGTTCGCGGCTGCGACCGGATCGTGCCGGTGGACATCTACATCCCCGGCTGCCCGCCCACCGCCGAGGCGCTGGTCTACGGGGTGTTGCAGCTGCAGAAGAAGATTCGCCGGACGGGGACCATCGAGCGATGAGCACCCTGATCTCCGACACGGCCCTGACGACCCTGGGCGAGACCATCATCGCCAACAGCGCCGGCTCGATCGTCGCCTTTGAGGTGGCCTTCAACGAACTGAACGTCACGGCCCAGGCCGGACGGATCGTCGAAGCCCTGACCTTCCTGCGCGACCATCCCGATTGCCGGTTCCACCAGCTGATCGACCTGTGCGGCGTCGACTATCCCGAGCGGCCGCTGCGCTTCGACGTGGTCTACCACCTGCTGTCGATGGTGAAGAACCATCGCATTCGGTTGAAGGTGCAGACCGACGAGGACACGCCCGTCCCGACCGTCACCTCCGTCTTCCCGGTGGCCGACTGGTTCGAGCGGGAAGCCTTCGACATGTACGGCATCTTCTTCTCGGGCCATCCGGACCTGCGCCGGATCCTCACCGACTACGGCTTCCACGGGCATCCGCTGCGCAAGGATTTCCCGATGACCGGCTATGTCGAGGTCCGCTACGACGACGAGCTGAAGCGGGTGGTCTATGAGCCGGTGAAGATCGCCGAGTTCCGCAACTTCGACTTCCTGAGCCCCTGGGAAGGCGCGCAGTACGCGCTGCCCGGTGACCAGAAGGCCCTCGAAGCCAAGAAGGAGGGCGGCCAATGACCGGCCAGAATTCGCCCGCCGAAGCGACGGACTTCTTCCACGACGAGCCGACCTTGGCCTCGACCGTGCCGGAAACCCCGGTCCGTAAATTCAACATCAACTTCGGCCCGCAACACCCGGCCGCCCACGGCGTACTGCGCCTGGTGCTGGAGATGGACGGCGAAGTGGTCGAGCGGGTCGATCCGCACATCGGCCTGCTGCATCGCGGCACCGAGAAGCTGATGGAGGCCCGCACCTACCTCCAGAACATCCCCTATTTCGACCGCCTCGACTATGTGGCGCCGATGAACCAGGAGCACGCCTTCTGCCTGGCCATCGAGAAGCTGCTGGGCCTCGCGGTTCCGCTGCGCGGCAGCCTGATCCGGGTGCTCTACTGCGAAATCGGCCGGGTGCTGAACCACCTGCTGAATGTGACGACCCAGGCGATGGACGTCGGCGCCCTGACCCCGCCGCTGTGGGGCTTCGAGCAGCGCGAAAAGCTGATGGTCTTCTATGAGCGGGCCTGCGGCGCGCGGCTCCACTCCAACTATTTCCGGCCGGGCGGCGTCCACCAGGACCTGCCCGACCAGCTGGTCGAGGACATCGACGCCTGGGCCGTCGCCTTCCCCAAGGTCTGCGACGACATCGAAGGCCTGATCACCGAGAACCGCATCTTCAAGCAGCGCAACGTCGACATCGGCGTGGTGACCAAGGAAGAGGCCCTGGCCTGGGGCTTCTCCGGCGTGATGGTGCGCGGCTCCGGCATCGCCTGGGACCTGCGGCGCAACCAATCGTACGAGTGCTACGACGACTTCGATTTCCAGATCCCGCTGGGCAAGAACGGCGACTGCTACGACCGCTACCTCTGCCGGATGCAGGAGATGCGGGAGTCGACCAGGATCATCCGCCAGGCCTGCGAAAAGCTGCGCTCCGTGCGCGGCCCGGTGATGAACGAGGACAACAAGGTCACGCCGCCGCGCCGCGCCGAGATGAAGCGGTCGATGGAAGCCCTGATCCATCACTTCAAGCTCTATACCGAAGGCTTCCGCACCCCGGCCGGCGAGGTCTACGCCTCGGTCGAGGCGCCCAAGGGCGAGTTCGGGGTGTTCGTGGTCTCCGACGGCGCCAACAAGCCCTACCGCTGCAAGATCCGCGCGCCGGGCTTCCCCCATCTGGCGGCCATGGACTGGATGAACCGCGGCCACATGCTGGCTGATGTGAGCGCCATCCTCGGCAGCCTGGACATCGTGTTCGGGGAAGTCGACCGGTAGTGGCGGTGACTGTCTCGCGAAGCGTGACTGTCACCGTCTTCTTGGTTCCCTCTTTGTTCTAGTGATGCTATGTCGGCGTCATGACAAGGCTCGCACGGCTCGTGATCCCCGGATCGCCGCATCATGTGACCCAGCGGGGCAATCGGGGCCAGCGCGTCTTCTTCGATGATCGGCAGTACGGCTGGTATCTGCGACTGGTCTCGGAGGCGGCGAGACAGGCGCAGGCTGAGATTTGGGCCTACTGCCTCATGCCGAATCACGTCCACTTCGTTGTTGCGCCTGAAACTGCGGATGGCCTGCGGCGAATGTTTGCCGGGCCGCACAAGCGCTACGCTGCGGCGCTCAACCAGCGTCAAGGGTGGACAGGCCACCTGTGGCAAGGGCGATTTGCTTCCTATGTTATGGACGAACGGCACCTGATGGCGGCAGTGCGGTATGTCGAGTTGAACCCGGTGCGCGCAGGCTTGGTCCGGCGCGCTGAGGAATGGCGTTGGTCGAGCGCGCGGGCCCATCTCGGTCTCACGGCGGACGCGATGCTTAATTGCCAGCCGATGTGGGATCGGGTGGAGAGCTATCCCGCCTATCTAGACGCGGAGGGCGATCCTCGGGCCGAGGAAGCGCTTCGGCGGTCGTATTCGACGGGGCGGCCGGTCGGTGAGGACAGCTGGGTGCGCGCTCTGGAACTTTCCGCTGGACGGTGACAGTCATCCGGCTGCGCCGGAGGACAGTCACCGGTGACCGTTGCCGCGTCGCGCGCAGACGGCTAAACCGCCAAAAGCTTTATTCTGAAAGACCGTCCATGTCCGTCCGTCGCCTCGCCAAAGACCAGCCCGCCAGCTTCGCCTTCACGCCGGAGTCGATGGAGACGGTCAATTTCTGGCTCGCCAAATATCCGGCGGCCCGCAAGCAGTCGGGTTCGATCCCGCTGCTGTGGATCGCCCAGAAGCAGGAAGGCTGGGTCTCCGAGCCCGCCATCCGGCTGATCGCCGAGATGCTGGAAATGCCGGTCATCCGGGTGCTGGAGGTGGCGACCTTCTACACCATGTTCCAGTTGGAGCCGGTCGGTAAGGTGGCCTTCGTGCAGCTGTGCGGCACCACCCCCTGCATGATCCGCGGCGCGGGGAGCCTGATCGACGTGCTCAAGGCCAAGATCGGCCCGAAGAACCATGTCTCGGCCGACGGCAAGTTCAGCTGGGAAGAGGTCGAGTGCCTGGGCGCCTGCTGCAACGCCCCGATGGCGGCGATCAACGACTACTACTACGAGGACCTGACGCCCGAGAGCCTGGGCCAGATCCTCGACGACTTCGCCGCCGGCAAGTCGCCCAAGCCCGGCTCCTACGACGGTCGCCTGGCCTCGGAGCCCAAGGGCGCGGTTCACACCCTGACCGATCCCAAGCTGTACAACGGCTCCGCCGCCAAGAAGATCAAACTGCCCAACGCGCCGCCCAAGGTGAAGAAGGCCAAGGAACCGACGGCGTGATCTCGCGCGAACCTGAATCTTCGAAATCCCCGGCGGCGCTGTCTCCCTCCCCCGTACGGCCTTTGGCCTATGGGGAAGGACGGCGTGCGCCATGAGCGGCGAGAGCGAGTTGGAAACCGTCCAAAGGCGGATCGCCTATATCGACCATCTGCGCGGGCTGCACCGGTTCGAGCGGATCGTCGGGCTGGTGGTGATCCTGATGGGCGTGGCGATCATCGTCGCCGAAAGCTATCTGAGGACCCTGCCGCATATCCTGCTGATCGGGGCCTGGGCCATGCTGGCCGCCGGCTGGATCATCTTCATCTATGTGATCTTCAAGCGGACGGCCTGGCGCAAGGCCAACCCGTTCGAAACCTGGCGGCCCTGAGCCATCCTCCGGCCTGGCGTCAAACAGCGCGCCACCCGGGCGATCGACCCTCCCGAACGCCTAATGCGTGAGCAGGCGGTCGCCTGACAGGCGGACCGTCATGCATCCGACGCGGTCATGAACCACAGTGGCTTCGTCTGGGCCATCGGGGGACTGGACGGGGACTCCTGGGCGTCATCGCATGACTCGAAAGCCGGACAAGGGCGGCGGGCCGGTTGGTTTCCGGTCGCGCCCCCCGCCGCCCAAGGTGCTGGGAGGCCGGACGCCGCGCGGCCCGCTTCCGCGGGGCCGCCTGCTGCGTGGATTGGGCGTGGCGCTGAACGCAGCCGGCGCCCTGGCCTTGGCTGGCGCAGCGCCCGGCGTCGCCAGTCCCCGGGCCGAAACTTCTTCGTTGGTCTCCGGCCAGGGAAGCGTTATGTCGGGCTCGACGCCGACTCCGACGCCTCCCACCGGGCCGGCCGCGCCCTCGCCACAGCCGCCCGCGCGGCCGCCGGCGGAGCCCGCGAGCCGACATGTCGCCCTGGAGCAGGAAGCGGAAGCGGTCGCGCGTCGACGCCGCTCAGGTCGCGAGGTGCGGCGCGGGGGCGAAGGAGTTGGAAGCTTGACCATGACCGGCATCCTTGAAGACAAGGACCGCATCTTCACCAACCTCTATGGCCTGCAGGACTGGGGCCTGGAGGGCGCCAGGCAGCGCGGCTGCTGGAACGCGACCAAGGACATGCTGGACGCCGGCGGCGCCTGGATCATCGACAACATCAAGGCCAGCGGACTGCGCGGCCGGGGCGGCGCCGGGTTCGGCACCGGCCTGAAGTGGTCGTTCATGCCCAAGGAGGTCAAGGACGGCCGGCCCCACTATCTGGTGGTCAATGCCGACGAGTCCGAGCCGGGCACCTGCAAGGACCGGGAGATCATGCGCCATGATCCCCACCTGCTGATCGAAGGCTGCCTGATCGCCTCGTTCGCGATGCAGGCCCACGCCTGCTACATCTACATCCGCGGCGAATACGTGCGCGAGCGCGAGGTGATGGAAGCCGCCATCAAGCAGGCCTACGAGGCCAAGCTGATCGGCAAGGACAACGTCCACGGCTGGGACTTCGACCTCTACATCCACCACGGCGGCGGGGCCTATATCTGCGGCGAAGAGACCGCCCTCCTGGAATCGCTGGAAGGCAAGAAGGGCCAGCCGCGGCTGAAGCCCCCGTTCCCGGCCGGGGCCGGGCTCTACGGCTGCCCGACCACGGTCAACAACGTCGAGAGCATCGCCGTCGTCGGGACCATCCTGCGCCGGGGGGCCGAGTGGTTCGCCGGGTTCGGCCGACCGAACAACACCGGCACAAAGCTGTTCTGCATCTCCGGTCACGTGAACCTGCCGTGCAACGTCGAAGAGGCGATGAGCATCAAGTTCCGCACCCTGATCGAGGCCCATTGCGGCGGCATCCGGGGCGGCTGGGGCAACCTGAAGGCCGTGATTCCCGGCGGCGCCTCGGTGCCGATGATCCCGGCCGAGCAGTGCGAAGACCTGTTCATGGATTTCGACGCCCTGCGCGAACTGAAGTCGGGCCTGGGCACGGCGGCGGTGATGGTCATGGACAAGGACACCGACCTGGTCCGCGCCATCGCCCGGCTGAGCTATTTCTACAAGCATGAGAGCTGCGGCCAGTGCACCCCGTGCCGCGAAGGCACCGGCTGGATGTGGCGGGTGATGGAGCGGATGGCGACCGGCGAGGCCGACATGCGCGAGATCGACACCCTGCTGGATGTCACGACCCAGGTCGAGGGCCACACCATCTGCGCCCTGGGCGACGCGGCGGCCTGGCCGATCCAGGGCCTGTTCCGCCACTTCCGCCATGAGGTCGAGGACCGGATCACCAGCTATCGGTCGGGCAGGCCCCATGTTCAGGGCGCCACCCTGATCGCGGCGGAGTAGGGGTGAGGGCGCTTCGTCTCGGCGTCGCCGCCGGCGCGGTTGGCCTGTTGCTGGGCGCCGGGACATTAGGGGGAGGGGCGGGCGCCGCCCCTGCCTCGGGCAGGCCGGGGCCTGTCGCCGGCGCGCCGATCGTGCCTCTGACGCTGGGTCAACTGCCCAAACCGCTGCCCAAGCCCTATGACGAAAGCCAGACCCCGGCCCAGGTGAAGGCCCGGCTGGATGCCGCCTTCGCCAAGGCCACACGCGAAGACAAGCGGGTCATCGTCGACCTGGGCGGCAACTGGTGCAGCTGGTGCCGGCTGCTGGCCAGCGTTATGGACCTGCCGACGGTGAAGCCGTTCGTCGAGGCCAATTTCGTCGTCGTTCCGGTCAATGTCAGCACCAAGAAGTACGTCACCGATCATAATCAGGCGGTGCTGAAGCGGTTCGGCATCGCCGAGGTGGAGGGCTATCCCTGGCTCGTGGTCGCCGAGGCCAACGGCAAGGTGATGAACAGCTCGCCCGACGTCACCGATGAGGACCACGAGACCCCGCAGGGCATGGTCAACTGGCTGGCCAAGTGGGCCAAGCATCCGGCGAGGTAGCAGCGGCATGACGGTGACCGCGATCATCGGCCTCATCGCCATCCTGGCGGTCAGCATCATCCCTCTGTCGGCGACCACGGTGATCAGCTTCCGAACATGGCGGCGCGGCTGGTGGCTTGGCCTGCCCTGGGCGATCTTCGGCGGCCTGTGGTTGGCGGGAAGCCTGCTGTTTACCCGGCCGGGCTGGGGCGTGGAAGATTCCAACACCATGGCCAATGTCGCCCTGGCGGCCTTTGTCGGCGGTTGGGCCGCGGTGATCATCAGCCTGATCGTGCTGGCCTCCGTCGGACCGAAGATCCCGACGGTGAAGATCCAGGACATCTTCTGATGACGCACTTTACGGCCGGGACGTCCGGCGAGGGGACCGCCTGATGGACTCAAGCGACCTGGTCGGCTTCACCATCCTGGCCCTGCTGTTCATCGTTCCCATCGGCGCGGCCATGGTGATCAGTTGGCGCAGCCGCCGGCGCGGCTGGTGGCTGGCGGCCCCCGGTGCGTTGTTCCTGGTGCTGTGGGGCGTCATCGTCGCCTTCGTCGGCGAGGCGGACTTGAGCCCCAGGCCCGCTGGGGCCTTCGATCCGCTGGTCGCCATCGCCGCCGTCGTGTCGGGCTGGATCTCCCTGGTCGTCTACCTCACCGCCCTGGCCGCCGTCGGCCCCAACGTGCCGACCATGACCCTGCGCGACGAGCCGTAGGGCTACGGCGCCTTTTCAACGACGGTCCTGGCCCCTTAGGGTTGGATGGAAACATCCAACCCGTTGAAAAGGGCTCTAATTCAAACATCCAGAGCTCGTCCGGCAGGGTTACCTGCTCGCACTTTAACCTGATGCGCTCTGCCATCCGGCGCGAAAGCCGGGTTGCGTCGGCGCGGCTTCCCCGACAACTATCCATCATTGGCCGTCGGCAGGGTGGCCGGATCGCAAATCGGGGGCACAAACATGCGCGGCAAGGTTCTGAGCTACATCGATCTGGAGGGCACGGGGCTGATCAGCGGCGACGACGGCCAGCGCTATCCGTTCACCAGAGGCGACCTGAGCGGCGGCGTACGCAGCGTCATCCCCGGTACGGACGTCGACTTCGAGGTCGTCGATGGGGCGGCCAAGACCGTCTATGTCACCACTCCGGCCTTTGTCGGCGGACTGGGCGGCGACAAGAACAAGATCGTCGCGGCCCTGCTGGCCTTCTTCCTCGGCTGGCTGGGCATCCACAAATTCTACCTGGGCAAGACCAACGCCGGGATCATCATGCTGCTCTGCGGCACCATCGGCTGGGTGCTGTTCGCCATTCCGCCGCTTGTGGTCGGCATCATCGCCTTCATCGAATTCATCATCTATCTGGTGAAGTCGGACCAGCAGTTCCACGAGGACTATGTGGTCGGCGACAAGAGCTGGTTCTGACCGGCTTCCCCGTCAGGACAACTCGATAATCGAAGCATTGTCGGCGAGTTTCGCCTCGACCATGGGCCAGGCGTACCGAAATCGCCTCATCAACTCGCCGGTTCGCAGATTGCCGAGGCGAACCCAGACCACAGATGGGCCAGGGACCGCCGCGCGGCGTATGACGAAGTCACGGTCCTTGGTGATGATGACGGCGCCCGCCTGCGCGCATTGATCCCAGATGTCGCGGTCGGCGGCGCCGCCCAGCCCCTTGGCGTGGACATGTTCGGCCTCATGGCCCGACTGGTTCAGCCAGGCGGCGATGGCCGGCGCCAACTGCTCGTCGACGACGAACTTCACTCGGCCGCGATTACCGGCGATCCCAGTTGGGACGCGGCGTAGTTGAGCGCGGCCGGAATATCCTCCAGTTCAAGATAGGGATAGTCGGCGACGATCTCGTCCGGCGTCATCCCGGCTGCGAGCAGGCCGAGCAGGTCCGCCACCGGGAATCGGAGGCCCCGGATACAGGGTTTGCCGCCCAGTTTTCCAGGCTCCGCCGTTATGCGTTCCGCGATCAACATTCGCCCAATCTACCTGCTTTCGGCTCGCCAATCCATCATCCCGCCAGCCACCAGATTGCGACCCGTTCTCAATGCGGACAGACCCCTTGAACCGCCGGGGAAACTGGTCCACCAACCGCGCCAATTAAGGGTCCCGGACGAGCTATGCCTAAAGCCAAGGTCAACGGCGTCGAGGTCGAATTCGAACCCGGCATGACGGTTCTGCAGGTTGCGGAGCTGGCCGGGGAAGAAATCCCGCGCTTCTGCTATCACGAGCGCCTGAGCATCGCCGGCAACTGCCGTATGTGCCTGGTCGAGGTGAAGCCCGGCCCGCCCAAGCCGCAGGCCAGTTGCGCCCTGCCGGCCGCCGAGAACCAGGAAATCTTCACCAGGACCCCGATGGTCAAGAAGGCCCGCGAAGGGGTGATGGAGTTCCTGCTCATCAACCACCCGCTGGATTGCCCGATCTGCGACCAGGGCGGTGAGTGCGATCTGCAGGATCAGGCCATGGGCTATGGCCGCGACGACACCCGCTATGGCGAGAACAAGCGGGCCGTCGAAGAAAAAGAGATGGGCCCGCTGATCAAGACGGTGATGACGCGCTGTATCCAGTGCACCCGCTGCGTGCGGTTCATCACCGAGGTGGCCGGGGTGCCGGAGATCGGCCTGATCTCCAGAGGCGAAGACGTCGAGATCACCACCTATCTCGGCGCCGCGGTGACCAGCGAGCTGAGCGGCAACGTCAATGACCTCTGCCCGGTCGGCGCCCTGACGCACCGGCCCTGGGCCTTCAACTACCGTCCGTGGGAACTGAAAAAGACCCAGAGCGTCGATGTGATGGACGCCATGGGAAGTTCGATCCGCGTCGACAGCCGGGGCGCGGCGGTGCTGCGCGTGCTGCCGCGGATCAACGAGGACATCAACGAGGAGTGGCTGAGCGACAAGAGCCGCTACGCCGTGGACGGCCTGAGCCGCCAGCGCCTCGACCGGCCCTATGTGCGGACCAATGGAAAGCTGGCCCCGGTCAGCTGGCCGGACGCCTTCGCCGCCATCGCCGCCAAGGTGTCGGAGACCGCGCCTGAGAAGATCGGGGTCATCGCCGGCGACCTGCAGGACGCCGAATCGATGAAGGCGGCCATGGACCTGTTCGCCTCGCTGGGCGTGAAGAACCTGGACTGCCGCCAGGACGGCTCGACCCTGGGCACGGGCCCGCGCGAAAGCTGGCTGTTCAACTCGACCCTGGCCGGGATCGAGAACGCCGATGTGGTGCTGATCGTCGGGGCCAACCCGCGGTTGGAAGCGCCGGTGTTCAACACCCGCCTGCGCAAGCAGTGGGTGGCCGGCAAGACCCGGATCGGCGTCATCGGCCAGCAGGCTGAACTGACCTACGGCTACGACTACCTGGGCGCCGGCGCGGCGACCCTCAGCGGGCTTGGCCAATCGACTTCCGACTTCGTCACCGCCCTGAAGGCCGCCGAGCGACCGGCGATCATCGTCGGGCAGGGCGCCTTCGCCCGCCAGGACGGGGACGCGGTGCTGGCCGCCCTGGCCGAGGTGGCGGGGACCTTCAACATCGTGCGCGACGGCTGGAACGGCTGGAACGTGCTGCACACGGCGGCGGCGCGCGTCGGCGGCCTGGACATGGGCTTCGTGCCGGCCGAGGGCGGTCTGGCCACGGCGCAGATGCTCAAGCCCGGCGCTCTGGACCTGCTGTTCCTGCTGGGCGCCGACGAGTGCGAAGCCTCCGCCAGCGGCGCCTTCACCGTCTATCTGGGCAGCCACGGCGACAAGGGCGCGCACAAGGCGGATGTCATCCTGCCGGGCGCCGCCTACACCGAGAAGAACGGCCTCTACGTCAACACCGAGGGCCGGGTGCAGATGGGCGAACGCGCCGTCTTCCCGAAGGGCGAGGCCCGCGAGGACTGGGCCATTCTGCGGGCGCTGTCCGACCGGCTGGGCAAGACCCTGCCTTACGACAGCCTCGACGCTCTGCGCGCCAAGCTGTTCGCCGACCACCCCACCTTTGGCCAGATCGACTATGCGCCGGGTTCAGTGGCCACCCGTTTCGACCTGAGCGGTCTCGGCGGTGCGGGCGACCTGAGCGATGCGCCCTTCGTCAGCACCGTGGAAGCCTTCCACCTGACCAACCCGATCGCGCGCGCCAGCGTGACCATGGCCGAATGCGCGGCCCTGGCGTCCGGCGCGGCCAAGATGGCGGCGGAGTAGCCCGTGCCGACGACGACACCTGATTTCTGGGCCAACGGGCTTGGCTGGTTCCTGCTTTCGCTGGGCCAGATTCTGGCGGTTACCGTCTGGCTGCTACTCAGCCTGGCCTTCCTGTTGTGGGGAGACCGGAAGATCTGGGCCGGCGTGCAGATGCGCAAGGGCCCCAACGTGGTCGGGCCGTTCGGCCTGTTCCAGTCCTTCGCCGACTTCCTGAAGTTCCTGCTGAAGGAAATCGTCATCCCGGCCGGGGCCGACAAGACGGTGTTCCTGATCGCGCCGCTGCTGACCTTCATCCTGGCCTTCGCCGCCTGGGCGGTGGTGCCGCTGGCGCCGGGCTGGGTGATCGCCGACCTGAACGTGGCGGTGCTGTATATCTTCGCCATCAGCTCGATGGGCGTCTACGGCATCATCATGGGCGGCTGGGCCTCCAACTCGAAATACCCGTTCCTGGGCAGCCTGCGTTCGGCGGCGCAGATGGTCTCCTACGAGGTCTCCATCGGCCTGGTGATCATCACCGTCATCCTGGCGGCCGGCAGCATGAACCTGCAGACCATCACCGAGATGCAGGGCGGCTGGTTCTGGAACTGGAATGTGTTCGGTGGCGGCGGGGGCCTGAAGAACCTGCCCCTGGCCCTGGTGATGATCCCGATGGCGGTGGTCTTCTTCATCTCGGCCCTGGCCGAAACCAACCGCCCGCCCTTCGATCTGCCCGAGGCGGAGTCGGAACTGGTGGCCGGTTATCAGGTCGAATACAGCTCGACGCCCTACCTGCTGTTCATGATCGGCGAATACGCCAACATCGTGCTGATGTGTTCGCTGATCACCATCCTGTTCTTCGGGGGATGGCAGCCGGGCTTTCCGCTGATCGAATTCCTGCGCGACCAGTGGCACTGGGCGCCGACAGCGATCAGCTTCGTCGGCTTCGGCTTCTTCTTCCTGAAGACCATCTTCTTCTTCTTCATGTTCGCCATGGTGAAGGCCATCGTGCCGCGTTACCGCTACGACCAGCTGATGCGGCTGGGCTGGAAGATCTTCCTGCCGACCTCGCTGGTCGCCGTGGCCCTGGTCGCCGCCTGGCGCGTCTTCACCCGGGGCGCGGCATGAACCGCGCCGCGGCCCTTACCGCTCTGGCCCTGCTGGGCCTGTCGGCCTGCGCCACCGTGCAGCCGGACGCCAACCCGGGCAGCTATACGCTCAGCCGGGGCCTGGTGAACTATGACGAGATGCGGCGGGCCAAGGCGCAGTGCGTCTCCGTGGGCGGCGAGATCAAGCCGATCGATGACGGCGGCGATCCCAACCAGATGAGCAACTATCAGTGCGTCGTCCCGCCGAAGGGGAAAGCCCAATGATGTCGCGGATCGGTCAGGCCATCAAAGGCGCGGCCCTGCTGGACTTCGTGGGGGCCTTCGGCCTGGCCATGAAATACATGATGGCCCCCAAGAAGACGGTCATCTATCCCAACGAGCGCGGACCCCAGTCGCCGCGCTTCCGGGGCGAGCACGCCCTGCGCCGCTATCCGTCGGGCGAAGAGCGCTGCATCGCCTGCAAGCTGTGCGAGGCCATCTGTCCGGCCCAGGCCATCTATATCGAGGCCGAGCCCCGCGAGGACGGCAGCCGCCGGACGACCCGCTACGACATCGACATGGTCAAATGCATCTACTGCGGCCTGTGCCAGGAGGCCTGCCCGGTGGACGCCATCGTCGAGGGACCGAACACCGAGTTCGCCACCGAGACGCGGGAAGAACTCTACTACGACAAGGAACGGCTGCTGGATAACGGCGACCGTTGGGAACGCGAGATCGCGAAGAATCTGGAACTCGACGCCGCCTATCGATAAGACGGCGGCGCGATTCCACCCGGTGCTTGCACCGTGTTTTGAGAAGGGGTGAGGGCCGCATGGCCTTGCAGGCAATAGCCTTCTATCTGATGGCGACCGTGACGGTGGCGGCGGCTTTGGCCGTGGTCATCGCGCGCAATCCCGTGCACTCGGTGCTCTTCCTGATCACCGCCTTCTTCAGCGCCGCCGGACTGTTCGTCCTGATCGGGGCGGAGTTCCTGGCGATGCTGCTGGTCGTCGTCTACGTCGGCGCCGTCGCGGTGCTGTTCCTCTTCGTGGTGATGATGCTGGACGTCGACTTCGCGGCCCTAAGGCAGGGCTTCGCGCAGTACCTGCCGATCGGCGGCCTGATCTCCGGCATCCTGACCATCGAGATGATCGTCGTTGCCACGGCCATCGCCACCCACGGGGCGGCCTCGAAGATGGTGGGGCCGCAGGCCTCGACCCCCGGGGTGAGCAACGCCGAGACCATCGGCCGGGTGCTCTACACCGACTACATCTACTTCTTCCAGGCGGCCGGCATGGTGCTGCTGGTGGCGATGATCGGGGCCATCGTCCTGACGCTTCGCCACAAGCCCGGCGTCAAGCGCCAGATCATCGCCAACCAGAACGCGCGCGGACCCAAGAGCGGCATGACCATCGTCGACATCAAACCGGGCGTGGGAGAGGGCGAATGATCGGCCTGACCCACTACCTGACCCTGGCGGCCATCCTGTTCACCATCGGGGTGTTCGGCATCTTCGTGAACCGCAAGAACATCATCGTCATCCTGATGTCGATCGAGCTGATCCTGCTGGCCGTGAACATCAACCTGGTGTCCTTTTCGGTCTATCTGCACGACGTCACCGGCCAGATCTTCGCCATGTTCGTGCTGACCGTCGCCGCGGCCGAGGCCGCCGTCGGCCTGGCCATCCTGGTGACCTTCTTCCGCAATCGCGGCGACATCGCGGTCGATGACGCCTCGGTCATGAAGGGCTGACGGACCGATGAACCATCAGCTTATCGTCACGCTCCTGCTGTTCGCGCCGCTGCTCGGCGCGATCATTGTCGGGCTGAGCGGCCGGCGTCTGGGGGACATTCCCAGCCAGGCGATCACCACCGGCCTGCTGTTCCTGGCCTGCGGCCTGTCCTGGACCACCTTCCTGGGCGTTGCGCTCGGCGACTGGCCGGACTTCACCGTCAGCCTGCTGCCCTTCATCAATGTCGGCGACTTCCAGTCGGCCTGGTCGATCCGCATCGACACCCTGTCGTCGGTGATGCTGATCGTGGTGACATCTGTCTCCGCCCTCGTCCACCTCTATAGCTGGGGCTACATGGCCGAGGACGACAGCCGTCCTCGGTTCTTCGCCTATCTGTCGCTGTTCACCTTCGCCATGCTGTCGCTGGTCACCGCCGCCGACTTCATGCAGCTGTTCTTCGGCTGGGAAGGCGTGGGCCTGGCCAGCTATCTGCTGATCGGCTTCTGGTACAAGAAGCCCACGGCCAGCGCCGCCGCCATCAAGGCCTTCGTGGTCAACCGGGTCGGCGACTTCGGTTTCGCCCTGGGCATCATGACCTGCTTCTGGATGTTCGGCTCGATCCAGTTCGCCGAAGTCTTCCCGCAGATCGCCGCCAAGGCCGGCACGATGTGGTCCTTCGCCGGCCACAGCTTCCCGGCCATCGACCTTCTGTGCGTGCTGCTGTTCATCGGCGCCATGGGCAAGTCGGCGCAGTTCTTCCTGCACACCTGGCTTCCGGACGCCATGGAAGGCCCGACCCCGGTTTCGGCCCTGATCCACGCGGCGACCATGGTCACCGCCGGCGTCTATATGGTCTGCCTGCTGTCGCCGATGTTCGAATACGCGCCCTTCGCGCGGACCCTGGTCACCCTGATCGGGGCGGTCACCGCGCTGTTTGCGGCGACGGTCGGCCTGGCGCAGAACGACATCAAGCGGGTCATCGCCTATTCGACCTGTTCGCAGCTCGGCTACATGTTCTTCGCCGCCGGCGTCGGCGCCTACCAGGCGGCGATGTTCCACCTGTTCACCCACGCCTTCTTCAAGGCCCTGCTGTTCCTCGGCGCCGGTTCGGTGATCCACGGGATGCACCACGAGCAGGACATGCGGAAGATGGGCGGCCTGTGGAAATACCTGCCGGTCACCTATGGGGTGATGACCATCGGCACCCTGGCGATCACCGGCTTCGGCATCCCCGGCATCGACCTGGGCTTCGCCGGCTTCTATTCCAAGGACACCATCATCGAGGCCAGCTGGGCCGCCGGCCGGACCAACGGCGTGGCGCAGTTCGCCTTCGTCGTCAGCCTGCTGGCCGCCGGCCTGACCGCCTTCTACAGCTGGCGGCTGGCTTTCATGACTTTCCACGGCAAGGCCAAATGGGCCGATGGCGCGCATGACGACCACGCCCATGCCGCCGCTCACGACGACCACGCCACGGGCGCGCAGCTGGAGACCCATTCGGAGCCGCTGCCGGATGATCATGCCCATGGTGCCCATGCCCATGACGCGCACGACGATCACGGCCACGCTCACAAGCCGCATGAGAGCCCGCTGCCGATGATGATCCCGCTGCTGCTGCTCGCCGTCGGCGCGCTGCTGGCCGGCTGGGCCTTCGTCGAGCATTTCGTCGGCCACGAGCAGGCGGAGTTCTGGCACGGCGCCATCTTCAACAGCGCCGCCAACCACATCCTGCATGAGATGCACGAAGCGCCGCAGTGGGTGCTTTGGGCCCCGCTGGTGGTCAGCGCCATCGGCTTTGCGGCCGCCTTCTATGTCTACATCCTGAAGGAAGGCATGGGCGCGCGGATCGCCGCCAACGAAGGGCCGTTGTGGAAGCTGTTCTACAACAAGTGGTACGTCGACGAGATCTACGAGGCGACCTTCGTCAAGGGCGCCCGTTTCCTCGGCGACCTGTTCTGGAAGGGCGGCGACCAGAAGCTGATCGACGGCCTTGGCCCCGATGGCGTCTCAGCGGCCTCGGTCCTGGTCGGCAAGGGAACAGGCCGGCTGCAGTCCGGCTACGTCTATCACTACGCCTTCGTCATGCTGCTGGGGATCGCGGGTCTGCTGACCTACGCCCTGTTCGTGTTCCGAGGGTAGGCCAGAGCATATGACCGGCATCCTCTCCCTCATCACCTTCTCGCCCCTGATCGGGGTGGTCGCCATCCTGGCCCTGAAATACCTGGGCCGGACCGGCGAGCGCGCCGACGGCGCGGCGCGCTGGATCGCGCTTGCGACGACCCTGGCGACCTTCGCCCTGTCGATCGTCATGCTGGCGAACTTCCATCCCTCGGAAACCGGCTTCCAGTTCCTTGAGGACTTCGCGGCCTTCTCGGGCATCCACTACCGGATGGGCGTCGATGGGATCTCGGTGCTGTTCGTGGTGCTGACCGCCTTCCTGATGCCGATCTGTATCGCGGCCTCCTGGAAGTCGATCGACAAGCGGGTCGGCGAATACATGATCGCCTTCCTGCTGCTGGAGGTGCTGGTCATCGGCGTCTTCACGGCGCTGGACATCATCCTCTTCTACGTCTTCTTCGAATTCTCCCTGGTCCCGATGTTCCTGATCATCGGTATCTGGGGCGGCCAGCGGCGGATCTACGCGGCCTTCAAATTCTTCCTCTACACCCTGCTCGGCAGCGTGCTGATGCTGGCCGCCATCCTGGCGATGATCGGCATCGCCGGCACCAGCTCGATCCCCGAGCTGATGCAGTACAAGTTCGCCCCCGCCCTTCAGACCTGGCTGTGGCTGGCCTTCTTCGCCTCCTTCGCGGTGAAGATGCCGATGTGGCCGGTGCACACCTGGCTGCCCGACGCCCACGTCGAGGCGCCGACCGCCGGTTCCGTCATCCTGGCCGGCATCCTGCTGAAGCTCGGCGGCTACGGCTTCATGCGCTTCAGCCTGCCGATGTTCCCGCTGGCCTCGGAGCTGTGGGCGCCGCTGGTCTTCGGCCTGTCGGTGGTCGCGATCATCTACACCTCCCTGGTCGCCTTCCGGCAGACCGACATCAAGAAGCTGATCGCCTACAGCTCGGTGGCCCACATGGGCTTCGTGACCATGGCTATCTTCAGCGGCAATGTTCAGGGCGAGCAGGCGGCCCTGTTCCAGATGATCAGCCACGGGGTGATCTCCGGCGCGCTCTTCCTCTGCGTCGGCGTCGTCTACGACCGGATGCACACCCGGGAGATCGCCTATTACGGCGGCCTGACCAGCCGGATGCCCTGGTATGCGGCGGTCTTCCTGCTGTTCACCATGGGCAATGTCGGCCTGCCCGGCACCAGCGGCTTCATCGGTGAAATCCTCAGCCTGACGGCGGTCTATCAGGTCTCCACCTGGACGGCGCTGCTGGCCACCAGCGGGGTGATCCTGTCGGCGGTCTATGCCCTGACCCTGTACCGGCGGGTGATGTTCGGCGAGATCACCAATCCGGCCCTGAAGACCATCGAGGACCTGGAATGGCGCGAGGTGGCCATCTTCACCCCGCTGATCCTGCTCACCCTGTATTTCGGGATCTATCCCGGCAGCATTCTAAACATCACCGACGCCTCGGTGCAGGCGCTGGTCGGCGCCTACCGCGCCGCGACGGGCGGGTGAGGCGACACGCATGATCTGGTCCAATCTCAGCCACGCCCATCCCGAACTGATCCTGTTCGTCGGCGCCCTGGTGCTGCTCGCCTGGGGCGCCTTCCAGGGCAAGGCCAACCCTCTGTTCAACGGCGTCGCCGTGCTGGTGCTTCTGGCCGCTGCGGTGGCCGCCGCCATCGGTCCCTATGGCCGCGCCTTCTCCGGCGGGCTGGTGGCCGACAATCTGGCCGCCTTCTCCAAGCCCTTCATCTACGGCTTCTCCGCCCTGGCCATTCCGCTGGGCGACCGCTGGCTGGCCCGGCGCGGGGACAACAAGTTCGAGTTTCCGGTCCTGGTGATCATCGCCGCCCTGGGCATGGGGATGATGGTTTCCGCCGGCGACCTGATCGCCCTCTATGTCGGGATCGAGCTGCAGTCCCTGGCCCTCTACGTCCTGGCCGCCTTCCGCCGCGACGACGCCAAGGCCTCGGAAGCGGGCCTGAAGTATTTCGTGCTGGGCGCCCTGTCGTCCGGCCTGCTGCTGTACGGCGCCTCGCTGATCTACGGCTTCGCCGGCTCCACACAGTTCTCGGTGATCGCCGAGGCGGTGAAGGCCGGAGCCGGCGGCGGCGTGTTGTTCGGCCTGGTCTTCCTGATCTGCGGCATCGCCTTCAAGGTCTCGGCCGCGCCGTTCCACATGTGGACGCCGGACGTCTATGAGGGGGCGCCAACCCCGGTGGTCGGCTTCTTCGCCGCTGCCCCCAAGCTGGCCGCCATGGTGCTGCTGGCCCGGGTGCTGACCGAGGGCTTCGGAACGGCCGTCCACCAGTGGCAGCAGGTGATCGTCGCCGTCGCCCTGATCAGCATTTTTGTCGGCGCCTTCGCCGGCCTGGTGCAGAAGAACCTCAAACGGCTGTGGGCCTACAGCTCGATCGCCAACATCGGCTACGCGCTGTTGGGCCTGGCCGCCGGGGGCGAGGCCGGAACCCAGTCGATGCTGCTGTTCCTGGTCCTCTATATGGTCGACGTCACCGGGTTCTTCGCTTGCCTCTGCGCCCTGCAGCGCACGGGCCGGCCGATGGAGACGGTCCAGGACATGGCCGGCTTGATCAAGGAACAGCCGGGCATCGCCCTGGCCCTGACGGTGTTCGCCCTGTCGGCTATCGGCATGCCGCCCTTCGCGGGCTTCTTCGCCAAATACTACGTCTTCAAGGCGGCCATCGGCGGCGGTCTGGCCTGGGCCGCGGCGCTCGGCCTGGTCGGCAGCGTCGTGGCGGCCTTCTACTATCTGCGCCTGATCAAGGTGATGTGGATGGACCCATCCCCGGGCGCGACCGACAAGCCGCCGCTGGAGGCCAAGACTATCGCCATCCTGGCGGCGCTTTTCTGCTTCCCGCTGGTCCTGCCGGCGCTGCATTGGCTGGACCCGCTCGCCAAGGCCGCCGCAGCGTCGCTGAGGTAGGGCGGCCATCCGCTCGACCGACATTCCCCCCATCGTCGCCTTCGACGAGATCGACTCCACCAACGCCGAGGCGCGCCGTCGGGCCGAGGCCGGGGACCCCGGCCCCGTCTGGCTGACCGCCGGACGTCAGACCGCCGGGCGCGGTCGTCGTGGACGGCCGTGGGAGACAGGGCAGGGGGCCAATCTCGCCGCCACCCTGCTGCTGACGACCCCGCGTCCGCCCGGCGAGGCGGCGCAGCTCAGCTTTGTCGCCGCCCTGGCCGTGGCGGATCTGGCCGACGCTTTCGTGCCCTCCAGCCTGGTCACCCTGAAATGGCCCAACGATCCGCTGATCGGCGGTAAGAAGGCCAGCGGCATCTTGATCGAATCCGGCCCGGCGCCCGGTGGCGGCCTGTGGCTGGCCATCGGCATCGGGGTCAACCTGGGCGAGGCGCCAGTCTCGCCGGAACGGCCCGCCACCACCTTCGCCGCCCATATGACCGCCCCGCCGCCGCGGCCGCTGGAGGCCTTGCCGATCCTGGCCGAGGGTTTCGCCCGCTGGATGGACGTCTGGCAGCGGCTGGGCTTCCCCGCCATTGCCGACGCCTGGACGCGTCGGGCCCACGGTCTGGGCGAGGCTTGCGTCGCGCGGCTAGGAAACGAAACGCTGGAAGGCGTCGCCGAGGGGCTCGACCCCGACGGCTCGCTGAGACTGCGCTTGCCAGATGGCATGCTGCGCCGCATCACCGCGGGTGATGTGTTCTTTGGAGGAAACTGATGCTGCTCGCCATTGAACAGGGCAACACCAACACCCTCTTCGCGGTGCATGACGGGGACAGCTGGATCGCCCAGTGGCGCACCGCCACCCAGAGCACCCGCACGGCCGACGAATATGCCGTCTGGCTGTCGCAGCTGCTGGCCATGTCCGGCATGAGCCTGGGCGCCCTGACCGCCTGCATCATTTCCAGCGTGGTGCCGCAGTCGCTGTTCAACCTGCGCAACCTGTCGCGCCGTTATCTGCACGTGGAGCCGCTGGTGGTCGGCGAGAACGCCGAGCTGGGCATCCCGGTGCGGATCGACAAGCCGTCGGAAGCCGGCGCCGACCGGCTGGTCAACGCCATCGGGGCTCACATCGTCTATCCGGGCCCCTTGATCGTCATCGACAGCGGCACCGCCACCACCTTCGATGTGGTCGGGGCCGACGGCGGTTTCGAGGGCGGTGTGATCGCGCCGGGCATCAACCTCTCCATGCAGGCTCTGCACGAGGCGGCGGCCAAGCTCCCGCGGATCGCCATCCAGAGGCCGGAACGAAACCAGGTGGTGGGCACTGACACGGTGACCGCCATGCAGTCGGGCGTTTTCTGGGGCTATATCGGCCTGATCGAGGGCCTGATCAAACGCATCAAGGACGAGCGGGGCGGGCATCTGACCGTCATCGCCACCGGCGGCGTGTTTTCGCTCTTTGAGGGGGCGACCGACGCCATTGACCATTTTGACGGCGACCTGACCATTCGCGGCCTACTCGAAATCCACCGCAGGAACACCATTTGACCAGCATGCCTATGCCCAAGCCCAAGACCCCGCCCAAGCCTGGCGACGAACTGATCTTCCTGCCGCTTGGGGGCTCCAATGAAATCGGCATGAACTTCAACCTCTACGGCTATGGGCCGGAGACGGACCGCAAGTGGATCGTGGTCGATCTGGGCATCACCTTCGGGGACCAGACGACGCCGGGCGTCGAGGTCATCCTGCCCGATCCGACCTACATCGAGGCCTACGCCAAGAACATCATCGCCATCGTCCTGACCCACGCCCATGAGGACCACATCGGGGCCGTGGCCTGGCTTTGGCCGCGGCTGAAGGCGCCCGTCTATGCGACGCCGTTCACCGCCTTCCTGCTGCGCGAGAAGCTGCGCGAGGCGAAGATCCTCGACCAGGTGTCGATCACCGAGGTGCCGCTGAGCGGGACCATCGAGCTGGGTCCGTTCAGCCTGGACCTGATCACCCTGACCCACTCGATCCCCGAGCCCAACGGCCTGGCGATCCGCACGCCGCTGGGCACCATCCTGCACACCGGCGACTGGAAGATCGATCCGGACCCGCTGCTGGGCGATGTCACCGACGTGGCCGCCATCCGCCGGTTGGGCGACGAGGGTATCCTCGCCATGGTCTGCGACAGCACCAATGTGTTCGTCGACGGCGTGGCCGGGTCCGAGGCCGATGTCCGGGTCAAGATGACCGAACTGATCAAGGGCCTGAAGGGCAAGATCGCGGTCGGCTGTTTTGCTTCCAACGTGGCGCGGATGGACACCGTGATCCGCGCCGCCGAGGCCGCCGGTCGCCGGGTCTGCCTGGTCGGCCGCTCGATGCACCGGATGGCGGCGGCCGCCAAGTCGGTGGGCCTGATGAAGGGAACCAAGGAGTTCGTCAGCGACAAGGAAGCGGGCTACTTCCCCGAAGACACCATCCTCTACCTCTGCACCGGCAGCCAGGGCGAGGCGCGCGCCGCTCTGGCCCGGATCGCCGAGGGGACGCACCAGCACATCACCCTGGGCAAGGGCGACCATGTGATCTTCTCCAGCCGGATGATCCCCGGCAACGAGGTGCCGATCCGGGCCCTGCAGAACAACCTCGCCGACCGGGGCGTGCGGCTCTACACCGAGCGCGACCATCCGGGCATCCACGTCTCCGGCCACCCCTGCCGCGACGAGTTGAAAGAGATGTACCAGTGGGCCCGGCCGCAGATCGCCGTGCCGACCCATGGCGAGCGCCGCCACCTGCTGGAACACGCCGCCTTCGCCCGCGACATGCAGGTGCCGCACACGGTGACGCCGCGCAATGGCGACATGGTGCGGCTGGCGCCCGGTCATCCTCAGATCATCGACGAGGTCCCGGCCGGCCGGCTCTATGTCGACGCCGGGGTGGTGACGCCGGAGAATGGCGAGGCTCTGAAGGAGCGTCGCCATGTGATGTTCAACGGCTCGCTGACCGTCTCCATCGTCCTGGATGGGCGCGGCAAGCTGGTCTCCGGCCCGGACGTGCGCGGCCTTGGCCTGCCCGGCGACGCCGAATACCCGCTGGAGGAGGCGCTGACCGATCTGGCCGAGGACGCCGAACAGGCGATCCGCAAGATCTCCGCCGAGGAGCGGGCCTATGACGAGGTGGTCGAACAGGCCATCTGCCGCGTGGTCAAGAAGAGCGCCTACCGCATCTGGCAAAGGCGCCCGGCGGTCGAGGCGGTGGTGATGCGGATCTGAGTTAGATTTTTGAGGAACGACCCGAATGCGCGCCTTGGCGGTTCTGGCGGCAATTGTTTGTCTGGGGGCCTGTGGACGGCCTGACCCTGACATCTGTCACGTCACGCCGGCCGGAACTTACATATGGGTAGGCGAGCACGCGGACGCCTACGAGGACATCGTCAGGCTGATACGCGCTGAACGGTTCGACGATCTGATAAAGGCGGCTCCGAACCCGCGTGCAGCCCTCTCCGGTCGACCCAGGGTCTGCAAGCCGCCTGAGGCCTCTCAAAGAAGGTTGGATATCACCTATCCGTCCCGGCGGCCGGACCGTGATGTCGGGGCGGTGCTGGAACTTCATCTTGGGCGGGATGGTCGGGTCGAAGTCGCCGAGTTCTATGTTGTTCCTTTAGCGCTGTAGGACATCTAACGTTTGGTCACGCTGGAGACCGCTTGGCTTCCCGTGTAGGGAACTTCCACCTTGAGAACCCTGAACTTCAACAGACGGCTGGCGAATCTCCCATGATCGGCAAACTGAACCACATCGGCGTTGCGACGCCGTCCATCGACGATTCGGTGAAGATGTACCGGGACATCCTGGGCGCCACCTCGGCGACCGAGAAATGGGCCATGCCCGAGCAGGGCGTCTGGGTCTGTTTCGTCAACCTGCCCAATGCCCAGATCGAACTGATCGAGCCCTATGGCGAAGCCTCGCCGATCCATGGCTTCCTGGCCAAGAACCCCAAGGGCGGCCAGCATCACGTCTGTTTCGAGGTCGAGGACATCATCGTCGCCCGCGACGCCATGAAGGCCAAGGGCGCGACAGTGCTGGGCGAACCGCGCATAGGGGCGCATGGTACGCCGGTCATCTTCGTCCACCCCAAGGATATGGGCGGGGTCCTGGTCGAGCTGATGGAAACCCCGAAGGACGGAGCCCACTGATGGGACCGATTACCTCGATCGCTGTCTTCCTGACCATCTGGTGGACGGTGCTGTTCTCCGTCCTGCCGCTCGGCAACCGGACCTATGCGGAAGAGGGCGTCGAGGTGACCGACGGCGGCGATCCCGGCGCGCCCATCAATCCCAACCTGAAGAAGAAGTTCATCACCACCACCTGGGTGTCGGTGCTGATCTTCGCCGTGCTGTTCGCAGTGGTCACTTCGGGCCTGGTGCATCTGCCGCCGCTGGCGCGCACCCACTAGGCTCGCGGTGATTGCCTAGAAAGGAGGCGCTGACGGCGCCCTCATTCCGGGCATGTGCTTTTCCTAAGCAGGCTGTTCATTGAGGCCGGTTGCTTGATGACAAGACTGACGCCGCCGTCACGAACAGGGCATCCTCAAGTCTCGGAGAGCGGGTCCGCCCGTTCCATTCCGTGGCGTATGTTCCCCGACGATTGACTTGGAGGCCGCCTGGGTTCGACCCGGCGGCCTTCTTTTCGCCTGCTCTCGTTGCCAATCAACGCTCCCAGCGGGTAGGTAGACCCCACAAATATTCAGGGGACGCCATGCGCCTGTCGCGCTTCTTTCTGCCCGTGCTCAAGGACGTCTCCGCCGACGTCCAGATCGTTTCCCATCAGCTGATGCTGCGCGCCGGCATGATTCGCCAGGAAGCGGCGGGCATCTATGCCTGGTTGCCGCTGGGCCTGCGGGTGCTGCGCAAGGTCGAGCAGATCGTCCGCGAGGAGATGGACCGCGCCGGCGCCGTCGAGCTGTTGATGCCGACGCTGCAGCTGGCCGACCTGTGGCGCGAGAGCGGCCGCTATGACGACTATGGCGAGGAGATGCTGCGCATCACCGATCGCCACAAGCGTGACCTGCTGTACGGCCCCACGGCCGAGGAGGTGGTCACCGACATCTTCCGCGCCTCGGTGAAGAGCTACAAGGACCTGCCGCTGAACCTCTACAATATCCAGTGGAAGTTCCGTGACGAGCGCCGGCCCCGGTTCGGGGTCATGCGCGGCCGGGAGTTCCTGATGAAGGACGCCTACAGCTTCGACGTCGACGAGGCCTCGGCCCGCCGCGCCTACAACCGCATGTTCGTCGCCTATCTGAACACCTTTTCCCGCATGGGCCTGAAGGCCGTGCCGATGAAGGCCGACACCGGACCGATCGGCGGCGATCTCAGCCACGAGTTCATCGTCCTGGCCGAGACCGGCGAGAGCCAGGTCTTCTGCCACAAGGACCTGGTGGAAATGGGCGCTCCGGGTTTCGCCGTCGATTTCGATGGCGACCTTCAGCCCCTGGTCGACGCCCGCACCGCCCTCTATGCGGCGACCGAGGAGATGCACGACGCCGAAGCCTTCGCCGCCGTGCCGGCCGACAAGCAGCTGTCGGCGCGCGGCATCGAGGTCGGCCACATCTTCTATTTCGGCGAGAAATACTCCAAGCCGATGAAGGCCAACGTCACCGGCCCGGACGGCGTCGACAAGCCTGTCCATATGGGCAGCTACGGCGTGGGGGTGTCCCGCCTGCTGGGCGCGATCATCGAGGCCAGCCATGACGACGCCGGCATTATCTGGCCGGACGCCGTGGCGCCCTATGACGTGGCGATCATCAACATCAAGCCGGGCGACGCCGCCTGTGACGAAGCCTGCGAGAAGGCCTATGCGGCCCTCGGCGCCGCCGGCAAGAGCGCTCTCTATGATGACCGCAACGAGCGGCCCGGCGCCAAGTTCGCCACCATGGACCTGATCGGCATCCCTTGGCAGATGGTCGTCGGTCCCAAGTCGATCGCCGAGGGCAAGGTCGAGCTCAAGCGCCGGGCGACGGGCGAGAAGTCCACCCAATCCCTGGATGACGCCCTGGCGAGTCTGACCCGGTGAGCAAGCCGACGAAGGCCGGGCCTTTCAGCCTTTGGGAGCGGGCCGTCGCCGGCCGGTATCTGCGTGCGCGCCGCAAGGACGCGGGCGTGGCGCTGATTTCGATCCTGGCCTTTCTCGGCATCACTGCGGCGGTCTTCGCCCTGATCGTGGTGATGAGCGTGATGAACGGCTTCCGCACCGAACTGCTGTCGCGGATCCTCGGCTTCAACGGCCACCTCTATGTCGGCGGCGCGCCGCTGACCGAGACCCTGCGGCCGGAGGCGGTAAAGCGATTGCGGGCGGTTCCCGGCGTGATCCAGGTTACGCCGATGATCGAGGCCCAGGCGATGATCATCGGCAACGGTCAGATCGGCGGCGCCTTCGTGCGCGGCGTGTCGCTGCAGGATCTGAAAGACACCCGGATCGTCTCCAGCAACATCAAGTCGGGCTCGATCGACGGGTTTGGCCAGGGCGACTACGGCGGCGACCTGGTGCTGCTCGGCCAGCGTCTGGCCCTGTCGCTCGGTGTCGGGGCAGGGGATGCGGTGTCCGTCATCTCGCCCAGCGGTTCGGCCAGCGCCTTCGGCGCCGCGCCCAGCCAGAAGGACTACACAGTCGGCGGCCTCTTCTCCGTGGGGATGAGCGAGTATGACCAGTCCTTCGCCTATATGCCCCTGGAGCAGGCCCAGCTGTTCTTCGGCAAGGAGGGCCGTGTCGATGTCATCGAGGTGAAGATCGACGATCCCGACAACGCCCCTCAGATGAAGGCGGTCATCGCCAGGGCCGCCGGTCCGGGAGCGGTGGTCACCGACTGGACCGAGAAGAACCAGAGCTTCTTCAACGCCCTGCAGATCGAGCGCAACGTCATGCGGCTGATCCTGATGTTCATCGTGGTCATCGCGGCGATCAATGTGGTGTCGGGCCTGATCATGCTGGTCAAGAACAAGGGCCGCGACATCGCCATCCTGCGGACCATGGGCGCCAGCCGCTCGGGCATCCTGCGCATCTTCTTCATGTCCGGCGCAGCGATCGGCGTGGCCGGAACGCTGGCCGGGCTGGTGCTGGGCGTCGCCTTCTGCCTGAACATCGCCGCGATCCAGAAGGCGGTGGAATGGGTGACGGGGGCCAGCGTGTTCAACGCGGACGTCTATTTCCTCACCCACATCCCGGCCCGGATCGAATGGCATGAGGTCGCGCTGATCACCGGCTGGTCGCTGCTGGTCAGCTTCATCGCAACCCTGCCGCCGGCCCTGCGTGCCGCGCGTCTCGATCCGGTGGAGGCGCTGCGCTATGAGTGACCTGGCCCAGTCCGCACCCACCCTCTCCCTAAGAGGCGTCCAGCGCACCTACCAGACGGGAACGACGCAACTGACCGTGCTGCGCGGTGTCGACCTGGATGTCATGCCGGGCGAGATCGTCGGGCTGATCGGCCCCTCCGGCTCGGGCAAGTCCTCGCTGCTGCATGCGGCCGGGCTGCTGGAGCGGCCGACGGAGGGGTCCATCTCCATCGGCGGGCGGGACTGCAGCGGCCTGGGCGAGCGAGCCCGGACCCTGACCCGGTTGTCCTCGATCGGTTTCGTCTACCAGTTCCATCACCTGCTGCCGGAATTCACGGCGCGGGAGAACGTGGCCATGCCGGCCCTGATCGCCGGCAAGTCCAAGGCGGAGGCCGGGGCGAGGGCGGAGGAGCTGCTGACCCAACTGGGTCTGGCGGCGCGGATGGACCATCAGCCGGCGCAGATGTCGGGCGGGGAGCAGCAGCGGGTGGCCCTGGCGCGAGCCCTGACCAACCGGCCCAAGCTGTTGCTGGCCGACGAGCCGACCGGCAACCTGGACCCCGATACGGCGGCCCAGGTGTTCGAGGCGCTGTTCGAACTGGCGCGCAGCCAGGGTGTTGCGGCCTTGATCGCCACCCACAACCTGGAACTCGCCCGCTATATGGACCGGGTCTTCGCGCTGAAGGACGGCCACCTGGAAGAGCGGCGGTTCTAGAATCCGCCGGGGCCGCCAGGGCCCCGGCTTCGGGTCCTGAGCCGGCTTGGGGGCTAGCGCGCCGGTCGCGACCCTGGCGCGTCCTGCCTGCGGCGTTCCTGCTCTTCAACCTTGGCGGCCTCGTCGCGAGCTCTGGCGGCGGCCATGCGGTCGGCTTCGGCGAGGCTCGCCGCCTGATCGGCCTGTCTGGCCCGGGCTTCGGCCAGGCGGGCGTCTCGGTCAGCCATGGCAGGGGCTGGGAGCTCCGGAGGCGTGGGCGGCGCTGGGGGAGCCTCGGCGTCGATGGGCGGCAGCGGCGGTGTTGGCGGCAGGGGCGCGAGAGCGCCGGTCGGCGGCAGCGGCGCTAGCGGCGCTCTCGGCGCGGCGGTCGGCAGAGGCGGCGGCTCGGCCG
>JBIIAX010000009.1:0-130924 GCA_044239675.1 Caulobacter sp.
AGCTGGCCGTGGCGTGGGAACGCTGGGCGCAGCGGCGGGCTGGGCAGCAGGGGCGACAGTGTCAGACGGCGGCGGCGCATCGAGCAGGGGGTCGGGCGGCGACCAGGCGGCCGGCGGCGGGCCCTCGTCCGGTCCGGCCGTGGCGTCGTCATCTCGCATCGCCAGGCCGGCGGCGATGGCAAGAGCAGCCGCCAGAGCGCCCAGGCCCGCGCCCACCGGTAGCAGGGCCGGATGGCCCCAGCCGCGGCGGGCGGGGGCTTCGTCGTCCGGGAGCGGCGACGGGCCAGTGAAGGGGCCAGCCTCTTCCTGGCTCGCCTGATGCTGTGGGACCTGTTCCTGTGGGACGGCTGCTGGCGGTCCGGCGAGCGGCGAGGCGGGAGGCTGGCCGGGCGGCGGACGGGGCGCCAGGGAAGCCGGCGCGGGTCGCCGGCTGAGCCGATCCATCGTCGCCTGGGCCTCGGAAAGCGGGGAGCGGGCGGGCGTCGCGCGGAAGGCCGGTGCGGCCGGGGGCGGCGGAACCGGCGGAGCGACCGGTGCGCGCGGCGTAACGGGGCTTGCGCTGATCGGACGGGCGAAGGGCGAGGCGCCGCCGCCGGAAAGGATGGCGCCGGGCCGGGAAACCATCGGGCCAGGTTGCCCCGTTGGCGGCGGACCGAGATTATTCTGATCTGAATTAGACGGAGCGGCCCCCGGATTGGCCCCCGAACTGGGAAAGGGCCCCTGCCTCTGGAAGCGCCGGACCCCGCCATGACTGGCGGGCAGGGGGCCGATGCTCATGGTGGCGCCCCCACGGCCCGGCCACGGGGAAGTGGCGGGCTGGGGCTCGGGCTCGGGCTGGGGCGGGGCCGCCGCTTCCGCCGCATTGGCCTGGTCTGCCTGCGCCGGATCAGAAGGCGTTGCGGGATCGGCGGATTCGGAAGGCGGGGTCATGGATCAGGGTCCTGGACAGCGGAGCGCTTCCGGTTGGGCGGGCCGGCGGCGACGGCCCAGATTGGTCGAATTCGCCCGCCGGGGTCCAGTCCGAGGCCCTATTCAGGGCGCCGGATCCCGTCGTCTGGCGGCGTGGCCGCATAGAGGTCAACGATACGCCCTCTAACGCCGGACTTTGCCCCTTCTGTGACATCACCGACCGGCCCAAAGGGCCGCGCCTCTTGCGAAACCGGGGCCTCCGCGCGAGAGGATAGGACATGACCACGCCGCCCGATGTCATCACGCCGCCGCTGTTCCTGGAATGCTACCCCACCGGCGAGCGTCCGCCGGACATCGTGCCCGGCCGGCCGCAGCGGGCCTGGATGGACGCCTTCGCCGAGCGTCACCCCTATCGCTGCCTGCCGCTGAGCATGGCCAACACCACCGGCTGGGAAGTGCTCAATCCGGTGGGGTTCAGCATGGAATGGAACGGCGGGGCGCACCAGGACTGCATCACCTTCAAGCCGGATCATCCCTTTCCGGGGTTCCAGGATCTGGTGAAGAGCCACTTCTCGCGCGGCATCGTCACCTTCCACAGCGGCTATCTGTTCAGGACGCCGCCGGGCTGGTCGATGTGGGTGACCGGGCCGCCCAATCACATCAAGGACGGCATCCAGCCGCTGACGGGCCTGGTCGAGACGGACTGGCTGCCCTTCCCCTTCACCATGAACTGGATGTTCACCCGGCCGGGCAAGGTGCGGTTCGAGAAGGGCGAGCCCTTCTGTTTCATCACCCTGATGCCCGATCAGGCGCTGCAGGTGACCCAGCCGATCACCAAGTCGCTGAACAAGAACCCGGACCTGCGCGACCAGTATGAGGCGTGGCACCGCTCGCGCACTGAATTCAACAGCCGGCTGATCAAGCAGGAGCCGGAGGCGATGCGCGAGGCCTGGCAGCGGTTCTACTTCCGCGGCGAGCTTCCCGAAGACGCCGGACCGGCCCCCAAGGCCCACGTCAACAAGCGCCGGCTGAAGAGCCCGAAAATGGGCTTCTGAAATGCGCTTCTGGGGTGTTGCCAACCCCGGGAGGCTCTGCCATAAGCCGGCCTCTCGATTTTCGGGCGGCCCACTCTCTCGGGCGGCCCTTGGAACGCGGGCGTAGCTCAGTGGTAGAGCACAACCTTGCCAAGGTTGGGGTCGAGAGTTCGAATCTCTTCGCCCGCTCCAATAATCGAAGCCTGAAAGGCGGTCCTCACGGGCCGCCTTTTGCTTTGGGGCCCAAGACCGCTTCAGGCCTGCTGGCGCTTCCAGTCGCCGGACTTGCCGCCGGTCTTTTCCAGCAGCTTCACGCCGTCGATGACCATGGCTTTGTCGGCGGCTTTGAGCATGTCGTAGAGGGTCAGCAGGGCGATGGTGGCGGCGGTGAGCGCCTCCATCTCCACGCCCGTCGGGCCGGTGGTGCGGGCCAGGGCCCGGACGGACAGGCCATCCTCGTGCGGGCTGACGGTGACCTCGACCTTGCTGAGCGGCAGGGGGTGGCAGAGGGGGATGAGGTCGGAGGTCCGCTTGGCGGCCATGACCCCGGCGATCTCGGCCACCGCCATGACGTCGCCCTTGGCCCCGGCGCCGGTGAGGGCGAGGTCGCGGGTGGCGGGGTCCATGCGGATCACCCCTTCGGCGATCGCCTGGCGGGCTGTGGACGGCTTGTCGGAGACATCGACCATCCGGGCGCGGCCGTGGTCGTCGAGGTGGGTCAGGCGGCTCATACCTCTAGCAGCCTCATACTTCGAGCAATCGGGGCATAAGCTCGACCATGTTGCAGGGGCGGTGGCGGCTGTCGAGCTGGGCGGCGATGACCTTGTCCCAGCCGTCCTTCACCGCGCCGTTGGAGCCGGGCAGGCAGAAGACGAAGACCCCGCCGATGATCCCCGCCAGGGCCCGTGATTGCAGGGTGGAGAGGCCGACCGTCTGGTACGAGACCAGGTGGAAGATGACCGAGAAGCCGTCGATTTCCTTGTCCAGCAAGGGACGCACCGCTTCGGGGGTCACATCGCGGCCGGTCAGGCCGGTGCCGCCGGTGGTGACAATGGCGTCCACCGACCCCGAGGCGACCCAGGCCTGGATCTGCAGCCGGATGGCGGCGACGTCATCAGGAACCAACCGCTTGTCGGCCAGCTCATGGCCGGCGGCGGTGACCCGGCCGGCGAGAAGGTGGCCGGAGGTGTCGCTTTCCTCGTCCCGCGTGTCCGACACGGTCAGCACGGCGACGCGGACGGGGGTGAGGGTCTGGCCCTCGTCGATCTTGCCGCCGATGGTCAGGGTGGTCATGAGCTCTCCTTAATCGTCCCAGCGGGCGGCGTCGGCCAGGTCGCGGGGGGTGGGTTCGATCCAGCGGGGGCCGTCCGGGCCGTGCTGCTTCTTCCAGAAGGGGGCGCGGCTCTTCAGCCAGTCCATGATCTGGTCGCAGGCCTCGAAGGCGGCGCGGCGGTGGCCGGCGGCGGTGGCGACGAAGACGATGGCCTCGCCAGGGCCGATCCGCCCGGTCCGGTGGACGACCAGCGCATCGTGAAGGGCGAAGCGGGACGTGGCGGCCTCGACCATCTGGGCGATCGCCGCGTCTGTGAAGCCGGGATAGGCCTCCAGCTCCAGGGCCGTGGCGGCCCCGCCCTCGGCCCGGGCGATGCCGGTAAAGCTGGCGATGGCCCCGGTCTCGCGGCGGCCGGCGCTGAAGGCGGTCAGCAACAGGCCGGGATCAAAGGCCTCTGTCTGCAGGGTGACGCTCATCCGCCGCTCATCGGCGGCAGGAAGGCGACTTCGGACGTCGCGGTCAGGGCGGCCTCGCCCCGGACCAGGGCCTTGTCGACGGCGGTCTGGACGGAGGGGCCGGCGAGGGCCTCGGCGAGTATCGGGTCGCTGACCGCCAACAGCCGCCGCAGCTCCGACAGGCTGGACGCCGCGACCTCGCGCTCGCGCCAGCCGGCGAGGTCGGCCAGACGGCCCAGCAGCAGCACCCGGGCCAAGCCTCAGCCCCCCGTGGTCGACATGTGGCGGGCGACGGCCGGGCCTTCGCCGGAGCCGATGCGGAAGTCGTGGCCCTTGGGCTTGCCCAGCACCGCGCCCCGGATGGCCGAGACCAGATCGTCGTCCGAGCCGCCGGCGCGGAGGATGGCGCGCAGGTCGGTGGCGTCTTCCTGGCCCAGGCAGGTATGAAGCGTGCCCGTGCAGGTCAGCCGCACGCGGTTGCAGGCCTCGCAGAAGGTGTGGCTCATCGGCGTGATAAAGCCGAGCCGCCCGCCGGTCTGCGCCACCTGGACATAGCGGGCGGGGCCGCCGGTATTGAGCGGGATGTCGGTCAGGGTCCAGTAGCTGGCCAGGTCCCGGCGGAGGTCGGTGAGCGACAGATACTGGTCGGTGCGGTCGGCCTCGATCTCGCCCATGGGCATGGTCTCGATCAGGGTGATGTCCATCCCCAGGCCATGGGCCCACTGGATCAGCTGCGGGATCTCGGCGGCGTTGTCGCGGGCCAGGGCGACGGTGTTGATCTTGACGGCCAGTCCGGCGGCGCGGGCCGCCTCCAGGCCGGCCAGGACCTGGTCGAGATTGCCGCCCCGGGTCAGGGTGCGAAACAGGGCGGGCTTGAGGGTGTCGAGCGAGACATTGACCCGCTTGACGCCGAACCGGGCGAGACCCTCGGCATGTTGCGCCAGCCGGGTGCCGTTGGTGGTCAGGGTCAGGTCGTCGAGGGCGCCGGATTTCAGATGGCGGGACAGACTTTCGACCAGGCCCATGAAACCCTTGCGCACCAGAGGCTCGCCGCCGCTCAAGCGCAGCTTGCGCACCCCCTGGCCGATGAAGACGGAGGCCAGCCGGTCGAGCTCCTCGAGGGTGAGGACCTCCGCCTTCGGCAAAAAGACCATCTTCTCGGCCATGCAGTAGACGCAACGCAGGTCGCAGCGGTCGGTGACGGAGATGCGCAGGTAGGAGACCCGGCGCGCGAAGGCGTCGGTGAGGCCTATCGGGGCCGGGACCGCGCGGGGCGCTTGCGCCGGGATGTCGTCGTAGGGTGTCATGGCTTGCGAACAAGATAGGCGGGAAGCGGTGGCGGCGACAGGGGGTGATGGGCAGGAAGCCGCCGGCGTCGACGGCCGTCTGGAGGCTCTGGTCCTCGCCGCGGGCTCCGGCTCGCGGTTTGGCGGGGCAAAACTGCTGGCGCCCTGGAGGGGCGGGGCCCTGCTGGACGGGGCGTTGAGCGCCGCCTTCGCCGCGCCGGCGCGGACGGTGACCCTGGTGACCGGAGCCCATGCCGAAGGCGTTGGGGCAGCCGCGGAACGGGTCTCGGATGAGCTTGGCGAGGCGGGCCGGCTTCGGCTTGTCCATGCGAAGGACCATGCGGCGGGCCTGTCGGCGTCGCTGAAGGCGGGGATCGCCAGTCTGCCGCCGGATACGGCCTGGGTCTTCGTCTTCCTCGGCGACATGCCTCAGGTCCCGGCCACCATGGCCGGCCGGCTGGTTGAAGCCCAGATGGACGGGGCCCTGGCGGCCGCGCCGGTGCTGAACGGCGTGCGGGGTCATCCGGTGCTGATGTCCAGGGCCCTGTTCGAAGCGGTGGCCCAGCTGGACGGCGATCGCGGGGCCGGCGCCGTGCTGGCCGGTCTGGGAGGCAGGCTGGCTCTGGTCGAGACCGATGATCCGGGCGTCCTGCGCGACATCGACCGTCCGGGCGACCTTTGGGAACACGAGGCCTAAGCCGTCCGGCGGTCTTCGCCCACAAGCCGCCGCAAACCTGGCGGCAAGATCGAACGATGTTCGACCGACGCGCCCTGCTCATCGCCGCCCCGGCCCTGCTTCTGCCAGGCATGGTTCGGGCGGAGCCTGAAGGGCCGACGGACTGGGGCCAGCGGCTGGCAGCCGCCGCCAGGAGCCAGATCGGCCGGACCCTGGTCTATGATCCGGCCTACAGCCGTATTCCCTATCCGAACGGCGATGTGCCGATCGAGCGCGGAGTCTGCACCGATGTGGTTATCCGCGCCTATCGCCAGGCCTTCGGGCTCGACCTGCAACAGGCGGTGCACGAGGACATGGCGGCGAATTTCGCCGCCTATCCGAAGACCTGGGGCTTGAAGCGCGCCGATCGCAATATCGACCACCGGCGGGTGCCGAACCTGGAGACCTTCCTGCGCCGCAAGCGGGCCGCCCTGCCGGCGGGCTCGCCCTGGCGCGCCGGAGACCTGCTGACCCAGCGCCTGCTGCCGGGGAGCCTGCCCCATATCCTGATCGCCACCGGCCAGAAGACGAAGGATGGACAGCCGCTGATCATCCACAATATCGGCGGCGGGACGCAGCTGGAGCCGGTCCCGGTCTCGGCCCTGCTGGTCGGACACTTCCGCCTGCCGCCGGACCGGGCCTGACGCGCAGCGGCGAAGAAACCGCCCGATCAGGGTTGACCCTGCGCCCCCGGCGCCCTTGAACGCGCGCCAGACTTACTCCCGCCAGAAGGATGCCGCCCGTGGCCGCCGACAAGAAGATCAAGAAGGTCGTTCTCGCCTATTCCGGAGGCCTCGACACCTCGATCATCCTCAAATGGCTGCAGACCGAATACCAGGCCGAGGTGGTCACCTTCACCGCCGACCTCGGCCAGGGCGAGGAACTGGGCCCGGCGCGGGACAAGGCCCTGCTGCTGGGCATCAAGCCGGAAAACATCTTCGTCGAAGACCTGCGCGAGGAGTTCGTCCGCGACTTCGTCTTCCCGATGTTCCGCGCCAACACCGTCTATGAAGGCCAGTATCTGCTGGGCACCAGCATCGCCCGGCCGCTGATCGCCAAGAAGCAGATCGATATCGCCCGCCAGGTCGGGGCTGACGCCGTCTGTCATGGGGCCACCGGCAAGGGCAACGACCAGGTCCGGTTCGAGATCGGCTACTACGCCCTGGAGCCCGACATCACCGTCATCGCCCCCTGGCGGGAGTGGGACTTCAAGAGCCGCGAGGCGCTGATCGCCTTTGCCGAACAGCACCAGATCCCGATCGCCAAGGACAAGCGCGGCGAGTCGCCGTTCAGCGTCGACGCCAACCTGTTGCACAGCTCCTCCGAGGGAAAGGTGCTGGAAGACCCGGCGGTCGAGGCCCCCGAGTTCGTCCATATGCGCACCCTGGCGCCGGAAGACGCGCCGGATGTCGCCACCGTCTTCACCATGGATTTCGAGCGCGGCGACCCCGTGGCGATCAACGGCGAGGCCCTGTCGCCGGCCGCCCTGCTGACCAAGCTCAATGAGCTGGGCCATGACAACGGCGTCGGCCGGCTGGACCTGGTCGAGAACCGCTTCGTCGGGATGAAGAGCCGCGGCGTCTACGAGACCCCCGGCGGGACCATCCTGCTGGCCGCCCACCGGGGTATCGAGAGCATCACCCTCGACCGGGGCGCCATGCACCTGAAGGACGAGCTGATGCCCAAGTATGCCGAGCTGGTCTACAACGGCTTCTGGTTCGCGCCCGAGCGCCACATGCTGCAGGCGGCCATCGACTACAGCCAGGAAAAGGTTACCGGCCAGGTGCGGGTCAAGCTCTACAAGGGCAATGTCTCGATCATCGGCCGCACCAGCCCCTACAGCCTGTATGACCAGGAACTGGTGACCTTCGAGGAAGGCACCGTGGCCTATGACCAGCGCGACGCCGCCGGCTTCATCAAGCTGAACGCCCTGCGCCTGCGGGTGGCGGCCAAGCGGGACAAGCGCGACAACGGCTAAGGCGCCCTACGGCCGGTCCACCGCGATGCGGATTACCTGACCGGCGCGGTCGTCGGTCACCCAGATCGCCCCATCGGCAGCGACAGCGAGACCGACCGGCGAGCCCTGTCGGCGCCCCGCCGCCTTTCCCCAGCCGGGGGTGAGAATGAGGGCGTTGGCCGACGGACCGGTCATGTAGCGGCGGGACGCCTCGCCATAGACGGGATAGCGGGCCTTGGCTCCCTTGATCGGCAGGCCAAGAGCGTCCGTCTCATAGGCCGCCAGCCGCCCGGCCGTGGCGCGATAGCCGTGCCAGGTGACCAGCAGCCGGCCGTTCAGCTGTGGAAACATCGCGCCCTGGTACCAGGCAAGATCGAGCGGCGCCGCGTGCGGCGGCAGCAGCAGGGCCGGCGGGCGGTAGGCCTCCGAGCCGCAGCCCTTCACCGCCGGCCAGCCGGGCGTCGGGGCGGCGACATCGGCGCAGTAGGGCCAGCCGTAGGTCGCGCCGGGGACGATCTGGTTGATCTCGTCGAAGGGGGTGAAACGGCCCGGCAGGTCGTAACTGTTCTCGCCCTGCAGGATGGTCCCCGAGGGATGGACGGCCAGGGCCACGGAGTTGCGCAGGCCTGAGGCCAGGATCGTCCAGTCGCGGCTCCATTGACCGGGGCCGGTGGACCGATAGAGGCGCAGGACGCCGGAGGCTTCCGGGCCATCGACTTCGGGACAGGTCGGCCCCGGCGCCTTGCCGCCGGCGTCCAGGCACTGGTCGGACCGGGCGCCGACATTGACCAACAGGTCTCCGGCGGGGGTGAAGACGAACTTCGACAGGGGGTGGCGGTTGTCGTGCAGGCGATTGTCCGGCAGGCCCTCGATCACGGTCGCCACCGAGGCGGCGGGATCGGCCGCCGCCGGATCGAAGCGGAAGATCCGGCTCATCTCGCCCACATAGACAAGGCCGTCCGGCCCCAACGCCAGGGCGTGGGGCAGGTTCAAGCCGCGCAGCAGCGGGGTCAGTTCGGCCGGTCGGCCCGGCGATGCGCGCAGTCGCCAGATGGCGCCCCGCGTCGTGCCCCAGCCGCCCAGGTCGCTGACGATCCAGTCGCCCTTCGGCAGCTGAAGCAGGGAGCGCGGCAGGCGCAGGGTGCGGGAGGCGAAGCTGGCGGACGGCGGCGCGACGACCAGGCCCGCACAGAACCCCGGGGCCATGCCGATTGGCGCGCGCGGATAACCGTCGCAGGTGGCGGCGGTCGTTGGCTGGGCCTGGGTCGGCCCAGCGCCGGCGGCCAGGCCGGACGCCAGAAGGGCGACGCCGGCGACCAGGAGAACGCGCGCGTGGAAGGCTTTGACGGAAAGAGGGGCGGTCATGTCCGGCGGCGTCCTGTCGGGCTCGCCGCCAGCTTAGAAAGCCGGAGCCCGCCGCGCCATCCCGCTATTTTTCCAGCCGGTTGTAGGGGTAGCGGTCGCGGATCTCGGAGAGGAAATATCCCCCGCGCGACTCCGCCTCAATGAACGATCGGTGCACCTCGCCCGGCACCCCGACATAGACGTATTCGCCGCCGTTCTTGAACCGGACGAACAGCTTGCCGTGATCTGCCTTGTAGCGAATGCGGTCGATGGCGGTGGATTGCTCGAGCATGGCGGGCCTCCAGGGTCGTCCGTAGACTGTGCTAACGCCCCGGTTTCGATTCGTTTCCCGATAGAGCAGTCCCGATTTGCCGCCCGCCGCGAACCATGACAGCGTTCGCGAAAGACAAGCTGTCTTCGGTCGGGGAGGCCGAAACCATGAACCATCCACATAGCCTGGTGGCGATCGTCACCTGTTTCTCCATGCTCGTCGTCATCTGGATGATGATGCGGGTCGGCGGCGCCCGCAGGCGCACCGGCATCGGAGCGCCGGCGATGACCGGCCATCCGGACCTTGAGCGCCACGTCCGGGTGCATCTGAACACCCTGGAGGCCTTTCCCCTCTTCCTGACCAGCCTGTGGCTGTTCACCCTGGTCTACCCGACCTTCCCCTTCAACGAGCTGATCGCCGCCGGCCTGGGCCTGGTGTGGATCATCGGCCGGGTGATCTACGCCCTCGCCTATGTGAAGGACCCGGGCACCCGTTCCGCCGGCTTCGGCATCCAGGGTCTGGCCATCATCCTGCTGCTGCTCGGCGCCCTGGCCAAGGCCGTCTGGGTGCTGGTGCAGGTCGGCCAGTGAGCCTGATCGACCCCAGCCTGTTCAAGGGCGAGCCGGAAGCCGGCGGCGGCTCGCCGTTCGGGGCCTACGCCAAGGCGCCGCCGCCCACGGGGGTGGGCTTCAAGGATGCGCGCGTCCTGACGGTGGTGATGAGCGTGCTGATGGTCATCGGCATGATGGCCAACCTGGCCTTCGTGGTCGCCTCCCAAAACCCGGATCCCGAGGATGTCGGCTATGGCTTTGCGGCGCTGACCTTTTTCGCGTTCTCCTTGGCCGGCTTCATCGCCATGATGGTCTGGTTCTATCGTGCGACAAAGAACGCCCGGGCGATCAGCAACGGCGTGGAGACCCGGCCCGGATGGGCTGTGGCCTACTTCTTTATTCCGGTCATCAGCCTGTTTCGTCCGTATCGCACGATGAGCGAGATCTGGCGTTCGGCGCATTCACCCTTGTCGTGGAAGGGCCTGCACGATCCGATCACCCTGAGGCTCTGGTGGGGCGGCTGGCTGGCCGGCGCCATCGGCGGCATGGTCGGCGGCCTGGCGGAACCTGCGGGCGGGCCGATTACCTGGCTTTCGACATTGGTGGGCATCGCCGCCGACATCCTGTTTCTGTACCTGGCGCGACGCGTCGCCGTGGCCCAGGTGGCGAACAAGGATCAGAGCGTCTTCGACTGACCTACAGGTTGCTTCACACTCGCCTCCTGACTAGTTATCTGACTAGTCAGGAGGCTACCCATGAAACACTGGCCCGTACAGGACGCCAAGGCGCGGTTCAGCGAACTGCTGCGCGCCACGCTTGAGGACGGCCCCCAGATGGTCACCCTGCGCGGCCGCGATGCGGCGGTGCTGGTCCCGGCGGAAGAGTGGGCGAAGCTCGCCAAGCCCAACCCTGATCGCTCGGCCCTGGACGCCCTGCTGGGCGCCGGCCCTCGCTTCGAACTGCCGCCGAACAATGGGGCCCTTTTTGAACCGCGCGCTGTAGACTTGGACGACTAGCCATGTGGCTGCTCGATACCAACGTGGTCTCTGAGGTTCGAAAACCCAGGCCGCATCCCGCAGTTCTCGCTTGGCTGTCCGCGCGCCCGGCTTCGAGCATGCGTTTGGCGGCGGTGACTTTCGGTGAACTACAGCGGGAGGTCGAACTGACGCGGAAGCCCAATCCGGAAAAGGCCGAGGCCATTGGCGCCTGGGTCGATCATCTGACTGGCCAGTTCGAGGTGATCCCGGCCGACGTCGCGGTCTATCGCCTTTGGGCAAAGCTCACCACCGGCCGCTCACCGCACCTGGCGGCCGATGGCCTGGTCGCCGCGACCGCCCAGGTCCACGGCCTGACGGTGGTCAGCCGCAACGTGCGGGATTTCGAGGCCTTCGGGATGACGGTGGTCAATCCTTTCGAGCCGGCCGTTTGAAGACCGTCCTCTTCATTTGCAGCCAGAACCGGCTGCGCAGCCCGACGGCCGAACAGGTCTTCGCCGACTGGCCCGGGGTCGAAACCGCCTCGGCCGGGACCAACAACGACGCCGAAAATCCGCTGACGCCGGAACTGGTCGAATGGGCTGACCTGATCTTCGTCATGGAGCGGGAGCATCGGAACAAGCTGCTTCGGCGGTTTCGATCGTCGCTCAGGTCGGCGCGGGTGATCTGTCTGGATATCCCGGACGACTATGAATTCATGGACGAGGGGCTGGTGCGGCTTCTGAAGGCAAGGGTGACGCCGCACTTGCCGAGGGGTTAGGTCGCGCAAACGCGTCCCCCATATCGTCATTTCGTGCCTGGGGGGAGGATTGGGTCAGTGCGCCTCATCCCAGTTGGACGCCGCCCGCGCTTCCACCACCAGCGGCACGCTCATTTCGATGACCGGCAGGGCGGCGCCCTCCATCACCGCCTTGGCGATGCGGCAGGTTTCGGCGGCCTCGGCCTCCGGGGCCTCGAAGACCAGTTCGTCGTGGACCTGCAGCAGCATGCGGGCGGAGAGGCCCGCCGCCTTCAGGGCGCCCGGCATGCGGACCATGGCGCGGCGGATGATGTCGGCGGCGGCGCCCTGCAGCGGGGCGTTGATCGCCGCCCGTTCGGCGAACTGCCGCAGGCCGACGCTTTTGCCCCGAATGTCGGGGATGTTGATCTTGCGGCCGAAGATGGTGCTGACGTAGCCCTTCTCGCGAACCTCGGCCCGCATCCGGTCCATATAGGCGCCGATGCCCGGGAAGCGCTCGAAATAGGTCTTGATATAGGCTCCGGCCTCGGCCTGCGGGATCGACAGCTGGTTGGCCAGGCCAAAGGCGCTGATGCCGTAGACGATGCCGAAGTTGATCGCCTTGGCTCGGCGGCGAATCTCGGCCGGCATGCCCTCGATCGGGGTGTCGAACATCTCCGAGGCGGTCATGGCGTGGATGTCGAGGCCCTCGCGGAAGGCCTTCTTCAGCTGCGGGATGTCGCCGACATGGGCCAGCAGCCGCAGTTCGATCTGACTGTAGTCGGCGCTGATCAGGACATTGCCCGTCTCGGCGATGAAGGCCTTGCGGATCTTGCGGCCTTCCTCGGTGCGGATCGGAATGTTCTGCAGGTTGGGATCGGAGGACGACAGACGCCCGGTGGTGGTCGAGGCCATGGCGTAGGCGGTGTGGACCCGGCCGGTCTTTTCCGAAATGGCGGCGATCAGGTTGTCGGTATAGGTGCCCTTGAGCTTGGAAAGCTGGCGCCAGTCGAGGATCAGGCGGGGCAGGGCGTGGCCTTGGGCGGCCAGGCTTTCCAGCACATCGACGTCGGTCGCCCATTGGCCGGACGCGGTCTTCTTGCCGCCTTCCAGCGCCATCTCGCCAAACAGCACCTCGCCGATCTGTTTGGGGCTGCCCAGGTTGAAGGGCCGGCCGAGCATCTCATGGGCCTTGGCCTCGAAATCGGCCATCCGCAGGGAGAAGTCGTGGCTGAGGTGGCGCAGCACCTCGGTGTCGACCTTGACCCCAGCGTTCTCCATCGCCGCCAGGACCGGCGGCAGGGGACGCTCCAGCGTCTCATAGACGGTCATCAGGCCTTCGCGGGCCAGTCGGGGTTTCAGCTGGCGCCAGAGCCGCAGGGTGACATCGGCGTCCTCGGCCGCGTAACAGGTCGCTTCGCTCAGTTCGACATGCTTGAAACTGATCTGGGCCTTGCCCGTGCCCGCCACCTGTTTGAACGGGATCGGCTTGTGGCCCAGCCACAGCTCGCTGAGCTCGTCCATGCCGTGGTTATGCAGCCCGGCCTCCAGCACGTAGGAGATCAGCATGGTGTCGTCGATGGGGGCGACGTCGATGCCCCGCAGCGCCATGACGGCGATGTCGTACTTGGCGTTCTGGGCCACCTTCAGCACGGCCGGCGATTCCAGCAGCGGCTTTAGTCGGGCCAGCGCCGTGGCCTTGTCGATCTGTTCGATCGGCGGACCGGATTCGGTCAAGAGGTCGCCGCCCTTGGCCTCGTGGGTCAGGGGGATGTAGCAGGCGTCCCCCGGCGCGATGGCCAGGGAAACGCCGCAGAGGCCGGCGGTGGCCGAGCCCAGCGCATCCGTTTCGGTGTCGAAGGCGACGACCCCCGCCTCGAAGGCCCGGGCGATCCAGTGGTCGAGCGCCTCCAGATCGCGGACACATTCGTATTTGGTGACGTCGATTTCGATGACCGGAGGCGGCGTGGCGGCGGCCGGGGCGCCGGGCGCGCCCGTGGCGGTCGCCGTCCGGGCGGTGGGCGCATCGCCGAACTTGGGCAGCGGCTGGGCGGCCATGCCGGTCCCGTCGGCGGCGGCGCCGACCCGGCGCAGCAGGCTGCCGAACTGCATCTCCTCGAGGAAGGCGGTCAGCACCTGTTTGTCTGGCTCGCGGACGGTCAGGTCTTCCAGCGGTTCCGGCAGGGGGGTGTCGCAGTCGAGGGTGACCAGGGCTCTGGAGAGGCGGATCTGGTCGGCGAAGTCGATCAGGGTCTGGCGGCGCTTGTCCTGTTTCACCTCCGAGGCTCGGGCCAGCAGGCTGTCGAGGTCGCCGTATTCGTTGATCAGGAGGGCGGCGGTCTTGATGCCGATGCCGGGCGCCCCGGGCACATTGTCGACGCTGTCGCCGCACAGCGCCTGGACGTCGACCACCTTGTCCGGGGTCACCCCGAACTTCTCGAACACCTGGTCGCGGCCGATGCGGACGTTCTTCATGGTGTCCAGCATGGTCACCTGGTCGTCGACCAGCTGCATCAGGTCCTTGTCTGAGGAGACGATGATCACCTCGCCGCCCAGATCGCGGACCTTGCAGGCATAGGCGGCGATCAGGTCGTCGGCCTCGTAGCCGGGCTGTTCCAGACAGGGGACGCCAAAGGCGCGGGTGGCGTCGCGGACCAGGGCGAACTGCGGCACCAGGTCTTCCGGCGGCGGCGGACGGTGGGCCTTGTACTGGTCGTACATGGCGTTGCGGAAGGTCTTTTCCGAATGGTCGAAGATCACCGCGAAATGGGTGGGGGCGTCTTCCTTGGTGTCGCGCAGCAGCTTGAACAGCATGTTGCAGAAGCCCGAAACCGCGCCGACCGGCAGGCCGTCGCTCTTCCGGGTCAGCGGCGGCAGGGCGTGGTAGGCGCGGAAGATGTAGCCGGAGCCGTCAACCAGATAGAGCCGGATCGGCGGGCCGTCCTGGGTCAGGGGGCGGGTCTCTGGCGAGGCATCGGGAGCGGCGGCGTCGGTCATGGGAGCAAGATAGTGGCTGATCGCCTCCGGGTCAGCAGGCAAGCGGCGCTTTGCAACAGCCTCCGAACTTGGCAAGTTGCAGACCGCTTTGGGGAGACGTTCAGCGTGCGTATGAGAGTTTTCGCAGGGGCCCTGGCGGCGCTGGCCGGGACGATGGCCGGGTCGGCCGCCATTGGAGCGGAACCAGAGGGGGTTGTCCGGGAGCCGGAGTGGCTGCGCAAACCCTCCGCCGAGGACATGAAGGCCGCCTGGCCGGTGGAGGCGGCGCGGTCCGGCAAGCCCGGCAAGGTGGTCCTGCGCTGCGAAGTCGACCCGCAGGGCCTGTTGCAGAAATGCGCGGTGCTCAGCGAGACCCCGCCCGGGCTGGGGTTCGGGGGCGCCGCCTTGATGATCGCCCCCTCCTTCAAGATGAAACCGCGCCTGGAGAATGGTCAGCCGGTGCGGGGCGTGGTGACCATCCCCATCGCCTTCGGCGGCATGCGGACAGACGGCGGTTCCGGGGGACGCACCGCCGCCATTCTGGACCCGGTCTGGGCCCGGGCCCCGAGCTTTCGCCAGATGCAGCTGGCCTGGCCACAGGCGGCCGGCGACCTGGACAGCGGGGGAGCCGTCCTGCGCTGCAAGGTCACCGAGACGGGCTGGTTGAAGGCCTGCACCACCTATAACGAACTGCCGGGCGGCAAGGGCTTCGCGGCGGCGGCCAAGACCTTGGTGCAGGACTTTCAGCTGGTGGTGACGCCGGATCAGGCCAAGGCGCTGAAGAACGGCTGGATCAATGTCACCTTCCGCTTCCTCAATCCCGGGACGGCGGCGGGCCAGGCGCGGAAGATCAGCGGACCCCGCTGGATCACCACACTGGACGCCAGCAAGGTCCTCGCCCTGTACCCCGAGGCGGCGGCCGACAAGGGCGTTGGCTCCGGACAGGGCGTCGCCGACTGCGCGGTGGCCTCCGACGGCAGGCTGGTCGACTGCAAGGTCGCCCGCGAGACGCCCGAGGGCCTGGGGTTCGGGCCGGCGGCAGTGATGATCGCCGGCGTCATGCAGATGAACCCCTGGACGGCGGAAGGCCGGCCGGTGGATGGCGCACGCATCAGGCTGCCGATCAACTTCAACCTCGCGACCGACGCCGCGAAGAAAGCCCCGTGATGACGATCCGGTCCGATCTCCGCCAGGGTCTCTTGGCCTGCAGCCTGCTGGCCAGCCTGGTCCTGACAGGTCCGGTCGGGGCCGCCGATCCGCCCGCGGCCTCAGTCTCGCCGACCTGGCGAGCCAAGCCATCGGGCGACCAGGTGGCCCGCTACTATCCGGCCGAGGCGACCGATCGCAGCATCGGCGGCAAGACGACCGTCCGGTGCAAGATCGACCTGGGCGGCGACGCCCGCGATTGTGAGGTCCTGTCCGAGCTGCCCTATGGCATGGGGTTTGGCAAAGCCGGCGTGCGGCTGATGCAGAACGGCGCCCAGTTCACCCCCGCGATGCGGGACGGCAAGCCGGTGGAGGAAACCGTTGTCGTTCCGATCGTCTTCCGCCCGCCTCGCGAAGGGGTGGGCTATATCATCTACCAGCCGACCTTCAGCCAGGCCCCGTCCTTCGAGGACATGGCCCGCGTCTGGCCGGCGGGGGTTTCCGCGCCAGAGGCGACGGCGGCGCTTCGCTGCACCCTGACCGCGGACGGCGCCCTGGATAAATGCATCGTCGCCGGCGCCACGATCGAAGGGTTCGGCACGGCGGCCAAGAGCCTGACCGGCGCGTTCCGCATGAAGATGACCCCCGAGGAAGCCAAGGAATACGCCAGGTCCGACGTCCTGATCAGCTTCCAGTTTTTCAACCCGTCGACGCCCGAGGGGCGCGCCGCCACAGTGACCGATCCCCGCTGGATCACCTCGATCAGGGCGGAAAAGGTGCTCGAGGTCTATCCGCCTCAGGCCGCCGAGGCCGGGATCAAGGCCGGGCGCGGGGTCGCCGACTGTCTGGTGGCGGCGGACGGCAGGCTGACCGACTGCAAAGTCGCCCGGGAGAAGCCCGGCGGGGTCGGGTTCGGCGCCTCGGCCGTGGCCATCGCCCAGCTGATGCAGATGAATCCCTGGACCGACCGGGGCCGTCCCGTCGCCGGAGCGCGGATCAAGCTGCCGGTGGACTTCAACCTCGCGCCGGAAGCCGAGACCGGCCCATAGCGGTCAGGCGAACCGGGCGTTGAGATCGGGCAGGCCTGCGGCCGCCGGGCCGAAGACATTGGCGTCTCCTGTCGCCAGGTATTCGCCCACCAGCCGGTTCAGGGTTCCGTAGGCGGCGCGGAAGGGGCCAGTCGCCGAGCTGAGCCGCCGGACGCCGAGTTCCGCCAGCCGCTCAGCCTTGGGGGCGCCGGCGCGGCCCATGACGTTGAGCGGCAGGGTGATACCGCGCGCCAGGTCGCCGATCAGGGTCTCGTCCACCGGTCCGGGCACGAAGACGCCGCTGGCGCCGGCCCTTTCATAGAGGGCGGCGCGGCGCAGGGTCTCGGCCAGGGCCGCTTCGCCCTCGGCCAGCTGGCGCAGATAGACATCCACCCGGGCGTTGATGAACAGCTTGACCCCGGCGCGCTGAGCGGCCTGCGCCGCCGCCTCGATCTTGCGGGCGTGGAGATCCGGGTCGCGGCCGCCGTCCTCCAGATTGATCCCGACGGCTCCGGCGCCGATCACCGCCAGCACCGTCTGGGCAAGGGTTTCGGGGTCGTCGGTGAAGCCGCCCTCGATGTCGGCGGTCAGCGGCACGGAGATCACCCGGGCGATGCCGGCGATGACGTCCAGCAGGACCGGGATCGGCAGCAGGTCGCCGTCGGCATAGCCCCTCGCCCAGGCCACGGCGGCGCTGGAGGTGGCGACGGCTTTCGCGCCGGCGTCCTCCATCAGGGCGGCGCTGGCCGCGTCCCAGGCGTTGGGCAGCACCAGGACGCCGGGCCCGGCGTGCAGGGCGTGGAAGGTGTCGGCGTTGGACATGGCGGTCTCCTCTGATCGGAGACGAGTCTTAGCGCGCTGTTGTGACGTTCGCTGGCGGAAAACGGCCGCGGACAGGACCGTGCGTCCTTCGACACGTCCGCGACGCGGCCTGCTCAGGATGACGAACCGGGGAGGCGGCCTGATCTCAAGTCGTCATGCTGAGCAGCGGGCGAGGCCCGCGTGTCGAAGCACGCAATCCAGAGGCCTCAGTGGCCGCCGGAGCCTTGATAGACGCCGGGGGCCAGCTGCTCGCTTTCGTCGCCCGGACCGGTGGCGGCGATGAAGCGGCGGTCGCAGTAGGAGCAGTCGACCCAGCCCGCCTCGCCCATCTCCAGCCAGACCCGCGGGTGGCCGAGCGCCCCGCCGACGCCTTCGCAGGCGATGCGATGGGAGGTGACGATCACCGTCTCCGGGGCCGCGAACATTGCGGCGGCGGCCGGCGTAGCGGTGGGAAGGGCGGCGGCGGGCTTGCGGGCCATGGGCGGTCTCGGAAGAGAAACTTGGGGCGCGCCTTGGCGTCGGCGCTTGTCGGGCATACCTAGGCGGGGGGCGGGCAAGGCGTCAATCCGGGCGCGGCCTCCTGATCGGATATCTATGGAACTGCCTGAATTCGCCATCGAGGCCAAGGGGGTCTTCAAGACCTACGCGGCCAGCAAGACCACCCCGGCCAAACGCGCCCTCAACGGCGTCGACCTGCAGGTGCCGCGCGGCTCGATCTTCGGTCTGTTGGGCCCGAACGGGGCGGGTAAATCGACCTTCATCAACATCCTGGCCGGCCTGACCCAGAAAACCAGCGGCACGGTGAAGATCTGGGACCGCGATATCGACACCCGGCCGCGCGACGCCCGCGCCGCGATCGGGGTGGTGCCGCAGGAGTTGGCCGCCGACGTCTTCTTCACCCCCCGCGAATCCCTGGAGACCCAGGCCGGGATGTACGGCGTGCCCAAGGGCGAACGGCGGACCGACGAACTGCTGGCGGCGCTCGGCCTTTCGGACAAGGCCAACTCCTATGTCCGTCAGCTGTCAGGCGGGATGAAGCGGCGGCTGATGGTGGCCAAGGCCATGGTCCACAATCCGCCGGTGCTGATCCTCGACGAGCCGACCGCCGGGGTCGACGTCGAGCTGCGCCGGCAGCTGTGGGCCTATGTGCTGGAGCTGAACCGGCTGGGCGTGACCATCGTCCTGACCACCCACTATCTGGAGGAGGCCCAGGAGCTTTGCGACCGGATCGCCATCGTCAACCGGGGCGAGGTGGTGGTCAGTGAGCCGACCGCCACCCTGCTCAAGCGGCTGGACACCCGCAATGTCGTGGTGACGCCGGACAATCCGGTGGACAACGCCCCGGCGCTGGCCGGGTTTGACACGAAGCTGCGCAGCGGCGGGGCCTTTTCGGTGACCTACAGGACCGGACAGTCGAGCGTCGAACAGGTGCTGGCGGCGGTGCGGGCCCAGGGGATGACCATCCGCGACATCGCCACCGAGGACCCGGACCTGGAAGACGTCTTCCTGTCCCTGACCTATGCGGCCCCGGGCGGCGCCGATCCCCTGAAAGACTAAGGCGAAGGACCAGGCCCATGACCGGCAGCATCGATCCCACCCGCGAGCAGTTCAACGCCTTCAAGGCCCTGCCCCGCGACACCCCGATCCAGATGCTCAACCTGGTGCGGCTGAAAGCGGTGGCCGACTATCCGGAAGGTCACGCCAACCACGGCAAGGGCCTGAGCGGTCTGGACGCCTACCGCGCCTATGGCCGCGAGAGCGCCGCCCTGTTCCAACGGCTGGGCGGGCGGCAGATCTGGGCTGGCCGGCCGGAGGCGGTGGTCACCGGACCGACCGACGAGCGCTGGGACCTGGCCTTCATTGCTGAATATCCGAACGCCGGCGCCTTCCTGGCCATGGTCACCGACGCGGACTACCGCGAAATCGTCAAACACCGCACCGCCGGGGTCGAGGACAGCCGGCTGATCCGCCTGGCCCCGGTCACCCCGGGCGAGGGGTTCGGAGAGTAGTCAGGCGTAGCCGAGGCGGGCCGCGTCCGCCGTCGGCGAGACCCCGAGCGCCTGCAGCATCTCGCTTCGTTCGGGGCCCAGGGTCGGCGGATAGAAGCGGGTCTTGGCGGCGCGCGGGGTCATCCAGGTCAGCAGGATCTTCAGCAGCACCGCCGGTTTCTGCATCCAGGCGCGGGACGGCTCCAGCATATGGAAGCCGCGCATGAAGGCGCGGAACAGGGCCGGATCAGAGCGAATGGCCACCCCGATGGCGTCCTCGGTGAAACTCTTCATCACCTTCGCCTTGAAGCCGGGTTTGTAGGCCGGATTCAGGGCGTGGCGGGCGCGGCGGATGGCGGCGCGATCCTGGCTGCGCATGTCCTCGTAAAAATGGCGCAGATCGTGGTCGATGGCGGCCTGGTAGCGCAGGGCGCGGGCTATGGGGTCTGTTTCGGCGTTGAGCACATCGGCGAGCAGGTGACCCTCGATGGCGGCGAAGGAACAGCCGCGGCCATAGAGGGGATTGGTGCGGACCAGACCGTCGCCGACGCTGAACACGCCCAGGGCCAGCGGCTTGCCGCCCGGGGTCATGTTCCGCCAGCGGCTTCGCAGGTCGCCCATGCCGAACACCTTGCTGATCGGTTCCGACCGCGCCGGATCGGTCCAGACGGCGGCGCCGGGCAGGCGGGCGCAGAGGCCGTCGAACACTTCCGGCCGCATGATCGCCTTGCGCAGTTCCTCCTCGATCTCCGGCGCGGCCAGGGTGATGGAGAAGCAATCGTTGTCGGCGGGGAAGACGCCGTACTTGATGTAGCCGAGGTCGCCCGCCCCGGGAGTCGCCCCGCGCGGCGGCGGCTCCTGGCCGGGCCGCAGCCGCCAGTGGCGGGTGTAGTAGAGGATGCCGGCATCCTCGGTTTCTTCCGGCGGGACGATGCCCATCTCAGCCAGCCAGTCGAACAGGCCGGTGGATTTGCCCGCCGCGTCGACGACCAGACCGGAAAGCGTCTCGCCGTCGTCGAGCGTCAGGCCGGTGCAGACGAAGCGGCCCTCGGCGTCCTTGGCGCCTGTCAGGCCGGCGACATTGACCCCGCTGCGGAAGGTGACCCCGGGCTGAGCCTCGACGTGGCGGCGCAGGACCAGTTCGAGGGTCGTGCGGCGGCTGGTCAGGATGGCGAGGTCGGCGTCGGAGGGGATCGGCTTGTACCGTTCGGCGGTGACCTCGGGCAGGCCGGCGGCAAAGGTCAACTCCTGGCAGCCGGCGTCCTTTAGTTCCTCCATCAGCGACGGATACCGGCTGACGATGATAGAGCGCAGCCGGGCCAGGAAGGCGTGGCTGTGGCGCAGGTGGCCGACCCCCCGGTGGTTCCAGGTCTCGAACGCCACGTCCGCGTCGCCGGGCGGCGGCGGCGGGTCCCGCTCCAGCACCGTCACCGTCCAGCCGGTGGAGGCCAGGGCGAGGGCGGAAAACAGCCCGCCCATCCCTGCGCCGATGATCAAAATCTGGTCGCCCATGACGCGTTTCCTCGTCGTTTCCCGCTTCAACTATGGGACGGCGAAGCGGGGACGCAAGGGTGACTTGGCGTCACTTTTGGCGGCGCCACCTTCTTTTTGGGCGCTGTGCGACGGACGGGTGACGGACGTCTGTTTCGAAAGCAAAAACGGCGGCTGATCGAAATCAGCCGCCGCCGTGCACCGCGTTGCCCTCCCGGGGGAGGCGTTCCGCAGACTTAAGTGTTCATCGACTGGAAGAAGTCGCTGTTGGTCTTCGACTGGCGCATTTTTTCCAGCAGGAATTCGATGGCGTCCTGGCTGCCCATCGGATTGAGGATGCGGCGCAGGATGTAGGTCTTGGTCAGCTGGTCCTTCGGGGTGATCAGCTCTTCCTTGCGGGTGCCGGACTTCAGCACGTCGATGGCCGGGAAGATGCGCTTGTCCGCGACCTTGCGGTCGAGGATGATTTCCGAATTACCGGTGCCCTTGAACTCTTCGAAGATGACCTCGTCCATCCGGCTGCCGGTGTCGATCAGGGCGGTGGCGATGATGGTCAGGGAGCCGCCTTCCTCGATGTTCCGCGCCGCGCCGAAGAAGCGTTTCGGCCGCTGCAGGGCGTTGGCGTCGACACCGCCGGTCAGCACCTTGCCGGAGCTGGGGACGGTGGTGTTGTAGGCGCGGCCCAGACGGGTGACGGAGTCCAGCAGGATGACCACGTCGCGCTTGTGCTCGACCAGGCGTTTGGCTTTCTCGATGACCATCTCGGCCACCTGGACGTGGCGGGTCGCCGGCTCGTCGAAGGTAGAGGCGATGACCTCGCCCTTCACCGTCCGCTGCATGTCGGTGACTTCTTCCGGGCGCTCGTCGATCAACAGGACGATCAGGTAGCATTCCGGGTGGTTGGTCTCGATCGACTTGGCGATGTTCTGCAGCATCACCGTTTTGCCGACCCGCGGCGGGGCGACGATCAGGCAGCGCTGGCCCTTGCCGAGCGGCGCGACGATATCGATCACCCGGCCGGAGCGGTCCTTCACCGTCGGATCGGGCAGCTCCATGTTGAGCCGCGATTCCGGATACAGGGGCGTGAGGTTGTCGAAATGGACCTTGTGCCGGACGTTTTCCGGCAGTTCGAAATTGATCTGAGAGACGTTGACCAGGGCGAAGTAGCGCTCGCCTTCGCGGGGGGCGCGCACCCCGCCGTCGACGCTGTCTCCGGTCCGCAGGCCGAACTTCCTGATCTGCGAGGGCGAGACGTAGATGTCGTCGGGACCTGGCAGGTAGTTGGCTTCCGGCGAGCGCAGGAAGCCGAAACCGTCGGAGAGCACCTCCATCGTGCCCGACCCGGAGATCTCCACGCCTTCCTCGGCGAGGGTCTTGAGGATCGCGAACATCATGTCCTGCTTGCGCATGGAGTTGGCGTTCTCGACCTCGAGCTTCTCGGCCAGGGCCAGCAGATCGGTCGGGATCTTTTCCTTCAGTTCCTGAAGGGACATGCGGGTGAAGCCGAGCTCGGCGACGATTGCGGCCATTTCGCCGTCATCGTCGTCGCCGCTTTCGGCGACTTCCGCGGCCGTCGCGGCCACGGCAGTGGTGTCGGGACCTTCCTCGTGACTGACGGGGGCGTCGGTCTCGGGGGTTTCGGTGTCTTGGGGGGTGTCTTGGGAATTGTCGTCGGACATAGATGGACTCTGGGTGTCAGGGCGCGATGGCGCCCTGGAGGGGTAATATGAGCGCCGAACCCGGTCGGGTCGCGGCTATGACTGTATCGTTCGGGGGTCCGGCTGGTCGTCGGCGCCTGTGATCAAGCGCGGAGGGGCCGGTGAGAGGCGGGAACCGATCCGGGGTGAGCCGAAGCGGTCTGCGCAGAGGGGAACCATACGGGGCCTCCCCCGTCAAGGTGGGGCGTCGAGGCGCCGGCGGCAAGGCCGGCGCGGATGGGCTCTAGAAGATGAACTCGGTGGTCACCGCCAGCACCATGATGATGGCGGCGATGAAGGGCAGTTCATTGGTCATCCGCCAGAACTTCTCGCTGTGGCGACGGATGCCGGAAGCCAGCTGTTTGCGGCTGATGGCCAGGAACATGTGCCAGCCGGTCATGAACACCACGCCCACCAGCTTCACGACGAGCCAGGGCTGGTGGAGGAAGTCCCAGCCGCGGATCTGGCCGTCGGCGGCGATCAGACAGAGGCCGAAGATCCAGGCGGCGATCATCGCCGGGTTCATGATGATGCGGAGGAGTTTTGCCTCCATGGTCTGGAAGGTGGCCTCCATCTCGGAGCCCCGGGCGGCCTTGGTGTGATAGGCGAAAAGGCGCGGCAGATAGAGCAGCCCGGCCATCCAGGCGATGACGGCGATGATGTGCAGCCCGCGCAGCAGGTCGTAGCGTTCGGCGAGGAAGGTCATGGCGGGGTTCTAGAATCGTAGGGCGTCGCTGTCACTTGGGGACTGGTTGCGCGCGCAGGTGGTCGGACCAGCAGTCTCAGGCGGCTGGCCCGCGCGACCTGTCCCCGATCAGCGCAGAGATTTGGGGTGGCGACGGACCAGCCGGTTGGAAAGCGGTTGGCGGGTGCTTTGGCGCGTTCAGCCGGCGCAGGCCGGGGACCGGTACACCGCTCCAGCCGCGGGGGTTTGATCTTTGCCTGCGTGGCGAACCCGTCCCTCAAGCCGCCCGCGGGCACTTCTTCCAGCCGGCGCAGCGGTAGGATCCGTCGGAATCCACGCCCGATCGGCCAAGCGCCACGGCCGCCGCTCCGGCCAGGCCGTCGATGAAGGCGGCGTCGATGCCCAGCGCCGGGACGCGGACATAGGCCGGGCAGCCCTCGTGCCTGGCGACCTCGCCATATTCGATGTCCAGCTCGACCAGGGTCTCGACATGTTCCGAGACGAAGGCGATCGGGGTGACGACCAGAGCCAGGCCGGCGCGGGAGGCGACGCGGATTTCGTCCTCGGTGTTGGGGCCGATCCATTTCATCGGGCCGACGCGGCTCTGGTAGGAGACCTTCCAGTCAAGATTGGGCCAGTCCCAGCCGTCGCCGAGCCTGGCGGCGACCGCGGCCGCCGTGGCCTCGACCTGGGCCTGGTAGGGATCGCCGCCGGCGATGACCTTTTCCGGCAGGCCGTGGGCGGAGAACAGCAGGCGGGCCGGACCCGGGCTTCCCGCCGCCTCATAGGCCTCCCGGATCAGTCGGGCGTGGGCCTCGGCGAGAGCGTCGGCGGCGGGCCAGCAGCAGAGGGTGCGGCTCCGCGCCGGACCCTTGTAGGCCTTGCGCCAGGCCTGCAGCGAGGAGCCGGAAGTGGTTGTCGAATACTGCGGATAGAGCGGCAGCAGCAGGATTTCGTCCGGACCGTAGGCGGCCACCTCCGTCGCGGCCTCTTCGGTGAAGGGATGCCAGTAGCGCATGCCGATGAAGCAGCGGATCTCGTCGCCGGGCAGCAGGCTGCCGAGCGCGGTGGTCAGGGCGTCCGCCTGTTTGCGGGTCTCCGGCAGCAGCGGCGAGCCGCCGCCCATCAGGGCGTAGTTGGCTGCGGCGAAAGGCGCCCGGCGACGCGATATCAGCCTGGCCAATGGCGTACGAACGATTCCGGGCAGACTGATAATCGCCGGGTCGTTGAACAGATTGAACAGAAAGGGTTCGACCGCCGCCGGTCCATCCGGGCCGCCCAGGTTGAACAGGACGACGGCGATCTTGCGGCCCGGCGCCGGGCTCACTTGCCGGTCACCTGGCGCAGGACGCTTTCGACGTGGGCGATGGGGGTGTCGGGCAGGATGCCGTGGCCGAGGTTGAAAATGTAGCGGCCGCCGCCCCACTGCTCGAGCAGCTGGTCCACACGCCGTTCCAGCGCCGGGCCGCCGGCGCGCAGCAGCAGGGGATCCAGCGCCCCCTGGATGGCGGTGCGTTTCTGCAGGCTCTGGCCCAGCGCCGCCGGAGCGGCCGTGTCCAGGGCAATGGCTGCGACGTCCACCTGCTCCACGTAGGTCTCCGCATAGGCGGCCGCCCCGCGCGGGAAGCCGATGACCGGAGCGGTGACGCCCAGCTCCCTGAGGCGTTTGACGATGATCTGGTGCGGCCGGATCACCAGGCGGTGGAAAAGATCTTCCGGCAGGCCCTCGGCCCAGCTTTCGAACAGCTTCAGCACCTGGGCGCCGGCTTCTTCCTGCATGGCCAGGTACCGGGCCGTGCTTTCGGCCAGGATGTCCATCAGCCGGTCCATGGCCTCGGGCTGCTCATAGGCGAAGCTGCGGGCTCGGGAGCGGTCCGAGGAGCCGCCCTCGATCATGTAGCTGCCGACGGTCCAGGGCGCCCCGGCAAAGCCGATAAGGGTCTTCTCTGGATCCAGCTTGGCCCGAACCAGGGACAGGGTGCGGCCGATGCTGGACAGCCGTTCGGTCGAGGCGTCGATCTGCGCCTCCATCGATTCCAGTGACGGCATCTCGCCGAGCCTTGGACCTTCGCCGGCCTCGAACCAGACCTTTTGGCCGAGTGCGCCCGGAATCAGCAGGATGTCGGCGAAGACAATGGCCGCGTCGAAAGGAAAGCGGCGCAGCGGTTGAAGGGTGGCCTCGGCCGCCATCTCGCTGTCATGACAGAAGGCGATGAAGTCCGGCGCCTTGGCGCGCAGGGCGCGGTATTCGGGCAGGTAGCGGCCGGCTTGGCGCATGAACCATACGGGCGGGCGTTCAAGCGTCTCGCCGGCGAGGACACGAAGCAGGCTGGGCAGGGGGGATGGGTTCATGAGCGCCTTCTCCCGCCCCGAGCTCTCACACGCAAGGCCCCCCTTAATGTCTTAATAGAAGATTAATTTAAGGGGGAGGTAGAAGGCTGGCGGTGGGGAGTCGGGGATAACCTGGGTCCGCTGGACTTGGCCCCCAGGACTGCGCCGCTAACTCAAGGGATTGCCCACAGTCTCCCGGAGGGTTGGGGATAGTGGGGACAGGTCTGCAAGCGCCTGACTCAAGACGGGAAATCGGCGGGTCTGGCGGAGCAAAACCCAGGGTGAACGAGGGTCGTTAAACCCTCCGGCGGCGGAGGTCTTAACAGGGCTGGTCAGGCTGGCGGGACTGTGGACGGGGAAAGGGTTAACAAGAGGTTAATCCACCGGCGTCCGGGGTCGACCTGGAAGCCGGAGGATCAATGTGGAGCAGTTAACGATCTGTTAACGACTTGCCCACAGGGCTCCCCCTTGATGTTCGGGCCGGCCGCGTTTGTCGGCCATGGCGCTTTGCGCTGGCCCGGCCTATGGAAAGTCTCGATGACCGCGTCCCGGATCGCCACCTATTTCCACGTTCATCTCGTCTCCGATTCCACGGGCGAGACGCTGAACGCCATGGCCCGGGCGGTTTGCGCCCGGTTCACCGGCACCCTGCCGATCGAACATATCTATGCCCTGGTCCGCTCGACCCGCCAGATGGACCGGGCGCTGGAGGAGATCGCCGCCGCGCCCGGCATCGTCATGCACACCATCGTCGATCCGGAATTGAGGATGGCCCTGGAGGAAGGTTGCCGACGGCTGGAGATGCCCTGTATCGCTCCGCTGGATCCGGTGATGAGTTCGATGAGCCGCTATCTGGGGATCGCCATCTCCTCGCGGGTCGGCGCCCAGCATGCTCTGGACAACGACTATTTCGATCGGATGGAAGCGCTCAACTACGCCATCGGCCATGACGACGGCCATGGCGGCCAGGACCTGAACCAGGCTGATGTCGTTCTGGTCGGGGTATCGCGCACCTCCAAGACTCCAACCTGCATCTATCTTGCTCACCGGGGTGTCCGGGCGGCCAATGTGCCGCTGGTGCCGAAGATGCCGCCGCCGCCGCAGTTGCTGGAGTTGAAGAACACCCTGATCGTCGGCCTGCTCGCCTCCCCCGACCGGCTGGTGCAGATCCGCCGAAACCGGCTGCTGTCGCTGAAAGAGGACCGGGGCACCGACTATGCCGACATCGATACGGTGCGGCAGGAGATCATCGACGCCCGGCGGCTGTTCGAGCGGCTGGGCTGGCCGGTGATCGATGTCACGAGGCGGTCGGTGGAAGAGACGGCGGCGGCGATCATCAATCTGCTGCATGGGGGCCGGGCCCAGGTGGAGCTGCTGTCTTGAGCGCTGCCGATGCGGCGGCCCCTCCGGTCGTCCTGGCCTCGACCAGCCGCGCCCGCCGCGCCCTGTTGACGGCGGCGGGGGTGGCGCATGAGGCGGCGGCGCCCGGGGTCGACGAGGCGGCGGTCAAGGCCGGGATGCTGGCTGAGAAGGCCACGCCGCGCGAGGTGGCCGACGCCCTGGCCGAGCTGAAGGCCGTCCGGGTGTCGCGCAAACGGCCGGGCGCCCTGGTCATCGGGGCGGACCAGACCCTCGACCTGGAGGGCCAGCTGTTCGACAAGGTCGAGACCCTGGCCCAGGCGCGCGAGCGGCTGATGCTGCTGCGGGGCAAGACCCACAGACTGCATTCGGCGGTGGTTGTCGCCCTGGACGGCGCGGCCATCTGGCGGGAGGTTCCGTCGGCCAGCCTGACCATGCGACCGTTTACCGAAGCTTTTCTCGATTCCCTGCTGGCACGGCAGGGCGAGGCCATCCTGGGGTCGGTCGGCTGCTATCACCTGGAGGACGAGGGGGTGCAGCTGTTCTCCGATATCCGCGGTGACTATTTCACCATCCTGGGGCTTCCCCTGACCGGGCTGCTCGACCTGCTGCGGCGATATGGAGCCCTGTCCCTGTGAGGATCAATGGCGCAACCCTGCTGGCCGGGGTGGCGGGATCGCCCGTCACCCATTCGCTCAGCCCCTTGATCCACAATGCCTGGATCGCCGAGGCGGGAATCGATGCGGCCTATCTGCCCTTCTCGGTTCCGGCCGGCGGTTTCGTAGCGTTTGCCAATGGCCTGCGCGGCGGGATCGTTCGTGGGCTGAATGTCACCATCCCCTTCAAGGAGGAGGCGCTGGCGCTGGCGGATGAGGCCGATGACCTGGCGCTGCGGGCCGGAGCCGCCAATCTGCTGGTCTATGACGCGAACGGGGCCATCCGCGCCTTCAACACCGACGGGCCTGGACTGCTGGAAGCCTTGAAGGCCCAGGCGCCGGGGTTCGATCCGGGGGCCGGTCCGGCGGTGATCCTGGGCGGCGGCGGCGCGGCGCGAGGGGCGGCGGCGGCGTTGCTGGCGGCGGGAGCGCCGGCGATCCGGCTGATCAACCGCACCCGAGACCGGGTGATGGATATTGCCGAGGCCCTGGGCGCCCCGACCAGCGGCCACGGCTATGAGGGCCACCGCGTGGCCCTGACGGACGCCAATGTCATCATCAACGCCACCTCGCTGGGCCTCGGCGGCGGCGAGGGACCGGATATTGAGCTGGACGCGGCGCCGGCCTCAGCCGTGGTCATGGACATGGTCTACAAACCGCTGGACACCCTGTTCCTGCGGCGGGCCCGCGCGGCCGGCTACCCTTGCGTGGACGGGCTGGAGATGCTGGTTCGCCAGGCCGTCCCCAGTTTCGAGGCCTTCTTTGGCCAGGCGCCGCCGGCCAATGTCGATGTCCGGGCCCTGGCCCTCACTGTGCTGGAGCCCGCCCCATGATGCTCGTTGGCCTGACCGGATCGATTGGCATGGGCAAGTCGACCACGGCGGCCCTGTTTGCCGCCGAGGGTGTGCCGGTCTATGACGCCGACGCGGCGGTGCACGCGCTCTACGCCAAGGGCGGGGCGGCGGTGGAGCCGCTGGAGGTGGAGTTCGGCGATGTGGTGGTCGATGGCGCGGTGGACCGCAATCGGTTGAGCGCCAAGGTGCTGGACGATCCGGAGGCCATGAAGCGGCTGGAGGCCATCGTCCATCCCCTGGTCGGGGCCAGCCGGATCGGCTTTTTCAAGGCGGCCGAGGCGGCCAAGGCCGACATCGTGGTGCTCGATATCCCCCTGCTGTTCGAGACCGGCGGGGAGAAGGCCATGCAGGCCGTGGTCGTGGTCTCGGCCCCGGCGGAGGTGCAGCGGCAGCGGGTCCTGGCCCGGCCGGGCATGACGGCGGAAAAGTTCGAGGCCATCTTCGCCCGCCAGACGCCCGATGCGGAAAAACGGGCCCGGGCCGACTTCGTCATCGATACCGGCCAGGGCCTGGACGCCGCCCGCGACCAGGTGAAGCAGCTGTTGGCAACCCTGCGGGCCGGCTGGACGCGAGGCGGCGAAGCCTCTTAAGGATAGGCCATGGCGCGCCACATCGTCCTCGACACCGAGACCACGGGCCTCGATCCCAAATCAGGCCACCGGTTGATCGAGATCGCCTGTGTGGAGGTGGTCGACTACATCCCCACGGGGCGCGAATTCCACCAGTACGTTCACCCGGACCGGGCGATCGACCCGGACGCCGAGCGGGTGCACGGCATCTCCCTGGCCATGCTGGAGGGCAAGCCTCGCTTCCACCATTCCAGCGTCGTCGAGGCGTTTCTCGAGTTCATCGGCGACGACATCCTGGTCGCCCATAACGCACCGTTCGACCGGGGCTTCATCAACGCCGAACTGGCCCGCTGCAACCGCCCGCCTCTGGACGAGCCGCGCTGGGTCGACACCCTGGCCCTGGCCAAGAAGAAGTTCCCGGGGATGTACAATTCCCTGGATTCGCTGTGCAAGCGGATGAAGATCAGCCTGGCGACGCGCGACAAGCACGGGGCGCTGATCGACGCCAACCTGCTGGCCCAGGTCTATCTGGAGCTGCAGGGCGGCAAGGAACGGGCGCTGGACCTGACCAGCAGCATGGCTGTCCGGGCCGCCGCCACCGCCATCCAGGCCGCCTACGGCGCCCGGGCCCGGCCGCTGACGGCGCGGGTGACCGACGAGGAGCGCAGCGCCCATGAGGCGTTTGTTCGCGATGTGCTGAAGGACAAGGCGGTGTGGCTGGCGTTGGGCTAAGCTCTGACCCTTCTCCCGCTCTAAGCCTGGCCGACGACGATGTCGCTCGCGCCGCCGTTCTGCGACTGCCGGGCCTGGTAGATGCCGGCGAAGTCCAGGGGTTCCAGCATGAAGGGCGGGAAGCCGCCGTCGCTGGTCAGGTCGGCGACGATTCGCCGGGCGAAGGGGAAGAGGAAGCGCGGGGCCTCGATCATCAGCACCGGCTCGATCTCGCTGTCGGGAACCCCCTGCAGTTCGAACAGGCCGCCATAGACGAGCTCGATGTTGAACGCCGAGTCGGCGCCGCGCTTGGCGTGAACGGTCAGTTTCAGCTCGACCTCGAACAGGGCGTCGCCGCGGCCGCGGGCGTTCAGCTCGACGCCGATGTCGATCTGCGGCTGTTCGCTGTTGGCTCGCAGGGACTCGGGCGCGCGCGGATTCTCGAAGGAGAGATCGCGGGTGTACTGGGCGAGGACCCGGATGCCGGGGGCGGTGAGCTGTTCAGCGCCATTCTGCAGCGCGCCGGCTTCGGTGTCGGTCATGGGAATATCCGTCTGGAAAGGCAAGGGGCGGCGACTATCACGGCAGGGCGGGCAGGCGCAATGTCATGCTCTCGGCGCGCGCTTCCCAGAGAGCGCGGGCGGGGAACCGAGCGAGCGGCTGCGGCTTGATTGGAGCAAGACGGCGGACGGACCTGACGCGGGCCTTCGCTTGCCCTATATTGAAGACCAGATCCTTCGAAACCCGCCGGTGTTCGTTTTGCCTCAGACCCTACAGCTCATCATTTTCGCCGTTCTGGCGGGGGTGGTCCTCTATCAGCTTTATTCGGTGCTGGGCCGGCGCGTCGGTCGCCAGCCCGAGGACGCGCAACGGGAAGCGGCGGCGCTGGAGAAGGCCAAGGGGCCGGCGCTTGATGTTGAGCCCGAGCCGCTGCCGGACGGGGTGATCCTGACCGGGCTGGCCGCCTTGCGGGCCCGGGATCCCAATTTCGAGGTCGGACATTTCCTGGCCGGGGCCAAGGGCGCCTATGAGATGGTGGTCAAGGCCTTCGCCGAAGGCGACCGGGCGTCGCTGAAGAACCTGCTGTCGCCGCCGGTCTATGAGAGCTTCGAAGGCGCGATCGTCGCTCGCGAGGCCGAGGGCCGCAGCGAGACCGTGGAGTTCGGCAATCCTCCCCGCGCCGACCTGGAGTCGGCGACCATGGATGGCGACAAGGCCAGGGTCATCGTCCGCTTCCTGGCCGAGTTCCGCGCCCGCACCAAAGGCCCGGAAGGCGAAGGCGTCGATGATCGGCGGACCGCCGAACTGTGGACCTTCGAGCGGGACGTCACCAGCCGCGACCCCAACTGGACCCTGGTTCACGTCGACGCCGCGGAAGCCTAATGCGCTCCGCCTTCGTCGCCGGGCTGCTGGCCCTGGTCCTGGCCGGTTGCGCCACGACGACTGCGCCGACCCCCGCGCCTGCGCCCCCGCCCGAGCGGCCCCATCCCCAACCGCCGCGGCCGCCCCTGGCGGGTGAGCCCCTGACCGCCCTGCCCGGCTGGGCCGGCGAGGATCATTCCGCAGCTCTGGCGGCGGTGGCCCAGACCTGCCGTGACAAGCCTCAGGCCATCCTGGCCAGCGTCTGTCCCCGGGTCGGGGCCGCCGGTCCCTTGGCCGATGCGCCGGCGAAGGCCTTGCTGGAAAGCCTGTTCCGCGCCGTCGCGGTGGGCGAGACCGGGACCCTGACGGCCTATTTCTTTCCCGAGTACGAGGCGCGGTTCTCCCGCACCGGCCCCTTTACGGCGCCCGTTCGGCCGCGGCCCGCCGACCTGGTCATCCCCGACGCCACGGCCAGCGATCCGGATCGGCCGGGCTGGAAGGGCGAGGGGCGGATGGTCGATGGGGTTCTGAAGCCCTATCCGGACCGCGCCGCCATCGAAGCCAGGGACGAGGAGACGCCGCTGGCCTGGATGCGTCCGGAAGACCTGTTCTTTCTGCAGATCCAGGGGTCGGGGACGCTGGTCCTGCCGGACGGCCGGCGCAAAAGGGCGATCTTTGCGGCGACCAACGGCCTGCCGTTCAAGGGCATAGCGACCCCCATGCGCGACCAGGGCCTTCTGCCGGCGGATGGTACGTCCGGGGATGCGATACGCCAGTGGCTGGCCGATCATCGCGGGGCGGAAGCCGACGCCGTGATGCGGCTCAATCCCCGCTATGTTTTCTTCCGTATGCAGGACGACGACGCCAGTGAGGCGGTCGGGGCGGCGGGGGCGCCGCTGATCGCCGGGCGGGCGATCGCCGTTGACCCCAGCTACCACGACTATGGCGCCCTCTATTGGATAGACGGCCAGGCGCCAAATCTTGCCGGCGCCTTTCCGCGCTACAGCCGGCTTGTCGCGGCCCTCGACACCGGCGGGGCCATTCGCGGCCAGGTGCGGGCCGACCTCTATATGGGCAAGGGCGACGCGGCCGGGGTCGAGGCCGGGCGGGTCAAGCACCAGCTGCGGATGTGGCGGCTGATCCCGGCCCCCGAAGCCGTAAGTCCCAAGCCGTGAGACGGCCGGCGCGTCCGGAGGAGCTGCGGCTCTGGGCCATGGTCGCCGAGACGGTGAAGCCCCTGCCCGGCCGCGCTGTCGCCAAGCCGGCCGATCCGCCGGCGGCAGCGGCGGAGGCCGGGGCCCTGCCGCCGAAACTGACCGGGCGCGCGCCCAAGTCGAAGCCGGCCAAGGCCTTGAAGCCTGCTGTCCCGCCGCCGCCCGAGAAGCTGGAGCCCAACCGGGCGCGGCGGGTGGTGCGGGAGCGGGATCCGATCGGCTCGCGGATCGACCTGCACGGCCTGACCATAGACCGGGCGAAACCGGCGCTGGAGGCCTTCGTCTTCGGGGCCTGGGAGCGGGGCGACCGGGTCATCCTGGTTATCACCGGCAAGGGGACGCTGGGGGAGGGCATGCTGCGGAGGCTGACCCCGGAGTGGCTGGCCTCCCCGCCGCTGCGGCCGTTGATCGCCGGCGTCCAGCCGGCCCATCGCCGGCATGGTGGCGACGGCGCCTTCTATGTGGCGCTGAAGCGCAGGGGCTGAAACGAAACCGCCGGCCGCTGGGTGACCAGCGGCCGGCGTCTCTGTTCGTCAATGTTTCACGTGAAACGGTGGGCTACGGGATCAGCAGGGTCGAGCCGGTGGTCTCCCGTCCCTCCAGCGCCTCATGCGCCTTGCGGGCCTCGGCAAGGGGAAACTCCGCCCCGATGGCGATCTTCACATGGCCGGCGGCGATGACCGAGAACAGGGCGGAGGCGCTTTCGTCCAGGTCTTCGAGGGTCGCCGCGTAGTCGGCCAGGGTTGGCCGGGTGAGGAACAGCGAGCCGCCCCGGCTAAGGCGCAGGGGATCAATCGGCGGGGCCGGCCCCGAGGCGTTGCCGTAGATGACCAGCATGCCGCGCCGGCCCAGGCTGGCCAGGCTGCCCTCCAGGGTGCTGGCGCCGACCCCGTCATAGACGACCCGAACCCCCGCGCCGCCGGTCAGGTCCTTCACCCGGGCCCCGACATCCTCGCGATCATAAAGGATGACTTCCTCGCAGCCGTTGGCCAGGGCGATCTCCGCCTTGGCTTCGGAGCCGACCGTGCCGATCACCCGGGCGCCGAGGTGCTGGGCCCACTGGGTGAGGATCTGCCCCACTCCGCCGGCGGCGGCATGGACCAGGATGGCGTCCCCCGCCTTGACCGGATAGCAGCGGCGGATGAGGAATTCGGCGGTCATCCCCTTGAGCAGGGCGGCGGCGGCCATGCGGGCGTCGATCCCGACGGGCGGCTTCACCGCGCGAGTCGCCTTAATCACCTTGGCCTCGGCATAGCCGCCCAGGCCGCCGAGCGCATAGGCGGCCAGATCGCCCACGGCGAACCGCTCGACGCCCTCGCCGACAGCCTCGACGATCCCGGCGCCTTCCTGGCCCAGCACGGCCGGATAGGGCGTCGGATAGAGGCCGGTGCGCTGGTAGGTGTCGATGAAGTTGAGACCCACCGCCTGCTGGCGGATGAGGATCTCGCCGGGGCCCGGCGCGGGGACCGGAATGTCCACCGCTTCCAGCACCTCCGGCCCGCCCGCGCGGACGGCGCGGATGGCCAGCATCAGCGGAGCGCCTTGTCGAAGAAGGCGAAGGTGCGGGCGTTGGCCGCCTCGGCGTCCGGGCCGTTGTAGTGCTCGCCGCCATGACGGGCGAAGGCGTGGTCGCGGCCGGGGTAGTCGTGAAGGGTGATCAGAGGGTGGTTGTCCAGCGCCTGGTGAACCAGGGCCTGGGCTTCCTTGGGCATGAAGCCGTCCTCCCCGGCGATATGCAGCATCACCGGATTGACCAGCTTCTCGGCCTCGCCGACGTGCTTTTCGATGCCGACGCCATAGTAGCCGACGACGGCGTCGGCATCGGTGCGGGTCCCGGTCAGGAAGGCCAGCAGTCCGCCCAGACAATAGCCGACCGCCCCGACCTTGCCATTGGATCCGGGAAGCCCCCGCACCTGGTCGATGGTGGCGGCGATGTCCTCAATGCCGGTATCGACATTGAAGGCGTTGAACAGCTCAAAAGCCCGTTTCCACTCGGCTTCCGACTGGTCGGTGATGTCGATCCCGGGCTCGATTCGCCAGAACAGGTCGGGGCAGACGGCGATATAGCCCTTGGCCGCATAGTCGTCGGCGATGTCGCGCATCACCTTGTTGACCCCGAAGATCTCCTGAATCACCACGACCACCGGAGCGCTGTCGGCGGCCGGCCTGGCGATGTAGGCGCTGAAGTCGCCGTCCAGCGTCTTGATGGTCATCCGTTCACCGCTCATGGTCTTCTCCCGTTTCATGTCTCAAAGTGCAGAGATCGAGTCAGGGGACTTAAACGCCGTCCGCGTCACGACCCAATGACAAAGGCGTGGGGGCTCCAACAGAAAGTCTAACGATGAAGGTCACCGTCGAGATCGATTGCAGCGCCGTGGAGGCCCGGGCCTTCCTGGGCCTGCCGGACGTCACCGCCCTCAACGACCATATGGTCGCGGAGATGCAGAAGCGGATGGACAGCAACATGGCCGCCCTGGCGCCCGAAGAGCTGATGAAGAACTGGATGGCCCTGGGCATGGGGGCCCAGGACCAGTTCCGCAAGCTGATGACCGCGGCGGCGACCACGGCCATGGGCGGCGCCAAGCCCAAATGACCGACACCATCTTCGCCCTGGCCACCGCGCCCGGCCGGGCGGCGGTGGCGGTGGTGCGTCTGTCGGGTCCCGGTAGCGGGGCGGCGGTGCGGGCTCTGGCCGGCGCCCTGCCCCCGCCCAGGCTGGCGTCGCTGCGCACCCTGAGGACCGCCGGCGGAGAGACGCTGGACCAGGCCCTGGTCCTGTGGACGCCGGGGCCGGCCAGCTACACCGGCGAGGATGCGGCCGAGCTGCATCTGCACGGCGGGCCGGCGATCGTCGAGGGCGTGGTCCAGGCCCTGCGGGACCTGGGGCCGAGACTGGCGGAGCCCGGCGAGTTCACCCGGCGGGCCTTCGAGAACGGCAAGCTGGACCTGGCCCAGGCCGAGGCGGTGGCCGATCTGGTCGACGCCGAGACGACGGCCCAGGCGCGGCAGGCGCTTGGGCAACTGGGGGGCGCTCTGTCCGATCGCTACGAGCACTGGCGGGCCGCCCTGGTCCAGGCCCTGGCCATGCTGGAAGCGGCGGTGGATTTTCCGGACGAGGAGTTGCCGGCGGATGTCGCCGACCGCGCGCGGCCGCATCTCGAGACCTTGCGGGACCAGATCGCCGCCGCCCTGGCTGATGGCGCGCGGGGCCAGCGAGTGCGGGAGGGCTTCCGCATCGCCCTGATCGGGGCGCCGAACGCTGGCAAGAGTTCACTGCTCAATGCTCTGGCCGGGCGGGACGCAGCCATTGTCACCGCGACGCCGGGGACGACACGGGATGTCATCGAGGTTCCGCTGATCCTTGCCGGCTACAAGGTTCTGCTGGCCGATACGGCCGGGGTGCGGGAGACGGCGGAGGAGATCGAGGCCGAGGGGGTGCGTCGGGCGCGGGCCTGGGCGGCGGCGGCAGACCTCCGGCTTTGGGTGGTCGACGCCTCGGCCTCGGAGGGCGCCTGGCGCGAGGCGCGGGCGCTGGTTGGGCCGGATGACCTGTTGGTGCTCAACAAGGCGGACCTGGATTCGGGGAATGACGCCCCGGCGGCGTCCGCCATGGGCGTCGGCGGGGTGAATGTCTCCCTGGCCACGGGGCGCGGCCTGACGGAGTTGAAGGGTCTGATCGAGCAGCAGGTGATCGCTGACCTGGCCGGGGCCGAATTTCCGCTGGCGACCCGGCTGCGGCATGCGGAGAGCCTGACCGAGGCCTATCAACGTCTGGAACAGGCTTTGGCCGATCTGGAACCTGCCGTGGAGCTGGCGGCTGAAAATGTGCGGCTGGCGGCGCGGGCCTTGGCGCGGGTGACCGGACGGATCGGGGCAGAGGACGTGCTGGACGTCGTTTTCTCCAGCTTTTGTATCGGCAAGTAGGGCGCCTCATGTGAAACACCGCGCGACGCCGGGTTTGCGTGCTTCGACACGCGGCTGCGCCGCTGCTCAGCATGACGTTAGCCCCAGACCGTCATCCTGAGCAGGCCCTCTTGGGCCACGTCGAAGGACGCACGGTTGTTTCACGTGAAACATCGATCAACTCTTTTCACGCCGGTGGAACCCGCCCGCCGGACTCGCTATAAGGCTTCCCACGCCCCCGCCCGCCCATCGGCTTGTCGGGGGCGCGCTTGTTTGGACCTTAAGCGATGCCCGGCTGGGATGTCATTGTCATTGGCGGCGGCCATGCGGGCTGCGAGGCGGCGGCGGCGTCCGCCCGCTTCGGCGCGCGCACCCTGCTGCTGACCCATAAGCTGGAAACCATCGGCGAAATGAGTTGCAACCCGGCCATCGGCGGCCTGGGCAAGGGTCACCTGGTTCGCGAAATCGATGCCCTGGACGGGGTGATGGGCCGGATGGCCGACAAGGCTGGCATCCAGTTCCGCATGCTGAACCGCTCCAAGGGCCCCGCCGTGCGCGGCCCGCGCAGCCAGATCGACCGCAAACTTTATCGCCAAGCCATGCAGGCGGAACTGGCCGCCACCCCGAACCTGACCATCGAAGCCGAAGCGGTAGAGGACCTGATCCTCGAGGACGGCGTGGTCGCCGGCGTGGTCGGCGCCTCGGGCCGCAACTGGCGGGCTGGGCGCGTCGTCCTGACCACCGGCACCTTCCTCAAGGGCGTCATCCATCTGGGCGAGCAGCGGATCAGCGCTGGCCGCGTCGGCGACGCCCCGGCCATAGGCCTGTCGGACCGGCTTTACGCCACCGGACTGGACATGGGGCGGTTGAAGACGGGCACTCCGGCGCGGCTGGACGGGCGGACCATCCATTGGGACCGGCTGGACATGCAGGACGCGGACGAGACCCCCACGCCCTTCTCCTTCCTCAATGACCGGATCGATGTGCCGCAGATCCAGTGCGGCATCACCTTCACCACCGCCGAGACCCACCGGATCATCGCCGAACGGCTGGATGAGTCCGCGGTTTACGGCGGACGGGCGACCGGCATTGGCCCGCGCTACTGTCCGTCGATTGAGGACAAGGTGGTTCGGTTCGCCGACAAGACCAGCCATCAGGTCTTCCTGGAGCCCGAAGGCCTGGACGATCACACCGTCTATCCGAACGGGGTTTCGACCTCGGTGTCGGAAGAGACGCAGGGCCTGTTCCTGCGGACAATCCCGGGTCTGGAGGATGTGGTCATCCTGCGGCCGGGCTACGCCATCGAGTACGACTATGTCGATCCGCGCGAGCTCTACCCAAGCCTGGAGGTCAAGCGTTTGCCGGGCCTGTACCTGGCCGGGCAGATCAACGGCACGACCGGATACGAGGAGGCGGCCGCCCAGGGTCTGGTCGCCGGGATGAACGCGGCCCGCCAGGCTTCAGGCGCGGAAGCCGCGCAGTTCGCCCGCGACGAGGCCTATATCGGGGTGATGATCGACGATCTGGTCACCCGGGGCGTCACCGAGCCCTATCGCATGTTCACCAGCCGGGCCGAGTTCCGCCTGACCCTGCGGGCCGACAATGCCGACCAGCGGCTAACGCAAAAGGGCGTCGATCTCGGCGTGGTCGGGACAGGTAGGGCCGGGTTGTTTCACGTGAAACACGTAAAACTCGGTGAGGCCCGCGCCTTCGCCGCCAGCCATACCCTGACCCCCTCGGAAGCGGGCCGTCTGGGCCTGCCCGTCAAGGCCGATGGTCAACGCCGGAACGTCACCCAGCTCCTCGCCTATCCGGGTGTGACCCTCGACCGACTGTCGGAAACCTGGCCCGAGATCGCCGGCTGGGAGCTGGCGATCCGCGAACAGGTGGAAATCGACGCCGCCTACAGCGGTTATCTCGACCGCCAGCAGGCCGACGTCGACGCCTTCCGGCGGGACGAGAACCTGCGCCTCCCGGCCGACCTGGACTACGGCGCCATCGGCGGCCTTTCCAACGAGGTGCGCGAGAAACTGGCGCGAGTGCGGCCCCTGACCCTGGGCCAAGCGGCCCGGATTGAAGGCGTCACCCCCGGCGCGACCACAGCCCTGCTTGCCCATGTCCGCCGCGCCCGCGCTGCCTGAACCCCTCCCCGCCCCCTCTCTGGTCGAGAGCCCCGCCGCCTTCCAGGACGCGGTCGGCGCCAGCGATGGGCAGATGGCCGATCTGCTGCGCTATCGGGAAATCCTCGAGGACTGGAACGGCCGGATGAATCTGGTCGGGCCTTCGGCCATGGCCCAGTTCTGGTCGCGCCACGCCTATGACAGCGCCCAGTTGATCTCCCTGGCGCCGGAGGCTCTGAAGTGGGCCGATCTGGGGACCGGCGCCGGCCTTCCGGGGGTGATCCTGGCCATTCTGCTGAAGGACAGGGCCGGCGCCACGGTGCATCTGGTCGAGAGCCTGGCCAAGCGTTGCCGTTTCCTCTCCGAAGTCGTGGCCGAACTGGCGCTACCGGCGCGGCTCCATAACGCCCGGGCCGAAGATCTGCGTCTGGCCGTCGATGTGGTCACCGCCCGGGCCGTCGCAGCGCTGCCCAAGCTGCTCGGCTATGCCGAACCCTGCCTCAAGGCCGGGGCCCGGGGCCTGTTCCTCAAGGGCCAGGCGGCGGCCGCCGAACTGGACGAGGCGCGGCTGACCTGGCGCCTCGACGCCGATCTCATTCAAAGCCTCAGCGACCCGGATGGCCGGATCGTCGATATCAGGAGCGCCAACCGTGTCCGCCAACGCTGAGACCCTTGAAGACATCAAGCCGGCCGCCAAGACGGCGCCCATGCGGGTGCTGGCCATCGCCAACCAGAAGGGCGGGGTCGGCAAGACGACCACGGCGATCAACCTCGGAACCGCCCTGGCGGCGGTCGGGGAGCGGGTGCTGCTGATCGACACCGATCCACAGGGCAACGCCTCGACCGGTCTCGGCATCCCGCGCTCGGCCCGCCACACGACGATGTATGACGTCTTCGTCGGCGAGAAGACCCTGGAAGAGGCGGCGATCAACACCGCCCTCCCCGGGCTGGATCTGGCGGCGTCCGACGCCGACCTCTCCGGCCTGGAGTTGGAACTGGGACAGAGCCAGCGTCGTTCCTACCGGCTGCGCGACGCCCTCTCCACCCTGCGGACCTCCGGCAAATACAGCTATGTTCTGATCGACTGCCCGCCCTCGCTGAACCTGCTGACGGTCAACGCCATGACGGCGGCCGATGCGGTGTTCGTGCCGCTGCAGTGCGAGTTCTTCGCCCTGGAGGGCCTGACTCAGCTGATGCGGACCATCGACCTGGTGCGCGGCAGCCTCAATCCCGACCTGGAGATCCAGGGCGTGGTCCTGACCATGTATGACCGGCGCAACAGCCTTTCGGAACAGGTGTCTCGCGACGTGCGGACCCATTTCGGCGACGCCGTCTATGAGACGGTGATCCCCCGCAACGTGCGGGTTTCCGAGGCGCCCAGCTTCGGCAAGCCGGTGCTGATCTACGATCTGAAATGCGCCGGATCCCAAGCCTATCTGAAACTGGCCCGGGAAGTGGTGGTGCGCGAGCGCAAGCGCCGCGCCCGGACGGCCTGACCCGCAACGCCCAGACCGATACAAGACAACGGAAAGAACGACTTATGGCTGAAGGACGCAGGGGTCTTGGACGGGGTCTGTCGGCCCTCCTGGGCGAGGCGAGCGCCGGCGACGGCGAGGGCGCGGCGGGCGATCCCGCCACCTCCGGGGCGCGGGAAATCGCCATCGAGCTGATCCGCCGCAATCCCGACCAGCCGCGCCGGACCTTCAATCCCGCCGACATCGACGCCCTCGCCGCCAGCATCCGGGAAAAGGGCATCCTGCAACCGATTCTGGTGCGGCCCATGCCCGGCGCCCAGGGCGAATACCAGATCGTCGCCGGCGAACGCCGCTGGCGCGCCGCCCAGGCCGCGGGCCTCAAGGCCGTGCCGGTCCTGGTCCGCGAACTGGACGACCAGCAGGTTCTGGAAATCGCCATCGTCGAGAACGTCCAGCGGGCCGACCTCAATCCTTTCGAAGAGGCGTTGGGCTACCGCACCCTGATCGACAAGTTCGGCCACACCCAGGAGGTGGTCGCCCAGGTGGTCGGCAAAAGCCGCCCCCATGTGGCCAACGCCCTGCGTCTGCTGACCCTGCCCCAGGCGGTCCTGACCCTGCTGGTCGAGGGCGAGCTGACGGCGGGCCACGCCCGGGCCCTGATCGGCTCGGAACGGGCCGTCGATCTGGCCAAGATGGTGGTCAAGGATGGCTTGAGCGTTCGTCAGACCGAAGCCCTGGCGCGGACCACCGCCGCCCCGAAGCTGCCGAGGCCGACCACGGGCGGCGCCGCCACCCCCTCCCCGACCAAGGATCACGACACCGCGGCCCTGGAGAGCGACCTGGCCGACATCCTCGGCGTCGAGGTCGAAATCCGCGACCTCGGCGGCATGGGCGAGGTGCGGCTCAAGTACGAAACCCTGGAACAGCTGGACGACCTCTGCCGCCGGCTGACGCGGGCGGGGTGAGGCCGTTCCGGGTTTGCGTGCTTCGACACGCAGGCTTCGCCTGCTGCTCAGCATGACGATTTAGCTCAAGGTCATCCTGAGCAGCCCGCACAGCGAGCATGTCGAAGGACCCACTACGGCGCCGCGCAGGCTTCGCCTGCTTCTCTGCATGACGATTTAGCTCAGCGTCATCCTGAGCAGCCCGCGCAGCGGGCGTGTCGAAGGACGCACTAAGGCGCCACCTCATTAGAAAACGCCGCCACGTCGGTAATCAGCGCCCCCACCGCCAAGGCCACCAGCTCGCCGCCCTTTTCCGGGGTCGCCAGGGCCGGGTCGGAGCCCATCCGGCCGTCAGGGAAGCGTTTGCGGAAATCGGCGGCTTCGCGGATCGGGCCGGTGGGGGCGATCTGCGGGTCATACTTTGCGGTCTTGATGGCGTCCGGGTAGGCCCATTGGGTCACGGCGATCTCCGACGGCGTCGCATGACTGCCGTGGCCGACCGGAAACTGGCGGCTGGCCAGGCCGTTCACCCCGGGCAGGTCCCACCAGTTTTTCAGTTTCGCCGCGAAGCCTCTGGGCTGACGCAGGAAACTGGCCTCCGCGTAAAGTTCGGAAAAGGCCGCCTCGATGGTGGCGACGTTGCCGCCGTGGCCGTTGAGGAAGTAGATCTTCTCGAACCCGTGGCCCGAAAGGGAGCGGCACCAGTCGCCGATGGCGGCGATGAAGGTGCTGGGACGCAGAGAAATGGTCCCGGGAAACCCCAGGTGATGCTGGGCCATACCGATATTGAAGGTCGGCCCTACCAGCAGGTCATGCCGGTTTTTCTGCGCCTCATGGGCGATGATTTCCGGACACATCCAATCCGTGCCGAGCAGGCCGGTCGGTCCGTGCTGCTCGTTGGAGCCGATCGGGATGACGACCGTGCGCGAGCGGGTGAGGAAGGCCTCGATCTCGGGCCAGGTGGATTTGGCTAACAGCATCTGCAGATTTCTTCGCGGAAAGGGCGGGGGTTGGAGGCGTTACTACTCCCTGCCTGATGCGCTGACGAGCGCCAGCGAGACGCGGAGAACTGCCATGACCCTTTCCCTCAACCAGGTCGCCCCCGATTTCACCCAGGACACGACTGAAGGCCCGATCCACTTCCACGACTGGATCGACGGCCACTGGGCGGTGTTGTTTTCTCACCCCAAGGACTTCACCCCGGTCTGCACCACCGAGTTGGGAACGGTTGCGCGGCTCAAGCCCGAGTTCGACAAGCGCGGGGTCAAGGTGATCGGCCTTTCCGTCGATCCGGCCGATCGGCACGCCGCCTGGGCCAAGGATATCGAGGAAACTCAAGGGACCGCCCCTAACTTCCCCATGATCGCCGACACCGACCTGAAGGTCTCCAAGCTGTACGGCATGCTGCCGGCCGATACCGAAGGCGGTTCCGAGGGACGGACGGCGGCGACCAACGCCACGGTGCGCAATGTCTTCGTCATCGGGCCCGACAAGCAGATCAAGCTGATCCTGGTCTATCCGATGAGCACCGGCCGGAACTTCGACGAGATACTGCGGGTCATCGACTCCATGCAGCTGACCGCGAAGTTCAAGGTCGCCACCCCGGCCGACTGGAAGCATGGCGAGGACGTGATCATCGTCCCGGCGGTGGACGACGAAACGGCCAAGGGCCTTTTCCCGGACGGATGGGAAACCAAGAAGCCCTATCTGCGGGTGGTCAAGCAGCCGGGTTGAAGCCCGGCGCATCGATCCGGGGCCTATGTAAAGAAGGGGACCGGGCGACCGGTCCCCTTTTTCGTGGGCGATGGCCGGCTTTACGGCCGGTCCTTCTTCGGCAGGGCGGCCAGCTCTTCCGGCGTCAGCCGGGTCAGGGTCCTCACCGCGCACCGCTGGGGCCCCAGACCATCGGCGTGAACCAGGACGGTGACGTCCTGAGCGTTGCAGATGCTGCTGCTCGGGCTGCTGTCGAGGGCGATGTTCAGCGAATTGCGCAGGTCGATGCAGCGGCCGAGGGTGTCCATCCGATAGACGTTGCGACCGGCCCGGACATAGAGGGTCTGGTCGTCGCTGGCCCGGTAGCTGGTTACCTGGTTGTTGAAGAAACAGCGACTGGGGGCCTTGGCGGGGTCGGGTTTGACGGGGGCGGCCTGGCTCGGGGCCAGGGTCGCGGCGCCGCTTACCAGGGCGACGGATCCGAGGATGGCGACGAAGGTCTTCACGGGCTGAACTCCTGAGCTTTGCGTCCCCACGACCCAGGTTAGCTCAACGCGGGGGGCGCGGCGAGGTTCGCCGGGCGGCGCGGACGGCGAAACGACCGGGATCGACGGCGGCCGCCAGGTCGGACGGCAGGGGCGATGGCGCGACCACAAGGTCGGCCGCCAGATGTTCGGCGAGCAGCGGCGCCAGGCAGAACCCCCTGCCCCCCAGGCCAGACAGGACATACAGGCCCGGATGGTCGGGCACGGGCCCAGCCAACGGCAGGTGATCGGGCGTCGCGACGCGGATGGCGGCCCGGCCGGTCAGGGGCTGGTCCCGCAGCCGGGCCGCCAGGTCCGGCAGACCCTCGGCCAGCTTTTCCAGATTGGCGGCATGGTCGTCGGCCAGGGCGGCCGTGTCGGTGCGGTCCTTCTGGTGTGTCGCCCCGAACAGCAGGCCGGTTCGGGTGGGTATGGCGTAGGCGCCGAAGGAGACCGCGCCATCGATCGATGCCCCGTCCGCCAGGCTGACCTGGCCGCGGACCGGCTGCAGCGGCAAGTCCGGAACGAGGGTCGCGCAGCCCGGCCCCGCGCAGAGCACGACGGCGCCCGCCTCGGCGATCAGGTCGCCAGCCTCGTCCAGCAGCCGCCAGCCGCCGTCTGGCGCGGGATCCAGCCGGGCCACGGCGGCCGTCTCCACGGCGCCGGCCCAGGCGGCGACCAGGGCGGCGGGTTCCAGAACCAGGGCGTCCCGCATCCAGATGTCGTCCGCGCTGGCGACCAGGCTGCCCGGCTCGAACAGGTCGCCGTCGGCCAGACGGACGAACCGTGGCGGATCGCGGGGGCCGGTCGCCAGATGGCGGGCGCCCCGGGCGATGATGGCGCCCGGCTCGGCCTCATAGAGCTGGACCGCGCGGCGAAAAGCCTGGGCGAACAGCCGCGCCGGCGGGCCATCGCCGGAATCCAGTCTGGGTGTCATCAAGGCGGCGGGGTTTCCGGAGGCGCCGGACGCTGGACCGAGGGCGTCGAACAGACGGGCCTCCCCACCGATGGCGCGAATGGCTCGGACCGTGCCTGCTCCGGCGATCCCCGCGCCGATGACGGCGATGGGCCCCGGCGGAACGGCTGCGTCGACCCCCTCCCCCGGCCAGCGGGCTTCCAGCCGCTCCTTCTTGCGGCCGAAGCCCGGTTGCTTGGACACCTCGAACCCGGCAGCGGCCAGACCCCGGCGGACAACGCCGGCGACGGTGAAGGTGGCGGCCCGGGCCCCTGGTGCGCTGCGCCGGCCGACCTGGGCCAGCCGTTCCTCGCTCCACATGGCCGGGTTGGCCGAGGGGGCGAAGCCGTCGAGGAACCAGGCGTCGGCCGGGCCGGTCCAGCGATCCAGGGCCTCGGCGGCGTCGAGGATGGCGATGTCGAGGACGGCGTCGAAGGCCGGCAGGTCGATACGGTGGAAGCCGCGCGCCACGCCGGGCCAGGCGTCCAGCAGGACCTGGGCCGCCTCGCCCAGCTCCGGCCAATGGCCGAGCGCCCGGGCCGCATCCTGGCGGGACATCGGGTGGGCCTCGATGGTGAAGATGCTGAGCCGCGCGCCGGGCGCCTTCGTTTCCCGCCACAGCTGCAGCAGGGCGGCGATGTTCAGGCCGGTGCCGAAGCCGAGCTCGCCGACGGTGAAGGACCGGCGGCCTTTCCAGGCCTGCGGCAGGCCGCAGCCGGCCAGGAAGACGGCTCGGGTCTCGGCCAGACCGTCCTGGCTGGAGAAGTAGACGTCGCCATAGAGGCTGGAGCCCGGAAAGCCGTCGTCGCGCCAGTAGATCGGGGAGGGTGGCTCGGCCATGGGCGGCTTATAGCAGCGGCGGGACCGGCTCAAAGCAAAAGGGCCGCCCCGGGGGACGGCCCTTCCGTGACGCTGACGCGCCCGCTGCCCCTCTAGTTGGGCTTGGTGGTCTTTTCGGTGGTGGTCGTCGTCGTCGCCGGAGGCGTCGCGGCCGGGTCGGCGGCCGGCGGAGCGGTCATCTCGCCGGCGGGCGCCGTAGCCGCCGGATCGGTCGCCGCCGGATCCGTCGCGGCCGGGGCAGCCTCCGGAGCGGGGGTTGTCGTGGTGGTGGTGGTCTCTTCGGTCTTGGTCTCGGCGGGCTTGCCGCAGGCCGCCACGGAGAGGGCGCCCAGGATGGCGCCGGCGATCAGGATCTTACGAAGCATGTTCCCTAGTCCCTTTTTGTTATCACCTGCGCGCCGCATCGAGGCGACGCACCGGGGGACTATGGACCCGCGATCACGGCCGACAAGCCGCATTGTCACGGACGCGTGATCACGAATTGCTTCCGGTCAGCCCTCGGCGGGAATGGCGTTGAGGGCTTCTTCCAGTTCCAGGAAGCTGGGCTGGGCGCCGGAGGGGACGTTGCCGCGGCCGATTTCGACGCTGATCTGGGCGGCGTTGCCGTGCAGATGGGCGACCAGGACCGACTGGATGATCTTGTAGAAGGCGCCCTCTTCATTGACCACATCGGTCAGCCGGGCGGCCAGGGGGCCGACGATGCCATAGGCCAGGAAGACCCCGAGGAAGGTGCCGACCAGGGCCCCGCCGATCATCCCGCCCAGCACTTCCGGCGGTTCGGTGATCGAGCCCATGGTCTTGATGACCCCGAGCACGGCGGCGACGATGCCCAGGGCCGGCAGGGCGTCGGCCAGGTTCTGCAGGGCGTGACCGGGGGCCAGGGCCTCGTGGTGGTGCTTTTCCAGCTGTTTTTCCATGGCGTCCTCGACCTGGTGCGGGTCCTCGAGGTTCATGGTCATCATCCGAAGGGTGTCGCAGATGAAGTCGACGGCGAAGTGGTCCTTGGTGATGCGCGGGAACCGGCTGAAAATGGCGCTGTCGCCGGGCTTTTCGATATGGCTTTCCAGGGCGATGACGCCCTTGGACTTCATGGTCTTGGTCAGCAGGAACAGCAGGCTGAGCAGGTCCCGGTAGTCCTTGGCCTTCCATTTGGGGCCGGCGAAAGCCTTGCCCAGGCCGCCGCCGGTGGCCTTGATGGTGGTCATCGAGTTGGAGATCAGGAAGGCGGCGACCCCCGCCCCGCCGATGGCCATCATCTCGTGCGGCAGGGCGTGCATGATGACGTTCATGTTGCCGCCGGACATCAGATAGCTGCCGAACACGAGGCCGAAGAGCAGAACGATGCCGATGATCTGGAACATGGAGGGGTGCCGCCGAAGGTTATGGTCCGGACCATGGCGGTTAATGCTTAATGCCGGGTGAGCGGCGCAGGGCGTTGCACGGTTTCACGACCCGGCTTAACACCGCTTAGATGACTGACGCCGCCGCCAAAACCGGGACCAAGCTCGATCCGAAGGTGTTCGGCCTGCTGTTCGCCGTCTCGGTGATTGTCGCCGTCGGCAACACCGGGATGCAGTCGATCCTGCCGGCCATCAGCCGCGAAATCGGCATTCCGGACGCCCTCGCAGCGGCCATCTTCTCGCTTTCGGCCCTGCTCTGGGCGGTGATGAGCCCGGTCTGGGCCCGCCAGTCCGACCTGCGCGGCCGCAAGCCTCTGATCCTGCTGGGCCTGGCCGGCTTCATCATCTCCATGACCCTCTGTGGGCTGGTGGTCACGGCGGGCCTGCACAAGGTGGCCGGACCCATGGTCATCTTCGTCTTCTTTCTGTTCGCCCGGGCGACCTTCGGCCTGATCGGTTCGGCCTCCAATCCGGCGACCCAGGCCTATCTGGCCGAGCGGACCAGCCGCCAGGAGCGCACGGCCCAGATGGGCGCCCTGGCCGGGGCCTTCGGCCTGGGCACCATCGTCGGCCCGGCCATAGCGCCATTGTTCGTCCTGCCGGTCGTCACCCTGGCCGGGCCGATGTTCTCCTTCGCCGCGATCGCCGCGGTGATCCTGGTCCTGGTCTACCGCTACCTGCCCGAGACCCGTATCGCCTCCCAGCGGGACGCCCGCAGGTTCGCCGGGGCTGGCCAGAAGGCGGCCATGTGGAAGGACCCGCGCCTGGTTCCCTTCCTGATCTACGGCTTCCTCGTCGCCACCTGCCAGACCGGCCAGCAGCAGACGCTCGGCTTCATGATCATCGACCAGCTGAAACTCTCGCCGCTGGCGGCCCAGGGCTATACCGCCGTGGCCATGATGGCTGGGGCGGTCGCCGGACTTCTGGCCCAGTGGGGCCTGATCCGGATGTTTCAGATGGGGCCCCGCCGGCTGATGACCTGGGGCGTAGGGCTGGCCTGCGTGGCCAACGTGATCACCGCCTTCGCCCCGGACTACTGGACCGTCGTGGTCGGTTTCGCCCTGGCCAGCCTCGGCTACGGCTTCGCCCGCCCGGGCTTCACCGCCGGCGCCTCCCTGACCGTCAGCATGGGCGAGCAGGCCAAGGCGGCCGGGGCCATCGCCATGGTCAACGGCCTGAACGTCATTCTCGCCCCCGGCTTCGTCTGGCTCTATGAGGCCATCAAGCCCGCCCCCTTCGCGCTCAACGCCGTCATCCTGGCCGGGCTGCTGGTCTTCGCCCTCAAGAACGGGGTGCTGAAGGCGGCCGGCGAAAAGGCCCAGGGCGAAGACGGCGACGACGAGGCCACTATCGCCATGCTGGAGCGGTCGGACGAAGGCGGGGTCTGACGGGGCGGCCCGCCCGAGCCGCTAAAGCCCCGCCGCCTGCTGGGCGATCCGCTGGATGATCATCGGGGTCAGATAGCCGTCGGCGGGCAGGCCGTTGGCCTTCTGCCAGGCGCGAATCGCCACCCGGGTCCTGGGCCCCACCTCGCCATCGACGCCGCCGGTGTCGTAGCCCAGCCTGACCAGGCTGGTCTGGGCCAGGGTGCGGTCGGCGCGCGACAGCGGCGTCTCTACCGGCCACGGCGTGATCAGCGGCCCTTCGCCGGCGAACCGCAGGGCCATCAGGCCCACCCCCAGGGCATAGGCCGTGGAGTTGTTGTACTTCATGATCGCCGCATGGTTGGGGAAGATCAGGAAGGCGGGCCCCGAGGCGCCGCTGGGCAGGATCAGGGCCGCCTCGCTGGCCCGGTCGGCCGCGCTCCAGCTGAGGCCATCGGCTCGGCGCACGCCCCGGGCCGTCCAGGCCGCCAGCGGCTCGCGCGGCTGTTCGGCCAGGCCGTAGTCGAAACCGCCGGGCAGGGCGACCTCCCGCGACCAGCTCTCGCCCCGCCGCCAGCCGGCCTTTGCCATATAGTTGGCTGTCGAGGCCAGAGCGTCGTTGGTCGAGCCCCAGATGTCCTTGCGGCCGTCATTGTCTCCGTCGACGGCGGTGTTCAGATAGACGCTGGGCAGGAACTGGGTCTGGCCCATGGCCCCGGCCCAGCTGCCCTTCAGCAGGGCGCGGCTCTGCTGGCCGTTGGCGATGATCTTCAGGGCGCTGATCAGCTCGCCCTCGGCCCAGCCGCGCCGCCGGCCGTCGGCGGCCAGGGTGGCCAGGGAGCGGACCACGTCCATGTCACCCTGGATCTTGCCGAAAGCCGATTCCATGGCCCAGACGGCCAGGACGATGTCGCGCGGCGCGCCATAGGTGGCTTCCAGGCCGGGCAGATAGGGCAGGGTGGCGCGGAACTGGCGGCCCTGGGCGATGCGGGTGTCGCTGATCGCGCCCTTCACATAGTCGCCGACCGGCTTGGAGAATTCAGGCTGTTTGCCGTCCAGCACGGCGGCCCGGGGATTGGGCGTAAGCCCGGCCAGCTCGCGGTCGAGCAGGGCCGGGGACAGGCCGGCGGCCTCGGCCCGGGGCCGGAAGTCGGCCAGCCAGGCGTCGAAGTTGGGGTCGCCCGAAACCACCGGCGGCGCGGCCGGCGAATAGGGAACCGGCGCGGCCGGCTGGCTGACGCCGGAGACCCGGGTCAGCACCGGTTCGACATGAGAGTCGGCGCAACCGGCGAGGGTGAGCATGATAAAAGCGCGTCTGTCCATGGGGCGAAGCTAGCGGGGGAAACCGGGGCCGTTCAATCACAACCGTGAGACCAAGGCTGCGAAAGCCGCCGGATCATTCCTGCCGGCGCAGCTCAAACCGGCCCGTGGGTCCCCGCGCCGCCTCCATGGTCCCGGCGATGGCGTCGCCGGCGATAATGCCGTCCAGCCGCGGTCCCCGCAGCTGGATGGTGACCCTCCGGCAGACTCGGGTCCAGGTTCCGGCCGGGCCGGTGACGCCCTTGCTGATCGGAACCGCAGAGCCGTCGGCCTCGAATCGGATGATCAGTTCGCGTTCCTTCCCCTCAGGCCCGCCCCAGACGGCCGTCCCGGCATAGGTCTGGCCCGACAGCGCGGGAATCGTTCCGGGATCGTCACAGGCTGCGGGCGGCGGGACCGCAACCGGCGCCGCCGCACCGGCAGGTGTGGTGGCGAGGACCAGCAGGAAGGCGGCTGAAAGGGCTAGGTGGCGCATGGATCAGTCCCGTTGCTTGAATCGGAAGGTTCCGGGATCTCCGGACCAGTTCTTCATCGTTCCGGTCAGACTGCGGTCGCCGCCCAGCGTCCCGAAATAGGTTGCGTCTCCCCCGGCCATGATCAGGGTCACCGTCTCGCCCGTCTGGCTCCAGCGGCCGCCGTCATAGGTCCTGCCGCCGGCGAGCGTGCTGAAGCTGCAGTCGCGGTTCAGGCGGACCGCCATGGAAAAGGCCTGTGCGCCGGTGAACTGGGCCTGGCCGTCGAAGAGGTGGCCGGCCGGGTCGACGCCGGCCGAGGGTCCGCAGCGGCCAGCCGCCGGTGCGGCCACGACGGGCGCCGTCTTTGGCGTATCGAGGGTGAACCTGAAGGTCCCGGTGGAGCCGTCGCTGGCGATGGTCCCGGTCATCACGCCCTTGGCGCCGACCACCCCGTCGTAGTGCATCTGGATGTCCGGCACATCGAGGGTGAAGCGGGGCCCGTCTTGGTTCCAGCGGCCGGTGCGGGTGGATCCCATGAAGATCACATAGGTGACGGTGCAGTCCGGCTTCAGCGTGACGGTGATGTTGTAGAGGTTCTCCGGCGACCAGGCGATGTTGCCGCTGTAGGTCCGGCCGGTGAGATCGACGGACCCCTTGGCCGAGCCGCAGGCGGCCAGGCTGACACCGGGCAGGGCCATGAACGTCAGGGCGGCCAGGGCGGATACAACGCGCAGCAGCATGGAAGAGGCGCTCCGGAAGGCCCCCGAAACCGGGCCGTATGAAGAGCCTTAGCGGGCCGCTCTTAGTGGGGCATCGCCCCAAAGGGGGGCAGGGCGGCTATTGCCGAGGCCAGGTCCAACCCTTCACCGGATACAGGTCCCGGATGAGGTCCAGCCGGACCTTGTCGAAATCGCGGACCGGTTCGGCGCCCCCGGCCCGGATGACCAGGGTGACCGGCGACGCCTCGCTGTAGGCGGGCCAGGTCCAGCCTTCGCCGCTCGGATCGCCGGTTCGGGCAAACCGGACCCAGGCGGCGCTGATCCGGGCGGCCATGGCGCGGTCCTGTTCGGTCGCCTTGCCCAGCGCGCCCGGATTGTCGAAGACGAAGGCGATTTCCGAGGCGTGCGCCGCGCCGCGCCCCGGCCGCCGGGCCGCCTGCGCCACATAGTCAAAACTGTATAGATAGACCGGCTGGCCGCCGCGCGCCGCCAGCCCCGCCATCTCCCGCGCCGGCTCGACGACCAGCAGGTCCGACACCAGGCGGGAAATTTCGTCGCCGCGCGGGGTGCGATAGGCCTGGCGCAGGCGGGTCTCGGTCCGGCGCCCAAACTGCCCGGCGGTCATCCGGCCCAGCAGGGCCCCGCCCGGCAGGCCGCCGAACTCGTCGCTGTTGGTCCCGATCATCAGAGGAATGGCCTGTTGCCGACCGGCGGCGAACATCGCCATCGGATCGTCCGGAACCAGGTCGCCGTCGATCATCAGGTTGACCGCCGTCTGGCGGTCGGCGTTGCCGATCATGTTCAGTCCGTCGGCGACCTGGCCGACGGGCAGTTTTCGCAAGGCCCGGGCAGAGGCGCGGGGACCGGCGAAGGTCTCGCCGATCCGCTCCATCGAATAGCCGCCGTCCAGGCTGGGGCCGCGCAGGGCGGGCAGGGGCTGTCGCCCGCCGGCGGACTGGATGATCGCCTTGTGGAACAGGCCCGCCGCCGCCGGGGAGGTCATCAGGGCCGCGACCGCAAGGCCGCCGGAGGACTCGCCGAACAGGGTGACATTCCCTGGATCGCCCCCGAAGGCGGCGATGTTGCGCCGGACCCATTGCAGGGCGGCGATCTGATCGGCGAGGCCGAAGTTGCCGGTGGGCGGCAGGCCCTCCTCCCTGGCCTCCACGGTCAGCGCCCGATGACCGAAAAACCCCAGCCGCCCGAGCCGATAGTTGAGGGTGACCACCACCACCCCCTGGGCCGCCAGGGCCGCGCCGTCGAACAGGGGCGAGGCCGCCCCGCCATTGGTGAAGCCGCCGCCGTGCAGCCAGATCATCACCGGGGCGGATGCGGAGCCCGCGGACGGCAGGGCCGGCGACCAGACATTCAGAGTCAGGCAATCCTCGCGGAACGGGCCGCGCAACGGATCGCTGTCGAAGACGATGGGGGTCTGCAGACAGGAGGGGCCAAAGCGATCCGCCGGCCGCACGCTCGTCCATGGCCTGGGCGCTTCAGGCCGGCGCCAACGCAACGCGCCCACCGGCGGGGCGGCATAGGGCATGCCCTTGAAGCTGGCGACACCGTTCCTGATCACGCCCTGAACCGGGCGGGCGTCGGTCCGGATGACAGGCCCCGGCGCTGGGGAGGCGGCCGCGACGGCCATAGCGGTCAGAAGGGCGGTCAGGAGGGCCGTCAGCAGAGCCGCCGCCGTCCGGCCGATCGCGCGCATCGAGGTCCAGCGGCCCATGATCACCCCGATATCGCGAAGCCGGAGCCCGCGCCACAGCCCAAAGAGGCCCCGCAAACCCCGGTGGACGTTGACTCCGCGAGCCCTGCCCCCTATAGCCGCCCGCTCTGGTTCAACCGGGTCCGCCGTCGGCGTCTTTTCGCCGCGTTCCGCGCACCCGATACAAGTAGACGGTCATGAAGGTCAGAAGCTCGCTCAAGTCGCTGAAGTCGCGCCACCGCGACTGCAAGCTGGTTCGCCGCAAGGGCGTCCTCTACGTGATCAACAAGACCGATCCGCGTTTCAAGGCCAAGCAGGGCTGATGACGTCTCCTGTCGGAGTCCTTTGGGACGTCGGCAACGTCATCGTCCGCTGGGATCCACGGACGCTTTACGCGAAAATCTTCAAGGAGCCGGCCGCTTGCGACCGGTTCCTTTTTGACGTCTGCACCATGGCCTGGCACGGGGAAACCGACCGTGGCCTGCCGGCGGAAGAGAACACGCGCCGGCTGATCGAACGCTTTCCCCATTACGAGGCGGAGATCCGCGCCTGGTGGGACCGCTGGGACGAGATGTTCGGCGGGCCGATCGAGGAGACCGCCCTGGCCATGGAGGCCCTGGCGGCCCGGGGCGTGCCGCAGTTCGGCCTGACCAACATGGCGGGGCCCGTCTGGCCGACGATTGAACCCATGGCTCCGGCGGTGCGGCATCTGAATGCCGTGGTGGTCTCCGGCGACGAGGGGATGATCAAGCCCGAGCCGGCCATCTACCGGCTGGCCTGCGCCCGCTCGGGCCTGGCGCCGGAGCAGTTGTTGTTCGTCGACGACAGCCTCGCCAACATCCAGGCGGCGGAGGCGCTAGGCTTCCACGTCCTGCACTTCACCGACCCGGCGGTGCTGCATCCTGTCCTGAAGGCCCACGGGCTGCTCTAGGGGGGCGGCGACGGCGAGGCGCACAAACCGCGAACCGCTGTTGAGGGCGACCCGGCTTTCCTCTACACCCCGCCTTCCCCATTTCCGCCTCCTGTGAGAGCCTCCATTCCATGGCCGACGACGCTTCCATCGACATCCTCAATGCGACCGCCCAGACGCAGCTGAAGACCATCATCGAGCGCATCGAGCGGCTGGAAGAGGACAAGGCCGGGGTCATGGCCGACCTGAAGGAGGTCTATGCCGAGGCCAAGGGCAACGGCTTCGACACCAAGATCCTGCGCAAGGTCGTGCGGATGCGCAAACAGGACCGCGCCAAGCGGCTGGAGGAGGAGGCTCTGGTCGAGCTCTATCTGTCGGCCATCGGGGGTCTGTGAAGCGAAAGGATCCTCCTGACTTTCGCGCGCTGGCCAGACAGGCCGCGCAACGGACGGCGCTCAACGCGCTGCGCCGCGCCCGCCGCACCGCCGACAAGGCCGGGATCACCCTCTCCGACTGGGAGGGTGAATTCCTCGGATCGGTGGAAGAGCGGGTCAAGACCTATGGCCGAGCCTTCGGCGACCCGGACCTCGGCGCCCCCGGCCAGGCCCTCTCGGCCATGCAGAACCGCAAACTGAAAGAGATCGCCGCCAAGGCCAAGGGCGAGGACACCCGCCCGCCGCCCAAGCGGCGTGGCTTCGGGCGAAAGGCGACGACGAAGGATGAGCCTGAAGGCGCCTAAGCATCCTCAATTCCGCCCCCGTTGGGGGCGGGGGACCGCGCGGGAATACCCGCGTGGTGGTGGGGGTAGCGCAGGGGCCAGCGCCCAGGTTCAAGAATACCGGCGCTGAACGTGCTCTGAGTTCAATCGTCCGAAGCCGGCGCTGCCCCTTCAGTCTGCGGCTACGCCGCAGCCAGCTACCCCAGGGGGGCAGCGATTGAGCGCACCGGCGCCAGCAGAGCCTAGATCAACCCACCTCTTTCAAATCCACCTCGACCCCATGTTCCCGCACCTTGCGGTACAACGTCGAGCGGCCGATGCCGAGCCGTCGGGCCACTTCCGACATATGGCCGGCATAGACCTCGATGGCGTGGCTGATCAGGTCGCGCTCGATCTCTTCCAGGGTGCGCAGGTGGCCCTTGTTATCGAGGATACGGACCGGGCTGTCGGCCGGCATCTCGGCCATCAGCTGCTGGGCCGAGGGGATGGCGGCCGGGACCTGGCCGGCGACCGGCTGGACCACCGGGGCGTCCATCGGAGGCGCCTTGACGCCGCTGATCGCCGGGAAGTCGTAGGGCTGCAGATAGGGGGCGTCAGACAGGACGATGGCCCGGTAGACGGCGTTTTCCAGCTGGCGGACATTGCCCGGCCAGTCGAAGGCGGTGAGGAAGGCCAGGGTTTCCGGCGCCGCCCCGACCACCCGCTTTCCCTCCTCGATGTTGAAGCGGCGGATGAAGGCTTCGAGCAGGGCCGGGATGTCCTCGCGGCGTTCGCGCAGGGCCGGCGCCTCGATAGGAAAGACGTTCAGCCGGTAATAGAGGTCCTCGCGGAAGCGGCCCTCGGCGACCGCATTGGCCAGGTCGCGGTTGGTGGCGCTGACGATCCGCACGTCCACCCGCACCGACCGTTTGGCGCCGATCGGGTCGATCTCGCTCTCCTGCAGGGCCCGCAGCAGCTTGACCTGGATGTCCAGCGGCAGTTCGCCGACCTCGTCGAGGAACAGGGTGCCGCCATTGGCTTCCTGGAACTTGCCCAGGTGCTTGTCGGAAGCGCCGGTGAAGCTGCCCTTCTCGTGGCCGAAGAGGATGCTCTCGACCAGGTTCTCGGGGATGGCGCCGCAGTTGACCGCCACGAAGGGCTTGCCCGAGCGGTCGGAACTGCCGTGAACGGCGCGGGCTATGACTTCCTTGCCAACGCCGCTTTCGCCGGTGATCAGGATGGGGATGGAGGATTTGGCCGCCCGCTCGCCCATCCGCTTGACCATCCGCATCGGCGCGGACTCGCCGATCAGGTCGGCGAAGGTGGCCTTGCCGGCGCTGTGTTTCTTCAGCCGGTCGACCTCGGTGCGCAGGTCGCCCATGGAAAGGGCGTTGCGGATCGAGACGATGATCCGTTCCGGGCTGGCTGGCTTGACGAAGAAGTCGCAGGCGCCGGCCTGCATGGCCTTGACCACGGTGTCGACGCCGCCCGAGGCGGTCAGCACCACCACCGGCTGGGCGAAGCCGCGGACGCGCATTTCCTTCAGCACGTCATGGCCGGCCATGCCCGGCATCTGCAGGTCGAGCAGCACCACATCGGCCAGCTTGCCGCCGGTCAGGTGGCTCATCGCCGCGTCGCCGTTCTCTGCGTGGGCGACGGCGAAGCCTTCGCGCTCGAGAACCGCCTGGATCAGCCGACGTTGTGTCGGGTCGTCATCGACGACCAGGACCGTTTTGGTCATGTTGAAATCACCCACCGTATAGCGGCGTCCGTCCAGCATGGGTCGGCGCGCGTTGACCCGGATTGATACAGGGGTGGGGTAAAGGCGGGGTTTCGGAGACCTGAGTCAGGGATTAACAGGCGGGCTTAACAGGGTCTCACCAAACGCCGCGGACGGAGGGTTTCGGGTCCGCTTTGCACGGCTGGGCCTATCCCTGGCGGGCCGGCCGCCCTAAATCTGAGCCATGACCGTTCAGTCCAAGATCACCGCCGCCCTTCCCGAATGGAACCTCGCCGACCTCTATGAGGATCGCTCCGATCCCCGAATCGAGGCCGACATCCTGGCCGCCCAGGCGGCCAACGATGCCCTGGCCGCCCTGGAGGGACAATTCCTCGCCGCCCGGGCCGAGCCGGCGAAGCTGGGCGCGCTGATCGACCGGGGCGTCACCCTCTATGAACAGGCGACCGACGGGCTGTGGGTGGTCGGGGCCTATGCCTCCCTCGCCTCCTCAACCGCCCGGGGCGATGCCAACTGGTCGAAGTTCGAAGGCGATTTCCGCGGCCGGAGCGCCGAGATCGCCGCCAAGAGCCTGTTCTTCACCCTGGAGCTCAACCAGCTGGAGGACGGCGAGATCGCCGCCGCCCTGGAAGCCCACGCCCCGGCCGCCCGCTGGCGGCCCTGGCTGCGGCGGGTGCGGCTGTCGCGGCCGCATGAGCTGAGCCATGACCTGGAGGCCCTGTTCCTCGACCGCTCGCCGGCGGTGGCCAACTGGTCACGACTGTTCGACGATACGCTTGCCGGGCTGAGGGCCAAGGTCGGCCGCGAGACCCTGACCCTGCCGGTGACCCTGAACCGCCTGTCCGATCCGGACGTCAAGCGGCGCAAGGCGGCGGCAGGGGGCCTGGCCACGGCGCTGGAGGCCCGCAGCCCGACCTTCGCCCTCTGCCTCAACACCATCTCCCTGGAGAAGCATGTCGAGGACCGCTGGCGCAAATACGCCACGCCGGCCCAATCCCGACACCTGGCCAATGAGGTGCATGACGCCTCGGTGGAAGCCATGGTCGAGGCGGTGACCGACGCCTATGCCGCCACCAGCCATCGCTACTATGCCCTGAAAGCCCGGGTGATGGGCCGCAAGACCCTCGACCACTGGGACCGCAACGCCCCCCTGACCTCGGCCAAGCCGCGCCAGTACGAGTGGGAAGAGGCGCGCGGCGTGGTGCTGGACAGTTTCTCGGCCCTGGCCCCGAAATTCGCCGATACGGCGAAGATCTTCTTCGACCGGCCGTGGATCGACGCCCGGCCCCGGCCGGGCAAGCAGTCGGGCGCCTACAGCCACTCGGTCTCCTCGACCCGGCACCCCTATGTGTTCATGAACTTCATGGGCGAGCGGCGGGACGTCCTGACCCTGGCCCATGAGCTGGGCCATGCGGTGCACCAGACGCTTGCCGCGCCGCTGGGCACCCTGCTGGCCGACACGCCCCTGACCCTGGCCGAGACCGCCTCCATCTTCGGCGAGGGGCTGGTGTTCGAGCGGCTGCTGGCCGAGGCCAAACCCGAAGAGAAGCTGGGCCTGCTGGCCGGGCGGATCGAGGACGGGCTGAACACCGTGGTCCGCCAGATCGCCTTCCACCAGTTCGAGACCCGCTTCCACGACGCCCGCCAGCACGGGGAGCTGTCGCCTGACGGTATCGGCGCCCTGTGGCTGGAGGTGATGGGCGCCAGCCTGGGCCCGGCCATCCGGCTCAACCCCGGCTATGAGCACTACTGGGCCTATGTCAGCCACTTCGTCCACGCGCCCTTCTATGTCTATGCCTACGCCTTCGGCGACCTGCTGGTGCGGGCCCTGATGGAAAAGCGCCGCGAGGACCCGGTCGGCTTCGCCCCGGTCTATGAGGCGCTGCTGGCCGCCGGCGGGACCAGGACCTACGTCGAGGCCCTCGAGCCGTTCGGCCTCGATCCCCGGCAGAAGAGCTTCTGGGCGGCCGGCTGCACGGGGCTAGAGCGGCTGGTCGACGAGTTCGACGCCCTGGTGGGGTGAAGCAGCCGGCTTTCCGCGCCGCGCGACACCTTCTACAAATCCCCCATGGCCGACCTCGCCGTCCCTTTCGCCGCCCGTCGTCAGGGCGAAAAGCCGATCGTCGATCAGCTGATCGAGGAGCGGGCGCCGAAGCTGGCCGGGTCCTGGGCCTGGCCGCTGGTCCGGCCGCCATTGTTTGCCGCCCTGCACTACGCCAAGGCCCGGGCCATGGCCGACGCCATCGCCCCGCTCGACGGGGCGGCGGCGCTGGAGCACATTTCGCGCCTGCTTGGTCTGAAGGTGTCGGTGCGGGGGCTGGAGCATCTCCCCGCCGGCGGCCGGCTGATCGTTGTGGCCAACCATCCGACCGGCATCGCCGACGGGATCGCCCTCTATGATGTGCTCAAGGGGCCGCGGGCCGATGTCCTGTTCTACGCCAACTCCGACGCCCACCGGGTCTGCCCCCGCTTCGATGAGGCTCTGATCCCGGTCGAATGGGTGGAGGCCAAGCGGACCCGCGAACGCACCCGCCTTACCCTTAAGCTGACGCGGGAGGCCATGGAGGCCGAACGCTGCCTCGCCATCTTCCCGGCCGGCCGACTGGCCCGGCGGGACCCGGACGGGGTCCTGACAGACCGGCCATGGATGCCGACCGCGATCTCGCTGGCGCAGAAATACGCGGCCCCGGTCCTGCCGGTCCATGTCGCCGGCCCCTGGTCGACCCTGTTCCACTTCTTCAACCGCTTCTCGGGCGAGCTGCGTGACATCACCCTGTTCCACGAGCTGCTCAACAAACAGGGCCGCGAGTTCCAGCTGATCCTCGGGCCGGTGATTCCACCCGCGCGGCTGGAGGGCGAGGCGGGCGCGGTTAGCGACGCGGTCAAGGCCCATGTGGAACGGGTGCTGCCTGAGGACCCGGAGGCGGTGTTTTGATCCTCTCCCTCCCCGACGAGCCGGCGACCCAGGCGCTCGGCCGCGCCCTCGCCGCCCACCTTCGCCCCGGCGACGCCGTCTGCCTGACCGGGCCGTTGGGGGCCGGCAAGTCGACCCTGGCGCGGGCGCTGATCCGTAGCCTGACCTCGCCGGACGAGGAGGTGCCCAGCCCGACCTTCACCCTGGTGCAGTTCTATGAGGGGCCCGGCTTCTCCCTGGCCCATTTCGACCTCTATCGGCTGAGCGATCCGGACGAGGCCTATGAGATCGGGCTCGACGAGGCGCTGGAGGGCGGGGCGGCGCTGATCGAGTGGCCGCAGCAGCTGGAGGGTCGCCTTCCGCCCGACAGACTGGATATAGAGATCGTCATCGAGGGCGATGGCCGCGTGGCGCGGCTGGCTCCCCATGGCTCCTGGAAGGACCGCAAGCTTGAGTTCTGATCGCGAGGCGATGAAGGCCGCCTTCCTCGAAACCCACGGCCTGGGCCAGGCGCGGCGCCAGCCCCTGTCGGGCGACGCCTCGACCCGCGCCTATGAGCGACTCTATCCCGTGGCGGGCCCCAGCCTGATCTTCATGGACCAGCCGCCAAAGGCCGAGACCGCCCCCTGTCCGCCGGACGCCACGGTGGAAGAGCGCCGGGCCCTGGGCTTCAACGCCGCCTACCGGCTGGCGGCTGGCCGGGTGGACGCCTTCGTCGCCTGCGCCCGTTACCTGAAAGGCCGGGGCCTTTCCGCGCCGGAGGTGGCGGCCTTCGACGCCGAGGCCGGTCTGGCGGTGCTGGAGGACCTGGGCGACGGCCTGTTCGCCAGCGAGATCGCGGGGGGACTCGACGAAGCCCCGCTGTATGACGCCGCCATCGACGCCCTGAGCGTGCTGCACGCCGTCTCGCCGCCGCCGGAGCGGCTGGGGGACGAGGGGCTGGTCTGGCCGCTGCTGACCTACGATGAGCTGGCCCTGACCATGGCCAGCGACCTGTTTGTCGAATGGCTTCCGCAACTTAGGCCGGCCCTGACGCTGGACGAGGCGGCCCTGGACGCCTGGGAGGCGGTCTGGACGCCGATTCGCCGGCGGGCCGAGGCCGAGGCGTCGGTCTTCTGCCACCGCGACTATCATGCCGAGAACCTGATCTGGCTGCCTGGGCGCGAGGGGCCGGCGCGGGTTGGGCTGATCGATTTCCAGGACGCGGTGAAGGCCCACCGGGTCTGGGACCTCTCCATGCTGCTGCACGACGCCCGCCGCGATGTTTCTCCGGAGCGGGAGGCGGCCGGGCTGGAGCGGTATCTGGCGGCGCATCCGGGCCTGGACCGGGCCCGGTTCCTTACCGACTACCACGCCCTGGGCGCCCTGAACGTCGCCCGGATCATCGGCATCTTCGCCCGGCTGGTGATCCGCGACGGCAAGCCGAAGTACGAAGCCTTCCTGCCTCGCCTCTGGCGCTATCTCGACAGCTGCCTGGCCGACCCCGCGCTGGGCGAGCTGAAGGCCTGGTTCGACGCTCACGTGCCCGCGAGCGTTCGGACATGAGCGGCCCCACCGTCGCCATGGTGCTGGCCGCGGGCCTGGGCACCCGGATGCGGCCCCTGACCGACGACCGGCCGAAAGCCCTGGTCGAGGTCGGCGGCAAGCCGCTGATGGATCACATGCTGGACCGGCTGGTCGCCGCCGGGGTCGCCAAGGCCGTGGTCAATGTCCACTATTTCGCCGACCGGGTAGAGGCGCACGTGGCCGAGCGGCGGGCGAAAGGCCTGGCGCCGGAGATCGTCATTTCCGATGAGCGGCCCCAGGCCCTGGAAACCGGCGGCGGGGTCAAACAGGCCCTGCCGCTGCTGCCCGACGCGCCCTTCTGGGTGGCCAATATCGACTCCGTGTGGATCGAGGACGGCGTCAGCGCCGTGGCGGCGGTGGCCGCGGCCTGGGATGCGGACGCGATGGATGTCTGTTTGATGCTGGCGCCGACGGCGACCTCGCTCGGCTTCCACGACACCGGCGACGTCTTCCTGGAGCCGGATGGCCGGGTGCGGTTCAAGACGCCCGGCGAGACGGCGCCGTTCGTCTATGTCGGAGCGCATATCTGCAAGCCTTCGGTGGTGGCGGGCGGACCCGAGGGGCCGTTCTCACTGCTGCCGCTGTGGAAGGCCCTGGCGATGGAGGGCCGTGTGCACGGCGTCAGCCCGCCCGGCCTGTGGATGCACGTCGGCGACCCTCAGGCGCGGGACAAGGCGGAGAAGACTTTGGCGGGATAGGAGAGTTGTACGGCGACTCAACCGCCGTGCCATACTCCCCCTGATGTTCGACACCCCCCGCCCCCGCTGGTTTTCCATCCCCGCTCACCGGCCGTTCCTCGACGATCTGGCGGCAGGGCTGATGGACGCCCTGCCGGGGCCGGAGGATACGCCGGGCGCCCTGCTGCTGGTGCCGACGCGGCGGGGCGCGCGGGCGCTGGCGGAATCGTTTCTCAAGGCCGGCAAGGGGCGGGCGGTGCTGCTGCCGCAGATCCGCGCCCTGGGCGACCTGGAGGAGGGCGAGCCGCCGTTCGAGCCGGGCGACGTGGCCCTCGACCTGCCGCCGGCCATCGACCCGCTGCGCCGCCGATTCGAACTGGCCGGCCTGGTCAGCGGGCTGGATGAAGGCGGCCTGTCCGCGCCCCACGCCCTGGAACTGGCCGACGCCCTGGCGACCTTCCTCGACAGCGCCGCCATCGAGGAGGCCAGGGTCGTCGATCGAATGACCGATCTGGTCGCCCTCGAAATGGCTGAACACTGGCAGGTCTCGGCCCAGCTGCTGGGTCTGGCGCTGCAGGCCTGGCCGCGCCGGTTGAAGGACCTTGGCCTGCTGGACGTCGCCGAGCGGCGGGTGCTGCTGCTGGGTCGGCTGGCCGAACACTGGACCGACAAGCCGCCGCAAGGACCCGTGATCGCCGCCGGCTCGACCGGATCGGCGCCGGCCACGGCGCGGCTGCTGCGGGTGATCGCCGACCTGCCGCGCGGGGCCGTTGTGCTGCCGGGGCTGGACGAGGGCCTGGCCGACGCCGCCTGGGACGAAGTCGATGACCAGCATCCGCAGGGGACCATGCGCGAGCTGCTGCGCCAGGCGGGGATTGACCGCTCGGCGGTGCGGGCATGGCGGCCGGACAGCGACATGAAGGGGCGTTGGCGCAGGCGACTGATCAACGAGGCCCTGCGGCCGGCTGATTCCACCGCCGATTGGCTGAAGGTCATCGACCGGCTGCGCGAGGAGGCGACCGGCGGGATCGACCCGTTCCGCGCCGGCCTGGAAGGGCTGTCGGTGGTCACCGCCCGCTCGGAGGAGGAGGCGGCCACCGTCTGCGCCCTGCTGCTGCGCGAGACGCTGGAGACGCCCGGCAAGACCTGCGCCCTGGTGACGCCGGACCTGGCCCTGGCCCGGCGCGTGTCGGCCCGGCTGGCCCGCTGGGGCGTTGCGGCGGACAGCACGGCGGGGGTGGCCCTGACCCTGAAACCGGCCGGAGCCCTTTGCATGGCCCTGGCGGCGATGATCGTCGATCCGGGCGATCCGGTGGGGCGGCTGCAGCTGCTGAAAAGCCCGCTGGTGCGGCTGAACCGGGAGCCCGAGGTTCTGGCGAGCGAGCGGGAGGCGCTGGAACTGCGCGGCCTGCGCGGTCCCCGGCCGCTGGACGCCGATCGCCTGGCCAAACGGCTGGGCGACAACGCCGCCGAGCGACCGCGCGAGATCGAGGCCATGGCGGCGGCGCTGTCTTTGTCGCGCGATCTGGACGGGGTGATCGACGGGGTGCTGGCCCCCTTCGAAGGCGGTCTGGCCGACGCCAGCCAGGCGGCCATCGCCCTGACGGCGGGGCTCGAAGCCCTCTGCGCCGGTGGCGACCTGCTGTGGTCGGGACCGGAGGGGGAGGTGCTGGCCCGCTTGCTGGGCGGGCTGATCGCCCATGGGCCGGCCCTGCCCGGGGTCACGCCCCAGGGTTTCGTCACCCTGATCCAGCGATTGCTGTCGGAAGAGACGGTGCGGGGCGGCGAGGCGGCGCATCCCCGGCTGCACATCATGGGCGCCCTGGAATCGCGGATGACCCGGGCCGACCGACTGGTCCTGGCAGGGCTGGAGGAGGGGGTCTGGCCGCGCGGGGCGGCGATCGATCCCTTCCTGTCGCGGCCGATGCGAAAAGCGCTCGGCCTGCCGAGCCCCGACCGGCGGGTCGGTCTTTCGGCCCACGACTTCGCCCAGGCGGCCTGCGCCCCCGAAGTGGTGCTGGTCAACAGCGCCCGCCGCGAGGGCGCGCCGGCGACGCCCAGCCGCTGGCTGTGGCGGCTGAAGACGCTCGCCGCCGGGGCGCGGGTCGATCTGCCTGGCCGCCCAGAACTGCTGGATTGGGCCCGGGCCCTGGACGCGGCGAACGACTACCATCCGGTCAAGCGGCCGCAACCGGTTCCGCCGGTGTCCGATCGGCCGACGACCTTCGCCGTCACCCGGATCGAGACCCTGACCCGCGACCCCTATGCGGTCTGGGCGCGGGACCTGCTGAAACTCTATCCGCTGGACCGGCCTGACCGGCTGGTCGAGGCCATGGCCCGGGGCACGGCGATCCACAGCGCCTTCGAGGATCTGGCGCGGGCCTGGAACATTGCCGAGCCGGCCGACCCCAGGGGCCTGTTCGAGGCGCGTTACCTGCAGCATCTCGTGGACGAAGGCCTGACCGAATCGGCCTTGGCGAGGGAGCGGGCCTTGGCCCGGGAGGCGGCGGCCTGGGTGGTCGATTTCGAGCGGCGGCGGCGGGCCGATGGGCGCACCGTCCATGTCGAGATCAAGGGGGAGATGAAGCTCAACGTCGAAGGGGTGATGCACAGGCTGACCGCCAAGTCCGACCGTATCGAGATCACCCCGGACGGCATCGGTCACGTTCTGGACTACAAGACCGGCACCGCCCCGACCCCGAAGATGATCGATACCGGCTTTTCGCCGCAGCTGACCCTGACCGCCGCCATCCTCGACGCCGGCGGGTTCGGCGAGGTGCGCGGCGGGTTTGGCGACCTGACCTATGTGCGGGTCACCGGCCGCAGGCCGGCCGGGGTCGAGGAGACCCGCAAGACGGCCGGGCCTGACGCAGAGGAGGCCGCCAACACCGCCCTGGAGGGCGCCTACAACCTGCTGATCGCCTACCAGGATCCCGACCGGGGCTATCCCAGCCGCACCGCGCCGCAGTTCGTGAAGAGCTATGCCGGCGACTACGACCATCTGGCCCGGGTGTTCGAATGGTCGACGGGCGCGGACGGGGAGGAGGGCGAATGAGCCTGGTCACCGACCGCTTCCAGGCCCTGGCCGCCGATCCCGCCGTCAACGCCTTCGTCACCGCCAACGCGGGGTCGGGCAAGACCAAGACCCTGATCGACCGGGTGGCGCGACTGCTGCTGGCCAAGGCGCCGCCCTCAGCCATCCTCTGCGTCACCTACACCAAGGCCGCCGCCGCGGAGATGCAGGGCCGGCTTTTCGAACTGCTGGGCGGCTGGTCGGTGATGGAAGACGACCGTTTGCGGGCGCAACTGACCGCCCTGCTCGGGGCGGAGGCCGACAGCCAGGACCTGTCGGATGCGCGACGGTTGTTCGCCCGGGCGCTGGAAACCCCCGGCGGATTGAAGATCCAGACCATTCACGCCTTCTGCGAACAGCTTTTGCGGCGGTTTCCGCTGGAGGCCGGCGTCTCGCCGCGCTTTACGGTGATGGACGACGCGGCCGCCGCCCTGGTCGCGGCCGAGGCCCGGACCATCCTGGCCCGCCATACGCTGAAGACCGATTTGGCGCTGTCGGAGGCCTATTCAAGGCTGGCCATCGCTCTCGACTACCAGGCCTTCGAGGGCCTGTTCCGCACCTTTCAGGAAAAGCGGGAGGCCCTGAACGCCTATGCCGAGGCGAGCGGCGGGGTCCCAGGCATGATCGCCGACGTCTGGCGTCGCTGCGGATTCGACTTCGGCCCCTCCAGCCCGGAGGCGGTGATCGCCGAGGCCGTCGCCGGCATCGACGCCGATCTGTGGGCCGAGGCCGCCCAACTGCTGGGCCGGGGAACGGCGACCGACGGCAAGAACGCCCTGGCCATGAAGGCCATCCTGGCGGCCGACGAACCGGACTTCCAGGCGATCCTGGGCTGTTTCTTCACCAAGGGCGGCGAGGGGACGCCGGCCACCTGGGTCGCCAAGACCTCGGGCCTAAAGAGCCGCGAAGACCTGCGCGCCGGTCTGCTGGCCGAGCAGGACCGGCTGGAACGGGCGCGGGAAGACCTGCGCGGGGCGCGGGTGGCGCAGGACACACAAGCCGTGCTGGCTTTAGCCTTCGCCTATGCCGAGGCCTATCGCGCCGCCAAGGCCGAGCGGGGCGTGCTGGATTTCGCCGATCTGGTGGCCAAGGCCCGCGACCTCGTCGCCCGGGCGCCGGGCGCGCCTTGGGTGCTCTACAAGCTGGATGGCGGTCTCGAGCACATCCTCATCGACGAGGCCCAGGACACCGCCCCCGAACAGTGGGAGATCGCCCGGGCTCTGACCGACGAGTTCTTCTCCGGCGCCGGGGTGCGGCCGGCGGGTTCGCCCGAGCGGACCCTGTTTATAGTCGGGGACGAGAAACAGTCGATCTACAGCTTCCAGGGCGCCGATCCGGACCGGCTGCTGGCGGAGACGCAGGGCTATATGGACCGTATCGGCCGCGTCGGGCGACAGGCCGCCCGGGCGCCGCTGAACACCTCCTACCGTTCGGTGGAGGCGGTGCTGACGTTCGTCGACGCCCTGTTCTCGGCGCCGCGCACGCAAGGCGGGGTCAAGGCGCCGTTCGGCGAGGATGTCCTGACCCACAAGGCCTTCCGCCTGGGCCACCCCGGCTGCGTCGACCTCTGGCCGCTGGAGGCCGAGGAGCCGGCGGAGGAGCGCAGCGCCTGGGACGCGCCGCTCGACCTGGAGGCCGAGGGCAGCGCCAACCGCCGCCTGGCCCGGCGCATCGCCGCCGAGATCAAGGCGCTCGTGGCGCGGGGCGACACCGTCTACGCCAAGGATGGGACGGCCAGGCCGGCCGCCTGGGGCGATGTCATCATCCTGGTCCGCCGTCGCCGGGCGCTGTTCGAGGACATCATCCGCGAGCTGCGCAAGGCGGCAATCCCGGTGGCCGGCGCCGACCGGCTGACCCTGTCGGCCCATATCGCCTTCGACGACCTGATGGCCCTGGCGCGGTTCGTCCAGTTCCCGAACGATGACCTGACCCTGGCCGCCCTGCTGAAAAGCCCGCTGTGCGGGCTGGACGACGAGGACATCTATCGCCTGGCCCACGGCCGGGGCCCAGAGAGCCTGTGGTCGTGGCTGCGCGCCGATGCGGCGACCAACGCCCGGGCGGCCGAGGCGCTGTCGCTGCTGGACACCGCCATCGCGCTCGCGCCGCAAAGGCCGCCGTTCGAGTTCTACAGCCGTATCCTCGGCCTGCGCGACACGGCCGGCCGCTCGGCCCGCGCGCGTATGGCGACGCGACTCGGATCGGAAGCCGGCGACGTCATCGAGGAGTTCCTGGCCCGCACCCTGGAGGCCGAGGGACGGGGGGTGTTGGACCTTGAACGGCTGGCGGCGGCCTTCGAGGGCCTCGACATCTCGGTCAAGCGGGAGATGGAGGCCGGCGGCGACGAGGTGCGGGTGATGACCGCCCATGGGGCCAAGGGGCTGGAAGCGCCGATCGTCTTCCTGCCGGAGACCACGGTGAAGTCGGGGGTGCGCGGTTCGCCCTTGATGGAGACCGGAGACGGGGCGTTCCTGTGGTCGGCCCGCGCCGATGGCGACTGCGCCGCCGCGACGGCGGCCCGCCAGCGCCGCAAGGACCGCGACGAGGCCGAGACCTGGCGGCTGCTCTATGTCGGCCTGACCCGGGCGCGGGACCGGCTGGTGCTCTGCGGCCGGCGACCGGGCAACCTGAAGGCCGACGCCCAGCCCGACGGCTGGTACGGGGCCATGGTCGAGGCCTTCGCCCATGGCGACATCGCACCCGGGGTGCGGACCCTTCGGACGGCCGACGGGATGAGCTTCCAGCGCTATGGCCAGGACCCCATGCCGGCGACCCGGACTGCGCCGGCGGCCATCAGCGCCCTGTCCCGCTCGCCGTGGCTGAACGCCCCGGCGCCGGAAGAGCCGGCGGCCCTGGCCTGGGCCTCGCCATCGCAGGCGGCCAGCCGTGTTCGGCTGCCGTCACCGTCTCCCCTGTCGCGGCAGGGCGGCCTCGACCGGTTCCGGCGGGGGGACATGATCCACCGGCTGTTGCAACTGCTGCCCGACGTGGCGGAGGCGGTGCGCCGGGAGACCGCTGCCCGGCTGCTGGCCCGCGAACCCGATCTCAACGACGCCCAGCGGCGGGAAATGATCGAGGCGGCCCTCGGTGTGCTGGAGCATCCGGACTTCGCCGAGGTCTTCGGGCCGGGCAGCCGGGCCGAGGTCGGTCTGGCCGGAGCGGGGAGGGACCTGCCGGCCGGGCTGGCCATTTCCGGCCGGGTCGACCGGCTGCTGGTCACCCCAGACCGCGTCCTTGTGGTCGATTACAAGACCAACCGCCCGGCCCCGGAGACTGTCGAGGCGGCCGATCCAACCTATGTGGCGCAGCTGGCCATCTATGCGGCGGTGCTGGCGGAAATCTTCCCCGGCCGGCGGATCGAGGCGGCCCTGGTCTGGACCGACGGGCCAAAGCTGATGCCCATTCCAGAAAAGATGAGGGCCGCCGCCCTGGCCGCGCTCCCCGACGCCCGTTGACGTGGGCGCGGGGGTCCTTACATCCTCAACTCAGAACGCTGGCGCCCGTGCGCCGCACAGGGAGCTTTCCATGAGCACCGTTAAGGTCACCGACGAGTCCTTCGACAAGGACGTCCTGCAGTCCGAACGCCCGGTCCTGGTGGACTTCTGGGCCGAGTGGTGCGGTCCCTGCAAGCAGATCGCCCCGGCTCTCGACCAGATTTCCGAGGAGCTGGCCGACCATGTGATCATCGCCAAGGTCAATATCGAGGAAAGCCCGACGACGCCCTCGCGCTATGGCGTGCGCGGCATCCCGACGATGATGCTGTTCCGTGGCGGCCAGATGACCTCGATGAAGGTTGGGGCCATGCCCAAGCAGAAGATCGTCGAATGGCTTGCCGAGGCCGGCGTCAAGGCGGCTTGATTTCGCCCTTCTCCCGCTCGTCGGGAGACAATACTCAGCCGAAGGCTGACGGATGAGGGCGGCGCTGGCCTTTGCCAGCCTGCCCTTTTCTTTGTTCGGATTGATCGTCGGGCTGAGGGGCCGCCCTCATCCGTCGGCTGCGCCGGAAGGTCTTCTCCCGACGAGCGGGAGAAGGGCTCTGCCTAGAATGGTACGTCGGGTTGCGGTTGGGCGGTCTTTTCCTGGACCAGGTCGCCGATCGGGTCGCTGGTCTGGGTCTTCGGCGGCGTGGGTGGCCGGGCCGTCGCGGTCTTGGCGGCGGCCTTGTCCGCGGTCTGGGCGGGGGCCGTCGCGGTCTTGGCGGCGGCCTTGTCCGCGGTCTGGGCCGGGGTCGGCGCGGTCGTGGCGGCGGGCGCCGGCGGAATGTTCAGGGGCGTGGGCGCCTCAGTGACCCCGGCGGGCTTGGCCGCGGCGGATTTGGCGGCGGGCGCAGCCGAGGCCGCCGGAACCACGACAGGGCTTTTGGCCTTGGGGTCGAAGGGCGTGGCGTCCGGCGGACCGGCCACGGCGGCGGGCATGCTGTTGTCGCCGCCTTCCCAGGTTGGCGTCGTGCGGCGCAGGGAATCGCTCATCCCCATCCACAGGCCAACCGCTCCGCAGGCGGCGAGAGCGATGACCACGAGGCGAAGCACGCCGGGAGAGATGCGATCCATGGCCGAAAGCCTATCGCCAGTCGCCGCCGCATTCCAGTGCCTGAACACAGAAGCTCAACACAGTCTTGGCCGCCGCGAAATTCGTTAGGTCGCCCGGCAATCAGGCCGAACCAGCCCTAGGCGCCAGGCCCGGCATGGGGACATTCGGCCACAGTATCGAAACATGGACGACGGGGTCCATTTAAGGCTTGCGACCGTCCAGCGGGCCCTGTATCGCGAAGAAAGGACCAGATCGTCCATTCTTGAATTCTGCGGCCCCCGGGGTTCGCGAGGCGCCTCACATCATGCCGTCAATACCCAGTAAGAAGCTCATTCCCCTGATCGCGGCCGGCTCGGCGGCGGTCGCCGTCATCATCGGCGGCGCCTTCTGGTGGCACAACAAGCAGAGCTTCGAGGGCACCGACAACGCCTTCGTCCAGGCCGACACCGTCCAGGTGAGTCCACAGGTTTCCGGCTACGTGCTGGAGGTCCTGGTCAGCGACAATCAGCGCGTCGAGCCAGGCCAGGTCATCGCCCGAATCGATCCCGCCTCCATCCAGTCCCGGCTTGACCAGGCCATCGCCAACGCCGCCGCCCTGCGCGCCGATATTCGGGCCGTGGACGACAAGGCGGCGCTGGAACAGGCGATGATCGCCCAGAAGGCCGCCGGCGTGGCCAGCGCCCAGGCCGACGCCGGGCGGGTGGCGGTGGATTCCAAGCGCTATGGCGACCTGGCCAAGCAGGGATGGGTTTCCGAACAGAAGCTTCAGGCGGTAAAGGCCGGCGAGACCCAGTCCCTGGCCGGCGTCGCCGCCGCTCAGGCCGCCCTGGTCGCCGAACAGCGCAGCGCCGAGTCGCTGGGCTCCGCCAAGGCGCAGAAGGTCGCCCAGGCCCAAGCCGCCGAGGCCGCCGTCACCCAGGCGCGCATCGATCTGGAGCGCACCGTGATTCGCGCGCCAGCCGCCGGCGTCGTCGGCGCCCGCTCGGTGCGAACCGGCCAGCTGGTCCAGCCCGGCCAGACCATGCTGATGATCGTACCGCTGAGCGACACCTATGTGGTGGCCAACTTCAAGGAAACCCAGCTGTCGCGGCTGCGCATCGGCCAGCCGGTGGAGATCAAGGCCGACGCCTTTGGCAAGGAAACCCTGAAGGGCCATATCGACAGCTTCGCCCCGGCGACCGGCGCGCAGTTCGCCCTGATCCCGGTGGAGAACGCCGTCGGAAACTTCACCAAGATCGCCCAGCGGGTGCCGGTCCGTATCGTCGTCGACAAGGGCCAGCCCCTGTCCGGGGCCTTGCGTCCCGGGCTTTCGCTCGAGGTGAAGGTGGATGTACGGGTGCGCGGCGGGGCCAGTTTCGCGGAGTCCGGCGTCGCCCAACCTCTGGTCGCCTCCCAGCCCGATCCCCGGCCGTGAGCGAGGCGGTCCTGGGCGGACAGCCCAATACCCTAGGTCGGGGCGGCCCAAGCAGGGGTGGGTTGGCGAACGCCGCGGCCCCCGACGTCACGGTGGCCGTCACGCCGACCAAGGCCGACGGGGAGACCAACTGGGGCGCGCTGTTCCTCGGTTTCGGCGGCATGGTCATCGGCCAGTTCATGGCCATCCTGGATATCCAGATCGTCGCCGCCAGCCTGCCCCAGATCCAGGCCGGGATCAGCGCCAGCGCAGACCAGGTCAGCTGGATCCAGACGGCCTATCTGATCCCGGAAGTGGTGATGATCCCGCTGTCCTCCTATCTGTCCCGGCTCTGGGGCACGCGGCTGGTGTTCATGATGAGCTGCGGCGGCTTCATCATCATGAGCGTCGTCGCCGGCATGGCGACCAGCATCGAATTCATGATCGTCGCCAGGGCCCTTCAGGGGTTCATCGGCGGGGCCATGGTGCCGACGGTGTTCGCCACCGCCTTCTCGGCCTTCCCGCCGGAGCGGCGGGTCACCGCCAATGTCATCACCGGGATGATCGTCACCCTGGCCCCGACGGTGGGTCCAACGCTCGGCGGCCATCTGACCGAGTGGCTCAGCTGGCACTGGCTGTTCTTCATCAATGTCATCCCGGGGCTCCTCTCCCTGGCCCTGGTCTGGCGCTATGGAAACTTCGACAAGGGCGACCGGTCTCTGGCCAGGGGTTTCGACTGGTTCGGCCTGGCGATGATGGCGACCTTCCTGATGAGCCTGCAGTATGTCGTCGAGGAGGGGGCCAAGGACAGCTGGTTCGAGGATGACGGCATCCTGTGGCTGACGGTGGTGGCGGTGATCACCGGGGTCACCTTCGTCTGGCGCACCCTGACCTACCACAAGCCCCTGGTGCAGCTGCGGGCCTTCGCCGACCGCAACTTCTCGCTCGGCATCCTGATGACCGCCGTTTCGGGCGCCAGCCTCTATGGCGGCACCTTCCTGATGCCCCTCTATCTGGGCCGCATCCGGCAGTATTCGGCGGCGGAGGTGGGGACGACCATGCTGGTCTCCGGCCTCACCATGTTCCTCACCGGCCCGTTGATGGGGCGGTTGGTGCGGCTGCTGGATCCCCGCGTCACCATGGTCTTCGGCTTCCTGATGATCAGCTGGGGGATGTACCTAGGCCATGGCATCAGCGGCGACTGGGGCTTTGCCGAGTTCGCGGTCCTGCAGGCCTTCCGCGGCTGCGGCGTGATGATCGTCATGATCACCAGCACCCAGCTGACCATGTCCACCCTGCCGCCGCAGATGATCAAGGACGCCTCCGGCCTGGTGAACCTGGCAAGGAACACGGCGGGGGCCATCGCCATGGCTGTGCTGTCGACCACCCTTACCACCCGCACGGCCATCCACCTGGACACCTTGTCGGCCAATGTCACCACGGCCTCCGTGCAGGCCCAGCAGATGATCGCCGGCCTGACGGCGCGGATGGCCGCCATGGGCGTATCGGATCCGGCCGCCGCCGCCCGCAAGGCCTTCCAGTACTATCTCAACCGGGAGGCCAGTATCCTGGCCTTCGGCGACGGATTCCAGGTTCTCGCCCTGGCCGGCGCGATCGCGGCCGTATTGGCCGTCTTCGCCAAGCCGGCGAAGTCGCCGCCGTCCCTTGCGGCGGCGGAGGTCCACTGATGCCCAGGGTGTCGGGACAGATCGACCTGGCCAAGACCGAGGCCATCCTCGACGCCGCCGCGGAGGTCCTGGCCGAGCGCGGCCTGGCCGCGCCGATCGAGGAAATCGCGCGTCGGGCCGGGGTGTCGAAGCAGACGATCTACAATCGCTATGGTTCCAAGTCCGAGCTGGTCCGGGCGCTGGTCGAGCGACGAGTCGCGTCGATCACCGCGCCGCTGCGCAGCCCCGGCGCCGGAGATCGCCCGGAGGAGACGCTCGCCGCCTACGCCCGCACCCTGCTAGGGGTCATCTCCAAGGGCAGCTATGCGGTCATGCGCCTCTCGATCCAGAGCGCGTCGGAGATGCCCGACATGGCGCGGGAGGTGTTCGAGACCGGACCCAAGCGGTCTCGCCAGGAATTGGCCGACTTCCTGGAAATGGAAGACCGCAATGGTCGCCTGAAGATCGATGATCCGATGCAGGCGGCGGAGTTCTTCGGCGGCATGGTCCTGGGCCACCGCCAGACCAAGGCCCTGCTGCGGCTGGGCGAGGACTTGACCGAGGCGGAGATCGAACAGCTGGCCGCCGCAGCGGCGCGGGTCTTCATGCGGGCCTACGCGGCGTAGAAGCGGAGACCCTTCTCCCGACAGGCGGGAGAAGGGCGCTGATTACCCCGCCAGGTTTGCGAATTCGTCGGGCAGGCCGATCATGTGGAAGCCGGCGTCGACATGGATCACCTCGCCGGTGGTCGAGCGGCCGAGGTCCGACAGCAGCCACAGGGCGCAGCCGGCGACGCCTTCCATCGAGGTGTCTTCCTTCAGGGCGCTGAACATCCGGCCCTGGCTCAGCAGCCCGCGGCCGCCGCTGATCCCGGCGAGGCTGAGGGTGCGCATGGCCCCAGCGCTGATCGCATTGACCCGGATGCCCTTGGGCCCCAGGTCGCGGGCGATATAGCGGGTGGCGGCCTCAAGCGCGGCCTTGGCGACGCCCATGGTGTTGTAGTTGGGGATGACCCGCTCGGAGCCGAGGTAGGTCATGGTGATCATCGAGCCGCCCGGCTTCATCATCTTCGAGGCGCGGTTGGCGGCGTCGACGAAGGAGAAGGCGCTGACGTTCATCGCGGTGAGGAAGCCGTCGCGCGTGGTGTTCTCGACGAAACTGCCCTTCAGTTCGTCCTTGTTGGCGAAGGCGATGGAGTGGACCAGGAAGTCAAGGCCTCCGAAGCGGCTTTGCAGATCGGCGAAGGCCGCGTCCATCGAGGCGTCGTCGGTGACCTCGCAGGGGATGAAGTCGGTGACGCCGATCGCTTCACCCAGGGGACGGACCCGCTTTTCCATGTCCGGCAGATAGGCGAAGGCCAGCCTGGCTCCCTGGGCGGCCAGCTGGGTGGCGATGCCATAGGCGATGGAATTGTGGTTGGCCACGCCCATGACCAGCCCGGTCTTGCCGGCCATCAGGTCACCCTTGGGGAAGCTATATTCTTCGGCCATGCGGCGTCTCCTCGAAGCTGTGGCGGGTTTTATAGGGCGTTCGGGCGCGGAGGGAAGCTTTGGCTCAGCGGGCCGCCGCCGCAAACAGCGGCGCGATGGTGGCGATCGACGCCTCGGCCTCGGCCTGGTCGGGCGTCTCATCCTCGGAGCCGTAGCCCCACATGTCGCCGTTGTTGTACTGGACGACGATGCCATCCGGCCGGGGCAGGACGACCACGCGGCGGTAGTAGAGGCCGTAGTGGATCTCCGGCTGCGGGGCCAGCCAGGTGATCTGACCGCGCACCGGCGTCACCGTCTCGTCCTTCCACAGGGCGCGGGCCCCATAGCCGGTGCAGTTGACCACCACCGGCTGGGCGAGCCGGGCAAGGTCGGCGGGGCTGTCGAAGGTCATGGTCTCGATATGGCCGCCCTCCAGCAGGAAGTCGGTGGTCAGCAGATGGGCCAGTTCGGCGACATTGAACTGCATGGCGCTGCCCAGCCGCACATTGGCCACCGGGAAGGGGTGTTCCGAAGGCGTCAATTCGCGGGAATGAGGGATAGGGCCCTGCCAGTCGCCCTCGAAGAAGCTTATCTCGGGCGTCGAGGTCGGCCGCTCGGGGAAGACGGCGCGGGGGCCGCCCTCGCCGGGCGCGTCGGACAGATTGTAGCGGTCTTCCCAGGCCACGGGATTGCCGGGCCGGCCCAGCAGCGTCTGGTAGGCGGCGTAGGAGGTCTTGGCCATCTGCGTCCACAGGGCGGGAAAGCCGGCGTCGACCTTGCCCGCGTCGGCGACCCGGCTGTCGGGGGTCCAGGTTCCCGTGGCCCGCACCGAGCGCGTGTCGGGGGTGCGGTCCCTGGCGTAGATGGTGACCTTGGCTCCGGCTCGCAGCAGGGTCAGGGCGGTGGTCAGGCCGATGGCCCCGCAGCCGATGACGGCGACCTCCCTCGTCCCGCCCTCCAGCGCCCTGGCCGCGGCGATCTGGGCCGAGCCCCAGGACAGGGACCAGCCGCTGCCGCCGTGGCCGTAGTTGTGGACCACCCGCTTGCCGGCGACCTGTTCCACATCCAGGCGAGGCCCGGCCGCGCGGAAGGGGCGCAGGCAGACGGTGATCCTGGTGATCCGCTCGGCCCGCATGGCGATGGGCGCCAGCGGCGGGGTGACGAAGCGGGGTTTGGGCGGAAGGCGCGGCGTGACGCTTACGCCGGCTGTGACGCAGCCGGACAGTCCGGCGGCGCCCAGGCTTCCGAGGCCCGCCAACAGCGTCCGGCGGCTGGTTGTCGGGTCAGGGGACATGCACGGCTCCTCCAGATCACATCGGAGCCTAACGGCACAGCAACGGCCTCGCCAGACTGCTGCGCGCCAGACGGCTGCGCGAGGCTGGAGCGCCTCAGGTCCAGTCCGGCTTGGGCGGCATCAAGCGGATGGCGGCGGCGAAGGCGGCGAGGGCGCCCTTCACCAGACCGGCGAGGCTGGCGTCCGCGACGATGTCGTCCGTGTCGAGGTTGCGGCCCTGCAGCGGCACGGCGATGGAGGCCGATTCGACCACCCGCCCCTGCATGACGACCAATGTCTCGCGAATATGAGCCTGGGCATGATGGGCCAGCGGCGCGGCGTTGAGCAGGCAGACCGGGGTGTTGGGAAACTCCAGGCTCGGGACCAGCCAGTCGAGCCCATTCTTCATCGAACCGGCGACACCGTGGGCGTACTCCGGGCTGCAAATGATCAGCCCATCGCAGTCTCCGACCAATCGCCGAAGGTAGGCCACCGCCGGCAGGCTGTCGCCATCGAGGTCGGGATTGAAATGGGGCAGATCGCCGAGGCCGCGATAGACCACAACCTCGTCCGGGGCCGGACAAAGGTGAGGCAGGGCCTCGATCAGCCGGCTATTGGACGAAGCGGCGCGCAGGCTTCCTGAGACGGCGAGAAACCGCACCCGGCCCCGGCTCCCTACACCCGCGCCATGATCAGCGAGCCGTTGGTGCCGCCGAAGCCGAAGCCGTTGCTCATCACCGTGGTCAACTCGCGGTCCGCCCGCTCCAGCAGGATGGGCATGCCGTCGAACACCGGATCAAGGGTGGTGATGTTGGCGCTCTCGGCGGCGAAGCCGTTGTTGAGCATCAGGATGCAGTAGATGGCCTCCTGCGCGCCGGCCGCGCCCAGGCTGTGGCCGGTCAGGCTCTTGGTCGAGCTGATCAGCGGCAGTTTGTCGCCGAACACCTGGCGGACCGCCTCCATCTCCTTGGCGTCGCCGACCGGGGTCGAGGTGCCGTGGGGGTTGAGGTAGTCGATGGCCCGGCCGCCGGCGCTGTCCATGGCCAGTTTCATGCAGCGGGCCGCGCCCTCGCCGGAGGGGGCGACCATGTCGTAGCCGTCACTGTTGGCGGCGTAGCCGACGATTTCGCCATGGATCTTCGCGCCGCGCGCCTTGGCGTGTTCGTATTCTTCCAGCACCACGACCCCGGCGCCGCCGGCGATGACGAAGCCGTCGCGGTCGACGTCATAGGCGCGGCTGGCCACGGCCGGGGTGTCGTTGAACTTGGAGGACATGGCGCCCATGGCGTCGAACATGTTGGAGAGGCTCCAGTCCTCCTCCTCCGTGCCGCCGGCGAAAACGATGTCCTGCTTGCCCAGCTGGATCTGCTCATAGGCCGAGCCGATGCAGTGTGTGGAGGTGGCGCAGGCCGAGCTGATCGAGAAGTTCAGGCCACGAATCTTGAACCAGGTGGCGAGGGTGGCGGAGGGGCCGCTGCTCATCGCCTTGGGCACCGCGAACGGGCCGATCCGTTTGGGGCCCTTCTCCCGGGTGGTCTCGGCCGCCTGGATGATGGCCTGGGTCGAGGGACCGCCGGAGCCGACGATCAGGCCGGTCCGTTCGTTGGAGACCTCTGATGGCTCCAGGCCGGAATCAGCGATCGCCTGTTCCATGGCGATGTGGGCATAGGCGGTGCCGGGCGCCAGGAACCGGGCGGCGCGGCGATCGACCAGGGACTCCCAGTCGATCTCGGTCACCGCATGCACCTGTGAGCGGAAACCAAGCTCTGCATATTTCGGGGCGAAGGTGACGCCCGATTTGGCGTCGCGCAGCGAGGCCAGGACTTCAGTGGTATTGTTGCCGATCGACGAAACGATGCCGATGCCGGTGACGACGACGCGCCGCATGGCGACTCCCTTCATTCCCCGCAGGAACTGACGATTATTGTTTTTGTTTTCGCCTAACGCTTCAGACCATGGTCGCGGGGTCGAACAGACCGACGCGCAGATCCTTGGCCTCATAGATGGGTTTGCCGTCGGCTTCCAAAACCCCGTCGCCGATGCCCATGATCAATTTTCGCATGATCACCCGCTTCAGGCTGATGCGGTAGACGACCCTTTGGACCTTGGGGGTGACCTGGCCGGCGAACTTCACCTCGCCGACACCGAGCGCCCGGCCCTTGCCGGGGGCGCCCGACCAGCCGAGGAAGAAACCGACCAGCTGCCACATGGCGTCCAGGCCCAGGCAGCCGGGCATGACGGGGTCGCCTTCGAAATGGCAGGCGAAGAACCAGAGGTCGGGGGTGATGTCCAGTTCGGCCACCATCTCGCCCTTGCCGTAGAGTCCGCCCTCCGAAGAGATGTGGGTGATCCGGTCCATCATCAGCATCGGCGGCGCCGGCAGCTGGGCGTTGGCGGGACCGAACATCAGACCCTTGGAACAGTCGATCAGGTCTTCGTAGGAAAAGGCGGACTTGCGTTCTTGCGTCATGGAAATCCAGGGGCCGCCGCATGGCGGGCGGTGTTGGAACAGGGTTGTCTTGGCCGGGGGGTTAGCACTTCCCCCCTTCCGCCTCAACCGCGCGGCTTTTTCGGCGGCGTGCAATGGGGCTCGGGACCCGCGCCCCAGAGCTCGTCCTGCGGCGCCCAACCCTTAACGCCGTCGATGCGGATACGGCTCCAGCCCTTGTCGTTTCTGTCCTGGAAGGCCACGGCTCCGGTTTTCAGATAGGCGACCACATGGGCGCCCGCCTTCGGCTCGGCCAGCAGGGGCAGGTCGCCCGGTTTTGACCGCATCACCGTTCGCGTGCCGTCGACCAGCTGCTTCTTGACCCAGGCCGCGCCGCCGTCGGGGCCGCGCACCTTTCGCCAGTCGCGGCTCTCGGCGATGACCTCCAGGGGCATGTTGCGCACCCGCCAGACCCAGAGGATCTTCTGGTCCTCGCCTGGCCCGTTGCGGGCGTTGACCTCGCCGGACTTGAGGGCGACGAAGCGGGGCACGGGGAACCCGGAGCGGGTTCGACAGGTCTCATCACCCGCGCCGCCGCAGGCCGACAGAAGCAGGGCGGCGGCCAAACAGGCCAGGACAGGCGACGCCGGTGTCTTGTTCATCGTTCAAATTCCGCCGGGAAGGGCGCGGCCGGAGCGGTCGGCCTAGCTTCTTTACCGGAAAAAACGCCGTTGTCGCCGCTAGCGGGTTCCACTGGCGGCCCGCGCCCTCTATCAGTCGTGAGACGCCCATCCGGGCGGAGCCCGCTTGCCCAGCCCGCCTGCTTAGAATGCGTCATGGCCGTCAAAAGACCTAAAGTCATCGTCACCCGCAAGCTTCCCGACCCGGTGGAAACCCGGATGCGGGAGCTGTTCGACACCGAACTGAACGTCGATGACAAGCCCATGAGCGGCGATCAGCTGCTCGAAGCCATGTCTCGCGCCGACGTCCTGGTGCCGACCATCACCGACCGCCTCGATTCGCGCCTGCTGTCGCGGGCCGGCGAGCGGATGAAGCTGATCGCCAATTTCGGGGCCGGGGTGGACAATATCGATGTCGCCACCGCCAACCAGCGCGGCATCACCGTCACCAACACCCCCGGCGTCCTGACCGAGGACACCGCCGACCTGACCATGGGCCTGATCATGGCCTCCAGCCGCCGGGTCGTTGAAGGCGCGAACGTGGTCCAGACGGGCGATTTTCACGGCTGGTCGCCGACCTGGATGCTGGGCCGGCGGATCTGGGGCAAACGCCTGGGGATCATCGGCATGGGCCGCATCGGCCAGGCCCTGGCCCGCCGCGCCAAGGCCTTCGGCCTGTCGATCCACTACCATAACCGCAAGCCGGTCAGCGGCCGGATCGCCGAGGAGCTGGAGGCCACCTACTGGGAGAGCCTCGACCAGATGCTGGCCCGGATGGACATCATCTCGGTCAACTGCCCCCACACCCCGGCCACCTATCACCTGCTGTCGGCTCGCCGGCTGAAGCTGCTGCAGACCCACGCCATCATCGTCAATACGGCGCGGGGCGAGGTGATCGACGAGGGCGCCCTGGCCAATATGCTGTCGCGCGGCGACATCGCCGGCGCCGGCTTGGACGTCTATGAGCACGAGCCGGCGATCAATCCCAAGCTCCTGAAGCTGCCCAATGTCGTGCTGCTGCCCCACATGGGCTCGGCCACGGTCGAGGGGCGGATCGACATGGGCGAGAAGGTCATCATCAACATCAAGACCTTCATGGACGGCCACCGTCCGCCGGACCGCGTCATCCCGTCGATGCTGTAGGGCGGGGCTCAGCCCGCCTTCGGGGCCGTCTCTCGCAACCATGCCTCGAGATCAGTCGCCGACTTGTCGGGGATCTGTTCCATCGGAACGTGACCGACGCTGGGGTAGACGATGACCGTGGCGCCGGGGATGGCGTCGCCGAACCTCTTGGCGTCTCCCACCGGGATCAGCCTGTCGGTGTCGCCATGCATTACCAGGGTCGGAACCGCGATCTGCGACAGCCGGTCCTTGCTGGCCAGGTCGTAGGGGCCGCTCATCAGGCTAAGGATGATGTCTCGATGGCCCGGGGCGCGGGCCATCTCGACATAGCGGCCGACCATGGCGTCGGTGGCCATCTCGGGGGTGGGAGCGAAGGCCGATTGCAGGCCCTGGCGGGTCATGGCGGTGACATCCAGGTCCTTGAGCAGGGCCCGGCCAAGGGGATTGCTCAGCACCTTGAAGATCACCGGCGAGCCCTTCTGGGGTCCGCCTTCCGGGGGCCAGCCCGCGGCGTCGACCAGCACCAGGCCATTCAGCCGGTCCGGATGCGCCAGGGCGTAGGCCCAGGCCACGCCGCCGCCCATCGAATTGCCGATCAGGGTGAACCTCGGCAGGCTCAGCCGCGTGGCGACCTGGTCGACGACCTCGGGATAACCGCTGCGGCCCAAGGCATAGCCCTTGGGCGCGCGGGTCAGGCCGTGGCCCGGCAGGTCGAGGGTGACGATCCGGTAGCGGCCGCCCAGCCGCTTCACCCAGGGCTCCCATGTTTCCAGATTGGCGGAAAACCCATGGACCATGACCAGCACGGGGCCGGCCGGGTCGCCCTGGTCGCGGTAATGCACGCGCACCCCGTCAGGCAGGTCCATATAGCGGCTGGCCGGTGTGGCGTACTTCGCGTCCAGCGCCTCGTACGGTATGTCGCCCCGCCGCAGGGCCAGCCAGCCGACCGCGATGACGACGACCAGCAGAACCAGCAGGCTGAGGATCAGTCTACCCAGAAGCTTCATCGCGCCCTCCCCGAGCGTCGTTTCTGCCACCCTAGACCCTGGGCGGACCCAAGGGACAGCCCCGCGCCAGGACAAAGGCAAAAGGATTGTCGCCGACCGCTTGACGCGTGACGCGTCCGTTCGCAACCTGTCGGCAGTTCGGGGGAGTTCATCATGCAGCCATCACGACGCCAGCTCATGGCCGGCCTTCTTGGCGCGGGCATGGCCGCCCCCATGATCGACCTGAGTGAGGTCGCGGCGGCCGAACCCACGTCGGCGGCGGCGGCCCCGGCCATCAAGCCTCCGACCCTGGATGAAATCCACCAGCCGCCAAACTTTCGGGACGCGGCCCTGTCGCCCAATGGCGCCAATGTCGCTTCGCTCAGGGAATTGCGCGAGCCGATCCCCAATCCCAAGACCGGCAAGGCCGAGCCCAAGACCATCACCAAGCGCAACGCCTATGTCGCGCTGCAGGCCACGGCCGATCCCAGCGGCAAGGCCGCCTTTGTGCGGATCGGCGACTACGACGTCGAACAGGTCGAATGGGCCAATGACAGCCGGCTGTTGATCTGGATTCGCCTGACCAAGGACAGCAACGGCGAGGCCTATGGCCTGTGGTTCGGAGACTATTTCTACCCGATCGCCGTGCGCCGGGTGATGTCGGTTGGGATCGACGGGCGTGATCCCGTCCTGCTGTTCGGAAACCAGACCAAGGCCCTGAAGCGGGAATTCGATCTGGGATCGGTGGTCGACTACCTGGGACGCGAGCCCAACCATGTGCTGATGCAGAAATGGGATCGCGCCCAGGAACGGCCGGGGCTGTTCAGGGTCAATGTGGTCACCGGCGAAGCCGTCCTGCAGGAATATGGAGAGCGAGCCACCGATGGCTGGTTCATCCAGGACGGCGTGCCGGTGCTGCGCTTCGATTCCAACAGCCGCCGCACGCAGTTCAGCGTCTATGGTCGAGCGCCCGGCGACGAGAAATGGACGCTGATCAACCGCTTCCGCCGCAACGCCCTAGAAAAGCTTCCCGATTTCGACGTCGTCGGCTCGACGACGGAACCCGGCGTTCTGCTGATCTCGCATCGGGCGGCCAACGAAAATTTCGCCTCGTTGAAACGCTTCGATGTCCGCAGCCTGAAGATGGGCGAAGTCTACCGGCGCCACGACAGCGCCGATCTGACCGGAGTGGTGGTGGATGAGGACAATCAGCTGATCGCCGCATCCTGGCGCGGCGATCGCCAAGCCTACAGCTTCGAGGACAAGACCCTGGCCGCCCATTTTCGGGGCGTGAACCGGTATTTCAAGGACGAGTGCAATGTCAGGCTCTACGACATCAGCCTGGACCACACCCACGCCCTGTTCCGGATCAGCGGCCCGCGCCATCCGGGCCAGTTCGTCTATTACAATCTGAAGGCCAAGAACCTCGTCGTCCTCGGCGACCAGTACGAGGCCCTGACGCCCGAGCGCCTGGCGCGGATGGAGGTCCTCAAGGTGAAGACCCGGGACGGGGCGGAGATCACCGCCTTCCTGTCTCACCCGATCGAGGGGTGGCGGCCTGGTCCGGGCAAGGCGCGGCCGATGATCGTCATGCCCCACGGCGGGCCCGAGGTACGTGATTACTACGATTACGACGGCTGGGTTCAGGCCCTCTGCGCCGAGGGCTGGCTGGTCCTGCAGCCGAACTTCAGGGGCTCCGGCGGCTACGGCAAGGCCTTCGGCGACGCAGGGCGCCGCCATTGGGGCGACCGGATGCAGCAGGATGTCGAGGACGCGGTGGCCCAGGTGGTGGCTTCGGGCCTGGCCGATCCGGCCCGCCTGGCGATCATGGGCGCAAGCTACGGCGGCTATGCGGCGATGATGGGCGTGGTGCTGAAACCGGCTGATTACCGCTGCGCCGTGGCCATCGCCGGCGACTTCGACCTCATGCAGTCCCTGGCCTTCTGCCGGCGCGAGGACGGGTCGGATTCGGAGACCTATGCCTATTGGGTGGCCAGCATGGGCGATCCGAAGACCGACAAGGACCTGCTCGCCGCCCATTCGCCGCGTCAGCGAGTCGGCGAGATCCAGGTCCCGGTGATGATGATCCACGGGACCGAGGACGACATCGTCTCGCCGGACCAGTCGCGCGAGATGGCCAAGGCGCTGAAGAAGGCCAACAAAGTCTACGAACACATCGAACTGAAGGGCGAAGGCCATCGGGACTGGTCGACCGACAACGAGAAGAAGGTCCTCGCCAACGCGATCCGCTTTATCGGCAAGGCCTTCGGCTGATTGGCCTCAGGCGAAGCGGGCGGCTTCCTCGAAGCTGAGGCGGGGGCTGCGGGGAAAGAGGTTTTCGTCGGTTCCGTGGCCAAGGCTGCAGATGAAGTTGGTCTTGACGCTGGTTCCGGGGAAGAAGGCGGCGTCGACGGCGTCCAGCGAGAAGCCGGACATCGGGCCGCAGTCGAGGCCGAGCGAGCGGGCGGCCATGATCAGATAGGCGCCCTGAAGCGTGCCGTTGCGGAAGGCGGTGGCCTGGGCGACCTCGGAGCCCTTGGCGAACCAGTCCTTGGCGCCCGGATTGTGCGGGAAGAGTGTCGGCAGAAGGTCCATGAATTCAAGGTCATAGCCGATGATCACGGTGCAGGGCGCCTGCAGGATCTTGGGCGCGTTCTGGGCCGAGGCGGCGGCGGCGAGGGTCTTCTTGCCGGCCTCACTGGTGACGAAGACGAAGCGGGCCGGGCTGGCGTTGGCCGAGGTCGGGCCCATGCGGGCCAGGTCATAGACGGCGCGGAGGGTGGTCTCGGGCAGGGGGGCGGGGTCCCAGCCGTTGCGGGTCCGGGCGTCGCGGAATAGCTGGTTCAGGGCGGCGTCGGGCAGGGGCGCGGACATGGGAACTCCATCGGTAACTGGATAGGTTGCTGTATAGGTTTCTCTATATCCAACCTATCGAGTCGCGCCAGAGGCCAAGGCGACGATCTGTCCGGGTCAGAGCGTCTGCTCGACCCGGGTCACTTCGGGGACGTAGTGGCGCAGCATGTTCTCCACCCCGGCCTTCAGGGTCGCGGCCGAGGAGGGGCAGCCCGAGCAGGCGCCGCGCATATGGAGGTAGACAACTCCGGTATCGGCTTCGAAGCGGGAGAAGACGATGTCGCCGCCGTCCTGGGCCACGGCCGGGCGGACGCGGGTGTCGAGCAGGTCCTTGATCTCGGCGACGATCTGGGCGGTTTCGCCCTCATAGACGATGTCGTCAGCCGACCCTTCGCCGGCGTTCTCGGCCAGCACCGGTCGGCCGCTGGTGTAGTGGTCCATGATGGCGGCGAGGATCGGGGCCTTCAGATAGGCCCAGTCGGTCCCCTCGGCGCGGGTCACGGTCAGGAAGTCGGGGCCGAGGAAGACGCGGGTCACGTCGCCTAGGTCGAACAGGGCCGTGGCCAGGGGGGAGTTGGCCGCCTCCTCCGGGCTGGCCAGCTCGCGGCTGCCGGTCCCCAGGACCTCGCGGCCGGGCAGGAACTTCATCACCTCGGGGTTGGGCGTGGTCTCGGTCTGAATGAACATCGGCGGGATCCTTCGTCGCCCGACAGATGGGCCTCATCTGGGAAGGGGACAAGTCCACCCAAGCTATAGAATGCGAGGAGCCCCCGGAATCCTATCCGAGGGCGCTTCTCCCAAGGCAATCAGGTCCAACAGCATCTCGAAGCGTCCTGCGACGCCGATGTGAGTGCGGACGTCCTCCCGATATTCGGCTAGCCGCTCGAACGCACGGCGAACGTTGAGCAGCACCGAGAGCACCTGCTTGGACAGGACGTTCTCGTCCTTAATAGCTTCAGCCTTTATCGCCAGATGATCGTAGAGCCGATCAAAAGCCACCAAATCCAAGGTCTCAGCCGCGAACAGTCTACCCGTCGCCTGATATGCCAGTTCTTCAAGTTCAACGTCCCAATCCGAAGCCGGCATCCACCCTCCAACCCGACCCCAGGTGACAAACCGCCGTTTCCGTGGGCCTAATGTGAACAATGACAAGATAAGGGAGGATACCATGGCCGACGGTGGATTCGACAAACAGGCTGCGGCCCGGGCGGAGGCTCTGTCCACGCCTCTGGCGCTGATCAACCCCGGCGATCCGGCGCGTTTCCGGGACGATACCTTCTGGCCCTTTTTCGAACGGCTGCGGAAGGAGGACCCGGTCCACTTCACCGCCGAGAGCGAGTGGGGCCCCTACTGGTCGATCACCCGGTTCGACGACATCGTCGCGGTGGACACCAACCACGCGGCCTTTTCCAGCGACGCTCACCTGGGCGGCATCACCATCAGCGACCCGGACGACGACTTCATCCTGCCGATGTTCATCGCCATGGATCCACCCAAGCATGACGTGCAGCGCAAGACCGTCAGCCCGATCGTCAGCCCGGCCAACCTGGCGCGGCTGGAGAGCGTCATCCGCCAGCGGGCCGGCGAACTGCTCGACTCCCTGCCGATCGGCGAGGAATTCGACTGGGTCGACCGGATCTCCATCGAACTGACCACCCAGATGCTGGCCACCCTGTTCGACTTTCCCTGGGAAGACCGCCGCAAGCTGACCCGCTGGTCGGACGTGGCCACCGCCATCGAGGGGGCCGGCATTGTCGAGAACGAGGACCAGCGCCGGGCCGAGCTGCTGGAGTGCCTGGCCTATTTCACCGAGCTGTGGAACCAGCGGGTCAACGCCGAGCCGGCCGGGGACCTGATCTCCATGCTGGCCCATGGCGAGGCCACCCGCGACATGGAGCCCATGGAATACCTGGGCAACATCATCCTGCTGATCGTCGGCGGCAACGACACCACCCGCAACTCCATCACCGGCGGCCTGCTGGCCCTCAACCAGAACCCGGCCGAATACGAAAAGCTGCGGGCCAACCCGGCGCTGATCCCCTCGATGGTGTCGGAGATCATCCGCTGGCAGACGCCTCTGGCCCATATGCGTCGCACCGCCATCGCCGACCAGGAGGTCGGCGGCAAGCTGATCAAGAAGGGCGACAAGGTGGTCATGTGGTATGTCTCGGGCAACCGCGACGACACGGTGATCGAAAACCCCGACGCCTTCATCATCGACCGTGAACGGCCCCGCCACCACCTGTCCTTCGGCTTCGGCATCCACCGCTGTGTCGGCAACCGGCTGGCGGAGATGCAGCTGCGCATCGTCTGGGAAGAGGTGCTGAAGCGCTTCCCTCGGATCGAGGTGGTCGGCGAGCCGCGCCGGGTCTATTCGGCCTTCGTCAAGGGTTACGAGACCCTGCCGGTGATCATCCCGGCGCGGCTCTAGCCGGCGGGGGCGGGGTCCGCCGGACCCGGCGACGGTATGTCGCACCCCGGCGGCGCCGCTCCAAGTCGGCTTGAGGAGGCCCGCTCTCGCCCCCAACACCGTTCACCCCGGCCTTCGCAGGGTGAACGGACTTGGAGGAAGCTGCGCATTTCCGCCCAGACTTAGCGCCTGTGGCCCTGCGCCGGGATAAGCGGATCAGTAAGTAAAATCACCAGACTATTAAGGCTGGACTGTTCCCGTCTGAGTCTTGACGCCTGTCGAGCGTCCAGCCTGCGTCAAAATGACTGACCTCACGCGTCGCCGAGTCTTTCACGGCCTTCTTCCACGCCTTGTAAGGCCGCCATTAACCCCTTTCTGGCCGTAATGACGCTGGTTGTGACCAACAAACCGGCTCAGAAGGGGCAATATCGATGAAAAAATCAGTGGTTTTCGTGGCTGCGCTCAGCGCTTTGATGATGGTCGTGGCGCCGGCCTCGGCGGCCGACCTGTCGGCCCAGATGGGCAAGTGCCTGACCAAATACGCCAACACCCACCAGGCGGCCAGCGTCATGCTGGAATGCACGGCCGACGCGGGCAAGCTGGGCAACTGCAAGGTGGTCCAGAGCGACGCCCCGTCCAAGGGCTTCGAGAACGCCGCCATCTGCGTGGCGGAAGTTCTGCCGATGGGCGGCAAGTCGGGCACGATCCGGGTGCCGATGCGCTTCCCGGGCGCCTGACGCCAGGGTGATCACGGCCGGCCTTCGGGAGACACCCTCGCCCGGGGCCGGCTGTACTCAGAATCAGCGGCATAATTAACGCCTAGCTTACCAAACACCCTGAATATGTTGAGGCCGGAAGCAGGCCAGAACAACAGGCCAAGACCAACGGGCCAAGACCAACAGGGACGAACGCGACCTCATGCGTATGCTCAGACTCGATGACGCGCCTCTCGCCGTAAAGATCGGCCTGGCGCCGTTGCTAGGCTTCATCGCCCTGGTGCTGGTCTCCAGCGGATCCTGGTGGATGAACGTGAATCAACGCGCGGTCCTTGAACATGTGGTCAGGACCGACGTTCCGGCCAGTCTGAGGCTGTCCTCCATATCCCAACGCATTCGCTCGGCCCACGGCGAGCTCTACCTCCTGCTCACCCGGCAGTCGGCCGGCATCGAGCTTGACAAGATCAGCGGCCGCGCCGACGCCCTGGGCGCCGAGATCAAGGGCATCGTCAAGGAAGTCGACGTGGCCATCGCCGCGACGGATTCCGAGGCGGAGAAGAAGGAACTGAAGGCCCTGAAAAAGGAACTCGGGGTCTATAACGACGCCGTCGGCATCGTGGTCTCGATGCTGACCGTCGACGCCGCCACGGCCGCCCAGTTCTCGGTTCCCTTCGAGGAAGCCTACGTCAAGATGACCCAGACCCTGGACAGGGTCGTCGAGACCACCCGCGCGGCGACGGTCGCCCGGGCCGACGCCTCCCTGGCCCAGGCCAGCCTGGTCGGCAACATCGCCATCGGTCTTGTTCTGCTGGCCCTGGCCGCGGTGGCCGGCGTCGCCGTCGCCCTGGTGATGAGCACCCGCAAGGGCGTCATCCGCATCGCCGCCGCCACCGAGGTGCTGGCGGGCGGCGACAACAGCGTCAATCTGGAAGCCCTGCGCCGCTCCGACGAGCTGGGCGCCATCGTCCGCTCGCTGCAGGTGTTCCGTGACAACCAGCTGCGATTGGCCGAGCTGCACGAGCTCGACCAGGCCAAGGGGGCTGAGGCCGCCGACGCCCGCGCCGCCCAGGAGGCCGCCCGCGCCAAGGCCAGCCGCGAACTGGCCGTGGTGGTCGAGGGCCTCGCGGACGGGCTCAACAGCCTGACCAAGGGCGACCTGACCTGCCGCCTGGAGACCCCCTTCGCGCCCGAGTACGAAAAGCTGCGCACCGACTTCAACGCCACGGTGACCGAGCTTTCCGGGATCATCCGGACCATCTCCGAGCGGGCCGTGGCCATTGAATCGGTGTCCGGCGAAACCAGCGCCGCCGCCGACGACCTGTCGCGCCGCACCGAGCAACAGGCCGCCAGCCTGCAGCAGACCGCCGCCGCCCTGGAGGAAATCACCGCCGCCGCCGCCCGCGCCGCCGAAGGCGCCGGCCAGGCCGACAAGGTTGTCGGGGCCACCGGCGTCGACGCCCGGGAGTCCGGCGCCGTGGTCAAGCGGGCCGAGGCCGCCATGGCCGGCATCGAGGACAGCTCGCGCCACGTCGCCCAGATCATCGGGGTGATCGACGAGATCGCCTTCCAGACCAACCTTCTGGCCCTCAACGCCGGGGTCGAGGCGGCCAGGGCCGGGGACGCCGGCCGCGGGTTCGCCGTGGTCGCCCAGGAGGTCCGGGCCCTGGCCCAGAGGTCCGCCGACGCGGCCAAGGAAATCAAGGGCCTGATCGCCCACTCCGGCCAACAGGTGGCCAGCGGTGTCGCCCTGGTCGGAGAGGCCGGCGCGGCCCTCGACCGGATCGCCGCCCGGGTCGGAGAGATCACCGTGTTGATGAGCGAGATCACCGGCTCGGTGCGCGAACAGTCGGTTGGCCTGCGCGAAGTCACCCTGACGGCCAACCGCATGGACAAGATGACCCAGCAGAACGCCGCCATGGTCGAGCAGTCCACCGCCGCCTCCCACATCATGCGGACCGAGGCCGAACAGCTGGGCCAGATGATCCGCCGCTTCCGCGTCGACGCCGCCGCTCCGGTGGGCCGGATGCCCCTGGCCCGGGCCAGCTAGGGAGGGGGCTGGATAGGATCATCCAACACGCAGAGGCGTTGGAGAATCCGCCGTAAGCGGCGGCCTAGTCTAGCTAAGTGAAAAGGTTCAACAGCCACCAGCCGAGCGAGAAGAGCCCCCAAAAGACAAGGCCGTACAAGCTTGACGTAACCCCGAAGAACGTCAGGACGCCAAACCAATTCCGCTCTTGTAGGAGTCGGATCATGCTGGTGGGCTTGAGCACCTCTCGAACGACCGAGAGTGCCAGCCCGGTCGCCCAGCATAAGAGGAGTGTTCGCACTTAGTCGGTCTCTTTGGGCATCGCGGGCGGCACCGCGGCCACCTTGCGTAGCTCAACTCCAAGGGCGTCTAAGTAGTCATCGCACATTAGCTCAAAGGCTAGGCTGGCAAATTCTTTGGCTTGGGGTCTAAGCTCGAGCGCGTGCGGCATGCTTCACGACCTTGTCCAAGACCTCAACTGTGGCACCGTCCCAGGCCGCGAGCTCGAGTTCACTGTTGAAGGCGCGTGATTGGGTCTTTTTGCTCACGCGCTTCGTGTTTGTCTCCTGATAGATCAGGAATGGCACCACGTTGTGATCACCTTTGAGTTCAAGCTCTTTTGACAGAAGCACTGCTTCTAACGCGCGTTGCTCGCTGATCCCGGCGAAGATCGCTATGCGCCTGCCATTCTTATGCTTCACCAGTATATCGACAACGTAGTCGCACAGGTCGTTGGCTACCGGTTCATCGATGCCGATTTCGGCTTCTCCTCCGAAGCGGTTGGCGAGCGCCACTACGAGATCATCTCGAAAAGTGTTGGCAACCCGATCCCGTGTCGTAAAGACGAGGTCCTGCAAGCGATGCATAAAGGCCAAGAAGCGAGCCGACGCCTTGCCCACCTCGGTCCCCGAGACCCAGCGGGTTTGAAACCTCATCGCGACATCGTCGAACTCTACATCATAGTCGTCCATCAACCCGCTCAGGATACCCAGGCGAGTGTCGGTTGAGAAATCCACGCCCGCCCCCACAAGCTCCGCGTACGAGGCCGCATCATCCTCGATGCGCACGCGCCCACTATCGACGCGCGCATAAATCGACAGGGCGTCGCCAGTAAACCATGTGAAGGGCGAGCGGATCGCATAGCCGATTTTGAGAGGGCGCACCTCAAAGCCGCCGCACAGGGCTTCGCAGATGTCTTCCTGTATGTTCACAGCAAGTCTCCACCGGCTTCAAAACGGAACCTAAGAGCGGCCAGCGACAAAGCGTTGGCTTTCGTCGCGGGAAATTCTTTAGTCCAACGTTTTCCACCGGACTTTGGCCATGCCGTCATTCGGTCTCTGTCCCTTAGAACGTTGGGAAACGTATCCCGCACATTGCCACGAACAAAATGGCAATGCCAGAGTTTATGCGAGGTGTGAAGCTCGTGATGACAAATAACTAGCAGACCATTGTCTTGCTCCAACGCGAGAACTGCCGAGTATTTTTCCAACTCTGCATTAAGAAGGATTAATACGCGGAAGTGAAAACTTAGAGCCGAGAATTCAACGACCCGCCAATCCCAAGACGCCCCGTAAGGAAGCGCGCGGCCCAAAGGGAAGGCCGCGTTGGTTACCTTTCCGGCTTTCCAAGGCCCAATTTCGAGGTCCGCTTTGTCGGCGCGGATAATGTCCACCAAGCTAAGCACATTCCCCTCCATCCTTGGCGCCACTAGAGGGCGCAACACGCGGTGATGCAAGGCGTCCGCTTGGTCGCCGAGCACGCTTTTCAGGGGATGGCTCGACTGCTGACGCAATGAGACAAGCCGCCCCGCCGGCGCGCGGGGCCCTGGCCCGGGGCCAGCTAGGGGGCCTGGGCTCCGCGGGTTCTCGGGCCGTCGCTGTTTCGGTTAGCCGTTGCCATAGGCGGGAAGTTTAGGCGGAATTGCGCCACTCTCGCCCGATCACCCCGGCGAAGGCCGGGGCCCAGAGTCAGCCGCGTCAGCAGAAAAAATGGCGCTGATCAGCGCGGCTGCCCCTCTGGCCCGTGGATCATCCTGGGTCCCGGCCTTCGCCGGGATGAACGGGTGGATGGGTATGACGCCCCCGACTTGGCGCCTATGGGCCGTTGCCGGTTCGGGGCTGTGAGCAGGTGCATCGCGACCCGCTCCGATCTACCAGCACGGCCTTGAAGCCGGGCGCTCTGTCCCTCGCCCCCTCCACCATCGCCTTCGGCGACGGTCCCCCTCCCCCGTACGCGCTGCGCGCTACGGTGGAGGATGAAGGCCAGCCCTGCGGCCGGCGCTCGTCAGGCGCCCCAGAACCCGACTTTCGCCCGCACCTCGGCCACGGTCGGGGCGGCGGCTTGGCGGGCCCGGTCGGCGCCGGCTTTCAGGATGCGGTCGATCTCCGCCGGGTCGGCCAGGAAGCGGCGCATGGCGTCGCTGACCGGCGACAGGCTGGCCACCGCCAGGTCGGCCAGGGCCGGTTTGAAGGCCCCGAAGCCCTGGCCGGCGTAGCGGGCGAGGACGGCGTCCTTGGTCTCGCCGCTGAGGGCGGCGAAGATGCCGACCAGGTTGTCGGCCTCGGGCCGGGCCTTCAGCTCCTCCAGGGTTTCCGGCAGCGGTTCCGGATCGGTGCGGGCTTTCCGGATCTTGGCGGCGATGGCGTCGGCGTCATCGGTCAGGTTGATGCGCGAAAGGTCCGAGGGGTCGGACTTGCTCATCTTGGCCTGGCCGTCGCGCAGCGACATGACCCGCGCGCCTGGCCCCTGGGTCAAGGGTTCGGGCAGGGGGAAATAACCGGGCGCGGTGAAGTCGTGGTTGAACTTCTGGGCGATGTCGCGGGTCAGCTCCAGATGCTGTTTCTGGTCCTCGCCGACCGGTACGTGGGTCGCCTTGTAGACCAGGATGTCGGCGGCCTGCAGCACCGGGTAGGTGTAGAGGCCGACGCTGGAGCGTTCCTTGTGCTTGCCGCTCTTCTCCTTGAACTGGGTCATCCGGTCCAGCCAGCCGAGGCGGGCGACGCAGTTGAAGATCCAGGCCAGTTCGGCGTGCTCGGGCACGGCCGACTGAGGGAAGATGGTCGCCTTGGCGGGGTCGAGGCCGGCGGCCAGATAGGCGGCGGCGATCTCGCGGGTCTGGGCGGCCAGCTGGGCCGGCTCCTGCCAGACGGTGATGGCGTGCAGGTCGGCGACGAAGATGAAGGTGTCGATCTCGTGCTGCAGCCGGGCGAACTTCACCAGGGCGCCGAGGTAGTTGCCCAGATGCAGGGCCCCGGACGGCTGGACGCCGCTGAGCACGCGCTGGGGGCCGGAATAGGGGGGCGGGCCGGCGTTGAGGACGGGAGCTTGATCGGTCATGGCGGTCTTCTGATCTGTCAGGTCTGTCGGCGCGCGGAACGGGGTTCCACGCGGGCTCTAGCGGTGCGTCAGGCGCGGCGCCATCGGCGCATCAGCTGGGGCGACAGGTCCATGGCCGAAGCGAATAGGTCAGCCGGGGCCGCAGAGCAAGCGCCCTAGTCCGCAGCGGGGCGCCGGCGGACCATGGCCTTGATCTCCGCCAGGGTCAGGCCGCCGGAGGCCAGGACCAGGACGGGATAGACGGCGGCGGCGACGAGGAACAGGCCGAGGATGCCCAGTTCCTTGGCGCCGAGGCCGAGGAGATGGACGCCGGCCAGGGGCGCTTCGATCAGGGCCCGGTTCAGGCCGGCGAAGACCAGCAGGCCGCCGAGGACGGCGCTTGCCACGGCGAGGCGGGCGATCTTGTTCCAGGCCTGGGCGCTGGGGCGATAGTCGCCGCGTCTGTGCAGGGTCCAGACCATCTGGCCGACATTGACCCAGCTGGCCACGGCGGTGGCGGCGGCGATGCCCTGGAAACCGATCCAATGGAACAGGGCGATGCCGAGGACGATGTTGATGACCACCGAGATGATGGCGAAGCGCATCGGCGCCTTGGTGTCGGACCGGGCGAAGAAGACCGGCGACAGCACCCGCGCCAGGATGAAGGCGGGCGTTCCCCAGCCGTAGTGGAACAGGGCCAGGCCCGTCTGCATGGCGTCGTAGCTGGTGAAGGCGCCGCGGGTGAACAGCCCGTCGATCAGATAGTGGGGCACGGCCATCATTCCGGCGGCGGCCGGCAGGGCGAGCGCGAGAGAGACGACGATCCCCAGGTCGGTGCTCTCCTGGGCGTCCTTGGCGTCGCCCCGGCCGAGGGCCTGCGACAGGCGGGGCAGCAGGGCGACCCCGATGGCCACCCCGACCAGGCCGAGCGGCAGCTGGTAGAGGCGGTCGGCGACGTTCAGCCAGGACCGGGCCCCGGTCATCTGGCTGGCCAGGACGCCCGAGATGAAGATGTTGATCTGGGTGACGCTGGCGGCGATGGCCCCGGGAATGGCCAGCAGCACCAGGGTCTTGATCTCCGGCGTCCAGCGGGGAAGCCGCAGGCGCAGGGTGGCCCCGGCCTTGGTCGCGCCCCACCACAGCAGGCCGGCTTGGAGAACGCCGGCGCCCAGCACGCCCCAGCTGGCCGCCCAGGCGGCCATCACCGGGTCCGTCTGCGGGATGACGGCGATCAGCATGGCGGCGTTGAGCACCGTGGGGGCGGCGCCGGACAGGATGAACCGGCCCCGGGCGTTGAGCACCCCTGACAGCAGGGCGGTGATGGCCATGCAGGGCAGGTAGGGCATGGTCACCTGGGTCAGCATCCAGGCCAGTTTGAACTTCTCGGGATCGGCGGCGTAGCCCGGATTGATCACATACATCAGCCAGGGCATGGCCAGCTGGAAGGCGATGGTCAGGACCAGGGTGGCGGCGGCCAGGGCGGCCATGGCGTCGACGGCCAGTTTGTCGGCTTCGATCTCGCCCTCGGCCGCCAGTTTGCGGCTGTAACTGGGGACGAAGGCGGCGGCGAAGGCGCCCTCGGCGAAGATGCGGCGGAACAGGTTGGGGAAGCTGAGGGCCGTATAGTAGGCGTCGGCGGCGATGGTCTGGCTGGCTCCCAGCCGGGCGGTGATCACCAGGTCGCGGGCCAGGCCCATGAACCGGCTGACCAGGGTCAGGCCGGAGAAGATCATCGAGGACTTGATGATCCCGGCGCGTTTGGGGCCGCCCTTGGGAGCGGCCGTAACGTCTGGTGCGATTTCTGGGGTGGGCTGTTCTGACACGATGGCGCTTCTGCGCCGGGGGGCGGGGGGAATCAAGCAGGCGGTGAGGGATGGGGACTGGTTGCGCGCGCAAATCCGTTCGCGAGGGTCCTCTGGCGTTTAGGCGCGCTACCTGTCCCCGATTGGCGCCGAGGATGGAGATGCCGCGGCTACAGCCGGTTGGCCAGCGGCTGGCGGGTGCTCCGAACCCTCGGCCGGCGCTGATCGGGGACAGGTACGCCGCCCGGATTACGGGGAAAACAGGCTGCCACCATTGCGCGGCGAACCAGTCCCCTGGTCAGCGGCCGACGCTGGCTCTGGCGCGTTCCAGGCCGGGCCGGAGTTTGCCCGAGGAGCCTGACTCCTCGGCTTCCAGAACCGCGGTCAGGGCGGCCTTGAGGGCGGTCTGTTTGCGGGGATCGACGACCTTTTCGCCGGTCGCGGTCTGGACGTAGAAGACGTCCACCGCCCGTTCGCCGTAGCCGTCGATATGGGCCGAGACGATGCTGAGGCCCGCCTCCGAGATGGCCCGGGCGAGGGCCTCCAGCAGGCCGGGGCGGTCGCGGCCGGAGGCTTCGACCACCGTCGCCTCGGAGGAGGCGTCGTTGTCGAGCATCACCGTGGGGGCGATGGCGAAGGCGGCGGTGCGGCCCAGGTCGTTGCGTCGGGACTCGACCGGGATCACCTCGCCGCGACCGGCGGCTTCCAGGGCGTCGGCCAGACGGCGCAGGGCCCGGGGGTTTTCGCAGCCGTAGGGGGCGCCGGCGGCGTCCTGGACCTGGAAGACGTCGAGGGCCTGGCCGGCCCGGGAGGTGAAGACCCGGGCCCCGAGGACGTTGCCGCCCAGGCCGGACAGAGCCAGGGCCAGGTCGGCGAACAGGCCGCGCCGATCCTTGGCGGCGACCACCACCTCGGCGGCGTTGCGATCGGTGCGGATCCGCCCTCCGGCGGCGGCGCCGCCCTGAACCAGGGCCCGGGCGGCGAGGGCCGCATGCTCGGCGATCTCCTCGGCCGTGAAGGCGCCGAAATAGGCGTCCTCCATGGTGGCGGACCAGGCCTCGGCCTCGGGATGGGCGGCGATCAGGGCCTGCCGCGCCTCGCGGGCGATGTTTTCCTGGTGCCTTTGGGCGGCGGCGGCCGGGTCGCTGCCGCGCCCGCCGCGGAAGATGGCCTCAGTGGCGGCATAGAGTTCGCGCAGCAGCTGGCCCTTCCAGCCGTTCCACACGCCCGGCCCCACGGCGCGGATATCGGCCACGGTGAGCACCAGCAGCAGACGCAGCCGCTCGGGGCTTTCGACGATGCGGGCGAAGGCGGCGACGGTGGCCGGGTCGGTGACGTCCCGCTTCTGGGCGGTGTCGCTCATCACCAGGTGATGCTCGACCAGCCAGGCGACCAGCTCGATCTTGGCCCGGTCGACGCCCAGCCGCTCGCAGGCCTGGCGGGCCGCGCGGGCCCCGGCCTTTTCCTGGCCGCCGACCCCGCCCTTGCCGGTGTCATGCAGCAGCATGGCCAGGAACAGAGCCTCGCGGTCGTCGATCAGCGGCATGATGGCTGTGGCCAGGGGGTGGTCGACCTGATGCCGCCCGGCGGCGATGTCGGCGATCACCCCGATGGCCCGCAGGGTGTGCTCGTCCACCGTATAGCTGTGGTACATGTTGAACTGCATCTGGGCGACGACCCGGCCGAACTCCGGCAGGAACCGGCCCAGGACCCCGGCCTCGTTCATCAGGGTCAGGGTGCGATAGGTGCTCTTGCCCCGGGCCAGGATGTCGAGGAAGGCCTCGGCCGCGTCGGGATCGCGCCGGACCTTGGAGCTGATCAGGCTGAGGCAGCGGGTCACGGCGGTGAAGGCGTCCGGATGCAGGTCCAGGTCCAGCACATCGGCGATGCGGAACAGCCGGATCAGATCGACCGGATCGCGCTCGAACACCTGCGGCCCATCGATGGTCAGGCGGCCGGTCTCCTCATGGAAGCCGGGATAGTCGAGCGCCCGGCGCTTGACGGCCTTCTTGCCCGGCAGGAAGCGGGACAGGCCGCGGGGCTCCTGCTTGACCTGCTCGGCCTCCAGCTTGGCGGAGAAGGCCCGGGTCAGGGCGCCGACCTCGCGGGCGATGAGGAAATAGTGGCGCATGAACCGCTCGACGGCGGGGTTGTCGGCGCGGTCGCCATAGCCCATCCGCCGGGCGATTTCCGGCTGCACGTCGAAGGTCAGCCGCTCCTCGGGCCGGCCGGTGGCGAAATGCAGATGGGCGCGCACCGCATGCAGGAAGTCGAAGGCCCGGGTGAAGGCCCGCACCTCCTTGGGGTCGAAATAGGAGAGGCGGAAGATGTCGGTCGGCCGCTGCACGGGGTGCAGGTATTCGGCGATCCACATCAGGGTGTGGAGGTCGCGCAGGCCCCCCTTGCCCTCCTTGACGTTGGGCTCGACCATATAGCGGCTGGTCCCGGCCCGGGCGTGGCGCTCGTCCCGCTCCTTCAGCTTGGCGGCGACGAACTCGGCCCCGGTGCCCTTGACCACCTCGCCGTAGAACCGCTTGCGAAGTTCGGCCCCCAGCTCGGCGTCGCCGCTCAGCCGCCGCGCCTCCAGCAGGGAGGTGCGGATGGTGAAGTCCTCGCGGGACAGCTTGACACATTCCTCGACGGTGCGGCTGGCGTGGCCGACCTTGAAGCCCAGGTCCCACAGGGCATAGAGCATGAACTCGATGACGCTCTCGGCGTGGGCCGTCTGTTTCCAAGGGCGCAGGAACAGCAGATCGAGGTCCGAATAGGGGCTGAGGACCCCCCGGCCATAGCCGCCCACCGCCAGCAGGCAGAGCCGTTCACCCTCGGTCGGGTTGCGGGCCCGGAAGACGTGGACGGTGGTGAAGTCATAGAGGGCGGTGACCACCTGGTCGGTGACGCCGCAGAGCAGCCGGGCGGTCTCGATGCCGCCGGCCCCGTTCTCCAGCCGCTCCTTGGCGATCATCCGGCCGCGGAACAGGGCCTGTTTGAGGATTTCCAGCGCCCGCCGGCGCTGCTCGACCTCATTGCCCAGCGAATCCAGGGCGGCGGCCGAGAGGCGGGCGCGCAACGCCTCCCCATCGACGACATGTTCGAGGCGAGTCGGGCGTAGGCGAGGCGGCATGGGTCCCTATGTGCGCTGTGGATGGTTAAGGCGCAATGGAGCGATGCTACTTGGTTTCTTCGGTCAGCTTGTCCCAACTGGTCGCGTCGAAGGCCTCTGCAAGCCGATTGAAAACCTTCTCGACCTGGGGGTTGCTCATCAGGTCGACCATCGCGGTTTCGCCAAGAACGGAGAAGGCCTTCGACAGCGATTGCTCCCTCTCGTACTTGATCGCGATCACCGCCTCCTTGCGACAATCGACTATCAGGAGACGCTCCATCAACTTGGAGGTCTTCCTCGCATATTCGTCCCGTTCGGCCTCGGTCATCTTCGAGTACTGTTGAACGTCGGGGTGAGCGCTCATCGCGGCGAAGACGAAGATCACGAAGTCGCGCCGATCCTGCGGCGAACTCGCTTTGACGATGCAGCGCGCCAGGTCGTCGGTGTAGATGCCGGCCTGTGCTTCGCTCGCAGCCAGGCTGATGGCCAGGCAGGCGCCGGCGGCGATAAGCAATTTGCGCATAGTAGTCCCCTACGCCAGCTTTCCGAGCAGGCTTTTCAATCTGTATAGCGCCTCCAGCGCCTCGCGGGGGCTCATGCCGTCGAGGTCCAGGGCTTTCAGGGCCTCGTCAGTGGGGCTGGGTCCCCATCTGGCCGGGGCGGGCGCGGCCATTTCGAACAGCGGCAGGCCTTCGAGGCGGGCGGGGGAATGGCTGTCGGCTTCGAGGCGTTCCAGCACCTCGCGGGCCCGGATGACCACGGCCGGGGGCACGCCCGCCAGTTTGGCGACTTGGACGCCGTAGGAGCGGTCGGCGGGGCCGGGGCCGCATTCGTGCAGGAAGACCAGGTCCCCGTTCCATTCCTTGGCTCGCAGGGACAGGTTGGAGACGTGGGCCAGCCGGCCTTCGAGGGTCGCCAGTTCGTGGTAGTGGGTGGCGAATAGGGCGCGGGACCTGTTGGTGTCATGTAGGGCTTCCGCGCAGGCCCAGGCGATGGCCAGGCCGTCCCAGGTGGCGGTGCCCCGGCCGATCTCGTCGAGAATGACGAAACTACGCGGCGTGGCCTGGGTGAGGATGGCGGCGGTCTCGACCATCTCGGCCATGAAGGTCGAGCGGCCGCGCGCCAGGTCGTCCCCGGCGCCCACCCTGCTGAACAGCCGGTCCACCACGCCCAGGGTCAGGGCCTCGGCCGGGACATAGGATCCGCTCTGGGCGAGGATGGCCAGGAGGGCGTTCTGGCGCAGGAAGGTCGATTTGCCGGCCATGTTGGGGCCGGTGACGATGCTGAGGCGCGCGCCCTGGTCGCCGGCGCCGTCCAGGCGGCAGTCGTTGGGGGTGAAGGGATCGCCCGCCCGGCGGACCGCCGCCTCAACCACCGGATGGCGGGCGGCCTTCGCATCGAAACAGAGGCTGTCGTTGACCAGCGGGCGGCAGGCGTTCGCGTCCTCGGCCCATTCGGCCAGGGCCGAGGCCACGTCGAGGGCGGCCAGGCCCTGGGCGGCGGCGCGCAGCGGCTGCGCCAGGGCGATGGCCTCCTCGCGCCAGGCCTCGAAGGTCTGGACCTCGATGGCCAGGGCCCGCTCGCCGGCCTGGGCGATGCGGGCGTCGAGATCGGCCAGTTCGACGGTGGTGAAACGCACCTGGTTGGCCAGGGTCTGGCGGTGGATGAAGGTGGCGTTATGCGGCGGCTGGAAGAGTGGGTCGGCCTTGTTCGCCGTGGTCTCGACGAAATAGCCGAGGACCGCGTTGTGGCGGATCTTCAGCGGCACGCCGCTGTCAGCGGCCAGGCGGGTCTCCAGCCCGGCGATCACCCGGCGGCTGTCGTCGCGCAGGGCGCGGGCCTGGTCCAGTTCGGGGCGGATGTTCGGGGCGACATAGCCGCCGTCGCGGGCCTGGGCCGGCAGGTCGGTTCCGAGGCCCGTCTCCAGCCCGGCCAGCAGGGTGGAGAGGCCGAGGGAGAGGGAGGGGGAGATGGCGGCGAGGGCCGCCTCGACGTCGGCCGGCGGCGGGGCGAGGCGGGGCTCGGTTCCGAGCGAGAGGCCGGCCAGCGACAGGCCGGCAAGCGCCTCGCCGGTCTTCAGCCCGTCGCGCAGGCAGCCGAGATCGCGCGGCCCGCCCCGGCCCAGCGCCAGGCGGGAGAGGGCGCGGGCCATGTCCCCGGACCGGCGCAGGGCGTCACGGACCTGTTCGCGCAGGGGCCGGCGCTCCAGGAACCACTGCACCGCGTCGAGGCGCGCCTCGATCCGCGCCGGGTCGAGCAGCGGTCTCGCCAGTCGTTCCGCGAGAAGGCGCGAACCCGGGGCTGTGACCGTGCGGTCGATGGCCCCCAGCAGGCTGCCGTCCCGCTGGCCGCCGGTGGTCTTTTCGATCTCCAGGCTGGTCCGCGTGGCCGGATCGATGGCCATGACGTCGGCCTCGCCCGCCCGCCGCGGCGGCGACAGGGCGGGCATTCGCCCCGCTTGCGTGACTTCCAGATGGGCGGCGATCAGGCCCAGCGCCGAGATTTCCGCCCCGGACAGGCCGCCGAACCCGTCGAGCGTGTCGACGCCGTAGAGCCGCTTGACCCGCGCCTCGCTGGCGGAGGGCTCGGCCAGGGCCTGGGCCATGGGCTGGACCAGGCCTCCGGCCATCTTCAGGGCGGCGGAGATGTGCTCATCTGCGAACAGGCGGTCGGGGACGAGGATTTCGGAGGGCGCCAGGGCGGCGAGGGCGGCGGCCAGGCCGGAAGGGGCGAGCAGCAGGCTTTCCACCGCGCCGGTGCTGAGCTCGACGCTGGCCACGGCGGCCTGGCCCGAACGCAGGGCGATGGCGGCCAGGCGGTTGGCCCCGCGGCTGTCCAGCAGGCTGTCCTCGGTCAGGGTGCCGGGGGTGATGATGCGGACGACGTCGCGGCGGACGATGGACTTGGAGCCGCGCTTCCTGGCCTCGGCGGGGTCTTCCATCTGTTCGCAGACGGCGACCTTGAAGCCCGAACGGATCAGCTTGGCGAGATAGGCCTCCGCCGCATGGACCGGCACCCCGGCCATGGGGATGGGCTGGCCGTTATGGGTTCCCCGGAAGGTCTGGGAGATGCCCAGGGCCGCCGCCGCCCGGATCGCGTCCTCGAAGAACAGCTCGTAGAAGTCGCCCATCCGGAAGAAGACCAGGGCGTCGGGCTGGCGGGACTTGGCCTCGAAATACTGCGCCATGACCGGCGTGGCGCCGACAGCACTCGGTTGGGGCGCGCCCAGGGTCGTGTCGGGCGGGATGGCGACGGGCGCGTTCATAGTCCTTAACTACAGGGCGCCGGGCGCCCCGCTCAAGGGCCGGCGAGGCGCTCAGGATCGCTTGCGCTTTTTCCGGGTGGCCGGCGCCGGCTTCCTGGGGGCCGCCTTCTTCGCAACCGGCTTGACGACGGTCTTCACGGCCGGGGCGGCGGCCGCGGGTTCCGCTTCCGCCGGGGGAGCGGTGGCGATGGCGGCGTCGGTTTCCGGCTTTTCCGGCTCGCTGCCGGGCGGCGGCGGGAAGCGGAAGGACTTGACGAACCGGTCGGCGTTGGGCGGGGAGATATCCAGCTCCCCAACAGCCATCACCTGGAAGAAGGTCGAGCCCCGGACCACCATCCGCACTCTCAGGGTCTGGCGCCGGGTCTCCGAACGGATGACCACGTCGCGGGCGGGAAAGCCGCTGACGACCACGTCGGCCGAGCTGATCAACCGGCCCTGAGCCCCCTCCAGCGCGCCGCTGACCAGCTTGTCGAGCGTCTGGGCCGGATCAAGCGGGTCGCCGTTCTCGGTGGCGGTGACCAGGAAGACCCCGTCGGTGCCGGCCTGCAGCGCCGCCATGTCGATGACCTTGCCCGAGGCCGTGGTCTGCTGGGTGATGCTGGGCACGCCGGGGAAATCGGCCTGGTAGCTGTAGCGGGTGTCTCGGTAAGTCTTCCAGGTCTGGGCCTGGGCCGGGACGGCGCCGATCGCCAGGACGCCGCCTGCAAGAGCGGCGAAAGGCAGGGCCCGGACCGATAACAGGGCCAGGGCCAGAATGCGGGCGCGCAACATGCGGCCTCCTTACACGGCGAGGGACCGACAGGCGACTCGGGATCAGCGTCGTCGGCCCGCCGACATCAGCCCCCGGTCACCTCCGACCAGAAGCGTTTGGCTTTGCCCAGGAAGTTGGCGGATTTGGGGTGCTGCGACTCCCCGGTCAGGTCGGCGAACTCCCGCATCAGTTCCCGCTGGCGGGCGGTCAGCTGTGTGGGAGTCTCGACGAACAGCTCGACGATCAGGTCGCCCTTCTCGCGAGAGCGGAGGGAGGGCATGCCCCGGCCCTTGAGCCGCACGGTCTTGCCGGTCTGGACGCCCTCGGGAACCTTGACCTTCTGGCGGCACTGGCCGTCGCAGTTTTCGCCGCCGGTCAGGCAGGGCGCCTCGATGTCGCCGCCGAGCACGGCGGTGCTCATCGGCACCGGCACGGTGCAGAGCAGGTCCAGGCCGTCCCGTTCGAAAAGGTCGTGAGGGGCGACCGAGAGGAAGATGTAGAGATCGCCGCGCGGTCCGCCGCGCTGGCCGGCGTCGCCCTCGCCCGCCAGGCGGATGCGGGCGCCGTCGTCGACCCCGGCCGGGATGCGGACCGAAAGGAGGCGTTCCTTGCGGACCTGGCCAGCGCCATGACAGTTCTTGCAGGGGTCCATGATCATCCGGCCGGAGCCGGCGCAGCGGGGGCAGGCCCGCTCGATCGAGAAGAAGCCTTGTGTGGCGCGGACGCGGCCGGCGCCGCCGCAGCTGGAGCAGACGGTCGGGCTGGTGCCCGGCTTGGCGCCGGACCCGTCGCAGACATCGCAGGTGAGGGAGGAGGGGACGCGGATCTCGACCTCGGCGCTGGCGTAGGCCTGCTCCAGGGTGATTTCCAGGTCGTAGCGCAGGTCGGCGCCGCGGGCCGGGCCGTTGGAGCGCTGGCGGCCACGGCCGCCGCCGAACATCTCGCCGAAGGCGTCGCCGAACACCTCGTTGAAGATGTCGTGGACGTCGGAGAAGCCGCCCTGCTGCTGGCCGCCCATGCCGTTGACCCCGGCGTGGCCGAAGCGGTCGTAGGCCGCCCGCTTCTGCGGATCGGAGAGGATGGAATAGGCCTCGTTGATCTCCTTGAACCGCGCGGAGGCGTCTTCGCTGCCGCCGTTGCGGTCGGGATGGTGTTCCATGGCCTGTTTGCGGAAGGCGGACTTCAGTCCGGCTCCGTCACAGCCACGGTCCACGCCAAGGATGTCGTAATAGTCGCGCATGGCGGCTTAATGGACCCAAGCGTCTAAAGGATGGAGGTGGTGGGCGGCCCGTTCCACTGCAAGTCCCCTGCCATGGCCGGAAACCGAGCGGAACGGGCGCCTCGATGCCCTCGCAAGGACTGAAGCGGCGACGATCCCCGATTTGAGGATATGCCCGACGCCGTCTGTCCTCGCGATGAGGCGCATTGTCACGCCGACTTTTTGTCGTCGTCGACTTCTTCGAACTCGGCGTCGACGACGCTGTCATCCGCCGGCTGGGCGGTGTCTTCACCGCCAGCCGCTTCGCCCTGTTGGGCCTTGTACATGGCCTCGCCCAGCTTCATCGAAGCCTGGATCAGGGTCTGGGTCTTGGCGCTGATGTCGTCGGGCTCGCCCTTGTCCAGCACCGCCTTCAGGTCGGACAGGGCGGTCTCGATGGCCGACTTGTCCTCAGCGCTCACCTTGTCGCCATGCTCGGCCAGGGCCTTTTCGGTCGAGTGGATGGCGGAGTCGGCCGTATTGCGGGCCTCGACCCCGGCCTTGCGCTTCTCGTCGTCCGCCTTGTTGGCTTCGGCTTCCTTGACCATCTTTTCGATGTCGGCGTCCGAAAGGCCGCCGTTCGCCTGGATGCGGATGGCCTGTTCCTTGTTGGTCGCCTTGTCCTTGGCGGTCACATGGACGATGCCGTTGGCGTCGATGTCGAAGGTGACCTCGATCTGCGGCACGCCGCGCGGCGCCGGCGGGATGCCGGCCAGGTCGAACTGGCCCAGCATCTTGTTGTCGGCCGCCATCGGACGCTCGCCCTGGAAGACCCGGATGGTCACGGCCGACTGGCTGTCGTCGGCGGTGGAGAAGGTCTGGCTCTTCTTGGTCGGGATGGTGGTGTTGCGTTCGATCAGCGGGGTGAAGACGCCGCCAAGCGTCTCGATGCCGAGGGTCAGGGGGGTCACGTCGAGCAGCAGGACGTCCTTGACGTCGCCTTGCAGCACGCCGGCCTGGATGGCGGCGCCGAGGGCGACGACTTCATCCGGGTTGACGCCCTTGTGGGGCTCGCGACCGAAGAATTCCTTCACCGCCTCGACGACCTTGGGCATGCGGGTCATGCCGCCGACCAGGATCACTTCGTCGATGTCGCTCTTCTTCAGTCCGGCGTCCTTCAGGGCCTGTTCGCAGGGACCGATGGTGCGGGCCACCAGGTCCTCGACCAGGGCTTCCAGCTTGGCGCGGGAAAGCTTGATGTTCAGGTGCAGGGGACCGGACGCGTTCATGCTGATGAAGGGCAGGTTGACCTCATAGGAGGGCACGCTGCTGAGTTCTTTCTTGGCCTTTTCGGCCTCTTCCTTCAGGCGCTGCAGGGCCAGCTTGTCCTTGCGCAGGTCGACGCCGGACTCCTTCTTGAACTCGTCGGCCAGGTAGTCGACGAGGCGCAGGTCGAAGTCTTCGCCGCCCAGGAAGGTGTCGCCGTTGGTCGACTTCACCTCGAAGACGCCGTCGCCGATCTCCAGGACCGAGACGTCGAAGGTGCCGCCGCCGAGGTCGTAGACGGCGATCTTCTTGCCTTCGTTCTTTTCCAGCCCGTAGGCGAGGGCCGCGGCGGTCGGCTCGTTGATGATCCGCAGGACTTCCAGGCCGGCGATCTTGCCGGCGTCCTTGGTCGCCTGACGCTGGGCGTCGTTGAAATAGGCCGGGACGGTGATGACCGCCTTGGTCACCGGCTCGCCAAGGTGGGCCTCGGCGGCTTCCTTCATCTTCACCAGGATGAAGGCGCTGATTTCCTGGGGCGAGTAGTCCTTGCCGTGGGCGCGGACCCAGGCGTCGCCGGTCGGGCCCTTGACGATCTCATAGGGCACCATGTCCTTGTCCTTGGCGACCACCGGGTCGCTGAAGGCGCGGCCGATCAGGCGCTTGATGGCGAACAGGGTGTTGGAGGGGTTGGTCACCGCCTGGCGCTTGGCCGGCTGGCCGACCAGCCGCTCGCCATCGTCGATGATGCCGACGACCGAGGGGGTGGTGCGGATGCCCTCGGCGTTTTCGATCACCTTGGGCGTCTTGCCATCCATGATGGCGACGCAGCTGTTGGTGGTCCCGAGGTCGATGCCGATGATCTTGCTCATCTTGCGGTCTTTCGCTCCTGTATGGCGGACGGAGATCGGTGGGGCCTCTTTAAGGTGAGCACCCTCGGATATCCTGTTCCGTCCCCTTTGAAATTGAGGCCTTGCGGCCCGGTTGCACAGTGTCAGATTTCCCGAGTGGGAAAGCCTTGGTTCGAGTCGCCATATGGGAATGGCCGGGCGTCCCGCAAGGGGAAAACCCTAATTGTGGTGGGGCTTTGCCCTATCCCGAGGCCTCAAGTCCAGTGATGTCCGCACCCTCCGGCTTTCGTCTTTATCCCGGCCGTCTCGACCCGGGCGAGCAGCAGGCGCTGGCGGCGGCCGTTCTGGCCCTGACGGTGGCTGTTCCGCCTAGGAACTACGCGACCCCGGGCGGTCGGACGATGAGCGTCGCCATGACCAGCCTGGGGCCGCTGGGCTGGGTCTCCGACAGCGCCGGCTATCGCTATCAGGCGACCCAGCCCGGGACGGACCGGCCCTGGCCGGCGATCCCCGGGGCGCTGCTGGCGCTGTGGGCGGAAATCGCCGATCCGCTGGTTCCGCCGGACTCCTGCCTGGTCAACCTCTACCGGGACCAGGCGAAGATGGGGCTGCATCAGGATCGCGACGAGGCGGACCCAAGGTTTCCCGTGCTGTCGGTTTCCCTGGGAGATACCGCCGTCTTCCGCATCGGCGGGACCCGGCGCGGCGAGCCCACGGCCTCGGTTCGTCTGGCCTCCGGCGACGTCTGTGTCCTGGCCGGCGAGGCGCGGATGGCCTATCACGGGGTGGACCGCATCCTGCCGGGCTCCTCCCGCCTGATCCCCGGCGGCGGCCGGCTGAACCTGACCCTGCGGCGGGCTCGGCCCGGGTGATGCCCTCTCGGCGTGGATCCCGGCGCTTTGCCGCCCGGCGTTCCGGCGCTAGATTGTCGGCCTGAGTATCGTACCGGAGACATCGCCATGCCGACTCTCACCCGTCCGGAGGGCACGCAGCCCGGCGACCTCAATGTCTCGCGACGGTTGCTGGGCGGGCTGTTCTTCGCCGGCTATGCGGCGGCGGCGGTCTCGGCCCAGGCCGAGACCATCCAGACCGACGAAGAGGACCTGATCACCGGCGCGGTGATGATCCCCAGCTTCGACCGCAAGATCCCCGCCTATATCGCCCGGCCGGACAGCCGGGGCCGACATCCGGCGGTGCTGGTGGTGTCGGAGGTGTTCGGGGTCCATGAATATATCCGCGACATCTGCCGGCGGCTGGCCAAGCTGGGGTATGTGGCCATCGCCCCCGACTTCTTCGCGCGGCACGGCGATCCGGCCCCGCTCAGCGACTTTACCGAGATCCGCAAGATCGTCGGGGCGACGACCGACGCCGAGACGCAAGCCGATGTCGAGGCGACCGTCGCCTGGCTGGACAGCCAGAAGTTCGTCGACCGGACCCGCAAGGCGATCACCGGCTTCTGCTGGGGCGGCGCCGTGGTCTGGCTGGCCTGCGAGCGGACCCGCGCCTTCAACTGCGGGGTCGCCTGGTACGGCCGCCTCAGCCGCCCGGCGGCGGGCCAGTTCCTGGCCGAGCCGGACCGGCAATGGCCGCTGGAACTGGCCGGGGTGCTGAAATGCCCGGTGCTGGGCCTCTATGCCGGCAAGGACCAGGGCATCCCCCAGGCGGACGTCGACGCCATGAAGTCGGTGCTGGTCCGCACCCGCAAGACCGGCAGCGACATCGTCGTCTATCCCCAGGCCCAGCACGGCTTCCACGCCGACTACCGCCCCACCTATGACGCCGAGGCCGCCACCGACGGCTGGCGCCGGATGCTGGCCTATTTCGAGACGCATAAGGTGGGGGGTCAGTAGCTCATCCTCCCCCGCGCTTTGCGCGGAGAAGGATTTTCAGAGGATGAACCGGCCGAGGGCGGCGTCAGCCGCCGGGCCGCCGACCTAGACGTCAAATAGGCGCCGTCGAGGGTGAAGACGGCGGCGCTGTCGAACGGGTTTGCGAAGAACACGATCGTCGAGAGGTCCGCGCCAGAAGGCTCCACATCCGGACCAGCCGCCGCTGCCCCCTCCCCGCGCTTCGCCGTCGCTTGACCGAACTGCAGGTTGAAGACAGCATGGGCCGGTAACCTGTTCAGCCTGGGGGGGCTCCTCTTGAAAATCCTGTCTGTCGCCGTGTCGGCGGCGCTGCTCGCCTCGACCGCCTTGGCCGCCCCGGCGACCGCGGCCCCCGCCGCCCCGGCGGCCAGCGGCGACATCCACCTGTCCCGCATGACGATGGGCTACAGCTATTTCAACCGGCCCGGCGCGACCATCGCCGAACACGACATCGACGTTTCCGCCTGCACGGCCGAGGCTTCGACCACGCGGTCCTACGACGAGGTGATCGGCAACTATGGCGGGGGCGGGCTGCTTGGCGTGGCCATAGGCTCGGCGTTCCAGAACGCCTACCGCAATGGCACGGTCGGATCCGCCCTTGAGAACTGCATGGTGGTGCGCGGCTGGCGGGTCGTCAGCGTCAGCGACACGCTCGGCAAAAGCCTGGCCGCGCTGACGAAGGCCGATCTGGCGGAACGGCTGGCCCCCTGGATCGGAGCCGACAATCCGGAGGGCCGCGTTGTCCGTTGGTGGAGGAATGACATTCAGGACGCCGCCACGCCCCGCTACGAAATTCGCCCGGACCATACCAACGACGGTTCGCTCAGCCTGAAGGCGGCCACGGGGCTGCAGTTACCGGACGTCGGAAGAAACATTCCGACATTCTCACCCGTCAAGCTGGACCGCAAATGGCCGACCAAGCTGGTCAAGCCGGCCGAGATGGATGCGGTCATCCCGGCTGCGGGCGTCGTGATCGTCAGGCTTGACGGTCTGAGCTTCCGAAACGGCATCGGCTTTACCTTCACCCGGATGGGCCCGGACCGAAACACCCTTGCATCGACGGTCGATTCTCGGCCGGACAGGCTGTTTTTTGCTGTTGGTCTCCTGTTTGCCAAGAAGGGCGGAAACTGGGTCGCCCTGCCCGTGCCTCCCGGCCGTTGGCGGATCAGTAGCCTGGGCGCTTCGAGCGTACTCAACGTGTGCCTTGGCTCTCCGGCCTTTGAGGTCAAGGCGGGCGACGTGATCTACGCGGGCGGGTTCAACATGGGTGGTTCTGTCTTTGGACCGGATATGGATCTGGCGCCGGTCAAGGCCTACCTCGGGAATACGGCGGCGGCGAACCGGTTGAAGGCCGCCGATTACGTCAATGGGACGACGGACCGTTGCGGGGACACCGCGATCTACGCCCTGGAGTTCCCGGGCTACCCCTTCGAACCCGGATTTCGTTACGGCGGGGCCTTGGCGTCCGCCGTCCCGGCCCCGCCGACGACGAACCCGGCTTCTCCCGCGTTGACGGCCGCTCCTCCCGCAGGGGCGGCGCCGACCGCAGCGTCCGGCCCGCTTTAGGCGAAGCCAATATCTACAGGATGAACCGGCTGAGGTCGGCGTCGGCCGCCAGGGCGCCGACCTTTGACGTGACATAGGCGCCGTCGACGGTGAAGGCGGCGGCGCTGGTGTCGCCGGCGGTGAAGCTGATGTCCTCGACGACCTTTTCCAGGATGGTCTGGAGGCGGCGGGCGCCGATGTTCTCGACGCTGCCGTTCACCGCCACGGCGGCGTCGGCGATGGCGTCGATGGCGTCCTCGGTGAAGGTCAGGTCGACGCCCTCGGTGGCGATCAGCGCCTGCTGCTGGCGGATCAGATTGGCTTCCGGTTCGGTGAGAATCCGGCGCAGGTCGTCGCGGGTCAGGGCCTTCAGCTCCACGCGGATCGGCAGGCGGCCCTGGAGTTCCGGCAGCAGGTCCGACGGCTTGGCGACGTGGAAGGCGCCGGAGGCGATGAACAGGATGTGGTCGGTCTTCACCGGCCCGTGCTTGGTGGAGACGGTGGTCCCCTCGATCAGCGGCAGCAGGTCGCGCTGGACCCCCTCGCGGCTGACGTCGGCGCCGGCGCGGTCGGCCCGGCTGGCCACCTTGTCGATCTCGTCGAGGAAGACGATGCCGCTGTTCTCGGCCAGCTCGACGGCCTCCAGGGTCAGGGCTTCCTGGTCGACCAGCTTGTCGCTCTCCTCGGCCAGCAGGGGCGCATAGGCGCCGGCCACCGTCGTCTTGTGGGTCCGGGTGCGCCCCCCGAAGGCCTTGCCCATCATCTCGCCGAGATTGAGCATCCCGACCGAGCCGCCGGGCATGCCCGGGATGTCCATGCCCTGGAAGGGACTGGCGGTGTCGGCCAGCTGCAGTTCGACCTCGGTGTCGTTCAGTTCGCCGGCGCGCAGTTTCCGGCGGAAGGATTCGCGGGCGGCGACGCTGCCCGGGCCGGTCAGGGCGTCGAGGATCCGCTCCTCGGCGGCGGCTTCGGCCCTGGCCTTGACCCCGGCCCGGCGTTTGTCGCGGACCATGGCGATGGCGCTTTCCACCAGGTCGCGGATGATCTGGTCGACGTCGCGGCCGACATAGCCGACCTCGGTGAACTTGGTGGCCTCGACCTTGAGGAACGGCGCCTGAGCGAGCTTTGCCAGCCGGCGGGCGATCTCGGTCTTGCCCACGCCGGTGGGGCCGATCATCAGGATGTTCTTGGGGGTGATCTCGTCGCGCAGGGCCTCGGGCGCGCGGCGGCGGCGCCAGCGGTTGCGCAGGGCGATGGCCACGGCCCGCTTGGCCTCGGCATGACCGACGACGAAGCGGTCCAGTTCGGAAACGATCTCGCGGGGAGAAAACTCGGTCACTTTGGGCCTTGGCTCCGGATCAGCGGGCGTGTCGAAGCACGCAGATAGGTACGCCGACCGCCTTCGTCACGGTTTGCCGGACTCAGGGTTTTTTCGGCGGTGAGGTGAAGATCTGGTCGAAGACCAGACGCCAGCCTTCCGGGCGGCTCTGCCAGACCCGCACATAGTGGCCGCGGAAGGCCTGGCCCTGCAATTCCCAGGCAGCGTCGCCGTAGGTCCAGGCCAGGTCGCCGGCCGAAGAGGCCTCTCCACCGACGGGCGTGAAGGCGATCTTCGATGCGCGGGTGGCCAGTTCATTCTTGAAACTGGCGCAGCCCTGGGCCGGCGGGGCCGGGGAGCCCTGGATGCGGCCCTCGCAAACCAGGGCCTCGGTATAGGCGGCCACCACATCCTCGGCGGCGGCGGCGTTGAGCGCCGCTTCCGCCTTCTGGGCCTCGGCGAAGGCCCCTTCGGGATAGCGGCCGGCCTGCGTCGACATGGTCAGATAGGCGGGTTCCCGCTCCGGCCCCGGCGCGCCCAGGGCGCTGCTGGCGGTGCCGCCGTCGTAGATCCATTTCCAGCTTCCGTCCGGCTGGCGCTTCCACATGGTGAAATAGAAGCCCCGGCGGACGTCCTGCAGCGCATAGGGACCGGTGGTGAAGCCCAGGTCGTTGCTCTGGGAGACGCCGGCCCAGACCGGCCACCATTGCAGCTTCGGTCCCGGGGCGTCGGACTGGGCGCTGACCGCCTCGCGGGCGTTGACCGGGTCCGGCTGGAACAGCATGGCGTCGTCCGCCATATGTTTGAGAAAGCTTTGCTTGACCCCCAGCGCCAGGCCGTCGGCGGCGAAGGCCCGTTCGGCCGCCACCACCTCGGCCGGGGTGACCGGAGGCGGGGGTTTCGGTTTCTTGGCGGCCGCCGCGGGCGAGGCGAAGGCCAGGATCACCGCGCCTAAGGCCAGGGTGGGGAGCAGGGGCGCGAGCAAGGGTCTGATCATGGCGGGACGTTCCGGGGCGATGATGGCCGCTTAAAGGCTTTCCACCGTGAGGTTGCCATTGGTGTAGACGCAGATGTCGGCGGCGATGGCCATGGCCTTGCGGGCGATGGTCTCGGCGTCGGTATCGGTGTCGATCAGGGCGCGGGCGGCGGCCAGGGCGTAGGCGCCGCCCGAGCCGATGGCGGCGACCCCGTAGTCCGGCTCCAGCACGTCGCCAACCCCGGTGACGGTGTAGAGGGCGGACTTGTCGGCGACCAGCAGCATGGCTTCCAGGTGGCGCAGGTAACGGTCGGTCCGCCAGTCCTTGGCCATCTCCACACAGGCCCGGGCCAGCTGGTCGGGATAGTGTTCCAGCTTGGCCTCCAGCCGTTCGAGCAGGGTGAAGGCGTCGGCGGTGGCCCCGGCGAAACCGGCGATGACCTTGCCGCCGGCCAGGGTGCGGACCTTGCGGGCCCCGCCCTTGACCACGGTGGCGCCCATCGACACCTGTCCGTCGCCGGCGATCACGGTCTTGCCGTCCTTGCGCACCGCGAGGATGGTGGTGCCGTGCCAGTCGGGGAAGCTGTTTGCGTTTTGCATAGCCGCGATGTGGCGAGCGGGAAGGTCCGGGTCAAGTCGATGGGGTTCAGCCAGGACGAGGTCGAGCGTTACGCCCGGCATCTGGTGCTGCGGGAGATCGGCGGGCCGGGACAGCAGAAGCTGAAAGCCGCCAGCGTGCTGATCGTCGGGGCCGGAGGTCTGGGCGCGCCGGCGGCCCTGTATCTGGCGGCGGCGGGGGTCGGCCGTATCGGCATCATCGACGCCGATACGGTCAGCCTGTCCAACCTGCAGCGGCAGGTGCTCTATGATGTGGCCGATGTCGGGACGGCCAAGACGGCGGCGGCCAGGGCGCGGCTGGCGGGCCTGAACCCGCATGTGACGATCGAGGTCTGGCCGGAAGCCATCACGGCGGACAATGCGGCGGCGCGGATCGCCGGGTTCGACCTGGTGCTGGACGGCTGCGACAACTTCGAGACCCGGCTGCTGGTCAGCGACGCCTGCCTGGCGGCGGGGGTTCCGCTGGTCAGCGGGGCGATCGGTCGGTGGACGGGGCAGGTCGGGGTGTTCGCCGGGGCGCCCTGCTATCGCTGTCTGGTGCCGGAGGTTCCGCCGGACGCCGAAACCTGCCAGGCGGTGGGGGTGGTCGGCGCCCTGGCCGGGGTGATCGGGTCGATGATGGCCCTGGAGGCGGTCAAACGGATCACCGGGGCGGGGGCGGACCTGACCGGGCGGCTGCTGATCTACGACGGGTTGGCGGCGGAGACCCGGACGGTGAGGATCGGGGCCGATCCGGCCTGTCCGGCCTGTGGCGGGCGATGAGGCGCGAAGTCTGCGGGAGCCTTCCTGGCCAGGACGCGCTATAGGGAACCGCCGACGGCAACCGCGCGACATGCGCACCCGCCCGGCCTGAAAGGACGTCATGTCCAAAGCGCCTCCCAAGATCATGCCGCCGCGCACCTTCCTCAACGATCCCCGCTCGACGGGAACGGCCATCCGGCCGCCGCCGCGCGACATCAACGCCCTGCGCGGCACCCTGACCAGCCGGCCGATCCGTTGAGCTGGCTCGGCGCCCTGTTCGGGGCGGTCGGCGGGGCGCCGATCGGGGCGGCGGAAATCCGCGCCGAGGCCTGGGCCCTGGGCTCCCGCCATCGCGGCGAGGTGCTCGACGGGGCCCGGCAAGAGCTGGAAGCCGCCGGCATCACCCCGCGCCGGGCCAGCCTGCTGCGGGCGGTGATCCGGAGCCAGCCGGCATGACGGATGAAGAGGCCCAGAAGCTGCGCCGGGAAAACGACTACCTGAAACTGCGCTGCGCCACCCTCGAGGGCGACGTGGCCGATCTGGGCAGCGAGGTCACGCGCCTGCTGCAGGTCATCGAACACAACAGCGCCAAACGCCTGGCGACCCGCCCCAATCCCCTGTCCGGAGGCCAGTAGCGCCATGGCCCTTACCGATGGTCAGCTGACCGCCCTGAAGAACCTGGCCTTGAAACAGGCCGGCAAGCCGGTGGACTGGATCAATATCTCCGACGCCCGGGCCCTGACCGACCTGGGCCTGGCCGAACGCAGCCGCGAAGGGTGGACCATCACCCCCGCCGGTTCGGCGGCGCTTGCGGAAATCAAGCCGCCCGCCTAGCTGAACCGTGACCCGCGCGCCGGTTCAAACCGTCGCCGGACCGCAGTAGGATGCCCGCCATGAAGCCCCCCTTGATCTGCGTCCTTCTGGCCGCCCTTGCCCTTGCCGGATGCGGCAAGCCGAGTGAACAGTCCCAGGCCCCCGCAGTGGCGGCGGCCACCGAGGCCAACCTGCCGCCCGACGCCGCCGGGGCGGCGCCGGTGTTCAGCGCCTCCGAGGCCGGGGTCGGTCCGCTGACCGAGACGACGCCGTTCAACCGCAACGCCATCGCCGAACTGTTCCCGGTCTCCGAGGTCAAGGCGGCCTATATCAGCGAAGAGGGGATGCAGACCCCGATTGTCACCATCAATGGCCCCGAGGCGCTGGTCCTGGAGGTGCAGGCGGCGACCAGCCCCGGGCGGGTGGGCAGGATTCTGGTCCAGGGCGGGCCGATCGCCGGTCCCAGGGGAGAGAAGCTTCTCGACCGCTGGCCGGCGCTGGGGTTCAAGCCGGAGCAGTGCGTCATGGGCGCCGACCGCTTCTCGAGCGCCCTTTTGTGCCGCCGGACCGCCAATGACAGCTTGGCCTTTGTCTTCGGCATTCCCGGCTTCGTGGCGACCGGCGATGAGGTTCCGGCCGAAGCGCTGCTCAGCGAAAAGGCCTTCCTGCGGGAGTTCCTCTGGCAGGCGCCGCAACCCCGTTGATCCTGCTGGCCGTCGATACCTGTCTGGACGCCTGTTCGGCCGCCCTGCTGGCGGACGGCGAGGTGCTGGCCTCCAGGTCAGAGCCCATGCAGAGGGGCCATCAGGAGCGGCTGGCGCCGATGGTCGCGGAGATGATGGACGGCGCCGGCATGGCCTTTTCCCGTCTGGACCGGGTGGCCTCGACCGTCGGGCCGGGGTCCTTCACCGGCCTGCGGGTCGGCCTGGCCTTCGCCAAGGGTCTGTCCGAGGCCCTGACCATCCCCCTGGTCGGGATCGGCGCCCTGCCGGCCCTGGCGGCGGGACGGGCGGGCTTTGTCTGCGCCATCGTCGATGCGCGGCGCGGGCAGGTCTATCTGCAGGCCTTCCGCGACGGGGCGGCCCTGATGGCCCCCGACGCCTTGGCCGTGGAGACGGCGGCGGCCCGGCTGGCCGAACTGGTCGGCGGCGGGGCGGTGACCCTGGTCGGGTCCGGCGCCCCTCTGCTGGCGCCGATGATCCCGGGCGCGACGGTCGAGACCCCGGCCGGACCGGATCCGGCGGCGGTGGCGCGGCTGGCGATGGCCGTGCGGGATCCCGTGCCCAAGGCCCGGCCGCTCTACCTGCGCACCCCGGACGCCAAACTGCCCGGCGGCATAGACCCGTTCGCATGAGCGCGCCGGCTGCCGTGTCGGCGGAGGAGGCCGGCGAGCTCGCCGTGCTGCATGCCACGGCCTTTGCTCATCCTTGGAACGCCGAGGCCATCGCCGAGGTGCTGGCCGGGCCGGGCGCCTTCGGATTGAGGGCCGATGGCGGCTTCATCCTGGCCCGCACCCTCGCCGGGGAGGCGGAAATCCTCACCCTGGCTGTGGCCCCGCTGGCCCGGCGACGGGGGCTGGCCAAACGACTGGTCGAGGCGGCCATCGTCCAGTCCCTGGCGGCCGGCGCCGACAGCCTGTTCCTGGAGGTGGCCGCGGACAATGCCCCGGCCATCGCCCTCTATGTCGGCGCGGGCTTCGAGACGGTCGGGCGGCGGCGTGGCTATTATGCCAGCCCGGGCGGTGGGGCGGCCCAAGATGCCCTGGTGATGCGGCTTACCCTTAACAGCTGACCCCGCCTCTCCTATCTTGCGCGCGACTCGTCGGAGACCCCCTCATGGACCGTCTGGAAAAACTCTGTGTCGAAAAAGGCATGCGGATGACGGACCAGCGCCGGGTCATCGCCCGCGTGCTGTCGACGGCCGCCGACCATCCGGATGTCGAGGAGCTGTACCGCCGGGCCCACGGCGTTGATCCGCACATCTCCATCGCCACCGTCTACCGCACGGTGCGGCTGTTCGAGGAGGCGGGGATCATCGAGCGGCACGACTTCCGCGATGGCCGCAGCCGCTACGAGGAAGCGCCCGACACCCATCACGACCATCTGATCGACATGAAGACCGGCCAGGTCGTCGAGTTCGTCGATGACGAGATCGAACGGCTGCAGCAGGCCATCGCCCGCAAGCTGGGCTATCGCCTGATCGACCACCGGATGGAGCTTTACGGCATGCCGTTGAGCGACGGCGAGGCGTAGGTCCTTCGAAACGGGCTTGGGCCCTTGATAGGCCCCGCTTGCGAGTCCGCGCCGGGGACCCCATAACCCCGGCATGACCACCTCTCCGCCCCTGAAGCGGCTGTTTATCAAGACCTACGGCTGTCAGATGAATGTCTATGACAGCGAGCGCATGGCCGACGTCCTGCGCCCGCTGGGCTATGGCATGACCGACCAGCCGGAAGGCGCCGACCTGGTGGTGCTGAACACCTGCCATATCCGCGAGAAGGCCACCGAGAAGGTCTATTCGGAACTGGGCCAAATCAAGCTGATGAAGTCGCGCAAGGCGGCGGCGGGCGATGGCGAGATGACCATCGCCGTGGCCGGCTGCGTCGCCCAGGCGGAGGGCGCGGAGATCATGCGCCGCCAGCCGGCCGTCGACCTGGTGGTCGGCCCCCAGGCCTATCACCAGATGCCTGAGCTGATCGCCCGGGCCCACCGGGCCAAGGGCGAAGGCCTGGCGGCGGAGTTTTCGCCGGAAGAGAAGTTCGACGCCCTGCCCGACGAGCGGCACGTCTCCGGGGTCACCGCCTTCCTCACCGTGCAGGAGGGCTGCGACAAGTTCTGCACCTTCTGCGTGGTGCCCTATACGCGCGGGGCCGAATGGTCGCGGCCGGGCGAGGCCATCCTGGATGAGGCCCGGCGGCTGGCCGAGAAGGGCGTGCGCGAGGTCACCCTGCTGGGCCAGAACGTCAACGCCTATGACGGTGTGGAGGGCGGGCTGGCGGCGCTGGTGCGGCAGCTGGCCAAGATCGATGGGCTGGACCGCATCCGCTACACCACCAGCCACCCGCGCGACATGGACGAGGCGCTGATCGCCGCCCATGGCGAGGTCGAGGCGCTGATGCCCTATCTGCATCTGCCGGTGCAGGCGGGGTCGGACCGGATCCTCAAGGCGATGAACCGCGACCATACGGCCGAAAGCTACATCCGGCTGGTCGAGCGGATCCGCGCCGCGCGGCCGGATATCGCCATGAGCTGCGACTTCATCGTCGGCTTCCCCGGCGAGCGGGAAAAGGACTTCGAGGCGACCCTCGATCTCGTCCGCGAGGTGCGATACGCCAGCGCCTTCTCGTTCAAATACAGCCGCCGGCCCGGAACCCCGGCCTCGGCCATGCCCGGCCAGGTGGCCGAAGCGGTGATGGACGAGCGGCTGGCGCGGCTGAACGCCCTGCTGGGCGAGCAGCAGCAGGCCTTCAATGAGGCCCAGTCGGGTCGGTTGCTGCCGGTGCTGATCGAAAAGCCGGGCCGCCGGGCCGGGCAGATGAGCGGCCGCAGCCCCTATCTCCAGCCGGTGCATCTGGACGGTCCGGAGCATCTGGTCGGCCAGATCGTTCCGGTGCGCATCGTCGCCGGCCACCGCGGCAGCCTGTCCGGCGAGCTGGCGTCGTCGAGCGTCGCGGAGTTCGCGTGAGTCGTCCCCCTGAGTTCCTGCCCCTGTCCGACGTCGCCGCCCGCGCCGTCTCCGGCCCCGGCAGCCGCCACGCGGCCCTGATCGAGAACGCCTTCAAGGTGCTGGTCGAAACCCCCGGCGGCGGCGTCTCGCTGGACGGCGACGGCCGCGCCAAGTCTCTGGCCAAGCGGGCGATCCAGGAACTGGCCGCCCAGGCCGATTCCGGCGCCGAGGTCACCGAGGCCGATGTTCGCGTCGCCATCGGCCGCAGCCGTTCGGGCGACACCGGCCCCGCGGCGCCCGGCGGCGTGGCTCGCCGCGGGCCCGTCTCGCCCAAGACCGCCACCCAGGCGGCCTATATGGACATGCTGGGCCGCCACGATCTGGTCTTCGGCCTGGGTCCGGCCGGCACCGGCAAGACCTTCCTGGCCGTGGCTCACGGCGCCGGCATGCTGATGCGGGGTGAGATCGACCGGCTGATCGTCACCCGGCCGGCGGTCGAGGCGGGCGAGAAGCTGGGCTTCCTGCCGGGGGACCTGACCGAGAAGGTCGATCCCTATATGGCGCCGGTCTGGGAATCCCTGGTGCAGATCATGGGGGCCGAGCAGCTGCGCAAGCGGCGCGAGAAGCTGGAGATCGAGGTGGCCCCCATCGCTTTCATGCGCGGCCGCACCCTCAGCCATGCCTTCATCATCGTCGATGAGGCCCAGAACACCTCGCGGCTGCAGATGAAGATGGTGCTGACCCGGATGGGCGAGGGCAGCCGGATGGCGGTCACTGGCGATCCCAGCCAGATCGACCTGCTCAACGCCTCGGACTCGGGCCTGGCCCATGCGGTGGCCATCCTCGAGGGCGTCCAGGGCGTGGCGGTGACCCGCTTCACCGCCGCCGACGTGGTCCGCCACCCGATGGTCGCCCGGATCGTCAAGGCCTACGACGACGACGCGGCCAAGCGCGGCCGATGAGCGATACTGTGATCGAAGTGGATGTCGAGGTCGAGGATCCGGCCTGGAGCCTTGTGCCGGGGGTTGAGGAGGTTGTCGCGAGGGCGGCGACGGCCACGGTCCAGATCCTCCTCCGAGGCAAGGCTCCGGAGGAGGGAGACCATGCGCGGCATGGTGGAGGGGGCGGCGCTGGCGGGAGTCAGGCTTCCACCGATACCGGCGCTGACTTTGCTCTGAGAGAACGCCCCACAGCCGGCGCCGCCCCCTCCACCGCTTCGCGGTCCCCCTCCCCCGCGCTTCGCGCGGAGGAGGAATTGGCGGTGACCATCCTGCTTGCCGACGACGAGGTCGTCGCCGATCTGAACCAGCGATTCCGGGGCAAGGCCGGGCCGACCAATGTGCTGTCGTTTCCGGCGCCGGCCAATCCCCTGGGGCATATGGGCGATATCGCCCTGGCCTACGGGGTCTGCGCGCGGGAGGCGGCCGAGCAGGGCAAGGCGCTGTCCGACCATTTGAGCCATCTGGTCGTGCACGGCCTGCTGCATCTTGCGGGATACGACCACCAGACCGATGATGAGGCGCAGGTCATGGAGGATCTGGAGCGGCTTGTGCTGGCCGGATTGAACATCTCAGACCCCTACCGCGCCGCCGAGTGACCACAGAGGCCATGACCGACACCGAAAAGACCGATCCTCCCGCCGACCCTCCTCCGCGAAGTCGCGGGGGACTGGGCGGAATCCTGCGGCAGATCCTGCAGGCCTTCGGCGAGGCTCCCGACCCTGACTCCCCGACGCTGGAAGCGGCCGATCTGGCCCGCCACGCCCATGAGTTCAGCCGCATGGACGTCGGCGACGTGATGACGCCGCGCAGCGACATCCAGGCCATCGAGATCGGCGCCACCTTCGACGAGGTGGTGGCGCGGTTCCTGGAGACTGAGCACAGCCGCCTGCCGGTCTTCCGCGAAACCCTGGACGATCCGGTGGGGGTGATCCACATCAAGGACATCTTCCGGCTGATCGCCTCCGGCCGCCGGCCGACCACCGGGGCGGTGCTGCGCAGCCTCAAGCGGGTGGTGCTCTATGTGCCGGAATCCATGCCGGCCGCCGCCCTGCTGGAAAAGATGCAGGCCAGCCGCGCCCACCTGGCCCTGGTCATCGACGAACACGGCGGGGTCAGCGGCCTGGCCACCCTGGAGGACCTGCTGGAAGCCGTGGTCGGCGAGATCGACGACGAGCATGACGAGGCCCAGGTCAGCGGCGTGGTCAGCCGGCCGGGCGGCATCTTCGAGGTCGACGCCCGCGCCGACCTGGAGGACCTGGAACTGGCCCTGGAGGTCGAGGACCTGGTCCCCGAAGAGTATGAGGAATCCATCGACACCGTCGCCGGCCTGGTCACCACCCTGGCCGGGCGGGTGCCGCAGAAGGGCGAGCTGATCGTCCATCCGGGCGGCTGGAGCTTCGAGATCGTCGACGCCGATCCCCGGCGGGTCAAGCGGGTGCGGGTGCGCCGCACCGCAGACTCCAAGGCCCCCGCGTGAAAGAGCGGGCGTGACCATCCCGTCGGCTGCCTGGCGCGCCAGGCTCTACGCCGTCCTGGCCGGAGCGGCGGCGGCCCTGGCCCATCCGCCGTTCGGCGTCCTGCCCGGCCTGCTGGGCTACGGCGTCATGATGCTGCTGGCCGAGGGGGCGGACCCGGTCCGGCCGCTGCGCTCGGCCTTCTTCCGGGGCTGGCTGGCGGGGACAGCCTATTTCGCAATCGGCACCTGGTGGGTGGCCGAGGCCTTTCTGGTCGACATCGCCGCCCACGGCTGGATGGCTCCGTTCGCGGTGATCTTCATGGCCGGCGGCATCGGCCTGTTCTGGGGCCTGGCCCTGCTGCTGTATCGGCTGGTCGGGGTGACCGGCGCGGCGCGGGTGCTGGTCTTCGCCGGAGTCTTCGCCGGCATTGAATGGCTGCGCGGCCATGTGCTGACCGGCTTTCCCTGGAACCTGCCGGGCGAGACCTGGCGGGCGGGATCGGCCGTGTCGCAGACCGCCGCCCTGGTCGGCGCCTATGGCCTGACCTTCATCACCGTCGCCCTGGCCGCCACCCCGGCCCTGCTGCTCAAGGACCGTCGCCGGACCACCCTGATCGCCCAGGGGCTGGCCTTCGTCCTGCTCACCGGACTGGTTGTGCATGGGGCTGCGCGCCTCTCCCACGCGCCGGTCCCGGCGCCGAACGCGCCGCTGGTGCGAATCGTCCAGCCGGACGTGCCGCAGGAGGCCAAGTACGATCCCCAGCGGTTCGCCGACATCCTTGGCCGCTACCTGTCCCTGACCCGCCAGCCGGGGGAAGAGGTTCCCGCCATCGTCATCTGGCCGGAGGGCGCCGTGCCCGCCGCCGCCAATGACTATCTGGCCCCGGCGACCTGGACCCGCGCCTCGATCATGGCCGCGCTGCGGCCGGGCCAGACCCTGCTGGTCGGGGCCGCCCGCTATGAGGGGCCGCTGGACCATCCGGCCTTCTACAACAGCCTGCTGGCCTTGCGCCGCACCGATGACGACCTGATCACCCAAGGGGTCTACGACAAGCATCGGCTGGTGCCGTTCGGCGAATACCTGCCGCTGGACAGCCTGCTGACGCCGCTGGGACTCAAGAACCTGGTGCAGATCGGCGACGGCTTTTCCACCGGCCCAGAGCCTCGCCCCCTGGCCATCTCCGGCCTGCCGGTGTTCCAGCCGCTGATCTGCTACGAGAGCCTTTATCCGGGATTCACCCGGGCTGGGGCCCGGGCCAGCGGCAAGGCCCCCGACCTGATCGTCAATCTGTCGAACGACGCCTGGTTCGGCGCCACCAGCGGGCCCTGGCAGCATCTCAACCTGGCCAGCTATCGCGCCATCGAGGAGGGGGTACCCATGGCCAGGGCGACCCCCACCGGAGTTTCGGCCATGATAGACGCCTATGGTAGAGTTGTGCCCGGCGCACAACTTAGTCAAGGCGCCAGCGGAGTCATCGATGTGGTCTTGCCGCCGAAAGCCAATCAAACGCCCTACCGCAGGTTGGGTGACCTTTGGCTGCTTTTATTCCTGATTGCAGCTGTTGCGATATCGGGGGTCTTTCATCTGGCGAAGGCTTCCAAATCCCCGCAAGATGCTCCAGCAGAGTCCCGAAACGGTGATTTCTCTGTCGGGGAGCCTGATGACTGAAGACGGCGCGCGTGGACCCAATCCGATCGACATCCATGTGGGACGACGTGTGCGACAACGTCGCAAGGCCATGGGCGTCACCCAGGAACGGCTGGCGGACGATCTGGGCCTGACCTTCCAGCAGGTGCAGAAGTATGAGCGGGGGGCCAACCGCATCTCGGCCTCCAAGCTGTATGAGATCGCCGCCGCCCTGCAGACCGGCACCGCCTATTTCTTCGAGGGCCTGGCCGATCCCGCCTCGGCCAAGAGCGGCGAAGGCGTCGACCCGGAGTCGGAAAGGTTCGTCAACGCCTTCCTGATGAGCGCCGAGGGGCTGGAACTGGCCGAGCTGTTCACCCGGCTGGCCAGTCCTCGGCTGCGTCGGCGGATCGTCGATCTGGTCCGCAGCATGGTCGAGGAGGAAGACGGCGACTGAGACGGGCCGCGCGCGGGCGCCACAGGGTGACTTGCGGATATAAGGATATCTTTATAGGTTCTTCTGGCCTCAAGCCCCCCGGAGTTCCGCGTGAGCCGTCAGAACTATATCTTCACCAGCGAGAGCGTCTCCGAGGGCCACCCCGACAAGGTCGCCGACCGGATCAGCGACACCGTCGTCGACGCCTTCCTGGAGGTGGAGCCCGAGGCGCGGGTCGCCTGCGAAACCCTGGTGACCACCAACCGAATCGTCCTGGCCGGGGAGATCCGCGCCGGCAAGCCGGGCGCCTCCAAGGCCGAGAACAAGGCGCGCAACAAGGCGCTGATCGACAGCCTGGAGCCGAAAGTCCGCGAGGCGGTCAAGGATATCGGCTACGCCCAGAAGGGCTTCCATTGGGAAAAGGCCAAATACAGCTGCTTCCTGCACGCCCAGTCCGACCACATCGCCCAGGGCGTCGACGCCGGCGAGAACAAGGACGAGGGGGCGGGCGACCAGGGCATCATGTTCGGCTACGCCACCGACGACACCCCGGAATTCATGCCGGCCACCCTGCAGTACAGCCACACCATCCTCAGGCGGCTGGCCGAACTGCGCCATTCCGGCGAACTGCCCTTCCTGGAGCCGGACGCCAAGAGCCAGGTCACCCTCCGCTACGAGAACGACCGGCCGGTGCATGTGGAGGAGATCGTCGTCTCGCATCAGCACGGCAAGACGATGGACGGCGGCAAACCGACCTCGAAGCGGCTGCTGGCCGCCCTGCGGCCCTATATCCTGCCGCTGTTCGCCGATGGCATGATCACCAAGAAGACCAAGTGGCACGTCAACCCGACCGGGGCCTTTTTGATCGGCGGACCGGATGGTGACGCCGGCCTGACCGGCCGCAAGATCATCGTCGACACCTACGGCGGCGCCGCTCCGCACGGCGGCGGCGCCTTTTCCGGAAAGGATCCGACCAAGGTCGACCGCTCCGCCGCCTATGCCTGCCGCTACCTGGCCAAGAATGTCGTCGCCTCGGGCATGGCCAAGAAATGCACGATCCAGATCTCCTACGCGATCGGCGTGGCGCGGCCCCTGAGCTTCTACGTCGACACCCACGGCACCGGCGAAGTTGATCCGGTGAAGCTGGAAAAGCTGCTGCCCGACCTGATCGAGGGCGGCACCCCAGCCGGCATCCGCAAGACCCTGCAGCTGAACAAGCCGATCTACGCCCGCACCGCCGCCTACGGCCATTTCGGCCGCCAGCCGGACAACGAGGGCGGCTTCAGCTGGGAGAAGACCGATCTGGTCGAGAAACTGATGAGCGCCGGACTTTAGCACCTAAGGAGCCCTCCCCTCGAGGGGGAGGGTTGGGAGGGGTGCTCACGCCGGCAGTTGGGTTGACCCTAAGAGGGTGCTGGCGCCGAGCCGCGCCTTTCCGGAGGAATCGCGGGCACACCCCCATCCCCGGCCCTTCCCCCATCGAGGGGGAAGGGAGTATCAGCCCCCCATGGCCAACCCCCAGCAACCCCACGGACCTCTGCGCAGTTTCGGCCGCATCAAGTCACGGCCGATCAAGGCGAAACAGGCGGCGCTGTTCGACAGCCTGCTGCCGTCGATCGCCGTGCCGGAGGTCGCCTTTGATCCGCTGAGCCTGAAGCCCGACGCCAAGGCGGTGTGGGTGGAGATCGGATTCGGCGGCGGCGAGCATCTGGCCGGTCAGGCGGCGAAAAATCCGGAGGTGCTGATCATCGGCGCCGAGCCGTTCCAGAACGGCGTGGCCAGCGCCCTGCGCCATCTCGAGGAGGCCGGCGCGGCCAACGCCCGCATCCATCCGGGCGATGGGCGGGAGGTGTTGGCCAACCTGCCAGGCGGCAGCGTCGATCGCCTGTTCGTGCTCTTCCCCGACCCCTGGCAGAAGGCGCGGCACAACAAGCGGCGGTTGGTCAATGCCGACTTCCTGGCCGAGGCGCACCGGATCCTGAAACCCGGCGGCCGGTTCCGCTTCGCCACCGACTGGGCCGACTACGCCGACTGGACGCTTGAGCGGGTGCTGGCCAGCGGCCTGTTCGCCTGGGAAGCCGGCCGGGCCGACGACTGGCGCACCCCGCCGGCCGACCACCTGACGACGCGGTATGAAGAGAAGAAGCTGGGCGACATCCCGCCGGTCTGGCTGGATTTCGTGCGGACCTAAATCGTCCGGCCCGCGCCTTCCCAGAACGGCGCCCGCAGCTTGCGCTTGAAGATCTTGCCGCTGTCCTCGCGGGGCAGGTCGGTGGCGAACTCCACCCGCTTGGGCACCTTGTAGCCGGCCATCTGCTCACGCAGCCAGGCGCGAACCCCGGCTTCGGTGAGGTCCACGCCCGGCTGGGGCTGGACCACGGCGCAGACCGCTTCGCCGAAGTCGTCGTCAGGGATGCCGAACACCGCGCAGTCGGCGACGCCCGGCATGCGGTGCAACTGGGCCTCGATCTCGGCCGGATAGATGTTGACCCCGCCGGAGATGATCATGTCGCTCTTGCGGTCGCAGAGGTAGAGGAAGCCGTCCTGGTCGAAATAGCCGACGTCGCCAGGGGTGATCAGGCCGTCCTTCTCCATTGAGCGGCGCTTGGCGTCGTCGTTCTGGTAGGTGAAGTCGCCCGAGCCGTGGAAGCGGCCGATCACCTCGCCGATCTCGCCGACCGGCAGATCATTGCCCTCGGCGTCGATGACGCGGACCGTGGCGCCGGGCATCAGCTTGCCGACCGTACCGGGGTGGGCCAGCCATTCTTCGGAATTGCAGATGGTGACGTTGCCCATCTCGGTGGAGCCGTAATATTCCCAGATCACCGGCCCCCACCAGTCGATCATCGCCCGCTTGATCGGCGGCGACACCGGGGCGGCGGCGTGGGTGACGAACTTCAGGGACGAGACGTCGTACCTGGCCCGCACCTCCGCCGGCAGTTTCAGCAGCCGGTTGAACATGATCGGCACCATGTTCAGGTGGGTGATCCGCCGCTTGTCGATCAGCGCCAGCAATTCCTCGGGATCGAAGCGCGGCAACAGGGTCAGATTGGCGCCGATGCGGAAGGCGACCCCGGCGTGGGCGTTCGGAGCGGCGTGGTAGATCGGGCCGACCACGGCGGTGACGATCTGCTCAGGGTCGCCCAGGTATTCGAGGAAGCCATAGGAGCGGCAGAGCATCTCCATGACCAGGGCCTGGCGTTCCGGAGGGCTCGGCCCGCGCCGCACGCCCTTGGGCCGGCCGGTGGTGCCGGAGGTGTAGATGATGGCGGCCGGGGCCGGCAGCGGCTCCTGTGTGCGCGGCGGGTGGGCGTCCACGAAGGCGTTCCAGTCGGTCAGGTCGTCCGGAACGGCGGCGTCCTGCTCGGAAATTCCGTAGGCCTCACGGATTTCGGGCGGGGTCGGGACCACCAGAATCCTGACCGAGGCAGGCACGGCGGCGCGGATCGGCCCCAGCAGGTCGGCGTGGATGATCAGCACCTTGGCGGCCGAGTCCTCGAACAGATAGCGGGCCTCGTCGACCGTGTAGTGCCAGTTGACCGCCACCGCATAGGCCCCGAGCGACCCGGTCGCCGCCCCGGCCTCGAAGAAGGGGAAGTCGTTGCGCAGATAGAGGGCGACCCCGTCGCCGGGGCCGACGCCAAGGCCCGCCAGGCCGCTGGCGGCTTTCAGGACCCGCTCCAGGATCTCCGCCTGGGACCGTTGGCGCTCGCCGCTCCAGATCGTGCTCATGCCGGTTCTCCTTTACGGGGTCAGGACCATCTTCAGGGCTCCGTCCTTGCGGCCGTCGAACATCGCATAGGCTTCGGCGCCCTGGCTGAGCGGCAGGCGATGGCTGATGAAACGTTCGGGGCGCAGGCGGCCGGCCTGAAGCAGGGGGATCAGCTGCGGCCAGGTCTCCTGCACGCTGCAGGTGCCGATCCGGAAGGTCAGGCCCATGGCGAAGGCGCGGGCCATGGGAAAGTCGAACCGGCGGTCCTGATTGACCCCGATCACCGACACCGTGCCCCGGCGGGCGGCCAGGCGCAGGGCCAGATCGATGGTTTTCTGATGGCCCACCGCCTCGACGATGCTGTCGGCCATCCGGCCCTTGGTCAGTTCGGCGATCTGCTGGGGCGCCTCGTCGGGATGCAGGGCGATGGCCCCCAGATCCTCGGCGATGGCTCGGCGCTCGGCGACCGGGTCGATGGCGAAGACCCGGGCGGCGCCGAGCACGAAGGCCTGTTCGACGGCCATCAGGCCGATGGGGCCGAGGCCGACAACGGCGACGGTCTTGCCCGAGCTGATGTCGGCGTTGGTGGCGCCGTACCAGGCGGTGGCCATGCCGTCGGTCATCAGCAGGGCCTGGTCCTCGCTGACGCCTTCGGGGATCAGGGCGGCGTTGAAGTCGCCGGCCGGGACCCGGACCGCTTCCGCCTGGGAGCCCTGGAGGCGGGACGACAGGCCGTAGCAGCTGCCCGAACCGGTCTCGCAGCGGACGATGTCGCCGCGCAGGCAGCTGGCGCAGGCCCCGCAGCCGACGGCGGCGGAGATCATCACCCGGTCGCCGGACTTCAGTCGCCGCACGCCGCGGCCGATCTCGACCACTTCCCCGACCGCCTCATGGCCGACGCAGAAGCCGAGATCCTCGCTGAATCCCTCGCCGTGGTAGATGTGCAGGTCGCTGCCGCAGATGGCGCAGCCGGTGACCTTGACCAGCACGTCGCGGTCGTCCTGCAGGTCGGGGTCATCCATGCTTTCGTAGCGGACGTCGCGGGGGCCGAAATAGCGCAGGGCCTTCATGGGGCGGCTCCATCGATCCAGCGCAGGGCGCGCTGGAACAGGTTGAGGGTCGAGGCGTGCAGGCGGTCGCCGATGGCCTTGGGGGCCAGGCCCGCCCCGGCCCGGGCGTGGCTGCCCTCCAGGATGATGCCCAGCTTGTAGCAGGCCAGGACCCCGTACCAGCGGATATCGGTCAGGTCCCGGCCGCTCTCCCGGCCATAGTGGTCGATGACCTCCTCAATGGTCGGGAAGCCCTCCCAGGGCGTCACCGGCGTCGCCTCCTGGCCGGGCTCGGGCCACATGGCCATAAGCCAGCCGAGGTCCAGCAGGGGATCGCCGAGGCTGGCCAGCTCCCAGTCGACGATGGCCGCCAGTTCTCCGCTGTCCGGGCGATAGAGGACATTGGCCAGGTGATAGTCGCCGTGAATCAGGCCGGGCCGGATGGCGGCCGGGCGGTGGGCGTCCAGCCAGGCGCCGACCGCATCGACGCCGGGGATTTCGTCGCTCCAGGTCGGGAACTCGCGATAGCTGTCGAACTGCGCCCGCCAGCGGGGGACCTGCCGCTCCAGCCAGCCGTCCAGCTTGCCGAGCGTCTCCAGCCCCACGGCGGCGATGTCGATACGGCCGAGGGCGATGATGCCATCGGCCAGGGCGAAACCCATGCGGCGGCGGATGGCGGGATCGCCGGCGTGCGGCTGGGGCAGGCCCATGGTCGGGTTGAAGCCCTCGATCGGCTCCATCAGGTAGAAGGCGGCGCCGTCCATGATCTCGTCCGGGCAGGCGGCGATCAGGCCGGGGTGGGGTACGTCGGATCCGGCCAGGGCGGCCAGCACCCGGGCCTCGCGGCGCATGGTCTCGTTGGAGTTGGCGCGAAGCCCCGGGGGCGGTCGGCGCAGGACGTAGGGGCGGCCCGAGCGGACGAACCGCAACAGGATGTTCTGGGTGCCGCCGGTCAGCAGGGTCAGGCCTTCCAGCGGGCCGGCGCCCAGGCCTTTTTCATCCATGAAGGCGGTGAGCACGGCGAGATCGACGCCTGGCGGCGCGGCGGCATCGGGCATCTTGGGCTTCCTCTTGACCGTCGTGTCGCGGCCATTGCAGCCGACCCTAAGGCGGTTGTCGTGGCGGCAGGCAAATCCGGAAGGGCTGGCCGGACCTTAGGTCAGTCCGCCAGTATGGCGTCATCAACAGGAGTTTCTGCGATGACCAGGGTGATCAGGATCGGTGGGGCCGGCGGCTTCCTGGGCGATTCCTCGGTGGCGGCGCCGCAGCTGCTCAAGGGCGGCGGCCTGGACTACATGATCCTCGACTATCTGGCTGAGGCGACCATGTCGGTGCTGGGCCAGATCAAGCGCGACCGGCCAGGCGAGGGCTTCGCCCGCGATTTCACCGAATGGGTCTGGAAGGACAATCTGCGGGAATTCAAGGCCCAGGGCGTCAAGGTGGTGACCAACGCCGGCGGGTTGAACCCCCACGCCTGCCGCGCCCGGATGGAGGAGCTGGCCGCCGCCGCCGGCCTGAGTTTCCGGATCGCGGTGATCGAAGGCGACGACCTGTCGGGCCAGTTGGGCGACCTGGCGGCCCAGGGCCTGACCGAGATGTTCGCCGGCCAGGCCTTTCCGGCCAAGGAAAAGATCTTCACCGCCAACGCCTATTTCGGCGGCCGCCCGATCGCAGAAGCGCTCGCGGCCGGCGCCGACATGGTGATCACCGGCCGGGTGGTCGACAGCGCCCTGGTGCTGGGGCCGCTGATGCATGAGTTCGGCTGGACCGACGACGACTACGACCTGCTGTCGGCTGGGTCGCTGGCCGGCCACGTCATCGAATGCGGGGCCCAGGCGACCGGCGGGCTGTTCACCGACTGGGAGCAGGTGCCCGACTGGGCTCATATCGGCTATCCGGTCATTGAATGCCTGGCCGACGGGACCTTCGTGGTCACCAAGCCGGCGGGGACGGGGGGCCTGGTCTCCCCCGCCGCCGTGGCCGAGCAGATCCTCTATGAGGTCGGCGATCCGCAGGGCTACGCCCTGCCGGACGTGATCTGCGATTTCACCCAGGTGAAGGTTGAACAGGTCGGCGAGCACCGGGTGAAGGTTTCCGGGGCGATCGGCTATCCGCCCAGCGGATCCTACAAGGCCTGTATCACCTGGGGCGACGGCTGGCGGTTCATCGGGGCCATGCCGGTGGTCGGCCGCGACGCGGCCGCCAAGGGCAAGCGCCAGGCCGAGGCCGTGCTGGAGCGGGTCGGCGAAATGCTGCGCGACCGCAACCTGCCGCCGTTGCGCGACAGCCGGGTGGAGGTGCTGGGGGCCGAGGCCAGCTACGGCGCCAACGCCAGCGCCGCCGCCCTGTCCACACGCGAAGTGGTCACCCGGCTGGGGGCCGAACATGAGGACGAGCGGGCCCTGCGCCTGCTGACCCGTGAATTCCAGGCCCCGACCACCTCGATGAGCGTCGGCACCACCGGATGGTTCGGCGGGGCGCCGTCGATCTCGCCGGTCGCGCGGGTGTTTTCCGTGCTGCTTCCCCGCGAAGGCCTTCCGGCGACGGTGGACATCGGCGGCGAGAAGAGGATCGTCAACGCCAGGCCGCCAGCCACGCCGTTCGACCCGGCCATGGTCACCCGGCCGCCCGCTCCCGCCGACCCCTCGCCGGCCGGCGAGATGGTCGAGGTGCCGCTGATCGACCTGGCCTGGGCCCGCTCCGGCGACAAGGGCGACGCCTTCAATGTCGGGGTCATCGCCCGCAAGCCGGAATACCTGCCCTGGATCCGCGCGGGGTTGAACGAAGCGGCGGTGAAGACCTGGTTCGCCCATGAGTTCGAGGGCGCTCCGGCGCCGAAGGTGGTCCGCTACGACCTGCCCGGCATGGACGCCATCAACCTGCACTGTATCCAGGCCCTGGGCGGCGGCCAGTTCGCCTCCCTGCGCCTCGACGCCCTGGCCAAGGGCAAGGCCCAGCAGCTGCTCGACATGCCGATCCGGGTCCCGGCGGGGCTGGTTGGTTAGGGATTGATCCCCAGCCGCATCAACACTTCGCGGGGGATGCCGTAGGTCGAGATGGCCTCGTCGTGCCGGCGGGCGCCGCAGGCCTCGCGCTGGACGAGGTATTTCCAGACCGCGTCCGCCGCCGCCTTCAGCACAGCAGGGCGCGCCTCATCGGCCGGGGCGTCCTTGAGGATCGCCAGGGTCCGCTCGACCTCCCGGCCCAGCCGCCCCAGGGTGTCGCCCCGCTCGCCCGCCAGTTCCGCTTCCAGCGCGGTCATGCCGGAGTCGCGACGGATGGAGGAGGACAGGGTCTGGGGCAGGCGCAGGGACATGGGGTTTATCTATGGGCGAGGGCTGATGATTTCAAAGCCTGGCGGGAGGATCGATCTGGTTTGCGTCCTTCGACACGCCCGCTGCGCGGGCTGCTCAGGATGACGCGCTGTGGATGGGGTTCTAGCCTAAACCGCCATGTTGAGCAGCGGCCTCCGGCCGCGTGTCGAAGCACGCACGGACGCCTCAATTGCGCCGCTTCCGACCGGCGAAATCGATCGACAGTTGGGATGGCGATGCGCATTCGACCGACAAGCCTGATCGCCTCGGCGCTGACCGCTTTGGTTATCGCCCCCTTGATCCTCTGGCTCCTGACCGGCGGGGCAGGGATTGCCGTTGTCATGGGCGTCGCCTTGATCTTCATCCCGATCTTCGTGGGGGTCGCTTGCGGGGCGGAACCATCGACATGGAAAGCCGACGCCACGGCTGCGATCACCGCCGCCGTCTGTACCGCCGTGCTCGGCGGTCTGTGGTTTGCGGGTCGGTTCTTGCAGGAGCCCCTAGCCTGCTCGACCATTACCGGAACCGTCGCGGCGTTTGCCGGCATCCTTGCCTGGACAGCCTCCTGGATGGATCGATGGGCCGTCAGATTCATCGGGGGCTGACAACCGGCGCTTGAGGGGCTATAGAGCCATCAACATCGTTTGAAAGCGCTGGATAGCGCATTCGAGCGGCGGTCTTCGGGCCGCCGCTTTTGTTTTGACCGGAGACCCGCTTCTTGCGCGGACGGACCAGTGAAGATCGCAGCCTTATCGAGCTGCTCGACCCGGTGGCGGAGGCCGCGGGATATGAGATCGTGCGCCTGCGGCTGATGGGCGGGCAGACGCGGCGTCTGCAGATCATGGCTGAGCGCCCGGATGGCGAGATGGTGGTCGAGGACTGCGCGCGTCTTTCCCGCGCGGTGTCCGAGGTGATGGACGCCGCCGACCCGATCGCCGGGGAATATACGCTGGAGGTCTCCAGCCCCGGGGTCGACCGGCCGCTGACCCGGCTGAAGGATTTCGAGACTTACGAAGGTCTTGAGGCCCGCATCGAACTCGACCGCATCGCCGACGGCCGCAAGCGTTTCAAGGGCGAACTCGCCGGCGTCGAAGACGGCCAAGTGGGCGTCAATGTCGAAGGCGAAACCGACACCACCCTCTACATTCCGTTCGACTGGATTCTGGAAGCCAAGCTGGTGCTCAACGACGTGCTGCTGAAGCGCGGCGCCGACGAGCGGGCGGCGCGGCTGGCCGAGGCCGGCCTTTCCGAAGACGACCCCGACTAAGACAGACCAACCCTAGACAGCCTGACAGCGCTCAAAGGACCCAAGACCATGGCCACCGGCATTTCCGCCAACCGCCTCGAACTGCTGCAGATCGCCGACGCGGTCGCCCGTGAAAAGGGGATCGACAAGGAGATCGTCATCGCCTCCATCGAGGAGGCGATCCAGAAGGCCGCCCGCAGCCGCTACGGCGCCGAGCACGACATCCGCGTCGCCATTGACCCCAAGACCGGCGAGACGGCGATCAAGCGCTACGTCACCGTGATCGAGGACGAGGCCGAGATCGAAGAGGGCGAGCTGGGCAAGATGCGTCTGGCCGACGCCCGGGCCTTCTACGGCAAGGACACCACTGTCGGTCAAGTGTTCGACGAGGAACTGCCGCCCTTCGAATTCGGCCGGGTGCAGACCCAGATGGCCCGCCAGGTGGTGTTCGGCAAGGTCCGCGAGGCCGAGCGCGAGCGCCAGTTCGAAGAGTACAAGGACCGGGTCGGCGAGATCGTCAATGGCGTGGTCAAGCGGGTCGAATACGGCAATGTCATCGTCGACCTGGGCCGGGGCGAGGGCGTCATGCGCCGCGACCAGTCGATCCCGCGCGAGAACTTCAACCTCGGCGACCGCATCCGCTGCTATATCTATGACGTCCGCAGCGAGACCAAGGGTCCGCAGATCATGCTGAGCCGCGCGCACGGCGGCTTCATGGCCAAGCTGTTCGCCCAGGAAGTGCCGGAAGTCTACGACGGGGTCATCGAGATCCGCGCCGTCGCCCGCGATCCGGGCAGCCGCGCCAAGATGGGCGTGGTCTCCAACGACAGCTCCATCGACCCCGTCGGCGCCTGCGTCGGCATGCGCGGCTCGCGCGTCCAGGCCGTGGTCGCCGAACTGCAGGGCGAAAAGATCGACATCATCCAGTGGAGCCCGGACGAGGCGACCTTCATCGTCAACGCCCTGGCCCCCGCGGAAGTCTCCAAGGTGGTGATGGACGAGGATGACGAGCGCGTCGAAGTCGTGGTGCCGGACGAGCAGCTATCGCTGGCCATCGGCCGCCGCGGCCAGAACGTCCGCCTGGCCAGCCAGCTGACCGGCTGGCAGATCGACATCCTGACCGAAACCCAGGAATCCGAGCGCCGCCAGAAGCAGTTCGCCGAGACCACCCAGCTGTTCCAGGAAGCCCTGGACGTCGACGAGGTCATCGCGCAGCTGCTGGCCACCGAAGGCTTCCTTGCCGTCGAGGACGTGGCCTATGTCGAGCCGCATGAAATCGCCGCCATCGAAGGCTTCGACGAGGACACCGCCGAGGAACTGCAGGCCCGGGCCCGCGAATTCCTCGACAAGGAAACCGCAGAACAGGACGCCAAGCGCCGCGAACTGGGCGTCGAGGACGGCGTGCTGGAAATCGAGGGCATCACCCTGCCGATGGCGGTCGCGCTTGGCGGCGCCGACGTCAAGACGGTGGAAGACCTGGCCGGCCTGGTCCCCGACGACCTGCGCGGCTGGTACGAGAACAAGGACGGCGAGCGCACCCGCGAGCCCGGCGCCCTGGAAAGCTTCAACCTCTCGGCCGAGGACGCCGAGACCCTGATCATGCGCGCCCGCGTGGTGATGGGCTGGGTCGAGGCGCCGCCGGAGCCCGAGTACGCCGAGGAAGACTACGCCGAGGGCGAATACGCTGAAGAGGGTGTCGAAGAGGGCGAGGCTTCGGCCGAGCAGCCTGAAAACACCGAAGAACTGGATCTGGCCGTGGCCGAGGGCGAGGCTCGGGACGCGTGAGCGTCCCGGCCAACCGCTTCCCGACCCCGTCATCAATGACCTGACCGGCGCCTGCCAGGCGCCGGGACGGTCCTTCTTTCAAGGATCGATACCCGGCGTATGCAGCCCGAGCTTCCCGACCGCGAATTCAAGACCCTGGCGGCCGCCGCCCGGGCGCGTCGCGACGTCGTCTCCGGCGAGACGATGGCGGAGGACCGGCTTGTCCGCTTCGCCATCGGACCGGACGAGACGGTGATCCCCGACCTGGCGCGCAAGCTGCCGGGCCGGGGTGTCTGGGTGGCCGCCAATCGGGCCAGCATCGAGACGGCTGTGAAGAAGAATCTGTTTTCGCGCTCCGCCAAACAGAAGCTGAAAGCCCCCGCCGACCTTGCCGACCTCACCGAAAGGCTGCTGGTCAAACGGGTCCTGGACCATCTGGGCCTTGCGCGGCGCTCCGGAGACCTTACTTCGGGGTTCGAGAAGGTCATGGCCGCCGTTCGCGCCGGCAAGGCCGCCTGGCTGATCGAGGCCAGCGACGGCGCCCAGGACGGGCGCGGCAAACTGCTTGCTCTGGCCCGCCATATGACGCCGCCGCCGCGAATTCTGGGTCTTTTCGACTCTTCCGAATTGGGTTTGGCCTTGGGCGCTGAGAATGTGATACACACCGCCTTCCTTGCGGGGCGGTCAGCCGGCAGCTGGACCAGAGAGGTCGAGCGACTGGCGGGATTTCGCCCGCTACTCCCTGAGAGCTGGCGCGAGGAGCGATGAACACAGGGCCGCGCGGGCAACCGCGACCCGGCCCCTTGTGAGTTTGGTACTATGGGATTGCAGGCCGGATTTGCCGGCCGCGAGTTAAGCGAGACGCATGAGCGACGATAACGACAACCGGCCGGGCCGACCGCCCATGACGCTGAAGCCCCGCACGGGGTCCGTCAGCGCGGGCGTGGTCAAACAAAGCTTCAGCCACGGCCGGACCAAGACCGTGGTGGTGGAGACCAAGCGAGCGCGCACTCATGCGCCCGCTCCCAGCAACATGGCTGGGCCCTCCAACGCCGAACGTCGGCCGGGTCCCGGCGGGTCGCCACAGCGCCCCACGGGCGGTTCCGGGGGTCTGTCGCCCGAGGAAATGCGCGCTCGCCAGCACGCCATCGAATCGGCCCAGGCCGCCGCCCAGGCCGCCGCCCGCGCCAAGGAAGAGGCCAGCCGCAAGGCCGCCGCCGACGCCGCCGCGGCTGAAGCGGCCCGCGCCGCCCAGGCTCAGGTT
>JBIIAX010000010.1:0-129043 GCA_044239675.1 Caulobacter sp.
CTTGGCTGACCCACTGCCCCCATGATTGCCGGCGACTGGTGGGCCTTCTGCCAGGCCTGAGCGACTACCAGACAGTGCCTGGCAGGTGTCTGCGTATTGTCTCGTCTGCCGTGACCAAAGTCGCGGCCTCGGCAATCGCCGAGGCCGCGATCAGCCTGTCAAAAGGATCGCGCGTCCAGTCAAGACCTCTGGCGTGCTCAACGACTGTTGCAAAAGGCGTGTCGCTGACGGTCAAGCCTAGCCAGCCCGTCAAGTCGAGGAGGATGGCGTCGGGCTTGACCGGAGTTCGCCCGATACCATGCAGGTACTGAAGTTCGAGCAGAACAATTGGAGAAATGCGCAGATCCGCGCTTTCTATGGCCCCCAGAGCCGCCCGTGACAGTCGATGGGCGCTGCGCCCCGCAAGCCAGACCAGGACATGGGTGTCGAGATGAACGACCACTCAGACGTTGTCGTCCGGCGACCACTCAAATCCGCCCCCGCCCTCCATGTCTTCAAGCGAAAGGTCCATCGGCGGAAACGGCGAGGGGCTGGCGAAGAATGCCTTGACCCGTTCCGCATGGGTCTGGACCGGCGCGGGCTCAAACGGCTGGCCGACTTCCATCAACGCCATGACCCGTCCATTGCGGCGGATCAGCACCGGCTCACCCGTCTCCAAGGCCCGGTCAGCCAGCCGGAACAGGTCCTTCCGCAGCTCAGTCAGGGTGATCTCGCTCATATGTACATGTTGATGTTTTCGAGCGTACATGTCAAGGCAGTCGCCTCGTGACCCCCGCCCCCCGCACCCCCTTCACCGCCCTCGAATGGGCCGCCATCGCGGTCATTCTGGTGGTGTGGGGCCTCAACAACGCCGCCGCCAAGATCGCGACCGAGGCGCTGTCGCCGCTGTTCATGGGCGGGGTGCGGTTTGCCGTCGCCCTGGTCTGCCTCGCGCCCTTCCTGAGACCGCCCTGGCCGCCTTGGAGACAGATGCTGCCGCTGGTCCTGCTCGCCGGGCCGCTGCATTTCGGCCTCGTCTACATCGCCTTCGCCATGGTCGAGAACCTCAGCCCCATCGTCGTGGCGCTGCAGCTATGGATACCGATGACCGCCCTGTTCAGCTGGCTGGTGCTGAAGGAGACCATGCCCCGCGCCGCCATCGCCGGCATGGCAGTGGCCTTCATCGGCGTCGCCTGGATGAGCCTCGATCCCCATGGCGCCGCCGACCTGCCGGGCATCGCGGTCGGCGTCGCCGCCAGCGCCCTCTGGGCCCTGGCCACGGTGCTTGTCCGCCGCGCCCCCGGCGTCAAACCGCTGAAGATGCAGGCCCTGACCTCCCTGGCCGGCGCCCCGGTCCTGCTGGGGGCCTCCTTCCTGTTCGAGCCGCAGGCCATCCACAGGGCGGCCCAAGCCAGCCTGTTCATCTGGAGCCTGGTCGCCTTCGCCGCCATCGCCTCGACTATCGGGGCCACGGCCCTGCTGTTCTGGCTGGTCCAGCGGCGGGAGGCCGGCCGGGTCACGCCGTGGTTCCTGCTGACGCCCCTGCTCAGCTGCGCCATCGGGGTTGGCTTCATGGGCGACCAGGTCACCGTCCAGCTGGTCGGCGGCGGCCTGGCCACCATGGTCGGGGTCGCCCTGGTGGCCCTGAGCGAACGGCGGATCGCCGCCGTTTCTACATCCCCTTGATCACGCCCCCATGATCACGCCACAGGCCACCCGGTCGCCGGCCCCGCCGATCGGCTGGCTGGTATAGTCGTCGGGCTTGGCGTGGATCACCAGGGCCGAGCCGTCCCTGTCCATCAGCGCCAGCCGCTCGCCGGACCCCATCAGCGAGATCCAGGGGCTCAAGATCTCCGCATGACCCGTTCCGTCGGCTCCGACGTACAGGTTGGTCAGGTCGCCCGCCTCGTTGATGTCGGGGTTGAGCAGGCCGTGGACCATGCTCGTCCCGCCATGCACATGGCCGCCGGCCGACTTGAAGTCGGCGCTGGAACAATCGCCCTTCTCGTGGAAGTGCAGCCCGTGCCAGCCGGGCGTCAGCCCCTTGGCGTCGATCTTCAGCAGCACCCCCTTGGGCCCTTCGATGAGGGTCGCCGTCCCCAGGGCCTCCCCCTTGGGGCCCTTCAACTCGACGGTGGTGGAGGCGGGAGCCGCGACCGCCAGGGCGGGCAGGGCGAGGGCGGCGATGGCGCAGGCGGTGAGAAAGGGGCGCATGGGCTGAAAGTCTCCGTGGGCAGGCCGAAAAATGGGGCGCGGGTGGCGCCGTGCACTGTGGAATGATAACTAACCCCCACACGTTCCTTGTCGATTCCTGACGGATATTCCCCCTCCTTGACCGACGATACCAACACGCCGCCCTACGACAGCCGGCGGGGCGCAGTCAGCCCCATCGCCATCGAGGACGAACTGCGCAAATCCTATCTCGATTACGCCATGAGCGTGATCGTCAGCCGCGCCCTGCCGGACGCGCGCGATGGCCTGAAACCGGTGCACCGCCGGGTTCTGTTCAGCATGAACGAACAGAACCACACCCACGACCGGCCTTACGTAAAGTCGGCCCGCGTCGTCGGCGACGTCATGGGCAAGTATCACCCGCACGGCGACCAATCGATCTACGACGCCCTGGTCCGCATGGCCCAGCCCTTCTCGATGAGCCTGCTGCTGATCGACGGCCAGGGCAACTTCGGCTCGGTGGACAACGATCCCCCGGCCCAGATGCGCTACACCGAATGCCGGATGACCCGCGCGGCCGAGGCGCTGCTGGCCGACATCGACAAGGACACCATCGACTTCAAGGACAACTACGACGGCAAGGAACAGGAGCCGTCGGTCCTTCCGGCCCGTATCCCCAACCTGCTGGTCAACGGCTCCGGCGGCATCGCCGTCGGCATGGCCACCAACATCCCGCCCCATAACCTGGGCGAGATCGTCGATGCCTGCCTGGCGATGATCGACGATCCGGAGGTCTCCATGGAGACCCTGCTGGAGATCGTTCCCGGCCCCGACTTCCCCACTGGCGGCGAGATCGTCGGCCGCTCCGGCGCCCGCCAGGCGCTGATGACCGGCCGCGGCAGCGTCATCATGCGCGGCGCCTCGACCTTCGAAACCATCCGCAAGGACCGCGAGGCGATCATCTTCACCTCGCTGCCCTATCAGGTGAACAAGGCCGCCCTGGTCGAGCGCATCGCCGAGATGATGCGCGAAAAGCGGATCGAGGGCATCTCCGACCTGCGCGACGAGTCCGACCGCCAGGGCCTGCGCGTGGTCATCGAGCTGAAGCGCGACGCCTCGCCTGAGGTGGTGCTGAACCAACTCCACCGCTTCACCAGCGTGCAGACCAGCTTCGGCGTCAATATGCTGGCCCTCAACCGGGGCCGGCCGCTGCAGATGGGCCTGCGCGAGCTGCTGGTCTGTTTCGTCGAGTTCCGCGAAGAGGTGGTCATCCGCCGGGCCCGGTTCGAACTGAACAAGGCCCGCGACCGGGGCCACACCCTGGTCGGCCTGGCCATCGCCGTGGCCAATATCGACGAGGTCATCCACATCATCCGCTCCTCCGCCGATCCGGCGGAAGCGCGGGAGCGACTGGCGGCGAAAGCCTGGCCGGCGGCCGACATGATGCCGCTGATCAACCTGATTCAGGACCCGCGCACCGTCGTCAACGACGAGCAGGTCCGGCTGACCGACGAACAGGCGCGCGGCATCCTCGCCCTGACCCTGTCGCGCCTCACCGGGCTTGGCCGCGACGAGATCATGGCCGAGGCCTCGGCCCTGTCCGGGACCATCGCCGCCCTGCTGGACCTGCTGTCCGACCGCGCCAAGATCATGGCCGTGGTCCGCGAGGAGCTGGTCGAGGTGCGCGAACGCTTCGCCGTTCCCCGCCGCACGGTGATCATCGACGGCGATGGCGACATCGAGGACGAGGACCTGATCCCCCGCGAGGAGATGGTCATCACCGTCACCCACGGCGGCTACGTGAAGCGCACCGCCCTCTCGACCTACCGAAGCCAGAAACACGGCGGCAAGGGCCGCTCCGGCATGGCGACCAAGGAAGAGGACGCTGTCACCCGGGTCTTCTCCGCCTCCACCCACGCCCCGATGCTGTTCTTCAGCTCCGGCGGCAAGGTCTACAAGCTGAAGGTCTGGCGCCTGCCGCTCGGCACGCCCACCTCGCGCGGCAAGGCCTTCGTCAACCTGCTGCCCATCGAGCAGGGCGAGACCATAACCTCCATCCTTACCCTGCCGGAGGATGAGGCGACCTGGGATTCCCTGGACGTCATGTTCGCCACCCGTAGCGGCAACGTCCGCCGCAACAAGCTCAGCGACTTCGTCCAGATCAACCGCAACGGCAAGATCGCCATGAAGCTCGATCCCGAGCTGCTGGACGGCAAGGACTCCATCGTCGGCGTCGGCCTCTGCACCAGCGACAGCGACGTGCTGCTGACCACGGCGAACGGCCGCGCCATCCGCTTCGAGGCGGACGATGTGCGGGTGTTCATGAGCCGCGACTCCACAGGCGTGCGCGGCATCCGGCTGCAGGGCGATGACGTGGTCATCTCCATGGCCATTCTCCGCGCCGTGAACGCCACCCCGGACGAGCGGGTCGCCTACCTCAAACAGTCCAGAGCCCTGCTGCGCGCCCAGGCGGGCGAGGAGGGCGAGGACGCCGTCGAACCGCCGGCAGACGAGGACGAGGCTGTGGCCGACACCCAACTCAGCCCGGAGCGATTCATCGAACTGGGCGCGGCGGAGGAAACCATCCTCACCATGTCCACAGAGGGCATCGGCAAACGCTCATCAGCCTACGACTTCCGCCGGACCGGCCGGGGCGGGCAGGGGCTTCTCGCCCAGGACCTCACCCGCAAGGGTGGCCGCCTGGTCGCCGCCTTCCCCGTGGAAGACAGCGACGAGATCCTGCTGGTCACCGACCAGGGCCAGCTGATCCGCTGCCCGGTGGCCAATATCCGCATCGCCGCGCGGAACACGCAAGGCGTCATCGTGTTCAGAACCGGCAAGGATGAGCATGTTGTCGGCGTTGAACGCTTGGCGGAATCCGGCGGGAGCGATACCGAGGACGAGGCTGGCGAAACCGGGGACGGCCAAGCCCCCGCCGCCGACGAAACCTGATACCGCCCCGGACGGGCGAACGTGCAAGGGGAGAGCTAGGGTGGCGAGAGTAGGGCTCTATCCGGGCACGTTTGATCCGATGACCAATGGTCATTTGGACATCATCGGCCGCGCCGTGAAGCTGGTCGACAAGCTGGTCATCGGCGTGGCCATCAACGAGGGCAAGGGCCCGCTCTTCACCCTTGAGGAGCGTGTCGCCATCGTTCAGCAGGAAACGGCTCAACTGACCAAGGTGGCCGAAATCGAGGTGGTCCCGTTCAAGGGCCTGCTGATGCATTTCGCCCGCGAGGTCCATGCTGGCATCATCGTCCGCGGCCTGCGCGCCGTGGCCGACTTCGAATACGAATTCCAGATGACCGCGATGAACCAGCAGCTGGACCGCGAGATCGAGACCGTCTTCCTGATGGCCGACCCCCGCCACCAGGCCGTCGCCTCCCGCCTGGTCAAGGAAATCGCCAAACTCGGCGGCGACGTCAGCAAGTTCGTCCCGGCCGGCGTGGAGGCCAAGCTGTTGGCCAAAATCGGTGTGGGTTAAGCCGGGCCCCGCGCCCTCCCGAACTCTGTCCCTCCGGTTTCCATCATCCCCCCTTCCGTCATTCTAGGGCTTGTCCCTAGGACCCCGTGTTCAACCGCGACGAACGGTTGCGCACGCATCAACCAGCGTCGACCCATCCCCGACCGCTTGCTGCGGCGGACCTCCGGGTCCTGGGGACGAGTGTTCAGTCCGGGGACATGGGTGACGGAAGGGGAGATCGATCGAGCGCTATCACCGCGCCCCTCATCCTTCCACCAAATCGCCAAACTCCCCGCCGGAAACAGGCCTTAACCGGCGACGATCAAAGCTCCTGGAAGGGCAGATTTCTGCCCAATTGAGCAGAACCCATCCTGTTTTGCCCGATTTAGAGCAACCGTGCGAAGATCGCATCGGATGTCATTGCCCCCGCCGCCGGGCTTGTGCTGCTTGCCCCGAGACATTTCGGGGATGAGGGCGGCTTCATGAGTTCCAATCAATCGCGGGCGCAGGCCATCGCGCAAATCACCAACCGCGTTTCCAAGACCTACACCCAGACCGAGCCATTGAAGGACATCTGGGCCAGCGACGTCTTCAATCTCGCCACCATGGAAGAGGCGCTTTCCAAGAACGCCTTCAAGGCGATGAAGAACACGGTGATGACCGGCGTCGCGCTCGACCCGGCCGTGGCCGAGGTGGTCGCCGCGGCGATGAAGGAATGGGCGATGGCCAAGGGGGCCAAGTTCTTCTCCCATATCTTCTATCCGATGACCAACATCACCGCCGAGAAGCACGACGGCTTCATCATCACCAATCCGGAAGGCGGGGCGATCACGGAATTCACCGCCAGCCTGCTGATCAAGGGCGAGCCGGACGGCTCCTCCTTCCCCAACGGCAGCCTGCGGATGACCAATGCGGCCCGCGGCTACACCGCCTGGGACCCGACCAGCCCGGCCTTCGTCATGACCACCGCCAACGGCGCCGTCCTGATGATCCCCAGCGTCTTCGTCTCCTGGACCGGCGAGGCGCTCGACAAGAAGATCCCGCTGCTGCGCTCCAACGCGGCGGTCAACAGGGCAGCCCAGAAGGTTCTCACCCTGATGGGCGAAACCGAGATCGCCACGGTCAATTCCAGCTGCGGCGCCGAACAGGAATACTTCCTGATCGACGAGAACTTCGCCAACGCCCGCCCCGACCTGCTGCTGTGCGGCCGCACCCTGTTCGGCGCCCCGCCGGCCAAGGGCCAGCAGTTCGATGACCATTACTTCGGCGCCATCCCGGCCCGGGTCCAGGTCTTCATGCAGGACTTCGAGGACAAGCTGTATCGCCTGGGCATCCCGGCCAAGACCCACCACAACGAGGTCGCGCCCGGCCAGTTCGAGATCGCGCCCTATTTCGAAGCCGCCAACGTCGCCGCCGACCACCAGCAGCTGATGATGACGATCATGAAGGCGACGGCGAAGGAGCACGGCTTCCTCTGCCTGCTGCATGAAAAGCCGTTCGCCGGCGTCAACGGCTCGGGCAAGCACGTCAACTGGTCGGTCGGCAACGCCACCCAGGGCAATCTGCTGGATCCCGGCGACACCCCCCACAGCAACCTGAACTTCCTGCTGTTCTGCGGCGCGGTCATTCGCGGCGTGCATCTCTACGGCCCGCTGCTGCGCGCCGTCATCGCCTCGGCCTCCAACGATCACCGCCTGGGCGCCAACGAAGCGCCGCCGGCCATCATGTCGGTCTATCTGGGCGATCAGCTGGAAAGCGTCTTCAACGACATCAAGACGGGCGAGCTGCTGGCCAAGGCCGAAGGCGGCATGATGGATATGGGCCTGGCCCAGATCCTCAAGTTCAAGCGCGATCCGGGCGACCGCAACCGCACCTCGCCCTTCGCCTTCACCGGCAACCGCTTCGAATTCCGCGCCGTCGGCTCGTCGCAGTCGGTCTCCGGCCCGCTGGTGGCGATGAACACCATCCTGGCGGACTCCCTGAACTGGATGGCCGGGAAGCTGGAAGCCGCCCTGGCCGACAAGTCCGACCCGACCCAGGCGGTGATCGTCGTCCTGCAGGAAGTCATGGAACAGCATGGCCAGGTCGTCTTCGGCGGCAACGGCTATTCGACCGACTGGCACAAGGAGGCGGTGGAACAGCGCGGCCTGCGCAACCTGCGCACCTCGGCCGAGGCCCTGCCGGTGTTCAAGGAACAGCCGATCATCGACCTGTTCGAAGCCACCGGCGTCCTCTCGGCCAAGGAACTGCTCAGCCGCTTCGACGTCTACGCCGAGCAGTACGTCCAATCCATCGAGGTCGAGGCCAAACTGGTCGTCGATATCGCCACGACGAAAATCTATCCGGCAGCGGTGGCCCATATATCGGCCGCCTCGACCGCGGCCGGACTGGGCCTCGCCGACAACGGCCTGGCCTTCGCCATCGAGAAGGCCAATGCCATGATGGCGGATGTCTCCACCCTGAAGGCGGAGGTGGCCAAGCACGACTTCGACTCGATCGAGGCGCATCTGAAGTTCTGTTCGGAAATCATCTGCCCCCTGATGCTGTCGGTCCGGAAATCCGCCGACGCCCTCGAAGGCGTGATCAACGACGAGCTTTGGCCGCTCCCGAAGTACTTCGAGATGTTCAACATCAAATAGACCGCCAGGGCGCAGCGAGGTCAGCGAAATGACCTCGCCGCGCCCGAGCCTTTGAACCGGCTCCGCCACGCGCGCCATCCCCACCTTTCGCCTTGCGAATGTCACAACCGCCCTCTACGGCCGGTTCCATGAAATCCGCTCTCCTCGCCGCCGCCGTCCTGGCCGTCCTGCCGCTCGCCGCCGCCGCTCAAGCCCCCGCGGAAGCGGTGCAGGCCCCGGCCTACGCCGCCAGCGACTGGCGCACGCCCGATCCGCATAACGTCCTGGTCATCGACACCAGCCAGGGTCGCGTCTTCGTCGAGCTGTCGCCGCTGCTCGCGCCCAAGCACGTCGAGCGCTATAAGCTCCTGGCCCGGCGCGGCTTCTACGACGGCCTGGAGTTCTTCCGCGTCATCGACGGCTTCATGGCCCAGACCGGCGATCCGAAGAACGACGGCACCGGCGGCTCGGATCTGCCCGACCTCCAGGCGGAGTTCGAGTTCCGCCGCGGCCCCTCCGATCCCTTCGCCCTGTTCGACAAACTGCCGGCCGGCGGCGGCACGGGCGTCACTGAGGTCGGCTTCTACGGAAACCTGCCGGTCCGCACCGGGCCCCAGATGCAGATGATGGCCTCGATCGACGGCAAGACCGGCGGCTGGGGAATGTTCTGTTCCGGTGTCGCCGGCGCCGCCCGGGCCGGCGATCCCGACAGCGCCAATAGCCAGTTCTTCCTGATGCGCGGGACCATGCCCAGCCTCAACAGCCAGTACACCGCCTTCGGCCGAGTGATTGCCGGCCTGGATGTGGTCCGCAAGATCAAGATCGGCCCGGAAGAGGGCCAGGTCGAACAGCCCCGCGACAAGATGCTGAAGGTGCAGATCCTGGCCGACATGCCGGCCAAGGACCAGCCGAAGATCCAGGTGCTCGACACCCGCTCCCCGGGGTTCAAGGCCATGGTCGCCGCGGCAAAAGCCAAGGCCGGCGACGCCTACACCATTTGCGAAGTGGAGATTCCGTTTAAGGTCGGCTGATCCGCTTCCAAGGGATCGTCCATGCGCCACCGCCTGCTCCTGACCGCCGCCATCGTGGGCCTCGCCGCGACGGCCGCCTTCTCCGTCCAGGCCGCCAAGGCGCCCAAGCCTGAGCCGGTCCCGACCGACGCCGACTGGCGCACGCCCGACCCCCAGAACGTCCTGGTCATCGACACCAACAAGGGCCGGGTCATCGTCGAACTGGTCCCGGAGGTCGCCCCCGACCACGTCGAGCGCCTGCGCACCCTGGCCCACACCGGCGTCTATGACGGCCGCACCTTCTTCCGGGTCATCGACCGCTTCATGGCCCAGACCGGCGACCCGCAGAATACCGGCGAGGGCCAGACCGACCTGCCGAACCTGAAGGCCGAGTTCACCTGGCGGCGCGGCGCCGAAAGCGCCTTCGTCCCCGTCTCCGCCCCGCAGGGCAGTCAGACCGGCCTGATCTTCTCCCTGCCGGCGGTCAGCCAGGACATCAGCTACACCGCCATGACCAGCGACCAGAAGGTCGCCGCCTGGGGAACCTACTGCCCCGGCGTCGTCGGCATGGCCCGCGACGAAAACCCCGACAGCGCCAACAGCCAGTTCTTCATGATGCGCTACGCCTACCCCTCGCTCGACAAGCGCTACACCGCCTTCGGTCGGGTGGTCAGCGGCCTGGACGTCATCCGCGCCATCAAGACCGGCGAACCGGTCGAGGCCCCCCAGGACGCCATGCAAAAAGTCCGCGTCCTCGCCGACATCCCCGAAACCGAACGCCCAAAGGTCCGCCTGATCGACCCCAAGGGCGCCTGGTTCAAGGGCTACGTCGCCACCGTCCGCGCCCAGAAAGGCGCCGACTTCTCCGTCTGCGACCTCGAACTGCCGGCGAAGGTGGGGTAGGGGCGCATCCCCTTAAAACCGTCATCCTAGGCCTTGTGCCTAGGACCCCTCGCTCGGCCTCGGCGAACGGCGGCGGAAGCCTCCCCATTCGCTAACCCATTCCCAACCGTGAGTGCGGCTGGACCCCGGGGTCCTAGGGACAAGCCCTAGGATGACGGCAGGGGGGTAGGCTTGCCCCGCCCCAAAACCCCGATCCCACACCCCTATCCTGATGCGAGACCTCCACGCACCCCATCGGGCGCAAATCGATCTTCATCCTCAATCCGCAATAACCCACTGAAACTAAACGCAAACCTCATCCCACCCGCTAGTCCGAACCCGGCGAATCAAAACAATCCCCCTCCCGCCGCCACCGACAGCGTTGATCCGCCCCGCCGCCAGCGCCTAAAAGACCGATCACATTTCAAAGGACGACCCCATGGCCGACGACGCCGAAAACACCCTGATCCTCACCCTGGACACCGGCCCGGTGACCATCCGCCTGCGCCCCGATCTGGCTCCCGGCCACGTCGAGCGGATCAAGGAACTGGCCCGCGAGGGCTTCTATGACGGCGTCGTCTTCCACCGCGTCATTCCCGGCTTCATGGCCCAGGGCGGCGATCCGACCGGCAGCGGCATGGGCGGCTCCAAGAAGCCAGACCTAAAGGCTGAATTCTCCCGCGAGCCCCATGTGCGCGGCATCTGCTCGATGGCCCGTTCGTCCAACCCCAACTCGGCCAACAGCCAGTTCTTCATCGTCTTCGACGACGCCACCTTCCTCGACAACCAGTACACCGTCTGGGGCGAAGTCACCGACGGCATGGACGCCGTCGACGCCCTGCCCAAGGGCGAGCCGCCGCGCAGCCCGGGCAAGATCGTCACCGCCAAGGTCGCGGCCGACGTCTGATCCGAACATGACCCCCGCGCTCGAGGCCGCCTATGCCGAGCCCCACCGGCGTTACCACGCCCGGGCTCACATCGAGGCCTGTCTGCGGGAACTGGACGGCGTCGCCGGTCTCGTTGAGCGGGACCGGCGGCTGCTGACCTGGGCCATCTGGTGGCATGACGCCATCTACGATCCCCGGGCCGGCGATAACGAAGAGCAGAGCGCCCTGATGGCCCGCCGCGATCTGGCGGGTCTCGGCGCCGAGCCCGCCGACATCGAAGAGGTCGCCCGCCTGGTCCTGCTGACCAAGGGCCACACCGTGGCCGAGGGCGACCGGCTCGGCGCTCTGCTGGTCTCCATCGACCTGTCCGTGCTGGGCGGCGCGCCGGCCGACTACCAGGCCTACGCCGCGGGCGTCCGTTTCGAATACATCCATGTGCCCGAAGAGGCCTTCAGGGTCGGCCGGGCCCGCGTCATGCGCCATTTCCTTGAGGCGCCGATCCTCTATCCGGAGCCGGCTTTCCGCGACCGGCTGGAGGCCCAAGCCCGCCTCAACATCGCCGCCGAGATCACGGCGCTCGAAGGCGCTTAGCACGCCTCCCCTAAAGGGGCTCGGATGCCTGGGCTACCCGCCCACCCACCCGCTCATACCGGCGAAGGCCGGTACCCAGGATCATCCACGGGCCAGAGGGGCGGCAGCGCTGATCAGCGCCATTTTTTCTGCTGACGGGGATGACTCTGGGCCCCGGCCTGCGCCGGGGTGAACGGAGTAAGGGGGGGCGGAAGCCGCTGGGCGCCTAACGCCGCAACACCACCACCACCGGCAGGTGATCGGACCCCAGGTTCGGTCCCCGCTCGACGCTGACCGTCTTCCACTGCTTGCCGGCATAGACCTGGTCGATGGGCAGCAGCGGGAAGGGCGGGGCGAAGCCGGTGTCGCCGATCGCCTGCACCGGCCAGGTGGCCTCGCCATGGGTCCGGCGCAGCATGCCGAACGCCTTGTCCTGCCGCCGCAGCGAGAAGGACCAGGGGGTGGAGTTGAAGTCCCCGGCGACAATGGCGCTGTCGCGGTCCAGGGTGTCCAGAACCTTCAGCAGCCTTAGGCCCTGCTGCTGCTGCGGCCCCGCCGGAATCGGCCAGGTGTAGTGGATGGCGATGACGCTGAACGGCCCGCCCGCCGTCTCGAACTTGGCCAGGGCCGCCGACAGGTGGGAATTGGACACCGCCGTGCTCAGCCCCGTGCGGAACACCGGCTTGCGCTTGGACAGGATCATCGTCGAACAGGGCGAGGGATCGGCGCAGGTGATCCGGTAGGGATAGCGTTCCGCCAGCAGCCGGGCGACGCCGCCGGTGACGGCGAAGCCTTCCTCGAAGGTGATGATGTCGGGGTCCTGGCCGATGATCCACTCGGCCGCCGCCTGCGGATCGCGATTCTGGGCCCACAGATTGAACTGGATCAGCTTCAGGGTCTCGCCCTCCGCCGGCGCCTTGGGCCCCCGGGTGCGAGACAGCTCCGGCATGATCAGCGCGCCCGCGCCCAACACCGCGATCGCCGCCGCCAGCGGCGTCAGGGCGATGATCTGCCGGCCGCCGGCCAGGGCCCAAAGCAGCAGGCCGATCAGCCCCAGGGCCATCCACATCGGGGCGAAATGGGTGAGGATATCCAGCCGGTCGCTGAACCGTCCGCCATGCGCGGCCAGCACCGCCAGGGCGGCCGCCGCGGCGATCAGGAAAGCGCCGAAGCGCAACAAAAAGGCGAGGGTGTCGGTCAGGGCTTTCACCCGGCCTCGATAGCATCGGAATTACGAAAAAACCGTGGCGGGCCGGCCCCTCGCGCCGGGTTTTCTAGCGCCGGCTTTTCAGTCGCCAGCGAAGAAGGTGAAGCGGGTGTTGGCGATCCGAGTCGAGCCCACTTCCAGCGTGCCGGTCAGCACCGTCTGGGCGCCGGCGCCCTCGGCCTTGGACCTGGCCAGGGCGGCGGTGTCGAAGGCCCCGACGAAGGTCACGGGACCGAGCTTCGGGTCCTGGCCGACGAACTTCACGCTGCGCCCGTCGAAGGCATAGGCCGAAGGCAGCACCCGGACGCTGACGATATGGGACTCCCCGCCCAGTTCGTTGACCTGGGTCGGGCTGGTGGTGTCGTCGAACTCCATCAGGATGGGGCCGAAGGTCGAGGCCCGGTCCCCCTGCTCCCACTGCACGAAGTCGCTGTTGGCCCCAAAGCCCATGTTGTTCAGCTTGAACGGCCCCACCCGGACTTCTCCTTCCGGCAGATAATAGCCGGAGACGTCGGCCGCGCCGGTATGGGTAAAGCCGCTGACCACCGCCTGAGGCGTTGTCGGCGGGGGCGCGACCGGAACGGGGGCGGGGACGGGAACCGGCGCCGGGGCGGGCTTGTCTTCCTTGCGGTTGCAGCCGGCCAGGAGGGTAGCGGCGGCGAGGGCGCAAAGCGCCAGAGTGGTGATACGCATGATGTCCCAAGGTCCCGACGGGTCGAGACCGATGTTTCCCCTACCCGTCGGCCGATGTCCACCGCCGGAGGTCCCCGAGGCGAGGACGGATCGCGGGAAGGACAGGAATGCTTGACGCCGGGGCCGCGTCATCGCATCCGCCGCCCATGCTCGTCAGCGACTTCGACTTCGACCTTCCGGAAAGCCACATCGCACTGCGCCCGGCCACGCCGCGCGAGGCGGCGAAGCTGCTGGTCGTCCGTCCGGATGGGGCCCTGGAAGACCTCACCGTCGGCGACCTGCCCGGCCTGCTGCGCGCCGGCGACGCCCTGGTCTTCAACGACACCCGGGTCATTCCCGCCCGCCTGTTCGGGGTGCGCCGTCGCAACGACCTGGAGATCCAGGTCGAGGCCATCCTCCACCGCCGCGCCGCCCCGGACCGCTGGACCGCCTTCATGCGCCCTGGCAAGCGGCTCAAGGTCGGCGACCGGCTGGCGTTCCGCCACCGCGACGACGCAACGATCCCCGCCGTCGAAGCCGCTGTCGTCGACAAGGGCGAGGGGGGCGAACTGACCCTGGCCTTCGACCTGTCCGGCGTCGCCCTCGACCTCGCCGTCGCCGCGGTCGGTGAGATGCCTCTGCCGCCCTATATCGCCGCCAAGCGGCCTGAGGACGACCAGGACCGCACCGACTACCAGACCGTCTACGCCCGCGAGGACGGCTCCGTCGCCGCCCCCACCGCCGGCCTGCACTTCACCCCCGCCCTGCTGCGGGCCATCGCCGCCCGGGGCGTCAGCGCCCATTTCGTCACCCTGCATGTCGGCGCCGGCACCTTCCTGCCCATCAAGACCGAGGTGGTCGCCGAACACCGGATGCACGCCGAATACGGCGAGGTTCCCGCCGACACCGCCGCCGCCCTCAACGCCGTCCGCGCCGCCGGCGGCCGTATCGTCTGCGTCGGCACCACCTCCCTGCGGCTGCTCGAGAGCGCCACGGGCGAGGACGGGGTCATCGCTCCCTTCGCCGGGGACACGGCCATCTTCATCACCCCCGGCTACCGCTTCCGCGCCGCCGACGCCCTGATGACCAACTTCCACCTGCCCAAATCGACCTTGTTCATGCTGGTCAGCGCCTTCTCGGGCCAGGCCGTCATGCGCGCGGCCTACAAGCACGCCATCGCCACCGGCTATCGCTTCTATTCCTACGGCGACTCATCCCTGCTACTGCGCGCCGCCTGATGAGCGCCTTTCCCTTCGAAATCTCCGCCACCGACGGCGCCGCCCGCACCGGGGTCCTCAAGACCCCGCGCGGCGACATCCGCACCCCCGCCTTCATGCCGGTCGGCACCGCCGCCACGGTGAAAGCCCTGACCACCGACCAGGTGAAATCGGCCGGCGCCGACATCATCCTCGGCAACACCTACCACCTGATGCTCCGCCCCACGGCCGAGCGGGTGAAACGGCTGGGCGGCCTGCACAAATTCATGGGCTGGGACAAACCCATCCTCACCGACAGCGGCGGCTTCCAGGTGATGAGCCTGTCCAACATCGCCAAGGTGAAGGAAGAGGCGGTGACCTTCGCCAGCCACCTCGACGGCTCCAAACATGTGCTGACCCCGGAACGCTCGATCGAGATCCAGGCCGACCTGCTGGGCTCCGACATCGTTATGCAACTGGACGAATGCGTCAGCTGGCCGGCGGAGGAATCCCGCGCCGCCGAGGCCATGCGTCTCTCCGCCCGCTGGGGCCAGCGCAGCAAGGCGGCCTTCGGAACCCGCGACAGCCAGGTCCTGTTCGGCATCCAGCAGGGCTCGACCTTCGAGGGCCTGCGCCGCGAGTCGTCGGATCGCCTGATCGAGACCGGCTTCGACGGCTACGCCATCGGCGGCCTGGCGGTGGGCGAGGGGCATGAGGCGATGTGCGAGGTGCTCGACTACGCCCCCGGTCTGCTGCCCGCCGACCGGCCCCGCTATCTGATGGGGGTGGGCAAGCCGATCGACATCGTCGAGGCGGTGGCCCGGGGCGTCGACATGTTCGACTGCGTCCTGCCGACCCGCTCGGGCCGCCACGGCCAGGCCTGGACCTGGGACGGCGCCCTGAACCTGAAGAACGCCCGCTTCGCCGAGGACGAGACCCCGCTGGACCCCGCCATGTCCTGCCCGGCCAGCAACAGCTACTCCAAGGCCTACCTCCACCACCTGATGAAGTCGGAGGAGATCCTCGGCGCCGTCCTGCTCTCCTGGCACAACATCGCCTTCTTCCAGACCCTGACCCAGGCCCTCCGCGACGCCATCACCGAAGGCCGCCTTGACGCCTTCCGCAAGGATTTCGCCGCCCGGCAGAGGAAGTCGGAAGCCTAGAGCGCGTCAGGGTTAAGTGTAAGCGATTAACCCGCCCGACGCGCTCTAAACGTTTGATTCAGAGCCCTTTTTGACGGGTTAGATGATTCCATCTAACCCTAAAGGGCTCTAGCGGAGCTTGATCGGCGGGTTGCTGCGCGGCGTCGGCGAGGCCGGCGGCGGGCAGCCCTTGGCCAGGCCGACGCCCTTCAGATAGCCGCGCCGCACGCCGCCGGCGGTGATCGCCGACCGCACCAGCTTGTCGTGCTTCTCCGCCCCGGTCAGCCGCCGCACCCAGCTGCGCAGCGGGATCAGGTCCTGGGCCGCCCCGACGGCGGCCTTCATCGCCTCGTCGGTGACGAACTCCCGGCTGTCGGCGATCAGGCCGGGATTGGCCTTGTCGACCTTCGGCGCGTCCATGTCCGGCCCCAGCGCCTCGTCCAGCGGCGCGATCAGCGCCTTGATCTCCAGGCAGCTCATCGGATTGGGCCGGGCATAGGGATCAGCCAGGGCCTCCAGCAGGACCGGCGGGATCTTCGACCGCAACAGGTTGATGTCCCGCAGCGGCGAGGTCGCCGCCCCGGCCAGGCTGGCCTTGTTGGTCTGGTCCGTGGTCCGCAGCCGGCCGGGCGGCGTTGGATTGGTGGCGCAGGCGGCGAGAACGGCGAGAACGGGCAGGATCAGGAGCTGGCGCATGGCCAGGAGTCATAACCGGCAAAAGAGCGCCCGCAAGCGCTTGCGGCCCCGCGCGGGCGCCACTATGGTCCGCGCCGCTTTGAAGGCCCCCGGCCAGCTTGAAGCGGGCCGGTAGCTCAGTGGTAGAGCATTCGACTTTTAATCGAATGGTCGTGGGTTCGACCCCCACCCGGCCTACCAACTATTCTCCACGCGGCAGGCCGACTCTCAGCCATGGGGCGTCCACAATCCGTCTTCGGCGAACCACCCGTCACGCTGATGGGCTTCGGCGCCAAACTCATCAACCCCGTTTTCGCAGGCGGCACCGCTCACAGGTCCAGTAGCCGCGCTTGGCGTGGCTGTTGCGCCATTTGTGGCCGTCCTGCAGGCACTTCAGCCAGCCTCTGAAGCTGAACATCCTGTTCGCCCTCCAAACGATCAGCGGGCAACCGGCCCGGCAGGTTTGCTACGCAGAGTTCCGTGGGTTGGATCACGGAGCGATGCAGACCACCGATTGCGTCGGCTGCGAGTAACGCAACGATGAAGTGCAATCTCTGCCCTACTGGCCGGGCATTAACAATAGTCTTTTTACGACCAAAGTTATGGGTTGAGCGATCGAAGATGGTCGGAAATTCTGGCGTCTTTCGGAAAATGACCCAAGACCGTCCCGGCGAGCTATCCACCGATGACCAGCGGTATTCGGATAGCCCTGCCTTGTGAAAACTGTGCCCCGGGTGGAATCGGGTCAAGCCTCGCCTTCAGATAACACCAACTTTTCCTACAATATGAGTATAGTGAGGAAGCCTGGACGGCAGCAGAAAAAATCGCCTACCGCACCGTTACGGTGACGGATCGGCCATCGGTCGCTAAGGATGGGCGCAAAGCCAGCGCGAGGAGCCGCCATGTCCATGATCACCACCGAAAAACGTGGCCATATCGCCATCCTGACCCTGAACCGCCCGGAATCGATGAACGCCCTGGGCGCGGCGGGCGACGGCGACGCGGTGACAGCGGCCTGCGCCGCGATCAACGCCGACCAGCAGATCCGCGCGGTGGTGCTGACCGGCGCCGGCCGGGCCTTTTCCGCCGGCGGCGACGTCAAGGCCATGAAGGCCCGCGAGGGGGCGTTCGGCGGCTCGGCCGTGTCCATCCGCGATGGCTACCGCAACAACATCCACCGCATCGTCCGCGCCATCTATGGCCTGGAAGTCCCGTCGGTCGCGGCGGTCAATGGCGCGGCCATCGGCCTGGGCTGCGATGTCGCCTGCATGACCGACATCCGCATCGCCGCCGCCGACGCCAAGTTCGGGGTGACCTTCCTCAAGCTCGGCCTGATCCCGGGCGATGGCGGCGCCTGGCTGCTGCCCCGCACCATCGGCATGAGCCGCGCTTCGGAACTGCTGTTCACCGGCAATGTCATCAGCGCCCAGAAGGCCTGCGAATGGGGCCTAGTCAGCTCCGTCGAGGACACCCCCGAAGCCTGCGTCGCCGCCGCCATCGCCATGGCCGAGAAGATCGCTGAACAACCGCCCCACGCCCTGCGGCTCGGCAAGGCCCTGCTGAAGCACGGCCAGAGCACCAGCTACGACACCCTGCTGGAAATGAGCGCGGCGTCCCAGGCCCTGGCCCATCTGACCGAGGACCATATGGAAGGCGTCGAAGCCCTGCTCGAAAAGCGGCCCGCCGTCTTCAAGGGCAAATAGCGCCATGCGGCAGGGCCTCCCGGCGCTTCTGGCCCTGGGGGCCCTCGGCCTGCTCGGTGTCTTTGGACTGGCCGCCTGCGGCAAGGACGACCGGGCGACCCGGCTGCCGCCGATCGGGGCGCCCTCTCTTTGGATACGCTGGCATATGGTCCCGGCCGACAAAGGCCTGGCCGCGGTCTACGGGCCCTCGGAGAGCGAAGGGGCCTATCGCGCGGAATGCCGGGACGGCGTCTTTGTCATATATCACTTCCTCGATCCGGTCCCTCCGTCGCCGAAGTCCGCCAATGTCACGGTCGTGATGCGTTGGCCCGGGGTCCGGGAAATCGCCTTCGCGCCGGCATCCCTTGTTGCGGACGAAGACGGCCAGGTCACCACGGCGAAACTCACCCCGGCCTTCTTCCAGCCGGCCGACCGCCAGCCGGACTTGGAGATCGGCGTCCGCATCAGGCCCAGCGACGCCGTCGATTGGCTGGAGGTCAACGACGTCCTGCGCGACGTGATCATGGCCTGCACACAGCCCGGCGGTTGAGCCTTTGCGCGGGCGGTGATTACATCCCGCCGTCAGGGGATGGGCATGGGCAAACAGGCGGATGACATCGTAGCGCGGTTCGCCGAAGGCGAAGACCGCGGCCGGCTGCAGTGGGAAAATCCGAAGCTCGTATTCCGGGGCGCAAGCCGCCGCGTGTTCGAGGGCGCGGCGCTCCTGGGCGTCGCCTCGGACGGCGGCGATCTGGTTCTGCCGGACGGCAGCCGCTTCACCCTGGGCGCCCCCTTCGCCGCCCGCTGGGCTGAGGCGATCGCCAATCCCCCCGGTCGACTGGCCAAGCTGGGGGTCAAGGCGGGTCAGCGGATCGCCGTGCTGGACCTCGATGACCCTGTCTTCCAGCGCGAACTTTCTGAAGTGGCTCAACCACTGAACGAGTTCAGCGAACTGGATATCCTATTCTGGAGCGCCGACAGCGAAGCGGATCTGGCGCGTATTCCGCAGATCATCCCGATGCTGGCGGATCGAGGCGCGCTGTGGATTGTCTCGCTGAAGGGCAAGGCGGCGCCGCTGAAGGACGTTCAGGTCCTGGGCGCCGCCCGCGCCGCCGGCCTGTCCGACACAAAGGTCTGCGGTTTCTCACCGACCCGCACCGCCCTGAGGTTTGTCCGCCGTCGCTGATGGGTCCCAGGATCCTCGCCGGGCCAATTCGGCGCACCCGGGGCTTCGGCGCTGGCTTTCCCCGGCGTCGCCGGGCTAGACCCGGCCCATGTCCCTTCGCGACTTCCTTCTGCTGGCCGGAATGTGCCTGGTCTGGGCCTCCAACAACATCGTCAGCAAGATCGTGGTCAGCAGCTGGGACGTGCCGCCGCTGGCCTATGCGGCGATTCGCTTCGCCCTAGTGGCGGTCCTGACCCTGCCCTGGCTGCTGCCGGCCCCGAAGCCTGTCTGGCGGATGATCGCCATCGCCCAGCTGATCGGCGGCCTGAACTTCGCCCTGCTGTTCGTCGGCTTCAAGACCGCAACCCCTTCCGCCGCCTCGATTATTGTCCAGCTGGGCGTGCCGATGACCACCATCCTGTCGATGCTGATGCTGGGCGAGCGGGTCCGCTGGCGGCGGGGGCTGGGCATGGCGCTGACCCTGGCCGGCGCCGTGCTGGTCATGTGGACACCCCACGGCATGAGCATGTCGGCGGGCCTGTGGCTGGTCGCCGCCGCCGCCCTGGCCGGATCGCTCGGCGCGGTGATGATGAAACAGATGGAGGGGGTCAAGCCGCTGCAGTTCCAGGCCTGGGTCGGCTTCTGCTCCGTCTGGCCCCTGGCGGTGCTGAGCGGATTTTTCGAGCATGGCCAGGTGGCCGCCGCCCTGCACGCCGGCTGGCCCTTTGCTCTGGCCGTGGTCTATTCGGCGGTCATCGTCTCGGTGATCGCCCATACCGTCTACTACCACCTGATCCAGAAGTACGAGGCGACGCTGATCTCGCCCCTGACCCTGATGACGCCACTGGCGACCATCGTCATGGGGGTGCTGATCACCAAGGACCCGTTCGATCTGAAGATGGCCATCGGCGCGGCCCTTGCCCTGCTCGGCGTGCTGATCATCGCCCTGCGGCCCAACCATGTCATGCCGCTGATCCTGCTGCTGAGGAACCGCTCCCAATGAGCCTGGAGGTCATCGCCGCGCCTTCGCCGAACTTCGATAACCGGACCTCGCCGCCGGACATGATCGTCATGCACTACACGGGCATGCAGACCGGGGAGGGGGCTCTTGCGCGGCTGCGCGATCCGGAGGCCAGGGTCTCCAGCCATTATCTCGTGGAAGAAGACGGCCGGGTGTTTTCCTTGGTGGCCGAGGAGCGTCGGGCCTGGCACGCCGGCCGGGGCAGCTGGAAGGGGGAGACCAACTGCAACGCCGTCTCCGTGGGGATCGAGATCGTCAATCCGGGCCATGAGTTCGGTTACCGCGCTTTTCCGGACGCCCAGATCGCGGCGGTGATCGCCCTGACCGGCGAGATTCGCGGCCGCTGGGAAATCCCCAACAACCGCATCATCGGCCATTCGGATCTGGCGCCGGCCCGCAAGGAAGACCCCGGCGAGCTGTTCCCGTGGAAGCGGCTGGCAGAGGCCGGGCATGGCCTTTGGGCCGAGGCCGATCCGGCGCCGGGCGATGCGTTGTCAGAGGGCTCTGAAGGCGTCGGCGTATTCGCGCTGCAGGCGGGGCTCACCCGGTTGGGTTACGATTGCGCGCCCTCGGGCACGTTTGATCAGGCCACCCGCGAGGTGGTCACGGCGTTCCAACGGCACTGGGTGCAGACCCGGTTCGACGGCGTCGCAGACGGCCTGACCCGGGCGCGGCTGATGGCGGTGATCCGGGCCGGCGCCGCGGGCTAGAGCCGAGACCACAGGGGCGGGCGCTCCGGTCCCTCGACCCATCGGTCCAGCGTGACCCCTCGCAGCGCCACCAGCCCGCCTTGCAACGCCAGGCCGATCTTCGCCGCCTTGCTGGTCGAGGTGCGAGTGTCCCAGGCCTCGGCGCCCCTCGCGACAACGGCGACGCCGATCTGGCGGTAGACGCCGCGCGCGGCCGCCACGGCCCAGGCGGAGCGGAAGGGCAGGCCGCGCAATCCCCAACGGGCGGAGGCGTAGTAGGGCTCGGCCGTCTCGACCAGGCGGCGGGCGAGGGCGGCGACGGCGGGGCGACGATCCTCATCGGCCAGATGTCCATCGGGCACGCCCTCTTCGGCCAGCCAGGCGGACGGCAGATAGACCCGGTCGTTGCGTGCATCCTCGACGATGTCGCGGGCGATATTGGTCAGTTGGAACGCAAGGCCCAGGTCCTGGGCGCGGCGCAGGGTCGTCAGGTCGTCGGCGTCGACGCCCATGACCACGGCCATCATCACCCCAACCGCGCCGGCGACGTGCCAGCAGTATTTCATCGTGTCATCGAGGGTCTGGTAGCGGGCGCCCTCGACGTCCATGGCGAAGCCGTCGATCAGCTCGATGGCCCAGGCCTCGGGGATGCGGCGTCGGAGGGCGACCTTCTGAAAGGCGGCGAAGGCGGGGTCAGACTGTTGTTCCCCGGCCAGAGCCGAGCGGGTCTTTGCATAGAGATCATCGAGGGTCGCGCGGACCTGCTCGGGCGCCAGCGACACCCGGTCGTGGCCCAGCGTCTGGCCGTCGATGACGTCGTCGCAGTGGCGGCACCAGGCGTAGAGCATCTCCGCGTCCGCCCGGGTGACCGGATCGAACAGCGCCGCGGCGGCGGCAAAGCTCTGTGAGCCCTGCTGGATCGCCTCGCGGCTGCTGGTCTCCAGGTCGCTCATGCGGCGGCGGTGATGAAGTCGTCGATCATCAGCCCGGCCGTCGCCTTGGCCGATCCGACCACGCCGGGGATTCCCGCGCCGGGATGGGTGCCCGCCCCGACGAAATAGAGGTTGGGGATCTTGTCGTCGCGGTTGTGGGTGCGGAAAAAGGCGCTCTGGGTGAGGATCGGCTCCAGGCTGAAGGCCGAACCCAGGTGGGCGTTCAGTTCGCTGCTGAAATCGGCCGGAGTGAAGATCCGGCTGACCACTAGATCCCGAGACAGGTTCGGGATGTAGCGCTCTTCCAGGTATTTCAGGATGGTCTCGGCGTAACGCGGGCCCTCCGCCGCCCAGTCGATGTCGGCGGTGCCCATATGGGGCACGGGCGAGAGGGCATAGTGGGTGCTGCCGCCCTCCGGGGCCATGCCCGGGTCACTGGCGCAGGGGCTGTGCAGGTACAGCGAGAAGTCCTTGGCCAGGTTGTTCTTTCCATAGATCTCGGTGATCAGCTCGCGGTAGCGCGGACCAAAACAGATGGTGTGATGGCGCAGCTGCGGCTGCGGGGTCTTCAGGCCGAAATGGACCACGAACAGCGACGGGCTGAACCGCTTGCGCTTGACGGCGGCGGCCGCCTGTCTGCCGCGCGGGTCGCATTTCAGCAGCTTGTCATAGGTGTGAACGATGTCGGCGTTGGAGGCGACGGCGTCAAAGGCCTCGAACCCGCCGGCTTCCGTGACCACGCCCTTGGTGCGGCCGGCGCTGGTGCGGATCTCCTGGACCGGGGTGGAGAGGCGAATTTCGCCGCCAATGTCCTGGAACAGCTTCACCAGAGCGGCGATCAGGGCGCCGGTGCCGCCGCGCGGGAACCACACCCCGCCGCGCCGCTCCAGCGCATGGATCAGGGCGTAGATGGAGGAGGTGGCGAACGGACTGCCGCCGACGAGCAGGGTATGGAAGGACAGCGCCTGGCGCAGGTGCTCGTCCTTCACGAAGGTCGAGACCTTGGCATAGACGCTGCGCCAAGCCTGCAGCTTCATCAGCTGCGGCGCGGCGGCGATCATGCTGCTGAAGTCCAGGAACGGGACGTGGCCCAGCTTGACGTAGCCTTCCTGGAACAGGGCCTCGCTGTATTTGAGGAATCGCTGATAGCCGGCGACGTCGTCTGGATTGCGGGCTGCGATCTGTTTGTCGAGGGACGCCTGGTCGTTGACGTAGTCGAAGGTCGAACCGTCCTCCCAGCAGAGGCGGTAGAAGGGGTCGACGCTGATAAGCTCGACATAGTCCGACAGCTTGCGCCCCGACAGCGCGAACAGCTCCTCCAGACAGGCCGGATCGGTGACCACGGTGGGCCCGGCGTCGAAGGTGTATCCCTGTTCCTTCCAGACGTAGGCGCGGCCACCGGGTTTGTCGCGGCCCTCATAGATGACGGTGTCGAAGCCTGAGGACTGCAGGCGGATGGCCAGGGCCAGGCCCCCGAAGCCGGAGCCGATTACGGCCGCGCGCGGCTTGTTCATGCAGTCTTCCTTTGTGCTGCCGACGATGACCTGACAGACGATTCCGGCAGGCTGCGCATCGCCGCGCCCACCGGCACGGGCGGCTTGCCGATCAGGATGCGGGCCTTGTCGGCTAGTCCGGCCCGCGCGGCGTAAAATCGTTCGATCAGCGGCTGAGGCAAGCGGTAGAACCGCTCCAGCACCACATATCTTTTCTCCGGCGCGCAGGCGCGGAACAGCATGCGGTTCAGCATGCGGTAGAAACCCCGCGCGGCCCAGGTCGCCTTGGCGTGGCGCTCGACGGCGGCGCGAACCGTGGCGGTGGTGATCTTCGGCAGGGCGGCGACCAGATCGGCGACCCGCGCGGCGTCCGGCAGGGAATAGCCGGTGACCGGATGGAACAGGGCGGCGCGCAGGCCGACGGCGGCGTTCGGCGTCTCAGCCCACCAGCGCTCGATGTCTCCGCCGAGCGCGATGGGCAGGATGCCGTCTTCCTCACGAACCACGCCGCCGATGGTCCAACCCTGGGCGGCCGCATAGGCGGCGACGTCGGCGCGCAGCCGACCTTTGTCGAGGGCTTCGCCATCGCTGTAGCGGGTGTCCTCGATCAGCAGGCGGGTCGGGGAGAAGGGCAGGACATAGAGGAAGCGATAGCCGTCCAACTGGTCGACCGTGGCGTCCATGACGATGGGGCCGGTCAGCCCATGCGGGGCCGCCAGCTCGACCTCCTGGCCGAGGAACTTCTGCCAGCCCAGGACCAGGGCGTCGCTGGGGGCGGGGCCCCGGGCGTCGATGACGCAGGTGGCGGTGAGGGTGGTCTGGTCGGCCAGGGTGATGCTGGTCGCGCCCAGGTGGGCGACCGGGACGCCGGTTCGCGCATGGGAGCCGAGGGCCTGGCCGACCACCTCGGCGAACCGGCTGGAAGCGATGGAGAGGTAGGGGGTGGTCAGGGTGCGGCGATGGGCAGGGAACCGGACGTCGTAGTGGTCCCAGCGATGGGCGATCAACGGCTCGATCCAGGCGCGGGCCTGCGGCGCCAGGTCCGTCTCGAAGCAGCACCAAGTATGGACGCCGCCGAGGACCGGGCCGCCTTCCAGGAGGAGGACGCTCAATTCGGGCCTCAGGGCCTTGAGTCGCAGGGCGATCAGTCCCCCGGCAAGGCCGCCGCCGGCGATGATGACGTCATGGTCTGGCGCGGCGGCGGGCATGGACCGGGATGTAGCATGGTTGGGGCGCGGCAGAAGCGGCTCAACGCCGCAGGATGAACTCCAGGTCGTCGGTCTGGCCGACGGGGAAGAAGTATTCGCCGACCTTCCGGAAACCCAGCCGGTCGTAGAACCGCTGGGCGCCGTGGTTGCCCGACCAGACGCCGATCCACAGCCGGCCGGTGGTCCTGGCCTCCAGCCAGTCCAGCACCTCGCCGATCAGCCGACCGCCAAGACCGCCCGACTGATGGGTCTTGAACAGATAGAGGCGTTTCAGCTCGCCGCAGCCCTCCGTGACATCCGGATGCGGCAGGGTGCAGGGCCCGGCCAGGGCGTAGCCGACCGCGACGCCGTCCGATTCGACCAGCCAGAGTGCGCGTTCCGGGTCCTCCAGATCGGCTCTTGTGGAGTCGATGCTGTAGGCCGTCGGCAGGAAGTCGGCGAGGTCCTGCGGCGGATAGAGGTGGCCGAAGGTTTCGGCGAAGGTTTCGGCCCCGATTCGGGTAAGGGTTTCGGTGTCGGCGACAGTGGCCCTGCGGATGACGGGTGCGGACATCGTTCCTTGCGCGTTATGATGAGACCATGACCCTGGCCCTCTACACCCATCCGGACATGTTGGACCACCAACCGGGCGACGATCATGCCGAAAGGCCCGAGCGGCTGACGGCGGTTGTCGATGCGCTGCGGGACGAAGGCCGACTCAAGATCCAGGCCTTCGAGGCGCCGCAGGTCGAATTGGCCGATCTGCGGCGGGTGCACCCGCAGACCTATGTTGACGCCATCCTCGCCGCGGCGCCGGGGGAGGGGCGGGTTCAGTTGGACCCCGACACCTTCCTGTCGCCGGGAAGCGTTCGCGCCGCGCGGCGGGCGACGGGCGCGGTTGTCGAGGCGGTTCGGTCGGTGGCGCGAAGCGAACGCCAACGCGCCTTCTGCGCCGTGCGGCCGCCGGGGCACCATGCGGAGCCGTCGACCGCCATGGGCTTCTGCATCTTCTCCAGTGTCGCCATTGCGGCCCGCGCGGCCCAGGCAGCGGGGCTGTCCCGGGTCGCCGTGGTCGATTTCGACGTCCATCACGGCAACGGCACCCAGGCGGTGTTCGAGCCGGACCCCAGCCTGTTCCTGGCCTCGATCCACCAGCATCCCCTCTATCCCGGCACAGGCGATCCGTCGGAGACCGGCATCGGCAATATCGTCAACGGCGTCGTGCCGCCCATGGCCCCGCGCGGGCATTGGCGGCGGGTCTTCGAGGGGATGATGGACAGCCTCGACGCCTTCGCCCCCGACCTGATCCTGGTCTCCGCGGGCTTCGACGCCCATGCCCGCGATCCGCTCGCGCAGCAGCAGCTGGAGGCCGAGGACTATGGCTGGGCGACCCGCGCTATCGCCGACGTGGCCAACCGTCGCGCACAGGGGCGTATTGTGTCCTCCCTCGAGGGCGGCTACGACCTAGAGGCGCTGGGGCGTTCGGCCGTGGCGCATGTCCTGGCGTTGCAGGAGGTGTGATGGAGCCCGACGGGCGCGCCACACGCGCGGCTAACCGGCTCCGGGGGATCATGGCCGACGCTCTCACCGCCCATAGTCCGACCTCATCCGTGGCCCTGCCCAAGGGCGGCTCGGTCAGTCTCGCCCGTCATGGCGAGCCGGCCCAGTCGCGCAAGGTGCGGCTGAACGCGACCGAGTACCGGAATTGGTGGGCCGGCTATGAGATCAAGGGGATCAAGCCTGGCCAGACTCCGCCTGAGGGTCTGAAAGCCGTGGCCCGCGACGCCGATGTGATCATCTCGTCGATTCGGCCGCGTTCGATCGAAACGGCCCAGGCGGTGACCGGGGGGAAGGCCTTCGCCCAAGACCCGCTGTTCATCGAGGCGCCGCTGCCGCCGCCCAACTGGCCCGACTGGCTGAGGCTGTCGCCGAAGGTCTGGGGTTTCCTGGCGCGGCTGCACTGGGTGATGTCCGATAAGCACGATGAGGCAGAGACTCACCGAGAGGCCGAAAAGCGCGCCGAAGCGGCCGCGACCCTGGTCAGCGGCATGGCGGATCAGGGACAGGACGTGCTGATTGTCGCCCACGGCTACTTCAATCAACGGGTCGGGGCGGCCCTGAAGCGGCGGGGCTGGCGGTGCGTTGAGGACCAGGGATTCCGCTACTGGTGCGTCCGGCGATTCGAGCGGGCCTGAGCGGTAAAGGCCGCATTCACTTCAATCAGATGTGAGCGCCTGGCGCGCCGGGCGCCCTAACGGCCGTTGCCGCTGTCGCCGGGCCTCACTAGGTTGCCCCTCTTCTCCGGGACCCCGACATGACCGACGCCGCCGCCACCGCTATCGACGCCCTGAGCTTCGAAGACGCCCTCAAGGAACTGGAGAAGATCGTCCAGACCCTGGAAAGCGGCCAGGCGCCGCTGGAGGAGTCGATCTCGGTCTATGAGCGTGGCGCGCTGCTCAAGGCCCACTGCGAGAAGAAGCTGGAAGCCGCCCGGCTGCGTGTCGAGAAGGTGGTGCTGGCCCAGGGCTCCGCAACCGGCGTTGAGCCGGCAGACTTCTCCTGATGGCCCAGTCTCTCGACCAACGAATCGCCGAAGCCGCCGACTTGGTCACCGTGGCCCTGGACGCCCTGCTGCCCCGCGCCGATGGTCCGGAACAGCGGCTGACCGAGGCGATGCGCTATGCCGCCCTTGGCCCCGGCAAGCGGCTGCGGCCCTTCTTCGCCCTGGAAACCGGCAAGATGTTCGATCTGCCGGAACGTCCCGTGCTGCGGGCGGCCTGCGCCCTGGAATGTATCCACGCCTACAGCCTGGTGCATGATGACCTGCCCTGCATGGACGATGACGACATGCGCCGGGGCCGGCCGACGGTTCATATCGAATATGACGAGGCGACGGCGGTGCTGGTCGGAGACGCCCTGCAGACGGCGGCCTTCGAAATCCTCGCCCACCCCGACACCCATCCCGACGGCGCCATCCGGGCCGAGTTGGTGCTGCGGCTGGCCATCGCCTCCGGCGCGCAAGGCATGGCCGGCGGCCAGATGATCGATATTCTCGGGGTCCGCGAAGACCTGGGCGGAGTCGCCCGGATGCAGCGGCTGAAGACCGGCGCCCTGATCGCCTATGCCTTCGAAATCCCGCTGATCATGGCCCATGCCCAGACCGCCGAGCGCCACGCCCTGATGGCCTTCGCCCAGGACCTCGGCCTCGCCTACCAGATCGTCGATGATGTTCTCGACGCCGAGGGCGACCCGGAAAAGCTGGGTAAGGCGGCCGGCGGCAAGGACGCGGCCATGGGCAAGGCCAACTATGTCACCCTGCTGGGCCTGGACGCCGCCAAGGAGCGGGTCGAGCTGTTGGCTGAACAGACCCGCGCCCACCTCGACGGCTTCGGTGAGCGGGCCTCGGTGTTGCGCGGCTCGGTGGATATGGTTCTCGGACGCCAGAACTAGGCGTCGCCGCACCGGGCGAAAGCGTCTCTGCACGGCAAAATCACATCGTCCGCATGGCGATTTGTTTGCAGCGGACGTTAAGACAGATAGTTTGCACTCCAAAGGACGGGCCGTATTCCGGACTCGCCAAAAACGGATAGCGCCTCGATGCCCCCAGTGACCCCGTTGCTCGATACCGTCGCTTCGCCGGCGGACACCCGGGAATTCACCCTGCCGCAACTGAAGCAACTGGCCGACGAGCTGCGCGCCGAGACCATCGACGCCGTCTCCGTGACCGGTGGGCACCTGGGCGCCGGCCTCGGAGTGGTCGAGCTGACTGTCGCCTTGCACCACGTCTTCGAGACCCCCAAGGACATCATCATTTGGGACGTCGGCCATCAGGCCTATCCCCACAAGATCCTCACCGGCCGCCGCAGCCGCATCCGCACCCTGCGCCAGGGCGGCGGGCTTTCGGGCTTCACCAAGCGGGCGGAGAGTGAATACGACGCCTTCGGGGCGGCCCACGCGGCGACCTCGATCTCCGCGGCGCTGGGCTTCTGCGCCGCGCGGGACGCCAAGGGTCAGGACAACAAGGTGGTGGCGATCATTGGCGACGGCTCGATGAGCGCCGGCATGGCCTATGAGGCGATGAACAACGCGGCCGAGACCACCGGCCAACTGATCGTCATCCTCAACGACAACGACATGTCCATCGCCCCGCCGGTCGGCGGGATGAGCGCCTATCTGGCGCGGGTCGTGTCGTCGGGCGGCTATCAGTCGCTGCGCAACCTCGGCAAGTCGATGAGCCGGGTGTTTCCGAAGTCCCTGCAGGAAGCGGCCCGCAAGGCCGAGGAGTACGCCCGGGGCATGGTCACCGGCGGCACCTTCTTCGAGGAGCTGGGCTTTCAATATGTCGGCCCGATCGACGGACATGACCTGGACGCCCTGGTGCCAGTCCTAGAGAACGTCAAGGAAATCAACCGGCCGGTCCTGGTTCACGTGGTGACCCAGAAGGGCAAGGGCTATGCCCCGGCCGAGAGCGCCGAGGACAAATACCACGGCGTGGTCAAGTTCAACGTCGTCACCGGCGAACAGGCCAAGGCCGCCGCTGGTCCGCCCAGCTACACCAAGGTGTTCGCCCAGGCCCTGGTCAAGGAAGCGGAGAAGGACGAACGGATTGTCGCCGTCACCGCCGCCATGCCGTCGGGCACCGGCCTGGACATCTTCCAGAAGGCCTTCCCAAAGCGCCTGTTCGACGTCGGCATCGCCGAACAACATGCGGTGACCTTCGCCGCCGGTCTGGCCGCCGACGGGATGAAGCCCTTCGCGGCCATCTATTCGACCTTCCTGCAGCGCGGATACGACCAGGTGGTCCACGACGTGGCCATCCAGCGTCTGCCCGTCCGCTTCGCCATGGACCGCGCCGGCCTGGTCGGGGCCGATGGTCCGACCCACGCCGGCAGCTTCGACATCGGCTTCATGGGCGCGCTGCCCGGCATTGTGTTGATGGCCGCCTCCGACGAGGTGGAACTGGCCCGGATGGTGGCCACGGCCGCCGCCATCGACGACCGGCCCAGCGCCTTCCGCTATCCGCGCGGCGAAGGTTTGGGCTTGGCGATGCCCGCGATCCTGGAACCGCTGGAGATCGGCAAGGGCCGGGTGGTGCGTGAAGGGACGGCGGTGGCCATCCTCTCCTTCGGCACGCGCCTGCAGGAAAGCCTGAAGGCGGCGGACCAGCTGGCGGCGCGCGGCCTGTCGGCGACCGTGGTCGATGCGCGTTTCGCCAAGCCTCTGGACATCGATCTGATCCTCCGGCTGGCCCGGGAGCATGAGGCCCTCATCACTGTCGAAGAGGGCTCGATGGGCGGTTTTGGCGCCTTCGTGCTGCAGGCCCTCGCGGCCCATGGCGCGCTGGACAAGGGTCTGAAGGTCCGCACCCTGGTGCTGCCGGATGTCTTCCAGGACCAGGACAAGCCGGAAATCATGTATGCCGACGCCGGTCTTGACGCCAACGGCATCACTGCCGGCGCTCTGTCGGCGCTGGGTCTGGACAATATGGCGACGACGGGTCGGCGGGCTTAGCGGTCAGGCGCCGCAGGCGGCGAAAAACTTGGTGACCTGGCCCATCTGGTCGCCTGAGGCCGTCATGGCGGTCGACCGGCCCGCGCGGACCAGAGAAAGCTCACCATTGCGGGCGAAGCCGGCCAGGGCCCGGTCCGTCGGCGCAGCGCTGGCTTCGAGATACTGGCCTTCGCCCATGCCGCTCGGAGCGGCCGTGGCGATCAGGGTAGAGCTGTCACGGCCCGACTTCAGGACGATGCGAGGAGGGCCTGATGCGGCGGTGGTCGATAGACGCACGGTGTCGGTCCCGCGCATGCAGGTCATCATCAGAACCACATTGTCGGACGACGGCGCCCCATAGGCCAGCTTGACGCCTTCCTCTGGCGTTTCGTGAAGGCTCCAGGCCATGCCGGAGGACACCTCGCCCTGGCTGACGCAGCTGCCAAGGGCGACGGCTATGGTCAGGCCCGCAACGGCGATCAATCGTGACATGGTGGTCGCCTCCCTTCATGACCCGAACGCGCCACAAGGCCCGCGGTTCAACGGCCGGCACAATTTGCCGGGTACTGGAACGCAACAGCGGGCCACACCCATTGCGGGTGTGGCCAACTCAACTCAGAACGGCGTGAAGGTTTCCACCAGGGCCTGACCGCCGGGGGTCTTCTGCACCCGGCTCTGGTCTCCGCGGCCGCCGTAACTGATGCGGGCCTCGGCGATCTGGGTGTGTTTGATGGTGTTGGCGGCGCTGATGTCCTCGGGACGGACGATGCCGGAGATGGTCAGGCGGCGAACTTCATTGTTGGTGCGGACTTCCTGGGTGCCCTGGATGACCAGATTGCCGTTGGGCATGACCCCGGACACCACCGCGGCGATAGTCAGGCTGATCTTCTCCGACCGGGCGACAGCGCCGGAGCCGCTGTTTCCGGTGGTGGTGTTGGTTTCGAGGGCGTTGGCCGGGTCGAATCCGCCGGGGAAGAGTTGGCCCAGGCTGGATTCCATCCCGAACAGGTGAGGCAGACCTGCTTTCATGCCGCTGGTCCGTGTCGCGCTGGAGGTGTTCTGGGTCTGGGCGCTGTCGTCGATGTCGATGTTGACGGTCAGGATGTCGCCGATGCGTCCGGCGCGCTGATCATTGAAAAAGGCGCGGGCGCCGGTTCGCCACAGGCTGTTGGCGGAAGCGGGCTGCGGCGGCTCCTGGCGCACGGAGACGAAGTTCTGGGTCTGGGGGGCCAGCTGGGCGGGATAGCCCACGGGGGCCAGCTGGGGGCCCATGACCGCGTCCGTGACGGTGGAACAGGCGGCCAGGGGGGCGAAACCAAGGATGGCGAGGGTGGCGAGCGTGGTCGGGCGCATGGCGATCGAAGGCCTCTATCGAGCGGTGAACTGTGCGCCGGCGACTTTCAGCCGCTGCGCGTCCGGACCGGAGACGGCTTGTCCCGGACCGATGGCGATCGCCTCGACGACCTTCTTCGAGGCGGTATTCTGAATGATGACGGTGTCGCCCCGGGCGGCGGTTTTCATCGCTCGGCCCTGCATGGTCAGGGAGACGGCGCCATCGGACCAGGTGACCGCGACCAGGTCGCCGGCCTTGATGACCACGGGCGCGGAGACGTCACGGGCGGAAACCAGCGAGCCGGCCCGCAGGGGCCGTTTTGCCGCCAGCCCGATGATGCCGTCGGCGTCATTGGGAGCATCCACCGGGGCGCCGGCCGCCTTCGCCCAGACCAGATCCTCCGGCTGGACGATCTCACCGGCGCTGAGTGAGCGGGCATAGGTGAGGACGTCGACATTGCCGCGGCTGGCCTGTGAAGGCCCGGAGAGCGGAAAGGAGGAGCCGACTGAGCCGGCCTGGGCCGCGCCCGAGCGGACCACGATACGGCGATAGCCTTGCGGATTGTCCCACTGCAGGCCGGCGCGGCGGGCCATGCTCTGCACGGCGGCGGCGTCCAGCACCACGGTCGAGCCGCCGCGGTTGGCGATGACCATGTCGGAGGCGCCGCCGGCCCCTTCGAACAGGTCGCCGAAGGTCACCCGTCCGTCGTCGTCGGAGACATCGGCGCGCAGGGTCACGGGGCCGGCGAGGGCAGGGCCGGCGATCAGAACGGCGGCCAAGGCCAGCGCGAGGATTTGGGCTGCGCGGGTCATCCTAGGACTTGGCCTGGTTGGCGGCTTGCAGCATCTGGTCCGCCGTGGTGATGACCTTGGAATTCATCTCATAGGCCCGCTGGGCGATGATCAGGGCGGTGATTTCGCTCACCGCATCGACGTTGGACGCTTCGGTATAGCCCTGCAGCAGGGTTCCAAACCCGGTCGAGCCGGGCGAGCCGGTGACAGCGGCGCCCGAGGAGCCACTTTCCATGAACAGATTGTCGCCCTGGGCTTCCAGGCCGGCCTCGTTGATGAAGGTGGCCAGCTCGATCTGGCCGGCGACGGTCGGGGCCGTGGCGCCATCCTGAGTCACCTGGACCTGGCCGGTCTTGGAGATGGTCACGTCGACGGCGTCCTGCGGCACGGTGATCGCCGGCTGGATCAGGTAGCCGTCTTCGGTGACCAGCTGTCCCTGGTCATTGACCGCCAGGTTTCCGGCCCGGGTGTAGGCGGTCTCGCCCGAGGGCATCAGAACCTGCAGGTAGCCGCGCCCCTGGATGGCCACGTCATAGCGGTTGTCGGTCCGGGTCATCGACCCCTGGGAGGTGATCCGGTAGGTGCTGCCCGCCTTGACGCCGCCGCCGATCTGGACGCCGGTCGGCACCACCGTCCCCTGGTCGGACGAGGCGCTGCCGGGCCGTTCCAGGGACTGGTAGAGCAGATCCTGGAACTCCGCTCGCTGGCGCTTGAAGCCGACGGTGTTCATGTTGGCGATGTTGTTGGAGATGACTTCGACGTTCAGCTGCTGGGCTGACATGCCTGTCGCGGCTGTGCGGAGTGCTTGCATTGACCCTTACTCCCTCAAACGCTTACGCCACTCGTCCCAGGCGCTCGACGGCGCGGCGGGACAGGTCTGCGGTGTTGTCCATGGCCTTGGCCACGCCCTCGTAGGCGCGGCTGACCTCGATCATCCGGGTGATTTCCTGGATGGGATTGACGTTGCTGCCCTCCAGCATGCCCTGGCGAATCCGCGAGACCGTGTCGGGATTGGGCTGGGCGTTGGAGGTGTTGGTCAGCAGATTGTCGTGGTCCTTGGCCAGGACCGATCGGTTGTCGAAGCTGAACACCTCGACCTTGCCGACCCGTTCGGCGCCCTGGCTGACCGTCCCGTCCAGGGCGATGGAGACCGGACCCTTGGCGGGGTCGACGATGATGTCGCCGGCGGCCCCCTGTACGGGATCGCCCGCCTGAGTCACCACCTTGCCGTCCGGGGACAGGGTGAAGCGGCCGTCGCGGGTGTAGCGTTCACCGGCGGCCGTATCGACCTTGAAGAACCCCTTGCCTTCGATGGCGAGGTCGAAGGTGGCGCCTGTCTGGTTGAGCGCCCCCTGACCGAAATCGCGGGCCACGCCGTCGTCGAGGACGAACTTGAGGGGGCCAGGACCGTCCTTCATCCGGGCTGGGGCCTTGGGCTCGGCGCGGACCATCAGCTTTTCGACCTTGAAGCCGGTGGTGTCGGCGTTGGCGATGTTGTTGGCGATCAGGTCCATCTCGCGCCGGAGGGTCATCTGGCGCGACAGGGTCACGTACATTGCGTTGTCCATGGCGTCCTCCGATTAACCGCCGCGACCAGTCGTCGCTCCGGCTCATTCGCCTGCAAGCCTCGGGCCAGTCTAAAAAGATAATAAAATCAATAAATAAGAAGGTTAACGGCGCCCCGTCGGCGATTTCTGCCGGGCGGGTTTCGACCCCGTCACAAACCGATCCTTAACCACCTGTGACTCATGACAGGTTGGGCAAGCCGGCCCAGGGAGCGCGAGGCGCCAAGTGTCCAAGGACAAGGTCAAGGAAGCGACTGCCGCCAGCGACGCCGAAGGCGGCGCCGACGGCGAGGTCGTGGCCGGCAAGAAGAAGCCGCCGATGATGCTGTTCATCATCATCGGCGTGGTCGCGGTTCTGGTCCTGGGCGGCGGCGGCGCGGCGGCCTTCATCTTCATGAAGCCAAAGCCGGCCGGCGAACATGCTGAGGCGGCGCCTGAAAAAAAGAAGAAGAAAAAGGGCGGCGAGCATGAGGGCGGCAAGGCGGAGCCTGGCGCCGCGGTGGTCAAGGAAGGCCCCGACGGGGTTGTCTTCTACACCCTGCCCGACATCGTGGTGAACATGCAGACGGCCGATGGCCGACCGACCTTTCTGAAGCTGAAGCTCACGCTGGAGCTGCCCAACGAGGAGCTGGTCGAGACCCTCAATCCGGCGATGCCGCGGATGAACGACATGTTCCAGACCTTCCTGCGGGAGATGCGCCCGGAAGACCTGTCCGGCAGCCAGGGCAGCTATCAGCTGCGGATGGAAATCCTGCGCCGGGTCAATCTGCTGGTGGCGCCCTCGAAGGTGAATGCGGTCCTTATCGAGGAGATGTTGATCAACTAGGGCCTCGGCCCCGGTTGAGCAGTGAAGCATGGCTGAAGACCTCGACGATCAGGCGGCATTGGCCCAGTGGGCGGCGAACAACGCCCCCGGCGAAGACGCGCCCGCCGCGGTGGGCGGATGGGATGGCGCGGACTCCGAGCCGGACGCCCTGATCGGCTCGGAGCGGATCCTCAACCAGGACGAGATCGACAGCCTGCTGGGCTTCGACCTCACCGACGAGGATGGTTCAGAACGGACCGGCATCCGGGCGATCATAAATTCGGCCCTGGTCTCCTACGAACGCCTGCCGATGCTGGAGATCGTCTTCGACCGCCTGGTGCGGCTGATGACCACCAGCCTGCGGAACTTCACCAGCGACAACGTCGAGGTCAGTCTCGACAACATTTCTTCAATCCGCTTCGGCGACTACCTCAACTCCATCCCGCTGCCGGCCATCCTGTCGGTGTTCCGGGCCGAGGAGTTGGACAACTACGGCCTGCTGACGGTCGATTCCAACCTGATCTATTCGATCGTCGATGTGCTGCTGGGAGGCCGCCGGGGCACCGCCGCCATGCGCATTGAGGGCCGCCCCTACACCACGATCGAACGGGTTCTGGTCCAGCGGATGGTCGAGGTGGTGCTGGCCGATGCGAAAGCGGCTTTCGAGCCGCTGACACCGGTCAACTTCGTCCTTGATCGTCTGGAGACCAACCCGCGTTTCGCCGCCATCGCCCGCCCCGCCAATGCCGCCATCCTGGTCAAGCTGCGGATCGACATGGAAGACCGCGGCGGCCGCATCGAGCTGTTGCTGCCCTATGCGACCCTCGAGCCCATCCGCAAGATGCTGCTGCAGCAGTTCATGGGCGAGAAGTTCGGTCGCGACAACATCTGGGAAAGCCATCTGGCCACCGAGCTGTGGACGACCCAGATGGAGGTCCGCGCCGTGCTCGACGAGCAGTCCGCGCCCCTCTCCAAGGTGCTGAACCTGAAGGTCGGCGACACCCTGCTGCTCAACGCCACGGCGGACAGCCTGGTCGAGCTTCGGGCGGGGACCATTCCGCTCACGCGGGGCCGCATGGGCCGACGGAATCACCATATCGCCGTGCGCTGCGAGGCGCCCCTGGATCAGGCCGCCAAACAGGCGGTTCAGAAGAGGCTGACATGAGCATCGTCGCGATCGGGATGAACATCCTGCTGGCCGTTCTGCTGGTTACGGCGCTCGGTTTCGGCTGGCGGCTGGAGCGGCAGCTGAGGGCCCTGCGCGCCGGCCATGAAAATTTCGCCAAGGCCGTCACCGACCTGGACGCCGCCGCCAGGCGCGCTGAAATCGGCCTGGCCGCCCTGCGCCAGGCCAGCCAGGAGGCCGACGAAGGTCTCGCCCAACGCATCCAGACGGCCCAGGCCCTCTCCGAGAAGCTGGACCAGACGATCGCCGAGCGCCCGCGACGGGCCGCTCGCACCGAACCCTCGCGCGACGACGACTGGCTCGACCGCCCGGCGCCGCCGATCCGGGAGCGGGCGGTGATGATGCGTCCGGAGCCGCCGACCACGCCTCGCTCCCGGGCTCGGATCGACGACGACCTGTTTGAGCCCGACCCGGGCTCCGGCCGGCTTCGCGCTATTCCCGGAGGCCGTTCATGAGCCGTTTTCCCCGGATTCTGCCCCTGGCCGGCGTCGCCGTCGCCGGGGTGCTTGCCGTCAACGCCCTGGCCGGGGCGGACACCATCCCCAGGCTGTTCAGCGGCGCCAAGGCGCGGGCTGAAGGAACCACCGGCAAGCCGGACCCGGGCGCCGCCGCCGCCAAGGCCCCTACTCCGGTCAAGCCGCCGGCGGCCGTCTGCGCGCCAACCGCCGCGGAGCTTGCCAAGGAAGCCGGACTTTCACCGGCCGAGCTGCGCGTGCTGCAGAGCCTGGGCGACCGTCGGGGCCAGCTGGACGAGCGTGAACAGGGCATGGATGTGCAGCTGCAGCTGCTGGCCGCCGCCGAAGCCAAGCTGGACGCCAAGTTCAAGAGCCTCAACGGTCTGAAGGGCGATATCCAGAACCTGCTCGGCCAGGCCGACGCCCAGCAGGAGCAGGAGATCGTCCGCCTGGTCACCGTCTTCTCGGCGATGAAGGCCAAGGATGCCGCCGCCCAGATGCGGGTCCTGGACGACAGCGTCCGCCTGCCCATCGCCGCCAAGATGAAGGAACGCACCTTGGCCGCCATCCTGGCCCAGATGCCGCCTGTCGAGGCCAAGCAGATCACCGAGCAACTGGCTCGCCGCTACACCGCCAACGCCGCCATCCTGGCTGGCAAGGACGCCCTCAAGCCCGAGGTGAAGACCGCCGAAGCGACGCCGGCTCAACTGCTCGATCCCAAGGGCGGTTCGGCCGGGGCCGGCGGCACGGCGCTGGCCCAGGCGGCGGAGCCGGCAAGGAAAGCTCCAGTCCGCAAGGCCGCCCCGAAACCGGCCCCCAAGCCGGTCGCACGCAAGCCTGTCGCCCAACCCCCGACTGCCGCGACACCCACCCCGGCCCCGGCCCCGCAAGCCGCGGCTCCCGCGGCGGCTCCGGCCGCCAAGGTCGGCTAGATGAATCTTCGCCGGACCCTGCGATCCGGCGTTGCGGCCGCCTGTATCGCAGGCGTCGCCGCCCCCGTCGGCTATGCGGCTCCAGTCGCGGTCAGCCGCGCCTCGCTCGAGGTCAAGGTCGCCCAGGCCAAGGACTTTTCGCGGATCGAATTCCACTGGGCCGGCGGCGCGCGCGCCACCAGCCGGCGCGAGGGCGCAAACCTCATCCTGCGGTTCAGCCGTGACGCCAAGCCTGACATTGCCCTGCTGCGGATCAGCCCGCCGCGCTGGCTGAAGTCTGCCGAGGCGCGGCATGTCGGCGGAGCGCTGGAGATCGTCCTCGGCCTGACCGACGACGCCGATTTCAAGGTCGGTCAGGCGGATGGCGCGACCTTCGTCAATCTGTTCGCCAAGGCCGAACCCAAACCGCCGGAGATGGCCGCGGCCGAGCCGGCCGCGCCAACGCCTGAAACCGCGCCGCCCCGCGCCAACCCTACGCCGGCCAATGGCGTGGTGCCGGTCTCGGCCGAGGTCTCCAGCAGCCAGGTTCGCCTGCGCTTCGACTGGAAAGCGCCCTTGGGGGCTGCGGTGTTCCGGCGCGGCGAAGCCGTCTGGATCGTGTTCGACGCGCCGGGACGGCTCGACACCTCGAAACTACCGCGGGGAGGCGGGGTCTATCGGTCGATGCAGGCGGTGGGCGGCAAGGACCATGCGGCGCTTCGTCTGGTCGTCTCCCGCACGACTCCGGTTGCGGTTGTCGGCCAGGGCGGCAGTTGGACGGTCACCCTGGGCGGTGGCGCCGCGGCGGGTCCGAGCGGCGAGGGCGGCGGGGTCATCACCGTGGGCCGTGACCCCGAGGCCAGCGAGGCGGGGCTGACCGCCGCTGTCGCGGGCGCCGGCCGGCCTGTCTGGGTGGACGATCCGGCCGTCGGCGATCGGCTGGTCGTGGTGCCGGCCCTTGCGCCGGCCAAGGGACTGGCCAGCCGTCGCGGCTTTGTTGATCTTTCCTTGCTGCCGACCGTCCATGGGCTGGCCATCGAGCCCTATACGCCCGGCCTGCAGGTCCGGGTCGAGGGCGATCTGGTCCGCATCGGCAAGCCATCGGGTATGGCGTTGTCTCCCGGCTGGGCGGGCTCGGCGCCGGAGGCCGTCGCTGAACTGGATATGCCCTCGCGGGCCTCCATGCCCGGGCTGCTTGGCGAGACCTGGGGCAAGACCGGCAAGGGCGGTTTCATGTCGCGCTACGATGCCCTGCTGGCGTCCGCGGCGGCCGAGACCAACCAGGGCGACAAGGGTCCCACCGACGCGCGGATGGCCCTGGCGCGCTTCCTGGTCGGAACGGAGCTGTCCTACGAGGCCATAGGGGTGCTCAACGCCGCTGGCCGGCAGCGTGAAACCCTGATGGGCGACGCTGAATTCCGCGGACTTCGGGGCATCGCCAGAGCCATGGCGGGACGGCTCAAGGAGGCCGAAAGCGATCTGTCCGTCGCCGTCCTGTCGGATGATCCCTCGACCGCCGCCTGGCGCGGCTACATCGCGTCGCGGCAGGGCCAATGGAGTGAGGCGCGCGGCAAGTTCGCCCAGGCCGCCCAGGCCATGGATCTCTTCCCGGCGCTGTGGCGCGCCCGCTTCATGCGGGCCGACGCCGAGGCCGCCCTGGCCCTGGGCGATATCGGCGCGGCGCAGGACTGTATGCTCCGCGCCACCCTCCCCGGACTGCCGCCGGCTGAGGAGATGGCCAATCAGCTGGCGCAGGCCAAGGTGCTGGAAGCCAAGGGCGAGAAGGACCGGGCGCTGGCCGTCTACGACCTGATCGCCAAGGCGCCGCTGCAGCAGTACGCGGCGCCGGCTCTTCTGCGGGCGACCCAGATCCGCCTCGACACCGGCAAGATTTCGCCTGGCGATGCCGTGCTGGTGTTCGATGGCTTGCGCTACCGCTGGCGCGGGGACGCCACGGAACTGGAGACCATTCGTCTGCTAGGCCAGCTCTATCTGAGCCAGGGCCGCTATCGCGAAGCGCTGGAGGCGCTGCGGTCGGCCGGCACCCGGCTCCCCGACCTGCCCGCGGCGGTCGACCTGCAGCGGGATCTGGCGGCGGCCTTTCGCTCGCTGTTCCTCGATGGCCTGGCCGACGGCCTGGAGCCGATCCAGGCTCTGGGTCTGTTCCAGGACTTTCAGGAGTTGACCCCGATCGGCGCCGACGGCGACCTGATGGTCCGCAAGATGGTCCGGCGGCTGGTCGATGTGGATCTGCTGGACCAGGCGGCGACCTTGCTGAAGTACCAGGTCGACAACCGGCTGGACGGCGTTCCCAAGGCGCAGGTCTCGACCGATCTAGCGTGGATCTATCTGATGAACCGCCAGCCGGAACAGGCGATGGGAGCGATCAACAACAGCCGCACCACAGTCCTGCCGCCGACGCTCAACGCCGAGCGCCGGATCGTCATGGCCCGCGCCTTGATGGGACTGGGCCGCCTGGACGCCGCGGAAGAGATCATCGACGCCGACGTCACGGCCGACGCGCTGGACGTCAAGGCGGAGCTGGCCTGGAAAGGGCACGCCTGGCCGCTGGCCGGCGAGCTGTTCGAGCGGACGCTGGGCGAACGCTGGAAGTCGCCGCTGCCGCTGAAGTCGGACGAGGAAGGCAAGCTATTGCGGGCCGGCGTCGCCTACAGCCTGGCCGGGGACGACGCGGGCCTGGCCCGTGTGCGTGGTCGTTATCAGGCCTACTTCGACGCCGCCCGCAATCCGGACGCCCTGCGCGTGGCCTTCGCCACGATGGACGGCGGCCAGCTGACCACCGCCGATTTCGGCCGGACCGTCGCCGACAACGAGGCCTTCAACGGCTGGGTCGCCAAGATGAAGCAGCGCTTCCGCGACAAGCCGGCGCCGGTGGGCCCGCCGACAGTCAAACAGGCGGCGAACCCTGCCGCCAAGGGTTGATCGTCAACCCGGGTTGAAGCTTTCCACCAGACTGCCGGCGACCAGACGCCAGCCGTCCACCAGGACGAAGAAGATCAGCTTGAACGGCAGGCTGATGACCACCGGCGGCAGCATCATCATCCCCATGCTCATAAGGACGCTGGCCACGACCAGATCGATGACCAGGAAGGGGACAAACAGCAGGAACCCGATCTCGAAGGCGCGTTTCAGTTCGCTGATCATGAAGGCGGGGGTCACGACGCGCAGGGGCGTTTCGGTCAGCTTGGCCGGCTTGGGGATTTTCGACAGGCGGATGAACAGGGCGAGGTCGTCGCGGTCCACCTGGCTGAGCATGAACACCTTGACCGGAGCGGCGGCGGCGTCGAACGCCTGTGGCAGCTCAGTCTGCTGTTCCAGAAGAGGGCGGACGCCGTCGTCGTAGGATTTCTGGAAGGTGGGGGCCATGACGATGGCCGTGAGGAACAGGGCCAGGCTGATCAGTACGGCGTTGGGCGGGCTCTGCTGCAGGCCAAGGGCGGTGCGGAGCAGGCTGAGCACCACGATGATCCGCACGAAGCTGGTCGTCATGATGACGATGGACGGGGCCAGCGACAGGACGGTCAGCAGGCCGACAAGCTGGACGACCCGCTCGGTCAGGCCGGCGCCGGTGCCGAGGTCGATGTTGAGGGCCTGGGCCGAGGCGACGCCGGGCAGGGCGAGCGCCACAGCCGCCACGACGCCGCCGGTGAAGGCCAGGCGAGATAAACGGGAAGCGCGGCGGGTCATCAGGCGGTCTCCGCCACGGGAAGAACGGGCTTGGCCGGCGCCTTGGGCCTGGGGCGTTGCGGCTTCAGGGTTTCCAGCATCCGGCCCTCGCCCAGCAGCACCAGCCGCTCCTCGCCGTCCAGCCGGACGAGAACGAGGCGGCGGGTGGGATCCAGCACCAGGGTCTCGACCAAGGTCAGGCGACGCTCGCTGGCGGGGCCCTGGAATCGGGCGATGACGTCTGGCCCAAAACGGCGAAGGCCGACCGCCGTCAGGCCGATCAGGCCCAGCGTCACCGCAAGGGCGGCAATGGCCTGGATGACTTGTCCGATGTCCATGGGCGGGAGCGGTGACTCTGGAAACTGCGGGCGGGCGCGCGCCCCTGAGATGGCCCGGCAAGTCTTAAGGGCCGATTAACCCTGTTTCTTCACCATGTTCCCTCATGAACATTGGCGACATCCCGCTGTTTTCGATGCTGCGCCAGCGGCTGGGCTATCTGTCCGAGCGCGAGCAGGTGATCGCCCAGAACGTCGCCAACGCCGACACGCCCGGTTACGTCGGACGGGACCTCAAGCCCTTCTCCTTCCAGTCACGGCTGAACCAACAGACCAAGGCGGCGGGAACGCTGGCCATGGTCCAGCCGAGCCAGACCCAGGCGGCGCACCTGCCCGGCAAGGCCATGAAGTCCGTCGCCGGCGGGCTGGCCGCCGCCAAGGGCGCCAAGACCACGGACTCCGAGACCACGCTGGACGGCAACAGCGTCGTGCTGGAGGACCAGATGATCAAGATGAACGAGACACGGATGGAATATGAGGCCGCCATCGGCTTCTACCAGAAGTCCCTGTCCATGCTCCGGATGGCCGCCCGGCCGCCCGGTCGATAGCGGAGGCCGCGCCCGATGCCCGAAATCCCGTCTCAGACCAACGCCACCATGCGGATCGCGGCTTCAGGCCTTCGGGCCCAGCAGTCGCGGATGCGGGTCATCGCCGAGAACATGGCTAACGCCAATTCGACCTCTCGCACGCCGGATGGCGACCCCTACCGCCGGCAGATATCGGTCTTCCAGCCGCAAGCCGTCGATGGCGGCCAGGGCGTGCGGCTGGCGCGGGTCGAACCCGATCGGGGCGACTTCAAGACGGTCTACGACCCGGGCCACCCGGCCGCCAATGCCGAGGGCTACGTCAAGATGCCCAACGTCGATACGCTGATCGAGGCGCTCGATCTGCGCGAGGCGCAGCGCGCCTATGAGGCCAACCTCAACGTCATCGAAACGGCGCGCGCCATCGACAGCCGCACCCTCGACCTTCTGAAGAAATAGGGGCGCGATAAGCCATGATCACGCCTCTCGCAGCGGCCAAGGCCTACGCCGCCATCCAGAAGTCCGGCGGGATCGGGGGCGGAGACGCGCCCGGAGCCATCGGCGGCGGCAGTTTTGGCGACATCCTGAAGAATGTCATGGGCGACGCGGTGCAGAGCTCCAAGGCCGCCGAATCCCAGATGGCCGCTCACGTCGCCGGCAAGGGCGAACTGATCGACGTGGTCACCGCCATCAGCTCCGCCGAGGCCAGCCTGGAAACGGTGATGGCCGTCCGCGACCAGGTGATCAGCGCCTATCAGGAAATCATGCGGATGCCGATGTAGGCTCTCCGGCGAACCGATAGCCGGGTCCTTCAGATGAACCGAGAATAACCGCAGGCTCAGTTTGGCTTCAGGAGCGTGCAGCTAAACCCTTCCCATGGTGTTCACCCAGACCGGTGGACGTTTCCCGGAAGGACCAAAGCCATGAAAAAGATCATTCTCGCTCTCGCCGCCACCGCCGCGATCGCCGCCGCCATGCCCGCCGCCGCCCAAACCTACGGCCAGGACGATGGCCGGGGCCGTGACCGGGGCAGCGAACAGTACGACCGCCAGCGTGGCGACGACCGTGGGTACAACGGGGGCGTGATTCAGAGCCGCGACCCGGCGACCCGTGAGATCGACGCTCAACGCAGTCAGCTCGGTCAGCGCATCGCTCGCGCCGTCGCCCGTGGCGCCGTGAACAACAACGAAGCGCGTCAGCTGCGCCGCAGGCTGGCCAATATCGAGATCACTGAGCGGCAATGGACGGCTCAGGGCCGGATCATGAATCGTCGTCAGATCAACATGTTGCGCGTCAAGCTTGACCAGCTGTCGCGGGACCTGAGGAACCTGACCAACCACGGCGGCCGCCCCAACTACTAAGGGCTGACAACCGGCGGATTTGAGAAGGGGCGGCCTGCAGGCCGCCCCTTTTTTTTGGCCTTGGCTAGAGATTGAGGGTCAGGACGACGGGCACATGGTCCGACGGTTTGTCCCAGCTTCGGACATCGCGGTGGATATCCAGTTTGTCCAGTCGATCGGCCGCCTGGGGCGACAGCAGGTGATGGTCGATGCGGATGCCGTGGTTCTTCGGCCAGGCGCCGGCCTGGTAGTCCCAGAAGGTATAGCCGCCCGGCGATCCGTCGACCTGCATATAGGCGTCGGTGAAGCCGAGGTTCTTCAGGGCCCGGAAGGCGCCCCGGCTCTCCGGTTGGAACAGGGCGTCGCCCAGCCAGCCTTCCGGCTTGTCGGCGTCCGCCGGCTCGGGGATGACATTGTAGTCGCCGCAGATGACCAGCGGCTCTTCGAGCGCCAGCAACGCCCGGGCGTGGTCGTGCAGGCGGTCCATCCAGCCGAGCTTGTAGGTGAACTTTTCCGTGCCGATCGGATTGCCGTTGGGCAGGTAGATGCCGACCACCCGCACCGGGGTCGGGCCGGAGATCACCGCCTCGATATAGCGGGCGTGGTCATCGGCCTCGCCGGCCAGGCCGATGGCGCCCGGCAGACCGCGGCGGACATCCTCAAGCGGCAGTTTCGAGAGCAGCGCCACGCCATTGTAGGTCTTCTGGCCGTGGGTCTCGACGTTGTAGCCGAGGCGTTCGAACTCATCCCGGGGGAATTTCTCGTCGATGCATTTGATCTCCTGCATGCAGACGACGTCCGGATTTGCCTCCTCGAACCACCGCAGCACAGTCGGCAGGCGAGCATTGATCGAGTTTACGTTCCAGGTGGCGATACGCATTGACGGCTCCGATGAGACCTTGAAGGCTAGGGCTCATGACCGAGGGGCTCAAGGGGCAGGAGAGACGGGATAAGGGGCGGCGCGCCTTGGCGCTGGGCCTCCTGACCCTGCTGTGCCTGGGCCTGACCCCGGTCGGAGCCGTCGGCGCGGTGTTTTCGCCGCTGGTCTTCGACAACCGCAGCAATCTTCTGAACCCCCTGGCCTGGCTGGCCTTCATCCTGATCATCGCCTTCTGGATCGTCTGCCTGCTGGCGCCGTTCGTCGCCTGGGTGACCTGGTCGCGCAATCAGGAGCGGCTGGCCTGGCTGGCCATCGCCACCCCTCTGCTCTGGGCCGTGACCCTGATTCTCACCCTTCAGTTCATCCCCTGGTGAGCCCTGATGAAGCCGGCGATGGCCGGGACGACCTCCGGGGCCAGCGGTAACGAGGGATCGGCATAGGTCGCGGCGTTGGCCCGGCGCTCGGCCGGCGCTGTCTTCAGGACGTGATTGACCCCTTCGAGCACCGCAAGCTCCGCCTTCGGCTGCGCGGCCTTCAGCAGGTTGGCGTCTTCAAGCGTGATCTGCAGATCGGTCGAGCCCTGGACGATCAGCACCGGCCCGCCGTAGGCGGCGATCAGGGCCGTCGGGCTGAAGCTCATCTCGTCCCTCAGGAAGGGCTGGACGGCCTCATTGAACAGGCCGCGCAGTCCTGGGTGCAGGGTCGAGGCGTCGACGGTCTGGCCCGCCTTGACCGCATCCAGCGCCGCCAAAGCCGAGGGCAGGATCGGGGCATTGGCCGGGTTGGCCTCAAGCTGCTGGCGGACCACGGCGTCGATGGGCCGCCCGGCGCCGGCGATCAGGATCAGGCCGCAGACGCCCGCCGGCTTCCGGGCGGCGATCAGGGCGACCAGGACGCCTTCACTATGGCCGGCCAGCCAGGCGCAGGGGGCGCCGGTCTCGGCCCTGGCCTTGGCGGCCCAGGCCAGGGCGTCCTCGGCCAGGATCGAGACAAACACCGCATTGGGATTCTCGGCGGCCGGGCTGCTGGCGAACATGCCCCGCTTGTCCATTCGCAGGGAGGCGACGCCCTGCTGCGCCAGGCCCTCGGCCAGCAGCCGGTAGGTCGCGCCCTTGACGCCCAGGGGATTGTTCCCATCCCGGTCGGTGGGGCCGGAGCCGGGCAGGATGACCACCACCGGCGGCTTCCTCACCCCGGCCGGCTTTAGCATCGTCGCCTTGAGGGGCGCCGGGCCGCCGGGAATTTCGACGAACGATTCGATGGGCGGCTTGCGGGCCGAAGCGGACTGGGCGGCGGCGCAGGGGAGGGCGAAGGCCGCCAGGACGGCCAGGGTCGCGGTTTTCATCTGATTGTCCTTGGAAGGCGATTGGCGTGGTTCAGACGGCGCGGCGGTCGGGGTCGGCGCGCCAGACCCGCCAGCTCTCGAAGATCACGACCAGGGCGATCAGCAGGACCCCGGTGGTCACGGCAGCCATGCCGATCTGCGACGGCGCAAAGGGAATCAGCGGCAGGGCCAGGATTCCACCCCAGAAGAACAGTCGGCCGGCCAGGCGGTTGGAGCGGTCCCAGGCCCGGCGGCTCGACAGGCTCCAGGGCGTTCGCACCCCGACCAGGGCGTTGGGCGGCACCTTGCCGAGGACGGCGCCGGTCACCGCGAGGACCAGGCAGATCGTCGCGGCCCCGACCCTGCCGCCCAGCGCCGGGTCGAACCCCGGGCTGGCCAGGATGACGGGCAGCAGGGTCAGGCCGCCCAGCACCAGCAACAGGATGCCCTGGGCCAGGACCAGTCCCCGGCGGCGAGCGTCCGACGGTGGATTGGTCCGCAGGCTGATGGCGATGGCTCCGACGAGGACCAGGGTCAGGGCGGCCAGGCCGGCGATCATCCAGGCCGCCTCCGTCCGGTCGCCCCAGCGATCGACGACGCCGCCGGCGTTGAAATGCATCGGCACGGGGCCGGTCGAGCCGTATCGGGCGGTGAAGGCGGCAAGAGACAGCTGGGCGGCGGCGACCACCAGGGCGGCGGTCTCCATACGGGCGGGTTTGAAGGTCATTTGGCTTCCACCTTGAGTTCGGCGGCCGGCGCCTGGCCGGTCTTCATGAGATCCAGAAGGAAGGCGACAGCCTCCTCGACGGCCGAGATATTCAGCCGATAGATGATCGACGCCCCGTCCCGCTCCGACTCCACCAGGCCGGCCTCGCGCAGGGAGGCCAGGTGCCCGGTGATCGTCGGCCAGGCCATGTCGAAGGCCGCCGCGATATCGCCGGACGACTTGGGACCCGGCCGCAGCATCTCGATGATCTGCCGGCGGGCGGGGTGGGACAGGGCTTTGAACAGGGTGTTCATAGGGAGAAGGCTAATTAGGGAAGTGACGAATTGCAAGGGGTAATTAGGGGAAAGGCTAAGGGCGCGTGTGCAGGTGGCTGAAGGTAAGCAATCGCTGCCCCTCTGGGGTAGCTGGCAGCCGCGCAGCGGCTGACTGAAGGGGCAGCACCGGCTGTGGAAAGTTTGCACCACGACAATTACGGGCCGGCGCTGCCCCCACCACCATCGCGTATTCGCGATGGTCCCCCTCCCCCAAAGGGGGAGGAATTAAAGGCGGCTAAAGCGAAAAACTAACCCCGCAGCCGCAGCTGCTCTTGGCGTTGGGGTTGCGGACGCGGAACTCAGCCCCGGCCAGTTCGTCGACAAAGTCGATCTCGGAACCCTTGAGCAAGCCGAGCGAGATGTCGTCGACCAGGGCCGCGGCGCCGGCGCGTTCGATCTTCAGGTCGCCGTCTTCCTCGGCCTCAACCAGGTCGAAGCGATACTGGAAGCCGGAGCAGCCGCCGCCGTCCACCGCGACGCGGAGCATCAACGGGCGGCCTTCGGCCTCGCCGATGGCGCGAATACGCTCAGCGGCGCTTTGCGAGAGGGTGACGGACGGAATGGTCATGCTGTGGAAAACTCTCCAAGCTCCTATATGTGCAAGCCCGCCCCGTCTGGGAAGGGGCGCCTGACGAGACAAGGCCGCGCATGACCGATACCGCTGGCGATTCCTATACGCCCTTCCGCGCCCCTTTTGCCGAAAACTCCCGGCTGTCCAAGGGCCGGCTCTATCCGGAGGCGCCCAGCCGCACCCGCAATCCCTTCGCCCGGGACCGCGACCGGATCATCCATTCGACGGCCTTTCGACGGTTGAAGGAAAAGACCCAGGTCTTCGTCGCCCACGAAGGCGACCATTACCGGACCCGCCTGACCCACTCGCTGGAGGTGGCGCAGATCGCCCGGTCGCTCGCCGGCGCCCTGGGCCTGGACGCCGACCTGGCCGAGACCATCGCACTGGCGCATGACCTGGGCCATCCGCCGTTCGGCCATGCGGGCGAGGATGCGCTGGACGACGCCATGCGGCCCTGGGGCGGCTTCGACCACAATGTCCAGACCTTCCGCGTGGTCTCCGAGCTTGAACATCGCTACCCGGACTTTCTCGGCCTGAACCTGACCTGGGAAACCCTGGAAGGGGTGATCAAGCACAACGGCCCGGTGACCGACAAGCTGACCCGGCCCAGCTGGGCGGCGGTCACCCGCTACAACGAGAAGCTGGACTTGCAGCTGGGCGGCTGGGCCTCGGCCGAGGCCCAGGTCGCGGCCCTGGCCGATGACATCGCCTACAACAACCACGATGTCGACGACGGCCTGCAGGCCGAGCTTTTCCGGCTGGAAGAGCTGCTCGAGGTGCCGTTGATCGGGCCGATCCTGCAGGGGGTGCGCAGCGAGCGGCCGGACCTCGACCCGCGCCTGACCCGGCTGGAGGCTGTGCGGCGGATGATCGGGGCCATGGTCGACGACGTCATGGGCGAGACCCTGAAGCGGGCCGCGATGACCGGCGTGGCCAGCGCCACCGACGTCCGAAACCTCGACCACGCCCTGGTCGCCTTCTCGCCCGACATGGTCGAGGATCTGTCGCAGCTGCGCGCCTTCCTGATGGAGCGGATGTATCGCCACTGGAAGGTCAATCGCACGCGAAGCCAGGCGCGCCGCATTCTGGCCGAGATGTTTTCGTTGTTCATGGCCGAGCCTGAGGTCCTGCCGACCGAATGGTTCGTCAAGTCGCAGAACCGCGACGAGGCCGGTCGGGCCAGGGTGGTGTGCGACTACATCGCCGGCATGACCGACCGTTTCGCCATCGAAGAGCACCGCAAGCTGTTCCAGCTCGAGACCTGGACCTAACCGACCGGATTTCTGGCGAGCGGCGGCGGCGATTCGATAGACTGAGCGAATCAGCGGAGCGATTCGCTCCGCCCTTCGCTACGCTCTCTTCGGAGCCCCGATCTCATGTCCGACTACAATCGCGGCGCCTATACTCCGCCCAACGCCGACGCGCCCCTGACCTTCGACGCCCGGCGGCCGGTTCGTGGCGGCTCGCCCGCGCCGGTCACCCTGATCATCAGCGCCCTGGTGCTGGTGGTGCTGATCGCCGGCGCCTGGTTCATCTATCGCGACGGGTTCCGCGGCAAGGGCGACGCCCCACAGGTGGTCGGAACAGCCGTACCGGCGATCAAGACGGCGCCCAAGGTGGAAGACCAGCCCAAGGACGAGACCCAGGGCCTGCAGATCTACAACCAGACCGACGGCCTGCCGCCGGCCGACCCGACCTACGCCCCTTCGGCCGAAGAACCGCTGCCTCGCCCCGCGCCGCCCGTCGTCGCCCCGCGGCCGCAGCCCAGCGTTCCCGTGGCCAGCAACAGCCTGCCGCCGGTCGCCTCGCCCGGCCTGCCGAAGAACACGCCGCCAGCGACTCCCGCCCCGCCGAAGGTGGCGCCCGCGCCGCCCGCTCCCGTTGTCGCCAAGACTCCGCCGGCTGTTCCGGCCTCGACGCCGGCCAAGGCGTCCGGCTATCTGGTGCAGATCGGCGCCTTCTCCTCCGCCGGCCTGGCCGACAAGGGCTGGAGCGACGCAGCCGCCATCTCCCCCGGCGCCGCCGCCGGCAAGGGCAAGAAGGTCGAGACGGTCGATAGCAACGGCAAGACCCTCTACCGGACCTCGGTCACCGGTTTCGCCAGCAGGGCCGACGCCGTGGCCTTCTGCGACCGCCTGAAGGCGGCCGGAAAGTCGTGCTTCGTCCGGTGACGACCCACGCCTGCATCCTCGGCTGCGCCGGCACGGTCCTGTCGGATCAGGAAGCCGGCTTCTTCCGAGAGGTGCGGCCCTGGGGCTTCATCCTGTTCAAGCGAAACCTCGATAACCCCGATCAGGTTCGCGCCCTGACCGCCGCCCTGAGGGAGACGGTGGGACGGGAGAATGCGCCCGTCCTGATCGACCAGGAGGGCGGCCGGGTCCAGCGGCTGGGACCGCCGCACTGGCGCCGATATCCGCCGGGCCGGGCCTATGGGACGCTGGCGACCAACGATCCGCTGGTCAGGCGGGAGATCGCCCGACTGGGCGGGCGGCTGATGGCCAACGATCTGCTGTCGCTGGGCATCAATGTCGACTGCGTGCCGGTGCTGGACGTGCCGCAGCGCGGCGCCCACGACATCATCGGCGACCGCGCCTATGCCGAGACGGCGCAGGAGATCGCCACGCTTGGCCGGGCCGCCGCCGAGGGGCTGATCGCCGGCGGGGTGCTGCCGGTGATCAAACATATTCCGGGACATGGGCGTTCGATGGCCGACAGCCACGAGAACCTGCCGGTGGTCGAGGCCTCGCTGGCTGAACTCGACGCCACGGATTTCGAGCCGTTCCGGGTGCTGTCGGACATGCCGATGGCGATGACCGCCCATGTAGTCTACACGGCCCTCGATGCGAAGCGGCCGGGCACCCATTCGAAGACGGTGATCCGCGACGTCATTCGCGGCGCCGTCGGTTTCGGCGGCCTGCTGATGACCGACGATCTCTCCATGAAGGCGCTGAGCGGCGACTTCGCCCAGCGGGCGCGGGCCGCCCTGGCGGCGGGCTGTGACATCGCCCTTCACTGCAACGGCAGGATGGATGAGATGGAAGCGGTGGTCGCCGGGACCCGGGTCCTGCGCGGTGACGCCCTCCGCCGGGCGAATGCCGCCCTGGCCCGGCTGGCGCGACGGCCGGAGCCGCTGGACGTCGCCGACGCCCATGCCCGGTTCGACGCGGCCTTCGACGGCAGGTTCGCGGCATGAGCGACGGCTTCCAGCCCGGTCTGGATTTCGCCGCCGCCAATGCGGCGAGCGAGGACGGCGAGGCGCTGATCATCGACCTGGACGGCTATGAAGGTCCGCTTCACGTCCTGCTGGCCCTGGCTCGCAGCCAGAAGGTCGACCTGTTGAAGCTGTCGGTCACCCGGCTGGCGGAACAGTATCTGGCCTTCGTCCACAAGGCGCGGACCCTGCGGTTTTCGCTCGCCGCCGACTATCTGGTGATGGCCGCCTGGCTGGCCTACCTGAAATCCCGATTGCTGCTGCCCCGGCCCGAAAAGGGCAGGGGGGACGAGCCGCCGGCCGAGGAGATGGCCGCCAGCCTGGCCTTCCGCCTGGCCAAGCTGGACGCCATGCGCAAGGCGTCCGAAGCCTTGAACCTGAGGCCGCGCCTGAAGCGGGACGTCTTTACCCGGGGCGATCCCGAACAGGTCAAGGTGGTCGGCTCTGACCGTTTCGAGGGCGACCTCTATCAGCTGATGAGCGCCTATATCGGCCAGAGGAAGCGCGAGCACTTCCGCACCTATCGGCCCGAGGCGCCGCAGGCCTATGCGCTGGATGACGCCCGGCGCCGGCTTCGAGACCTGCTGCCGGACCTGGCGCGCTGGACGCCGCTGACGGGGGTCGCGCCGCTGGCCCACCCCGAGGCCGGCCCCAGCCGCGCCAGCTATCTGGCCTCGACCCTTTCGGCCAGCCTGGAACTGGTCAAGGAGGGCGAGCTCGAGGCGCGTCAGCTGGAGGCCTTTGCCGATCTCTATCTACGGGCCCGCACCGGCCGTCCGGAGGCGGCGTGAACGATCCGGCCCATATCGAACGCTGCGTCGAGGCGCTGCTGTTCGCGGCGGCGGAGCCGTTGAGCATCCTCGATCTGGCGCGGCGCCTGCCCGAGGGGGCCAATGTCGTCGAGGCCATCCAGGCGCTGCGGTCACGGATGGACGGCCGGGGGGTGGAGCTGGTCGAGGTGGCCGGGCGCTGGCGCATCCAGACGGCCGAGGACCTGGCCTTCCTGATGACCGAGGAGCGGGAGGAGCCGCGTCGCCTGTCCCGCGCTGCCCAGGAGACCCTGGCCATCATCGCCTATCACCAGCCGGTCACCCGGGCGGAGATCGAGGTTGTGCGGGGCGTTCAGGCCAGCCGCGGCACCTTGGATGTGCTGCTGGAACTGGGCCTGGTGCGAATGCGCGGACGCCGGCGCACGCCGGGCCGGCCGGTCACCTATGGCACCACCGATCTTTTCCTGGAGCTGTTCGGCCTAGCCAGCCTGGCCGATCTTCCGGGGATGACCGACATGAAGGCCCTGGGTCTGCTGGACATGAACCTGCCGCCGGGCTTCTCGGTGCCCGACCCCAGCCTGGCCGTGGACGCCTCCGACCAGGAGGATGCGCTCGACCTGGAGGGAACGGACTCGCCGGAATTTGTTCAGGACTTTGTCGGCGAGGGCGACTGATCCTCCTCCGAGCAAGGCTCAGGGGGGACAAAATCGCCTGACAAGGCTTTCATTTGGCCCGCCGCCGCAAGAACGCCTATATAGGCCTCGAAAACGCGATCGATCGCCGCCATGGCCAGAGCCCGGCGGCAAACAGGAGTTGGCCCGATGGGTGGTTTGAGCTGGATTCACTGGGTGCTGGTCATCGGCGTCGTGGCGCTGCTGTTCGGCGGTCGCGGCAAGCTGTCGGGCCTGATGGGCGACGCGGCCAAGGGGATCAAGGCCTTCCGTGACGGACTGAAGAGCGAGGACGGCAAGGCCGAGGACGGCGCGCCGACCCCGCTGCCGCGCACGGACGTCCCCGAAAAGGACAAGATCGTCAGCTGACGAGCGACTTCGCCTTTCCCGAGCGGATTGCCCGCCCGCCCACGCCTTAAGGCGCACCCATGCTTTCGCCTGATATCGGCGTCTCCGAAATGCTGGTCGTGGCCATCGTGGCCCTGATCGTCGTGGGACCCAAGGACCTGCCGCTTCTGCTGCGCCGGCTCGGCCAGTTCATCGCCAAGCTTCGGGGCATGGCGGCGGAGTTCCGCGCCAGCTTTGAGGACATGGCCCGCCAGTCGGAGCTGGAGGAATTGCGCAAGGAGGTCGAGGCCATGCGGTCGGGGCAGTTCACCGCGCCCCTGCATGAGGCCGCCGACGCCGCCCGCGATCCGCATGTCGATCAGGTGTTCGCCGAGATCGACGCCGGGCTGAGGACCGGCCAGACCAGTTTCTCACCGGCCATGGTCAGCATGCCGGTCGCCGAGGAGTCCGTGGCGGAGACGATCGCCGCTCCGGCCAAGGCCCCTCGCAAGCCGCGTGCTAAAGCGGCGCCCGTCGAGGCTCCTTTGGCTAAGGTCGCCGAGGCTCCGGTCAAGGCCGCCGCCCCCAAGCGCGCCGCCCCGAAAGCCGCCGCCGCCAAGGTCGCGGCGAAGGCGGCGCCGAAGTCGAAGCCGATCGTGGCCGGCGGCAAGCCAGCCTCTTCTGACATTGTTGAAGCCGCGCCGCGTCGTCGCCGCAAGTCCGAGGCCGGTTCGTGAGCCTTTCCAACGACGATTCGGAGATCGAAGCCTCGCGCGCGCCGCTGCTGGACCATCTGGTCGAGCTGCGCGGCCGGCTGATCGTCTGCGTGCTGGCGCTGATCGTCGGCTTCGGCATCTGCTTCTATTTCGCCGACCAGATCTTCATGTTCCTGGTCGAGCCCTTCTCCTCGGCCCAGAACCTGCTGGCGGCCCAGAAGGCGTCGGGCGGCAAACATGGCCCCTTCGACCTGATCCTGGCGCTGATCGGCCAGAAGCATGTGCCGGTCGCGCCGGACGCGGCGAAACTGAAGCTGATCTACACCGCCGCCCTGGAGTTCTTCTTCACCAAGCTGAAGGTGGCCGGGTTCGGCGCCGTGGTCCTGACCTTCCCGGTCCTGGCCTGGCAGCTGTATCGGTTCATCGCGCCCGGCCTCTACAGGAAGGAACGCTATACCGTCCTGCCCTTCCTGGTGGCGTCCCCGGTGCTGTTCACCATGGGGGCGGCGCTGGTCTATTACGTCATGCTGCCCTTCGTCCTGTGGTTCTCGCTGTCGCAGCAGATCACCACCGGCGGCATCTCCGTGGAACTGACCCCTAAGGTCGATGAGTATCTGAAGCTGGTCACCACCCTGTTGCTGTCCTTTGGGCTCTGTTTCCAGCTGCCGGTGGTGCTGACCCTGGCCGGAATCGCCGGCCTGGTCAGTTCCAAGGCCCTGCGCGCCGGGCGGCGCTACGCCATCGTCGGGGTCTTCGTGGTGGCCGCCGTGGTCACCCCGCCCGATCCGATCAGCCAGCTGATGCTGGCCATCCCGATCTGCCTTCTCTACGAGATTTCGATCTGGTGCGTCTGGCTGATCGAGCGTCGTCGCCGGGCCGAGGACAGCCGCGAACTGACCGTGACTCCCTGAATTCGTTTCGCCGCGTTGCAGCCGTGATTGCGAGCCTATAGGTTCCGCGTCCTCAAACAGCCGAGGTTTATCTTTCGTGGTCGATGTTTTCGAAGAGGTTGAGGGCCAGCTCCGGGCCGAACGCTACCGGGCGATCGGCATGCGGGCCCTGCCCTGGATCATCGGGGTCGCGGCCGTGTTGCTCATCGGCGCCCTCGGAATCTGGGGCTGGGATCATTGGCAGACATCCTCCAAGACCAAGGCCTCCGAACAGTATGCTCGGGCCATGGACGCCAACGGCCAGCGGGACGAGGCCAAGGCCTTCTCGGAGTTTGGCGAAGTGGCCAAGTCGGGACCGGGCGGCTATCGCGCCCTGGCCCTGATGCAGCAGGGCGGCATGCGGATCGCCGCCAATGACACGGCCGGGGCGGTGAAGCTCTTCGACGACGCGGCCAAGGCCGCGCCAAACCCGATCCTCGGCGATTTCGCCCGCCTCAAATCCGCCTTCGCCCTGCTGGACACCGCTCCTTACAAGGACGTGGAGGGGAGGCTGCTGCCATTGACCGAAGACGCGCGGCCCTATCGCCTGGAGGCCAAGGAGGCGCTCGCCTTCCTCAAGATCCGCGACGGCAAGTTCAAGGAAGCGCGGACCGACTTCGTTGTCCTGTCGCAGATCTTCGACGCCACGCCCGGCATGCGCCAGCGGGCCAAGGCGGCCATCTCGCTGATCGACAGCGGCGGCGCCGGGGTGATGGCCCAGGCGGCCAAGGCCGCCGCCACCATTCCTCCCGCTCCGCAGATGCCCCAGGGCATGCAGGGCGCTCCGATCCAAATTCCCCAAGGCGCCGAGGCTCCCCAATGATTCAGCGTCGCGGTCTGATCACCGCTGTTGCCCTCAGTTTCGCGGTCGCCGCCTCGGGCTGTTCGACCGTCTCCAGCGCGGTCGACAAGATCAACGTCTTCAAGCCCAAGGAGGTCAAGGACACGGCCGCCGACGGCCGCCGGATCTCGGTCATCGCCTTCGACGAGAAGGTCGAGGCGGCCGAGGGCCTGAAGGGCGCGGACTTCTACATCCCGCCGGCCGTCGGCCAGCCGGACTGGACGCTGCCGGGCGGACCCATCGACGTGACCATCGAGCATATCGACGCCGCGCCGGCCTTCGTGGTCGCCTGGAAGAAGGGCTTCGGCAAGGGTTCCGACGCCAAGGTTCACGTCACCGCGCCGCCGATCCTGGCCGATGGCCGGATCTATGTGATGGACGCGGAGGCCGATGTGTCGGCCCTCGACGCCAAGACCGGTTCAACGATCTGGAAGCGCCAGCTGCGCGCCGTGGGCAAGCGCGACAAGGTCGGCTTCGGCGGCGGCGTCGCCTTCGCCAACGGCAAGATCTATGTCACCTCCGGCTACCGTTTCGTCGCCCAGCTGGACGCCGCCACCGGCGCGGTCGGCTGGCGGCAGGAAACCGCCTCGCCGATCCATGGCGCCCCGACGGTGCATGGCGGCCGGGTGTTCGCCATCAGCACCGACAACGAACTGCTGACCTTCGACGCCGCCACCGGCGCCCTGGGCTGGGATTACCAGGCCCTCGTCGAGCCGGCGCGCATCCTCTCCGCCTCCAGCCCGGCCATTTCCGGCGACGTGGTCGTGGCCGCCTTCGCCTCGGGTGAACTGACCGCCCTGCGGACCGGCAACGGCAACGACCTGTGGAACAACGCCCTGTCGCGCGCCAGCCGCACCAACGCCCTGTCTGAGATTCGCGACGTGGCCGGCCGGCCGGTGATCTACAAGGGCGACGTCTATGCCGCCAGCCACTCGGGCGTCTTCGTCTCGACCGACCTGCGCAGCGGCCAGGCCCGCTGGAGCCTGCCGATCTCCTCGATCACCACCCCCTGGCCGGCCGGGGACGTGGTCTACATCATCTCCCGCGCCGGAGAGCTGATCTGCGTCGCCCGCGACACAGGGCAGGTCTACTGGATCCGCGATCTGAACGCCGGCTTGAAGAAGAACGAAAAGAAGCGGCCGATCTTCAGCGGTCCGGTGCTGGCGTCCGACAAGCTGATCGTCTCTTCGAGCGACGGTCGGGTCCTGGCCCTGAACCCCAAGACCGGTGAAACCCTGAAGACCCTCAAGATCGGCGCGCCGTCGCTGATCGCCCCGATCGCCGCCGGCGGCATGGTCTATGTGGTCACCGACAAGGCCGAGGTGGTGGCGATCCGCTAACCCCGGACTTGAAGGCAAAACTTGTAATGAGGCGGCGGTTCTGCCAAGAGCCGCCGCCTCTTTGCATTTCGCCCGATGCGCACAATTTGAATGAGCCATATCGTCCGGACCGGATAGACTTGGGTTTGTTCCGGAAGCCCCCAGACCGCCATGGCCCTGAAACTCGCAATCGTCGGCCGACCCAACGTCGGCAAATCCACCCTGTTCAACCGGCTCGCCGGCAAAAAGCTGGCCATCGTCGATGACCGGCCGGGGGTGACCCGTGACCGGCGCTTCGCCAACGGCAGCATCGGCGACATGAACCTGGCCCTGGTCGACACCGCCGGCTTCGAGGACGTCGATGACGACACCCTGGAGGCGCGGATGCGCCGCCAGACCGAGCTGGCCATCGATGAGGCCGACGTCTGCCTGTTCCTCATAGACGCCCGCGAAGGCGTCACGCCGCTGGACGAGGTCTTCGCCGAGATCCTGCGCCGCCGCGACAAGCCGGTGCTGATCGGCGCCAACAAGGCCGAGGGCAAACAGGGCGATCCCGGCATCGCCGAGGCCTGGAGCCTGGGCTTCGGCGAGCCGATCCCGATCTCCGGCGAGCATGGCGAGGGCATGGCCGACCTCTATGCGGCCCTGGTCAACATCGCGCCCGAGCATCAGGACGACGAGGCCGATGACGAAGGCGACAAGCCGGTGCGGCTGGCCATCGTCGGCCGGCCCAATGCCGGCAAATCGACCCTGGTCAACGCCCTGATCGGCGAGGACCGCATGCTGACCGGCCCCGAGGCCGGGATCACCCGCGACTCCATCTCGGTGGAATGGGAGTGGGAGGGCAAGAAGATCCGGCTGGTCGACACCGCCGGCCTGCGGCGCAAGGCGCGGATTCACGAGAAGCTGGAGCAGCTGTCGGTCGCCGACAGCATCCGCACCATCGTCTACGCCGAGGTCGTCCTGCTGGTCATGGACGCCACCCACCCCTTCGAGGTGCAGGATCTGCAGCTGGCAGATCTGGTCGAGCGGGAAGGCCGGGCGCTGGTCTTCGTGCTGGCCAAGTGGGACCTGGTCGAGGACCAGGGCGAGACCCTGAAGAACTTCCGCGAACATGCCGAGCGGATGTTGCCGCAGGTGCGCGGCGCGCCGGTGGTGGCGCTGTCGGCGGAGACCGGCTTCAACCTCGACAAGCTGATGCCGGCGGTGGTCAAGACGCACAACAACTGGTCGACCAAGGTCAAGACCCGCGACCTCAACGACTGGCTGGCTATGGCCGTGCAGAGGCACCCGCCGCCCGCCGTCAACGGCAAGCGCATCAAGCCGAAATACGTGGCCCAGACCAAGGCGCGGCCGCCGACCTTCGTGCTGTTCTCCAGCCGCGCCAACCAGATGCCCGAACACTACCGGCGCTATCTGATCAACTCGATCCGCGAGAGCTTCGACCTGCCGGGGGTGCCGATCCGCATCACCATCAAGTCGGGCGCCAATCCCTACGCCGACGCGCAGGGCGACAAGCGGCCGATGGGCAGCGGCACCCGGCGCGGACCGATCGCCAAGCCGCCGAAGCTGGGCGTCTTCGCCAACGCCAAGGACGCCAAGCAGGCTCGGGTGAAGAAGGCGGTGAAGGCGCGGAAACAGGCCAAGGACGCGGTCGCCGCGACTCCGGTCATCCGGTCGCGGACTCAGAAGCCGGGTCGAACCAAGTAGCCGTCAGCCTTTGAACAGCACCGTCTCGACCGCCGCCGGCAGGTCGGCGCGGCCGGCCAGGTCGACGATCAGCGGGGCGATGGCCGAGGGCTCGGGCAGGTCCAGAGGATCTTCGCCGGGAAAGGCCTCGGCCCGCATGCGTGTCCGAAGGGCGCCAGGGTCCAGCAGGACGGCGCGGATGGCCGTCTGCTCGAGTTCGTCGGCCCAGCACTTCACCAGGGCTTCCATGCCGGCCTTGCTGGCCGCGTAGGCGGCCCAGAAGGCCTTCGGGCGGGCGACGCGGCCGGTGGTCAGGAAAATGGCCCGCCCCGCCTTGGAGGCCCGCAGCAAAGGCTCGAACGACCGGATCAACCGCCAGGTGGCCGTCAGATTGACGGTCAGGGTCTCGTCCCACCGCTTAGGCTCTATGTGACCGGTCGGGGTCAGGCCGCCAAGCACCGCGGCGGCGTGGACGATGATGTCGAGGCGGCCATAGCGCTGATGCAGGGTCAGGCCCAGGACGTCCAGGTCTTCCGGCTTGCGCAGGTCCAGCGGGACCAGGGTGGCGTGCTGGCCGGTGGCGGCGAATATCTCGTCGTCCAGCTCTTCGAGCGCGCCCTGGGTGCGGCCGAGGGCCACGACGTGAGCGCCGGCCTGAGCCAGGGCGAGGGCGGCGGCGCGGCCGATGCCGCGAGTGGCGCCGGTGACGAGGGCGATCTTGTCCTGGTGCGGGAGACTCATGGCGGGGCTTTTAGAGTGCGCGCCGATAAGTGGAAACCGGTTATCGGGCCAGGCGCGCGAAGGACTATGAGCCGGGGATGCCGGCTTTGTCCCCGTCCTCATCGGGCCGCGCGCCATAGCGCCGCGCCAGGGTGGCGCAGGCGATCAGCTGCATCTGGTGGAAGATCATCAGCGGCACGATCATCACGCCGGCCACGGCCGGGGTGAACAGGATCGAAGCCATCGGGGCGCCGGTGACCAGGCTTTTCTTTGAGCCGCAGAACACCAGGACGATACGATCCTCAATGGAAAAGCCCATCAGCCTGCCGATCCGCATGGTCAGGAACAGCACAAGCACGAGGATGACCAGGCAGACCGCCGCCACTGACAGAAGCTCCAGCGCCGAGACCCGGCTCCAGATGCCGTCGATCACCGCCTGGCCAAAGGCGCCGTAGACCACGAACAGGATCGAGCCCCGATCGACCAGGCCAATGATCGGCTTGCGCTTCTCCAGCCAGGGCGCGACCCAGCGGCGCACCATCTGCCCGGCGATAAACGGCAGCAACAGCTGCAGAAGGATGCCCTGCAGCGCGCCCAGCCCCGGCCCCGTCCCCTGGGCATGCATCAGCACCCCGACCAGCAGCGGCGTGACCGCCATGCCCAAAAGGTTGGAAGCCGACGCCGCGCAGAAGGCGGCGGCCACATTGCCGCGGGCGATGGCGGTGAAGGCGATCGACGACTGCACGGTCGAGGGCAGGCAGCAGAGGAAGAGGACGCCCATCCCCAAGGATGACGGCAGGACGCTCTCCGGGATGAAGCCGGTGATCAGGCCCAGCAGCGGAAAGACGACGAAACTGACCGCAAGGACACAGAGATGCAGCCGCCATTGGGTCAGGCCCGCCACCACCGCCTCGCGGGACAGCTTGGCGCCATGCAGGAAGAACAGCAGGGCGATGACGCCCTTGGAAACCCAGCCCAGAACCTCGCCGGCCATGCCCCTCGCCGGCAGGAGGGAGGCAAGCACGACGACCCCCAGCATCAGCAGCAGATAGGGATCAGGCCTGAAGGCGGCGAAGCGGTTCATACTCAGGTTCTGCTCTACGCGATGCGGCATAAAACCCACAGTGGGTCGATATGTCGGCAAAGTAACATTTCGATGCGAAACCCCTGACGGCCCGGGGCGTTCTTTCGGCCTAAGGAGCTTTGCAGGTCGCGATGACAGCCCGGGTTTTGATTGTCGAGGATGAAATCCTCACCGCTCTCGAATTGGAGAATGTCCTCCTCGACGGGGGGTATGAGGTGGTCGGCATCGCCCAGGATTCAGCCAGCGCCCGCGATCTGGCGGCCAGCGGTCAAATCGATCTCGCGCTTGTCGATGTGAACCTCCGTGATGGACGGACAGGCGTGGGCATCGGCGCGGAACTGGCTCAACACTGCCACGCCAAGGTGATCTACCTGACCGCTCACCCCCTGTCCCGGGACGAGCAGCCGGCCGGCGTTGTCGGCCTGCTGACCAAGCCCAGCGACGAAGCGGCCGTGATCAGCGCCCTGAATTACGCCATGGCGCGTGGCGACGGTCATCTGCTGCCGCCGCCCCCGGCCCTGCAGCTTTTCAAAGACTGATATCGGCCCTCGGAGCACGCTCGCGGGCTGTTCCGCGACAGGCCTGACGACAACCAAGAGTTCAGGCCGGCCTCAACCCTGACGCGCCAGACTGCGCAACGGCAGGTCCAGTGTGATGGCCAGGCCTTCGGCCCGCCAATCCCGCAGGATGCGGCCGCCCAGTTGGGTTTCGACGCTGAGCTTGGCCAGGGTCGAGCCGAATCCTTCGCTCGCCGTCGGACCGTCGATGGGCGGGCCGCCCGTCTCGGCCCAGGTCACGATGAGTCGGTCGCCGTCCTTGCGGCCAGACACGGTGACCTGACCGTCCGGGTCCGAGAGCGCCCCGTATTTGGCGGCGTTGGTGGCCAGTTCATGGAAGACCAGCGCCAGGGGCGTCGCCGCCTGATCATCGATCGCCGCGTCGTCGCCACTGATGACCACACGCCCCGGGGCGTCGGTTCGATAAGGACTGAGAAGTTCCTTCAGAAGGTCCGACAGAGCCGTCGATTCCGCCCCACCGGCGGCGGCATGGGGGCGCACGAAGTCATGGGCTCTGCCCAGGTTGATGATCCGCTCCCGCAGGTCCCGCGCAAACGGCGCCGCATCCGGGAAGCGCCGGGCCGACAGGGCGACAAGGCCGGAGATCACCGAGAAGATATTCTTGATGCGATGGCTGAGTTCGCGGCTGAGCAGGGCCTCCTGCTCACTCATTCGTTTCTGGTCGTGGATGTCGGTGCAGGTGCCGAACCATCGGCTGATGCGGCCGTCGGGGGCCCGCAGAGCATTGGCCCGGCCCAGCGTCCAGCGATAGTCCCCGCTGTGATGACGCAGGCGGTACTCGATCTCATAGGGCTCGCCGGTCTCCAGGCTGTGGCGCCATCGGCTCCAGGCCCGCTCCTGATCGTCCGGATGGAACATCCCGTTCCACCCCTCGCCGTCGGTGGAGCCGGACGGAACACCGGTGAACTCGTACCAGCGGGCATTGTAGTAGTCGTGGAAGCCGTCGGGCCTTGTCGACCAGACCATCTGGGGCATGGCGTCGGCCAGCACCCGGAAGCGGTTTTCGCTTTCGGTCAGTTCGCGGGCCGCCTTGCGCAGCTCGATCAGGCTCATCACCTGGCTCGCCAGGGCTAAAAGCGCCTCGGCCTGGTCTGCGGTCAGGCCCGCGGGGCGGGGCTGGTTATCCAGAACACAGAGGGCCCCCAGAGCCTCGCCGGTCGGCGCGCGCAGCAGGGCGCCGGCATAGAACCGGACGTGATCCGGGCCATTGACCAACGGCCCGTCAGCAAATCGCGGATCCTGGCTCAGGTCGTTGACGACATAGAGCGGGGCGGTCTGGGTGATGGCGTGATTACAGACGGAGATGTCGCGGGGTGTCTCGGTCGGCTCAAAGCCATTGCGCGACTTGAACCACTGCCTGTCGGCCTCGATCAAGGTGATCAGCGACACCGGCGCCTGGCAGATCATGGCCGCCAGCCGTGTCAGGTCGTCGTAAGTCGGTTCGGCGGGCGTATCGACGATGCCGTAGGACTCAAGCGCGCGCAGCCGTCTGGCCTCTGCCGTTTCGTCGATCATTCAGTCGTTCCGCGCATGCCGATCAAACCCGGTGCATAGCCCAAGGTTGCGTCAGCAAGCCGACAAATAATGTCAGGCGCTGACCAGGAAGGACAGCTGGCGACCGACGCCATCCTTGTCGGCCTCGGCCAGTTCGCGGTCGGTCAGGCGGGTGGGATAGTCGCCGGTGAAATAGTGGTCGGTGAACTGCGGGTTGGCCGGATCGCGGGGCCCGGCTTCCAGGGCGGCGTAGAGACCTTCGACGGAGAGGAAGCCCAGGGAGTCGACCTCCAGGAAGCGGGTCATCTCCTCCAGCGACTTGGTGGCGGCCAGCAGCTTGTCTCGGTCGGGCATGTCGATGCCATAGAAGTCCGGCCACTTGATCGGCGGAGAGGCGCTGCGCAGATGCACCTCCGTCGCGCCGGCCTCGCGGACCATGCGGACGATCTTGCGGCTGGTGGTGCCGCGAACGATGGAGTCGTCGATCAGCACGACACGCTTGCCCTCGATAACCGCGCGGTTGGGGCTGTGTTTCATCCGCACGCCCAGTTCGCGCACGCCCTGGGTCGGCTGGATGAAGGTGCGGCCGACATAGTGGTTGCGGATGATCCCCATCTCGAAGGGGATGCCGCTCTCCTGGGCGTAACCGATGGCGGCGGGAACCCCGCTGTCGGGCACCGGCACGATGACGTCGGCGGCGACGCCGGTCTCCTGCGACAGCCGCCGACCCATCCGCTTGCGCACGTCATAGACCGAGCGGCCGTTCACCATGCTGTCGGGGCGGGCGAAATAGACGTATTCGAAGACGCAGGGCCGGGCGCGGGCGGCCTGGAAGGGGCGCAGGCTCTCGACGCCGGTCTCCGAAATGACCACCATCTCGCCATGCTCGATGTCGCGGATGAAGCGGGCGCCGATCATGTCGAGGGCGCAGGTCTCCGACGCCAGCACCGGCTGGCCGGCCAGTTCGCCCAGCACCAGCGGACGGATGCCCAGCGGATCGCGCACCCCGATCAGCTTCTTGTTGGTCAGGGCGATCAGGGCATAGCCGCCCTCGATCTGGCTGACGGCGTCGATGAACCGGTCGACCACCTTGGCTTTGCGCGACCGGGCCAGCAGGTGGAGGATGACCTCGGAGTCGGAGGTCGACTGGAAGATGGCCCCGTCGGAGACCAGCTTGTCGCGCAGGGTGTGGAAGTTGGTCAGGTTGCCGTTGTGGGCCAGGGCCACGCCGCCGGCCTCAAGGTCGGCGAACATCGGCTGGACGTTGCGAAAGGCGCTGCCGCCAGCGGTGGAATAGCGGGTGTGGCCGATGGCGCTCTTGCCGGGCAGGCGGTCGACCAGATCCTGGCCGGTGAAGGCGTCGCCGACCTTGCCAACGTGGCGCTCGGTGTAGAAGCGGTGACCATCAAAGGTGGCGATGCCGCAGGCTTCCTGTCCCCGGTGCTGCAGGGCGTGCAGGCCCAGGGCGGTGACGGCGGAGGCCTCCGCCACCTCATAGACCCCGAACACCCCGCATTCGAGGCGCAGGCTGTCATCGTCGGGGTCGCGGTGGTCGGCGGGATTATAGACGGCCCGGTTCGACAGCAGGGGGTTCGACAGCAGGGTCATCGGGTCTTCTCCACCAGATCGTCCATGGTATCGCGGTCTTCGTCGCTGTAGCCGGCGCCGGACTTGACCGCGTCGCCGATGGCCGGCGCGATCTTGCCGGCCACGGCGAAGCCTTCGGGTGCGAACGCCTTGAGCACCCGGCCCGCCCCCTCGGTCAAGGGATAAAGAGTCGCGCTCTTGACCCATTCGGGCGGTCCCTTCTCTCCGCCGGCCATCTGAATGACCAGGGTGAAGGTCCCGAGGATGACCAGGGCGCGGATCAGGCCGAAGCCCAGGCCGATGAATCGGTCGACCACGCCAAGGGCTCCAGCGCCCTGGACGTTGCGGGTGATCTGTCCACCGACCAGTTTGATGACCAGGAAGACGACAATGAAGACGACCAGCAGAGCGGCGGTGACGGCCGCCCAGTCGGGGCTGATCATGCCGCGGGCGACCGGGGCGCTGAACCGCAGCATCAGGATGGCGAGGACCGCGCCCAGCACGAAGGCCAGGATGCCGACAACCTCCCGCGTACCGCCGCGCATGAAGGCGGTCCCGCCGGAGATCAGCAGCAACAGGCCGGCGATGACGTCGAAAAGCGTCAAGGCTCCCACCTTTGCTGGCTGATCCGCTCAACGGCGTCGGCCAGACGGTTGACCCCGGTGACCGGCAGGGCGTCGCCGGCGCCCATGGGGCCGAGCGCCCGGCCAAATCCCAGCTTGGCGGCTTCCTTCAGGCGCGACTCCATGCGGCCGACGGGGCGGACGTCGCCGGAAAGGCTGATTTCGCCAAAGACGACGCAGTCCTGGGGCAGGGGTTCATCCAGCGCTGAAGAAGCCAGGGCCGCGGCGGCGGCCAGATCGGCGGCCGGCTCCGTGATGCGGAGCCCGCCGGCGACGTTCAGATAGACATCGCGGTTGCCAAATCCAAGGCCGCATCGTGACTCCAGTACGGCGAGCACCATGGCCAGCCGCCCGGAGTCCCAGCCGACCACCGCCCGTCGCGGCGTTCCGTAGGCGGACGGGGCGACCAGGGCCTGGAATTCGACCAGCACCGGCCGCGATCCCTCGATGCCGGCGAACACCGCCGCGCCCGCCGAGCGCTCGGCGCCGTCGTGCAGGAAGAGGGCGGAGGGGTTCTTCACCTCCGACAGGCCGATGTCGCCCATCTCGAAGACGCCGATCTCGTCGGTCGCCCCGAACCGGTTCTTGGCCCCGCGCAGCACGCGGAAGGGGTAGCCCCGCTCACCCTCGAAGCTCAGCACGGCGTCGACCATATGTTCGACGACGCGCGGACCGGCGATCTGGCCGTCCTTGGTGACATGGCCGACCAGGATGACGGCGATCCGGCGCTTCTTGGCCATCCGCACCAGTTCGGCGGCGCAGGAGCGGACCTGGGTCACCGAGCCGGGCCCGGCCTCATGGGCGTCGCTCCACATCGTCTGGATGGAATCGATGACCACCAGGTCGAAGGCCTCCTTCTTCAGGCCGTCGAGGATGTCGCGCAGGGACGTCTCGGCGGCGAGGCGGACGTTGGCCTGGGCCAGGCCCATCCGGCCGGCCCGGCCGCGAATCTGCTCCACCGCCTCCTCGCCGGAAATGTAGGCGCAGCGCACGCCGCGCATGGCCGCGCTGGCCACCACCTGCAGCAGCAGGGTGGATTTGCCGACCCCGGGATCGCCGCCGACCAGGATGGCCGAGCCGGGCACGACTCCGCCGCCGCAGACCCGGTCGAACTCGTCGATGCCGGTGATGATCCGGGGCGGGGCGGGGGTGTCGCTTTCCAGGCCCTCGAAGGCCAGGCCGCGAACCTTGGTCCCCTTGGCGGGGACGAGGGCGCCGGGCGGCCGGCTGGACACCTCCTCGACCAGGGTGTTCCAGGTCCCGCAGGCCGAGCATTGGCCGGCCCATTTGGACGAAACGCCGCCGCAGGACTGGCAGACGAAAAGGGCGCCGTCGCGGGCCATGGGGAAATCCGAATCGGGACTGCAGGGATGATAGCGCGAATCGGCCCCGCCCGGTGGGGCTCAGTCCGCGCCTGTGGTCCCCTCGATAGCCGTTGTTCCTCTTTTGTTCAATCTCCCGCGGGGACGCAGCGAGGCCGGCCCGGCCTCAGGTTCAAGCCGATCCCTGGATCCAGCGCCGCTCCGACCGGCGGCCGATACGGACCAGGAACTCATAGGCCGAGGCCCCGGCAGCGATGGCCGCGTCGTCGAGGGTCAGGTTTGGGCCGATCAACTCGACGGGATCTCCGGGCCGCGCCTGGGTTCCGGTGACATCGACAGCGGTCAGGTCCATGGAAATACGGCCGAGCAGCCGGCGGCGGGCGCCGGCGAACCAGGCGCCGCCCGCCGGACTGGAGGCCCGCAGGTAGCCGTCCGCATAACCGGCGGCGATGATGGCCACCTTCAGCGGGGCCTCGGCGATGAAGTCCGCGCCATAGCCGATGCTCATGCCGGCCGGAACATCCCGGACCTGCAGGATCGGGGCTTCCAGCCGCGCCACCGCCGCCAGGCGCGGGTCATGGACGTCGCGCGGCCCGCCGCCATAGAGGCTGATCCCCGGCCGGACCTGATCGAACAGGTAGTCCTCGCCCAGGAAGATGCCGCCCGAACTGGACAGGCTGGCGCGGGCGGCCGGGAACAGGCGTCGGGCATCGAGAAAGCGGTCTCTCTGCAGCGGATTCATCGGATGGTCCGGCTGGGCGGCGCAGGCCAGATGGCTGATCACCAGATCGATGCGAAGGCCGGCGAGGGCCGCCCCGTCTCCGGCCAGGGCGGCGGCCTGCGCCAGGGTGACGCCCAGGCGGTTCATGCCGGTGTCGATATGCAGGGCGGCCCGGAGGGTGTCGGACCCGGCTTCGGCCCGCCAGACGCCGACCTGTTCCAGGCTGTTGAGAACCGGGGTCAGGTCGGAAGCGCGCAGGCGTGGGCCGCAGCCGGCGGGAGCGCCGTCGAAGACCAGGATATCGGCGGCCCGGCCGCCGAGGGCCCGGCGAAGGGCCTCCCCCTCGGCGATGCGGGCGACATAGAAGGTGCGGGCGCCCTCTGCCCACAGGCGCGCGGCCGTCTGGTCCGCGCCCATGCCATAGCCGTCGGCTTTGACCACCGGCGCGGTCTCCGCTGAGCCGGCCAGGCCGCGCAACAGGGCGTAGTTGGCCGCGATGGCGTCCAGGTCGATGGTCAGGCAGGCGGCGTCCGAAGGCATGACGGGCCGTAGGGCTGACGGCCCCGCATCGTCAAGGCTTGAGAGGCGTAAGACGGCGGCGAACCATGACCAAAGGTTAATCTGGGCAGGCGGCCCCCGACGTCATAACGTTTCGCGACATCCCGAGGAGACACCCATGCGTACCCTGGCCCTCTGCGCCGCCCTGATCGCCGCCCCCCTGTCCGCGGCGGTCCTGCCGACCCTGGCCCTGGCGGCCTCACCCGCCACCGACGCCTCCCTGGCCGAGGCGACGCTTCGCCAAACCATCACCGACTTTCAGGCGGGCGCCCCCCGCTATGACACCATGTCACCGGACCTGGCGGCCGCGGTGAAGGCGCAGGAAGCCGGCATGGCCCAGCTGACGCCGCTGGGCCCGGTGGCCAAGGTCGAGCGCCAGGGCGACGGCGCCGCGCCCTTCGTCTTCGCGGTGACGTTTCAGGCGGGCGTCGCCCTGACCTGGACCATCTCCCTCGACGAGGCCGGCAAGATCACCGGCCTGACCGTCGTGGGCGGCTGACGGCGGAATAGGGTCAGGCCACCTGCGCCTTGATCCCGACACCCTGCCGGACCGGCAGGGTGAAGCTGACGGAGGTGCCTTCGCCGGGCGCGGAGTGCATCTCCAGCGAGCCGTCGTGAAGTTCGACCAGCGACTTGGTCAGGGCCAGCCCCAGGCCAGTCCCTTGCGTGGTCTTGGAATGCTGGCTTTCCACCTGTTCGAAGGGGCGGGCCAGCCGGGCCAGGTCATCGCTTGAAATGCCGATTCCGGTATCGCTGACGATGACCCGCACCCGCTCCCCGAAGGCGTCGCGCCGGGTCTCGGCCCGCACCGTGACGGCGCCGCCGCGCGGGGTGAACTTGACCGCATTGGACAGCAGGTTGAGCAGCACCTGCTTGATGGCCCGGTAGTCGCCCTCGACATCGGGCAGGGCCGGGAAATCGATGGTCAGATCCAGGCCGGCCGCCTCGGCGCGGTTGCGGACCAGACGGACGGCGTCTTCGGTGACCTCCTCCATCGAGACCGGCTCGAACTTCAGGTTCATCTTTCCGGCTTCGATCTTCGACATGTCGAGGATGTCGTTGATCAGGGCCAGCAGATGCTGGCCGCTGTTGTGGATATCGCCCGCGTATTCCTTGTAGCGGGGATCGCCCATGGGGCCGTACATCTCCGCCACCATGATCTCGGAGAAGCCGTTGATGGCGTTCAGCGGGGTGCGCAGCTCGTGGCTCATATTGGCCAGGAATTCGCTCTTGGCGCTGTTGGCCCCCTCGGCCCGAACCTTCTCGGCCTCGTATTTGCGGGCCAGCTCGGCCAGCTGTTCCTGGCTGCGTTCCAGGCCGGTGACGGCGTTCTGCAGCTGCTCCTCGTTGAGCCGGCGGGCCTCTTCCTGCAGCTTGATGGCGGTGATGTCGGCGGCGGTCATCACCAGTCCGCCCTCGGCGGTGCGGCGCTCGGAGATCTGGATCCAGCGGCCGTCGTTCAGTTCGGCCTCGCGCTCGCCCTTTCGGCCCTGGCTGGAGGGCTGTTCCTGCTTGATGGCCAGCTGGGCGAAGCGGTTGACCTGGTCGCGGGCGGCGCCGGGTTTCAGCATCTTGGGTTCGAGGTTGAAGGTGCTTCGATAGTTCCGGTTGCACATCAGCAGGCGACCGGAGCGGTCCCAGAGGACAAAGGCCTCCGACACGCTCTCGATGGCGTCGCGCAGCCGGTTCTCGGCGGCCTGGGCCCGGGCCTGGGCGATCCGCTCTTCGGTGACGTCCAGGGCCACGCCGATGATCCGGGTATGAGTCTCGCCGCCGGCCTCCAGTCCCTGGCCGCGCGCGTCGATCCAGATGGAGCGTCGGCCGCCGACGCCGGGCACCCGGAAAGAGACGTCGAAGGCGCCGAAGGTGGCGGCGTGGGCCAGGGCCTGGCGGACCCGCTCGCGATGTTCCGGCGCGACACGGTCCAGCACTTCCTGACCGGTGACGACGCCGGCGCCGCCCCAGCCGAAGATCACCCCGGTGACGTCGGACATGGATACCCGATCCTGCTGCAGGTCCCATTCCCAGATGCCGCAGCGCGCCGCCTCGACCGCCAGGCGGAAACGCTGCTCGCTGCTGACGAACGCCCTCTGGGCGGCCTGGGCGCGGCGGCTCTGGATCAGCAGCAAAAGGGCCAGCGCGATCCCGATGCCCAGGGGAGTCAGCAGGGCGATCAGCCCGTCCATCCGCTCGGTCGCGGCGGTTGACGCCGCCTGGGCCGGAGAGGCGGCGACGGCCAGCAGCCCGCCGTCGCCGATGGGCTGGACCGAGACATCGAGGGGACGGCCGTCCGGGGCCTGGCCGCGCAGCACCACGTCGGCCCGCAGATCCCGCACCTCCAGGCCAAATCCCGCCCGCAGGGTCGAGGCCGCGGACAGGCCCGGTCCCTTCACGGCGGCCAGACGCCCGTCCGAAAGCACCAGGGCGGACAGGCCGCTCAATCGCTGTCCGGCCATGGCGGCGGGCTTTCCGGCCAGGATCAGCCAGGCCCGGTCGCCGCCGACCGGCTGGGCGCGGGCGACGTAGAGGTGGGCTGGATCGCCCGGCGCCGGACCGGTCCAGCTTGTCGCGCCGGCCTGTTCGGCGGCGCGGGCGGCGCCCTTCCAGTCGGGACTTTCGATCTGACCGGAGGCGGCCTGGACGGCGTCGGCGCTGACCACCGCTGCCGCATCGGCGGTCGGTCCGGCGATGCGGAGCGCCAGGTCGCTGGCGTCGATCGGACTGTCGCTGGACCGGCGAAGCGTCTCCGCCGCGGCGACAAGCCCGGCCTGCTGGGTGGCGATGACGCCCTCCATGCGGCTGGCCAGCAGGGCGGCGGCGGTGGCGGGCCCCGACTGCGGCGCGGGAGTCGACCAGCCGCGCATCAGCTTGCTGACGCCGAAGAAGGTATAGACGGCCAGCAGCAGCAGGGCGGCCAGGATGGCGACGCGGACAAAGGGTTGCGAGGAGGCGCGGGGGCTGGCCGCCGCGAAGGCCGGGTCGCCCGATCCTGCCCTCGACTCCCGCGCCAACCGATCAAACCCCCAAAGCCGACGCCAAAGCCTGTGCGAAGTCGCGAATCGCGACGCACGCAGGACGCACCGAGTCACACCATCGGGGGATGTTACGCAGCCCGAGTCAGGACGTTAAGGGCTGATGAAGGTCCTGAGTCCCTTGGTCGCGGTTTTCCACCGAAATCGGCTCAGACCAGCGCCTTGGTCGCCAGTTCGAAGACGTTCTTCGACAGGCCCTCGACCGCCGCGATCCGCTGCAGCTGTTCGCGCATCAAGGCGCCCAGGTCGGGGGCGTAGCGGCGCCAGCCGCCCAGAGGCTCGACGAACCGGGCCGCCGTCATCGGATTGACCTTGTCGGTGGCGATGATCCAGTCGGCCAGAAAGCGGTAGCCCGACCCATCCGGGTCGTGGAACCGGGCCGGATTGGCGCTGGCGAAGGTTCCGACCAGCGCGCGCAGGCGGTTGGGGTTGCGGGCGTCGAAGTCGGGATGGGTGGTCAGGCCCATGACCCGGCCCAGCGCCTGGTCCGCGCCGTCGCGGGCCTGGGCCATGAACCATTTGTCGATCACCAGCGGCTCATGCTTCCAGTGGGCGTGGAAGGCGGCCAGGGCGGTCTCCGCCGCCTCGCCGCCCAGGGCCACCAGGGCCGAAAGGCCGCCGATGGCGTCGGTCATGTTGTCGGCCACGCCGAAATGGTTGCGGGCGCGCTCGACGACCGCCGCCGAGGGGCTGGCCGTCAGCAGGTCCAGGGCGGCGTTGCGCAGGGCCCGGCGACCGGCGGCGTCGGCGGCGGGGGAAAACGGTCCCGCGTCCGCCAGGGCCTCATGCAGCCGCTCCAGCCGGTCCTTCAGTTCGGTCGCCAGCCGGCCGCGCAGGCTGACCCGGGCCGCGTGGATGGCGGCGGGATCGGCCGGCTTCATCTCCATGGCGATGTCCTGCTCCGACGGCAGGGACAGCAGCAGGGCCTTGAAGGCCTCATCCGCCGCCTGGTCGTCCAGGGCGCGGCCCATGGCCTTGGCGAAGCGGTCCTCGCCGGTCTCGTCCGGCCGGCCCTCGGCGCGGTTCAGCAGCAGGCGCGTGGCCAGCTTCTGGCCGGCTTCCCAGCGGTTGAACAGGTCCGGATCGGCGGCCAGCAGCACATAGTCATGGTCGGCCGGGGCGTCGGTCTCCAGTCGCACCGGAGCCGAGAAGCCGCGCAGGGCCGACAGCACCGGCGGCCGCTTGACGCCCTCCAGGGTGATCACCGCCTCGGCGCCGTCCAGCACCAGGATCTGGGTCTCGGACTGCACGCCGCCGTCCTCGTCCAGCAGGCCCAGGGCCACGGGCAGGGGCAGGGCGGTCTTGGTCGGCTGGCCGGGGGTGGGCGCCGTTTCCTGGCGCAGGGTCAGTTCAAGCTGCCCCGTGGCGGCGTCGTAACGGCGCGACAGCGTCACCTTCGGCGTGCCGGCCTGTTCGTACCAGCCGAAGAAGGCGGTCATGTCCTTGCCGGTGGCGTCGGCGAAACACTGGATGAAGGCCTCGACCGTCGTCGCCTGGCCGTCGTGGCGGCCGAAATAGAGGTCCATCCCGGCTTTGAAGCCTTCCGGCCCCAGCAGGGCCTTGAGCATGCGGATGACCTCGCTGCCCTTCTCATAGATGGTCGCGGTGTAGAAGTTGTCGATCTTCAGATAGCTGTTTGGCCGCACCGGATGGGCCAGGGGGCCGGCGTCCTCGGTGAACTGCCGCGCCCTCAGGGCCCGCACGTCCTTGATCCGCTGCACGGCCGCCCCGCGCATGTCGGCGCTGAACTCCTGGTCGCGGAAGACGGTCAGGCCTTCCTTCAGACACAGCTGGAACCAGTCGCGGCAGGTGATCCGGTCGCCGGTCCAGTTGTGGAAATATTCGTGGGCCACGACGCTTTCAATGCGCTCGTAGTCCATGTCGGTGGCGGTCTGCGGGTCGGCCAGCAGCAGGGCGGAGTTGAAGATATTGAGGCCCTTGTTCTCCATGGCCCCAAAATTGAAGTCGCGCACGGCGACAATCATGAACAGGTCCAGATCGTATTCCCGGCCGAACACCTCCTCATCCCACTTCATCGCCCGCTTCAGGCTGTCCATGGCATAGGCGCCGCGCGCCGACATGCCCGGATCGACGAAGACCTTCAGCGCCACCTCCCGGCCGGTCATGGTGGTGAAGCTGTCCTCCAGCACGTCCAGCTCGCCCGCGACCATGGCGAACAGGTAGCAGGGCTTGGGGAAGGGGTCGTTCCAGACGGCATAGTGCCGTCCGTCCTGGGTCTCGCCGCTGTCGATCAGGTTGCCGTTGGCCAGCAGGTGGTGGAAGGTCCGGTCGGCGGTCATCCGCACGGTGTAGCGGGCCAGCACGTCCGGCCGGTCGGCGAACCAGGTGATCCGCCGGAACCCCTCCGCCTCGCACTGGGTGCAGAACCGTCCGCCGGACATATAGAGGCCCATCAGCACGGTGTTGCCGGCCGGATCGATCTCGACCTCCGTCTCCAGGGTGAAGACGGCGGGCAGGCCAGGGATGGTCAGGGTCTCGGGCGTCTCGTCGTATTCGGTGGTCGAGAGGACGCGGCCATCGACGGCGATGCTGACCGTCTTCAAGCCTTCGCCGTCAAACACCAGCGGTGCGGTGGCCTCGCCCCCGCCTCCCTCGCCATTGCGCCGAACCGTCAGCCTCGCCTTCACCCGCGTCGCCCCGGGCTGCAGATCAAAATCCAGATGCACCTCGTCGATCAGGTGGCTGGGCGGGACATAGTCGATGAGCCGGACGGGCTGAGGCGTTTCGGTGCGCATGGGGATGGATGTAGCGATCTGCGTCCATCACAACCACCGTCTTGACGCTCTCGACCGCCGAATTCCGGCGTCTTGGGCGCTGTCGGCTCAGTCAGCTTCCCGCTTCGGGATCGACAATCCTCACCCCGACGAAGGTCGCGTTCGGCGCCTCGTTCTCAAGGCTCGCCGCGATCGCCCCAAGGCCGGCGGCTGTCGCCGGCGCGACCGTGAAGCCGGCCTGGACGATCTGCTCCTCCCGGTCTCCCCAGGCCGTCAGCGGGCGAGTACTCGCGACGTAGCGGTGGTTGCTGATCGACAACTCGCGGCGTTGCGTCTCGGAGATGCGGTCAGTCCCGATCTCCATCAGTCCCAGGCCGTCGCCAAACAGCAGGACGGCGGCTTCCTGATCCTCGGCAAGGAGCTGGGCCATCGAGGTTGACCGGCCGTTCTCATCCCGAACCTGCATGGGAGGACCTCGATAGTGGAGGGTCTGTACCTGGGCGCCATAATCCCGCACACGCTCAAGTGCTTCGCGGTAGAGGGCGGCGAGATGGTCGTGCGACGCTAGCTGTTCGACCAGCCCGACGCCGGAGCGGCCGCTCGGTCGACCCGATCGGACCGGCGTGAACAGGCCGAGGTTACGGGCGCTGGCCTCCACCGTTCCGAGGACGTCCAGCGTTTCGGCCTGCGACAGCCGCGCCCGGCGCAGGCTGCGGGCGATGGCGCGGGTTTCCGGCCCGTCGAACAGGGTGGCGGTGGATTTCGGCGGCCGGACACCCTCGATGGCCACCTCCTGCTGGTCGGGGGTCAGGCTCATCCAGCCGGGCCGGCGCCGACGGCTCCAGAGGACGGCGGTGATGACCGTCAGGAGTAGCACCGCGGTCGCCGCCACGGTTGGCGCGTAGTCCCACCACCTGGGTGGATCGGGAATCTGGAAGGTCACCGACTTGGTGCTGAGGGAGGCGCTGAGGCCGCTGGTCGGGGGCGCTGGCGGCGCTGGCTGCGCTGGGGGACAGGTAGGCGTACAGGGGGGTGTTACGATCACCGTCGGGGGTTGCAGAAACGGCGTGACGCCCACCAAAGCGATGGCTCCCAGGAGTTCGGCGCCGGCGAGGGCTTCGGTCCAATGGCCGGAACGACGCGCTGTTGCCGGCGTCGGCGGACGAGCTGTCTGCGGCTTCTGCTCCGCGCCGCCGATCCGGGCGCTGAAGGCGGCGGTGAACAGGTCGAGCTCGCCCTGGCTCTTGGCAAACACCCCGCCGACCATCCGGGCCAGTGTCGCCCGGTCAACATCGCCGCCATCGGGGCCGGCCAGGAACCCGACGATCCGGCGTGCATCGGCCAACTGCCCGGGCGACAGCCGCAGACCCTGGCCACGCAGGTCGTCCCAGATCAGGCCCAGGCCTGTCTCGAGGGCGCCGCGGCCGGCTTCAGCGGGCGAGGAGGGCGCCAATGCGGTTTCCTTGGCGAACCTGTTTCTGGTCGTCGTTGTCCTTGAGCAGGATCATCTGGGCGGCGGCATGCCAAGTGTTGCTGGCCCGGATCTCCTGCGCCGTGCGCAATCCGGCATCGGCCACGGCCGCCACGAAGCCCAGCAGTTCGGCGGTGCCCGGCGGGCGGCGGAGGTTCTCATGCGGGTCGCGCAGGCCGTTGAACACCTTGAGCAGGGGTTCCAGGCTGTCCTCGACGCCGGGGTGCCGCTCGCCCAGCCGCGCCTTTACGATTTCGGCCAGTTGACCGTCCTCCGGAAATTCCATGGCGTGGAAGACGCAGCGTCGGAGGAAGGCGTCGGGGAGGCCCCGCTCGCGGTTGCTGGTCAGGATGATGATCGGCTGCAAGTCCGGCTGCGCCCGGAAGGTCAGGTTGAGGTCGCGGAGTGTGAACTCCATCCGCTCGAACTCCACCAGCAGGTCGTTGGGCGTATCCCGCGGCGCCTTGTCAATCTCGTCAATCAACACGACCGACCGGCGCAAGCCATAGTCCTTGCCGTCCAGCTTTGTCCGTAGCGCCTTGGCCGCGTCCGTGGCGCAGGCGTCCAGGATCGCCCGGCCGAGTGGCTGCAGGGAGATGAAGTTCTCGGGATTCGGATCGCCCTTGCTCTGGGCCGCATGGAACCGTCCGACGACATCGAAGCTGTAGAATAGGTCCTGCGACTGCGTTGTCGACTTTGTGTTGAACCGCCGCGCATACTCGGTCCGACCCCCGCCGCCGGGCCGCGTCAGTCCCAGCCGCCAGGCCAGGTAGTGCGCCGCCTCCGTCTTGCCGCACCCCGGCTCGCCCGTCAGCAGCAGCGGCTGTCCAAGCAACAGGGCGGTGTTGAAGGCGTCGATGAGCGGTACATTGACCCTGTATCTTGCGGGATCGAACATCCCGTCGGCCATCATCGCCGGCTCGCCGGGCAGCCGCCGCCACCAACTCTCCCGTCGGGCGTCGTCGGGCGGGTCCATCGCGAGTCGCCAGTGGGTGTCGGCCGGATCGCTGTTCATGGGTGGGAAAAGCTCCTTTTGGACCGCATGGGAGGCGCAGAACGGAGATCGCCGTGGTAGTCGCGCGTGATCTCCTCATGAAGCCGCCGCCAAGCCTCCCGAAACGGCAGGCTGGCGTCCTGCCTGAACACCCTGGGGATGATGTCGTGGTAGATGGTCTGCACGCCGGTGAAGGTCGGCGCCCGATTGTAGGCGGTAATCCATCGCTCAAGGTCGCCCGGAACCACGTCCTGGTCGATCGGCAGCACTTCGAACTGGCGGTCGGTATTGAACGCCTCGAGGCGCGCTTTCAGGGCCAGACAGGCATCGCTGGGCGGGTCCTGCATCTGCACCGCCAGCAGAACCATGGCCACGGACTTGCCGCGGGGGTGTCCGCAGACCTGCGTGAAGAAGCGGCGCCAGTCTTCCAGGACTTCGGGCCTGCCAAGGCAGCCTCCAACATCCAGGATGGTCATTCCCAGGCAGAGTGACGACGGGTGACTGGAGATCAGCCTGGAGAGGTGCGCCTCCTCCTGCTGCCGCGCCACGGCGACCGGTTTGCCGTCAGTAAGGCGGCTTCGCACAGTTGCGATCAGGGTTCGAAAGGACAGGTCCGGCCATTCCAGGTCGGAGATCACCGTCGCGCCGCTGCCTGCCGCCTCAAGGAATTCCGCCGTTCCAAACCGATCAATGAAGGCCGGCAGATCGTCTTCGCGACCGCCCAGCAGAATGACGACCAGCGGCTTGCTCCGCCGCTCGAACCGGGCGTCCGATACAAGGAGCTTGAGCGTCTCGGCCGCGCGTTTGCGGTTGATCTGGTTGAGGCGGGTGTTGAATAGGTGCGGCAGTTCCCGCGGCGCTTCCTGGTACAGGGTGTCGATGTGGGCATGCGAGAAATTGATGTCACGGTTCGCATAGAAGGCGTCACGAGCACTATGTAGGCCGACCGATCGGTGGCTGGCCGGGTCGTCGCTCAAGACAGCCAGCCCATCTTGGCTGCGGCCGCCACCGCGGCGGCGAGCAGGGCGGCCGCCGCGGTCACTAGGCCCGTCGTGGAGGTCAGGACCTTGGTCGCCTGTTCGAGCGGGCTTTTCGGCTTTTCACCGCCGGTGTCCGTGGCAGGCTTGGGGGGCGCTGCGGCCTTCGGGCCGCCGATGTTGACGTCTCTCTCGGCATAGATCCCATCCCCGCCAGCCTTGATTTTGACATCGCGAGTCATCGCCGTCCCCCGAGTTTGCAATCGCCACCTGCAAGCTTAACAATACCCGTGGTTTATGAGAAGCGGGGGCGACGTGACAGATTGCAGGCGACCCGTCCGTGATCGCGAGGGGTTCAGGTGACTGCGGCCGACGCCCCCCATGCCGCCCCGGAAATCGACCGCCTGAAGGCCTACCTCTCCCGCGAGTTAAAAGTTCGGCCGGACGTCGACTTTGCTCTTGGCTGGATCGCGGCCTGCGCCGCCTATCCCGCGCCTCGATGGGCATTCACCCTGTTCCTGGGTGAGGCGCTGGCGAAAGCGCACCGCAGGCGGTGGCCGGACGAAGCCTTGCTGCTGATCGTCGGACGCCTGCCGTGGTTTCGTGAAGGCCGGATGCCGGCTCCACTGCGCCTCGCCCTCCTACGCGAGCTTTCGGCGGGGAATCGTCGGCTGGTCCGGCGCAGTCTCGCCGACCTGATCCTGTCGGCGATGGCCGACAAGGCGCCGCTCGCGGGGCGGCGCGCCCCGGCCCGCGACCGGCCCCGCCAGGCCGCCAGGGCCCTGGAACGCCTTCCGGCGGACGCCGTCCAGGCTGACCCCCTCCTCTGGTTGACCCTGCGCGGCTGGCCGTTGTGGCCGGGGCTGATCGGGCTGGCGCGCCGGCTGTTCCGGGCTCCGCGGCCGGTCAGGGCGTTGCTGGCGGGGCGGTGGCTGGGGGCGGCCGGGGTGGCCGCGGTGGCGGCCGGCAGCGCCTTTCTGCTCTCCGACTGGATGCTGTCGAGGACGCCGCTCCCGGAAAAGCCGACCCAGGTCAGGATCGCGCGAATCCAGTTGTCTGCCTGCGGGGCCTATGATTCCCGGCAGCCGATCCTCGTGCTTCAGACGGGCGATGTCGTCGACCTCGCCCGTCTGAAGCGCCCTATCGAGCTTGAGCCGGGACCGGGCGATGGACACTTTTCGCGGATCCTGCTGCTGCCGGGCAGCCTCACCCTGCTTACCCAGGGCCCTGGTCCGTTGGTCCGGCTGTGGCGGCAAGGCGCGCCACCGGTGACCCTGTCGCGGGCGCAGGGCCTCGTGCGCGCCGGGATGGACGCCACCAACCAGCTTATCTGGGTCCAGGTGTCCGACAAGGGTTCCGATATCATCAGGCAGTGGACCCTGCGGGACGGTCTGCCTGCAAAGGTCGACGACATGGCGTTCGCTGGAGCGACCAGCGGAAGCGACGATTTCCTCGGGGAGGATGGCCGAGGTCTGCTCAACGCACGCGTTGTTTCCAAGACGGTGAAGCTCACTGACAGCCGGGCGAGCGAGCCGTATATCGAGCCGCTCGGCCCCGAGGTCGCGGGGGTCGGCTTCGCGGGTCGTGATCTGGTAATCCTAAGCTGTGACCCCAAGGCGCTGGTTTCGGGGAAGGCTCAGACGGCTGTTTCTACGCCGAAGATCGACAGCGTTCAGCCTGACGAATCGAAAGCGGAACTGACCATCCTCTCGCCGTGGCGGGAAACAGAATGCGGTGTTCCCGGCGGCTCCGCCAGGGATTTCACGGTGATATTCCCTAACGGCGAGGGAACGCTTTCGGATCAGGGGCAGACGAAAGTCCGTGAGGCCGCCGAATACGCCCTTGAGAACGAAGGATGCATTCAGATTCGAGGATATGCCGGAATCCGAGAATTTACCTCGCCCGGCAACCAGGACCTTTCGTTTGCCGGCGGCCGGGCGAGGAGCATTGCGAGGCGACGCGCCACGGCGACCGAAGGGGCCTTACCGTCCCCCATGAACCGCGACCGGATCAGCGTTGGCTGGGAGATCAGCTATACCGGCGCACCGGATTCCTCCAGCCCGGATCACGTTGATCGCGCGGCGGTTCTCAAGGTCTGGACGTGGCAACCCGTACCGGCCTTTGGACAACGTGACTGGGGAAACCAGAACTGCCGGGTCACGGGTGCACGATTGCAGACCGTGGAAATAGACTTTCTGCCAGGATACATCGGTCCGCCCGAAGGCGTGGGAAAGGATACCGTGATCCGTCGGACCGCAACGGGCGAACCCACTTGCCTGCTTCTAAAGGTTGAGATTGATCTGGGAGAGTTTGGCAACGACCGCCTGCGAGCGCTGAATGCCGGGCGGCAACGTGCCGAAGAACTCGAAAAAGCTTACGGATATCCGTCGGAAGATGTCCAGCTCCAATGGGCCGTTGTGATCTTTGGCACCATCTCGGCGACGCCTCGCAGCAGCGCAAAGCTTGAGATTCTGGCGCCAAGTTAGGCCACCGCGTTCTTATCGAGAATGGACGCCTCACTCGGCGAAAGCACCTCTGCGATGAACCGCTCGAAATCAGGCACTAGAGGGGTCAGTCCACTGGAATGATGGTGGGAATAACGGTGACAGTGCATTTTATTGTGGTCTGTGTTCAATTCTGCGCTGGGATGCATCCCGCGCAGGGCCCGCCCCGCTCGTGCAGGCTTTCCTGGAATCCCCCACCCCTACACACAACGCGGCGACGGTCGCATGTCGCGCTCAATCCGGGTCGCGCCGGCTGACCGGGAGCGCCGCCGACGGGCCCTGGTCAAGCGCCGGCCCGTCTCGCTCCGGACCCCGGCGACGGCCTGGCTGATCCAGGAGAAGGGGCCAGCGCTGGAGTGTGCGGCGTGGGCGCTGGACAGCGCCCGGTGTGGGATAATAGGGGACCGCTTCGATAGGCTCGCCCCCCTTGCACACCGACCTCACAGCTCCACATCGCCCCCCGCGTCACCCAGCTCCCGATCCTTGGGGACGGGTCCGCGATCTGCAGGCGGGACCTTGGTCGGGCGCCGGCCGATCCCCAGGCGGCGGCCGGCAAACCCCCATCCGGGCGCTAGGCGATCCCCATCCGGGAGCCGGTTGGGCCCCATGCGAACACCATGCGATCCCCATCCGGGAGCTATGCGATCCTCGCGCCAGGTGGTTGAAAAATCGGGGAAAAATGGCCGGAACACCAGGCTTCGGAGCCAAACTCAACATTCTGGATGTCCAGATTTCCGTCAACGTATGTCCAGCCCGCCGCCACTTGGGGTCCGGCCTTGAGGCGGTCGGTGAAGAAGCTTGTCTTGCTCACCGCGACGGCGAATTCGGCGTTTTGGGGCTTGGTTCGCATGGCCGACGCCGGGCGCGCCATGGCCAGTGCTATGAAGGGGGCTATGAAGGGGGCTGCGGAGCGGCCTTGGGGGGTAGGGTGCGATGAGCGACAGGGCGCCGGAAGCGACCGGTCTGAGGCGGCGAGGCCTGGAGGTCGGGCGATTGCGGGTGCTGCATCCCGGACCGTTGCGCTGGCTGCGGGCGCTGGGCTGGATGGTTCCGCTGTTCATCCTGGCCAGCGTCGTTAACGCCGCCGCCGGCCTGCCGGCCGAGGCGGCGCTGGACGGCAATAGCGGGCCGTTGCCCCTGGCGCTGGTGGCGCTGGCCTGTCTGGTCGGGGTGGGGCTGTACGCCGGGGCGGTGCGGCTGGGCGAGAAGCGCTGGCCGGAGGAACTGGGCCTTGCGGCGGCGCCCCGGGACCTGGCTGTCGGCCTGGTGGTGGGGGTGGTCATGTTCAGCCTAGTCATGGCCCTGCTGGTGCTGACCGGCGCCTACGAGATCGGCCAGCCGCGGCTGGCCAATCCGATGTGGGCCCTGTCGATGTGCCTGGCCTCGGGGGTGACCGAGGAGCTGGTCATGCGGGCGGTGGTCTTCCGGCTGATCATGCGGGCGTTCGGGGTCTGGCCGGCGCTGGTCCTGTCGGCGGCGCTGTTCGGTTTCATGCATCTGGGCAATCCCAATGCGACGCCGGCCGCGGGCGCCGCCATCGCCATCGAGGCGGGGCTGATGCTGGCCGGCTTTTATCTGCTGAGCGGGCGGCTGTGGATGCCGATCGCCGTGCATTTCGCCTGGAATTTCGCGCAAGGCTATCTGTTCGGGGCGGCGGTTTCGGGGATCAAGAGCCCCGGCGGGTTGCTGGTCAGCAAGCCTTTGGCCGGGGTTCCCGACTGGCTGTCGGGCGGCGCGTTCGGGCCGGAAGCGTCCGTGCCGGCCCTGGTGGTGGGCAGTCTGGCGGCGGTGGCGACCCTGGTCTGGGCCGGGCGGCGCGGCAACCTCAGGGCCCGAGCCGACGCCGCGCCTGTGGTCATTTCAAGCTAGGCGACGGCCGCGTCGTCCCGGTCGTCGATCGCGGCGGCGGCCGGGAGCTCATTGACGTAGCGTTCGATGGCGGCGGCCTGGCGGGCCAGTTCCATGATCGCCGGCGGCGCGTCCTCGGGGGCTTCGGCGACCAGTTCGATCAGCTGGCGGGCCAGGGCCTGGAGCCGGGGGGTGCTGGCGATCAGCCGGGCCTGGCGCTCGATGCGGTGGGGGTCGCGGTCGTATTCGGCGCCGGGGGTGCGCCAGCCGCCCCAGTCGTTGGGGTCCGTGACGACGATGGGATAGGTGCCGGGGAAGGGGTGGTGGACGCAGTCGCCGGGCTGCTGCCACTTGTTCTTGGCCCGCAGCAGCCGCCAGCGCTCGCCCTCGGCCGAGATGTCGGCGACCTGGTCTTCGGGCTTCAGTTCATGGCCGAAGAACTCCCGGCCCAGCCCCACGTCATAGGTCACCCGGACGGGCTCATCGAAACCCTTGGCCCAGATGGCGACGATCTTCTCGACGTTGGCCCAGGCGCCCACGGCCTCGACCCACACCCTTTGGTTCTTCTGAAAGACCGTTTTGGCCATGGTCGCCGTCATGCTGTCGTTAAGCCGGCCATAAAAACCTGAAAACCTTGACGCCAAGTCAATCTTCCCACCGGCGCAGGACCGTCTATCGTGACGCAACATTATGCGCGGTCCACGCGCGCGGGAGGATGCTGTGAATTTCGACTTTTCCGACGACCAGAAGTTCTTGAAGGACGAGGCGCGCAAGTTTCTCGATGCGCGCAGTTCGACCGCGGCGGTGCGCGCCGTGCTGAACGACGACGCCGTCTCCTACGACAAGGCGCTCTGGAAGAGCGTCGCCGAACAGGGCTGGCTGGGCGCGGCCATTCCCGAGGAATTCGGCGGCCTGGGCCTGGGCCACGTGGAACTCTGCGCCATCGCCGAAGAGCTGGGCCGCTCGCTGGCCCCCATCCCCTTCGCCTCCACCGTCTATTTCCTGGCCGAAGCCATCCTGCTGGCCGGCTCCGACGCGCAAAAGGCCGAGCTGCTTCCGAAGATCGCCGCGGGTGAGATCATCGGCTGCTACGCCACCTCCGAAGGTCCCGGCGTGGTCAGCGGTTCGTCCCTGTCCTGCTCCGTCTCCGGCGGCAAGCTGAACGGCGTGAAGATCCCGGTGACCGATGGCGACATCGCCGACGTCGCCCTGGTGCTGGCCTCCGAAGGCGGCCGGCCGGGCCTGTTCCTGGTCGACCTGAACGGCGCGGGCGTCACCCGCGAAACCCTCAAGAGCCTGGATCCGACCCGCTCGGTCGCCAAGCTGACCTTCAATGACGCGCCGGTGAAGGCCGTCGGAGCCGCGGGCGAAGGCCAGGCGATCACCGAGCAGGTGTTCGACCGCGCAGCCGTGCTGCTGGCCTTCGAACAGGTCGGCGGCGCCGACAAGTGTCTGGAGATGGCCAAGGACTATGCCCTGGGCCGCTACGCCTTCGGGCGCGTGATCGGCAGCTACCAGGCGATCAAGCACAAGCTGGCCGACATGTACGTGAAGAACGAGGTCGCCCGCTCCAACGCCTACTACGGCGCCTGGGCCCTCAACACGAGCGCGGCCGAACTGCCGGCCGCCGCCTCCGCCGCCCGCATCGCCGGCAGCGAGGCCTACTGGTTCGCCTCCAAGGAAAACATCCAGACCCATGGCGGCATGGGCTTCACCTGGGAAGTCGACTGCCACCTCTATTACCGCCGCTCGCGGCAGCTGGCCCTGGTGGCCGGCGGTCCGAAGGTCTGGAAGGAACGGCTGGTCAACCAGCTGGAGCGCCGTAACGCGGCCTGAGGGCTTTTCCTCCGGCTCCGCCGGACTAGTTCAATTTCCATCAACGGGCGGCGGCGAGGAACAGGGTTCCATCTTCCGCCGGCCAAGGGGCAAAGGACAACGATCATGGATTTCAACGACTCTCCCGAAGAAGCCGCCTACCGCGAAAAGGCCCGCAGCTGGCTTGAGGCCAACGCCGCCGAGCACAAGTCGACCAGCGCCAACGGCCGCCGGCCCAACAGCCCCGAACATATGGCCCTGGCCAAGTCCTGGCAGGCCAAGAAGGCCGACGCCGGCTTTGCCTGCATCACCTGGCCCAAGGAATGGGGCGGAGCCGGCGGCACGCCGATCCAGTCGGTGATCTTCGGCCAGGAAGAGGCCAAGGTCGGGGTCAACTACGGCTACTTCACCATCGGCCTGGGCATGTGCGTCCCGACCGTCATGGCCTTCGCCGACGCCGAGACCAAGACCCGCTACGTCACCCCGGCCATGCGCGGCGAGGAGATCTGGTGCCAGCTGTTCAGCGAGCCGGCCGGCGGTTCCGACGTGGCGGCCAGCCGCACGCGGGCGGTCCAGGACGGCGACGAGTGGGTGATCAACGGCCAGAAGGTCTGGACCACCGGCGCCCAGTACAGCGACTACGGCATCCTGCTGGTCCGCACCGATCCCGACGTGCCCAAGCACAAGGGCATGACCATGTTCTGGATCGACATGCACGATCCGGCCGTGGAGGTCCGCCCGATCCACCAGGCGTCCGGCGGGTCCGAGTTCAACGAGGTCTATTTCACTGACCTGCGGGTCAAGGACAGCCAGCGGCTGGGCAAGGTCGGCGAGGGCTGGAAGGTGGCCCTGGTCACCCTGATGAACGAGCGCCTGGCCGTCGGCGGCTCCTCCGGCCCCGACTACAAGACCATCATGGAACTGGCCCGCCAGACCGACGGAGCCAGCGGCGCGGCGATGCAGGACGGCGCCTTCCGCGAGAAGCTGGCCGACTGGTACGTGGCGGCCGAGGGCCTGAAGCTGACCCGCTTCCGGACCATGACCGCCCTCTCCAAGGGCCAGACGCCCGGTCCGGAAAGCTCGATTGGCAAGATCATCGCCGCCAATCAGATGCAGGACATGAGCAACTACGGCGTCGAGATGGAGGACCAGTTCGGCATCCTGGTCGATCCGGCCCAGGCCCCGCTTCAGGCGGCGTTCCAGCAGAGCCTGCTGTGGGCGCCCGGCCTGCGGATCGCCGGGGGCACTGACGAAATCCTGAAGAACATCATCGCCGAGCGGGTTCTGGGCATGCCCGGCGATATCCGCGTCGACAAGGATGTAGCCTTCAAGGACGTGCCGACCGGCCGGTAGTCTGAAGCCGGCACGACAGAGACAGGGCCCGCCTCGTCGGCGGGCCCTTTTTCGTGGGCTGGTTCAGGCGGCGCGCGGCCACTCGATTGCGGCCAGGGGGGTGCGGACGCTCGGGTTCAGGCTGGAGGCGGTGATCAGCCCGGCCATCCGGTGGGCGCGGGTCAGGACGATCAGGCTGTCCTGGTCGGCGTCGGCCAGGCGGGCGGCGACGTCCTCCATCGGGTCGTCTTGATAGCACCAGTCGAAATAGTGGCTCATCACGGCCAAGACCGGCGTGTCGGCGCTGAAGCCGCGGGCCAGGCCAAAATCGACCAGGTCATGCTCGCTGACCGAGCCGATCAGGCGGCCGTCACGCACGACGGGCATCTGGTCGACCCGCAGGCCGGCGAGGGTCAGGGCCGCCTTATGCAGGCTGTCGGACGGGTCGAGGGCGGCGGGCAAGGGGGTCATCAGGTCGGCGACGATCATGCTGGCGAGCACTCCGTGGATGGACCCCTTGCGTCGGTAACGGCGCGGGCCGAACCTTGTTCCACAAGGGGCTGACGGCAAAGCTAGCGCGCGGGCCGGCCAGGGAAAGGGCGCTCAGGCCGGTTCCTTCAAGGCGGCTTCCGCAGCGCGGGCGCGGGTCAGGTTGAAGGCGGCGTTGATCAGGCCGATGTGGCTGAAGGCCTGAGGGAAATTGCCCACCTGCCGCTTGGCGACCGGGTCATATTCCTCGGCCAGCAGGCCCAGATCGTTGCGGATCGACAGCAGCCGCTCGAACAGCGCCTCGGCGTTGTCCAGCCGGCCCAGCATCACATAGGCGTCGACCAGCCAGAAGGTGCAGACCAGGAAGGCGCCCTCGCCGGAGGGGAGGCCGTCGTCGATCTGGCGGGTGTCGTATCGGTGGACGAAGCCGTCGTGCAGCAGGTCCCGCTCAATGGCCTCGACGGTGCCGATGTAGCGGGGATCGCTCGGCTCGACGAAGCCCAACTCGGCGATCAGCAACAGGCTGGCGTCGACGGTCTTGGTCCCATAGGAGCGGACGAAGCTGTTCAGCTCCGCATCGAACCCCTTGGCCAGGATGTCCTCACGGATGGCCTCACGGATCTGACGGTAGCGGGCCGCGTCGCCGGGCAGGCCGTAGTGTTCCACCGCCTGGACCGCGCGGTCCAGGGTGACCCAGGCCATGACCTTGGAGAAGGTGTAGTGCTTGCGCTCGGCCCGGTCCTCCCAGATGCCGTCGTCTGGGTCGGTCCAGACCCGAGCGACGTGCTCGGTCAGGGCCCGCTCCACGGTCCAGGCGGCCTCGTTGCCGGTCAGGCCCCCCCGGCGGGCCTGGTGCAGGCTGTCAGCCAGCTCGCCATAGACATCGAGCTGGAACTGGGTCGAGGCGGCGTTACCGATGCGAACCGGCTTGCTGTCCTCATAGCCGGGCAGCCAGGTCGCCTCCCATTCGTTGAGGCGGCGCTCGCCTGCCACGCCATACATGATCTGCATGTCAGCGGGACTGCCGGCCACCGCCCGCAGCAGCCAGTCCCGCCAAGCCTGGGCCTCCTCGTAGTAGCCGGCGTTCATCAGGGCCAGCAGGGTCAGGGTGGCGTCGCGAATCCAGCAATAGCGGTAGTCCCAGTTGCGGGGGCCGCCAATCTGTTCCGGCAGGGAGGTGGTGGCGGCCGCGACCACGCCGCCGGTCGGAGCGTGGGTCAGGGCTTTCAGGGTGATCAGCGAGCGTTTGACCGCTTCCGCCCAGGGCCCCTCGACCGAGGCCTGGTTCATCCAGTGGCGCCAGAAGGCTTCGGTGTCGGCCAGGGCCTTGCGGGGGCTGGTGGCGGCGGGCAGGGGCTCGTGACTGGGGGCCCAGGTCAGGGTGAAGGGGGTGGTTTCGCCCTGGCCGACGGTGAAGTCCGACTCCGCCAGCCAGCCGTCGCCGCGAATGCCGACCGGGGTGCGCAGGACGACCATGTCCGGGCCGGCGATGGCCCGATGGGCCCCGCCGTCGGTGCGGACCATCCAGGGCGTGACCGCGCCGTAGCCGAAGCGCAGGGCCAGATCGAGCTTCATCGCCACTTCGCCCCTGTCGCCGCGCACCATGCGGACCAGTTCGGGGTGGCCCCCACGGCGGGCCATGAAGTCGATGACTGTGACCTCGCCGGTCGCGGTCTCGAAGGTGGTCTCTAGGATCAGGGTGTCCTCGCGGTATTTGCGGCGGACTGTGTAGTCCGGATCGGCCGGCCATATCCGCCAGTGGCCGTTGTTGCGGCTGCCCAGAAGGGCGGCGAAACAGGCATCGGAATCGAACCTCGGCCAGCACAGCCAGTCGATGGAGCCGTCCAGCCCGACCAGGGCGCAGGATTCTCGGTCGCCGATCAGGGCGTAGTCCTCGATGGGTAGGGGCATGCGGAGAGGCTGGCGTCCGTTTGGGGCGCTGGAGGGGCGCTGTTGAGGGTGCAACGAGTCAGCTAGCCGACAGTTGCGTGTGCAAACTGCATTGCAGGAAGCTTTCTGTGGGAGGTTGTCGTCGGCCTGAGTTCCTGACGCTGCCTGAGCGGATGGGAGGCAGCGTCAGGATTATCGAAGCGGACAGCCAATATATCCCCGGCGGCGGGCGGCATCGGGGCGTTGAGCGGCGGTCAGGCTGCCGAATGTGGTGTCTTTAGGTAAATAGTGCAGTCTTATCATATGGATGACGGTGAGTTTCCGTCCGGGTGACGCGAGAATAGCGGTGTGGCGTCGTGGTGACTCCGTTGAGGCGATGGGGCAGGCCGGGCGGCGGTGAGGCGGCGGCCGCGACCGCGACCGGATGGACGTTGGCGCTCAAGATATCACCCGGATGAAAGTATCAGGGCCCGGAGCCCCCTTCTCCCGACAAGCGGGAGAAGGGTTTGCCGCCCTCTACTCGTTCAGCCGCCTGCCGCCTTCGGCGGCGCGGACGAGGCGGACGAATTCGGCCCTGGTTCCATCCTCGTCGCGGCCGCGGGCGTTCTGGGCCAGGGTCTCGATGGCCGGCCAGCCGAAGCCGGACTTCAGCCAGGGGTCGCCTCGCAGGGTCTGGCCGAAGGCGGCGACGCTGACCGCCCAGCGGGTGGCTTCCGGCGCCTGGGCCAGGGTGGCGTAGGCGCTGGCGGCGCCGATGGGCTGTTGCATCAGTCGCGAGGTCGGCTGGCCGGGCAGCTTGTAGCGGACCTTGAGGTAGGCCAGTTCACCGGATGGCCCAGCGGGAGCGGCTCGCCGACCCGCGCCGCCTTTTCCGTAGCGCAAGGGATCGACGGAGGCGGTCCCGCCGACGGGGGTGATCTCATAGAGGGCGGTGACCGAGGCGCCGGAGCCGACCTCGCCAGCGTCGACCTGGTCGTTGTTGAAGTCCTCCCGGGCCAGCATCCGGGTCTCGTAGCCGATCAGCCGGTACTCGGCGACGGTGGCGGGGTTGAACTCGACCTGGATCTTCACATCGTCGGCGATGGGAAACAGGCTGCCGGAGAAGTCGTCGCGGAACAGCTTACGGGCCTCTTCGAGGGTGTCGATGTAGGCGGCGGTTCCGTTGCCGTTCTGGGCCAGGGTCTGCATCATGGTGTCGTTGTAGTTGCCCCGGCCGAAGCCGTAGACCGACAGATAGACGCCGGTTTTGCGCTTGTCGGCGACGAAGTCCTTCAGCTTCGACGGATTGGAGATACCGACGTTGAAGTCGCCGTCGGTCAGAAGGATGACCCGGTTGACGGCCTCCTTGCGGAAGTTCTGCTGGGCCAGGCCATAGGCCAGCGCCAGGCCCTGGCCGCCGGCGGTGGAGCCGCCCGACTGCAGGGACTCCAGAGCGCAGCGCATCTTCAGCCTGTTGTCGCCGGGCGTGGGGGCGAGGACCGCGCCGGCCGAGCCGGCATAGGCGACCATGGAGACCCGGTCGCCGGGTCGCAGCTGATCGATCAGGATGTTCATGGCCTTCTTGGCCAGCGGCAGCCGGTCCTCGGACCACATGGAGCCGGAGGTGTCGACCAGGAAGACCAGGTTCAGCGGCGGCTGCTGGGTCCGGGGCAGTTCGTATCCCTGCAGGCCGATATGGACGATCTGTTTGCTCGGGGCCCACGGGGAAGGGGCGACGGCGGTGTAGGCGCGGAAGGGCTGGTCCCGGCTGGCGGGCGTGACGTAGCCGTAGTCGAAATAGTTGACCAGCTCCTCGACCCGCACCGCGTCCTTGGGCGGCAGGCGGCCGTCGTCCAGGAAGCGGCGGACATTGGCGTAGGAGGCGGTGTCGACGTCGATGGAGAAGGTGGAGACCGGCTCGGCGGCGACCTGCTTGATCGGGTTGGAGGCGGCGCCGGGGTATCTTTCGGTGTCGGGCGCGGCTGGGCTTGGCCCGCGTGGGATGCGGGAGGCGGTGACCACCACCGATTCGCTTGGCGCTGCTGGACTAGGCGCGGGGGAGGCCACAGAGGGGGCGACCGGCGGACGCGGTTGCAGGCGGGACGGCGGAGGCGGCGGAGCGGGAGGCGGCGGCGGCGCCGGCGCGACGGTGACCGGAACACCGGCGTAGCCCTTGTTCTTGCTTACGGCCCGGCTCCGGGACATTCCGCGATCATCGGCGCTGTCGGCGGCGTCGAACCCAAGCCTGGCGCAGGCCTCGGCCGAGGGCAGGTCGGTGGGCTTCTCCAATGCCCGGTCCGGGCCCCCGTCTCGTATCGGCGGGGCCTTGGCCAGGACCGGGACGATCGGGGAGCTGGCGGCGATGAGGGCGCAGAGCGTCCCGGCGGTAAGGGTCCTGATGCGAATCCTGGTCATGGCGATTCCCCGTTGCTCTTGTCCCAGGCCGCAGTTCCCGCCCCAAAAGAGGCAATTTATAGACGTAATACGTGCTGAACTGAGGCCGAGCGCCGTTCTGTGAACGGGATTTTCCCGTGCTAAGAGAATGATGTTCTGCATCCTTCGCCGAAAGGCGATCTATGGTTAACGCTCACCTGTCGCGCGAGCCTTGACAGGTCGGGGAGCGAGGCCAAGACTGCCTCGTTAATGTTGGTTAACGGCGGGCATTGGGGGCTTGCGCATGTACGACGCCAGCGACGCCGATCCTGCGGATGTGGGAGCTGTGCTGACCTTTCGCGACCGCCTGCTGGACACCGCCCATCGGACCCTGTGGGGTGCGCGCCGCGCCCTGATCGGCGGCCTGGTTGTCGTCGCCATCGCCCCGCTGCTGGGGTGCGACACGGCGCCCGGCGGCCTGTTCGGCAAGAAGGGCGAGGCCGCCTGTCCCCGGCCCCAGATGGCCACCGTGGCCTCGCCACAGTTCAACGCCCAGCAACAGGAAATCCGCATCCTCCGCCGGGGCGCCTTCCGCGGCGACTTCTTCGCCCAGCTGGAGCTGGGCAAGCGCTACGAGGGCCAGAGGGCGGTGGACCGCAATCTGGATGATCCGGTCGAGGCTGCCGTCTGGTACGCCATGGCCCTGTCCAATCCCAATGGCTACGCCCAGGTGGCCGCGTCCGGCCGCCGGGCCAGCAACGGCGATGCGACCGCCACCTCGCGGTTCGACAACTGCCGCGGCGTCGAGCGGCGTTCGGCCTATGGCACCCTGGACCGGTTGCTGTCGCGGATGGATTCCTCTGAACAGGAACAGGTCCGTTCACGGATGATCTATGTGCTGTCCAGCCAGGGGGCCGAGGGCTTCCGCACCCTGGCGCGCATCCATGACGACGGGTTCGGCCTGTTCGGGGAGCCATCGGACAACATCCAGGCGGTGTCGGCCAAGGGCCGTCCGGGACAGCCGGGCGCACCCTCGGTGATGAACCTGTTCCCGCGTAACGATGTCGACGCCTATCTCTATAACTATCTGGCCGTGCAGACCGGCGATGTCGGCGCCTATGTGATGCTGAAGGACTTTGAGCGGTCGTCGCCGCAGCGAGGCGGCTATGGCGCCTTCGTCGAGTCCAAGGCCAAGCGCTGGGTGCCGCCTTACGAATTCTATCCGCCGGACTCACCGGCCTCCGGCGTGCCGCACGTTGACGAGAGCAACTGGCGGGACGAGGCCACCGATGTGGCGCTCGACCGGATGAGCGAGCTGCCCTTCGTCCATATCGGCGAGGCCCTGGCCTATCTGCGGGTGACGCCCTACGTCGCCAAGAAATCCGAGGACCTGGCCCCCGGAGACGTCCAGACCTTCCAGGCCATGCTGGGCCGCGAGCCGACCGGTCGCCTCTCGGGCATCGAAAGAGTGCGGGCCATCCAGTATGCCGCCGTCAACGGCTCGGCCAAGGCCCAGCTGGTGCTGGCCGTGATGTATTCCGAAGGCGTCGGAGTGCGGCGCGACTATGCCCGCGCCTTCCACTGGTACGAGGAAGCGGACCGTCAGGGTTCGGCCGAGGCCAAATACGCCATGTCGACCTTCTTCTCCCTCGGGATGGATGGGGTCGCCGACCAGAACAAGGCCGAGGCCGTGGTCTATCAGATCGACAGCGCCCTCTCCGGCTTCCGGCCCTCGGCCGGGCGGCTGCAGCAGGTGCTGGCCCAGGTCTCCCGCGAGAACCGACCCGGCCGTGACAGGGACTACCGCTGATGATGACGCGAACCCCCTTCCGCCTCAGCCTGGCGGGCGCCGCGGCGCTCAGCCTGGTGCTGGCCTCCGCCCCCCCGGCCCTGGCGTTTCCGGACGCCAAGATCGACCAGCAGATCCGGCCCAATTTCGGCGGTCTGATCACCCCGCCGCTGAAGCCCCGCTACCGGCCTGACCGTCCGAAGGGCGGCAAGCATGTCCGCAAGTATCGGCGTCCCGGCGGCTATGGTCCGGGCTCCGACCCGGGCCCCGGCGACGGCGACCTGCTGCAAGTGGCCATCGTCAACTGTTCGGCGGCCAGCGCGCCCGGCTATTCGACGACGACCAGCAAGGCTCCGGCGAGCAGTTCTTCGGACGACTACGGCGCGGATGACGCCGGCGGCGACGACTATGGCTCGTCCAGCCGGTCGAGCAGCGGGTCCGGCGGCGGCTCGGATAGCGGCTATGCCCCGAGCCAGACCGACGCGGACGGCAATTTCACCTCCATCGCCGCGGCGCTGGATGCGCTGGAGGACAACGGGACCCTCTACATCCGGGGCGGCTCGCCCTGCCGCGAGACTGTCTATGTGGAGCATCCGGTGATCATCGCCGGCGAGAGCGCCTCGGTGTTCAGCGGAACCTCGCCGGCCCCGGCGACCATCGCCCCGGCCGCCGGTTCGGCCTGTATCGTGATCGGCGACGGGGTGAAGGGGGTCGAACTCCGCGACCTGAACTTCGTCACCCAGCAGGGCGGCCAAAAGTCCTGCGTCCAGTCCTGGACCTCCGATGTCGCCCTGGTGCGGACCACGGTGACATACTGGGGCGACGGCTCGGCCGTCTTCGTCTCCGGCGGCAAGCTGATCATGCGCGACAGCGTCATCGAGGCGAAAAGCTGGGATCCGGCGGTGCTGGTCGAGAGCGCGACCCTGGACATCGCCCGCAGCAAGATCGCCGGCGAGGCCATTGGCCTGGACCTGACGCCCGGCAACGGCGAATCCACCCTGGACCAGGTGGGCATCGTCGCCCGGGGCGGCGAGACGCCCGGCGACGTTGGCCTGCTGGTCCGCGGCCTGCGCAGCGGCACCGGCATGCTGACCATCCACAACGTCGCCGTCTGCGGCTGGCGGACGGGCCTGCATCTTGAACGCGGCGCCCAGGTGAACCTGTCGCGCAGCCGGGTCTGTGACTCCCAGCGGGGGATCATCTCCGCCGGAGCCAGCCTGGCGGTCAAGGAATCGGCCATCGGGGCGCGGGAAATCGCCCTCTATGTCTCCGAAGGCCGGGCCAGCCTGAGCCGCAGTCGCCTCTACGGCGGCGGCCAGGCGGTGTTTTCCGAGCGCGGGGCGGTGGTCGAGCTGAAGGACAACTGGGTCTATTCGAATAGCGACTGCTGGCGTCAACAGTACGAGCCGGGGCTCTACTGCGTCGCCAACCAGAACCTGCCGGGCAGCCTGCGCGATCGCGGCAGCTGGTCCAGCGGCTATCGCCGGGGCTGGGAGGAGGACGCCTATGACGGCAGCTTCGACCGCGACGGCGCCCCCTACAACCTTCCTGCGCCGCAGCCCCCCAGGGGCGGCATCTGGGGGAAGAAGAGGGGCTACTGAGCGAGGCAGCTTGAGCGCTATGGACGTGACCAAATATACTCACGCCTGTTTGCCAAAATAGGTTAGAAAAATCTCGCAACGACTTCGTGTTTTGGTAGCTCAGGACCAATTAATCTTGAAGGTCGTTTCGTTCTGCCTGCGAATTGTCTTCGGCGGTAGCGATATTTTCGTATTCGTGAAGCATCCTTGCCGCCTCATATCGGTTCACAACGCCAAGCCGTTCCTTAGCCTTTCTGACGTGATTTAGAACGGTATGGTTGCTTATCCCCAACTCACGCCCAATTTCCTTAGAGTTCAAATGTCGAAAAACTAGCCTAAGAACTTGCCTTTCCCTAGGCGACAAGTCTTCTACGCCCCCCTGCTCGAAGTTTCGGGTGTGGTCGCTCTTCCGGTCGGGAGACGTAACTTCAGTGTCATTGACACGCCTTCCCACCTGATAAACTTGATCTACTTTTGTACTTATATTATATAATAGAGATGACCAATCAACCGATCTGAACTTCATATTTTTTAGGTTCTGATCTCTAATATCTGCTTCTCTAAGGGCAACTTGTGAGTAAAAATAGCTAGGATCTTCACCAATGAGGTTCGCTAGAGATCGTAAATCATGGGTGTCGGCGTTTAATATAAGCCTAAGTTTATCGTACAAATCGCTCATCTATAAATCCTCCTGCCCGGCCTGAACTGAGGCAATGGTCACTGACTCGAACGGCTCTGATAGGTTGGGCGTCCCAAGGCCTTCACTGGACAAGTATTTCAGTATCAAGGCCTCAGCCGCCAGAAGCTTATTTTTTGCGTACAGCGCGCCAAGAATCCTTTCGGCAAGAGACGGATCCTTCGGTTCCATTTTGGAAATAATAATATCCTGCCTATGGCAGCGTAGTTCAACCGTGATAGAAGGGGGGACGCTTTTGGACTTTGCCGGCCGTTTGTCTTTTATCTTAAGTCTTGGGCTCGCGTGCGCATCCCAAGGTCTTCCCTCGAGGCAATAAACATCCTGATCAGATGATCTTGAAGCGGGCTCTAATATCCATCTATGGTATCCATCTCGACTCTGAAAATGAGTAACCTTCATTCCGTTACTGCGGGAAATTTCTTCATATTTGTATGAGTTTTCTCTAGATTCATCATGCAATACCGACAACGAACCGTCCACTTTTGAGTTTTTTCCAGAAAGAATGGCCAGAAGGCGGGCCTTGAATCCATCAATATCCTTGTGAGATAGTATTTTTGTCTGACTAGTGTTTAGTGTCGGCGCATCCAAAGATATTGATCTATGGACTACGGAAACCGGTTCGACGGGCGATATGACGACTACAACTTCCGCTCTGCTTAGGCCAAGTTTAAACCGAATGGGGGATTCAACTTCGGCCCCCATAAAAGCGGTCTGAAAGGCTACGTCAACGTGCAGATCGACAGCCTTATTCTTGTCGCTGAAGGCGTCATGCCATGCGTCTAGATTGACCACGTCGGCAAAGGCGCGGGCACGGTTTTTCTCGAACGTCAATGAGAATCCCCTCGCCGTGAATATCGCACAACTCTAGTACGAGCGTGTATGAGCTGAAAGCCCCCACTGTGCCGCCTGTTCATAGCCGTAACCGAGGCTGAGCAGTCTGGCTTCCGACCACTTCGGACCGACGAAGGACAGCCCGACCGGCAGGCCGCTGACCAGCCCCATGGGCACGGTCAGGTGGGGATACCCGGCGATGGCGGCGGCGTTGCCCGCCCCACCGCCGACATAGCGGTCGCCCAGCACCGGATCAATCAGCCAGCTGGGGCCGAGCGTCGGGCCGACCAGGGCGACGACCCGGTTGTCCTTCATCAGGCTGTCGAGGCCGCCCCCGGCCAGGGTGCGGGCGGCGGCGCGGGCCTTCAGATAGGCGGGGTCGGCGAGGCCCTTGGTCGCCTCGGCCTGTTCGAAGATCTCCTGGCCGAAGAGGGCCATCTCGGTCGCCGCATTGGCCTTGTTAAAGGCGATGACGTCGGCCAGGGTGCGGACCTGGACCCGGGCCGGGTCGGTGCGGCCCAGATAGTCGGCGAGGCCGACCTTCAGCTCGGTCAGCAGCACGGCGAATTCCGCCTCGCCCATGCCCTCGGCCTTGGGGAAGGCCTTGATCTCGATGAGCTCGGCGCCCTGCGCCTTCAGCACCGCCAAGGCGGCCTCGAAGGCGGCGTCGGTTCCCGGGTGGAAGCCGGCGGCGTAGCGCATGACGCCGATCCGCTGGCCCTTCAACGCGCCGGGCTTCAGCCCCGCCAGATAGCCGCCCTTGCGGCCGTCGGCCTCGGCAGTGGCCGGATCGGCGGGATCAGATCCGGCCAGGACCTCCAGCAGGCGGGCCGCGTCGGTCACCGTGGCGGTCATCGGACCGGCGGTGTCCTGGCTGGCGCTGATCGGGATGATGCCGCTGCGGGAGACCAGGCCGACGGTGGGTTTCAACCCAACCAGGCCCTGAACCGCCGCCGGGCAGGTGATCGAGCCATCCGTCTCCGTGCCGATGGCCGCGTCAGCCAGGCCCGCCGCCACGGCCGCGCCTGAGCCGGAGGAGGAACCGCAAGGGCTGCGAGCAAGGTCGTAGGGATTGACCGTCTGGCCGCCCACGGCGCTCCAGCCGCTGAGCGAGTTGGACGAGCGGATGTTGGCCCATTCCGATAGGTTGGTCTTGCCGAGGATGACCACCCCGGCGGCGCGAAGACGGGCGACGATCGGGGCGTCGGCCGCCGGAATGTTGTCCTTCAGGGCCAGGGAGCCGGCGGTGTTGGGCAGGCCGGCGACATCGATGTTGTCCTTGATCAGGAGGACCAGGCCGTTGAGCGGCGGCGCATGGCCGGACAGGGTCCGGCGGTCGGCCTCGGCGGCCTGGGCGTTGGCGGTGGGGTCGCGGCGCAGGATCGCGTGGAGCCTCGGCTCCAGCCGGTCGGCGCGGGCCTGATAGGCGGCGACGGCCCAGGCGGCCGTCCCGGATTGCGGGGCTTGCGCCGATGCGGCCAGCGGAACGAGGGTGGCGAGCAACAGCAGCTTCAGGGGCAGGGCAGGGCGCATGGCGGAGGTTCCGGATAGGAGGCGGGCAGCGGGGGCTCAGCGGCTGGGAGAGCCCCCCAGATAGGCCGCCGTGAACCACAGCAGTAACAGGACCGCGCCAGCGAAGGCCAGCGACAGCAACAGAGCACGGCCTGTCCGCATACATCCCTCCTGTGGCCCCCAGAATGCCTCGGCCGGCGCCCGGTCGCCAAGGCCTCTTGCCCTGGCGGCGGCGGATTTCAAAAGCTTGCGGACGGCCGGTTAACGCGTGCTAGTCCAGGGGGCCGTTGTGAGCGAAGGGGTGGCCATGTACGCAACGTCCTGCTTTGAATGTCCGCTGCGCGCCCTGCCCGCCTTCAAGAGCGGAACCCGGGAAGAGGTCGCCTTCGTCCAGCAAATGAAGCTGGGCGAGGACACCTTCACCGGCGGAGAGACGATCACCCATGAGGGCGACGCCGAGACGCCGCTCTACACCCTGCTGGGCGGTTGGGCCTTCCGCTACCGCACCCTGGGCGACGGCCGCCGGCAGATACTCAACTTCCTGCTGCCGGGCGAGCTGATCGGGGTGCAGGCCAACTTCCTGGGCGCCGCCGCCCACGGGGTCGAGGCCCTGGGGCCGGTAGTGCTATGCCGTCTGGCGCGGGCCAAGATGTGGGACCTCTACCGCAACCACCCGTCGCTGGCCTTCGACGTCACCTGGCTCACGGCGCATGAGGAGGGGCTGGTCGACGAGACCCTGGTCTCCGTCGGCCGGCGCAGCGCCCAGGAGCGGATCGCTACCCTGGTCCTCTATCTCTACAAGCGGGCGGTCAGCCTGAATCTGGTCAAGGACGGGGTGCTGGAGCTGCCCTTGACCCAGTCGCACCTGGCCGATGCGCTGGGCCTGTCCCGGGCTCACGTGAACGAGGTACTGCGGCGGCTGCACCGCAAGGGCCTGTTCCAGTTCCGCCTCGGCCGGCTGGAGATGCTCGATCCGCGGGCGCTGGAAAGCATCGCCGAATATTATGACCAGCCGCTGACCTCGCGGCCGATCCTGTAGCCGCCTGCAGACGAAAACGGGCCGGGAGTCGCCCCCCGGCCCGCCTTGGTCATCGGAGGTGGTTCAGGCCTAGAAGGCCTTCTTCACCGTCACGAACACCTGCCGCGGCGGCGCGGTCAGCACCGTCTGGGCCGCACCGGTCGGGTCGCGGGCGACAAAGCCGCCGGAGCCGATGGTCGAAATATAGTCCTCGTCGAACAGGTTGGTGACGTTGCCCTGCACCTCGAGGCCTTCCAGCCAGCCGCCGGAGAAGCGGTAGCCGAGGGCCAGATCGACCACGGTATTGCTGTCGACCCTGCCGCCGTCGTTCTCGTAGCTATAGTAGGGCTCGCCCGTGTAGGAGACGGTGGCGCTGCGGCGGCTTGTGGTTTCAGCGCCTATTGAGGCGCGCACTGGCTCTTGTCGCCCATCCGGCAGGCCTTCACCGCCGCCTTCCAATCCGCCTGGGCCTTGGCGTTGGCGGCTTTGATGGCGGCGACCTTGGCGTCGTAGTCGGCCATGGCCTGGTCATAGGCGGCCTTCTGGGCGGCCACCTCTGCGTCGTGGGCCGCCTGGGCTGCGGCGTAGTCGGCGTTGGCCTTGGCGTCCTGCGCCGCGGCCGCGTCCAGCCGAGCCTTGACCTCGGCATTCAGCTTGTCGGTTCCCCTGTCCTGGGCCGCCAGCTCCCCCGGCGACATATGGGCCCGTGCCCAGCTGACCCCGTCGCTGGTCGCGGGGACGGAGGCGACGGGTTGCGGGGAGGCCGGCAGGGCGACCGGCTCGGTCGATTCCGGCGCGGCGACGGCGGCGGCGGAGATCATCATCCCGACCGCCAGGGACAGGGCCGCCAGCCCGGACCGGTGGCGAAGACCAGGGCGGCGGGCGTGACGGGTCATGGGGGGCATCCGGGGATTGAGGGACGTCCGAGGGTCCCATGATTTGCCCCCCGGCGCACGTTGCAATTGCGTGAGAATTCAGCGCTCCGCCAAGCCGCCATTGCCTAAAGCGCGCCCGGTCGCTACATCCGCGCGACCCCAGACATTCGAACCCGAGAAGAGCGAAGCGCCCCCATGGCCGCCCAGTACATCTTTCAAATGCAAGGCCTGACCAAGGCGTTTCCCGGCGGCAAGAAGGTGTTCGAGAACATCTGGCTGTCCTTCTATCCCGACGCCAAGATCGGCGTCGTCGGGGTCAACGGCTCGGGCAAGTCCACCCTGCTGAAGATCATGGCCGGGATCGACAAGGAATATAACGGCGAGGCCAAGGCCGCCGACGGGGTCAAGCGCGGCTATCTGGAGCAGGAGCCGCACCTCGACGACAGCAAGACAGTCTGGGAAAACGTCATCGCCTGGTGTGAGGAAAAGCTGATCTTCGATCGGTTCAACGCCGTCGCGGCCGAGATGGGCGAGAACTACACCGACGAGCTGATGGAGGAGATGACCACCCTCCAGGAAAAGATCGACGCCGGCGACCTTTGGGACATCGACAGCCGCATTGAGATGGCCATGGACGCCCTGCGCTGTCCGCCCAACGACAGCGGCGTGACCCAGCTGTCGGGCGGTGAGAAGCGCCGCGTGGCCCTGGCCCGGCTACTGCTCAGCAAGCCCGACATGCTGCTGTTGGACGAGCCGACCAACCACCTGGACGCCGAAAGCGTCGCCTGGCTGCAGCATCACCTGGAAGCCTTCCCCGGCTGCGTCATCCTGGTCACCCACGACCGCTACTTCCTGGACCAAGTGACCAAGTGGACCCTGGAACTGGACCGCGGCAAGGGCATCCCCTTCGAGGGCAACTACAGTGGCTGGCTGGAAGCCAAGCAGAAGCGCGTCGTGCAGGAGCAGTCGGAGTCCGAGGCCCGTCAGCGCGCCCTGACCCGCGAACTGGAATGGGTTCGCTCCGGCGCCAAGGCCCGCCAGGCCAAGTCCAAGGCACGACTGGCCGCCTATGAAGACATGGTCCGCGAGCAGGAAAACAGCCGACAGGCCCAGACCCATGCGGTCATTCAGATCCCGCCCGGCCCGCGCCTGGGCAACCTGGTGCTCGAGGTCACCGACCTGGAGAAGGAATACGGCGACAAGGTGCTGTTCAAGGGCCTGTCGTTCAAACTGCCGCCGAACGGCATCGTGGGCGTCATCGGCCCCAACGGCGCCGGCAAGTCGACCCTGTTCAAGCTGATCACCGGTCAGGAAAAGCCCGACGCCGGCTCCCTGCGCCTCGGCGAGACGGTGAAGCTGGCCTATGTCGACCAGAGCCGCGACGACCTCAATCCCAATGACACCGTCTGGCAGGCGATCAGCGGCGGCACCGACGTGATGATGGTCGGCAAGCGTGAACTGAACTCCAGAGCCTATGTCGGCAGCTTCAACTTCAAGGGCGGCGACCAACAGAAGAAGGTCGGGCTGCTGTCGGGCGGGGAGCGCAACCGCGTCCACCTGGCCAAGACCCTGGCCACCGGCGGCAACGTCATCCTGCTCGACGAACCGACCAACGACCTTGACATCGAGACCCTGCAGAACCTCGAGGAGGCGCTGGAAGGCTTCGCCGGCTGCGCCGTGGTCATCAGCCACGACCGCTGGTTCCTCGACCGGCTCTGTACCCACATCCTGGCCTTCGAGGGCGACAGCCATGTGGAATGGTTCGAAGGCAACTTCGAAATGTACGAGGAAGACAAGAAGCGCCGCCTGGGCGTCGACAGCCTGATCCCGCACCGGATCAAGTTCCAGAAGTTCGCGCGGTAGGGGTTAGGGACGGCCCTCGTCGTAGGGCCGGTCGGCCTGCGGTGGATTGACGGACCCAGGCCCGAGGGGAAGACTCATCGCCATGACTCAGACCCCGCCACCCGTCGTTCTCCTGTCCCATGTGATGCTGGCCGGCCTGGAAGGGCTGCTGAGCGGCGCGGGCTATCAGGTCCACAGGCTTTGGGACCATCCCGACCCGCTGGCCTTCCTGGCGGGACCCGGCCAGGAGGTTCAGGCGATCGTCCATGCCGGCGAGTTCAAGCTGGACCCCGGGCTGCTCGGCGATATGCCCAGGCTTGGCCTGATCGCCTGCGTGAGCGTGGGGTATGACGGGGTGGATGTGGCCTGGTGCCGGGCGCGCGGGATCGCGGTCACCCATTCGACCGGGCTAAACGCCGACGATGTGGCCGACCATGCGGTGGGGCTGCTGATCGCCGTCTGGCGCGGGCTGGTCGAGGGGGACCGGCGCCTTAGGGCCGGCCAATGGACCCACACAGACCGGATGGCGCCGCGCCATTCGCTGCGCGGCAAGACGGCGGGGATCGTCGGCCTGGGCCATATCGGCGAGGCGGTGGCCAAACGACTGGAGGCCTTCGGCATGCCGATCCAGTGGTGGGGACCCAATCCCAAGGAGAGCCGGTTCACCCGGGCCGCCAGCCTGCTGGCCCTGGCCAAGGCGAGCGACGCCCTGATGGTCTGCACCCGGGGCGATGCGGCGGGGCTGATTTCCGCCGAGGTGATCGAGGCGGTTGGACCGGGCGGCTGTATCATCAACATCTCCCGTGGACCGGTGGTCGATGAGACGGCGCTGATCGCGGCGTTGAAGGACGGCCGGCTGGGCATGGCCGGGCTGGATGTCTTCGAAACAGAGCCGACTCCGGCCGCCCGCTGGGAAGGCGTGCCGAACACTGTGCTGACGCCCCATACGGCCGGCGGGACGAGGGAGAGCATTCCGCAGATGGTCGGGATGACGATGGAGAACCTGCGGCGGTTCTTCCACGGCGAGCCGCTGGCGACGCCGGTCGCGGGTTAGGACGGGACGCCCGCCGAAAGGCCTTGCACCGCTTCCGGCCGCCTATAGTCTTGCCCTCCATCGAGCAATGGTCGCTGTGCCGTCTTGACCGAACCTGTCGACGGACGGACGGCCGATAGGGGAGCGATCATCTTGCCCACCGGAGGTCATGAGACGCGCTTCCGAGCGGGGTGGGAGTCCCGGACGACCCTGGCACTGGGGGAGCTTGCCTGGTCACCTCAGGCGGCCTCGACGCCGGGGGATGACTTCCTGACCGGGACATCCGGTGTAGACCTGCTGTCGGGCGCCGGCGGGAACGACGTCATATCCGGCCTTGGCGGCAATGATGAGCTGAATGGCGATCAGGGTGATGACCGGCTGCTCGGTGGGCTGGGCGACGATCGTCTGGACGGGGGTGCGGGGCGGGACACCGCTGATTACCAAGCGGCCTCCGCAGGGGTCACGGTGCGCCTCGACGAGGATGGGGTGGCCCAGGCCATCGGCGCGGACCAGGGGATCGACACCCTGTTCGGCATCGAGAACCTGGTCGGTTCCTCCTTCTCCGATCGCCTGACCGGCAGCGCCGCGAAGAACAGTTTCGACCTGACCGCCGGCGGCAACGACCGGGTCAGCGGCGGAGATGGCGACGACACCTTCGTGCTGGGCGCCGCCTTCACCTCCGCCGACCAGATCGAGGGTGGTCTGGGGCTGCAGGACACGCTGCTACTGGACGGGGACTATTCAGGCGGGATCAAGCTGGGGTTCAACACCCTTCGCGGGGTGGAAATTCTCCGTCTCGCCGCCGGCTTTGACTACACCCTCACCGCCACCAGCCGGATCGCCGACAACATGCGGATGCTGGTCGACGGTTCAGCCCTGGGGGCGGGCGACAGCCTCGTTTTCCATGGCGGCAAGATCCTCACCGGCAATCTGAAGCTGGTCGGGGGCGGCGGTGACGATATCCTTGAAGGCGGTATCGGCGATGATGTCTTCGACCTGTCGCTTGGCGGAAACGACACGGTCCGTTGCGGCAACGGATATGACGTCCTGTATTTCGGCGGGGCGTTTACCAAGGCCGACAAGGTCTTTGGAAGTCAGGGTGGGGAGACCCTGCTGGTTCTCGACGGCGACTATGACATCGCCATTGGCAGAAATGTCCAGAACGTTTCAGAACTGGTGCTGACACCGGGCGGCGCCTACAGGATTGCACTTGAAGCTACTTCCATGTTGCGGTCCGTGACTTGGACCAGCATGGTCGGACTGGGCTGGGGGGGCGGGCAGCCTTCATCGCTCTATCTCGACGGCTCGAAGTCTGTGGACAGCCTGTATCTCGTTGGTCTGGAAGGCAACGACACCCTGATTGGAGGCGCAGGCAATGACTCACTGAATGGAGATTACTATCGCGGCGGGGATAGTAGTGACGATGTCGTCTTTGGCGGTGGAGGGAATGACTACCTCGATGGGGGTGGGGGCCATAACATACTATGCGGTGGCGAGGGATCTGACGCCTACGCCTACTCTTACATCACCGACGGTTTCGACGTTTACATGTTTCAGTCAGCCTTGGATTCAACAAGTAAGGACCGGGATTACATCGGAAATCTAGACATTGATCGTCACCTTATCGACGTTCCCATTGAGGTTTCGGGAATCGACTCGACCGTTGCGGGCCACATCAGACCGGCGTCGTTCGACGCCGACCTTTCGCAATGGGCATCGACGCTGCAGGCGCATCACGCGATGTTCGTCTCGGACACCTCGATCAATCCCGGCTGGTATCTGCTGGTCGATTTTAATGGCCAGCCTGGCTACCAGGCCGGCGAGGACTTGGTAATCGCCATCACCAATGTGATCGGCACACTCGGCACTTCAGACTTCATATAGGCTTTTGAAGGATGTTTTCCATGAGACGCGTGCCGCTGCTGGATCGTCTGTGGCCCGCCGCTGAGCCCGGCGACGCCAAGCTTGCCAAGATCATTTCCGGGACGGATGGCGATGATACGCTGACAGGGTCGAAAAACGCCGACACCGTTTACGGGCTTGGCGGCCAGGACAGGCTGGACGGTGCTGACGGCGATGACCTTCTGGAGGGCGGGGAAGGGGACGATCTGCTTGTCGGTGGCGGCGGTAACGACCGGCTTCTCGGCGGGGCGGGCATCGATACCGCCAGCTATGCCTTGGCTTTTGGCTCGGTAACCGTCAGCCTGGCGACCTCCGCCGCCCAGGAAGTGGGAATCGGACTCGGCTTCGACACCCTGTCCGAAATCGAAAACCTCGCCGGCTCGCCCTATGCTGATACGCTTCGGGCAAACGCTTTGGCGAACCTGATCGACGGCGGCTCCGGAAACGACCTGTTGATCATGGGCGATGGCGGCGCCGACGTGGCCCTCGGAGGGGCCGGCGACGACATCATCGATTTTGCCAACGCTTTCGACGCGGCTGATCGTGTGGATGGGGGCGAGGGCATTGACACCCTCATCCTCGCCGGGGCGAACAGGTTCCGGCTGGATGGGAGCGCGATCGCAAACGTAGAGACCATCCGCCTGGGGCCAGGGTTCGACTATCGGCTTACCATTGCCCCCAGCCTGGTTGGGGGAGGAAGCGTCACCATCGACGGATCGCTGCTGAGCCCAGCGGACAGCCTGAGCGTGAAAGCGAAGATAGCATCGCCGAATGGAAAGGTGTCCATCATCGGCTCGGCCGGGGCCGATGTTCTGGAATTGGCCGGCCAAGGGGTGTTCGACTTGTCCGCCGGTGGAGACGACACCGTCATCCTGACGCGTCGGACGAATACCACCGTCATCTTTGGAGGCGCCTACACGCGGGAGGACCAAGTCATCGGGTTTCCGCACAAGGCCGTATTCAACGGCGCCTATGCGGAGGAGATACTGCTTGGGCGCAACATCGCCAATCTCGCGCAGGCGGCGTTGAAAACAGGAGACGATTATGTCTTGCGCATAGGCTCGGGATTTGGCGACCAGACGCTGACCGTGGGCTGGGTCAAGGAACTCGATGGCGACATTGGCGCACCCACCTTGAGCACCTTGACTTTCGACGGTTCCAGTGGGGCGGGCCGTTATCAAGTCTATGCGAGCAATGGCGACGACGTACTGATTGGCGGATACGGCGCGGATTATTTTTCGACGGGAGAAGGCGACAATATCCTTGAGGGAGGCTTGGGGCAGGATCGATTTGGAGCCTACGGAAACGGCCTCAACACATACGTTTTCACGGACGCCTTGGAATCTTCCGGGCCGGAATACGATGTTATTGAGGGGATCACTCTTTCGAGAACGTTATTTGATTTGCCCTTTGTTGTGGAAGCTATCGATCCAAAAGTTCGTGGGCCAATCGCTGAAGGGACTCTGTTTGATCAGGCCCTATCGCTGCTGCTGCCGGCTGCGGCTCTCGGCGCCCATCATGCGGTGATCGTTGACACTCTGCTTGGCGGCTACAACTTTTACGAATTCCTGGTCGTCGATTTCAACGGTGTGCCGGGGTATCAATCCGGCCAGGACCTTGTGATCGGAATGAACATCGAGGGCGCGGTCGTACGGCTCGACAACTTCATCTAGGCGGAGGCCCCAAGCGCGGCTGTTCTGGCTGAGCGGGGGCAGCGCGGCCGGGGCCCCGAGATGTCCGGTCGCATCTGCGTCCCGGCCGCTTGACTTAAGCATATAAAGATATCTTTATATGCCCTATGACACAGGGGTCGAACCAGACGGTTGATATGCTGCGGGCGGCGGGGGAGCCGACGCGGCTGCGCATTCTTTCGCTGCTGGCGGCGGAGGAACTGTCGGTGTTGGAGCTGTGCCGCATCCTGGACCAGAGCCAGCCACGCGTCTCCCGCCACCTGAAGCTGCTGGCCGAGGCCGGGCTGGTCGAGCGGTTCCCGGACGGGGCCTGGGTCTTCTACCGCCTGTCAGCGGCCGGTCCGGCGAGGGTGCTGGTGGATGCGGCTTTGGATGTGACCGACGATAGCGATCCCGTGCTTCGCCGCGACGGCGATCAGCTGGCGGCGGTGGAAGGCGAACGCTCGGCCGAGGCCGCCGCCTATTTCGCCCGCAACGCCGCGCGCTGGGACGAAATCCGCGCCCTGTACGCCTCCGAGACTCAAGTCGAGGCGGCGATTACCCGCGCGGCAGGGCAGGGGGACCTCGGCCGGCTAGTCGATCTGGGCGCGGGCACGGGGCGGATGCTGACCCTGCTGGGCGGGCGGTCAGAGCGGGCGATCGGCCTGGACCTGTCGCAGCAGATGCTCAACATCGCGCGGACCAACGTCAGCCGCGCGGGCCTGGCAGCCTGCGAGCTTCGTCACGGCGACATCTTCGCCACCGGCCTGCCGGCGGCCAGCGCCGACCTGGTGACGGTGCATCAGGTGCTGCACTATCTGGGCGACCCGGCCGCGGCGGTGACCGAGGCGGCGCGGCTGGTGGCGCCGGGCGGCCGGCTTCTGATCATCGACTTCGCCCCCCACGGCCTGGAGTTCCTGCGCAGCCAGCACCAGCATCGGCGTCTGGGCTTCTCCGACGAGGAAATCCTGCGCTGGCTGGAGGCCGGCGGGCTGGAGGGGCAGGTCTCCGAGACCCTGCCCACCGCCGACGGCGAAGGCCTGACCATCAAGATCTGGACCGGCCTGCGCGCCGCCAATGACAGAGTGAGCTACGGATGAGCAGCGTCATTTCCACCCAGGGCCGCCGGGTGATCGGTCCGGTCGCCCGTTCCGCCGAGCGGCCGACCCGCGTCCACGGCATCAGCTTCGAATTCTTCCCGCCCAAGACGCCGGAGATGGAAGCCACCCTGTGGTCGGCGATCCGGCGGCTGGAGCCCCTGGCGCCCGACTTCGTCTCGGTGACCTATGGGGCCGGCGGCTCGACCCGCGAGCGGACCCACCGGACGGTCAAGCGGATCATCGAGGAGACCAGCCTGCGGCCGGCCGCCCACCTGACCTGCGTCGACGCCTCCCGCGCGGAGGTGGACCAGGTGATCCAGGACTATTGGAACGTCGGGGTCCGCCATGTGGTGGCCCTGCGCGGCGATCCGCCCAGCGGCATGGGCGGGGTCTATGCACCGCGTCCCGACGGCTACGCCAACGCCACCGAACTGACCGGCGCCCTGCGAGCCGTGGCCCCGTTCGAGGTGCTGGTCGGGGTCTATCCGGAAGGGCATCCGGAGAGCCCCAATCTGGCGCACGACATCGATGTGCTGAAGGCCAAGGTCGATGCCGGCGCCACGCGGGCGATCAGCCAGTTCTTCTTCGACATCGACGCCTTCCTGCGGTTCGTCGAGAAGGCGCGGGCGGCGGGGATCACCATTCCGATCTCGCCGGGGATCATGCCGGTGACCAATTTCAAGGGGCTGGTGCGGATGTCCGCGGCCTGCGGGACCACCATCCCGGGCTGGCTGGCCAATCTGTTCGACGGGCTGGACGGCGATCCCGAGACGCGCCGGCTGATCGCCTGTTCCGTGGCCGCCGAGATGTGCGCCAAGCTGGAGGAGCAGGGCTTCAGCGACTTCCATTTCTACACCCTGAACCGGGCCGATCTGGTCTATGCCATCTGCCGCGTGCTGGGCGTCCGCGAGGCCGAGCCCGCATCGAAGGAGGCCGCCGCATGATGAGGTTCGCAAAAAGACTGGCGCTGGGCCTGGCCGCGGCGGCCGGGCTGCTGGCGACCACCGCCTCGGCACAGTTTCCCAGCGACTGGACCCGCCCGACCGCGCCGTTCAAGGTTGCGGGGAACCTGTATTACGTCGGCACTGAGGGGCTGTCGGCCTGGCTGATCACCAGCTCCAAAGGCCACATCCTGATCGACGGCGGCATGCCGCAGAACGCCGCCCTGATCGAGGCCAATATCCGCGCCCTGGGCTTTCGGCTGACCGATGTCGATCTGCTGCTCAACAGCCACGCCCACTTCGACCATGCCGGGGGGCTGGCTCAGCTGAAAAAAGACACCGGGGCTATCCTGATCGCCAGCGCCGGCGACAAATGGGCCCTGGAGAACGGCAAGTATCCGGGGTCGGAGACCAACGCGGCCCTGAATTTCCCGCCGGTCAAGGTCGATGCGGTGATCGCCGACGGGGCCACGGCCGCGGTCGGGACGAGCGTTCTGACGGCCAACATCACGCCCGGCCACACCAAGGGCTGCACAACCTGGACCATGACCCTGAAGGATGGGGCGGCCAGCTATCGGGTGATGTTCTTCTGCAGCGCCACGGTGGCGGCCAACCGGCTGGCGCCCAATCCGCAGTATCCCGGCATCGTCGCCGACTATCAGCGAACCTTCACCCGGCTGGCCGGGATGAGGGCCGACATCTTCCTGGCCCCGCATCCGGACCAGTTCAACATGGCCGCCAAGCGGGCCACCATGGGCGTCGGCAAGCCCAATCCCTTCGTCGATCCGACGGAGTTGTCCACCACCACCAGCCGTCTGGACGCCGACTTCAAGGTCCAGCTGGCCAAACAGACGGGGACGCCATGACCCGGCAGGACCGCATCGCCGCCCTGAAGGCGGCTGCGAAAGAGCGGATATTGATCCTGGACGGCGCCTGGGGCGTGATGTTCCAGCGCGAGGGGCTGTCGGAAGAGGACTTCCGCGGCGAGCGGTTCAAGGACCACGATGGCCAGCTGCGGGGCAACAACGACCTGCTGTGCCTGACCCGGCCTGACCTGGTCAGCAAGCTGCACGAGGCCTATTTCGCCGCCGGCGCCGACATCAGCGAGACCAACACCTTCAGCGCCACCTCGATCGCCCAGGAGGACTACAGCTGCCAGTCGGCGGTCCGGGACATCAACCTGGCCGGCGCGCGGCTGGCGCGGGAGGCAGCCGACCGGTTCACCGCCGCCGAGCCGGCCAAGCCGCGCTTCGTCGCCGGCTCGATCGGGCCGCTGAACAAGATGCTGTCGATGAGCTCGGACGTGAACGACCCGGGCGCGCGGCTGATCACCTTCGACCAGGTCTACGACGCCTATCGCGAGCAGGTGCTGGCCCTGCATGATGGCGGGGTGGATCTGTTCCTGATCGAGACTATCACCGACACCCTCAACTGCAAGGCCGCCCTCAAGGTGATCATGGACCTGGAGGACGAGGGGCTGGAGCCGCTGCCGATCTGGATCAGCGGCACCATCACCGACCGCTCGGGCCGCACCCTGTCGGGCCAGACCACCGAGGCCTTCTGGAACAGCGTCAAACACGCCAAGCCCTTCGCCATTGGCTTCAACTGCGCCCTGGGGGCCGAGCTGATGCGGCCGCATATCGCCGAGATGGAGCGGGTGGCCGGAACCCTGGTCGCCGCCTATCCCAACGCGGGCCTGCCCAACGCCATGGGCCAGTATGACGAGCAGCCGCACGAGACCGCCTGCCACCTCCATGAGTGGGCCGACAGCGGGCTGGTCAATATTCTCGGCGGCTGTTGCGGCACGACGCCGGAGCATATCCGGCACGTGGCGGAGTCGGTGGCCGGCAAAGCGCCGCGCGTCGTTCCCGAACGGCCAAAGGCCATGCGGCTGGCCGGGCTCGAACCCTTCGAACTGGCTTAGATCCGTGAAACTCGACAAGGCCCACGCCCTGACCGCCACGGAGACCGAGCTGCTGCGCGACCTGCGCAGCCGGCTGGGGCGGCCGACCAACGACAAGGCGGCGGCCGTGCTGCTGAACGCGTTGTTCCAGACGGCGCCGCGCGTCGACATCGGCCCGGCGCCCGGCGATCCGCCGCTGTCGGCCGCCGACTTCGAGGCCTTCAAGGCGGCGGTGGCCGGGGCGACCATGGCGGGACTACGCTCGGCCGTGGCCGGGCTGAAACTGGTCCACGCGCAAGGCCCGGCCGCCGTCCTGAAAGCCACCACCGCCGGCCTGCCTCAGGCCGTGATCAGCCGCCGTTTGGCTCTGGGCGGCCGCGAACCCTCGATCGATAATGGATTGCTGTAGTGAGACCTGTCTTCGTCAACGTCGGTGAGCGGACCAATGTCACCGGCTCGGCCAAGTTCAAGAAGCTGATCGTCGAGGGCGACTACAACGCCGCCCTGGCGGTGGCGCGCCAGCAGGTCGAGGCCGGCGCCCAGATCATCGACGTCAACATGGACGAGGGGCTGCTGGATTCGAAGAAGGCCATGGTGACCTTCCTCAACCTGATGGCCGCCGAGCCGGACATCGCCCGGGTTCCGGTGATGATCGACAGCTCCAAATGGGAGGTGATCGAGGCGGGCCTGAAGTGCGTCCAGGGCAAGGCCATCGTCAACTCCATCAGCATGAAGGAGGGCGAGCCTAAGTTCATCGAACAGGCCAGGCTGTGCCTCCGCTACGGGGCCGCCGTGGTGGTCATGGCTTTCGACGAGCAGGGCCAGGCCGACACCGCCGCCCGCAAGATCGAGATTTGTTCGCGGGCCTACGCCATCCTGGTCGACCAGGTCGGCTTCCCGCCGGAAGACATCATCTTCGACCCCAACATCTTCGCTGTGGCGACGGGGATCGAGGAGCATGACAACTATGCCGTCGACTTCATCGAGGCGACGCGGGCGATCAAGCAGCGGCTGCCCCATGCGCGGGTGTCGGGCGGGGTGTCGAACGTCTCGTTCAGCTTCCGGGGCAACGAGCCGGTGCGGCGGGCCATCCACTCGGTCTTCCTCTACCATGCGATCAACGCCGGCATGGACATGGGCATCGTCAATGCCGGCGACCTGCCCGTCTACGATACGCTGGACCCGGAGCTGCGCGAGGCGGTCGAGGACGTCATCCTCAACCGCAAACCCAAGGCGGGCGGCTCGCAGACCGAGCGGCTGGTCGACCTGGCCCCGAAATACAAGGGCGACGGGACGGTGGCCAAGGTCGCCGACCAGGCCTGGCGTTCCGGCACGGTCAACGAGCGGCTGACCCACGCCCTGGTCAACGGCATCACCGAGTTCATCGACGTCGATACCGAGGAGGCCCGGCTGGCGGCGGAGCGGCCGCTGCACGTCATCGAGGGCGCGCTGATGGACGGGATGAACGTCGTCGGCGACCTGTTCGGCTCGGGCAAGATGTTCCTGCCGCAGGTGGTCAAGTCGGCGCGGGTGATGAAACAGGCGGTGGCCTGGCTGATGCCCTTCATGGAGGCCGAGAAGGAAGGCCAGCCGCGCAAGGCGGCGGGCAAGATCCTGATGGCCACGGTCAAGGGCGATGTCCACGACATCGGCAAGAACATCGTCGGGGTGGTCCTGCAGTGTAACAACTACGAGGTCATCGACCTGGGCGTCATGGTCCCGGCCGACCGGATTCTCGACGAGGCCAAGGCACATGGCGTCGACATTATCGGCCTGTCCGGCCTGATCACGCCGTCGCTGGACGAGATGGTCTTCGTGGCCTCGGAGATGGAGCGGCGCGGCTTCGACATCCCGCTGCTGATCGGCGGGGCGACGACCAGCAAGACCCATACGGCGGTGAAGATCGAGCCGGCCTATCGGCGGGCCTCGACCACCTATGTGCTGGACGCCAGCCGGGCGGTGGGCGTGGTCTCGGGCCTGCTGTCGGACGAGCGGCCGCGGCTGGAGGCGGTGACCCGCGACGACTACATCCGGGTGCGCGAGCAGTTCGCCCGGGGACAGGAGGCGAAGAACCGCACGCCGATCGCCCGGGCGCGGGCCAACGGCTTCAAGATCGACTGGGCCGCCGAGCCGCCGCCGAAACCCAGCTTCATTGGGGGGCGGGCGGTCGAGGGCGATCTGGCGGACCTGGCGCGGCACATCGACTGGAGCCCCTTCTTCGCCAGTTGGGAGCTGATCGGGCGGTATCCAGCGATCCTTGAGGACGACGTGGTCGGCGAGGCCGCGCGGGACCTGTTCAAGGACGCCCAGGCGATGCTGGAAAAGATCATCGCCGAAAAGTGGTTTGAGGCCAGAGGCGTGGTCGGCTTCTGGCCGGCCCAGGCGGTCGGCGATGACATCGCCGTCTATGCCGATGAGGACCGGACGGACGAGATCGCCCGGTTCCACACCCTGCGCCAGCAGATGGAAAAGTCGGGCGACAAGGCCAACCTGGCGCTGTCGGACTTCGTGGCTCCGGCTGACGCGGCGCCGGACTGGATCGGGGCCTTCGCGGTCACCGCCGGTCATGGCGAGCGGGAGGTTGCAGAGCGATTCAAGGCGGCCGGCGACGACTACAACGCCATCCTCTCGGCGGCCCTGGCAGACCGGCTGGCCGAGGCCTTCGCCGAGTCGCTGCACCGGCAGGTGCGGACCAGCCTGTGGGGCTATGCCCCGGATGAGCCGTTCGACATCGACGCCCTGATCGCCGAGACCTACCAGGGCATCCGGCCGGCGCCCGGCTATCCGGCCCAGCCCGACCACACGGAAAAGGCGACGCTCTTCAAGCTGCTGAAGGCGGAGGCCCATACCGGGATGGCGCTGACAGAGAGCTTCGCCATGAACCCGCCGGCGAGCGTCTCCGGCCTCTATTTCAGCCACCCCAAGGCCCACTATTTCGGGGTCGGCAAGATCGACCGTGACCAGGTGGCCGACTATGCGGCCCGCAAAGGCTGGGACCTGGCCACGGCCGAGCGGTGGCTGGCGCCGATCCTGGCCTATGATCCGGTGGCGGCGGCGCGCGAAGCGGCGGCTTAGCGGCTACTGCGGACCGCGGAGGGTGGGCTCTTCCGCCGTCGGGGGCAGGGCTTCGCCGGGGAGGAGGGCGTCAATCCCGGACGGCGCCGGCTCGTTGGGGGCGGGCTCGGCGGTCGCGGGCGCCGGGGTTTCGGCCGGCGCTTCCGGGGCCTTGGCGTTGTAGGTCAGGGCCTGGCCGAACAAGGCAGACCGGGCTTCCAGCCTCTCGGCCGTCGGCAGGCAGCGGCCGGGCAGGCCCCAGGACATCCACTCGCGGGCGATGTACTTCCTGTCCTTGCTAGCCACGCTGTTCCAGACCTGCCCGCCCTGCTTCAGGGAGGCGGCGCCATAGGGGGCGATGGGCTTGGGCGAGGCCTTTTCGGCGGCCTCCATGGCGCGGCGGAACTGTTTGAGGGTGTCCCTGCCGGCGTCGCGCTGGTCCCTGTAGGCCTTCATGTCGGCGGGCGGGGCGCCGGGGATCTTGCCGATCTCCTTTTCGATGCCTTCGACGTCGCCGATCACCTTGTCGTACATGCTCATGTGGCTAGAGAGGGCGCCGTAGCACCAGGCGACCAGTCCGTAGTCGTCGGCCGGGGCGCCGGTGGGGATGGGGTAGTCGGCCTCCGAGGCCGCCGCCGACGCGGGCGCGGGCTCGACCGGCGGCGCGGCTTCCTGGGAGATCAGCAGCGAGAGAAGAAGCGCGAGGACAGATGACATGAAGGGGGTCCTGATCGGGGGCTATCGAGCGGCGGCATCGACGGGATGACCGAAACCGCCGCCCCCGGGGGTTTCGATCTCGATGACGTCACCCGGCGCAACGGTTACGGAGAAACAGCCGGTCAGGTCTGTTACCGCACCTTGGGCGGTAATCAAACGCTGGCGGCCCGGCAAAGCGTCGCCGCCCCCGGCGATTCCGCGAGGAACATTCACCCTGCGGCTTGAAAGCAACGCCGCTTCCAGCGGGGCGAGGAAACGGATGCGGCGGATGGCCCCGTCGCCGCCGCGGTTGGCGCCCGCGCCGCCGGAGCCGTGGCGGATGCCGAAATGCTCGACCCTCACCGGAAAGCGGCGCTCGAGGATCTCCGGATCGGTCAGGCGGCTGTTGGTCATATGGGTGTGGATGGCGCTGGTCCCGGCCCGGGTCGCGGTGGCGCCGGAGCCGCCGCAAAGGGTCTCGTAATACTGCCGGTCCTCGTCGCCGAAGGTGAAGTTGTTCATGGTGCCCTGACCGTTCGCCATGACCCCCAGCGCCGCATACAGGGCGTCGACGACATGCTGGCTGGTCTCGACATTCCCGGCCACCACCGCCGCCGGCGGGTGGGGATCGAGCATCGAGCCCTCGCGGGTCAGGATGTTGAGCGGGGCCAGGCAGCCGGCGTTCAGCGGGATGTCGTCATCGACCAGGGTGCGGAAGACATAGAGGGCGGCGGCGCTGACGATGGCGCTGGGGGCGTTGAAGTTGCTGGCCAGCTGGTCGGCGCTATCGCGGAAGTCGAGGGTCGCCTCGCGCGCGGCGGCGTCCACCGTCACCTTGACGACGATCTCGCCGGCCCCGTCCAGAGGAACGCGGGCCTCGCCGTCGGTCAGGCTTTCAATGGCGCGGCGGACCGAGACCTCGGCGTTCTGCTGCACGAAGGCCATGTAGCGAGCGACGGTGCGGGGGCCGAAGCTGTCGATCATCTGGGCCACGGCGGCGGCGCCGGCCTGGCAGGCGGCCAGCTGGGCCTTGAGGTCGGCGAGGTTGCGGTCGGGGGCGCGGGCCGGCCATTTGCCGCTGGCGAGGGCGGCGCGCATCTCCGCCTCCAGGAAGCGGCCGGCCTTCATCATCGGGATGGCGTCGAGCAGCACGCCTTCCTCGTCGATGCTGCGGGAGAAGGGCGGCATGGAGCCGGGCTGCACCCCCCCGACGTCGGCATGGTGGCCCCGGGCGGCGACGTAGAAGGCGGGAGCCTCATCCGCCTCTTCTTCCCTGGAGGGGCCCATGAACACCGGCATGACCACGGTGATGTCGGGCAGGTGGGTGCCGCCGAAATAGGGGTTGTTGAGGACGAAGGCGTCGCCGGGGGCGAAGGTCGCGTGACGGGCCTGCACGGCGCGGACCGAAGCGCCCATGCTGCCCAGGTGGACGGGCATGTGGGGGGCGTTGGCGACCAGGCCGCCATCGGTGTCGAACAGGGCGCAGGAGAAATCGAGCCGCTCCTTGATGTTGACCGAATGGGCGGTGCGTTCGAGGGCCGCGCCCATGGCCTCGGCCACGCCCATGAAGCGGCGGTTGAACAGCTCCAGGGTGACGGGATCGGGACGGTCGGTATCGGCTTCGGCCAGCTGGCGGGCGGCGGCGCGGGTCAGGCGGATGAGGCCGTCGGCCTCGCGGATTGCGGTCCAGCCCGCGGCCACGGCGATCTGGGTGTCGCCGCGAACGATGAGGGCGGGGCCGGGGAGGGGGGTAGTGAGGGCGTCGGCCTCTACAGGGCCTTCTCCCCTTGGGGGAGAAGGTGGCGGCGAAGCCGCCGGATGAGGGGTCGCACCGGCGGAGAGGGATTGTCCGGCAGCCGCGACGGTCGCAGCGTCGTCTTTCTTCGACCCCTCATCCGACCCGTTGCGCGGGCCACCTTCTCCCCCAGGGGGAGAAGGAAGGTGTTCCTCCGCATCCACTTCCACGCTGGCGATGAGGACTTGGCGCTGGGGTTCGGTGAAGCCGAAGAGGCGGTGGTGGGCGGTTTCGAAGGCGGCTTTGACGGTGGCGAGGTCGGCGGGGGCGACGGGCAGGACAGCGTCCGCGCCGTCGTAGCGGAGCATCAGCCGGGGCGTGGTTTCGCCGGGGTCGGAGCCCTGGAGGGCCAGGGCGTCCTGGGCCTCGGTCGAAAGGCGGGCGGCGAGTGTTTCGGCCAAGGCCAGGCCGGCCTCGTCGAGCGGCGCCTCCAGTCCGGCCTGTTTCAGGGCGCGGACGCGGGCCTGGCCGATGCCCCAGGCCGAGAGGATGGAGGCGTGGCGGGGGCTGAGCACCGTGGTCATGCCCAGGGCGTCGGCGACATCGCAGGCGACCTGACCCGCCGCGCCGCCGAAGGCGACCAGGGCGTGATCGCGGGGATCGAAACCCCGCTCGGTGGAGATGCGGCGGATGGCCTGGGCGGTGTGTTCGACGGCGACGGCGATGAAGCCCTCGGCGGCGGCTTCGGGGGTGGGCAGGCCCATGGCCTGTGCGAGGTCGGTCAACCGGGCGCGGGCGGCGGCGTCGTCCAGCGGGGCGTCGGCGGTCGGGCCGAAGATGCTGGGGAAGAAGCGGGGATCGAGGCGACCGAGGACCAGGTTGGCGTCGGTGACGGTGGCGGGACCGCCCCGGCCATAGGCGGCGGGACCGGGATTGGCGCCGGCGCTGTCCGGGCCCACCCGGGCGCGGAAGCCGTCGAAGGCGAGGATGGAGCCGCCGCCGGCCGCGACCGTCTCGACGTCCAGCATCGGGCTGCGCAGCTTTGCCCCCGCGACATTGGCCTTGTCGCGACGCTCCAGAACCCCGCCGAACCGGCAGACGTCGGTGGAGGTGCCGCCCATGTCGAAGCCGAGGACCGCGGGCCCCCCGGCCTGGCGAGCGGTCTGGGCCACCCCGACCACCCCGCCGGCGGGGCCGGAGACGACCGCGTCCTTGCCCCGGAAGGCTGAAGCGCGGACCAGGGCTCCGGCCGAGGTCATGAACCAGAGAGGCGCGCCGGCCACGGCGCCGGCCACCTGATCGACATAGGCCTGCAGAACAGGCGTCAGATAGGCGTCGGCCACGGCTGTCTCGGCCCGGGGCCCGAAGCGGGGCAGGGGCGAGACCTCGTGGCTGAGGGCGACGTAGGCAAAGCCGGCCTCGCGGGCCAGTTCGCCGGCGGCCAGCTCGTGCGCCGGGTTCAGGTCGCTGTGCAGGAAGGCGATGGCGACGGATTCGAAGCCGTTGGCCTTGGCATTCGCCAGGGACGAGGCCAGCGGCCATTCGTTGAGCGGGGCGACCACCGCGCCGTCGGCGGCCAGCCTTTCCTCGGCCTCGATGACCGCCTCATACAGCGGCTCGGGTCGAATCAGGTCGAGGGCGAAGAGGTCCGGGCGGGACTGGTCGCCGATGACCAGGGCGTCGGCGAATCCCTTGGTGGTGATCAGCAGGGTGCGGGCGCCCTTCCGCTCGAGCAGGGCGTTGGTGGCGACGGTGGTGCCCATCTTGATCGCCTCCACGCGGGTCGCGGGGAAGGGCTCGCCAGGACCGGCGCCGAGCAGCCGACGCATGGCCTCGACCGCGGCGTCGGCATAGGCCGGCGAGCTTGAGAGGAGCTTGAGGGTGTGTTCGCGGCCATCGGGCGCCCGAGCCACGACGTCGGTGAAGGTGCCGCCCCGGTCGATCCAGAAGGACCATTTGGAGGAGGGGATCACCATGTTTGCGTCGCGGTTCGCCGCGGAAAGTTGGTGATCTGGATGATTAGTCAAGGTTTTCAGCGTCCTGGGTCTGAACCGCCATGGGGATCGCATGGCTCCCGTCTGGGGATCGTATCGCTTTCGTGCATGGCTCGCCTGGGTTCCGTTCGGGGATCGCTTGGTGACGAAATGGGGGTTTTCGGAAGGATCGGGTCACCGGGTGGAGTGGAGAGATTATCGAAGCGGAAGCCCTATCATAACCCGTCGCGCGCCCGCCTCCGAGGACCGCATTTACCTGGCGGAAATGGCGACGTTGTCATTGGGCCGCCATCATCGTAAACTCCCCTCATTCTCCCATGACCTTCTGGCGCAACATTGCACGGCTGGCCGCGGTCCGAGTGGACGACGCGGACTGTCCCGACTGCCCGGCCGGGCTTCCCGGCGAGGACCCCGCCTTCTCGACGGCGGTGACGGCGCTTGGGGCGAAACTGGCCAAGGCCGATGGCCGGGCCGACCACAGCGAGTTTGAGGCCTTTTCCACCGTCTTCCAGCCGGACGAGGGGTCTGAGCGCAATGTGCGCCGGCTATACGAGCTGGCGCGGCAGACGTCGCTGGGCTTCGAGAGCTACGCGCGGCGGCTGGCCAAACGCTACCGCGGCTGCCCGCAACTGCTGGAAGATGTGCTGGACGGACTGTTCCATATCGCCGGGTCGGACGGCGCGGTGACCAGCGACGAGATGGACTATCTGGAGCGGGTCTCCGACCTGTTCGGGCTGTCGCGCCTGACCCTCCGCCGGATCAAGGCGACTCATCTGGGGGCCGGGGCCGACGACCCGTACGTGATTCTCGGTGTGCTGCCCGACGCCTCCGACGAGGAACTGCGCAGCCACTGGAAGCGCCAGCTGTCGGCAGCCCATCCGGACCGGGCGCGGGGCCGGGGTCTGCCTGAGGAATTCATCGCCCTGGCTGAGGCCAAGTCGGCCGCCATCAACGCCGCCTTCGATGCCGCCATGGATGAGCGTCGGGAGCTGCGGATGGCCGGCGCCGCATGATGAAGCAAACGTAAAAAACGCTCTCGTGAACGGAGCATTCCATTGACGTTCAGCGGCGATGGCCGAAATAGTAGCCAACAGGACGCGGTGATCGTGTCCGGAGGAGCGTGATGACAGACGGTTCGGGACGCGGGGGCGCAACTGCAATGACCGGCAAGGGTCTGGCCTGGGTCGCCGGCGCGATCGCCGCCGTGGCCGCCATCGTCATCGGTTCCCTGCTGGCGGTATTCGCCGCCACCGCTGTGGTCATCCTGGCCATCATGACCACCGCCACCCTGGGCCTCGCCGCCCTGGCCAGCCGGGCCGGCCGCAAGGCCCGCGCCCGCGCAGCCGACAGCGACCTGATCGAGGCCCGCAAGGTCGGCGGCCACCACTGGGTCGCCTACGGCTGGAACGAGCGCCGGTAGGGTTTTCAGAGGTTTGAGATTTGAGTTCGGCCGCGAGGGATGCCCTTCGCGGCCGGATTTGCTTTTGGGGGCCAGCTGTCCTTCTCCGAACGGCGCTTAGCGCCTGTGCGGAGGAGTTTGGAATAACTCAACGTCACCCTTGCTCCGGGATGCGCCGCGCGTCACATTCGTTCAAACAATCGTTTGGGAGAAATGCGATGATTGGTGTTGTGGCGACCCTGAAGGTCCAGGAAGCGAAGACGGAAGAATTCGAGAAAATCTTCCTGGCCCTGGCGGCCAAGGTGAAGGCCAATGAGCCCGGCGCCCTGATGTACCAGCTGACCAAGAGCCGGACCGAGCCGGGCGTCTACAAGGTGCTGGAAATGTACACCGACGCCGATGCCCTGAAGAACCACGGCGGCACCGACTATTTCAAGGCCGCCGGCGCCGAGATGGGCCCCTGCATGGCCGGCCGTCCCGATGTGGAATACCTGGACGCGGTGGAGTAGGCGCCATGGACCTCGCGTTTTCGGATGACGACCTGAGCTTCCAGCGCGAGGTTCGCGACTGGATCGCGGCCAACTACGACGAGGACCTGCGCAGGCAGCACAGCCAGTCGAAGAATGGCTATCTGGACAAGGCTGGCCAGGTGAAGTGGCAGAAGAAGCTGGCCAGCCGCGGCTGGGCGGCGCCGGACTGGCCCGTCGCGCTGGGCGGGCCGGGCTTCACCGCCTCGCAGCGCTACATCTTCAATATGGAGATGAGCCTGGCCGGCGTGCCGACCTCCTCGCCCATGGGGCTGAAGATGGTCGCCCCGGTGATCATGGCCTTCGGCACCGAGGAGCAGAAGGCGCAGCACCTGCCGCCGATTCTCAACTCCGACATCTGGTGGTGCCAGGGCTATTCGGAGCCGGGGTCGGGTTCGGACCTGGCCTCGCTGCAGATGAAGGCAGACCGGGACGGGGACGACTACGTCCTCAACGGTTCGAAGATCTGGACCACCCACGCGCAGTGGGCCGAATGGATGTTCTGCCTGGTGCGGACCAGCCAGGAGGCCAAGCCGCAGAATGGCATCTCCTTCCTGCTGCTGCGGATGGACACGCCCGGCATCTCGATCAAGCCGCTGGTCACCCTGGATGGCCCGGTGGAGAACGAGCAGGAGATCAACCAGGTCTTCTTCGACAACGTCCGCGTGCCGATCTCGCAGCGGATCGGCGAAGAGGGCAAGGGCTGGACCTACGCCAAGTATCTGCTCGAGTTCGAGCGGGGCAACGCCTATGCGCCGGGCCTGATGAACAGCCTGAAGAAGGTGCGCAAGATCGCCGCCGCTGAGCGCGGGGACGATGCGTCGCCGCTGATCGACGACCGCGACTTCCGGCGCAAGCTGGCGGAACTGGAGATCCGGGTCGAGGCGTTGAACGCCACGGAACTGCGGATCTTCTCGGCCATGGGCTCGGGCGAGGCCGTGGGACCGGCCTCCTCGATGCTGAAATGCGCCGGGTCCGAGGCCCAGCAGGCGATCACCGAACTGGTGGTCGAAGCGGTCGGCCACTACGCCAACCCCTTCATCGCCGACACCTGGGCGGCGACCAATGAACCGCGACCGGGGCCGGACTATGCGGCCCCCGCGGCGCCGGCCTATTTCAACTTCCGCAAGGCGTCGATCTACGCGGGGTCGAACGAGATCCAGCGGAACATCATGGCCAAGCTGGTTCTGGGGCTTTAGCGCGGCAATGATCCTTCTCCCGCTTGCCGGGAGAAGCTGACGGATGAGAGCGGCGCCGGCTTTGGCCGGGCTGCCCTTTTCCGTAGGTGATCGTCGGAGAGCGGCGCTGCCCTCTCCCTCCGGGAGGCCACCTTCTCCCGGCAAGCGGGAGAAGGGCGCTGCGCGCTAAACCCAATCCCGCCTGAAGATGATCGTCGGGCTGTCGTGGTAACTGGTGTGGACCAACGCCTTGAAGCCGGTCTTTTCGGCGACGCGGATCGAGGGAGCGTTGTCCGGAGAGATGATGCAGCAGGCGGGACGGGTGAAGACGCCGGCGCCCCAGGCCAGGGCGGCGGTGATCGCCTCGGTGGCGTATCCTCGGCCGTGGGTCCAGGGCATCAGGGCCCAGCCCATCTCCGGCATGCCGGTCAGCGGTGGATTGATGGCGCGATGGAAGTCGGCGAAGCCCAGTTCACCGACGAAGCGGCCGCTGGCCCTTTCCGACACCGTCCAGAAGCCGTAGCCCAATTCATGCCAGTGGCCGACGTAGCGGAGCAGGCGGGCCCAGACCTCCTCGCCCGATGCCGGACGGCCGCCGATGAAGCGGGTGACCTCGGCGTCGCCCCAGAGGGACAGGCAGTGGTCGAAATCCAGGTGAGTATGTCCGCGAAGGAGGAGACGCTCCGTCTCGAGAGCGGGCGCGGGCGACAAGGTCGCTTGAGGCGTTGGCAAAGCTCTGTCGTCTCCGGCCGGATGGCCGAAGCGGTGCGGCCAGAAGAGAGAAGGGCCGGCTCTGTTTCCAGAACCGGCCCCGTTTGAACTAGTCGATCTTCAGGTTGGTGGCGGAGGTCTTGCCGGTGCGGCGATCCGCTTCCAGGTCGTAGGAGACCGCCTGGCCTTCGTTGAGGCCGCGCAGGCCCGCCTGTTCGACGGCCGAGATATGGACGAAGACGTCGCCGCCGCCGTCATTCGGCTGGATGAAGCCGAAGCCCTTGGTCGCGTTGAACCACTTGACCACGCCCGAACCCGGACCAGCCGATTCACGCGAACCGCCGCCGCCGCCGCGCGGGCCGTCGAACGAACGGGGCGGAGCCCGGTCGAAGGAGCGCTGGGGACGGTCGAAGCCGCCACGGCCGCCGCTGGGGGGCGGGCCGGAGCCGGTGACCTGCAACTGGCCAGCGGACAGCTTGCCGGAGCGGCGGTCCTGTTCCAGTTCGTAGTTGACCTGATCGCCATCGTTCAGGCCGTGCAGGCCAGCCTGTTCCACCGCCGAGACGTGGACGAAGACATCGCTGCCGCCGTCATCAGGCTGAATGAAACCGAAACCCTTGGCCGAGTTAAACCATTTGACCGTACCGCGCGCCATGTAGTCGTCCTAGAGAGTGTATTCGCCGCCTCGGCGGCCAAGAATTCCGCCACAATGACGGGATCGACCTCGCGATTTAGCCGCAGAATTTGGCAATGGCTAGATGCAACAACGCCATCTGGGCGAACCGTGGTCGAAGAAATTCCCGCCGTGGTATGAGAAATTTCCGCTTCGACCGGACCGGGCGTCGGCGGTCCCGCCCGTAAGCCCTTACACCGCTTGGGTTTCTGCCGCCTTCTTGAGGTCAGCCAGGCCCTGTTCAAAGCTGCCGCCGACCATCTTGTCCATGTTGAAGACCAGCGACATCACCTTGGAAATGAGCGGTGACTTTCCCGTCATCGCCCATTGCACGGTCGTGGCGAGGCCGTGCGGGGAGAGGGTGAAGACGGCTTGGTTCTCGGCCTTGAAAGGCTTGTGGAAGTCCAGCTTGATCAGCACCAGGGCGTTGGTCGCGTCGAGGATTTCCATGCGGCCGTCGCCGGCCTTCTTGCCCGACCAGCCGTAGATCGCCCCAACCCCGCTCTGCGGACCCGAGTAGCTGCGCTTCAGATCGGCGTCCAGCTTCTCCCAGGGCGACCAGGCGGCCCAGGCGTGGAAGTCGTCGAGCAGGGGGCGAATCCGCTCCGGCGTCGCGTTGATCTCGATGCTGCGTTCGATGCGGAACTCGTCCGGCCTGCTGGCGGCGAACAGGATGACGGCGACGATCAGCAGGCCAACCAGGCTGAGAATAATCAGGAAGATGTCGAGCATGGTCGTCTCCGGCGGGCCCGCGGGGGAAGAGATCCCGCGGGCGCTTGCCACAGGTCAGCATGCCGAAGGCCGGGGCCTGCGTCCAATTGTCTCTGTCCCAATTGGACACAGGAGTCAGGTGGCGCCGGATTTCGCGCCGTCGATCATCTGGTCGATCTGGCGGCGGATATGCTCGGCCTCGGCAAAGGTGCCGGCCAGGGAGATGGCCTGGTCGAAGGCGGCGCGGGCCTCGGCCTGGCGGTCCAGTTGCAGCAGGAGCCAGCCACGCAGGCCGTGGAAATGGAAGTAGCCGGAGAGGCGCGAGGCAAGCGGCTCGACCATCTCCAGGGCCGCCCAGGGCCCATGCACCTTGGCTGTGGCGACGGCGCGGTTGAGGGTGACCACGGGCGAGGGCTGGATCGCCTCCAGGCTGGCGTAGAGGCGGTCGATCTGGTCCCAGTCGGTATCGGCGGGCGTGGCGGCCCGGGCGTGCAGGGCGGCGATGGCGGCCTGGACCTGATAGGCGCCGGGACTGCGGTGGCGCATGGCCTTGTCGATCAGGGCCAGGCCCTCGGCGATCATGGCGCGGTTCCACAGGCTGCGGTCCTGGTCGTCGAGCAGGATGACCTGGCCGTTCGCGTCGAAGCGGGCCGCGGCCCTGGCGTGCTGCAGCAGCATCAGGGCGTTCAGGCCCATGATCTCGGGCTCGGTCTTGAACAGCCGCAACAGCAGCCGGCCCAGGCGTATGGCTTCCTCGGCCAGGGCGGCGCGGGCGAGGTCTTCGGGGCCCGCCGAATAGCCCTCGTTGAAGATCAGATAGACCATGGCCGCCACGGCCGCGAGGCGCTCGGAGCGTTCGATGGCGCCGGGGGTTTCGAAGGCGCTCCCGGCGGCGGCCACCTTGGCCTTGGCGCGGGTGATCCGCTGCTCCATGGCGCTGTCGCCGACCAGGAAGGCCTTGGCGATCTGTTTGACGGTCAGGCCGCTGACGATCCGCAGGGCCAAGGCGATCTGTTGTGTGGCCGGCAGGTCCGGGTGGCAGCAGATGAACATCAGGCGCAGCACGTCGTCGCGGTAGTCGGCGCCGTCGAGGCGGTCGGCGAGGTCGGGTTCGGCGTCATCCAGGTCCGAAATGGCCGCCTCGTCGGGCAGGGCGGTCATGCGGCTGGAGCGGCGGACCTGGTCGATGGCGGCGTTACGGCCGACCATGATCAGCCATGCGGTGGGATCGCGCGGCGGCCCCTTCAGCGGCCAGGTCTTCAGGGCGCGCAGGCAGGCGTCCTGGAAGGCCTCCTCGGCGGTGTCGAGGTCGCGGAAATAGCGCAGCAGGGCGCCGACGGCCTGGGGCCTGGCCGAAGCCATGGCCGAGTTGATCCAGGCGAGGTCGGACATGAGCCTAAAGACTCCCCACGTCGCCGCCGGGGTGGAAGAGGGCCAGGGGGCGGATTTCGTAGGCGCCCAGGCCTGGGTTGGCGACGGCCAGTTCGCGGGCCGTGTCGAGCGCCTGATCGAGGTCGGCGCAGTCGACGACGTAGAAGCCCAGCAGCTGTTCCTTGGTCTCGGCGAAGGGGCCGTCGATGACCAGGGGCTCGTCACCCTTGCGCAGGGTGGTGGCGGCGGTGGTCGGCAGCAGGCGGGCGACGGGGCCGAGGCGGCCGGCCTTGGCCAGCCTGTCCTCGACGGCCATCAGGTCGGCCAGCACCTTGTCGTCCTGTTCCTTGCTCCAGGCGCCGACCACGTCTTCCTGGTTGTAGCAGAAGATGGCGTAGAGCATGGCGAGGCCTTCCTATTGGCAGAGGACGATTGGGAAAGCCCCGAACCGACATCGCCGCTCCGAAAAAGTCCAGCGGGCAGGGTTGGCTACGCCGGGCGCGGGCCGAAATTAGATTGCGCAGGACAACCCGGATTCCCGCGAGGGCGCGGCGATTTGGGGCCCGTGAACTTCCTGCAAGACTCGGCGTTCCTCCGCCGAACGATGGCCTGCCGGCGCGCGATCTGCGAGGATAGGGCGGCGATCGTCGTCTGTTCTGGAAGGGCTTGAAGGCCATGGGTGATGGAACCGGCTGGCGCAGCAGACTGCCCGGCGCGCGGCTGCCGACGCCGGCGGCGATCAGGGCGCAGATTCCCGGTTTCGAAGGCGTTCGCTTTACCGTCGAACAGGCTGAGGACTCCCTGGTCGCGGCCGCCGACCGGCTGGCGCCGATCCGGGCGCCCTGGACGCGGGAAGCCTTCAACATCCTGGCGATTTCCGGCGGCGCGGCCGGCGGCGCCTATGGGGCGGGGATCCTTGTCGGGCTGACCAAGGCCGGGACCCGGCCGACCTTCGCCATCGTCACCGGGGTCAGCACCGGCGCCCTGATCGCCCCCTTCGCCTATCTGGGGCCGGCCTGGGACGACCGGCTGACCGACGCCTACACCGGGGGCCATGCGGCCCAGCTGCTCAGCCTGGGCCGACTGGGCCCGGGGACCGGGGCGCTGTTCCGAACGGAATCGCTGGAGAAGCTGATCTTTCGCTTTGTCGATGAGGCCATGATCGCCGCCGTGGCCATGGAACACGCCAAGGGGCGACGACTGCTGGTGGCGACCACCGACCTGGATCGGCAGCGGACGGTGATCTGGGACATGGGGGCCATCGCCTCGCGGGGCGGTCCCGAGGCGGTGGCGTTGTTCCGCAACGTGCTGGTCGCCTCGGCGGCCCTGCCGGGCATTTTCCCGCCCATGCGTTTCGCCTGCGAGGCGGATGGGGTGAACTATGAGGAGATGCATGTGGACGGCGGGGTATCGACGCCGCTGTTCCTGATGCCGGAGGCGCTGCTGCGCTGGCGCAAGCTGGGGCGGCGGCTGTCGCGCAGCCGGGTCTACGCCATCGTCAACACGGTGCTCGAGCAGGCGCCCCGGACCACCCAGGCCAATATCGCCGCCATCCTGATCCGCAGCTTCGACACCATGCTGCGGTTCTCCTATCGCCATGCCATCGATGTGGCGGCGGCTTTCTGCGCCAGCCATCGCCTGCCGTTCAGCGTCGCCTCCATCCCCGATCCCGGCGAGGCCTTCAGCATGATGAGCTTCGACACGGTCAGTATGAACCGCAACTTCACGAATGGCATGGAGCGGGCCATGGGGCCGGACCTCTGGGTCACCCCGATCGCCGAGCCCAGCGTCAAGGCCGGGCTGTTGCAGTCACTGAAGGGCCGGCCGGACCGGGCGGGCGTGGTGTCGCGGGGGGCGGAGGACCTGGATGACGTCCAAGCGAGTCTGCCTAAGCGTCTAGAGTAAGTGGGGTAGTGGTTATCGATCAATTATTTTGACGCTAGCGTCTCGCTATCGCATTTATGAAGTATGGCTATGGCATGGTATTTGGGTGATGAGGAATTTTGATATCAATATTGCCATCGCCAATACTCTTCAAAAATACGCCGCCAGCTTCAACTACATCTTCCGCTATATCGCCTATGGCTTCGAACGACGCTGTATTTGGCCAGTCTCCAAATGCGTCAAACAGTTCCCTAAGGCCGTGTTGAAGGCGATCGAAAAAAGGGAAAAACCAGTGGCCCTTCAATGCTGCAACGCTTTTTTGGCGGTCTTCTAGCTCGATGCCTCTGCCATCCAAGTTTCCTAAATGATAAGCGGAGAATTTTAGGAGGTTTCCATATTCACCGTAAACCTCCCTTACAATGCGTCCATGATCTCCGTGTAAGCGGTACTTTCGAATCGCACTGTTACTCGCACTGTGCGTTGTTTCGAGCGCCTTGATGAAGGTTTCTTCGTATCCGTCTGTCGGGTCGCTCCCGAAGCGCGCACTGATCCGAGTGGCCGCATATTCGTCCCAGCACGCCATGATTACTTCCCACCGACAATGTTCTCTCAGATCGAATCTGCGTTGTCGAAGCAAAATTCCGGGAAAGCAACGATCAAAAGCTGAAGTTATTTGCACGTGTGCGCATTCATGAAATATGGTGTGAAGCGCTAGTTCGTATAGATCATCTTCTGGGTCTAGAATGTGAGCTGCGACGCTCGTATTTAATACGATATGACTTTTGAGGATTCCGTCTCTTAGAACGGAGGGGGTCATAGCGATGCCGACTACCAAATTATCTGATGGCGTTAGCACATGCGATGTTTCATATCCTCTGTCTAAATCGGCTAGCGCCTGTGGGTAATCCCCGGCGAATGTAACGCCGTCTAACGCGCTCAAGTCTATATATCGGCTAAGCTCATGCACTAACTCCGCCGCGAGCTCGCCAAGGCCTCGGGCCGCTTGCTCATCCACTCCCCATCCTCGCACGCAAACGCTGAAGGACTCGGGTGCAGTAGGCGGAGGTCTTTCCATTTCATCTGGAGCCATGTTCAAGTGACATAAGCGCAAAGGCGAAAATATGGAAGGTGGACCGCCTGGGATCTGCCAAGGCGCGCAAACGCCTAATGTCTATTGAGTGGCTTGGCTTGTTGCTCAATGCCCCGAAGCCGCACCCTTCTTCTTCGGAATGAAGTGCAGCACCAGGGCGATGACGCCGCCGATGATAAGGCCGACCACGGCCGAGCCCGCCGCGAAGGCCAGCCAGCCGGTGAGGGGGCCGACGACGGGCGCGGCGCCGGCCCAATGGGACAGGCCCTCGACCCAGACGGGGATCGGGGTCAGGTGGAAATGTTCCAGGCCGTGGACGATGATGCCGCCGCCGACCCAGAGCATGGCCGCCGTGCCGACGAGGGTCAGGCCCTCCATCAGCGGCGGCATGGCCTTGACCAGGCCCCGGCCGATGGCGCGGGTCAGGCGGGCCTTTCGTTGCGACAGATGCAGGCCGATATCGTCCATCTTCACGATGAAGGCGACCGTGCCGTAGACGGCGGCCGTCAGCAGGATGCTGACCAGCAGCAGGGCGCCGGCCTGGATGAACAGCGGCTTGTCGGTGACGCTGCCCAGGGCGATGGCCATGATTTCCGCCGATAGGATCAGGTCGGTGCGGATGGCCCCGGCGACCTTTTGTTTTTCCAGCTCGGCGGAGCTGAGCGCCAATTCCTCGACGGTATCGACCTCCTCATGGGTGACGAAGGCCTCGATGATCTTTTCGGTGGCCTCGAAACAGAGGTAGGCGCCCCCCAGCATCAGGATCGGCGTGACCGCCCAGGGAGCAAAGGCGCTGAGCAGCAGGGCGCCGGGCAGAAGGAACAGCAGCTTGTTGCGGATCGACCCGACGGCGATCTTGGCGACGATCGGCAGCTCGCGCTGCGGCGAGAAGCCCATGGCATAGCCGGGGGTGACGGCGGTGTCGTCGACCACCACCCCGACCGCCTTGGACCCCGCCTTGCCGGCTGCGCCCGCCACGTCATCCAGGGAGGCGGCGGCCAGCTTGGCGATGCCGGCGATGTCGTCGAGCAGGGCGGCGAGGCCGGAAGCCATGGAGAGGTCCTTTGAGGCAGATGCCGATTGGGCGTCCCGGTGGGTAGCCGCTGGCGATGATGGCGTAAAGCCGCGGAGGCGGTCGCCGGTTTTTGGCCCTCCGCCGCGGTCCGCTCAGGCTTTCGCTTCGCCGACGTTGGGTCAGGCCGCTAGACTTGCCGCAAACGAAGGAGGCCAGTCCCTTGAAACAGATCCTTGCCGCCAGCCTGGACAGCATCGCCGACTATCGCGTGGAGGAGCGAGAGCCGCCGGCGCCGGGGCCTGGCGAGGTGCGAATCCGGGTCATGGCCTGCGGTGTCGGCTATGTCGACGCCCTGGTCGCGCTGGGCCGCTATCAGGTCAAGCCGCCGCTGCCCCATACGCCCGGCTCCGAGGTCGGCGGGGTGGTCGAGGCCGTCGGCGAGGGGGTTGCCGGCCTCGCCGTGGGACAACGGGTCATGGCCCAGGCGCGCGGCGGTTTCGCCGAACTGACCCTGGCGCTGGCGGCGGCGGTGATGGCCATCCCGGAGGCCATGAGCTTCGAACAGGCGGCGGGCTTCCGCATCAACTACCTGACCGCCCTGCATGGCCTGGCTGACCGGGCGCGGCTGTCCTCCGGAGAGCGGCTGCTGGTCGTCGGCGCGGCCGGCGGGGTCGGCTCGGCGGCGGTGCAGATCGGCGCCCTGATGGGGGCCGAGGTGATCGCCTGCGCCAGCACCGAGGCCAAGGGCGCCTTCGCCGCCTCGCTCGGCGCGTCACAGGTGCTGGACACCAGCCCGGAGGGCTGGCGCGACCGGCTGAAGGCGGCGACCGGCGGCAAGGGGCCGGACGTGGTGTTCGACCCCGTCTGCGGGCCGCTGTTCGAACCGGCCTTCCGCTCCCTGGCCTGGAATGGCCGCCACCTGATCGTCGGCTTCGCGGGCGGCCCGATCCCTGCCCTGCCGGCCAATCTGCCGCTGATGAAGGGAGCCGGTCTGATCGGGGTGGACGTGCGTCAGTTCGGGATTTTCGAACCGAAGCGGGTCGCCGAACACCTGCAGACCCTGATGGCCTGGGTCGCCGAGGGAAAACTGGTCCCGCCGGTCGGCCGCAGCTTCGCCTTCGCCGACTTCGCCCAAGCCCTGGAATTCGCCCTGACCGGCCAGGGGCTCGGCAAGACGATCCTGCGGGTCGGGTAGGCCTGAGAAGTCAGCCGGCTCAACGATCGAATTCCGCCTCAGCAACTGTGCAGAAGAAGGTGGACCTGCCCAGCCGTACGAACAGCCGGTTGTCGTCGCCGACAGGCCGGCCGTGCACAGTGGGGGTCACGGACTGGCGGCCCAGTTCATCGACGATCAGGTCGCGGATGACGGTCGGGCAATTTGCCAGCAGATAACCGGCCGAAGCCGTGATCCGCAGAAAGTCGCTCAGCCGATGCCCGCCGTTGAGGAAGTCGCCGGGCTCTCGCGCCGCGTTGACAGCGAAGAGGTAGTCCTGGACCGCCATGTAGATCGCCAAGGGGCGGGGCAGGGGGGCGCTGCAATAGATGGCGAACCCATTGGCCTCGGCCCAGGGCAGGGCCAAGACCGGGCGGATATCGAAGGTCTCAAGCGCCTCGTCGTCACAGTGATCGAGCAGGTCGGCAAGGAAGAGTTCCCCGCCCGTCACCCCGGAAAAGTGGAAACGGATGCTCCCATCATCGTCAGGGTCCGGTCTTCCCCGCCACCAGGGATAGCCGGCGAGGGTCAGCCGGAACTGCCCGTCGACCATCTCAGCTGAGACGATGCGGGAGGGATGGCCAATGTTCCGTTCGAGCAGCAGTTGGATCGCGTCGATGACCATATGTTCCCCCGAGGGGCCTCAGCTTAGCTTAGCCACCCGGGAATTCAGCCGCTTTCCGACCGGGTCTGTCATACCGTCCGCCGGCTATTCGTTGGGTTTGTAGCTTTTCTTAGGCTTTGCAGATCAGGCGGCGATTGAGCGCCAGCCGTTGCGATGTCGCCCGCCCGCCGCGCTTCGGCGACCGAGAAAGGTGGAGGCCGGCCAATCTCACTTGTGCGCCGGGCCCGCCCCGCTTCATCCTTGGCGCCCAAGGAGACTCCGCCCATGCCCTTTCCCGCCGACATCTTCACCGAGCCTTCGGACGTCGATCCTGACACCCTGGCCAACCTGGGGCCGTTGCGGCGGCTGGCCGGAAGCTGGGAAGGTCGCGGCGGGGTCGATGTCAGTCCCAAGGAGGACGGGCCGGAGCGCCGCGCCTATATCGAGCGGATCGACATGCAGCCGACGGATCCTCAGGCCAATGGGCCGCAACTGTTCTACGGCCTGCGCTACCATATCCACATCACCACCGAGGAGGAGGACATCACCTTCCACGACCAGGTGGGCTACTGGCTGTGGGAGCCGGCGACCGGGTTGGTGCTGCAGACCCTGGCGCTGCCGCGCGGCCAGGTGGCTATCGCCTCGGGCCAGGCCACGCCGGACGCCGACCGCCTGGTGCTGACGGCGGTGCGAGGACAGACCGAATACGGCATCTGTTCGACGGCCTTCCTCGAACATGCCTTCCGCACCGACCGCTACCAGATCGAGGTGACGTTCAACCCCGACGGAAGCTGGAGCTATGTCACCGACACCACCCTGTCCGTGCGCGGCGCCGCCGAGCCCTTCTCCCACCGAGACCAGAACACCCTGAGCCGCATCGCCGAGCCCCAGCCAAATCCGCTCGCCCGGATCCTGGCGGCGCGGCGGGCGGGGGCCATGGCGGACGCAGTATAGGGGCGGGGACGCCGTCAGCCGGACCCCGGCCGGGCCCTGTCGGCAGCTTCGAACAGAGACGTCTGAGCGGCATGGGCCCGTTTGAATGACGGGCGGTCGGTGAGGCGGGCCACATAGGCCTCCGTAGACGGGCGATCGCCGAAGGCGCGAACATCCGGCACGCGCAGCACGTCGGCCATCAGCAGGTCGGCGACGGTGAAACGATCCGCGGCGAGCCAGGCCCGATGGCTCAGGACCGTTTCGATATAATTGAGGCGCTGGGTCATCCAGCCGGTGAGTTTGTTGTCCGGATCGCCGCTGATTTTCAGGAACCACCAGGGGACGGTGACCATCTCGATCGAGTTGAGGGCGGCGATGGTCCACTGCAGGGTCTCGGCGGCGGCGACAGGCTGGCGCGGCATCAGGACCTCGCTCTTGCCGGCCAGATGCAACAGTCCGGCGCCGCTTTCGAAGATCTTCAGATCGCCGTCATCCAGGAAGGGGATCTGGCCAAACGGTTGGCGGTCGAGGTGGCTGGTTTCGCGGCCGTCGAACGGGATGGTGCGCACGCTGTAGTCCAGGCCGGCTTCCTCACAGGCCCATCGCAGCCGCAGGTCGCGGACAAGGCCCCGCGGGCCGGGTGGGACCCAGTCGTAGGACCAGATGACCAGGTTGCTCATCGCGGGGCGCCCTTCGATATTGAACCGCGCTGCGGAGGCCGTCCTATGGTGGCGCCTCGAACGCCGAGGAGAAACATCGTATCAGATCGCGTCCAAACCCGCCGCCCCCGCCATCACCCCGCCAGGAACAGGAAAACTTGCCACCCTACCAACCCCATCGCCTGTCCGTGGCCCCGATGATGGACTGGACCGACCGGCACTGCCGGGTGCTGCACCGCGCTCTGTCGGGGCGGGCGTTGCTCTATACGGAGATGGTGACCAGCGGGGCGGTGCTGCATGGGGACCGGGAGAAGCTGCTGGGGTATGACCCGGCGGAGCATCCGGTGGCGCTGCAGCTGGGCGGGTCGGGCCCGGACGATCTGGCCGCTTCGGCCAGGATCGGCGAGGCGCTGGGCTATGACGAGATCAACCTGAATGTCGGCTGCCCGTCGGACAGGGTTCAGTCGGGACGGTTCGGGGCCTGTCTGATGCGGGAGCCTGAACTGGTCGCCGACTGTATGGCGGCGATGAAGGGGGCGGTTGCCGTGCCGGTGACGGTCAAATGCCGCATCGGGGTGGACGACCAGGACCCCTCGGAGGCGCTGTTCCGACTGGTCGAGCTGAGCGCCGCCGCCGGAGTGGAGACCTTCGTCGTCCATGCCCGCAAGGCCTGGCTGAAGGGGCTGTCGCCGAAAGAGAACCGGGACATCCCGCCGCTGGACTATGACCTGGTCTACCGGCTGAAGCGCGAGCGGCCGGACCTGACCATCGTCATCAACGGCGGCGTCGCATCCCTGGACCAGACGGAAGCGCATCTGGCGCAGGTCGACGGCGTGATGATGGGCCGCGCCGCCTACCACGAGGCCGGGCAGCTGGGGCAGGTGGACCGGCGGATCTTCGGCGAGGAGGTCGCCGATGTGACCCCGTTCGAGGCGGTGGAACGCTATCGGCCCTACCTGGCGGCGCAGCTGGAGGCCGGGGTGCGGCTGCCCTCCATGGCGCGGCATATGCTGGGGCTGTTCCACGGCCTGCCGGGCGCCCGGAGCTGGCGGCGGATTCTGACCGTTGAGGGGACGAAGGCCGGCGCCGGGCTGGAGGTTGTCGACCACGCCCTTGAAGCGGTGAGCGGGGCGCGGGCGGCGGCCTGACGTCTAGAGCCCTTTCGGGTTAGATGAAATCATCTAACCCGTTAAAAAGGGCTCTAAATCAAACGTTTAGAGCGCGTCGGGCGGGTTAACCGCTTAAACTTGACCCTGACGCGCTCTAGGTGCTGTGGACTCTAAGGATTCCCATGTCGGCCGAAGCGTGATTCAAGACTGCTCTTTGGGAGGCGGTCTTGGGTGTGATGGATCGTTTGGTGTTGAGCGATGGGGACTGGGACCGGATTTCTGGCCTGATTATCGGCCGTCCGGACCAGAAGG
>JBIIAX010000040.1:0-3202 GCA_044239675.1 Caulobacter sp.
GCCGAAGGCGGTGGTGGTGGGGGCAGCGCCGGCCCCAAAAGGCGCCCCGAGGACAGTCTACGCGGGGGAGGGGCAGCGCCACTTCAGATCCTCCTCCGCGCAAAGCGCGGGGGAGGTGGCGGCCGAAGGCCGACGGAGGGGGCAGCGCCGGCCTGTCCGACTCATCCTAAACTACGACCGCCAACGCCCCTCCGACCCAACTCCCAACCGGCGGCGCCGCCCACTCCACCGCGTAGCCTGTCCTCGGGTCGGCCCTTGGCCGAGCCCGGGGGCGCGGTCCCCCTCCCCCAATGCTTCCATTGGAGGAGGATCGTGGCGCCAGGGAGCAGCGAAATCCGGTTCCACTCCGCCCCGCCGCGCTCTAAGGAAGCCAGCATGAAGAGCCTTAACGACATCCGCGCCACCTTCCTCGACTACTTCGGCAAGGCCGGCCACACGGTGACTCCTTCGGCGCCCCTGGTGCCGCAGAACGATCCCACCCTGCTGTTCGTCAACGCCGGGATGGTGCCCTTCAAGAACGTCTTCACGGGCGCCGAAACCCCGGTCAGCCCGCGCGCCGCCTCGTCGCAGAAATGCGTCCGCGCCGGGGGCAAGCACAACGATCTGGACAACGTCGGCTACACCGCCCGCCACCACACCTTCTTCGAGATGCTCGGAAACTTCTCGTTCGGCGACTACTTCAAGGAACAGGCGATCACCCACGCCTGGACCCTGCTGACCGGCGACTTCGCCCTGCCCAAGGACAAGCTGACGGTCACCGTCTACCACACCGACGACGAGGCGGCCGACCTCTGGAAGAAGATCGCCGGCCTGCCCGACAGCCGCATCATCCGCATCCCGACCAACGACAACTTCTGGTCCATGGGCGACACAGGTCCCTGTGGCCCCTGTTCGGAAATCTTCTACGATCACGGCGACCACATCTGGGGCGGCCCGCCCGGCAGTCCGGAGGAGGATGGCGACCGGTTCGTCGAGATCTGGAACCTGGTCTTCATGCAGTTCGAGCAGCATGCCGACGGCTCCCGCACCAGCCTGCCCAAGCCCTCGATCGATACGGGCATGGGGCTGGAGCGGATCGCCGCCGTGCTGCAGGGCGTCCACAACAACTACGACGTCGACCTGTTCAAAACCCTGATCGCCGCCTCGGAAGAGCTGACCGGGGTCAAGGCCGAGGGCGATCGCGCCCCCAGCCACCGGGTCATCGCCGATCACCTGCGCACCAGCGCCTTCCTTATCGCCGACGGCGTCACCCCCTCGAACGAGGGCAGGGGCTACGTCCTGCGCCGGATCATGCGCCGCGCCATGCGCCACGCCCATCTGCTGGGCGCGGAAGACCCGTTGATGCACCGGCTGATCCCCACCCTGGTCACCGAGATGGGCGGCGCCTATGGCGAGCTGCGCCGGGCCGAAGCCTCCATCGTCGACACCCTGCGACAGGAAGAGGAGCGGTTCCGCCGCACGCTTGGCCGCGGCATGGGCCTGCTCGACGAAGCCACCGAGAACCTGGCCGAGGGCGGGGTCCTTTCAGGCGAGGTCGCCTTCAAGCTCTATGACACCTACGGCTTCCCGCTCGACCTGACCCAGGACGCCGTCCGCGCCAAGGGCCTTACCGTCGACACCGACGGCTTCGACGCCGCCATGAAGGACCAGCAGGACAACAGCCGGGCCAACTGGAAGGGCTCGGGCCAGAAGGCCGCCGGCGCCGCCTGGTTCGGCGTCCGTGACACCGTCGGCGCGACGACCTTTACCGGCTACGACTCCGTTGACGGGACCGGAAAGCTGCTGGCCCTGATGGCCGAGGGCGCTCCGGCCACCGAAGCGATTGATGGCGAGACCGTCCAGGCGGTGTTCGACCGCACCCCATTCTATGCCGAAAGCGGCGGCCAGGCCGGCGACCATGGCCTCATCGAATGGCCGGGCGGCTCGGCCCGGGTTCTCGACGTCCAGAAGCAGGCCGGCGACCTCTTCGTTCACGACCTGAAGGTCGTCTCCGGATCGCTGAAGACCGGGGCGGAGGTGTCGCTCCATGTGGATCCGGCCAACCGCTTGACCACCCGCTCCAACCACAGCGCCGCCCACCTGCTGCATGCCGCCCTGCGCCATGTCCTGGGCCCCCACGTCAGCCAGAAGGGTCAGATGGTCGATGGCGAGCGGATGCGCTTTGACTTCAGCCACGGCGCCCCCCTGACCGCGGCCGAGATCGCCGCCATCGAGGATGAGGTCAACGCCGTGGTCCTGCAGAACCTGCCGGCCGAGACCAGGATGATGGCCCCGCAGGAAGCCATCGAGGCCGGCGCCATGGCGCTGTTCGGCGAAAAATACGGCGATGAGGTCCGGGTCCTCACCCTCGGCCGCGCGCTGGACGGGCAGGGCGACTATTCGGTCGAACTCTGCGGCGGCACCCATGTCGGCCGCACCGGGGATATCGGCCTGATCAAGGTTGTCGCCGAACAGGGCATCGCCGCGGGCGTGCGCCGCATTGAGGCCCTGACCGGGGAGGCGGCCCGGCGTTTTCTGCTCGACCAGGCCGGGGTCGCCCGCGACCTGGCCGACCGTTTCAAGGTGCCGGTGGCCGAGGTCGCCGCCCGGGTCGAGGCCCTGGATGCCCAGCGCCGCTCGCTGGAGAAGGCCCTGGCCGACGCCAAGAAAGCCCTTGCTCTCGGCGGCGGCGGCGCGGCCCAGGCCGGTCCCGAGGATGTCGGCGGCGTCGCCTTCCTGGGCCGCGTGCTGGAAGGCGTCGGCGGCAAGGAGCTGCGCGGCCTGGTCGAGGACTTCAAGAAACAGGTCGGCTCCGGCGTCGTCGCCCTGGTCGGCACGGCCGACGGCAAGGCTGCCGTCGCCGTGGCGGTCACCGCCGACCTGCTCGGCCGCTTCAACGCCGCCGACCTCGCCAAGGCCGCCGTCATCGCCATGGGCGGCCAAGGCGCCGGCGGCAAACCCGACTTCGCCCAGGGCGGCGCCCCGGACGACAGCAAGGCGGCGGAAGGCGTTGCGGCGGTGAAGGCGGGGCTCGGGGGTTAGGAGTCAGCGCCGTCCTAGATCCTCCTCCGCCCGAAGGGCGGGGGAGGCAGCGTAAAAGATCGCTGCCCCTTTGGGGTAGCTGGCTGCGGCGTAGCCGCAGACTGAAGGGGCAGCGCCGGGCGTAGTGGGTTCGCTCGGAGCAGAGTCGGCAGCGGCATCCGCCGATATGCACCATGACAAT
>JBIIAX010000011.1:0-124852 GCA_044239675.1 Caulobacter sp.
TGCCGGCCATGGGGCCAAGCGCGGCGGCGGCCAGCTGGGCGCTGGCGCTGACGGCCGCGGCGCGGCGGCTGGGATCGGCGGCGTTGAGCAGGGAAAACAGGCTGGCGCCGAGGACCAGGCCGCAGAGGGCGGCCACCCCATAGGCGGCGACGAACAGCGGGGCGGCGGGCTTCAGGGCCAGCAGGCCGTAGGAGGCCAGGGTGAGCAGGGATACCCCTGCGAACAGGGTCCGGCGTCCGATCCGCTCCGCCCCCTCCATGGCGATCACTGCCCCGGCCATCTGGGCGCCGAGAGTGACCAGCACCACCATGCCGCTGACGCCGGTCAGGCCCTGGGCCTGGGCCAGCGGACCCATCTGGTTCCAGACAGCGCCGGCGCCGGCGAAATAGAGGAAGAGGGCGGCCAGGGTGACAAGCCCGCGCCGGACCGGCAGGCGGCCGCCGAGGGGCTGGCGGAGGTCTGGATAGGCGCGGGGGATGGCTAGGGCGGTTACCGCCGCCAGGCCCGCCAAAGCGGCCGCAAGAATCACCCCGCCGCCCGGCCCAAAGCGCGGCGCCAGGCCGGCGGCGACCAGGGCGGAGGCGAAGACCTGTCCCGCCGACTGGGCCAGGAAGAAGCCGGCCGCCCAGGCCTCGGCCCGGGCCCGGCGGGCCAGCATGCCGATGGTGATCCAGACCAGCACCCCGCCGGCCGCGCCGCCGACGGCGCGAAGCGGCAGGAAGGTCATGTCGCGCGCCCAGAGGCCGGCCAGGCAGGCCAGCAGGCTGACCAGGGCGGCGGCGATCCCGGCGCGGCGCAGATGCTCCGGCTTCAACAGCAGGCCGCAGATGGCGACGGTCGCGGCCATGGCCAGCGTCTCGGCCAGGGCGGCGGGCAGGACCAGGCCGATGGGCAGGCGGCCGGCTCCGGCCAGTTCGCTGAGCAGCAGGGGCTGAAGGCTGGCGACCACCATAGCCAGTGAGCCCAGGGCGATGACCGCGACAGCCTGGCGCCGGGGCGGGGCGCTGGCCGCCGCCGGATAATCTGTCTTGCTATCGGGCAACCGCGTCCCCTCTCCTGCCACAGGGCAGGCTGGAGACTAGCGGGTCAAAGGTTGTGCTTCCGCCAACAGGGCGCCGCACCGGGCGGGCCGGGATCAGGCCTTCTTGACGAACTCGGTCCGCAGGACGAGGTCGCGGACCTTTTCGGCGCGGCATTCGATCTCGGCCGGATCGTCGGTCAGGCGAATCCCCCTGATCAGGGTCCCGCGCTTGATGGTCACGCCGCCGGAGCCCCTGACCTTCAGGTCCTTGATCAGAATGACGTTGTCGCCATCGGCCAGAAGGGTTCCGTTGCTGTCCCTGACGTCCATGGTTCCGATCTCCCCCGCGATGGCCGGGGCTTAAAGCAGGTCGGCGGCCTTGGCGCCAGCCCCGGCTCGGCTATCGCCAGCCGCCCGCGCCGGCGGCGTTGGCCGCCTGGTTGACCGGGCGGGCGATGATGCCGTTCTGGGTCAGCCAGACCTCGTAGCGGGCGCCGTCGGCCATCGGCATGAAGGCGCCGCCGCCATAGAGGCTGTCGACCATCGGCGCCATGCGGGCGTTTTTGCGGGCCATGGTCCAGAGGTCGACGTTGCCGGGTTCGGGACCCAGCTGATAGGCGCTTCGCGGGGCGTTGAGTTCGTCCTGCACCGTTTCGTAGCGACCGGACAGCCGGTCCAGCCGGTACTGGCTGTCCAGGCCCAGCATATTGGCCCAGGGCTTCCACTTCAGGACGCGGGCCTCGATACGCCATTCGTCGCCGTGGACCTGGTAGCGGGTGGACTTGCCGGCGACGCCGGGGGCGGTGTCCGGCTCGGTCAGGGTGACCTCGAACAGCTGCGGCCCGAGGGCGCGGGTCTCGATGGTGGCCACGGGGCGCTCATAGGTCAGCCGGGCGTAGGTCTGCACATCGAGGGCGGCGAGCGAAGCCACGGCGCCGGCGGCCAGCAGGCCTCCACCGATGGCGGAACCCAGGATGCCGCCCAGGGGCCTGCCGCTGAACAGGGCGGCGAGACCCCGAATGAGGATCACCGCACCGAGCACCGCCACCACCGCGGGCGGAATCCACCACCACCAGACCATGGATCAGATCTCCTTCGCGCCCCGACGCGGGAAACTCACCCGATAAGGCCACGGATCAGCAATGCACGCCAGCGGCGATGGCTCCGGAGGCGAGTGGATAGGGGGAGTTAAGGCGGGCGCCGGATCAAGCTGTGGACAGATCACCGCCGGACGCCCGGAATTGCGCCGTTAAGGTTTCCACTTTGGCCGATCGGTCTCTATTGGAAGCATGCGTTTCGACGATCGTTTCATGGAAGAAATCAAGTCGCGCGTCCGGCTGTCGGATGTGATCGGCAAGACCGTGAAGCTGAAGCGGCAGGGGCGGGAGTTCGTCGGGTTGTCGCCCTTTACGAAGGAGCGCTCGCCGAGCTTTTTCGTCAATGATGACAAGGGGTTCTATCACGACTTCAGCTCAGGAAAACATGGCGACCTGATCAGCTTCTTCCAGGAGACCGAACGCCTCAGCTTCATGGAGGCGGTCGAGCGGCTGGCCAGCGAGGCGGGCGTGCCCCTGCCGGCGCCGGACCCGCAGGCGGCGGAACAGGAAAAGAAGCGCCAGGGCCTGTCCGACTGGATGGACCTGGCCGCCAAATGGTTCGAGGGCGAACTGCGGCGGCCGTCGGGGCGCGAGGCGCGGGCCTATCTGGATCGCCGGGCCCTGCCGGAGACCGAATGGAGCCGGTTTGGCCTGGGATACGCGCCGGGCGGCCGGACGGCGCTGAAGGACTATCTGATCGCCAAGGGGGCGCGGCCGGCCGAACTGGTCGACGCCGGGCTGCTGATCGCGCCGGAGGATGGCGGGGCGCCGTTCGACCGCTATCGCGACCGGATCATCTTCCCCATCGCCGACGCCCGGGGGCGGATCGTGTCGTTCGGGGGGAGGGCGCTCGATCCCAACGCCCGGGCCAAGTACCTCAACGGGCCGGAGACCTCGCTCTTCTCCAAGGGCCGGCTGCTGTACGGCCTGCCCGAGGCCCGCAAGCTGCTGCATTCCGGCGGTGAGGACACCGCCCTGGTGGTGGTCGAGGGCTATATGGACGCCATCGCCTGCCAGCGCGCCGGGATCGCCGCCGTGGCCCCGCTGGGCACGGCCCTGACCGAAGACCAGATGGAGGTGCTGTGGCGACTGCACCCCGAGCCGACCCTGAGCTTCGATGGCGACTCGGCCGGACGACGGGCGGCCAATACGGCGATGGACCGGGCCCTGCCGCTGATCAAGCCGGGCCGCAGTTTCCGGTTCGCTATCGTCACCGGCGGCAAGGATCCCGACGACGTGCTGCGCGAACAGGGGCCGCTGGCGCTGAAGGCCCAGCTGTCCGACACCACGCCCTTCGTGGTGCAGCTGTTCGAGCGGGAGCGGGACCTCGAGACCCTGGATACGCCTGAGCGCCGAGCCGGTCTGAAGGTCCGTCTGCGCAAACTGGCGGCCAGCATCGCCGATCCCGACCTCGCCCAGGCCTATCGCGAGGACCTGCTGGGCCGCTACGAGCAGCTGTGGCCAACGAGCCGACCGGTGTTCACCGTCGGGGCGGCGGCGCGGGAGATGTCGCGCCGGCGCTGGGATGGGCCCGGCAAGCGACAGGCGGGCCCCATCGGCCCCAACGCCGAGACCAAGGAACAGGTGAGCCGGATGCGGGCGGCGCCGCGGCCGCTGTCGGCGGCCCTGGCCCTGGGGGCGCTGCAGGATCCTCATATGCTGGACGACAAGGTCGAGCAGCTGAGCGTGCGCGGCTTCTGTGACGAGCGGCTGTCGTCCCTGGCCAACGAGCTGGTCGAGTTCCGCTTCGAGAGCGACGCGGTGGACCCCGTCTCCGTGCGGCGGCGGCTGGAGGCGCGGGGTTTCGGCCAAGATGTCTTCCAGCAGCTGGCCCATGTGGGAAAAGCGGCCGGAGCGGCCTTCCTGGAGGCCGATCTTGACCCGGCGAAGGCCCGGCGGCTGTGGTCGATCGCCTTCGACCTGTTGGTCAAGCTGGAGACCCTGGAGCGGGCCGTCGAGGGGGCCAAGCAGGACCTCGAGCGCGACAACGACTCCTCGACCCTGATGCGGCTGAAGACCGAGCGCGATCTGCTGAAACGGCTGGTCGACAGCGGTGGCTGGAGTGATGAGACTGAGGCGGCGGCCTGGCTGAACTAGATCCTCCCCGGCTTTCAGCCGGAGGAGGAATTTGCTGTGTCCGGTTCGGGCTTTGGACCCGCGCTGTCGAGGATGCGCTGCATCAGGACCGGGTCGGTACGCAGGCTGGGCGGCTCGCCGAAGCGCGCGAACCAGAGGCGTTCAATCATCTCGATTTTGCGTTGGCGGCGGCTCATGGCGTCATACTCAAACTGCGGATACTGGCCCTCCCAACGGGCCTCGCAGCGAGGCGGTTTCCCGACGTCCGTGGAAAACATTGGCTATTAACAATAACTTGGCGTTGTAAGTCCAGAAAATCAGGCGGTTGCGCCGGCGAAAAACCTCACCGCCGGCGCGCGCCTTTACCCCATCAATCGAAAACGATGACCGAGCGGGCCAGCTCGCCGCGCTTGAGTTCATCGAAGGCTTCGTTGACCTGGTCCAGCCGGATGCGGCGGCTGATCATCTGGTCCAGCTTCAGCTTGCCGGACATGTAGAAGTCGACGAAGCGCGGCATGTCGACCGGGAAGCGGTTGGAGCCCATCAGGCTGCCCTGAATGCGCTTTTCGCCGAGGAAGTCGGCGCCGTGCAGTTCGATGTTCACGCCCACCGGGATCATGCCGATGACGTTGGCGGTGCCGCCCCGGGCCAGCATGCGGAAGGCCTGTTCGGTGGTCGACTTCAGGCCGATGGCCTCGAAGCTGTGCTGCACGCCGCCGCCGGTCAGTTCCATCACCTGGGCGACGGGATCGCCCTGGCTGGCGTCGACCACGTCGGTCGCGCCGAACTCCTTGGCCAGGTTCAGCTTGGAGCCGTGCATGTCGACGGCGATGATCCGGCCGGCGCCGGCGATGGCCGCGCCATTGACCGCCGCCAGGCCGACGCCGCCGCATCCGATCACGGCCACGGTGTCGCCCGGACGGACGTTGGAGGTGTGGATCACCGCGCCGACGCCGGTGGTGACGCTGCAGCCGATCAGGGCGGCGACGTCGAAGGGCATGTCCTTGCGGATGGAGACGCAGGCATGCTCGTGGATCAGCATCATCTCGGCGAAGGACGAGAGGTTGAGGAACTGGTTCATGTTCGGCTTGGCCGCGTCTTCGCGGAACAGCCGGGGCTCATCCTTCTTGTCGCGGCGCACGTCCGGGCTGATGCAGCGCGACATATGGCCGGTCAGGCAATGGTTGCAGTGGCCGCAATAGGCGCTGAGGCAGGTAATGACATGGTCGCCGACCTTGACCGTGCGCACTTCGCTGCCGACCGCTTCGACGACGCCGGCGCTCTCGTGGCCCAGCACGGCGGGAAGCGGGTGGGGGTAACTGCCTTCGACGAAGTGCAGGTCCGAGTGGCAGACGCCGGCGGCCTTGGTGCGGATCAGCACTTCATGCGGGCCGGGATTGCTGATCAGGACATCTTCGATGAGGAGGGGAACGCCCACCTCGCGCAGAACGGCGGCCTTCATGTCGTAGTCTCCCGAACGTTTGTTTGGGGTTCAGGTTATCGCTGTTCATCCGGCAAACGAAAAGGGCGGATAGCTCGACGCCCATAAAAACCTGCGATACCCATTGTTCGAAAAGAGCCGGGCTTCGACAAGACAGCGGGAAGACGACCATGACGCCGAAGATCCAGACGCGCGGGTGGACGAGCTTGAGCCGGCGAGGCGTCCTCAGCCTCGGGGTGGCGGGCGCCGCCCTGGCCTGCAGCCGCTCCGCCTGGTCGCAGGCCCTGCCCCGGGTGATGACCACCTATGGGCCGGTGACCGGGATCGCTGGCGACGGGACGGCGAGGTTCCTCGGCATCGCCTATGGCGCGCCGCCGCTCGGCGACCTGCGCTTCGCCCCGCCGGCCGAGCCCTCGATGCACAAGACCGACGCCCGGGCTGACGCCTTCGGGCCCACAGCCATGCAGATGCCCAGTCCCTCGGCGGTCAATCCGACTTCGGAATTGGGCAAGAAGCTGCAGGAGGTCTTCCCGTCGCGAAAGGACGTCGAGGCCCAGAGCGAGGACTGCCTCTATCTCAACGTCTGGACCAGAGCGGCCAAGACCGGGCGTAAGCGGCCGGTGATGGTCTGGCTGCACGGCGGCGGCTTCGCCTATGGCTCCGGCCAATGGCCGACCTACGACGGCGGCGCCCTGGCCAGGAACGGCGACGTGGTGGTGGTGACCGTCAACCACCGGCTCAACGTCTTCGGCTACACCCACCTGACCGGGGTGGAGGGCAGCGGCAACGCCGGGATGCTGGACATCGTCGCGGCGCTGAAATGGGTGAAGGCCAACATCGCCCAGTTCGGCGGCGACCCGGGCAACGTCACCATCTTCGGCGAGAGCGGCGGCGGGGCCAAGGTCAGCTATCTGATGGCCATGCCGGACGCCAAGGGCCTGTTCCACCGGGCCATCGTCGAGAGCGGACCGGGGGTGAAGGCGGTTCCTGCGGAACGGGCCGATGCATTGCGGGCCGATCTGATGGCGGAACTGGGCCTGGCGGCGGATGACGTGACGGGCTTGCGCGCCGTCCCCGCCGACAAACTGCTGGCCGCCGCCTATTCGGCGGAGAAGAAGCAGCCGGGCGCGGGCTTCGACCGGACGGGCTTTGCGCCGGTGGTCGATGGCAAGGTCATTCCCGTCCAGCCCTGGGATCCCAAGGCGCCGGACCTCAGCGCCGACGTGCCGGTGCTGATCGGCATCAACAAGGACGAAATGACCCTGTTCATGGCCTCCGCCCCCTGGTTCGGGAATCTGGACGAGGCCGGGCTGATGCGGATGGCGGGGGCCATCTACGGCGACAAGGCCGAGGCCGTGGTGTCGGCCCTGAAGATCGACTTCCCGGACTATTCGCCAACCTATCTGGCCTGCGCCCTGACCACCTATGGCCGGATGTTCGCGGGCTCGGTGCAGATCGCCGAGCGCAAGGCGGCGCAGGGGCGGGCCAAGGCCTGGTTCTACCTGCTGGAATGGGAGACCCCGGTCGGACCGTTCAAGTCGCCCCATACGCTGGAGATCCCGCTGGTCTTCGACAACGTCGACAAGGCCCGCGTCCAGGTCGGCGACGGGCCGGAGCCGGAGATCATGGCCAAACAGATGAGCGCCGCCTGGCTGGCCTTCGCCAAGTCCGGCGATCCGAACACGCCGCTGCTGCCGAAGTGGCCGGCCTATGAGGCAGAGAAGCGGTCGACCATGGTGTTCAACCTGAAGAGCCGGGTGGTCGAGGACCTGTACGCGGCGACGCGCAAGGCAGTGACGGCCTAAGGATCCTCCCCCGCGCTTTGCGCGGAGGAGGATCTGATTTTGACTCCCTCGCCCCCACGGCCTAACCCGCATCCATGGCCACCCAGTCCCTCTTCGCCACCCGCCTCTACCGCGCCGAGCTTGCACAGGAGCGGGGGTTCCAGCCGTTGATGGAGGACCTGGCGGACGCCTGCGCGATGATGGCGCAGGAGGATGAGGCCGGACGGGCCTGGTCCAAGGCCAACCGCTATCCCGGCTATACCTCCTATTCCTCGCCGGGAACCCTGTGGACGCGGGCCAGCGCCTTCGGGGACCTCAAGACGCGGCTCGATCGCCACGCCAAAGCCTTCGCCGGCGAGATCGGCCTGGACCTCGGCGGCGGCAGGCTTCGGCTCGACAGCCTGTGGGTCAATGTCCTCAAACCCGGCGGCGGCCATACCAGCCATATCCACCCCCACAGCGTGATCAGCGGCACCGTCTATGTCGCCGCGCCGCCGGGGACATCGGGGCTGAAGCTGGAGGATCCCCGACTGGCGATGATGATGGCCGCGCCGACCCGGCTGCCGGACGCCCCGGCCGACCAACAGGCCTTTGTCTATGTGACGCCAGACGAGGGGACGATCCTGATGTGGGAAAGCTGGCTGCGCCACGAAGTCCCAGCCAATCCGCTCAAGGCAGAGCGGGTGTCGATCAGCTTCAACTACGGCTGGCGGTAGGGCCCCGGACGCCCGTTGGCAGCAACTCCGACGTTCCAGGGACGCGGGTCAAGAAATCGTCCCGACATCGGCGCCGATTCTGCACGGCATCCTCAGCTTCTGTTCAGATTGGGTCGGTATGATGAGGGACAGTCAAGAGTCACAAGGAAACAAGACCATGCCGATGGTCGCGCGTATCAGCGAACTGCATATGATGGACACCTGGGTGTTCACCCTCGACGAACCGTCCGCCGCCAAAGCGCTGTACGAGGAACTGCCGAGCGACCTGAAGGCCGGCGCCGAACTGCGCTGCGGCCTCGCCGGATCGGAACTCCGCACGCCCTCGGACGAGGCCGCCGACTGGGTTCGCGGGCATGTCGTGGCCGAAAAGGCCGCTTGAGCGTCAGCCTAACGGCTTCGATCCTCAAGGCGATGGTGGATACGGGTGACCAGAACCTGGTCACCCTCGACGCGGTACCGGGCGATATAGGCGCCGCGTCCAAATTTGACCACCAGTTCCCGATAGCCCGCAAGATGCGATGGTCGTCCTCGTTCCGACAACTCGCCTAGGCTTGCGACGGCGCCCCGGATGATGCGGCTGGCTTTAAGCGCCGATTCCGGGGGCCCTATCTGCTAAAAAGTGGACGAGACGCCTGACATCGGCTTCCGCTTCAATCGTGACGATGACTGTGCGGTTCAATCCCGCTTCGCCACACGAGAAATAAGCTCCGCTTCGATCCCATCGAAGACTTGGTCGACAGTCTTGCCGTCGCCGGTCCTGTCGTATGCCTCGGCGCGACGCACGTCTTCCGCCCAGTCGAGATCGCCAGCCCCCCCCGGCTCGAACGCGTCGGTAAGGATGGCCAAGGCGACGGCTTCCGGGGTCTGACCGGTCACCTCGGCCTCCTTGGCGATACGCCGGGCCAGGTCGGAGCCCACGTGGATGTCGAAGCCGTCAGCCATGCGCCAAGGGTGATCCACCTTCCCTGACCCGTCAAGAAAAACGCCCCCGGTGAGAGCCGGGGGCGTTTGCCGTGTCTAGCTGTCCAGGAAGCTTCGCAGCTTCCGGCTCCGCGACGGATGCTTCAGCTTCCGAAGCGCCTTGGCCTCGATCTGGCGGATGCGTTCGCGGGTGACGCTGAACTGCTGGCCGACTTCTTCCAGGGTGTGGTCGGTGTTCATGCCGATGCCGAAGCGCATCCGCAGGACGCGTTCTTCACGGGGGGTCAGGGAGGCCAGCACGCGGGTGGTGGTTTCCCGCAGGTTGGACTGGATGGCCGCGTCGATCGGCAGGATGGCGTTCTTGTCCTCGATGAAATCGCCCAGATGGCTGTCTTCCTCGTCGCCGATCGGGGTTTCGAGCGAGATGGGCTCCTTGGCGATCTTCAGAACCTTGCGGACCTTTTCCAGCGGCATGGCCAGCTTCTCGGCCAGCTCCTCCGGGGTCGGCTCGCGACCGATCTCGTGCAGCATCTGGCGGCTGGTGCGGACGATCTTGTTGATCGTCTCGATCATATGCACCGGGATGCGGATGGTCCGGGCCTGGTCCGCGATCGAGCGGGTGATGGCCTGACGGATCCACCAGGTGGCGTAGGTCGAGAACTTGTAGCCGCGGCGGTATTCGAACTTGTCGACCGCCTTCATCAGGCCGATGTTGCCTTCCTGGATCAGGTCCAGGAACTGCAGGCCGCGGTTGGTGTATTTCTTGGCGATGGAGATGACGAGGCGCAGGTTGGCCTCGACCATTTCCTTCTTGGCCTGACGCGCTTCCCGCTCGCCCTTCTGCACGGTCTGGACGATGCGGCGGTAGTCGTCGATCGGAACGCCGGTCTCGGTGGCCAGGGCGGCGACTTCCTGGCGGATGTCTCCGACGCTGCCCACGTCATTCTCGACGAACTTGGTCCAGCGGACGCCCATCTGCTTGACCGTCTCGGACCAGTTGGGGTTCAGCTCCTGGCCAAAATAGGCCTTCAGGAATTCGGCCCGGCTGATGCCGTAGCTGTCGGCAAGGCGCAGCAGGCGGCCTTCCAGACCCATCAGGCGCTTGTTGATCGCATAGAGCTGTTCGACCAGCGCCTCGATCCGGTTGTTGTTCAGTTTCAGGGTCTTCAGCTTGGCGACGATGGCCCCGGTGGCGACCACATAGTCCTTGCGCTCGGACTCGGTCAGGTCCTTGCCCTGCAGCCGACGTTCGACCAGCTTTTCCTGCAGCCGGCGGAAACCGTCGAACTCGGCGGCGATGCCGTCGAGGGTTTCCATGACACTCTCGCGCAGCTCGCCTTCCATGGCGCTGACCGTCGGGCCGGCGCCATCATCGAAGTCGTCGTCGTCCTCCTCGCCTTCAGCCTTTTCCTCGCCCTCGACCTTTTCGGCCGGCTCGGCGACTTCACCGTCCTCCGAGGGGACGATCGGCGGGGCGGCGGGGAACATCACGCCATAGGTGCCTTCGAGGTCGATGACCTCGCGCAGCAGGATGCGGCCCGAACCCAGCTCCTCGCGCCAGACCATGATGGCTTCGAAGGTCAGGGCGCTTTCGCAGAGGCCGCGGATCATCGCGTCGCGGCCGGCTTCGATCCGCTTGGCGATGGCGATCTCGCCCTCGCGGCTCAGCAGTTCGACGCTGCCCATCTCGCGCAGGTACATCCGCACCGGATCATCGGTGCGGTCATAGGCGGCCTTGGTTTCCGCCTCGGTGGTGATCGAGGTCTCTTCGCGGTTGGCGACGGCGCCGCCTTCCTCCCCGGCCGCGTCTTCCTCGGCCTCGACGACGTTGACGCCCATCTCTGACAGCATGGCAAGCGTGTCTTCAATGGCGTCGGGGCTGACTTCTTCCGACGGCAGGACCTTGTTCAGCTCGTCCATGGTGACGTAGCCGCGGGCCTTGGCCTGTTTGATGAACTTCTTGACCCCGGCGTCGGTGAGGTCCAGCAGCGGGCCGTCGGCGGTGGGGGCTTCGGGGGCCTCGGTCTGCTCGGTCGTCGTCGTGCTCATCGCAATCTCCGATGGCGGCGCGACCGGACTAAACAGGGTCGGCGCCGCAAAAATTCCAGTGTGGTCGGACGCGGGCCCCTCACGGGAGAGCCGCCGGTCGGCCAGATGGTTCCCTCAAAGAACACGGCTGAAAAATATTCGCCTCTCCAGCAGGTCGCCCCCCAAGCCCGCCATGAGAAATCGCTCCGCGAGGATGCCCTCGGCGGAGACAGTGGCGTCTTGGGCGCGGCCCGTGGGATCCGAAGACCTCATAGCAGCGTTCCCAGGGATCTGGCGGCGGCGAGGGTGACATCCTGTTTCAGCTAGGGCGCGCGCGTTACAGCGGCGGCCCGATCGATGTCAGTCAGCTACCTGGCAAATCCAACTCTGGCGCAGATGGCGTGCGGGCCGGGCCCTGTCAAGGGTGCAGGCGAGCTTAGGCAGATGAAATCCAAGGCGAATCTACCAGATCCGGCCGAAGACTCAGTTCTGTCCCTTGCCGGCGCCCTGCTCGCGACGCAGGCCAACGCTGCGGGCCTCGGCGAAGTCGGCCGAGGCCAGCTTCTTGGTCGGGCCGGAGACTTCCCGGCCCTGCGACACCAGCAGCGTGTCGGTTTGGGCCTTGGCGGCGCGGAAAGCGGCCAGTTCACGGCCTTCCAGAATGGTGCCGGAAGGCACCTTGGCGCCGATCGGATTGATCCGCGCGCCCTTGAAGAAGATTTCGTAGTGCAGGTGGGGACCGGTCGACTGGCCGGTGGTTCCCACGTAACCGATGAGCTGGCCCTGGCTGACCCGCACGCCCGGCCGGATGCCAGAAGCGTAGCGGGAAAGGTGGCCGTAACCGGTGGCGTAGCCGCCCGGGTGGTTGATCTTGATCCAGTTGCCGTAGCCGCCGTATCGGCCGGCCATATCGATGACGCCATCGCCGGCGGCCAGGACCGGAGTGCCGGTGCCGGCCCCGAAGTCGATGCCCTGGTGCATGCGGCTGTAGCCGAGGATGGGGTGGCGGCGCATGCCGAAGCCGCTGGTGATCCGCGCGCCGTCGACCGGGGTGCGCAGCAGGAAGCCTTTGATGTTCTTGCCGAACTCATCGAAGAAGGCGCGCTTGCCGTCGGCCCGGGTGAAGCCGTAGAAGCGCTGGCCCTTGACCTCGGCGTACTGCAGGTCTCCGGCCTCGATGGTGCGGCCGCTCTCGGTGACCTTGCGATCGAAGACCAGGCAGAAGTCGTCGCCGGCCTTGATGTCGCGCGAGAAGTCGATCTTGTGCGAGAAGAGCTGCGTGGCGACGGCGATGACGCCGTTGGTCGCCCCGACCTTGCTGGCGCTCTCATGGAAGCTGCCGCGCATCTCGCCGCAGGCGACCTTGGTCTCGTCAGACACCTTTTCTTCCAGTTCCCGCAGCCGCAGGGCGCCGTCGAAAGTCCGGGAGACGGTCAGGGTGCTGGCCTGACCCGTGCGCAGGGAAAGGCCGATCAGCCGGGCAGGACCACGGTGGTTGGCCGGTTTGGCGACGGAGGCGATAAAATCCATCCCGGCGCGGATATTGACCGTGTCCATGACGCCGGACAGGGCGCCGACCACCTGATGGGCCTCGTCGGCGCCGACGCCGCTGCGCCGGACGGCCGCTTCCAGGGTCTCGCCGGGCCGGACCTCGACGGGGATGCTTTCGCCGCGGGCGAAGCCGGGCAGGGTCTCGGCCTGGGCGAAGGCCAGATGCTGCAGTGCGGCGAAGGCGGCCGGATCCATCGGCGCGGCGGGGGCCTTGGCCTCCTCGCCCGCGGTCATCTTCCAACCCACGGCCAGGACGGCGAAAAAGGAAATGCCGACGAACAGCTTCGGCGCCAGGCGGGTGGTCGGACGTCGCGGATCAAACTCTTGCATCGTTCCCCCGTCGCTTTGTGGCGCCAGATTGGGCCGTCGCTTCGAAATGGCACGGCTGGGACGCCACCCAGCAACTTACGGGCCGTTTCTTGCCCGCTGCCGCCCCGGAAAGGCAAGCAATATTCAATGCTTCGGTCGATTTGTCACGGGTATGGTTAACCAATCGCTACCTTTGCGGGAGGACTCAGCGGTCAGAGAAGGTCAAGCACTTTTTCCTTGGGCCGGCAAAGCGCCGAGCCCCTGGGGCTGACGACGATGGGCCGCTGGACCAGCGACGGGTCGCGGACCATGGCGTTGAGAATGTCGCCGTCCAGAACGGTCTTGGCCGTCAGTCCCAGGTCAGCGGCCTGGGTTCCTCGCACCCGCAATATATCCTTGGCGGTCGAGCCCATGCGGGAGAGCAGGCTTTCCAACTGGCCGCGCGTCCAGCCCACCTTCATATAGTCGACGATCCTTGGCTCGACCCCGTTGGCGCGGAGCAGGGCCACGACGTTGCGCGAGACGCTGCAGGCGGGGTTGTGGAAGATGGTGACATCGGCCGGGACGGGGGGGGCTGCCATGACGGCTCCTGCGGATAAAATTTCCTCCGTCCGCTTACCAGTCCTGCCCCTCCGTGGCGATGACCTGTCGTCCGATCACCAGCGAACCAGCGCCCGACCGGTGACGACGGTGGAGTCGCTGAGGCCAAAGGGCATGACCCTCGGCGGCCGGGCGGGCAGGACCCTGGCGGCCGTGGGCCAGCGATCTTCGACCGTGGCGTAGTCGATCTCGGCGACGCCCTTGCCCGCGGGCTTGAAGCTGATCGTCAACGGCGCGCCGTCGCCGACCCAGCGCAGGCGATACCAGGTCTTCGGCTTCTCCAACCACCTGGCGGGCGCGCCCTGCACCCGGACGTCGGCGACCGCCACATCGGTTTCCAGGTTGATGCGGATGTTGCGAACCCCCGGCGTGGGGGTGAGGGTCAGGACGACCCGGCCGTCCGGCTGGACCTTGCTGGAGAAGGCGGGAGTCGGGACGGTGATAAAGGGGGTCGGCGCGACGAAGGTCGGTTCCTCGGCGAAGGGCGGCAGGCTGGCCTTGCTGATCGTCGCCCCGCCGGCCGCCAGAACGCCCCGGGTCCAGTCGGTCTGGTCCGGGGTCGCCAGCCAGGCCCGACCCGAGGCGGTCTCGGCGACATGCATGATATTGGTCGCCTGCGGATAGCGGTCGGTCCAGGGATCGGAAAAGCGCAGGAACAGCAGCAGGCCGAGGGCAGCGATCAGGGCGGCCGCGGCGGGCGCGACGCCGAGCCAGGTCTCGCGATCAGAGCTGGCCGCGGTCTGGGCGAGGGGCCAGAGCGAGAAGGCCGCGAGCAGGCTGAACAGACCCAGCAGAGCCGGCAAGTCGAGGCCCTGGGAGGTCAGGTGGACGTAGACCCCCAGCCAGCCGAGGGCGACCGCCGCCAGAACCGCCATCATCGGCCCCAGCCGGCCATCCTCGCCCCAACGGCTGAGCGCCGCCGCGAGGGCCGCGAGCGCCAGGGGCCAGGCCATCAGAAAGGCGACCTGGGGGACAAAGACCTGCAGCAGGCCCGTCATCACAAAGGCCAGGATCAACAGTCCGGCCCAGCCGCCAGCCGGCGCGGTCGGTCGGCCAAGGGCGATCGCGGCGAGCCCGGCCGTGATCAGGCCCAGCACCAGGCCGGTCAGGTCGAAGCCGCCGAACAGGCTGCACAGGACGCCCCCGACAACCGCCGCCAGCGCCGGCCACAACCGTTTCGTCTGACGCGCCATCAGGGCGGGAACCAGCAGGACGACGCCCAGGCCGACGAGGATCAGGCAGGTTTCCCATATCGGCCACTGGGCGAGCAGGGTGCGCTGTTCGAAAAAACCGAAGCCGGCGCCGGTGACGCGGCGCGCGAGGTTCAGCGCCAGGGCCGAGGCGGTGAGGATCAGCAGGCCGCCGGCCGCCCCTTTCAGGCCGTCACGCCACTTGAGGTCCGCGCCTGCCCGCCGCGCTCGCCAGCCGGCGACCATCAACATGACCCCGATAAGCAACAAGACGATCCAGCCGGCCCAGGCGGGATAGGCCAGGACATGGTCGCCGAAGGTCTGGCTGTAGACGGCGCTGGGCGCCTTGCCGGGCAGGGCGGGGGCGAAGGCCAGGTCGCCGGCGGCGGCCAGAACCTGCTGGCCCATCGACTGGACAGAGCCCGGATCGAGGTTGGCCACCGTGGAGGTCGGGGAATGGTAGTCGAACTGCCGGCCTATGAAGGCGAAGTTCAGCCCGCTCAGACCCTTGGCCTTGGAGACGGAAAAGTCCGTGTCGTTGGGCATCTTCTCATAGAGGAAGACGGCCAGGGCGCTGCTGATCGGCTTGATCGCGGAGGTTTTGAACACATCGATCAGGGCCCCGTTGTCGGCCCCGGTCTGGAACATGTTGGCCCGGCCGCCGCCGCCGCGCGCCTCCATGTTGATAATCAGCCCGACCCGCCGAGACAGGGGATTCTGGTTGAAGAAGGCTTCGGCGCCGCTGAGGGCGAATTCCTCGCCGTCGGTGATCAGCACGATGACGTCGCGCGCCGGCGTCCCCCTGGCTTTCAGGGCGCGAACCACTTCCAGGGCGGATGCGACGCCGGTGCTGTCGTCGGCCGCGCCGGGGGAGGCGGAGACGCTGTCATAGTGAGCCATCAGCAGCAGGGCGGGAGCCCTGCGGTCGCGGCCGGGCAGGACGCCGATCACATTGCGCACATGGGCGCCCGACAGCCAGACGCCGTCGGCGTCGTGCGGCGGGCTGAGCACATCGGCGACCTGCACCTGGGGAGACAGGCCCAGGGCCGTCATACGCTGCAGCAGAAAGGCCCGCACCCGATCGTTGGCCGGGGAGCCGATGGGATGGGGCTCCCGGGCGATCCGGCGGATGTCGACCAGCGCGCGCTCCGCCGAGAAGGCCGTTGCCGGGGCGGAGGCGGGCAGGGGCGCCGGCGTCACCGTCCCCTGCCAGGCCAACAGCAGAGCGCCGGCCAGGGCCAGGAGAAGCCAGAGGGTGCGCGTCATCTTCAATCCCCGTTTCGCGTAATGGGGCCACGCGCCGCCGCCGGGCGCAAGGGAGACCCGCCGGGGTGTTTCCGGTTGCGGCCCCGGCCCCGGTTGAGTCAGATGGCGGCATGCGGGGGGTGCGCGTTCTCTTGAGTCTGGCGGGGCTGGCGCTTGCCGCCGCCGTCGGGTCGTCCAGCGCCCAGGAATCCGCGCCCGAACCCCAGTCCGAACCCCAGTCCGGGGCCCAGTCCGGGGCCCAGTCCGGGACGCCGGCGGCTGACGCCGCCACGCCATCGCCTGAACCGGCGCCGCGACGGCCAGCAGATCCGGCCGGCCGGGCCTACAGGCCGCCGTCCTGGCGCATCAAGCCCAGCGACAAGGACTGGTCGGCGGCCTATCCAGAGGCGGCCAACCGCAGAGGCCTGGCGGGAAAGGCGACCGTGCGTTGCCAGGTCACGCTGGAGGGTGACCTGGCCGGCTGTGTGGTGACCGACGAGACGCCGGGCGGCGAGGGGTTTGGCGCAGCCGCCCTGCAGATGACCGGCCATATGCGAATGACGCCGGCCATGCTGGACGGCAGGCCGGTGACGTCGCGGGTGGTGATCCCTGTCTCGTTTCAGCCCGCGCCGGAGCCGCTGCGGCCGCCGACGCCCGGACCCGGGAAGTCGGTAGAGGTCGTGCCGGCCACGCCGGCGGCTCCGGGCGTCGATCCGACGGACCTGGTCCCGGCGCCGCTGAACCCGCCGCCGCCGCGCCGGCGCCAGCCGGACTGGGCGCGGATCACAACCTGCGCCGCCCTGTCGCTGGATGAGGCTGACCGCAAGGGCTATTCGGCCCTGACCCGCGACGCCACCTGGTACGCGGCCTACATGAAATCCGGGCTCGAACGCAGCAAGGCCCCGGGCGCGCTGCTGGCGCGCCTTTCAAAGGCGATGGATGAGGCCCGCGCCGGCCGGCAGGCCCCCGATCGGCTCGCCCGCTTACGGGCCTGTGGCCCCACCTTGCGGGCCCTCAATCTGGCCGATCCCGCACGGCCGTCCGACCCATGACCAGACGCTTCGCCTGCATTCTCCTGCCGCTGCTGCTGCTGGCCGCCTGTGGACCGCTGATCCGCAAGGGTGATCCCCGGCCGGGATCGCTGGAGGACTGCGTCGCCTGGGATTTCGCGGAGGTTGAGGCGGCGCCCGACGACTATGGCGCCAGGACCCGCCTCGCAGACCGCCTGGAAATCCACTATCTCTTCGCCCGATCGACCGGCAGCAGCCCGCGCGAGATCCTGGCGCGTCAGCAGGCGCTGTTGAATTTTGGCCGGAACCGCCCGCCTCGCCCCGGGGACGCGGCGACAAGGGCCAAATGCCTGGCCAAGGACTAAGCTCGCCATGGGTGGCCGCGTGATCGGCCCCAAAACGAAAACGCCCGCCGGTGAGGGCGGGCGCTCGCGTAAAGTCTTGAAGCGTCGATCAGGCGGCGACGGTGCCTTCCTGCGGGTCGCGCAGCACATAGCCGCGGCCCCAGACGGTTTCGATGTGGTGCTGGCCGCCGCTGGCCGTGGCCAGTTTCTTGCGCAGCTTGCAGATGAAGACGTCGATGATCTTCAGCTCCGGCTCGTCCATGCCGCCGTAGAGGTGGTTGAGGAACATTTCCTTGGTCAGGGTCGTGCCCTTGCGCAGGGAAAGCAGCTCCAGCATCTGGTATTCCTTGCCGGTCAGGTGGACGCGGCTGCCCGCGACCTCCACCGTCTTGGCGTCAAGGTTCACGCCGATCTCGCCGGTCTGGATGATGGCCTGGGCGTGGCCCTTGGAGCGACGGACCACCGCATGGATGCGGGCCACCATCTCGTCCTTGTGGAAGGGCTTGGTCATGTAGTCGTCGGCGCCGCCGCCGAGCGTCTTGACCTTGGTGTCGATTTCGGCCGACCCGGACAGGATCATGATCGGCGTGTTGATCTTGCCGTTGCGCAGGGTGCGCAGCACGTCCATGCCGCTCATGTCGGGCAGGTTAAGGTCGAGCAGGATCAGGTCGTAGTCGTAGATCTTCCCTAGATCGACGCCCTCCTCGCCCAGGTCCGTCGTATAGACGTTGAACCCTTCCGACTTGAGCATCAACTCGATCGTCTGCGCCGTAGCGCTGTCGTCTTCGATCAACAGAACCCGCATCAAAGCCCTCCCCGCACACGGCGGAATTAGATTCGTCTAGCGCGGGCGGAATCCTCCGCCCCTGCCTGTCGGTTAACTTGCCGACAGGCTTCTTTAAGACTGGTTAATGGTGAACGGCCCGCGAGGAGAATCGTTAAGCCGATTTGCGAATCGGCGGCAACCCGCTCATTTCGCCGGAAGACTCAATGGGGCGATGACTCTTTCGTGATCGCCCTTGAGGAGCTTGGCGGACTGCCCTGAAACCCTTGTGGCGCACGGGTTTAGCGAACTTCGCCGGGCGCTGTCGCATGGCGAGTCTCATCTGTCGCGCGGCGTTTTGACTCGGCCAGGCCGGAAGCACGCGGCGGCGCATTGTCGCAAGGCTTCGCCCTGCGCCTTCAAGGGGAAAGCGTTCTATGCCGTCTTCGGAAACCCGCCGGCGCGCCATAGCGACGACGCCGGCTTCTTGCCGATCTTCTCGCCGATCCAGCCGGCGGTCTCGATCAGCCTGGCCATGTCGTAGGTGGTCTCGAAGCCGCCGCGCTCCAGCATATAGACGAGGTCCTCGGTCCCGATGTTGCCGGTGGCGTTCGGCGCGAAGGGACAGCCGCCCAGGCCGCCGACCGAGGCGTCGAGGATGCTGACCCCGGCCTCCACCCCGGCATAGGCGTTGGCCAGGCCGGTGTTGCGGGTGTCGTGGAAATGCAGCCGCAGCGGGATGTCGCCGCTGACCATCCGCACCGCCTCGACCTGGGCGCGGACGGCCCAGGGATCGGCGACGCCAATGGTGTCGGCCAGGACGATCTCGTCGACGCCCAGCTCCGCTCCGGACCGGGCGATGGCGACCACGGTCTCCAGCGGAACCTCGCCCTCGAACGGACAGCCGAAGGCCACCGAGATGGTCAGGCTGATCGGCGGGCCGCCTGACGCCCCCTTCTTGGCGACGATGGCCGCCAGGGTGGCCACCTGTTCGGCGACCGAGGCGCCCTGGTTGCGGATGCCGAAGGAGTCGCTGGCGCAGACCACCACATTGGCCTCGTCGCAGGCGGCCGCGACGCAGCGGTCCCAGCCGCGCTCGTTGAGCACCAGGCCGATGCGGCTACGGCGCGGGTCGGCCGGCAGCTCGGCCATGATCTCTTCGGCGCCGGCCATCTGCGGCACGCGCTTGGGATTGACGAAACTGACCACTTCCTGGCGCCGGGCGCCGCAGGCTTCCAGCCGTGTGATCAGCTCGACCTTGTCGGCGACGTCGAGGATGGCCTTTTCATTCTGCAGCCCGTCGCGGGCGCCGACTTCGACGATGTGGATCAGGCGGCTCATTGGTCCGGCTCCCTCTCTTCGGTCTTCGGGGCGGGTTCTCCGCGCGAGCCGGGCGTGGCGGCGGCCGGTTGGCTGGCCAGATCCGTCGGCCTGGGCACGCCCCGATAGAAGGTCAGCTCCATATCGTCGCCGTTGGAATAGTTGAACCCCTTGATGACGGTCACCGGGTCCGGCCTGACGCCATCGGCCTTCATCTCAGCCAGGAAGGCCTTCTCGTCGCGTTTCTCGACAATGGCCGGCCGTCCTTCGGCCAAAGCCCTGGCGGCGTCGTCCGGGCCGCCCAGGCCCGTGCGGGTGCCGAGCGCGAAGACCAGGCTGGCCTCGGAATAGCCGTCCACCTCGACCGGGCCCGGCGTGCGGCCTGCCTGGGGCGCCAGGCCGGTGCGTTCCAGGGCCATGGCCACACGCTTGGCCGGCCACAGCGGTTCCAGCCGCGGCGCGAACTGGCCGAAGAAGGCGGCGTGGGCCAGCAGGGCGACCCCGCCGGCCGCCAGCACGGCGGTGACGGTCGCCGTCTCGGTCTTGCGGAAGATGAGGACGATGGCCGCCAGCGCGGCGACCACGAACAGCCCGGCGGTGATGATGCTCCAGATCAGGTCCGGCGCGTCGCCGAACTGGGCCATGGCGGCGATGGTGATCCCGGCGAAGACCAGGCCGCCCAAGGCGACCAGCCCGACGCCGAGCCACCGGCTCCATTTGCCGATCGGCCGGGCCAGCGCCGCCGCCATCAGCCAGAACAGCGCCCCATGGGCCGGCAGACTGTAGTGGACCAGCTTGGTCGGCAGCAGCTCGAACATCAGCCAGGTGGGGATCAGCCAGCAGAGGGCGAACCGCACCCCGGGATCGGCCCGGTTCTTCCATCCCAGCACCAGGGCCGCCGGTAGCAGCAGGCCGTAGGGAAACACCAGAAGAGGCGAGATCAGGGTGTGGTAGCCGAACGGCCCGCCGTGCCGCTCATGCCCGCCGGCGATCTTCGGCGCCAGATCCCCGGAAATCGCCGAGCCCCAGAAGCCGCCGTCGGTGACGACGCTGATCGCCAGGCCCCAGGGCCCGCAGATGGCCAGCACCAGCACCAGGCCCCAGCCCCAGCCGATCTGCTTCATCCATTTGGCGTCGCGGTCGCTGATCCACAGGGCCAGCAGCGACAGGCCGACCACCATCATGATCACCGGCCCCTTGATCAGGATGCCGACCGCGATCCCCAGCCAGAGCAGCAGGGTGGTTCGCCAACCCGCCTCATTGAGGCCGCGCGAGGCGCCATACAGCCGCGCCAGGGCCGCCATGGCCAGGGTGGTGCAGCCGGCCAGGACGGAGTCGGTCTTGGCGATGAAGGCTTCGGTCGACAGCAGGAAGCTGCTGGCCATCATCGCCCCGGCCAGCAGGCCCGCCCGGTCGCCGAAATAGGCGCGCGCGCCCCAGGCGCAGGCGGCGGCGGCCAGCATGGCCCCCAGCAGGGAGGGGATGCGGTAGGCCCAGATCTCCCGGTCCTCCACATGGCTGAACAGCGAGACGCTGATCGCCTGCAGCCAGTGGATGCCGACCGGCTTCTTGTCGCGCGGCTGGTCCTGGAAATTGATGGCGACGAAGTCGCGGCTTTCCAGCATCTGGGCGGTGGCCTGGGCGAAGCGCGACTCGTCACGATCCAGCGACGGCACGGCCAGGAGGCCCGGCAGGCCGGCGAACATTGCGATCAGGGCGGCGATCAGCGGACCGCGCCACCCCTTGGCCAGGGCGTCCAGACGGGATTCGAGCGTCATGCCTGCTTGATAGCATGTTCCACGGCGGCGCCACCGGTCATGCCGGCATCCTTCCCTGAATCCGGATTTCGGCTATGGAGAAGGCATGAGCATTCCGGCCCCGACCACCGCGTCCCCGAAGGACGTCCCCGACATCTCCGTGGTCGTTCCCGTCTTTGACGAAGGGGAGGCCGCCCCCATCCTGGCGCGGGAGATCGCGGCCGCCTTTACGGGCCGCAGCTACGAGATGATTTTCATCAACGACGCAAGCCGCGACGACACACTGGCCAGGCTTCAGGCGCTGAAGGCCGAGATCCCGCAGCTGCGGGTGCTCAGCCACCGGAAGAACAGCGGCCAGAGCCGCGCCGTGCGTTCCGGCGTGATCGGCGCCCGGGGGAGCATCATCGTCACCCTGGACGGCGACGGCCAGAATGATCCCGCCGACGCCCCGCGCCTGGCCGAACGGCTGCAGGCGGCGCCGGAGACGCTGGCCATGGTCGGCGGCGAGCGGGTCAAGCGCCAGGACTCGGAGGCCAAGCGCTGGGCCAGCCGTTGGGCCAACCGCATCCGCCGCAAGCTGCTCAACGACGAGGCCAACGACACCGGCTGCGGCCTCAAGGCCTTCCGCCGCGAGGCCTTCCTGCGGCTCCCCTATTTCGACCACATACACCGCTACCTGCCGGCCCTGATGCTGCGCGAAGGCTACCAGATCGCCTTCGAACCGGTGAACCACCGCCACCGCGAGACCGGCGCGTCGAAATACACCAACTGGGGCCGGCTGAAGGCCAGCTTTACGGATCTGCTCGGGGTCATGTGGCTGAACACCCGGGCGCGCAATCCGCAGGGCGTGGATGAGGTTTAGGGTTAGCGGCGGCATTTCCTGAATCGCTGCCCCCCTGGGGTAGCTGGCTGCGGCGCAGCCGCAGACTGAAGGGGCGGCGCCGGCCATCGGGGTTTGGCGCCGAGCACGGGCGGCGTCGCCATCGACGGCATCGGCGCCATGACAATTCCGGGCCGGCTCTGCCCCCACCACCACGGCGTATTCGCCGCGGTCCCCCGCCCCCAAATGGGCGGAATTTGGTTCGGTGCGCCCGCTCCACGGAAGCGCCCTTGACGTCACATTACATTCGTACGTTAATCGGCCTACATCTGTAGTTCGGAAGTCGTCGCCATGACCCGCATCCTCCGTTTCGCCATCCTCCTCCCGGTCCTGATCGCCCTTGCCGCCTGCGGCGGCTCCGAGCGGGCCAAGGTGCGGTACAAGGCGCGGCAGGACGCCGTCGATCCGCCGCAGCTGTGGTCGATCGAGGTGGTTCCGGCGCCGGCGGGGATCCACCCGATCCAGATCTGCACCGACACCCGGATGCGCCAGGGCCTCGCCCGGCCGGGCCCCATGGCCGGCGACCAGCCCTGCAAGCCGACCGGCGCTCCCATCGACACCCCGACCAGCCATGTCCAGCGCTGCAGCCTCAATGGCGAGGCCTGGGTCTCGACCGCCACCCTGACCGGCGACCTGCAACGGGACTACACCGCCGCCCTGGCCACCAGCCCGTTGTCCGACGACACCGGCGGCTATCGCCAGACCCGCCGCTACCGCCACCTGGGCCCCTGCCCGGACGGCTGGGCGATCGGGGAGACAACCGACCAGAGCGGCGCGCGGGTGCGCCGGGGCCTGTCCGCATTGGTCCAGTAGGCCCCATCGCGCGAGGCCGCTTCACCGATGCTCGAAAACGCGTTAACCCTTGTCGCTACCGGGGCTGCCGGGATGCGATAGGGGGTTTCGGACATGTTCGCCGCGTTTCCGCTGCTGGCCATTCCGGTGGTCGTCTACAATCTGGTGGTCCTGACCCTGCCGGGCGGTTTCGGCGCCGTGGACCCTTCGGGTCAGCTGACCGCCGCCCTGTTCAACATCAACATGACCTCCGGCTCGCCCTGGCCGGTCAGCCTGTCGGACCTGCTGCTGGCCGGCGCCCTGGTGGTGCTGTTCATCGAACTGCTGAAATCGACCACCAGCCGTCGCATCGCCATCATCAACCACTCGCTGTCGATGCTGCTGTTCATTATCTGCCTGGTGGAATTCCTGCTGGCGCCGGCGTTTGCCACGTCAACCTTCTTCCTGATGACCCTGATGGTCCTGCTGGACGTTCTTGCCGGGTTCATCGTGACCATCGTCGCGGCCCGCCGCGATGTCGATTTCGGCCATAGCGACGGCGTCTAACCGCCTGATTTCCTTGCCGCCCTAGGTCAGGACGGTGAAGATGATGGCGACGACGGCGATATCCATGGTGCGGATGAGGAAGGTGGTCATGGCGGGTTTCCGAACAGGGTTTACCGCCAATTAAGCAAGGACGGCGCCAGTCGGTTTCGTGTCCGTTTGGGACAGACTTTCAGGACGCGCGGATGGCCCTCTTCTTCGACGCGGAATGGTATGACGCGCGGCTTGCGGGCCGGGGTCTGAGCCGCGCCGTGCTGGCCGCCGTATCGGGAATGAGCGATGCCGACCTCGCCCTGGTGTTCAAGGACCAGCGCGAGCTGTCGGTGGCCGAGGTGGCGGCCTTCGCGGAGATCCTTGGTGTGACGGCGGCAGAGGCCGCCCACCGGGCGGGGATTTCAACGCCGGTTCCGGGTGCGGACCCGATGGCGAGAATCGCGGAGCTGGAACGACGGGTGGCGGCGCTCGAGGCGGCGTTGCTGGGGCGATCCTTCTCCCGACAAGCGTGAGAAGGAAACAAATCTAAATCTCCGCCTTCTTGATCAAGCCCTTGCGAGGCCGCCGGTCTGACTCGCCGGAATATTCCGTCTCGAGATAGGCCGATCTTGCCGCCTCGATCACCGATGGACCGCCGCGCAGGCCGCGTTTGACCCCCGGCTGACCCAGAAGCTGGGCCGAAAAGGCGGATTGGCCGTCCAGCGGGGGCGGGGAGATATGGTCGTGGGTCTCGACCGGCGAGACCGGGACCGGCAGGCCCCCGGCGTCATCCGCGCGGGCCCGCTGGTCCTCGTCCCGGCGGCGATACTGCCGCCGGTCGCCATAGGGCCGGATGGGATCGAGACGCTCGGTCATGATCCCAGAATGGTCCCGACGCCGTTAAGGAAGCGGCGCCAGGCGGGGTTAACGCCGTCTTGCCTGACCAGCGACGGTCAGTCCTTTGAGGCCAGCCGGTCGATCTGCGCCCGCATCGCCTCGACCTGTCGCTTGAGTTCGGTCAGGGAATCCTCGGAGGGGCGGTCGGACGGCTGGGGCGGCGGTTGCGCCGCGGCCGCGGCCTCGTCGCCGCGCCCGTAGGCGAAAGGCGAGAACATCTTCATCGCCCGCTCGAACAGGGCCATGTTCTGTTTCACCTGTTCGTCGAAGGCGGCGACGCCGGTGGCCGGGCTCATCGCCCCGAACTGGGTGCGCATCCGCTCCTGCTGCTTGGAAAAGGTCTCCAGGCTCATTTCCAGATAGCTGGGCAGGAAGGCCTGCATCTGGTCGCCATAGAAACCGATCAGCTGACGCAGGAACTGGATGGGCAGCAGGTTCTTACCGTCGCCCCGGTTTTCCTCGTCGAAGATGATCTGGGTCAGGACAGAACGGGTGATGTCCTCGCCGCTCTTGGCGTCGAAGACCACGAAATCGACGTTCTCCCGGACCATGTCGGCCAGATGGTCGAGCGTGACGTAGGAACTGGAGGCGGTGTTGTAGAGGCGACGGTTGGCGTACTTCTTGATCACCACACGGTCGCCGGCCTCACCCCCAGCTGCGGACTTGTCGGACATTTCATCCCCATATTTTGGCGGCCAGGCCGCATATCTTGCGCCGCAGTATCGCTAAAGCGAAGGCGGCGCGCCAGCCTTGCTCGCAATTGCGGAAAAGCCAACCAAATCACCGTGACCGGGTGACGTTCAGGCGCCGTTGGGGCATTGTGCGCCCGCACAAATAAAGGGTCGGCAGCGCAAGCCGTCCTCAATCCGCAATATCCCGGGAGCCTCGCCATGAGCGACATCGTTATCGTTTCCGCCGCCCGCACGCCGGTCGGCTCCTTCAATGGCTCACTCTCCAGCCTGCCCGCCCACGATCTGGGCAAGATCGCCATCCAGGCCGCCATCGCAAGGGCCGGCATCTCCGCCGCCGACGTCGATGAAGTGATCATGGGCCAGGTGCTGCAGGCCGGCGCCGGCCAGGGCCCCGCCCGCCAGGCCGCCGTCAACGCCGGCATCCCGGTGGAAAGCCCCGCCTGGAGCGTCAATCAACTGTGCGGCTCCGGCCTGCGCGCGGTGGCCCTGGCGGCCCAGCAGATCGCGGCGGGGGACGCCAGCATCGTCGTCGCCGGCGGTCAGGAAAGCATGAGCCAGAGCCCCCACGCCGCCCAGCTGCGTATGGGGACCAAGATGGGCGACCTGGGCATGGTCGACACCATGATCAAGGACGGCCTGATCGACGCCTTCCATGGCTACCACATGGGCCAGACGGCCGAGAACGTCGCCGCCCGCTACCAGATCACCCGCGGCGACCAGGACGCCTTCGCCGTCGAGAGCCAGAACCGCGCCGAGGCGGCCCAGAAGGCCGGCAAGTTCGACGCCGAGATCGCGCCGGTCACCATCAAGGGCCGTAAGGGCGACACCATCGTCGACAAGGACGAATACATCCGCCATGGCGCGACCCTGGACAGCGTCTCCGGCCTGAAGCCCGCCTTCAACAAGGAAGGCTCGGTCACCGCCGCCAACGCCTCGGGCCTCAACGATGGAGCCGCCGCCCTTGTGCTGATGACCGCCGATGAAGCCAAGAAGCGCGGCCTGAAACCCCTGGCGCGCATTGCCAGCTGGGCCCACGCCGGCGTCGATCCCAGCATCATGGGCACCGGCCCGATCCCGGCCATGAAGAAGGCCCTGGAAAAAGCCGGCTGGAAGGTCTCCGACCTCGACCTGATCGAGAGCAACGAAGCCTTCGCCGCCCAGTCGCTGAGCGTCGTGCGGGAACTGGGCCTCGATCCGGCCAAGACCAACGTCAACGGCGGCGCCATCGCCATCGGCCACCCGATCGGGGCCAGCGGCGCGCGCATCCTCACCACCCTGCTTCACGAAATGCAGCGGTCCGGCGCCAGGAAGGGCGCCGCAACCCTCTGCGTGGGCGGCGGCATGGGCGTGGCCATGTGCCTCGAGGCCGTCTAGGTCCGGTCTCCGGGTCCGGCCGAAGGCCAGGACACGAATTCATTTTCGGTCGCCACGGATAGTCCTGCAGGGTCGGCGTTCAGACGGTCGAGGGCCGCCTTCGCGGGGCGAACCGATTGAGAGTACAAGCTCACCCAGGGTGAGCATCCACCAACCAGGAAACGCAAGGGAAGATCATGGGCAGAGTTGCATTCGTCACAGGCGGCACGCGCGGTATCGGCCGGGCCATCGTCGAGCGGCTGAAGGCCGACGGCATGAGTGTCGCCGCCGGCTATAGCGGCAACGAGGAGGCCGCCGCCGCCTGCGCCAAGGAGCTGGGCGTCATGGTGGTGAAGGGCAACGTCGGCAATTTCGAGGACTGCCAGAAGGCCGCCGCCGCCGTGGCCGCCGAACTGGGCCCCATCGACGTCCTGGTCAACAACGCCGGCATCACCCGCGACGGCTTCTTCCACAAGATGAGCTACGAGCAGTGGTCGGAAGTCATTCGGGTCAACATGGACTCGGCCTTCAACATGACCCGTCAGGTGATCGACGGCATGCGCGAGCGCGGCTGGGGCCGGGTCGTCAATATCTCCTCGATCAACGGCCAGAAGGGCCAGGTCGGCCAGACCAACTACAGCGCCGCCAAGGCCGGCCTGATCGGCTTCACCAAGGCGCTCGCTCTCGAGAACGCCAAGAAGGGCATCACCGTCAACGTCATCTGCCCTGGCTACATCGACACCGAAATGGTCTCGGCCGTGCCGCAGAACGTGCTGGATGGCATCATCGCCGGCATCCCGGTCGGCCGCCTCGGCAAGGGCGAGGAGATCGCCGACATGGTGGCCTATCTGTCGGGCGAGCGGGCCGGTTTCGTCACCGGCGCGACCTTCACGCTCAACGGCGGCCAGTATCTGGCGGCCTAAAGCCTGTGTTCAGCCGGCCACACCGGCCGGCTGATCCCTTGCGCGCCTTGATTGCGGCCTCACCCCAGTCCAAGATTCGCCCCAGTCGGGGTCCAGTCAGACGGGTATGGTGCTCAAGGGTAAGAGAGATCCGATCGCTGCCTTGGCGATGGCGGCGATGATCGCCGGGCTGATCGCGCCCGCCGCCTCCGCACAGGACAAATCCCCTTCGCCGCTCAAGTCGCTGGGCGACATGCTGTTTCCGCAGCAACGCGCCGACCGCCCGCCGCCGCCGCCCGTCGCCCGCTACGTCTCCGAAAACGGCGAGGCCTTCACCCTCGATCGTTCGACCGCCAAGCCAATGCTGCGGTTCGACGGCAGCAACGAGATCTGGGTGCTGGAGCCGCAGACCGGCGCCCGGGGCGACACCCTCTACAAGAACGACGCCGGCCGGGTGGTCCTGCGCGACACCAAGGTCGGCGGGCTGATCGTCTTCACCAGCCAGCGGCGGGAGGGCGCCGCCGCCGCCCTGACCGGCGAATCACGACCCATCCGCCTGACACCCGTGGGGCCAAAAGCCCTCTACCAGCGGCTGCTGGCCGCCAGCAGCCTGACCAGCCGCGCCGCCCGTCGCCAGATCGCCTTCGACGCCGAGGCGACACCGGCGTCTTCCGCCCTGATCGCCGACGCCGCCGTGGTCACCGCCGACGGCCTGGTGCGGATGAGCGGCAGCAAGGCCGGCCGAGAACAGCTCGATCGGGTCAGGAAGGTCTTCATCACCGAGGGCCCCCGCGCCGGGGTGGTCCTGCGCGACGGGACCCTGATCGTGGTTGTCGCCCCGCGTCTGGGCCTGGGCGGCCGTCCGTCGTCTGATCGCATCACCTACGCAGCGTCGCACTAGGGCAACAGTCCCGGAACGCATCGCACGGGTTTCCTCGTTTTGGGTCAGCCGGCCCTTGGCGGGCCCATGTTGAGGCCCCTAGGGTCCGCCCAGTCCTTCGGGGGGAGGGCGGCCCCTGGTCAGATGCGCGGTCGATGACCGCCGCGTCTGGCCAGGGCGACTTCCCCAGAGGCCCCCGTTGGCCAGCGACTCATCCAGCCTTTGTCCGGGTTCAGATCGACCAGTCCCGGCGAGGTCTCCGCCGCGTCAGTCCGTTTCCCCGACCGAAAGGTCCAGGCCGGTCTGGGCCACGCCCTGCACCAGTTGTGCGAACCGCTGGCCGATGGCCAGGGTCGAGGCCATCAGCGCCGGGTCATCCATCCGCTCGATATTGGCCAGATAGCCGGCCTCGACCCGTCTGGCCCAGCCCAGTTCGCCGAAGGTCAGCAGGCGGCGGCGGACCAGCTCATAGGGCAGGCCTAGGCGTTCGGCCAGCTCGGCCGGTTTCGCCGGGCTTCGGATGCTGTCGGGCGGCGGCGTATCGGCTCCCGCATAGCGGATGGCCAGGACGGGGTCATTGGTGATGCGGCTGGCGTTGGCGCTGACCAGGGCGGCGTAGAGCACCGTATTGACGATCGAGCCCTGCGGCTCGACGCCCGCCTCCAGGGCCCGCAGGATGAAGCCCTGGACCAGGCGATGGGTCGCGACCCGGGCCTGGGCCTGATCCGCGGCCGGGGTAGGCAGGGGCCCCAGGAACTGTCCAGGTCCAATGCCCAGCCGGGTCATCCGCGCCATCAGCGCCTGAAATCCCGCAGCGATTCGGTCAATCTCGGCCCGCAGGTCATCGTCCGCGGGCGCCAGGGCCAGCAAACGCTGATCGGCCAGTCGCCGGCAGAGGCCCGCCGCCTCCAGTTCGATGACCTTGCGACGGGTGGTCTCGAAGGCCAGGGCCAGGGAACGCGACAGGCCGCGGACGGAGATCGCCCCGTCATCGTCGCTCCGGCCGGCGCTGGCCTGCACCAGAGCCAGATAGATCACCGCCCGTACGAAGTCGCCATCGTGCCGGGCCGCCAGAACCCCGGCCTGGCTCAAGAGATACTCCGAGACACAGCGATAGATCAGCCGTTGCACCGCCCGTCGGGAGGCCATGTCGGAGCCCCATTCCATAGGTCTCGCCGGATCGCCCATGATCAGCTCGCGCCCACTCTCAGTTTGTTCCGGGAGTCCAGCCGTTCGGGGCCATCTCGAACCCCTCGAACGTAAAGCCCGGCGCGACGGTGCAGCCGACCAGGCTCCAGCCGGGCGCCGCTTCCGTCGTCAGCGGTCGGGTGCTCTGCCAGCAGCCGACCGGCACGAAGAGCTGTGGCCGCTGGCCAGCCTCCAGGTCCTGCCCCAGCACCAGGGTGATCGCCGGTTGCCCCTCGCCCGCCAGGCGCAGTTCCAGGGGCGCGCCGTCGTAGAAATGCCAGCACTCCACTGCATCAACCCGGTGCCAGGCGCTCTCCTGCTCCGCTTCCAGCAGGAAGAAGATGGCTGTCGAGCGCGGACGCCCGTCCGGTCCCTCCTCGTCCCGGAAGGTTTCCTTGTACCAGCCGCCTTCCGGATGGGGGCTGAGATCCAGCAGGGAGATGATCTCCGGCGCGCTGATCATCCGCGGAAACTGTCCTTGGCCGCCCGCACGGCGCCAAAGGCCTCCGCCGGATCGGCGATCTCTGGCCGCAGCAGGGGCGCGCGCAGGAAGGGGTTGGTGGCCTTTTCCAGGGCGATGCTGGTCGGCACCGTGGCCTCGCCGCGCTCGCGAGCCGCGAAGATCTGCTCAGCCCGGTCCTGCAACGCCGGATCGCTGTCCACCGACAGGGCGAAGCGGGCGTTGGCGGCGGTGTATTCGTGGGCGCAGTAGACGGCTGTGGCGTCGGGCAGGGCGGCGATCCGCTGCAGGCTGGCCCACATCTGCGCCGGCGTGCCCTCGAACAATCGGCCGCAGCCCAGGGCGAACAGGGTGTCGCCGACGAAGGCGATCTCGTCGGCGGCGTCGAGATAGGTGATGTGCCCAAGGGTGTGACCGCCGGTGTCGATCACCTCGAACCTGGTCTCGCCCAGCATGACCACGTCGCCGCCGCCGACCACCCGGTCCGGGGCGGCGATTCGCTCGACCTCGGCGGGCCCGACGACGGTCGCGCCGGTCAGGGCCTTCAGCGCCTCGTTGCCGCCGGCGTGATCTGGGTGCCAGTGGGTATTGAGGATCAGGGAGAGACTCCAGCCGGCGGCCTCCAGCTCACGCATGATCGCGGCGGCGTCGGGGGTGTCGACACAGGCGACCAGCCCGCTGGCCTCGTCGCGAACCAGGAAACCATAGTTGTCGGACAGACAGGGAAACTGGCGAACAATCAGGGCCATCGCAACTTTGCCTCAAACGGGGACTCAAAAGGGCAGCCGACGGGTGACGCCGACCGCGCCGACACCTTACATTGGGAATGCCGCGATACGGGAGACGCAATGCGCCGCGACGTGCTGGAACTTCGCGCCTTCTACGCTTCGCCCCGAGGGGCCGCGGCGCGGGAGATGCTGGGCCGCAAGGTGGTCGAGGCCTGGGGCGACTGTTCGGGGCTGGATGTGCTGGGCCTCGGCTATGCGACGCCCTTTCTGGATCCGATGCGCCCCCGCGCCCGCCGCGTGGTCGCCGCCATGCCGGCGCAGCAGGGTGTGGAGGTCTGGCCGGGCGGACGGGGCAACCTGACGATGCTGGCCGACGAGTTCGCCCTGCCGCTGGCCAACGCCCTGTTCGACCGCATCCTTTGTGTCCACGCCCTGGAAGAGACCGAGAGCGCCCCGGCCCTGCTCAGCGAGGTCTGCCGGGTGCTGGCGCCGTCCGGCCGGGTGATCGTCGCCGCCGCCGCCCGCAATGGTCTGTGGTCAAACGCCGAGGGCACACCCTTTGGACATGGCCGCCCCTTCACCCGGGGCCAGCTGGAGGCCCTGTTGCGCGAGGCCGGCCTGGAGCCGACCGGCTATACCCGCGCCCTCTATGCGCCGCCCTTCGCCTGGGCGGCGGGCTGGGCTGACGGCTTCGAACAGATTGGCGCTCGGATCTGGCCAGGATTCGCCGGGGTCATCCTGATGGAGGCGATCAAACAGACCTTCGCCGTCAAGCCTCGGGGCTCCCGCGTTCGTGTCCGCGGCCACGCGCCTGGAATTCTCGCGCCGGCGCCAGCCGCGTCGTCGGTGGGCTCAAGCCCTTTGACGCCGGGGTATCGTGCGCCTAGATTCGATCCGCCACCACGTTAGGAAAGTGCGCGCCATGAAGATGATCATCGCCATCATCAAGCCCAGTCGTTTGGACGCCGTTCTCGACGCCGTCACCGAAGCCGGCGCCTCCGGTCTGACCGTGACCGAAGTGCGTGGCTACGGCCGTCAGAAGGGCAAGACCGAGGTCTATCGCGGCGCCGAATACGAGGTGAAACTGCTGCCCAAGGTGAAGCTGGAAATCGCCGTCACCGACGACGTGGTCGACACCGTCGTCGACGCCATCGTCAAGAGCGCAAACTCCAGCAAGATCGGCGACGGCAAGGTCTTTGTCCTCGACCTGGAAAAGGCGCTGCGGATCCGCACCGGCGAACTCGACGCCGCGGCGATCACGGGCTAGCCCCGCTCGGCAGGGGACAGCCTGGCGCGGGGACCCGGGCGCTGGACAGGTCGCCCCGCCTCGACCCATAGTCGACATCAACGGGACGGGGAGGCTGCATGGCGGGTTGGACGCTCGGAGTGATCGGCGGGTCCGGCCTCTATGACATCGCCGGGCTCGAAGACCGGGTCACCCTGGCCATCGACAGCCCCTTCGGCGCGCCATCCGGCCCGCTGACAAAGGGCCGCATCGGCGATACGCAGCTGGTCTTCCTGCCGCGTCATGGCCCCGGCCACCGCATCTCACCCACCGGCGTCAACGCCCGCGCCAATATCGATGCTCTCAAGCGCGCCGGATGCACCGATATCCTGGCGCTGTCGGCGGTAGGCTCCCTGGCGGAGGATTTGCCGCCCGGGACCTTTGTCGTCGTCGACCAGTACGTCGACCGGACCTTCGCCCGGGAAAAGAGCTTCTTCGGCGACGGCATGGTGGCCCATGTCTCCATGGCCGATCCGGTCTGCCCCCGGCTGTCCGGGCTCGCCGCCGCCGCCGCGCGGTCAGCCGGCGCGAGGGTGGTCGAGGGGGCGACCTATCTGGCCATGGAAGGCCCGCAATTCTCCACTCGCGCCGAAAGCCGCCTCTACCGGTCCTGGGGCTGCCAGGTGATCGGCATGACCGGCATGCCCGAGGCAAAGCTCGCTCGCGAGGCGGAGCTTCCCTACGCCTGCGTCGCCATGGTCACCGACTATGACAGCTGGCGGGAGGATGAGGCCGGGGTGGAGGTCGAGCAGATTCTGGCCGTCATGGCGGCCAACGCCCGAACCGGCCGGGCGCTGGTGGAGGCCTTGGCGCGCGGTCTGCCAGCCGAGCGGCCCGCCTCGCCGATCGACACCTGCCTGGACACCGCCCTGATCACAGCCCCCGAGGCGCGGGATCCCGCGGTGCTCGGCCGGCTGGATGCTGTGGCGGGCCGGGCTCTCGGGGCCGGTCGGTGACCACCCGGACGCCCCCAGCCGGAAATACCGAATCCAAGCGGCTGGACGCCTTTGTCGACGCCGCCTTCGCCTTCGCCGTCACCCTGCTGTTGATCGCCGGCGCCGAGCCGCTGACCTCCATGGATGGCCTGACCAGGGCGCTTCTGCAGATTCCGGCCTCGGCGGCCAGCTTCGCCCTGGTAGCGCTGTTCTGGATGGGACATCGCGACTATGGCCGGTTGGCCCCGCGACGGGATCGGCTGTCCACCCTGCTCAGCCTGGCCATCGTCTTTGCCGTGCTTGTCTACGTCTATCCGCTACGGATGCTGGTCAGCTCGGGCCTCAACTGGGCGACGCGCGGCCTGCTGCCGGGCTCCGAGCTGATCCGCACCCTGGCGGATCTGCGAAGCCTGTTCGTCATCTATGGATTGGGCTTCGCGGCCCTGGCCGGGCTGTTTGTTCTTCTGTTCACCCACCTCGCCCGCAGCGGCGACCGCCTGGGCGCCGACGCCGCCGGGCGGGAGGAGGCGGCCAACGATGCAGCCATCTGGGCGATCAGCGGAGCGGGCGGCGCGGCGTCCGCCCTGCTGGCCGCGGCAGGGCCGATCCGCCATGTCCCCTGGCTGCCCGGCATGGCCTACTGGCTGATCCCGCTGGGGATCTGGTTGCGCCTATGGCTGGTGTCCCGTGCGGCGAAGCCCGCGAAACCGGCGCCCCGGCCGGCGAGGCGGCCCAAGGCTCCGCCGAAACGTCGTTGAGTCCAGCCGCCTATTCTTCCGATCGCACGCCGCTGGCCCGGTGGAACAGCTGCAGGGTCCGCAGCCGCGCAAGCTTCGCCGAGTCCGGGTGGTAGTCGGTCCGCCGGTCCGAGAAGAAGCCGTGGCCGGCGTCATAGAGATAGATCGGCAGGTCCGGGTGGAGCGCCCGGATCTCCTCGATCCGCTCGGGCGGGATGGAAGCGTCCGACTTGCCGAAATGCAGAATGGTCGGACAGTGCGGCGTCTCGTCCTTCAGCTCGCTGATCCGCCGGCCGTAGAAGGCCGAGGCGGCCGCCACCCCATCGCAGCGACAGGCCGCCAGCCAGGTCGCCGCCCCGCCCCAGCAGTAGCCGGCGACATAGACCTTTCCCTTGGCCGACAGCGCGTCAATGGCCGCCTGCAGATCGCCCTGCACCTGGTCCCAGGGCGTTGCGGTGGAATACTGCACCCCCCTGGCCACCGCCTCCTGGCCGTAGTCGGCCTGAAAACCACGCTCCAGCCGGTCGTAGAAGCTGGGGGCGATGACCTCATAGCCATCCTCGGCGAAACCGTCGGCCAGGTCGCGGATATGGGCGGTGACCCCGAAGATCTCCTGGATCAGCACCAGCCCGCCCCGCCGAGCGTCGGTGGGGACGGCGTGATAGGCGTCCAGGGTGAAGCCGTCGAAGGCGCTGGTCAGCGGGATGGTCTGGCCCATGGCGACGGTCAGGCCGCGCCGTTGGCCTGGAACAGCGCCAGGGTCCGATCGCGCGACAGCCTGGCGTCATCGGCGTCGGAGTCCGGCCGGCCGTCGTTGTTGAAGCCGTGGCCGGAGTTTTCGTAGATATAGACCGGCACCTCCGGATGGGCGGCGGTCACCTTTTCCTTCACCTCATCGGCGGGGATGTGGGCGTCCTTGCGGCCCAGGTGAACGATCACAGGGCAGGAGAGAGGCAGGGCGGCCATGCCGGCGACCTGGCCGCCATAGTAGCTGGAGCCGGCGCTGAGCCCCTTCACACGCGACGCCGCCAGCCAGACCATGGTCCCGCCGTAGCAATAGCCGACGATGAACACCGGCCCCTTGTCCTTCAGGGCGTCGACACAGGCCTGGATGTCGCCCATGGCGTTGTCCGGGCCGTTGGCGGTGGCATGTTTGACCCCGGCCTGCAGGCCGTCCGGGTCATGCTCGGCGGTGAATCCCTTTTCCTGGCGATCGAACATCGATGGCGCCAGCACCTCGAACCCCAGGGCCGACCAGCGGGCGACGTCGGCCTGCACATACTGGTCGAGACCGAAAATCTCCTGGATGACCACCACCCCGCCGCGCCGCGCGCCCTCCGCCTGACTGTGCAACGCGGTGAATTCGAAGCCGTCGTGGCCGGACTTCAGGGTGATCATCTCGGCCATGGCGGCGCTCCCAACATCTGTTTGAAAGCACTGTGCCACAGGGGCAGGACCATCGCCACAATGACAACGCCAGCCTGACCGAGCACAGCTGCGTCAGTCGGCCTCCGCCACGACGATCGGCCTTGCCTCAATCGGAGGCGGCATTGGGACAGGCTTGGGCGGCGGCGGCGCGGCCTTGCGCCATTCCAACAGCCGCCGGGTAATGAACACGGCGTTGTCCTTCGTCAGGGCCGGCAAGGCCACGCCTTCGCCCGAGGCGACAGGCCCCGTCAGTTCGATCCGCGCCCCGCCGCCAACCTCGACGCTGTCGATCGTGATCACCTGGCCGCTGTCCAGCGGCAGGAAGCCTCGGCCATCGGCGTCTATCTCCACCGAATGGCTGCGCACCACCAGGGCGGAACGGGCGTCCTTTCCGGCGATCACCTCGAAGGTGACTTCGCCGACGGCGATGTGGTCCGTTGGGTCGATATAGCCGCCGCGCACCCCTTTGTACCGCAGGCCGAGAATTTCCCTGAACGCCGGTGGCGGGGCGGGTTCGTAGCTGACGGGTTTTGCCAGACCCTCGTTCGCGCCCAGCCTGAAAATCTGGAAGGCCGATTCGTTGGGCGGGAATGCGCGCTCATAAAGCTGGTCAAAGATCCCGTCGTCGTCGGTGTCCCGGTAGCAGTAGAAGGGGCCCGGAACGCCGATGACGGTGGTTCCCCGTAGGCACCATAGGTCGCCCGCGCTGTCCGAGGCCTTGAAGAGAACAGAGCCTTTGGCGCCGTAGGTTCCCCGGCGGGGGTCGGAGGTGAGACGCACTCCGGCGGCGGGCGTCACCGTTTGCAGCAGGAGCGTCTGGCCCGCTTCCAGCCGACGTGGCCCCTTGGGCGCCTCAACGGGGGTGAAGATCAACCGGCTCTGGAAGACCTGCTTGCCCAATCTTGGCTCGAAATACTTACGGACGCCCGCGGGAAGATCCTCCCAGGTCTGCGCAACCCTTGGCGCGGGCTGCGGCGAAATCACAAGGGGAGGAGGAGCGCTACCCATCGGGGACGATGGTCTGGGCTTGGCTTTGTCCGGAGCCTTGTCCTGGGCCGGGGAGGCGGAGGCCATGGACAGACCGGAAAGGCAGATCAGGGCCAGGATCGGGAGACGCATCGACCTGGCCATCAGTAGGAGACCACGTAGTAGTAGGTGGAGGTGGTCAGGGTCATCAGCATCGGCTGCACCTGAGCCGGCATGGTTCGGTCCACCCGGTAGCGAAGATATCCCTCAGGGGTGAAGCCCAGCAGGGTGATCACGGCGCCGTCCTGACGGATAACCTGCTGTTTGCCTTCTGGCAGGTCGAGGTTCTTGAGAGTGGAAAGGTTGGATTGCTTGTTCTTCTCGAGCAGCGCGGCGACATTGTAGGTGATCCCGTGCGGTCTCTGCGGTGGCTCGCCGCGTTCCGCCTTCGGACCGAACGGCCGCCAGACGATTCCGAAATCCACGCGGGGGCCATCGCGATAGGGCAGGGTCGAGTAGGCGATCGGTTTGGGCAGGGGCTTGGGCGGACCGGGCTGGAAGACAAACAGCGGCACGCCGTCGAAGGGAAAGCCAGAAGGGCGAACCACATCGAATTTTCCGTCGTCGTTGGTGTCCTGGTAACAGGCGAAGGCATCGGAGAAGAGCCATCCGGCGCCGCTCTGCGAAACGGCGCAGTATATCCAGCCGTCGGGGACCTGAACCCCGAACATCGGCGTGCCTGCAGCAAAGGTCTTGACCTGAGCCAGACCCAGGGTGGTCGGAGCCTCTTCGTCCAGTTTGGCGGCGCGGGTGGAGGTGATCTGCTGGCGCAGGATCGCCTCACCCGGCCGGGCGATCTGCTCGCCCACTGGGGCGGTTGCCGGCTGGATGACGAAGGTAGTCGTCGATTTCTGGACCGTGGACTGGGCGGACGCCGACTGCGACTGCCAAAGCATCACCAGCCCGGCCGCAGCCGCGCCGAATATGGACGCCAGACGCATGGAACACCCCCCGGGGACCGCAACCCTGAGGAAGCTTAAACAAGCCCTGCGCCTTGGCGCAAGGGGAGTTGCTCACGGAACGATGGACGCCATCAGCGGTCCGATTTCGTCATGCAAGACCAGGTCGGCGTAGCGGTCCTGCTCGGTCTCCTCGCGGTTGACGATGACCAGTCGGGCGCCATTGCGCTTGGCCAGCAGCGGAAACCCCGCCGCCGGATAGACCACCAGGGACGAGCCCAGCACCAGGAAGAGGTCGCAGGCGTGGGTCTCCTCCTCGGCCCGCGCCATCGGCCCCAGCGGCATCGACTGGCCGAACGAGATGGTCGCCGTCTTGACGATGCCGCCGCAGGCCCGGCAGGCGGGAATTTCGCCCCGCTCGACGAAGCCGGGCTTGAGATGATGCAGTTCGTGGCGCAGGCCGCAGTCCAGGCAGGTGGCGTAAGAGGCGTTGCCGTGCAGTTCGATCACCCGGTCGTCCGGGATGCCGCTGTCCTGGTGCAGGTTGTCGACGTTCTGGGTGATCACCGAGGAGACCTTGCCCGCCGCCACCAGCCGCGCCACCGCGTCATGGCCGGCGTTGGGCGCCCGGCCGGTCCAGCCGGCCGCGCCGTTAAAGGTGCGGGTCCAGGCCTCGCGGCGCCGCTCCTCGCTGGCCACGAAGTCCTGGAAATAGATCGGCTTCATCTTCGACCAGACGCCGCCGGGGCTGCGGAAGTCGGGGATGCCGGATTCGGTGGAGATGCCGGCCCCGGTGAACACCACCACGCGGTTGGCGTCGTCGATCATCCGGGCGAGGCGGTCACGGTCGGTCATGGCGCCAATGTAAGGCGCGGGCCGCCAGGATCAAAAGCCCCGGAGCCTTAGGGCGCGAAGCTGGACCGCGCCTTCACGCCCCAGTGGCCGTCTTCCAGGGTGACCACATAGATCGAATCGAACCCGCCGATGATGCTGCCGTCGGCGCGATAGCGGGTGAACCGGGTGTCGAAATGCACCTTGTCCGGCCCGGCGTGGATCACCGCCCGTCGCTCCCAGGCCGAATGGTCCCAGTCGCTCAAGGGCCCCTGCTCGAACATCGCCGGCTGATGATAGCCGGGCTCGATGATGGCCAGCGTCCCCGAGGCCAGCCGGACGCTGGGAAAGTTGAACGTCGCCTCCCAGGCGACGATGTCGCGGGCGTTGAAGGCGGTCATGAAGGCGTCGAGGCAGGCTTCTGCCCAGCGGATGGCGTCGGCGGTGGCTTGATCGGTCATGCCGCCATGCTGCCCGCTTAGACGTTGAAGCGGAAGTGCATCACGTCGCCGTCCTTGACGATGTATTCCTTACCCTCGGACCGCATCTTGCCGGCTTCCTTGGCGCCCGCCTCGCCGTTCAGCTTGACGAAGTCGTCGAAGGCGATGGTCTCGGCGCGGATGAAGCCCTTCTCGAAGTCGGTGTGGATGACGCCGGCGGCCTGGGGCGCGGTGTCGCCGACATGGATGGTCCAGGCGCGGGCCTCCTTGGGGCCGACGGTGAAATAGGTCTGCAGGCCCAGCAGCTTGTAGGCCTCGTGGATCAGGCGGTTGAGGCCCGGCTCCTCCAGCCCAAGCGCGCCCAGGAACTCCACCCGCTCCTCCGGCTCCAGCAGGGCGACCTCGGCCTCGATCTGGGCGGAGATGACGCAGGCGTTGGCCCCGTCCTTGGCGGCGCGCTCGACGACCAGATCGGAATATTTGTTGCCCTTGTCGGCGCTGGCCTCATCGACGTTGCAGACGTAGAGGGCCGGCAGGGAGGTCAGCAGCTGCAGCATATGCCAGGCCTTCTCGTCGTCCTTGTCGACCTTGGCGGTGCGGGCGGGACGGCCGGCGTTCAGCTGGGCCAGGGCCAGGTTGACCAGCCGCAGGGTGGTGGCGCTGTCCTTGTCCTGGCGGGCGCGCTTTTCCAGGTTGGGAACGCGTTTTTCCAGGCTCTCCAGATCGGCCAGCATCAGTTCGGTCTCGATGATGTCCAGGTCGGACAGAGGATCGATCCGACCCTCGACGTGGGTGATGTCGTCATCCTCGAAACAGCGGGCGACGAAGGCCACGGCGTCGCAGTCGCGGATATTGGCCAGGAACTGGTTGCCCAGGCCCTCGCCCTTGCTGGCGCCGCGCACCAGGCCGGCGATGTCGACGAAGTTGATACGGCTGGGGATGATCTCCTTGGACCCGGCGATGGCCGCCAGTTTTTCGAGGCGATACTCCGGCACGGCCACGTCCCCGACGTTCGGCTCGATGGTGCAGAACGGATAGTTGGCCGCCTGCGCCTGAGCCGTCTGGGTCAGGGCGTTGAACAGGGTCGACTTGCCCACGTTGGGCAGGCCGACGATCGCGACTTTCAGGGCCATAGTATTTCGTCTTTGGGTCGGGAGAGATCAGGGGGCGCGACCTAGCACGTCCTCGGGCGAATGGCGAAAAGGATTGATCGCCCGCACCCGGTCGTAGAGCTGCCCGTCGCTCAGATCCTCGCTGAGGAAGTAGTCACAGGCGGCGGCGTTGGCCGAGGCGATGAGCAGTGCGTCCCAGAAATGGAGGCCGTATTGGTCCTGGATCCCCCAGGCTTCCGCGAGAACCAAGGGGCCGGTCGGAGCCATTGCAAAATCCTCGAGCGAGCCGACAAACTGGCGGGCGTCAGTCGGCTGAAGCTTGAATGGGCTCTTGTAGATCAGGTTGGCGTAGGCCTCATTGATCACCTGACGATTGATTGTCACCATCTTCGAAGCGCTGAGGCGGCTCAGCCACGCCACGCAGGCCTGGTTCTTCGCGGGAGCCGATGCGTCCCTCAGATAGAGGATCACGTTGGTGTCCACGAAGACGCTCGGCATACAGTTCCTCTCGACTGGGCAGGGGGCCGTCGGCCGTTAGCGGCCACATTGGACCCGACAACAGGTTCGCCAACGCGATCTGTTGAATATTGGGGCCTTCCGGGCCGCTATCGCGCAACATCCGCAGGCGCTGCGCCAGCCAGCGCGACAGGCTCATGTCCGCCTTGGCCGCTTCGACTCGGGCCCAGGCGGCGAGATCCTCATCCATGCTGATGGTGACGTTCTTCATCACACGAAGATCGTGATCCACGAACTTCGTGTCAAGCTCAGGCCTTCACGGCGTCCTCGGCGAAGTCGCGCCAGTGACGGGCTTCCTTGCGGAACTGGCCGGTGGCGCGGCTGGCGCGCTTTTCGATCTCGACCATGGCTTCCTCGGCGTCGGCCCTTCGACCCGTCTGCGCCAGGAAGGCGGCGTACCGGGCGATGCCTTCAAGGCCCGGCAAGCGACCGGCGGCCCAGCTGTAGGCTGTGTCAGCCTCGCTCATCCGGCCCAGGCCATGGTAGGCGCGGCCCATCAGCAGGGCGGCCTGCGGCGTGCGGCCGGCTTCTCCCAACTCGCCGAGCCTGTCGAGCAGCGGCAGGGCCTCGGCCTCGCGGCCCAACTCGACCAGCGCCTTGGCGCGGCCGAACAGAAGGGCGGTGTCATCGGCGTGGATGCCCTGCGCCGCCTCGGCGTACAGCCGCTCGGCCTCCTCGTGGCGACCCAGGCCCGAGGCGGCCGCGGCCAGGCGCATGCGGTTGGCGACGGTGGGGCTGTCGTCGGTCTTCTCGCGGGCCTCGCGGTACTCCCGTTCCGGATCCATGGCCTGGCGGGCGGCCTTGGTCAGGTTGCGCGCCGTCGAGCCGCCGGTAATCTCGGGCAGGATATAGACCAGGGCGTAGACCACCCCGCCGAGCGGCTGGAAGGCCAGGATGATGAACAGCCAGTACATCTCTCGTCCCGAGCGCACGACGTGGACGCAGAGCAGGATGGAGAAGATCAGGGAAAGGCCGATGCCGAAGATCATGGGTTCAATCTGACCGAGGGCGCGGCGGCGTCAATCGCTGTCGCGCAGGCTTTTGCGGGGATCGGACTTTACCGCCGGCGCCAGCCGCATCACCTCGGCCTGGTAGCGCTCGTCGTCGCCGCTCAGGACGAAGGGCAGGGCGTCCGACATCGCTTCCAGCATGGGGTCCAGCCAGACGCGGTCGACCTTGTGGAATTCGGACAGCACGTGGCCCTGGACCAGGTCCTTGTCGCCCGGATGGCCGACGCCGATCCGCCCGCGTCGGAAGTCGGGACCCAGGGAGGCGACGGTGGACCGGATGCCGTTGTTGCCTGCCGCGCCGCCGCCGGTCTTCATCCGGAAACGCCCCGGGGCGAGGTCGATCTCGTCATGGAAGACGATGACCTCGGCGGGGGTCAGCTTGAAGAACTTCGCAGCCTCGCCGATGGCGCGGCCGCTCTCGTTATAGAAGGTCTGGGGTTTCAGCAGCAGGACCCGCTCGGGTCCTTTCGGCGTCTCGACGACGCCCTCGCAGGCCAGGGCCTGGAATCGGGACCGCCAGGGAGAGAACCGCCACCGGTCGGCGAAGGCCTCGACGGCCATCCATCCGACATTGTGGCGGGTCTTCGCGTAGCGATCGCCGGGATTGCCGAGACCGGCGAGCAACAGCATCTCGCTCTCCGGTCAGGGCGGGCCTGGATCAGGCCTCGCCGGCGGCGGCTTCTTCGGCGATTTCCGACATGGCGGCGGACGAGACCTTCAGGGTCGCGATCACGAAGTCACGGTCGGCGATGGCCGGGGTGACGCCCTTGGGCAGCTGGATTTCGCCGATGCGGATGGTGTCGCCCATTTCCTTCTCGGCCAGATCGATGACGATCTCTTCGGGAATGGCGTTGGCCGGGCAGTTCAGCTCGACGTCGTGACGCACGATCTCCAGCGAGCCGCCCTTCTTCAGGCCGGGGCAGATGTCCTGGTTCTTGAAGTGCACCGGAACGGCGATCTTGATCGTGCCGGCTTCATCGACGCGCAGCAGGTCGAAGTGCATCGGATTGTCGGTGACCGGGTGGAACTGGATGTCCTTGGCGATGACCGGCTGGCTCTCGTCGCCGTACTTCAGCGTCACCAGATGGCCCAGAAGCTTGCCGGTATACAGCGCCTTGCGGAACTCGTTTTCCTTGACGGCGATCGAAACGGGGGCGCGTTCGCCGCCGTACAGGATGCCGGGCACCATGCCGGTGCGGCGGGCTTCACGGGCGCCGCCCGTGCCGGTGCGATCGCGGACTTCGACGTTGAGGACGATATCGGCCATGTTTCTGGTCTCAAAACGAAGTCGCCGCGCGAAGATTTCACGCGGCGACGGTCGGTGAATTTAGGGTCCGGGTCGATACACGCTTTGCAGCGGCAGTGCAACGGCCCGGACGATCCTATTGCGCCTTAGGCTTGCCCTTGACCGCCGGCTTGCCCTTGACCGGAGCCTTGGCCGTGGTTTCCTCGGCGACGATCACCGGCGGCGGCAGCATCGGCATCGGAGCGCCAGCGCTCTTCAAGGTGCATTCCCCGGTGTCGATCAGCACGTGCTGGCCAAGGCAGAACATGTCCTCATAGTGCGGCTTGGCTGCGGCCAGGCACTGATAGAGCATCAGCTTGGACATGTTCAGGCAGAACATCGACGGCTGGTCGGTCAGCAGGGGTGCCAGCTGAGGCATCCTGTCGTCGCCGGCCTCGCCCAGGACCGCCAGGGCGGCCAGGGCCATGCCGCGGACCACCACCGGCGACCAGGGCTGCTGTGCGGCCTGGCCGACCACGCTGTCTCCTGGGGGCGGTCCGCCGCTCTGGGTGGCCAGCTGCATGCGGCTGACCTCCTGGATGTCGCCGCGCACCGGGGTGGCGGACAGGACGCGCACATCAGCCAGACGGCCTTCGCGATCGGAGACGAACTCCTTGGACCACTTCTGCCGCTGCACGTCATAGGCTGACTGTTTCACGGCGCGGCCGGTCAGCAGGACCTTGGTGGCCTCGCCGCCCAGGGCCGAAACGATCAGGCCGGCGGCGCTCTCGGCGCCCGGAAAGTTGGTGACCCGGTAGGGGTTGGCCAGAATCTGATTGGCCAGGGCCTGGCGCTGGGCCACGTCGCCGGCGTAGGAGCGCACGGAGCCGACGAAAGTCGGGTCCTGCAGGGCGGTGACCGCCGCATAGGCGATGGCGCCGCGCAGCAGCTGGTTCGGTTCGAAGGCCGCGCCGGTTTTCAGGGACCGGGAGACGGCCTTGGCGTCGGTGAAGGCTTCGGGCGTGATGGCCTCGGCGCGCGCCATGTAGCCGCGCCAGGCGCTGGCTTCCTCGAACAGCTGTGAGGCCAGATTGACGGCGGGCGGGGCCGCCGGCGGCGGGGGCGGTGGGGGCGGCGCCTCGGGCGTCGAACAGGCGGCCAGGAAAAAGGTCAGGGCGAGAGCGGCAAAACTCGCCAACCGAGCAGGATGTTTCAGGGTCATGTCGGAACCTTCCCCGGAGCCTCGTCAGGCGTCAATACCACGTCGCTCCAGGCGGGAATGTGACCGCCTCCTGTTAACCACCTCTTGACGCCCAGGAAGGGAACTACCAGATTTTTCTCAAATCAATCAAAGAGTTTGGAAACGGACTCCTCGTTGGCGATTCTGCGAATGGCTTCGCCGATCAGGGAAGCGCAGGAGACCTGGCGGATCTTGTCACAGGCCTTGACCTCGTCCGGCGCCTCGATGCTGTCGGTGACCACCAGTTCCCGCAGCACCGACCCGGTGACCCGCTCGGCCGCCGGCGCGGACAGGACGCCGTGGGTGACATAGGCCGAAACCTCCGTCGCCCCCTGCTCGGTCAGGGCCTTGGCGGCGTTGACCAGGGTGCCGGCGGAATCGACGATATCGTCGAAAAGGATACAGCTGCGGCCCGAGACGTCGCCGATGATGTTCATCACCTCGCTCTTGCCGGGACCCGATCGCCGCTTGTCGACGATGGCCAGGTCGCAGCCGAGCCGATTGGCCAGGGCCCGGGCGCGGACCACGCCGCCGACGTCGGGCGAGACAATCATCAGCTCGCTGGCCTTGCGGCCATGCTGCTCGCGGATGTCGTTGGCGATCAACGGCGAGGGCAGCAGGTTGTCGGTGGGAATGTCGAAGAAGCCCTGAATCTGACCGGCGTGCAGGTCCATGGTCAGGACCCGGTCTGCGCCGGCGCGGGTGATCAGGTTGGCCACCAGCTTGGCGGAAATCGGCGTCCGCCCGCCGGTCTTGCGATCCTGCCGGGCATAGCCGAAATAGGGTAGCACCGCGGTGATCCGGCGGCCCGACGCGCGTTTCAGCGCATCGATGCAGATCAGCAGCTCCATCAGGTTGTCGTTGGCCGGATAGCTGGTCGACTGGATGACGAAGACGTCCTCGCCTCGCACATTCTCGTCGATGGTGACGAAGACCTCGTTGTCGGCGAAGCGCCGCACCTGGGCCTTGGTCAGCGGCATGTCCAGATACTGGGCGATGGCGGCCGCCAGTGTTCTGTTGGAGTTGCCAGACAGCAGCTTCATTCAGGCGACTCTTTAGGCGGAGGAATGTTGCGCGGTGTCTAGGCGGGCGGGGGCCCGGGGGCAAGGCGGATTCGGCCTTTTGAGGCTCAGGGGGGAAGGCTTTACGAAAGCGACTGCAGCGCCGGTCCTCCCAGCCAGGTCTTCCAGACCACGACCAGGACCCAGTGCAGGATCACCGCCGGCCATAGCGATCCGGTCCGCCAGCGGGTGAGGGCGCAGGCCAGGCCCAGCAGGCCGGTGACCAGCAGAAAGTCTGGCCGGCTGAACAGCGCCCGCGCCCCCGGGAGGAAGGTGAACCCCTCCAGCGGATGCCAGGCGACATAGAGCAGGGTGGAAATCAGGATCGCCGGCCAGGCTCGCCGGCTGTCGGCCCGGTCCGGAACCATCAGCCCGCGAAACACAGCCTCTTCCCCCAGCGCGGGAACGAAGAAGACGGTCAGCAAGGTCAGCGGCAGGCCGGACAGGTCGCCTGCCGCCGGTTGGTAAAGCCCGGAGACCGTCCCGATCAGGGCCATGGCCAGCAGCGTCGAACCCCCGACCAGGGCGCTCCAGGCCCAGCCGGCCCGGTCCGGAAGGGTTGTTAGTCCGCTGATCAGGCGACGGGCGAAACCAGCGATCATGCTTCTCCTCCCCGGCGAATCCCGTCGTCGGAACCCCCCCTTTGCGAGGGAGCGGGACGATTGCGCCTGTGGCTTATTTCAGGAAACATTGTTTCGACACGCAAGGAACCCCCGCAATGCGCAAGCTGAAATCCCTCGCCGCGAGTCTGGCCCTGGCCCTTACCGCGCCGCTGGCGCTGACGGCCGCCTTCGCCACCCCCGCGGTCGCCCAGACCAGCGATCTCGAACAGGGCGTCGCCGCCTACAACGCCGGCCGCTATGCCGAGGCCGCCGCCGCCTACGGCCGGGCGACCAAGGCCGATCCCGGCAACGCCACCCTCTGGGCCTATCTGGGCGACGCCCTGGCCAAGGTCGAACGCACGACCGAGGCGGAAGCCGCCTACCGCAAGGCGATCTCGATCGACCCCGAATGCCTGGCCTGCAACAGCTCGCTGGGCACCTATCTGTTCAACAACAAGCGCGATTCCGAAGCCCTGCCCTATTACGAAAAGGCCGTACGGCTGAAGCCGTCGGACGCCCAGATGAACGCCTATCTGGGCGACACCTATCTGCGGCTGGAGCGGACAAGCGACGCCAAGGACGCCTATATGGCGGCCCTGAAGCTCGACCCCAAGCAGGTCGACGCCCTGCGCGGCATGGTCCTGGCCTACGCCCTGGCCGAGGACGAGACGGCGGCCAAGGCCTGGCTGGAGAAACTGCGCGCGGCGGATGCTGAGTCCGCCGAGGCCCTGGACGATCTGTTCGAATAGCCCCGGAGCGAGGCTCCGCCCGTCTGGGCGGGGCCGGTCCCTCCATGGTTAACGGGGCGTTTACCTCTACGCCCCAAACCCGTCCCATTGGCGTGGGAGTCTCGCCTGCGCCACTGATCGGGAGAGACGAGCCATGGACCGCCGCAGCCTGTTGATATCCGGCCTCGCCACCCTGGGCACGACCGCCTGCGCGACAACCGGCGGCGGGGCCGATCCGGGCATTGGTGAACGGCGCAGCGTCGACACCTACACCGTCGGCGAGATCAAGCAGCAGACCAGCGATTTCCTCGGGGTCACCGCCGAAGGCGCCGGCCAGATCATCGAGCGGGTCTTCCAGGAACAGGGGGCCCCGACCGCCTATATCGCTGGCGAAGAAGGATCCGGCGCCGCCGTCGCCGGCCTGCGCTACGGTCGCGGCCTGATGTATATGAAGGACCGCCCGACCCAGGAAATCTTCTGGCAGGGGCCGAGCGTCGGCTTCGACTGGGGCGGCAACGCCAGCCGCGTCTTCACCCTCTGCTACAATCTCTATTACCCGGAAATGATCTTCCGCCGCTATCCGGGGGTGGATGGCTCGGCCTATCTGGTCGGCGGGGTCGGGGTGAACTACCAGCGCGCCGACGGCATCGTCCTGGCCCCGATCCGCGCCGGCGTCGGCCTGCGACTGGGCGCCAACCTCGGCTACCTGTCCTACAGCCGCAAGCGCAACGCCTTCCCCTTCTAGCGGGCGTCAGGCCTCTTCGGGCGCCTCATGCTGGTCGGTGCGGGACTGCAGCCAGTCCGACAGAGCCATGACCACGCCGGAGACCACGAAGGTCAGGTGGATGATCACCTGCCACATGATCGGGCTCCAGTTGAAGTCGGCGCCGACGTTCTCCGCGACCTTGAGGAAGGAGCGCAGCAGCGAGATGGCGCTGATGGCGACGATGGAGCCGATCAGCTTCATCTTCAGCCCGGCGAAATCCACCGAGCCCATCCACGCCGGCCGGTCCTCGTGGTCGCCGGTGTTGATCTTCGAGACGAAGTTCTCGTAGCCGGAAAAGATCACGATCAGCACCAGGTTGCCGGCCAGCGACAGGTCGATCAGCGACAGGGCCAGCAGGATGGCGTCCTCCGGCTTGGCGTGTCCGCCCAGCAGGATCGGGACCTGATGCACAAGCTCCTGGAAGAAGACCACCATCAGCAGGGCCAGGGCGGCTACCAGCCCGACATAGAAGGGCGCCATCAGCCAGCGCGAGCCGAACAACCCCGCCTCCAGCCAGGTCTCGAGGAAATTGCCCGTGCGCTTTACAGCGCCGGTGGGCTTTACGGGTGCGGTCTTGCGGGGGGCGGCCATGGGTCTTCAGTAGCCGACCCTGTGTGACGGCATCAAGACCGGGAGCGTGTCACGGTCAGGTGTGCGCGGTTAACCTGCCCGACGCGCTCCAACCGTCAAATCCAGAGTCCGTTTTTCGGGTTAGACGATTCCATCTAACCCTAAAGGGCTCTTGGCTGGAGAAGGTCCCAACGGTTGCCGTAGAGGTCCTCGAACACCGCCACCGTTCCATAGGCCTCGTGCCGTGGCGCCTCCAGGAAGCTCACGCCCGCGGCGCTCATCGCCGCATGGTCGCGGGCGAAGTCGTCGGTATGCAGGAACAGGAACACCCGGCCGCCCGCCTGATGGCCGATGTTGGCCGCCTGTTCGGGGGTGGCCGCCTTGCCCAGCAGCAGCGAAACTCCGCCGCCCGCCGGCGTCAGGGTTACCCACCTCTTGCCGCCGCCCAGGTCCCTGTCCTCGACGGCGAAGCCCAGCCTGTCCCGATACCAGGCCAGCGCTTCGTCGTAGTCCCGGACGAGCAGGGTGAGGGCGGCGATATGCGGCTTCACCCCCGCAACGTCGCCCCGGCCTTCGCCGCCGCCGCGACGATCTTCGCCGACAGGGCCTCGATCTCCGCATCGGCCAGCGTCTTCTCGCGGGGCTGCACCGTCACCTCGATGGCCAGCGACTTCTGGCCCTCCGGCACCCCGGCGCCCTGGTAGACGTCGAACACCCGCGCCCCAGCGATCAGCGCCTTGTCGGCGCCGGCCACGGCTTTCACCAGATCGCCGGCCGCCTTGCCGGCGTCCACCAGGAAGGCGAAGTCCCGGTTCAGCGGCATCAGGGGCGACAGATCCAGCGCCGGTTTCGTCTTCACCGCCTTCTTCTTCGGCTCCGGCACGGCCTCGACGAAGATCTCGAAACCCATCATCGGGCCGGCGGCGTCCAGCGCCTTCAGGGCCGCCGGATGCAGTTCGCCGAACTCCGCCAGCACCGCCTTGGGACCCAGCTGCAGCCGCGCCGAGCGGCCCGGATGATACCAGCCGGACGCCGCGCCCTGCGCCGTCTGCAGCGAGGCCACCGGCGCCCCCAGCTCTTCCAGCAGGGCCAGCAGGTCGCCCTTCAGGCCGAACAGCGGATCGGCCGGCCGGCCGCTCCAGTCGCGGGGCGGTTTGGGCGCTGCCAGGGCGGCAATGACCATCTTCTGGTCCTGCGGCTCATCGCCGGTGAAGATCGGGCCGATCTCGAACAGCGCCGCGTCGCCGAATCCGCGCCGGGCGTTGCGCGCCGCCGCCTCGATCAGGTTGGGCAGGATCGAGGGCCGCATGCAGTCCAGGTCGGCGGAGATGGGGTTGGCCAGGATCAGGGCGTCAGCCCCGCCGCCGAACAGCTTTGCCGTGGCCCGCGAGGTGAAGCTCCAGGTCACCGCCTCGGCATAGCCGGACGCCGCCAGGAACCGCCGCGCGCTGCGGCCCCGCGCCTGCCGCGTGGTCAGCACGCCGCCGGTCGCCCGCGGCGTCTCCGGCAGGGGCGTGGAGGGCAGGGCGCCATAGCCGGCGATCCGCGCCACTTCCTCGACAAGGTCGGCCTTGCCCTCGACATCGCGCCGCCAGGTCGGCGGGGTGACGGTCAGGCTGGGCGCGGCGCCCTCGACGGTGAAGCCGAGCTTTTCCAGGATGTCGATGGTTCGGGCGGTCCCGATGTCTAGGCCGGCCAGGGCCTTCACATAGGCCGGATCGAACATCACCGGGGCCGGCGGAGCGGGGGCCTGACCGGCGACCACCACCTCGGAAGGCTCGCCGCCGCACAGCTCCAGCACCAGTTTCGTCGCCAGCTCCAGCCCGGAGACCACGAAGCCCGGATCGACGCCGCGGGCGAACCGGTACTGGGCGTCGCTGGTGATGCCGGTGGCGCGGCCGGTCTGGGCCGTGCGGATCGGATCGAACCAGGCGCTTTCGATGAAGACGTCGGTGGTCGTCTCCGAACAACCGGTGCTCTCGCCGCCCATGACGCCGCCCAGGCCGATCGGCCGCTGGCCCCCGGCGTCGGCGATGACGCTCATCTCGGCGCCCAGGTCATAGGTCTTGCCGTCCAGGGCGATCAACTGCTCGTCATGGTGCCGCGCGGGCGAGGCCGCGTCCGTCCCGCCGGCCTCGGCCTGGCCGTGACCCAGCCGCGCCACGATGGTCGAACCGACCAGCAGGGCGGCGTCATAGACGTGCAGCGGCCGGGCCCGGTCGTAGGAGATCAGGTTGGTGATATCGACCAGGCTGTTGATCGGGCGCAGGCCGATGGCCCGCAATCGGTCCTGCAGCCATTGCGGGGAAGGACCGTTCTTCACGCCTCGCACCAGGCGGCCGGAAAACACCGGGCAGGCGTCGCCATCGACCTCGATGGAGATCGGGCAGGGGAAGGCCCCAGGAACCGGCGCCACGGCCTGGTCCTTCAGCGTCCCCAGTCCCGCCGCCGCCATGTCGCGGGCGATGCCGGCCACGCCCAGCCAGTCGGGGCGGTTGGGGGTGACCTCGAAATCGATGACCGCTTCCAGCCCCAGGGCCGTCACCGCCGGGGTCCCGACGGCCAGCTCGTCGGAAAGCTCCATGATCCCGTCGCTCTCCTCGGCCGCTTCCAGTTCGGAGGCGGAGCAGAGCATGCCGTTGGACACCACGCCGCGCACCGGCTTCTCGACCAGGGTCACGCCGAGGCCAGGGACGTAGGCGCCGATCGGGGCATAGATGGTGGTCAGGCTGGCCCGGGCGTTAGGCGCGCCACAGACGATTTCCTTCATCCCGTCGACCGTCTCCACCTGACAGACGCGCAGGCGGTCGGCGTTGGGGTGCTGTTCGGCCGAGACGATCTTCGCCACGGTGAAGGGCGCCAGCCGGGTGGCCGGGTCCTCGACATGCTCGACCTCCAGCCCGGCCATGGTCATGGCCTCGACGACCTGGGCGGCCGTGGCGGTGGTTTCCAGGTGATCCTTCAGCCAGGACAGGGTGAATTTCATGACGGCGTTCCGGGCATCGTATTGCCGAGGGCGAGAATCTGGTCGAGGAAGGCCTCCTCGCCTGTGAAACCGATGGCGAAGAACTCGCCGCCGATGAATTTGCAGTCCTGCACCCCGATGGCTCCGATCACCCCGTTGGGCGAGGCCGGCCGCAGGACCAGGTTGCGGATGTCGCCGCGCGAATAGCCGAAATTGATCCGGTCGAAGTTGCAGCCGCTCAGCGGCAGCATCACCGCCGGCCCCTCGATCCGGCAGTTGACGAAGGTCACGCCGCTCAGCACCGACTCTCCGGCCCGAAGGCGGGTGCGGTGCAGGTCGACCAGCGACAGGGCGACGTTTTCGAAGCGGCTGACGTTCAGGTTTTCGGCGATCGCCCAGGCAACCTTCGCCCTGTCAGGTGCGGACCCGGTCATTGCGGCGCCCCAAGCGCCAGGATCTGGTCGAGGAAGCTGTCGGCGCCGGTGTAGCCGACGCCGACAAACTGGCAGCCGGTGAAGGTGCAGTCCTGAACGGGGATGGCGCCGACCACCAGGTCGGGCGAGGCTGGTCGCAGCACCAGGCTGCGGATGTCGCCGCTAGGGTGGCCAAAATCGGTGCGCTCGAAATGGCAGCCCAGCACCAGGATCACCGCCGGCCCCTCGATGCGGCAGTTGGTGAAGTTGACATTGCGGATCGCCGTCGTGCGCTGGATCAGCCGCGCCCGGATCAGGTCGACCAGCGAAACGGCGACCATCTCATAGGACGGCGCCATCAGGTCGGTGGGCCGGGTGAAGCCGGCGGGCAGGGGGGCGTAGACTTCAGTCATGCTTGTCGTCCTGAGGGGCCGTCGACGCCGCGTCCGGCGCCAGGGTCTCGATGAGTTTGAACCGCTCGCACCAGAGCATCATCTCCGGTGAGAAATCGCCGCGGCCGGAGAGCCAGGCGCGATGATCGCGCCGCCAGCCCTCAAGATCGTCATTCTCGCCTTCGTCCTTGGCAAAGCTCCAGTCGACGGCGTCACACCGGCTCTGGAACAGCTCCACCGTCTCCAGCACCACGCGCGGCCGACCGGCGCTGTCCAGGGCCAGCATTCGCTTGCCGACCTCGGTGATCTGGCCGTCGGCGACCGGCCAGCAGGTCGCGGTCTTCTTTCCGGCGATGACCAGCGCAAGCAGGCTGTCGGCCAGGACCGCGTCCTCGCCGCCGCCGAAGGTGAAGCTTTCCAGCTCCCGCCAGTCGGATGTCATGACGCTCATCAGCTCAGGCCCGAGGCGGGGTTTGGCGCCTGAAAGGCGGAAAAGCCGTAGTGGGCCAGCCAGCGGGTGTCGCTGGAGAACATGTCGCGCAGGTCGGGGATGCCGTATTTTAGCATGCCCAGCCGATCGACGCCCATGCCGAAGGCGAAGCCCTGATAGACGTCCGGATCGATGCCGCTGTGGCGCAGGACGTTGGGATGCACCATCCCGCAGCCGAGAATCTCCAGCCAGTCGCTGCCCGTGCCGATCTTCAGCTCGCCGCCCGACCGGTCACAGCCGACGTCCATCTCCGCCGAGGGCTCGGTGAAGGGGAAGTGGTGGGGGCGGAACCGCGTGGTCACCGCGTCGGTCTCGAAGAACCGGGCGATGAAGGTCTCCAGGGTCCATTTCAGGTGGCCCATATGGATGCCCTTGTCGATCACCAGTCCCTCGATCTGATGGAACATCGGGGTGTGGGTGGCGTCGCTGTCCATCCGGTAGGTGCGGCCGGGCACGATGATGCGGATCGGCGGCTCCTGGCCGGCGGCGATCCACGGCGCGGGGGGAACGCTGTTGCCCTTGCGCATGGCGCGAACCTGCACCGGGCTGGTGTGGGTGCGCAGCAGCTTGCGCTCCCCGTCCGGGCCCGGGTTGAAGAAAAAGGTGTCGTGCATCTCCCGCGCCGGATGTTTGGGCGGGAAGTTCAGGGCGGTGAAGTTGTGGAAGTCGTCCTCGATGTCGGGGCCTTCCGCCACGGCGAAGCCCATCTCGGCGAAGATGGCGACCATTTCGTCCATGGTCTGCATGGTCGGATGGACGCTGCCCTTGCGGCGCGGCGGCGGCGGCAGGGTGAGGTCGACCGTTTCGCCGGCCAGCCGCGCGTCCAGTTCGGCGGCGTCCAGCGCCGCCTTGCGGGCGGCAAGCGCGGTGGCGACGGCGTCGCGCAGGGCGTTGATCGCCGGGCCCTGGGTCCTGCGCTCCTCCGGGCTCATCGACCCCAGGGTCTTGAGCAGGGCGGAGACGGACCCGGACTTGCCCAGGGCGGCCACGCGGATGGCCTCCAGGGCGCCGGCGTCGGGCGCGGCGGCGATCTGGGCGGAAAGGTCGGCTTGCAGGGCGGTAAGGTCGGTCATGGCGGCATCCGTCTAGCGGCCCGAGGGCGCTTCGTCAGGTTCTAATTGAGGGCCTTGTAGGCGGCGAAGATCCAATCCGGCGGATCGGGCTCCCAGCGGATCGGCCGGCCGGCTGTCTGCGTCCAGCGGTGCAGCCAGGAAATGCCGTTGGCCTTCACATAGGTATCGGGCAGCGCATAGACCGGATCCTTCAGCGCCCGGTCCAGGCTGACGAACCGATAGCCGCGCTGGCGGTAGAGGGCGTGGATCTTCGGATACCAGTCGCGGTTCAGGCTGTTGGCGTGCAGCAGCAGCACCTGGGCCGGTTCGCGCCCGCCGGTCACCTCGGCGCTGTAGGGCTCGAAGAAATCCAGCACCACGGCCATGTGGGCGACATAGGCCTCGCCGATCCGGCGCATCTCCGCTCGGTCTCCGGCCGCTTCCGCCTTGCGATAGACGGCGGCGAACATCCAGTCGTTGTTGTCGAGGGTCACCGGCGCGACCCTGTAGCCCCTGACCTTCAAGCCATCGGCCATGGCCGCCTTCTTCTCCGCCGTCTCCCCGGTGAACAGGAAGGGGTGGCGGAAGTCGCGCAGGGTCTTGCCACGCCGGGCCAGCACCGGCCGGGTGACCAACGCCCCCTGATCGACGTCGGCCAGCCAGGCCGCCACCGTCATCTTGTGGATATTGGGGTGACTGAAGGTGTGGTTGCCAAGATCCACGCCGGCGTCCAGCCAGGCGTCCAGGATTTGCGGCAGCAGCGTCGCCCGCTGCGGCTCACACACCTTGCTCTCGTTGACGAAGGCGGTGGCGTGGGTCTTCAGCGGCTTGAGCATGGCCAGGAAATCCCGCGTCAGGCTCATCGCCTGGACGGGATCGCAGAGCTGCGCCTCAGCCGCTTGATAGGGCAGGTCGTCAAAGGTCACGGCCACGGTGCGCTTGGCCGCCATCGCCGGGGCGGCGGCGGACAGGGCCAGGGCCATACAGGCCGAGATCAACAGGCTCAGATTTCGCATCGACCACCGTCACAACCCCAACTTCCGCTCATCCCGGCGAAGGCCTGGATCCAGCCGCCTGAGCGCGAAAGTTTCAGGACTGTCCTCTGTGCACCGGGGGTGAAACTGGATCCCGGCCTTCGCCGGGATGAGCGGATAAGAGGGCAAGCAAAAAGGCCCCCCGGTTCACACCGGAGGGCCTTTTCAGGTCTTAAAGGGCTGTTCAGCCCAAACCATCAACCCAGCGCGGCGCGAACCTTGTCGGCGATGGCCTTGAACGCGACGGGGTCCTGACCGGCGATGTCCGACAGAACCTTGCGGTCGATCTCGACCCCGGCCTCGTCAAGGCCGTGGATAAACTGCGAGTAGGTGAAGCCTTCCAGACGGGCGGCGGCGTTGATCCGCTGGATCCACAGGCTGCGGAAGCTGCGCTTGCGGACCTTGCGGTCGCGGTAAGCGTACTGACCGGCCTTATCGACCGCGGCCTTGGCGGCCCGGATGGTGTTCTTGCGACGGCCGTAGAAACCCTTGGCCTGTTCAAGAACCTTCTTGTGTTTGGCGTGGGCGGTGACGCCCCTTTTGACGCGAGCCATTTCTCAGCGCTCCTTCTTACAGGCCGTAGGGCATATAGGTCTTGATCGTCTTCTTGTCAGAAGCGCTCATGACCTTCGTGCCACGCTGTTGGCGGATGTATTTCGAGTTGTGCGAAATCAGGCGGTGGCGCTTGCCAGCCACGCCGGCTTTGATCTTGCCGGTCGCCGTGATCTTGAAGCGCTTTTTGGCGCCAGACTTGGTCTTCAGTTTCGGCATTTTGCTCAGGGTGTGAACCCTGTCCTCTTAAGAGTGCAACAGGACCGCCAAGGCATGCCATTTGGCCCGGCAGTCGCGGAAAGGCGAGGCTGATAGGGCAAAGAGGGGGGGAAGGCAAGCGGAGTCGCGGGCTTCCCTTGATGCTGGCGCCGCGCGAAACTGTCACTCCATATCGAGGGAGCCGCTCAATGCCCGACTCTTCCGAAGGCGGCTGCCGCTGCGGCCAGGTCCGTTTCCGCGCCACGGGGCCGGTACTGGTCACCATGGCCTGCCACTGCACCGGCTGCCAGAAGATGAGCTCCAGCGCCTTCTCGCTCAGCACCCTTTATCCCGCCGAGGCCTTCGAGGTCACGGCCGGAGAACCGGTGATCGGCGGCCTGCACGGCGACACCCGCCACTTCTTCTGTCCGCACTGCATGACCTGGATGTTCACCCGCCCCGAAGGCGGCGCCCCCTTCGTCAACGTCCGCGCCACCCTGTTCGACGACGCGACCGCCTACGCGCCCTTCATGGAAACCATGACGGCCGAGAAACTCGACTGGGTCACCACCCCGGCGTCGCGCAGCTACGAAGGCTTTCCGCCGCCGCAGGATTTTCCGGTCATCATCCGGGAATACGCCACGCAAAAACCCTCTCCATGAGGGAGATGGAGGGACCCACGCAACGCGTGGGAGGGTGAGGGTTTACGGCGCCGGATGTTCCTGACTTTGACTAGGCCCTGCCTTCAAACAACGTAATCCCTCACCCCCCACGGCTCCGCCGCGGGTCCCCCCTCTCCCGCCGGGAGAGGATTTTCTATGGCGGCCCCATCTTCCACCAACGCCACGCCGCCACCCCGGCCCACACCCCCTCGACCAGCCCGAACGGCCAGGCCCCCTGCAGGAACCCGTAGGCCGAACCCAGCAGGCAGGCCGCCGCGAACAACAGGATGAAGATCCGTCCCCGCCGCTCCAGGGCGTAGAAAAGCAGCATCAGGCTGACCGCCAGCAGGCCGAAAAGGTCGAGAGGGGACAACATCGCCTCCTGTAGCTCCAACGGCGGAACACAAAGCCCGGCCTACGGTTTTGAGGGCTTGCCGCCCCGAAGCCAAAGCCTATGTCCCAGCCATGCGATTGAACCAAGTCACCGTGCCGGCCAAGGACATCGATCAGTCGATCAGTTTCTACGAAAATCTCGGCCTGATCCTCATCGTCCGTTCCCCCCATTATGCCCGGTTCGAATGCCCGGACGCCGACGGCGGCGAGCCTCCGACCTTCTCGATCCACCTGGACCCGGACGCCACCCCCGGCGCGGCCGGCGTCTATTTCGAGGACGACGACCTGGACGCCACGGTCGAGAGCCTGATCGACAAGGGCCTAGTCTTTGAATCGGGTCCCGACGACCAGACCTGGCTGTGGCGCGAGGCCTGGACCCGTGACCCGGCGGGCAATCGCATCTGTCTTTACCGCGCCGGTGAAAACCGCCGCCATCCTCCGTGGCGCCTCCGCGCCGAGCCTGAGAAGACCACCGGATGACCCCCATGACCCGACGCGCCGGCCTGATCGGCCTGGCTGGAACCCTGCTGGCCGCCTGCACCCCCGCCCGGTTCTTCAACACCATCAACGCGCCGGACCCCGCCGCCCGTCCGGTCCGCGACCAGAGTTTCGGCCCCGAGCCGCGCCAGAAGCTCGACGTCTATGCGCCGAAGGAAATCGCCACCCAGGGCGCGGGGCAGGGCGCGCCGGTCGCCATCTTCGTCTACGGCGGCGGCTGGAACAGCGGCGCGCGCGGCGAGTACGCCTGGGCCGGCAAGGCCCTGGCCGCCGAGGGCTTCATCACCGTGGTCGCCGACTATCGCCTGGTGCCCCAGGTCACATTCCCGGCCTTTGTCGACGACGTGGCCCTGGCCATCAAATGGACCGTCGACAACATCGCGGCCCAGGGTGGCGATCCCGGCCGCATCGTCCTGGTCGGCCATTCGGCCGGCGCCTACAACGCCGCCATGATCGCCCTCGACCCCCGCTACCTGAAGGCTGTCGGCGTCGATCGTTCGCGGATCAAGGCCTTCGCCGGCCTGGCCGGCCCCTACTACTTCCCCACCCTCGACGGTCCGATCCTCAGCAAGACCTTCGCCGGGGCCGACGCCCGGCTGTACCAGGCCATCGACTACGCCAGCCCCGGATCGCCCGCCGCCTTCCTGGCCTGCGGCGACGCCGACAGGACGGTGCGGCCGGTCAACACCGAACGCCTCGCGGCGGCCCTGAAGAAGGAGGGGGTCGAGGTCGAGTCCCACGTCTATCCGGGGCTCAGCCACGCCGACGTGCTGCTCGGACTGTCCCGAACCTTCCGCCGGAACTCGCCGGTCCATGCCGACATGATGCGATTTTTGCGCCGCGAAGCCGGCCTGGTCTGAAGTCGACGGCCCACCCCAACCAAAGCCTTACGCCGTAAGTCGAATTTCGAGGTTTCGGTATCTAATCAACGTTCATATTGCACCGCATTGAAGAGGGCCCTGGACATGCGTATATGCACGTCCTCTTCCGGTGGGCCTTGTGTGTGGCGGCCCCGTTTTCTGATCCTCTAAGGGATTTTAAGACACCATGCTGCTGACCATGATGAAGGCCAAGCTGCACCGCGCGACGGTCACCCAGGCGGATCTCGACTACGAGGGATCCATCGGCATCGACCGCGACCTGCTGGACGCCTCGGGGATTCTGCCGCACGAACAGGTCGATGTGCTGAACATCACCACCGGCGCGCGCTTCACCACCTATGCCATCGAGGCCCCGCGCGGCTCCCGCGTGTTCGGCGTCAACGGCGCCGCCGCACGTCTGGTGCAGAAGGGCGACAGGATCATCGTCGTCACCTACTGTCAGCTGCCGGCCGAAGAGGCCCGCAACTACAACCCGACGGTCGTGCTGCTCGACGACGCCAACCACATCAAGCGCGCCGCCTGATCCCGTGGAGGCGGGGCTTTATGCCCCGCTTCGGATCGCGCACAGTGATCTCCTGATCTACGGGAGTGATTTCATGCGCCGCCTGCTCTTCGCCCTTGCCTGCTGCCTGACCGTTCCGGCCCTCGCCGGCTGCGATCCCGCGCCGAAGGGGGTGGACGGCCAGAGGCTGTCCGACATGGTCGCCTCGGCCGTCGGCGATCCCAACACCTGTGTCCTGGTGGTCGAGAAGGCCAGCGGCAAACTGGCCTTCCGCTATGGCGAGCCGTCCGCCTGCAAGCGGGGCCTGCCGGACTGCGGCCCCGAGGGCGAGACCACCAGCACCGAGGCCCTGGCCAGGCTGGCCGCCGCCGGTGACGACCGCGCCATCAGCTGTGACAGCGACGCCAGCGGCGCCCGCCGCGTCGGCTGGGCCACCGGACCGATCCAGCCCAGCCCCGGCGCCAAATACGGCGACCTCGTCTATGCCGCGATGATGGAAGGCGAGGGCGCCTTGCCTGGCCGCGAGATCAAGGCCCGCCTCGAGCCCGCCTTCCGCAAGGGCGGCATGTAGGCCCCGATCTCCCTTCCCCCTCAAGGGGGGAAGGGCCGGGGATGGGGGTGCTTTCACCAGCGCCGGTGTTCGGCCGCTGTCGGCTCAAACGCCTTCAAGGATGGTCCCTTGGGGCCTGCGTACGCACCCCCACCCAACCCTCCCCCCTTGAGGGGGAGGGCTTTCGTACCGTCCTACTTCACCAGTTCGAAGGTCGCGCTGACGTCGATGCCGACCTTCAACTGGCCCGCTTCCACCGGGGTGGAGTCGGCCGCCTCCTTGCTGCGGAAGGCCATCATGGCGATCGGCGGCTGGGGCGCGTAACCGCCGGACTCGCTGAATGTGACCAGCCGGGCGACCCGGTATCCGAGGCTCCTGGCATAGAGATCGGCCTTGGCCTGCAGGGCCCTCACCGCATCCACCCGCGCCGCGTTCTCGGCCTTGTCGCTGTCGTCGATGCCGAAGCTGATGCCGCCGACATTGCTGGCCCCGGCGTTGACCGTGGCGTCGACCACCTGGCCCAGGCGGGTCAGATCGCGGACGATGATGGTGACCTGGTTGGTCGCCTGATAGCCGGTCAGCCGGGGCGGCAGGTTCTCCTGATAGACATATTGCGGGTTGAGGTTGAGGCCGGAGGTCTGGATGTCCTTCGATTCGATGCCGGCCTTCTTCAGGCTGGCGATCACCTGGGTCATCCGGGCGGCGTTGGCCTTCATCGCCTCGGCGGCGGACGGGGCGTCGGTCTGGACACCCAGGGTGATGGTCGCCATGTCGGGCGCCTGGCGGGTCTCACCATGGGCGGAGAGGTTCAGGGTGGTGGCGCGGAAGGCCGCGTCGCTGGCGGCGGGGCTCTGGGCCAGGGCGGCGCCAGTTGCGGCGGCAGACCCGGCGAGGATCAGCGCGCCGATGGCGGCGGCGCGAAACAGGGACTTCATGGTTTTCGTTCTCCGACCCGGGGCAGGTTGATCGCCCCGTTGCGAGCACTCTAACCAGAGGGAAGCTGAACGGTTGCTGTCGCGGCCGTTGGCCGGGCGTTGTCAGGACGGGTCCTGCCGATGTCTGCTCCGGCCGCCCAACGCCGCACCGGCCGGTCGATCCACCGCTCCGCCAGCGCCGCCGCGGCCATGGCCAGCAGGGCCGCCAGCCCGTACCAGCCCAGCCGCAGCGGCAGGGCGAGCCCCGCCGGCTCCAGAGCCTTGAAGGCCACCAGGATCGGCCCATGCAGCACATAGAGGCCATAGGACAGCCGCCCCAGCCCCTCGAACAGCCGGCCTGTCCAGCCCTCGACCCGCGCATTGGCCGCCAGGCTCACCGCCGCTGGAAACAGCAGCAACACCACGGCCAGGTCGAAGACGGGCGGCAGCCCCATCGGCGGCAGCGCGACCAGCAACAGCAGGACTGGCAGCAGCCAGCCCGTCGACCGTGCCGCAAAGGCGCCCAATCGTCCGGCGCTCCATAGCCGGTGCAGCAGGATCCCGGCCGGAAAGGCGAACCCCACCCGTGCCCAGCCGCCCAGATAGCTCCACGGCCCGGCCGACCGGGTCGCATCGTTGCTGGCGAAGCCGTTGTCGAACTGCCCGAAGGCCACCGTACTGGCGACCAGCATCAAGGCCGCGACCGCGACCAGCGCGATAAGCCGCTGATCCGTCAGCCAGCGGGCGACGAAGCCGTAGGCGAGGTTGATCCACAGCTCGAGCTGCAGCGACCAGGCCGGCCCGTTGAATGGCGAGATCAGCCCGCCCGCCAGCCAGGGCAGGAAGGCGGCGCCAAGCACGAACAGCAGGCCAGGGTGGGCCTCCAGCGGCCGCGTCCCCATCGCCGACAGGCCGGCGGCGACGCCCAGGCCCAGCAGCAGGCCGATCAGGGCCAGCGGATACAGGCGGATCAGCCGCTTGCCGGCGAACCAGCGACCCTGTCCCCCCTCCGCCAGCCGCGCGCCATAGCCGGCCGACAGCACAAAGCCGCTCATCAGGAAGAACAGGTCGACCATCAGATAGCCGTGGCCCAGCAGCCCTGAGCCGAGGCAGGCGGCGATATGCAGCCCCATGACCAGCAGAGCCGCGACGCCGCGAACGCCGTCCAGGGCGACGAACCTCTGGCTGGGCTGTCCGCTCATCCGGCGCTGGCTTCCGCATTGACGGGGGAGGGCGGGGCGGCCGCCGCCCTGGGCTTCGGCTTCAGCACGGCGATGGCCCGGAACACCGGCCAGACCATGGCGTCCAGCGGGTCCTGGTGTTTGGCCTCGCCCGGCTCCAGGCCAAAGCTCAGCCGCTCGCGCTTGGCGGTGGGCCGGTAAAGTGTGCCGAACAGCCAGTCCCACAGCAGGATCAGGCTGCCCAGGTTGCGGCCGTAGTGGGCCGGATTGGTCGAATGATGGATCTGGTGATGGGCCGGGCTGTAGAGGACCTTGCCCAGCACCCCCGGAAACACCAGCCACAGATGCGTATGCTGCAGATGCTGGACCAGATAGAGGCCGGCCAGCCCCAGGACATTGCGGTCATAGACGGTGAAGGCGCCGGCCGGCTCGCCCATCAGCCAGGTCAGGCCGGCGTCCGTCGTCCCCATCATCACGGCCAGGACATTGGCGAACAGCACGCCCTCGACCGGATGAACCCGGAAGTTGGTCATCGGCGACAGCATCTCGGCGCTGTGATGGACCTTATGGAACTCCCACAGGAAGGGGACGGTGTGACACAGCCAGTGGACGACCCAATAGGCCAGCTCGGCCACCAGGAAGAGGACCACCGTGCCGATGACCAGGGCCCAGACCCCGCCCAGGACCGGCGCCGGTCCGGATCCGACCAGGCCTTCCAGCCCTTGCAGCGCCAGTCTGCTGATCACCGCCTGGGAGGCGATCGCCCAGCCGAACATCAGGCCGTAGATCAGGGTGTTGAACAGCAGGAACCCCAGGTCCGTCCGGCTGGAAGCGCCCGCCAGCCGCCGCGGAAACAGCGCCCGAAGCAGCACCTTCAGCGGTAGGGGCCGCTTGCCCCTGGCCCGACCGGCCAGTAGCACGCCGCCGGCGATCAGCATGGCGCAGGCCAGCGAAGTCAGCGAGATCGGCGAGCCCGGACCCAGCAGCAGCTGCGCGATCCGCAGGCCGAAAGTCTGCACCGCCTCGACGGCCGAATGAGTCAGCGCCTCGCCGCTGGGAAGGATCATGGAAGGCGGCCCGCCGTCTGTCTCTGCGCTGCCGCCAGTTGTAGGGGCTTGTGGTGTCCCCTTCCTTAAAGCCGACACTTTGCGGCGCCGCCCCGGCCATGCTACCGGCCATCCCCTCCCTTGAAGGGGGCGCGTAGCTCAATGGTTAGAGCCGACCGCTCATAACGGTCTGGTTGCAGGTTCGAGTCCTGCCGCGCCTACCAACCCCCTTAAATTCCACAATAGAAGCAGCATCTTAGGAAGGTTCTACAAACCGGGTTTGACAGGGGGTGTTCAGGCTTTGGCCTCGAGGGCGTCCATGGCCTGGTCGGCGAGTTCACCTGGTCGGCGTCGCGGATGTAGGTCTCAACTTCGGAAAGGGTCGCGTGGCCGTGGATGGCGGCGATTTGTTTGGCGCTGCATCCGGCCTCGAGGCGGCGGCCGGCGGCCTTGCGGAACCCCTGGGGCGATCGGCCTTCGATGCCGGCGTCCTGGGCGCGGGCGACGAACCAGGCAGTAAAGCCGCCGGCGGAGAAGGCGTTGCCAAGGGGGCCGTGGTTTCGCCCAGGCGGGTCAGCATCTGAGGCGCACCGCCAGCATTCGAGAGAAGCGCCACGACCAGCCTTCCATGGAGCGCGCCATTCCGCGACTGCGCCTCTCCGGTCGCGGCGGTCCTGGAGTTCAAACGCTGAATAGCCCGGCCGAGGCCGCCTCGGTCCTCCGCGGCGCGGCTACCGCAGCGCCTCAAGGGCAATCCGTTGGGAGCGCCGCGCGCCCGCGCAGGTCGGCCTTACAAGAAACAGTTGCTTCTTGCTTCACTCAGTTCAAAACATATAACTAAACTAACTATATAGAGGCCTTGGGAGCGCGGGGATGGATTTTCAGGATACGCCGGAAGAGGCCGCCTACCGCCTGAAGGTGCGGGCTTGGATCGCCGCCAATGCGCCTCCCGGCGCCGAGGGCGGGCGCAAGCCGGCGACCGAAGATTTCATGGCTGAAGGCAAGGTCTGGCAGGCGATCAAGGCGGATGCTGGCTTTGCCGGCATCCGCCGCCCCAAGGCCTGGGGCGGGGGCGGCGGAACTGTGATGGAAGAGATCATCTTCAATCAGGAGGAGGAGGCGGCGGGTCTGAACTACGGCGTCTTTTTGATCGGCATCGGCATATGCGCCCCGACCATCCTCGCCCACGCCGACGATGCGACCAAGACCGCCCTGGTCCCCGCCACCATCCGCGGCGAGAAGATCTGGTGCCAGCTGTTCAGCGAGCCCTCCGCCGGCTCCGATCTCGCCGGCCTGCGCACACGAGCGGTGAAGGACGGCGACGATTGGCTGATCAACGGCCAGAAGGTGTGGAACAGTTTCGCTCACCGCGCCGACTACGGCCTGCTGCTGACCCGCACCGATCCCAGCCAGGCCAAGCACAAGGGCCTGACCATGTTCTGGGTGGACATGAAGGCGCTCGGCGTCGAGGTCCGCCCGATCCACCAGGCGTCGGGCCATTCGGAGTTCAACGAGGTCTATCTGACCGACGTGAGGCTGCCGGACTCCCAGCGAGTGGGCGAGGTCAACAACGGCTGGAACGTCGCCATGACCACCCTGATGAACGAGCGGATGAGCATCATGGGCTCGACCCGCAAGCCCAACTGGGAAGAGATCATGACCCTGGCCAAGGAGGTGGCTGGACCGACCGGAGCGCTGATGCAGGACCAGGCGTTTCGCGAGCAGCTGGCCGACTGGTATGTGAAGGCCGAAGGCGTCCGCTTTACGCGGTTCCGCCTGCTGACCGATATCTCGCGCGGCGCCGCTCCCGGCCCCGCCGCCTCGGTGGGCAAGATCATCAACTCGACCCAGCTGCAGGAGATCGGGTCGGCCGGCGTCGAACTGGCTGACCAGTACGGCATCATCGACGACCCGGCGCTGTCGGCGCTGGAGGCCGCCTTCCAAACCGCCTTCCTCTATTCCCCCGGCGCCCGGCTGGGCGGCGGCACGGACGAGATCATGAAGAACATCATCGCCGAACGCGTCCTGGGGCTGCCCGGCGACGTCCGCGTCGATAAGGACCTGGCGTTCCGGGATATCCCGCAAGGGTCGCGGTAGCCAGGTCCTCCTCCGGTTGGTGGGTCTGCGGGACTGGGTCTTCGCCACCACGGGGCATCGGCGTGGGACCTGGCCTCGCCCGGCGTACCTGTCTCCGATCGGCGCCGCGGCCTGATCGGAGAGCCGCTCCAGCCGCGAGGGCTGTCGTCAGCGGCGGGGGGAGACGACCCAGCCCCCTTGGAAGGGTGGATAGGAACTCCGACCCTACTCCAAAATATCCACCACCGACGTCGAGGCCGTGTTGACCAGCCACACCCGGCCGGCGGCCTGCATGTGGTTGACCCAGTGTGTCTCGGCCGCGACTCCGTCGCCGGCCTCGATGAGTTCGATCAGCCGCTCCTGGGAGCGCAGGCCCAGGCGGGTCTGTTTCTCGCTGACGTCGAGGACGCGAGGGTTGCTGCGGATGCTCATCTGCATGTGCCGTTCGACCACGTCCTGCAACGCCACCCCGACCACGGCCACGGCGATGTTGCCGCATTCCTCCAGCAGCACCCGGTGGAAGTCGGCGACGCCCTTGGCCAGTTCCACGCCGTGGCTCATCGCCAGTTCCTTGTCGTGCTGCAGGCGCAGGGCGGCGGCGGCGGCCTGGGGCCGGGTTTCGGCGGCGAAGCGGGCGGCCGGCGGCTCGATCATCGATCGGGCTTCATAGATGTCCTGCAGGGTCGCGCCCCGCGACTGCAACGCCAGGCCGGTCGCCCGGGTGACCATGCTGTTGGACAGGACGTTGACCTTGGCCCCGCCGCGAGCGCCCCGGGAAACGCTGATCAGGCCTTCGGATTCCAGGATGCGAATGGCTTCGCGAATGGTCGGGCGCGAGACTTCGAAATCGATGATAAGCTGGGCTTCGGACGGCAGCTTGTCGCCGGCCTTCAGTTCGCCCCGGATGATCGCCTTGCGCACCCGGCCAGCCAGGACCTCGGCGGTTTTTGGAATGCGGATCTGGCCGCCGACGTGGGCATCGAACATCTGGGAATCGCCTTCAGGCCGTCAAGGACCGTAATTGGTGAGCCTAGTCGACTTATCTACCACAATCGAGAGCGTAGCTGCGGCTTGCGGGATCGGCAGCCTGGCTATAATCATATAACTAAATAAGACAAATAAGGAGGCGACCTTGGCCCTCGACGCCGCGATCCGTCAACGACTGACCCTTCCCGTGATCTGCGCCCCGATGTTCCTGGTCACCGGCCCGGACCTGGTGCGCGAGGCCTGCAAGGCCGGGGTCATCGGCGGCCTGCCCCGCGCCAACGCCCGCAGCCTGGAAGAATTCGAGGCCTGGCTGAAGGACATCCGTGCGGCGCTCGATCGCCATCAGGCGGAGAATCCGCAGGCGAAAATCGCCCCGATCGCCGTCAACCTCAACACCCGCCTGCCGGCCGACGAACTCAAGGACCATCTGGCGATCTGCGGCCGCCATGGCGTCGAGATCATCATCAGCGCCGCCGGCGATCCCACCGCCCTGGTCGCCCAGGTGCATGACTGGGGCGGCAAGGTCTTTCATGACGTCACCTCGCTTCGCTTCGCGGAAAAGGCCATCGCCGGCGGAGCGGACGGCCTGACCTGTATCGGCGCCGGCGGCGGCGGCCATTCGGGGACCATCAGCCACCTGGCCCTGATCCCCCAGGTCCGCTCGATCTTCGACGGGACCATCATCCTGGCCGGGGCGGTCTCCACCGGGGCGGTGGTGCGGGCGGCCGAAATCCTCGGGGCGGACCTCGCCTATATGGGCACTCGGTTCATCGCCACGCAGGAGTCGGACGCCCACGCCGACTACAAGGCCCTGCTGGTCAGCCAGACCTCGGCCGACCTGATCTATACGCCCAAGGTCGCGGGGGTGGCCGCAAACTGGATGACGGAATCGATCCGCCAGAACGGCCTCGATCCGTCGAGCCTGCCCGAACCGCTGGGCAAGGGCATGCGCCACGATCACCTGCCAGAAGACGTTCGCCCCTGGAAGACCCTGTGGAGCGCGGGGCAGGGGATCGACCTGATCCATGACGTCCCCTCGGTGGCCGACCTGGTCCTTCGGTTGCGCGCCGAGTATGTCGCCGCCTGCGAGGCGCCGAGCCTGGTCGACGCCGCCCGCCTGGCCGACCGCGCCCTCGAAGCAGCGGGAGTCTGACGGTGAGCGAGACGATGACGACCCCGCCGGCTGAACAACCCGTCCTTGTACGGATCGACGACGGGGTGGCGGTGATCACCCTTAACCGGCCGGACCGGCTGAACGGCCTGACCGCCGCCATGGGCGAGGCGCTGGACGAGGCCTTCGTCACCCTGGGCTCCGATCCCGCCGTAAGGGCCATTGTCCTGACCGGGGCGGGGCGCGGCTTCTGCGCCGGCGCAGACATGGAGCGGCTGCAGGGCCTGGTTTCCAACAAGGGCGCGGGTCTGAGCAGCAATCCGCCAGACCAGCCCAATCCGGTGTTCGACCGCCTGAAGGACGCCCCCGCCCACCTGCGCTCGCGGCTGACCGCGCCAATGGCCGTGCCCCAGCCGGTGATCGCCGCCATCAACGGTCCCTGCGCCGGGGTGGGCCTGGCCCTGGCCGTGGCCTGCGACCTTCGCTTCTCCGGAACCACCGGCCTGTTCACCGCCGCCTTTCCCCGGCGCGGCCTGACCGCCGAGGCCGGCCTCGCCTGGAGCCTGACCCGGCTGGTCGGCCGGGGCGCCGCCAACGACCTGCTGCTCTCCGGCCGCAAGGTCGGCGCGGCGGAGGCGGCCGCCATGGGTCTGGTCAATGCGGTGATCGAGGGCGACGTCCTCGAACACGCCCTCTCATACGCCCGCGACATCGCCGCCAACGTCTCGCCAAGGTCCAGCCAGGTCATCAAGCGCCAACTGAACCTGGCCGCCGACCAGAGCTATTCGGAAGCCTTGGGCCTGGCCTATGACGAGGTGGTCGCCTCCCTGAGCTGCGAAGACTTCCAGGAAGGCGTGGCCAGCTTCGTCGAAAGGCGCCCGCCGGCGTTCAAGGGGCGGTAGCCGCCAAAGACGCTGACCGGATCGGAGCCGTGGGATAATGACCCTCCCGCTTCGATAGGCCGATCCCCGTCATGCGCCCCGCGCCGATCCCGATCCCCCGATCTCGCGAAAGAAAATCTCCATTCGGGAGCAAGCCAATCCCCATGCGGGAGCGGGTCCGTACCCATGCGAACGCCATCCGATCCCCAGATCATCACCATGCGATCCCCATGGGGATCTGGCTCAAGATCTTGAAAACTTGCAGAAAATTGTCGGAATCGCCAGCAATCTTGACCTATCCTGGAAATCTACACCTCGCCCGACATCACACCGCGTCCAGCCGCGCCAGGAACAGGGTCTGGTGAGCCCGTCCGAAAACGCCGTCCTGGTCGGCGAGGACCGAATTGACCAAGCCGACTCCCGCGCCGTCGCTCAGGGTCACCGCATCGACCAGCACCCAGTCGCCGATCGGCGCGCGCGTCAGATAGAGAGACAGGTCGAGGTTGGCGAAGCTCCAGGCGCCGCGCTCGACGATGCTGGACGGGGCGCTGCCGACGTCGGCGGCCATGGCGGCGCGGGCAAGGCCGGACATCGCCTCGCCCTCGATCAGGTCGGCGTTGAAGGTCGCCCAGAAAGCGCCGGGCCCCTCTTCGCGGATCGAACCCTTGACCAGCTTCGTCTCCATCGGATGCCCGGTGGAGAGGACGCTGGTCACCGGATTGGCCGGGGCGTCCCGCGGCGACGGCAGGTCCGGCATCGGGTCGTGGCCGACCGGCGTTTCCTCGAACCGGGCGCGCATGGCGCTGGCCCTGGCCACCACCTCGCCGTCCGCGACAATCTCGGCGTCGATCAGCTGCATCCGGGCGCCGTCGCGGATCATCCGGACCCGCGCCTCGACCGGCTGGAAGGGGACCGGCTTCATGATGTCGATGGTCACGCGGGTGACCTTCATCGGACTGCGGCTGGGTGCCGTTTCGATGGTCTGCGCCAGCAGCCCGCCGACGGCGACGCCGTTCTGATGCCGGCGATTCCAAGAGCCCGTGGCCGGGACCAGGGGCTCGAACAGGCCGCTGTCCAGCCGGCGATAGAAGGCGCTGGTCATGCGATGGCTGCGTCCTCGACGCTTTGCGAGGGGATGCGCATCGGCTCGACGAACAGGGTCTGGTGGGCCCGGGCGAAGGGGCCGCGCCGGTCGGCCAGCGTGCTGTTGACCAGCCCTGTGCCGTCGCCGGCGCTGATCGTTTCAGCATCGACGAAGATCCAGTCGGTCTCCGGTGGGCGGACGAAATGGATGGCGATGTCGATGTTGGCGAAGCTCCAGACGCCATGCGGGAAGATAGTCGACAGGCCGCTGCCCAGGTCCGCCGCCATGGTCGCCGCCACCAGCGGACTGGCCGCCACCCCAGGCAGGATCTCCACCGCCGGGCGGACCCAGCCCTCGCCGGGGCCGATCTCCTTCAGTCCGCCCCTGAGGATGCGGGTCTCCAGTCCGGCCCGCTTGGGATCGCGCCGCGCCAGAGAGACGGCGGGGGTGTCCTCTGGCGAGGGATATTCCAGGCGCTCGGCCGAGACCGGCGAGTCGGCCAGACGCACCCGCAGGGCGGTGGCCCGGGCGCAGATTTTGCCGCCGGCCTCGAACACCACCTCGATGTTCTGCATTCGCTTGCCCTCGCGGACCACGGTGCAGCGGACCTCGAAGGCGCCGACCGGGGTCGGCCGGGCGATGTCCACCGTCAGCCGGGCCAGCATCATGGGCGCCAACGTCGGCGTCTGCTCGACCAGATGGGCCATCAAGGCGATGATGGCGACGCCGTTCTGGTGCTTCGGGTTCCACGGGCTGACGGCCAGGGACGTGGCGGCGAATTGCTCGCCCGCACCGGTGTAGAAGCTTGTCGGCTCGGTCATGTGGCGGTCCTGGTCGCGCCCAAAGCCCCGGTGGCGCGCAGCTTGGCGATGGCCTCGGTGGTCATCCCAAGCAGGTCTTGCAGTACCGCGTCGGTGTGCTCGCCCAGCAGGGGCGGCGAGGCATAGGTCTCGATCGGGGTGGCGGAAAACCCGATCGGATTGCGCACCAGGCGAAGATTTCCGCCGGCCGCGTGGGCCACGTCCAGGATCGCCCCCCGCGCCTGGACCTGCGGATCATCCGGAACCTGGTTGAGGGTCAGGACCGCGCCGGCCATGACTCCGGCCTGGCTCAGGGCGCCCACCCAGTCGTCGGTGGCGCGGGTCTTCATCAAATGGCTGATCAGCGGGATCAGGGCGTCCTGATGGTCCGTGCGCGTCCAGCGGGTGGCGAACCGTTCGTCAGCCAGAAGGTCCGGCCGCCCGGCGACGCCGCAGAACCGCCTCCAGTCAGCGTCGGTCCCAACGGTCATCTGCATCCAGCCGTCGGCGGTCTCGAAGACGCCGGACGGCATATAGCCCCGCACCCGCGATCCCCGCGCCGGCTGGCTGCCCGCCATCAGGGCGGCGATCAGTTTGTAGCCGACCAGGGCCAGGCCGGAGTCGAGGAGGGAGAGGTCGATATACTGTCCCGGCGCCCCGTTCACCTTGCGGCCGTAGAGGGCGGAGATGATGCCGATGGCGGCGTGCATCCCGGCCGAGAAGTCCATGATCGAGACCGGGCTGGCCTGAGGCGGGCCGTCCGCCTCGCCGGTCATGCTGACATAGCCCGACAGGCCCTGGACGATGTTGTCCATGCCCGGGCGCGGCGCGTAGGGGCCGGTCTGGCCATAGCCGGTCAGCGACAGATAGACGATGTCCGGACTGACGGCGCGGATCGCCGCATAGTCGAGGCCTCGCCGGGCCAGATCGCCGACCTTGAAGTTCTCGATGAACACATCGCAGGTCGCGGCCAGTCGGCGGACGATGTCGCGGCCTGCCTCCGACTCCAGGTCCACGGTCACCGACTTCTTGTTGCGGTTGACGGCGGCGAAGACCGAGCGGTCGGCGGTCTCGCGGCCATCGGCGTCGCGGATGACACCCGTGCCCATCTGGCGCATGGGATCTCCGTCCGGGGCCTCGACCTTGATCACCTCGGCGCCCAGGTCGCCCAGCATCTGGCCGCACCAGGGGGCTGCGAACACCCGGCCCAGTTCCAGAACCCTTACCCCTGCCAGCGGTGCGGACATGACACGCCTCCCATTGCGCTGGCCGTTCATCCATATATAGCTTAATCAGATAACTATTAGAGAAAAGGCGGCCGACGGCAACACCGATCAGGCTCCGGGGAAGCGAAAGGAAGCGCCTGTGTCCGACACAGTGCTGGTGACCCGTGAGGGCGGGGTGGCCATCGTCACCCTCAACCGTCCCGACCGGCTGAACGCCATCGATTCGGAGCTGATGGAGTATCTGCCCGGCGTGCTGCGCAACCTGGCGAGCAACCATCAGGTCGGCTGCGTGGTGCTGACCGGGGCCGGCCGCGGCTTCTGCGCCGGCGGCGACCTGAAGAGCCGCCAGGCCGAGCTGGACGCCCAGGCCCTGCTCTCCGACGAGGAGCGACAGGCGCTTTCCATGCCCCATGTCATGGACCAGATCCTGAAAGCCCGGGTCGAGGCCTCGCGCCTGCTGCATGATATGCCCAAACCGACCATCGCCATGATCAACGGCCCCTGCGCCGGGGCGGGCCTCAGCATGGCCGGGGCCTGCGACATGCGCTTCGCCGCCGAGAGCGCCGTCCTGACCAGCGCCTTCACCCGCGCCGGCCTCTCCGGCGACTACGGCGGCACCTGGTTCTGGAGCCAGATCCTCGGCACCGCCAAGGCCCGCGAACTGTACTTTCTCAGCGAAAAGATCGCCGCTCCCGACGCGCTGAGCCGAGGAATCGTCAATCGCGTCTGGGCCGACACGGAGCTGCGCGATCGGACGATGGAGATCGCCCACGCCCTGGCCGACGGCCCCCGCTGGTCCTTCGCCTACGCCAAGCGGAACCTGAACCTGGCCGAGACGGCCTCGCTGGATCAGGTGCTGCAGTCGGAAGCCACGACCATGCAGATCGCCACCCGCACGGTCCGCGACACCGGCCGCCTGCCGGTGTCCGTCCTCAACAAGACCGCCTGATCAACAGGCGGCAGGGAGTAGAAACATGCGTCCCGCTATCGACCCGAACGCGCCCGACGTCCCCCAGGATCGCAAGGCGATGATCGCCGCCTGGGGCGTGGTGGCCATCTTCCTGCTACTCTACATCTTCAGCTACATCGACCGCTCGATCATCACCATGATGGTCAAGCCGCTGGAGCGCGACCTCCACCTCAGCGACTTCCAGCTCAGCCTGTTGATGGGGCCGGCGTTCGCCGTCTTCTACGTCGTCTGCGGCCTGCCGATGGGCTACCTCGTCGATCGCTTTTCCCGGCGTTGGTTGACGGCCATCGGGGTGTTCGTCTGGGGATTGGCGACCGTCGCTTGCGGCATGGCCGGCAGCTATGTCCAGCTCTTCGCTGGCCGGTTGGGCGTCGGGGTCGGCGAGTCGACGCTCACCCCCGCGGCCCACGCGATGATCGCCGAGCGGTTTCCGCCCAAGCGGCTGGCGACAGCCTTCTCTGTCTACACCCTGGGCGTGGTGATCGGCGGCGGCATCGCCACCATCGTTGGCGGCGCCATCGTCCATATGGTCACCGACATCGACCGCGTCAGCCTGCCGCTGTTCGGCGAGGTCCGGGCCTGGCAGCTGATCTTCCTGGCCGTCGGCATGCCCACGGTGCTGCTCTCGCCGCTGATCTTCCTGGTCAGGGAAAAGTCCCTGACCGAGCGTCATGCCTTCAACGCCGCCGGCTCCCAGACCGGCGTCACCCTGGGGCGGTTGATGGGCAGGCACTGGCTGTTCTTCCTCGGCCTGCCCTTCGCCTTCGGCTGCACCAACATCCTCGCCAACGCCTGGGGAGGCTGGAGCCCGGCCATGATGATGCGGGCGTACGGCTGGAACGCCGCGCAGGTCGGCATGGCCTGGGGTGTTCAGCACATGATCGCCGGCGGCGTCGGCCAGATCGGCGGGGCCCTGATTGTCGACTGGCTCTATGCCCGGGGCATGAAGGACGCCCATGTGAAATACCAGATGTTCGGCCTCTTCCTGTCGGTCCCCTGCCTGGTCTGGGCGGCGTTTAGCGGCAATCCCTGGGCCTTTCTGGTGCTGACAGGGGTGTTCTACACGGTGACCTTCCCCTTTGTGGGCTACGCAGCGGCGGCTTTGCAGATCTTCGCCCCGGCGCATCTGCGCGGCCAGGTCTCGGCCATTTTTCTGGCCGTGGTCACCTTGGTCGGCACCGGGCTGGGCGCGACCATGACCGGGCTGATCACCGACCAGGTTTTTGACGACAAGGCAAAGGTCGGGATGAGCCTGGCCATCGTCACCGGCGTCGTCGCCCCGATTATCTTTGCGATGATGTGGCTGGTGGCGCGGAAGATGCGGTCCATGCACGCCGAGCGTGACGCGACCCTGGCCGAAATCCCGATCGTCGACGCCGGCATTTGACCGGTTGCGCCCCGGGTTTATATAGCTATACAATTAAACGAATAATATGGTTTGAGGGGCAGGCTTAAGGTATGTCGCGATTGGCGGATCTGGTGCGGGGCGTGATGCGGGTCGATCCCGCCGCCCAGGCCATGGAATACAAGGGCGACTGGTGGACCTGGGGCGACCTCGATCAACTGATCGAAGGCATCGACCAGGCTTTGGCGACCCAAGGCATCGCGGCCGGCGTCCGTATCGGTGGCCTGCTGCGCAATCGGCCGCAGGTAGCGTCCCTGCTGCTGGGCCTGGTCAGCGGCGACCGCTGCGTGGTCACCCTCAACCCCAGCCTGCCCGATGACCGGCTGGCCACCGATATCCTGACCTTGAAGCCGCCGGTGCTAATCGGCATGGCCGAGGACTGGGCCCGTCCCGCCGTCCTGGCCGCCGCCCGCGAGATCGGGGCCATGGGCCTGCAGCTTCCTGATGCTCCCGGCGGGGCGGTCCAGATCGTCGAGGGTCTCAAGGCCCCGACCGGGGTCGACCTTCGCTACGAGGCCCCCGGCATCGGCGTGGAGATGCTGACCAGCGGCACGACCGGCGTTCCCAAACGGGTGCCGCTCAAGACCCGGACCCTTGAGCAGGCGGTCATCGACGCCGGGGTATACGACAACCGCAAGCCCGGCGATCCGCCCCGGCTGCGCGGCGGAGTGCAGATTCTCAACGCCCCTTTCGCTCATATCGGCGGAGTGTTCGGCCTGTTCAACTGCATCGCAGGCGGCCGCAGTTCTTGCCTGCTGGACAAGTTCTCAGTGGCCGAATGGGCCGATGCGGTTCGTCGCCACCGGCCCAAGGTCGCCGGCGCGCCGCCGTCGGCCCTGCGGATGATCCTCGATTCCGACGTGACCCGGGAGGATGTCGCCAGCCTGGTCGCCTTCCGAACCGGAACCGCGCCGCTGGACCCCGATCTGGCCGACGCCTTCTATGAGAAGTTTGGCATCCCGGTCTTGCAGAACTACGGGGCGACCGAGTTCGCCGGCGGCGTCGCCGGCTGGACGATCGGCGACTTCCACAAGCACCACAAGGACAAGCGCGGCGCCGTGGGCCGGATGAATCCCGGTTGCGAGGCCCGGATCGTCAATCCCGACACCGGCGAGGTCCTGGCCTTCGGGGCCGAGGGCCTCCTTGAGCTGAAAGCCGGTCACTTGGGCGATGGCGCCGGCTGGATGCGGACGACGGACATGGCGGTGCTCGACGCCGACGACTTCCTGTGGATCAACGGCCGCTACGACAACGCCATCATTCGCGGCGGCTTCAAGATCTTCCCCGATGATGTGGTGCGGGCCATGGAGCAGCATCCGGCCATCCGCGAGGCGGCCGTGGTCGCCCTTGCCGACCCGCGCCTGGGCCAGGTTCCCGCCGCCGCCTACATCGCCAAGAGCGGGGCCAAGGCGCCCTCCGAGGACGAGCTGAGAACCTTCCTCAAGGAACGGCTGCTGCCCTATCAAGTGCCGGTCCGGATTTTGGTAGTCGAGGAGATGCCGCGCACCCCCTCGTTGAAGGTCAGCCAGCCCGATCTCAAGAAGCTTTTTCTGAACAAGGCCGCCTGAGCGCGGCTGCCAGGGACATTAGGACGAGGACTATAGATATGACCGATTCCAACACCATCGAGAAAAAGCCCAAGCGCGAGTATGGCGTGCTCACCGACGATGGCATCGCCAAACTGCGCCTGCGCGTCGGGGTGCAATACAAGAAGCCGACCCCGCCCCATAACTACGAGGTCACCTGGGACGGCACGCGCCACTTCGCCTTCGGCTATGGCGACGAGAATCCCCTGTGGTGCGACCCTGAATACGGCAGGACCACCCGCTGGGGCGGTCTGATCGCTCCGCCCAACTTCCTATACACCATGGGCGAACCGGACGCCCCGAAGCTCAGCCCCGAAGAGGCGGCCGCCCAAAAGGCGCTGCTCAAGGGCGACCCCCTGGTTGGCCTGGGCAGCTATCAGGCGGTGATGGAGTTCGAGTGGTGGCGCCCCCTGAAGGTCGGCGACCGGCTGAAGCAGCGCGCCGCCCTGATCGGCGTGCAAGAGAACAACAACTCCAAATTCTCCGGCCGCACCGTCTCGGAAGTGAACGGCTACATCTACCAGAACCAGGACAACGAACTGGTCGCCATCCAGCGCGGCACCTGGATGCGGGCCGAGCGCCATGCCTCCGCCGAACGCAAGAAGGAATACGAGCTTCCCGAGCCTTACACGGACGAATATCTGAAGAAGATCGACGCCGCCTATGAGGCCGAGACCATCCGCGGCGCCGACACCCTGTATTTCGAGGACGTCGAGGTGGGCGATGCGGTTCCGACCATCGTCCGTGGCCCGATGCGCACCTCCGACCTGGTCATCTGGCACATCGGCTGGGGCATGCAGCTGACCCCTCCCGGCGCCTTCCGGCTGAGCTACAAGATCCGCAAGAAGGTCCCGGGGATGTACACGCCCAACGACCTGAACGTGCCCGACACCGTGCAGCGTCTGCACTGGGACAAGGCCTGGGCTAACAACCTCGGCATCCCGCTGCCCTACGACTACGGCGGCCTGCGCGAGACCTTCCTGACCAATATCGTCACCAACTGGATGGGCGACGACGGCTGGCTATGGAAGATGAGCTGCCAGCACCGCAAGTTCGTCTATACGGGCGACACCTATTGGATCAAAGGCAAGGTCGCCTCGAAGCAACAGGTCGAGGGGCGCAACGAGGTCCACCTCGATATCTGGGTCGAGAACCAGCACGGCACCATCGTCTCGCCGGGCAGCGCCGTGGTTCTGCTGCCGACACGCGACGCCGCCGTCGTCCTGCCCAGGCCGGCTCAGGAAGATATCGACGCCATGTACGCCCATGAAGTCGCCGTCCTCGCCAGGCCGGAATAGGGCGGTGGATTTCCAGACCATCCGTTACGATCAGCGCGGCAAGGTCGCGCTGATTACCTACAACCGCCAGGAGCGGCGCAACGCCTGGAACGTGCCGATGTACCGCGAGATCGTCGCGGCCATTGAGGCGGCCAATGCGGACGACGCGGTCGGCGCCATCGTCATCACCAATGACGGTCCGGTCTTCTGCTCCGGCGTCGACTTCAAGGCGACCCCTGAGGAGAAGGACCCGGTCACCGGGCTTCGACCCAATGTCGCCACCCTGTCGATGGCTCCCGATGACAGCTGGATTCATCTGATCGCGCGGTCCAAACCGGTAATCTGCGCCATCAACGGCGCGGCCATCGGGGCCGGAATCACGCAGATTCTGGCAGCCGACATCCGCGTTGGGTCGAGGTCCTCGACCTACGCCTTTCCCTTCACCTCGCTGGGCCTGATGCCGGAGATCGGGGCCACCGCCCTGTTGCCCCAACTGGTGGGGCTGGGACGGGCGATGGACATCTGCCTGACGGCGGCAAAGTTGGACGCCACCGAGGCTGAGCGCATCGGCCTGATCACCCGCATCTTCGACGACGCGACTGTGGTCGATGACGCCGTGGCCCTGGCCGAAAAACTGGCGGGCTATCCGGCCTTCACCCTGATGAAGACCAAGGCCCTGGTCTACGCCAACGCCGCGGAGGCTGACGTCAACACCTACCTGGGTCGCGAGACGGAAGCGTTCGTCGAACTCTATCGCGTCAACAAGGCGGCCCGGACAGCGATGGCCGACAAGGTCTGACAATCATCGGCGTCAATGGAACGGCGAGTTCAGGGCCGGCTCCATGCCCTCGGCGTAGAGGTTGGCCCCGATCCGGCACAGCTGGTCGACCAGGGCGTTGCGCTCAGGTCGCACGGTCCGCAACAGGGCCAGTTCCAGGGTCAGGGGATGGCCTTCGATCGGTATACAGACCATGTCGCCCAGCGCTTGGCGTGGCTCTGGTTCCACCGTCCATCTAAGGCAGCACCAACGGCGGGCTCGGGCCAGGTTCTCGATCGTCGTACGGTTGGCTTCCGGCGCGGGAAAAAGCTCGGCGCCGTTGGCGGTCAGGGCCCCGAAGGTCAGGCGCAAGGCCACCGGGTCGGAGCGGCCGGGCGAGGTGACGAAGACATGGCGCTCCACGGCGCTCAAGGGAGCGACCTCCAGGGCCGCGATCGGATCCTCCCGAGGAACCATCAAGCAGGCTACCCGGCGGCAGACCTTGGTGACGACCTGGACGTCCTGACTGTCGCCGGGCGAGGTGGTGAAGGCCAAGACGGCGTCCAGTTCCCCGACCACCAGCCGCCGCAGCAGGTCTTCGGCCGCGCCGTTGGCGATCTGCAGTCCGACCTGTGGGTTGGCGTGCAGGAAGCGGTCGATCAGTTCGATCCGCTCCGGATAGTCGGTGACGAAATCGACCGCGCCGATGCGCAACGACTCCTGCCGGCCGGAGCGAACCTCCGATGCCCAGTGCTGGGCGGTGTCGTTGGCCCGGGCCAGGGCCTGGGCGTAGGGCAGGAAGGCCAGGCCGTCCGCGGTCAGTTCGGTACGCCGCGAGGTGCGGATCAGCAGCCGGCGCTTCAGCCGCTCCTCCAGCCGGCGGATCTGTTCGGAAATCCACGGCTGGGCGACGCCTAGCCGTTCGGCCGCGCGGGTGAAGGACATCTCCTCGGCCACCGCCGCGAAGGTCAGGGCCAATCTCGGATCGAAGACCGTCATGCCGTCTCTCGGGGTCGCAGTCATTGCCAAGGCCAATCCATACGCTCCAATCATCGGATTCAGAAATGGTTTTATTAGTTATATATATTTGCAAACCGCCGCGCCTTGAGTCACGTTGTCCAGGTCAAAAGAGAAGGGCGAAAAGCCCTCCAGGGAAACCGCCGGGAAGACGAAACGGGCTATCGGTCCGACAGCCTCTCTGCGTCCTGGAGTCCGGCGAAGTCGCTCATACACAGGGAGGGAAGACATGATCATTCGCGCCAGCCGTAACCGGCCGCGTCACGCGGTTCTGCTGATGGCCTCGACCGCCTGCATCCTGGCCATGCCGGCGCTTGCCGCCGCCCAGGACGCGCCCGCCGCCAAGCCCGACCAGGGTTCCGCCGTCGAGGAGGTGATCGTCACCGCCCAACGTCGGGAAGAGCGCCTGCAGGACGTGCCGGCTGCGGTTTCGGCCTTCACCGGGGACCAACTGGAAAAGCTGGGCGTCGACGGCTCCAAGGAGCTGTCGCAAATCACACCGGGGCTGAACTTCACCCAGTCTGTCTTCTCACCGCAGCCGACCATTCGCGGCATCGGGGTGCGTGGCGTGGGGGCCGGCGACGAGTCCGTCGTGCCGGTCTACATCGACGGGGTCTACCAGTCGTTCATCGCCGCCGCTGACATGCAGTTCAACAACATCCAGCGCATCGAGGTGGTCAAGGGACCGCAGGGCGCGCTGCTCGGCCGTAACGCCACCGGCGGCGCGATCAACGTCATCACCAAGACCCCGGGCCCCGGCTTTGAAGGCAAGGCCAGCGTCAGCTATGGCCGGTTCAACGAGGTGATCAGCAAGCTCTACGTCAGTGGCGGCACCGATCTGATCGCCGCCGACCTGGCCATGGTGGGCGGACGGGACGACGGCTATATCCGCGACCGCCTGCGTGACGACACCTACGGTCAGTCCAACGACTATTCGATCCGCAGCAAACTGGTGTTCACGCCCAACGACTTCGCCCAGTTCCGTCTGGCGGTTGGCTATACCAACAACGTCGACAGCACGGGCGAGGCCTATCGTCTGCCGCACGGCAACACCATCGGAGCTCGCGTCGCCGGCAATCCGGTGACGACCCGCGCCTATGAGTCGACGTTGTCCTATGCCCCTTACAACAAGCTGCGCAGCGCCACCGCGTCTCTGACCGGGACCTTCAAGTTCGAACCCTTCACCGTCACCTCGGTGACCGGCTTCGCCGACAACAAGCTGCGCATCAAGGCCGACTCCGACGGCACCCCGTTGGAGATTGCGACGCTGAAGTACCATCAGGTGTCGGACAACATCTACCAGGAGGTCTATGCGACCTCGACCGTGGAAGGCCCGTTCAGCTGGATCGTCGGCGGCGTCTACTACCGCGACACTTCCGGCATGAGCCCCTACAGCACCACCTTCAGCAAGCCCGTCTCCCTGGCCGGCGTCGTCGGCGCCCAGTCGGTCAGCCGGACCCGTCCGCGCATCGATACCAATGCCTACGCCGTCTATGCCCAGGGCACGATGGAGTTGGGCGAGCAGTGGAAGGTGACGCTGGGCGGCCGTTACAGCAACGAAACCAAGGAGTTCAACAGCCGGGTCGGGGTTGGACCCACCTTCCTCTATCTGTCGGGTGAGAAGACCTTCGAGGATTTCAGCCCGACGCTGGTGGTCCAGTACCAACCCAACCCGCACCTGAACATCTATGCCAAGGCGGGCAAGGCGTTCAAAAGCGGCGTATTCAACGCCAGCGCCACGACGGTGGCGGCGTCCGAACCTGTCGATCCGGAAAAGGTCACCCAGTACGAACTGGGTGTGAAGTCGGATCCGACGCCCTGGCTGCGGCTGAACGGCGCGGTCTATTACACCGACTACAACGGCCTGCAGAGCAACGTCCGCGATCCGGTGACCCTGTCGTCGCTGCTACAGAACGCCGGCGGCGCCAAGATCTACGGCATTGAGGGCGAGGCCTATATCCGCGCCAGCGACAACCTCAACATCCGGCTGGGCCTGTCCCTGCTGCACGGCGAGTACAAGGATTTCGATGCGGCCCTGATCAGCATCCCGCAGACGACGGTCAATCCTCCGCTGGCGACGCCCTGCATGGCGGGGACCGGCCCGCGGGTCGGCGGCAATCGTTCAGCCTTCTGTGACGTGTCCGGCAACGACATCATCCGCACGCCCTTCCTCAGCGGCAATATCGGCGGCGACTACACCCTGCCCACCTCGTTCGGCGACTTCATCTTCACCGGCAATGCCTACTACAAGGGCAAGTCCTACTGGGACACCTTCAACGCCTTTGAAGAGCCGGCGGTCTGGCTGCTCAATGCCGACGCGACCTGGAAGGTCCCGGGCGACAGGTTCTCGATCGGCCTCTGGGCGGAAAACCTGCTGGACGAGGAGTACAGCCTGACCACCGTCGTCTCGGCCACGGCCGAGACCCAGGTCCTCGCCAAACCCCGCACGGTCGGTATCGAACTGACCTACAACTGGTAGTTTGACTTCCTCCCCCTGGGCGCGGCGGCGGACCGTCGCGCCCCTATTCTCTTTCGGGCGTCATGTGATGAATGCGATTGCGGGTATGACGGCGGGCGCGGCGACGGATGAGCGGGGCTATCGCCCTCTGCCGATCCGCAAGCCGATGATCTCGGTTCAGACCCGCGAGGACGGCTCGGTGATCATCGAGCAGGCTTACGAGATGCCGGTTCCGTGGCAGTCCATCCCGCATCTGTTCGCGGCCCGGGCCGGCCAGTATCCGCACCGCCCTTTCATCGCCAAGCGCGTCCCACTGGACGGCGGCGGTTGGGGCGACTGGCGCACCATCACCTTCGGCGAGGCCCACGCCCAAGTCCGCAACCTGTCGCAGGCCTTTCTGGGTCGCGGCATCGGCCCGGCCGCGCCGGTCATGGCCATCTCCGGCTCGTCCATCGAGCATGGCGTGCTGATGCTGGCGGCCCAGGGGGTCAGCGCCCCCTATTCGCCGATCTCGACCGGCTATTCCCTGCTGGCGCGGGACTTCGCCAAGCTGCGCCACGTCTTCGACCTCTGTCGGCCCAAACTGATCTTCGCCGAGGGGCCGGCCTATGCGGCAGCCCTGCAGTCCCTACCGCTGGAAGGTGTCGAGGTGGTCAGCCTAGAGCCGATCCCGGGGATCAAGACTACATCCTTCGCCGATCTGATCGCCACGCCGGCGACGGACGCCGTCGACCGGGCGCTGGACGCCATCGACCCCGACGCCCACGCCAAGACCATCTTCACCTCCGGCTCGACCGGCGCCCCCAAGGGCGTCATCCAGACCCAGCGAATGATGACCGCCGTCATCGCCCAGCATGACGCCCTCTACATCCCTGACGAGGAGGACGGCGACGGCGAGGCGCTGCTCTCCTGGATGCCCTGGAGCCACGTCGGGGCCAGCAACATCATGTTCAGCGACGTGATCAACGACGGCGCCTGCCTCTATATCGACGAGGGCCGGCCGCTGCCGGGCCAGTTCGAGGAGTCCTTGCGCAACCTGCGGGAAATCTCGCCGCGAGAGTTCGGATCCTCGCCGATCTTTTTTTCCCATATCGTCGCCGCCATGGAGGGAGAACCCGCCTTTCGCGACCACTTCTTCTCGCGACTGCGCTACCTGGTCTATTCCACGGCCGGCCTGTCGCAGGACCTGTTCAACCGGCTGCAATCGCTCAGCCTGGCGGCCACCGCCCAGCGCATCCCGATCATCACCAAATACGGTTCGACCGAGACGCAAGGCGTGACCATCGTTTCCGAGCCGCTCGACTTCACCGGCCCCATCGGCCTGCCGTTTCCGGGCATTACGGTGAAGCTGGCCCCTGTGGGCGACAAGCTGGAGGTGCGCGCAAAGGGCGACACCATCACCCCCGGCTATCTGCACAACCCCGAAGCCACCGCCAAGGCGATGGACGAGGAAGGCTTCTACTGCACCGGCGACGCCGCGCGGTTCTATGATCCCGACGACCACAGCAAGGGCCTGCTGTTCGACGGCCGGGTGACCGAGAACTTCAAGCTCGCGACCGGCACCTGGGTCTCCGTCGGCGCCCTGCGGCTGGACCTGATCGACGCGCTGTCGCCGCTGATCCAGGACTGCGTCATCGCCGGCCATGACCGCGACGACATCCGCGTCCTGGCCTGGTTGCGGGCGCCGGAGGCCGCGGCCCTGGCCGGGTTGCCGGTGAAGACGCCGTTGTCGGGGCTTTGCGCCGCGCCGACTGTTCGGGCCGCCTTGGCCGACAAACTGGCCGCCCACAACGCTGTGGCCGGCGGCTTGTCGCGCCGGGTGGCCGCCCTGATCCTGCTGGAAGAACCGGCGGGTGGGGACGAGATCGCCGAGAAGGGCTACATCAACCAGCGCGCCACCCTGGCCCGCCGGGACATCCTGGTGAAACGCCTCTATGCCCCCCGGCCGGACGCGGGGATCATTCTGCCTTCGGTGTGACCACCGTGGGGCGGTGAGGGAATCCCACCGACGTTCACGGTGCAACCCAAGGTGAGATTCCACTTTAATTGTATAACTAATTAATCTACGTTTCTCGCAAAGCCGGGCAGAGACCGGGCGGGAGCAGGCCAGGATGGACGACTTCAAGGACATGCGACTTCGACGGGACGGCGAGCGCGCCACCCTGACCTTCGCGCGCCCCGACCGCCTGAACGCCCTTTCGCCGGCCCTGATCGCCGAAGCCTTGCAGGCGGCACGCGCCGTCGCCGCCTCTGACGCCCGCGTCCTGGTCATCGAAGGCGAGGGCCGCTCATTCTCCGCCGGCGTCGATCTGAAGGCGGTCACCGCCCCGGACTACACGCCGCAGGTCCGCCAGGCCTTCTCCGACCAGGCCCGGCAGTTCGCCGCCCTGCTGGAGACCATGCCGCAACCGACCATCGCCAGGGTCACCGGCCACTGCTTCACCGGCGGTTTGGAGATCGCGGTGGCCTGTGACTTCATTGTCGCCGCTGACGACGCCATCTTCTGCGATACCCACGCCGGGCTCGGCATGCGTTCCGGCTGGGGGCTCAGCCAGCGGCTGCCCCGGCGGATCGGCCAGCAGAAGGCCCGGGAAATGTCGTTCACCGCCCGCCGGGTCTCCGCGCCCGAAGCGATGGCTATGGGCTTGATCCTCGACGCCGTTCCGGCGGCGGCGCTGGACGCCCGGATCGATGCCTTGATCGCCGCCTTCCTGCCCAACAGTCGGGACGCGGTCGCCGCCTACAAGGTGCTCTACCATCAGGCCCAGAACCTGGGTCTCGATGACGGCCTGGGCTTCGAGGCGACCGCCGACCTCCCGCTGGGCGACCGGCAGGCGCGGGTCGCCGCCTCCGGACCCGCCGCCCGGGCCATGTCGTGAGCGCCGCTCGGGGACTGCTGGCCGACCTGCGCCTGCCGGTGATGGCGGCGCCGATGTTCATCGTCTCCAGCCTGGAACTGGCCATCGCCTGCAGCCGCTCCGGTGTGGTCGCCGCCTGGCAGGCGGGAAATCCGCGCACCGTCGAAGAATTCGCCTACTGGCTGGACGCTCTCGCCCTGGCCGAGCGCGTCACCCGCGACCGGGGCGAGCCCTGGGCGCCGCACGCGGTCAACCTGATCACCAGCGGCCGCGAGCCGGAGCTGGCCCAGGCCAAGCTGGACCTCTGCGAGAAGGCCCGTGTCCCGCTGCTGGTCACCAGCCTGGGCGATCCGTCGGAGACGGTGAAGCGGGCGCACGGTTGGGGCGGCCTCGTCATCCACGACGCCACGACCCTGCGTTTCGCCGAGAAAGCCATCGCCGCGGGTGTCGATGGCCTGCTGCTGGTCTGCGCCGGGGCAGGGGGCCACACCGGACATCTGTCGCCCTTCGCCTTCATCCCCGCCGTGAGGCGGATGTTCGACGGGCTGATCCTGGCGGCGGGCGGCATCGCTGACGGGGCGGGGGTCGCGGCCGCCTTGGCCCTGGGCGCCGACATGGCCTGCATGGGCACCCGCTTCATCGCCACCGACGAGTCCGGGGCGCCGGAGGGCCACAAGCGGATGCTGGCCACGGCGGGGATGGAAGATGTGTTCCAGTCGGATTCCCTGTCCGGCATCCCCGCCCACTGGCTGGCCCCGTCGCTGGTCCGGCGCGGCCTCGACCCTGCCAATATGCCGTCGAAGAAGGCCCTGCGACGGGGCGCCGATCTGCCGGACGGCGTCCGGCCCTGGCGCGACCTCTGGAGCGGCGGCCACAGCACCGGCCTGATCGGCGACGTCCCACCGGTCGCCCGGGTCATCGAGCGTCTCGTCGTCGAATTTGACGCCGCCCGCGGCCAGACCGACTGGCGCGCCCAGGCCGGCCGCCGCCTTCTCCACAACCTCGTTCCCGCCTGACGGAGACCCCAGATGCTTCGCCCGCTTAAAGCCCCCGAACGGCCCATGACCATCGGTGATGCTCGCCGCCGCACCGGCATGACCCATCGCGCCATCCGCTTCTATGAGGACAAGGGGCTGATCGCTTCCTGCCGCGACGGTCGGGGACAGCGGCGGTTCGACAGCGAGACGGTCGACCGGCTGGTCTATATCAGCCTGGCGCGCCAGGCGGGTCTGGCGGTCGCCGAGATCCGCGATCTGCTGAGCGTCGCCGACCGCGAAGGCGAGGCACAGATGTTCGCCCGCACCCAGGACCTCTACCGCGCGCGGCTGGCCGATCTGGAGACCCAGCGCATCGCCGTCGAACAGAGCGCCCGGGCCCTGGGCCTCAGCCTTCAGGCCCAGCGCCCGCAGCTGGTGGCCTTGTGAGCACTGTGGCGGACGCCGCCCAGTCCGGGCCCGAGGATCTGGCCAAGAGCCTGAAGAAAACCCCGATGGAGACGGCGGTGACCCGCAGCACCATGGGCGCCTGGGTGGCGCTGGGCGTGCTGCTGCTGCTCTACATCCTCAACTCCCTGGACCGGGGCCTGTTGTCGCTGCTGGTCAAGCCGGTCAAGGCGGACCTGGGGATCGACGACCTGCAGATGAGCCTGCTGCTCGGCTTCGCCTTCGCCCTGTTCTACGCCGTCTGCGGCATTCCGATCGGCTGGATCGTCGACCGCTTTTCGCGCCAGCTGACCCTCTGGATCGGGGTGACCTTCTGGTCCCTGGCGACCATCGCCAGCGGCCTGGCCCAGACCTATCCGCAGCTGCTCATCGCTCGGATCGCGCTCGGCGCCGGCGAGGCGACGCTGGGCCCATCAGCCCACAGCATCATCGCCGACAAGTTCCCCAAGCACCGGCTGGCCACAGCTTTGTCCATCTATACGGCGGGCGCCGTGCTGGGCACCGGCGGCTCCATCGCGCTTGGCGGCTGGGCGGTCGGGCATCTGATGAAGCATCCCTTCATCACACTGCCGCTGTTTGGCCAGGTGCAACCGTGGCAGGCTGCCTTCATCCTGCTGGGCCTGCCCGGTCTGGTGCTGGCCTTGTCGGTCTTCCTGTTCAAGGAGCCCGCCCGGCTCAGCGGCCACGAGGCCGGCAAGAGCGTTCGGCTGCTGCCCTTTCTGCGCAGCCGCTGGAAGGTGCTGACCGCCTTCGCCTTCAGCTTCGCCCTCTTCTCGATGGTGGTCTACGGGACTTTGGTCTGGCTGCCGGCCCACATGGAGCGCAGCTTCGGCTGGGGCGCCGGCAAGGCGGGACCGATCATCGGCATCCTCAACATCCTCAGCGTCGGCCTCGGCACCTTGGGCGGCGGCGTCATCGCCGACCGGCTGTTCAGCGCCGGCCGCAAGGACGCCCACCTGCGAGTCTTCTTCCTGGCCATCCTGATCGGGGCGCCGGTCGGGGCTGTCGGCTTCCTGCTGCCCAATCCCGTGCTGTTCCTCGCCTGTATGACGGTGCTGAAGCTTTGCTGCTTCTCCTATGTCGGCTACGCCGCGGCGGCGATCCAGGCTATCTCGCCGCAGGCGCTGCGCGGCCGGATGGCGGCCATGTACCTGTTGGTCCTGGCCCTGGTCGGCAACGGCATCGGCCCCTCGCTGATCGCCTTCCTGACCGAGTTCGTCTTTCACGATCCGGCCAAGCTGGGCGCCGCGATATCCCTGACGCTCGTGGTGCTGACACCCATCGCCCTCACCGCCGCCTGGCTAGGGATGAAGCCGATGCGAGAGGCCGTGGAGCGGCTGGAAGCCGAGGCCGGATTGGTGATCAGCGGCGGCTAGGTGGACGCGATGGAAACGGGGTGAGCGCCCCACCTCCCGCGGACCGCTTGGCGCCAGGAGCCGCCATCGCCCTACGAACCAAGCAGCGAACGTGCAGAGGACTCCCGGACCGTCGCTCGCCTGTCCAGTCGTATGAGGTGTTCGAGCGCCGTTTCGCTGGGGAGTTGTCACCCCCTGCGAGCACCCTTCTCCGCGGCTGGAGAGGGCGAGGATCGGATCGTGATCGGCCGCCCCTGATCCAATAGCCGGCTCGGAAGGGATAGGTCGCGGTCAGGCCGCCGCCTGGGCATCTGCACTGCCGCCGCGATGAGAAGCCGAAGGCGTGGGCTCGCGCCTGGGTCGCCCGCCCGCGCCGTGAACCTCCGTCCGAAGCAAGGTCCGCACTGATCGCCGGGGCGTTGTGCGAATTTGCGCAAGGTCAAATCCGCGCGGTCGCCGAGAGCGAACACTGATCACCGTCGATCACGCGCCGAAGTCTCATTCCTCAATGATCCGGCTTTGAAGGAAAGTCACCATGACGGTTACGGAACTTGTCCGCCTGAAGCAGGAGCCCATAAGGGGAAAAATTGGCAGTCGAATACTGAACTCCAAGGCAGAATTGCTGGATGGGGCCTTGGCTGGTCAGATCAACGATCTGCTTGAGCAGCGTGGTGTCCTGGTGTTCCCATTGATCCATTTCACTGATGAGGAGCAGGTCGCCTTCACCAATTCGCTGGGTCGCTTCGCCAAGGAGGCCAGCGGCCAGGACGTGTTCAAAATCACCCTCGACAAGGCCGTCAATGGCGAAGCGGCCGAATACCTCAAGGGCTCGCTCTACTGGCATGTCGATGGGACGATGAACCCGGTTCCGATCCGTGGTTCGATCCTGTCGAGCAAGGTGCTGCCGACCTGGGGCGGCGACACCGAATTCTCCAACACCTATGCCGCCTATGACGATCTGCCGGATGAGACCAAGGCCAGGATCGCGGACCTGCGCGTCGTCCATTCGATGTGGAACACCGGCCTGTATCACACGCCCGAGCCGACCCTGGCCCAGCTGGAGGATTGGCAGGCCAAGGGCGAGATCACCCTGCCGCTGGTGTGGACCCATCGTTCTGGCCGCAAGTCCCTGCTGCTCGGCAATACCGCCGCCCATGTGGTCGGCAAGGACCCCAAGGAAAGCGCCCGCATCCTGCATGGCCTGCGCGACTACGCGACCAGCCAGCCCTACCTCTACAGCCACCAGTGGCGCGTCGGCGATGCGGTGATGTGGGACAACACCGGCACGCTTCATCGGGCAACGCCCTATGACCCCGACTGCGGCCGACTGCTCCACCGCACCATCCTTCAGGGCGATGAGCCCTTCGCATGAGGCCGGTGTCGAAGACCGCCCAGGGCCAGATCCGCAGCATCCATCGGCTGATCGACGAGGTCCTGGCCGAAGTCAGTTCAGCCCGCCCAGCCCGGGCGAACCAGAAACTGGCCGGGGGATTCGACGCAGGGATCGTCGACCTCGTTCTCGGGAAACCGCCGGCCGCCATTCCACAAGGAAAATCCGCATGACCACCGCCGCCGAATTGTGCCCCTTCGGGGTCACGCCCGCCCCGCCGCCCGCTTCAAGGCCGGCGCATGTTCCCGCGACCCTGGTCTATGATTTCGACCTGTTCGCGGACCCGGCGCTGCGGGCCAACGCCCACGACCGCATCCTCGATCTGGCGCGAAATGCGCCGCCAGTGTTCTGGACCCCTCGCAACGGCGGCCACTGGATGCTGTGCAGCCACGAGGCGACCTACAGGGCCGCGCGAGACGCAGAGGGTTTCACCAGCGAGTTCACGCCCTTCGCCACGGTCAAGGAACTGCAGGCCAGCCTGCCGGCCGGCGCCCCCCGTCCGTTTGTCGCCGTGCCGATCAATGTCGATCCGCCCGAGCATGCCAAGTATCGCGCGCCGCTCAACAACGCCTTCTCCCCCAAGGCCGTCATGGCCCTGCGCGACGAATTCCGCGAGCTGGCGATCGAACTGATCGAGAAGGTGCGGGCCAGGGGCCATTGCGCCTTCATGTCCGAGATCGCCGAGCCGCTGCCGGTGACCCTGTTCCTGCGGATTTTCGGCCTGCCGGTCGAGCGCCAGCGCGAGTATCGCGACCTGGCCGCCGAGCACCTCCTGGGCATCGGCCAATCGATCGCCGACCCCACGGCGATACAGCGGCGGCTTGCCCAGATCGTCGAGATCTGCCGCCCGACCCTGCTCGAGCGCCAGGCCAATCCGCGAGACGATCTGATCAGCGCGTTGTGGCGGCTGCAGATCGACCACAAGCCGATGACTCTGGCGGATATGGAGAATTTCTCGATCGTCCTGTTCCTCGGCGGGCTCGACACGGTGATGAACGGCATGGGCCACGGCATTCGCCATCTCGCCCTGAACCCCGAGCTTCAGGCGGCCCTGCGCGCCGAACCGAAACTGATCCCCGAGGCCGCCGAAGAGATCCTGCGCCGCTACACCTTTACAGTGCCGCCGCGCATGGTCGCCAGGGACATGACCTTTGAAGGCGTCGCCATGAAGAAGGGTGAGCGGGCCTACATCTTCCTGCCGGCGGCGGACCTCGACGCCCACGACTTCCCCAGCCCCGAGCGCTTCGACATGCAACGCGAGAACAAGGCTCACATCGCCTTCGGAACCGGGGTGCACCGCTGCGTCGGGTCCCACCTGGCGCGGGTCGAACTGCAGACACTCTACGAGGAATTCCTCAAGCGCGTCCCGCCGTTCCATCTCGACCCGACCCGGCCCGTCACCTTCCACGGCGGCCATGTGATCGGCCCCGATGAACTGCACCTGATCTGGGACCCCGCCACGGCGGCGTGAGGTCGCGCTGAAACCCTAGGAGAAATTCGATGCATATGAACGACATGGTGATCGTCAGCGCCGACGATCACATCTGCGAGCCACCGACCCTGTTCGACAACCAGCTGTCGGGCGCGCTGCTGGCCAGTGCGCCAAAGCTGAAGCTGGACGCCCACGGCAAGAACTTCTGGCAGTACCAGGGCTATATCCGCCCGTCCGTGGGCCTGAACGCCGTGGTGGGCCGGCCGGCCGAGGAATACGGCATGGAGCCGACCTCGCTGGACCAGCTGCGCGATGGCTGCTGGAACGTCCACGCGCGGATCGACGACATGGACGTCAATGGCGTCGCCGCGTCGATGTGTTTCGGTAATTCGATCGGCTTCGACGGCCAGACCTTTCATAAGGCGCCCGACAAGGGGCTCTCGCTGCGCCACCTGCAAGCCTACAACGACTGGCACCATGACGAATGGTGCATGGCCTATCCCGGTCGCTTTATTCCCATCGGCATCTTGCCGACCTGGGACATGGCGGCGACCGTCGCGGAGATTCATCGTCTCGCGAAGAAGGGCTTCCGCACCATCTCGATGAACGAGAACCCCACCGCCCAACAGCTGCCGAGCATCCACAACGACTACTGGGACCCGATGTTCAAGGCGATCGCCGACACCGACACGACGATCGCGCTCCATATCGGCAGCGGCAACCCGGCCCCGCACGCCTCGATGGAGACGCCGATCGAGGCGTGGATCTCGACGATGCCGCTTTCCGTCGCCCAGGGCCTGGCCGATTGGCTCCAGCTGGAAGAGCTGCATCTCTATCCCGATCTGCGGATCGCGATTTCGGAAGGCAGCATCGGCTGGGTGCCCTATTTCATGGAGCGAGCCGACTTCTCCAACTGGCGTCACAAGGCCTGGACCCATTCGCGCTTCCGCGACACCCTGAAGCCGAGCGACCTGGTCAAGCGGCACTTCCTGCACTGTTTCGTCGACGACCGCTTCGGCCTGCGCCACCTCGACGAGATCGGCGAGGATATGGTCGCCTATGAGTGTGACTACCCCCATTCGGATGCGCTGTGGCCGGAGGTTCCCGAGTACCTCTGGGATTCGGTCAAACACCTGACCGACGACCAGGTCGACAAGGTCACCCACAGGAACGCGTTGCGCTTCTTCCGGCATGACGCCCTGTTCGCCAACTACCGGCGCGAGGAGGTCACCGTTGGAGCGTTGCGCGCCAAGGCCAGGGCGAAAGGCGTGGACACCGCGCCGAAGTCCTCCGGCGGATCGCGGCCGACCGACGAAGACCGGCCGGTCACCTCAGGGGACGTCATGGAGATGTTCAAGCAGCATGCCGCCGAACGGGCCAGGGAACTGGCCTGACCCACGGCTTCAGGCGCCGGGCGGACCTCCCGCTCGGCGCCCTGATTCGGCGAAGATGCGAGCCCGGCCCCCCTGGGCCACGGGGGTCAGGACTTGCCGGCAGTGGCGGCGGGCCCCGGCTGTCCGGAGGGCCGCGAAGGCTCGCGCGACAGGGCGAGGATCGGTTTTTCGAACCATTTCCAGGACGCCCAGGCGACGCCAATGGAAATTCCGGCGGCCAGGGTGGTGACGGCGATCTGAGCCAAGGTCCCGACATCCGGCCGGCCGTTGAGGATCAGCCCATGCAGCAGGCCGTTGATTGGCTGATGGACGAGATACAGGCCGTAGGAAATCGTTCCGAACCAGGCCAGCACGGGCCCCCTCGTGATCCGCAGGTCCTGCTCGCCCAGCGCGGCCAGCAGGATCAGAAAGGCCGTGGCCAGCCCGACGAGCGCCGGTGACAGGATGACCGTCAGAACCAGGCTGCCCGACGCCAGGACCACGACCAACCCGGCCAGGGCCGCCAGGCCGACAAGCCGCAATGCCGCTGGCCGCCGGCTCAGGTCGGTGACCCGCTGGAGGTGGGCGGCGATAACCCCATAGAGAAGCGTGTCGCCGCGCCCCGGCAGCAACAGGCTGGCGGCCTCGCTATGGGTGGGCGCCAGGGCCGCGCGGTAGAGCAGGGACGCCGCGCAGAGCGCCAGCAGGACTCTCAGCAGCTGCCGCCGGGGAACCAGGGCGATGACCAGGGGCAGCAGCAGATAGAACTGCTCCTCGACCGCGACCGTCCAGGTCGGCAACAGCCAGTGTCCGCCATCCTGACCAAAGGCCATCGGAATGTTGGAGGTGAAGGTCAGATAGGTCGCGGGGTGCAGGGCGACGTCGCTCCAGGGCGCCCCCGAGACGGCCAGCATCGCCAGCAGGGTCAGGGCGACGACCACGCCATAGATCGGCAGGATGCGGGCCGCGCGCCGACTGTAGAAATATCTGAAAAACCCCGGGGTTCCGAGGCCGTCCAGAAGGATCCCGCCGATCAGGTAACCCGAGAGCGCGAAGAAGACGCTGACCCCCAGCCAGCCGAGGGACAGGGCGCGCAGTCCATGCCCAGGTTCGCCGTACAGGTGGGCGATCAGCACCGCCAGCGCCGCCAACCCCCGCAGTCCGTCCAGTTCGGCCAGCCGCTTCACGCGCCGACCGCCCCGGCAGGGCGACAACCGTTTCCCCCCATGACCCCGCCTCCCGACACCCGCCGCCATGTCCTGGCGGCGCGTTTGCCCCAGGTTTGTGCCGGGACCGCGGTTAAGGTCGCTTGAAGGCGGCGTCGAATGCTGGCGGCCTCGCCCCTTTCCGCCAAAGTATCCACCAGCGCCGCCGAAGCTCCGTTGACCGCCGCTCCCTTCGATGAGTGTGGCGGTGACGGCGTGGCGGCGGCGCGATAGAATGCGGTCAGTGACCTTGGGGATGCTGATGGCCGAGACCAAGACCAAGCCCACGTCGGTGAACGTCGACGATTTCATCGCGGCGGTGGAAAAGCCCGTGCGCCGCGCCGACGCCGAGATCGTGCGCGAGATGATGGAGCGCGTCACCGGCGAGCCCGCAACCCTGTGGGGGCCGACGATCATCGGCTTTGGAACCTATCACTATCGCTACGCCAGCGGCCATGAGGGCGACATGTGCCGTGTCGGCTTCTCACCGCGCTCAGCGAACCTCGTGCTCTATGTCGGTGGATTTCCCGAATACGAGGACTTGCTCGGAAAACTCGGGAAGCACAAACGCTCCAAGGCCTGCCTCTACCTCAATCGGCTCGCCGACGTGGACTTGGCCGTGCTCGAGGAGATCGCCCTGCGCACCTATCAGGCGACGCAGGACGTCGATCAATGCCCGGTCTGCTGAGCGGGTAGGGGGCCACCCCTAGCACCCACCCATTTCGTCATGACCCGCCTGTGACCGTCCTTCCCTCGGCTTGACGGTCGGGACGCCTTGCGGTCAACCACCGGCCACGGCTAGGCGCAGCGAGCGGGGCATGACATGAGCGATCAACCCATCCTTCTGGACCGCGATGGCGACATCGCCATCCTGACCCTCAATCGGCCCGCCAGCGCCAACGCCATCGATCTGGCCATGACCGCCCGACTGAATGAGGTCGCCGATCAACTCACGCAGGAGGGCTGGGCCAGGGCCGTTCTCCTGCGTAGCAATGGCCGACTGTTCAGCGGCGGCGGCGATGTCGCGGCCTTCCAGACTATGCTGGACAAGGATGAGTTGCCGAGCTTCATCGCCCGCCTGGCCGGCGACCTGCATGTGGGTCTGCTGAAGCTGCTCAGTCTGGACGCCCCTCTGATCGTGGCGGTCAATGGCGCGGCCGCCGGGGCGGGGATGAGTCTCGTTCTGGCCGCTGACCTTGCCTATGCCGGACCCCGCACCCGGCTGGTCCCCGCCTATCCGACCATCGGGTTCTCGGCCGACGGCGGCATGTCATGGACCTTGCCGCGCATCGTCGGAGAGAAGCGGGCGGCGGAGATTATGTTGCTGGGCGAGACCTTCACTGCCGCCCAGGCCGCGGCCGAACATCTGGTCACCGCCGCGCTGGATGAGGACGGAGAGGCTTTCGACGCCGCCGTCCTGGACAAGGCGAGAGCCGTCGCCGCCGGACCGCGCCGAGCGTTCGGGGCTATTCGGCGGCTGTTGAGGGCCAGCGCCGGAGCGTCGCTTTCCGACCAGCTGGCCAATGAGGCTGCCGCCATGGCCGATCTGGCGACGGGTGCCGATGTCGCCGCCGGGATCGCGGCCTTGGCGGCCAAGACCAGGCCGGTCTTTACCGAGTGACAGCCGCGGGACCGCTTGCATTGGCGTCCCGGCTGTTTCACGGAGACGGGAACGGACGACGGCCTGCGGGATGCTCCCTTGCACGAAGGGCTCTCGCTGGAGCCGTGTCGTCTTAAGGGTGGGGCCGCTGGCATGAGCGATTTTGAAGGGTCAAAGATGCAGTACGATGACGTCGTCCGGGGCCGCCGCAGCATTCGCGGCTACAAGCAGCAACCGGTGCCCAAGGCGGTGATCAAGGAGATCATCGAAATGGCCATGCGGGCGCCCTCATCGCTCAACACCCAGCCTTGGAACTTCTACGTCATCGCCGGCGAGCCGCTGGACCGCATCCGCGCCGGCAACACCGAGCGGAACCTGGCCGGCGTGCCGTCCTCCCGCGAATTCCGCAGCCATGGCGAATACACCGACCAGCATCGCGAGCGTCAGATCGGCGTCGCCAAGCAGCTTTTCGGGGCCATGGGGATCGAGCGGCACGACAAGGAAAAGCGCCAGGACTGGGTGTTGCGCGGCTTTCGCCAGTTTGACGCGCCGGTGTCCGTAGTGGTCACCTACGACCGCTCGATTCACGGCGGGGACATCGCCCCCTTCGACTGCGGCGCCGTGGCCAACGCCCTGGTCAACGCCGCCTGGTCTCGAGGGCTGGGCAGCGTGATCAACAGCCAGGGAATCATGCAGTCGCCGGTCGTCCGCGAGCATGCGGCTATTCCGGAAGATCAGGTGATCATGATCTCCATCGCCATGGGCTATCCAGACGACAGCTTTCCGGCCAACGCTGTCGTCTCCCAGCGAAAGTCCGTTGAGGAAGCCGCCGTCTTTGTCGGGTTCGAAGACTGAGCCGGGCTAGAGAGATCTAGGCGCGATCGCCTGTTGGACCATCACGATGTCCCGGTGGCGGGCCCCGCCTATCGGCCTGCAACGCCGCCGGCCTCCTCTTCTCCTGCTGGAGGCGAACGCCTCGACGGGGGCGTTGACCGATAACTCAGGCCGGCTGCGCGGCTTTCGGCGGCGCGGCGAAGGTCACCCCGCCGCTCAAGTTAGGGTCGGGCGCCTGGATCATCTTCAGGTACATCTCCTTCGGATAAGCCATGTGCGGCTTGTCCGGATCGTAGGGAGGTTGCGGCACGGGGGAGGGGCCGGTGTAGGGAGCCGGGGCGCGGAAGCGGGCCACCTCCTCGGGGCTGATGCCCACCTTGGCCACCACCGCCGGATCGATCCACACGTCCGGGTCGACCGGAACCTCGGAGGAGGCGACCTCCAGGGTGATCTGGTCGGGACCGGCGAAATAGATCGACTTGCACATCCCGTGATCGACGGGGCCGACCACCACCACGCCGTGGCTGCGGATGCGATCGCGCATGGCGATCAGGTCGGCGTCGGTGTCCACCCGGAAGGCCAGATGCTGCAGCGTGCCGGCCGCGCTCGGAAAGGCCCCCGTGCCCGCATGGGTCTTGCCCAGTTCCTTCGGGATGTCGTCGACGCCCGGCATCTGCACGATCGAGAAATAGCCGTGGTCGTTCATCCGCAGGAAGGCATGCAGCGCCCCCGGCACCCCGTGCATGTCGAACAGGGCGACCAGCGGACAGCCCATCACCTCGGTGAAGAAGGCGATGTGTTTCTTGATGTCCCCGGCCATGAAGGCCAAGTGGTGGATGCCGTTCGGCTGGGTCATGGGGTCTCCTCCTGATTTTTTTCGTCGGTCACCAGGCCGCCCAGCAGGGCGTCGAGGATCATGGTTTCATGGGCGGCCCGCACGGACCGCGCCGCCGTATCGACGCCGAAGGTCGCCGCCATCATCGGGGTCAGGTTGATGATTCCCACCGCCGCCGTCTGCAGGGTGATGACCAGCTGTTCGGCCGGAAAGGCTTTCAGCTCGCCCGCCTCGATCGCCGCCCGGGCCAGGTCCGCCAGCCGCCGGTTGCGTGGCCCCAGCAGGTTGGCGACCAGCCAGTCCAGCCGCTCGCCGCCCGCCATGCCTTCCAGCGCCACGATCCGCCCCAGGGCCGGATGATCCCAGCTGATCTTCAAAAACAGCCGCATGGCCATGCGCAGCTGCATTAGCGGCGAGGCGTCGGTCGCCGCCGCCTGCAACCGTTCCTCCTCGGCGATCACCGCCTTCAGCCCCAGCATGGCGGCCCGCCAAAGCTCGGCCTTGTCGGCGAAATGGTAGTGCAGGGCCGGCTGCGAAACGCCCGCGGCGGCGGCGATGTCGCCCAGGGTGGTCCGCTCGAAGCCCAGGCGTGAGAACAGTTCCAGCGCCGCCTCGCGGATGCGCCCGGCGGTGCGCCCGCCTTTTCCGCCCGACATCGCCGTGGCCGGTTCGGCCATCCGTCTTGACTCCGTCACCAGATTTCCTGACTTTATAATCAGAAAAGTCGCCGGGCCGCAACCGGGGGCTGACGGGGAGACCACCAATGGATATCGTCCGCGAACCCTACGGCTATGCCTACAAGGAAGAGAGCCGGCTGAAGGAGGTCTACGGCGGCGCCGCCGGCCGGGTCTTCGTCGAATGCATGCGCATCGCCCCGGTGGATGTCCCGTCCAGGACCGTCATCCTGTTCAGCCATCCGATCGGCGGCGGATCCTTCCTGCCGCTGGTCAACGCCCTGGCCAAGGGTGGCCGGCACGTCATCTATTGCAACACCCGCTACCGGGGGAACGACACCGCCCTGATCCTGGAAAAGTGCGCCATGGACCTGGGCGCCTGTATCGCCGACCTGAAGAAGCGGTTCGGCTACGAGAAGGTCATTCTCGGCGGCTGGTCCGGCGGCGGCTCGCTGTCGCTGTTCTACCAGGATCAGGCCGAGACCCCGACCATCACCCACACCCCGGCCGGCGATGAGGTCAATCTGGCCGGCGCCGGCCTGATCCCCGCGGACGGGGTCATGCTGCTGGCCGCCCATATCGGCCGGTCGGTGACCATGACCGAATGGATCGACCCCTCGATCACCGACGAGAGCAAGCCCTTCGATCGCGACCCGGCCCTCAACATCTATGACCCGGCCTGCCCTGACCAGCCGCCCTACAGCGACGAATTCGTCGCCAGGTTCCGCGCCGCCCAGATTGCCCGCAACCGCCGGATCACGGCCTGGGCCAAGGACCAGCTGGCCCAGCTGAAGGCCTCCGGCGACCCGGACGCCGAGCGCTGCTTCATCGTCCAGGGCACGATGAGCGACGTGCGCTGGACCGACCCGACGCAGGAGCCCTCCGACCGCCGCCCCTACACCTGCTACATGGGCGACCCGAAGATCGCCAACGACGGTCCCATCGGGCTTGGGCGGTTCACCACCCTGCGCTCCTGGTTGTCGCAATGGAGCTATGACGAAAGCCGCGCCAACGGCCTGGTCAACGGCGCCCGGATCAGCGTCCCCTGCCTGGTGATCAACAACACCGCAGACCTGGCCTGCACTCCAAGTCACGCCGCCCGGCTGTTCGAGGCCCTGGCTCCGGCCGACAAGACCTATGTCGATATCCAGGGGGCCGACCACTACTACAGCGAGACCCCGGAACTGCTGCCGCAGGCCGTGGCGGCGGTCACCGGCTGGCTCGACGATCACGGTTTCTAGGGCCCGGTCGGAGCCTCTGGCCCACAGAGGATGGCCAGCATGAGGTCCCGCAACGCCATGTCGCGGGGCAGGGCGGCGGGGGGCTCCATGTCCGCCGTCGCCGAGGCGACCAGCAGGTAGGCGCGCGCCAGGGCCTCTTCCGGCCCGTGGCCCAGGGCCTCCAGATTGGCCGCGAAGAAGCTGACCAGCACCTGGTCCAGCCGCCGCACGGCCGTCAGCGCCCGCGCGTCTCCCCTGGCCCAGGCCCGCATGGCCATGGCCAGCCTTGGCAGATCCTGGCTGAGGGCGAGGTCCGCCGCCCGGCGGATGGTCTCCAGCGGCGAGCCGCCCAGGGCCTGGATCTTCGCCAGATTGCCGCTCAGCTGCTCGCCGCTGTAATAGTCGGCCAGCTGGCCCAGATAGTCCTCGAAGTCCTTGAAGTGGTGGTAGAAACTGCCGGTCGAAATATCCAGCGACCCGGCCAGCGCGCGCAGCCGCAAGGCGCGGGGACCGGCCTGGCGCAACATGGCCTGACCGGCGATCAGCCAGTCCTCCCGCGTCAGGTCCTGTCGTCCCCCGGCCATCATCATGTCCTTGCCGGCCCCGCCACGCTCGACCGATGCTCAGTCCCGGGGGTTTGCCGCGTTCGTCCCGCCACCTCCAGCCCTTTCGACCGGCGCCGGCCTCTTCACCCGACGCTGACCCGACTTGCGCCGAGCATAACATAAGTTATGGTGGCGCAAAACCATATCGGGAAGCGCCAGCCATGACCGCCCAAGCCCTCGTCTCCCCAACAGCGTCCACGCCGGCGCTGGCCTTCGCTCCTCCGGCGACGCCGGATGCCTGGACGGCCTGGGCCGACGCCATGGCGGTTCGTCTGGCCGGGCGGGCGGCGCAGGCGGAGGCCCTGCGATCCCTGCATCCCGACACCGTGGCCGACGCGCGGGCCGCCGGTTTTTTCGCCATGCTGGCCCCGACCACGGCAGGTGGGCAGGGGGCTGCTTTCAGCCTGTTCTTCGACGCGGTCCGCCGCCTGGCCCGGGGTTGCCCTTCCAGCGCCTGGACCCTGTCCTTCCTGACCATGCACGCCTGGCTGCTTTGCAAGTTCGAGCCGGCCTTGCAGGACGAGCTTTTCGCGGGCGGTTCCATGCCCCTGGCTCCTGCGCCGCTGGCCCCCACCGGCACGGCCATCAGGGTCGAGGACGGCTACCGCGTCACTGGGCGCTGGGAATGGGCGACCGGCGTCAATCACGCCGACTGGGTGATGGTCAACTGTATCGAGCCTGGCGCCATGGGCCCGCGCTTCTGCCTGCTGCCCATCGCCGATGTGACGGTCGAGGACGTCTGGCGCACTGCCGGCATGGCCGCCACGGGTAGCAACACGGTGGTCGCCGAGGAGGCCTTTGTCCCTGATCACCGCACCCTGGCGGCCGCCCTGATCAAGTTCGGTACGCCTCCGGGCCAGGCGTTGCACCCCGGCTCCACCGTCGGCTACGCCATGTCCCCGGCCCTGGCCCTGGTGGCGGCCACCCCGGCCCTGGGGGCCGCCGAAGGGGCGCTCGCCGCCTTCACCGACCGGATGAAAGCCAAGGTGCAGGCCTATTCCGGCGGAGCGAAGCAGAGCGAGGCGCCCGCCACCCACCTGCGGCTCGGCGAAGCCCTGGCCATGGCCCGCGCCGCCCGCCTGGTCTGGGCCGACGCGGTCGCCCTGCTGGAGCGGGAAGGGCCGCTGGGGCCCGCCATGCCGGTCGACAGCCTGGCCGCCGTCCGCCTGGCCAGCGCCGATGTCGTCCGACTGGCCAACCAGGCGGTCAACATCATGGCCGCCGCCGCCGGGGCCAGTTCCGGCTTCCTGACCTCGCCGATCCAGCGCCACCTGCGCGACCTTCAGATGATGCGCGGCCATGTCATCTTCGACTGGGACCGCGCCGCCCAAATCGGCGGCAAGATCGCACTTGGGCTCGAGCCGTCGCCTGCCGACCTGCTTTGAACCCGCGACCTCAGAACAGCCTGGCCCACCCCGTCCCGTCGATCGCCGCGTCTACCCGCGACTTCGCCTCGCCCGCCAGCGCCGCATACTCTTCCCGCAGCCAGCCCAGGCATTTGGCCTGATAGGGAAAGGCGTTCTGGGTCCACGCGTGGCCGTCGATCTGCGTCTCCACCATCGTCGCCCCGGTCGTCACCGCCCGGGCGTTGGCCAGCAGCAGCGGCGGATAGACCCGGCCCATCTCGGCCAACAGCGCTTTCAGGGTCGCGGGGATCGCCGCCGGATCGACCATCGGCCCGGGCTCCAGCCCCGACAGGTCCTCGACCATCCCGACCCATCCCATGGTCCGTTGCGCCCGCGCCTGGGCAATGGCGGTCGGCGTGGGATCCACGCCCGCCAGTTGGGTCAGCTGCCCGAAAAGCCCGAAGTCGCCGGCCCCCGGCGCGCCGCCCAGCATGAAGGGATAGGCCGCCAGATGCGCCTCGATGGCATCCAGCAGCCTGACGTAGCTGTCCTCGATCACCGGACCGGTCACGGGGTTGGAGCCGACATAGGCCAGCCGTCCGATCTGCCGCTCGCTGAAGAACTTGGCGCTGGCGGCCAGGGTCGGCTCATCCAGGGGCGCCGGACCCCAGCTGGGCAACAGCCGCCCGGCAAAGGCGGCGTCGACGGGATGGGCCCAGCGGTAGTGAAACATGGCCTTGGTCAGCCATTCGTCGGCATAGTCCTCGATCAGGCTGTCGAGGAAGGCCAGGGCCGGATCGACGGGCCTGACCCTGCGGGCGGTGTGGTCAGCGTCAAACCTGCGGATCAGCGGCGTGGAGTCCGTGACCGCCTCCAGATCCCCGCTCGGCCCACGAAGGTAGAAGGTCGGAAGCAGCGACACCTTCGGCCGGGGAAAGTCGGCCGGCTCGCGCCCCCGGAAATATAGGCGATAGGGAATTCGCCGATAACGCAGGACCGCCAGCATCTTGCGGGTATAGGGCGATCCCGGCGCACCAGAGAGGGCGAGGGGTTCGGCCAGCAAATCCTGGGTCATGACATTCTCCGTGCCAATTGTTTGACGGCACAATGATCTGCCTTCAGTCCTGACGCAACAGGTCCACCGTCTGCGTCACCCAGGCCGCCAGCGCCTCCTTGGCCTCCAGCGGCGAGCGGCCGTGGCGCACCAGGATCAGGTCGAGGTCGGGGACCAGCAGGGTGTATTGCCCCTCGTAGCCGTTGGCCGAGAAGGATCCCGGCCCGCCCAGTCCCAGCCACCACTGGGCGCCGTATCCCAGCTCCTCGGTGCGCGGCACGGGCGTCGGGGTGCGGGCGTAGTCCACCCAGTCCGCGGGCAGGACCTGTTGTCCCTCCCAGACCCCGCCGCGCAGATACAGCAGGCCGAAGCGGGCGAAGTCGCGTGCGCTGGCGAAGCAGAAGCTCGAGCCGATGAAGGTTCCCGCCGCGTCGAACTTCGGCAGCGGGCTCTTCATCCCCAGCGGCTCGAACAGGGCGGTCCGCATATGCGCCTCGAACGCCTCGCCGTTCAGGCCAAGGGCGTTCTGCAGGATGCGGGCGATGATGTTGGTCGTGCCGCTGGCGTAGGACCACTGGCTGCCCGGCGGGTGGGCCAGCGGCAGCGCTGCGGCATAGGCCGCCACATCCGTCTGTCCGGCCCCGAACAGCATGTCGATGACATGCGAGATATGCCCCGGGACATAATCCTCGACGAACTCCAGCCCGCTCGACATCCGCAGCAGCTGGTCCAGGGTGATGGCCCCACGCGGATCGCCCTCGCCCTTCCAGGCCTCGACGGGCGCCGGCGCATGGATGTCCAGCAGCCCGTCCGCCACGGCCAGCCCGACCAGGGCCTGGGTAATGCTCTTGGCCTTGGACCAGCTGGGATAGGTGTCGTCCGGCCCCTTGCCCTCGCCATAGCGTTCATACCGCACCCGTCCGCCCTGGATGACCAGAAGGGCGTCGGTCGGCCCGATGCCGGTCGCCTCGTCGAAGGCGCTGTCCAGCCGGGCCGTGAGGGCGGGCGGGAAGGCCTCGCCCGCCGGCCAGGCCTCCGTGGGCCACGGGGTATCCGTCGGCTGGCCGGGCAGTGAAACCAGGCCGGCCATCAGCTGACCTTGACCGTCTTGTTCTGGAAGGCGGCGATCCGCGCCGCCATGTCGGGCCCGACGCCCTCGCCGCGATAGACCTCGTGCGCCAGTCCGGCCTTGATCGGCAGGCCATCGGTTTCCCGCACCAGCCGCTTGTTGGCCCGGTGGCTGTACCAGCTGTTGGACAGGATCTGGGCGGCCAGCGCTTCCAGCCCCGTTTCGAAGGCGTCGTCGGAGACGCAGATATTGGCGAGACCAATGGCCTCCGCCTCGCGGCCGGTCCAGGTGCGGCAGGTCATCATCATCTCCCGCGCCTTGTAGGTTCCCACCCGGCGCGGCAGCCGCTGGCTCAGGCCCCAGACCGGGGTCAGGGCCCATTTGGCGTGGGTGTCGCCGAACTTGGCATTCTCCGAAGCGAAGATGATGTCCCCAGCCAGGGCCAGTTCCAGCGCCCCGGTATAGCAGTGACTATGCACGGCGGTGATCACCGGCTGCGGCAGGTCGGCCAGCCGCTCGATGACATTGGCCTGGAAATGCGGCTCGGGCAGCTTCTCGCCGCTGGCGATGTCGCCCAGGTCATGGCCGGCGGAGAAGCACCGCCCGGCCCCGCGCAGGATGACCAGGCCCACCGTCTCGGTCTGCGTGGCGATGGCCCGCACATGGGCGTCCAGTTCCTCGAACAGTTCCACGTTCAGCGAGTTCAGCTTGTCGGGCCGGTTGAGGGTCAGGGTCGCGGCCCCGTCCCGGTCGTTGCGCAGCACCAGTCCGCTCATGGCGTCTCTCCCGTTGTTTTGCGGCAGGCTACCAGCCGGACCCGGGGTAAGGGCAAGGGTTGTCCACCGTCCGTCCTCGCGAAGGCGGGGACCCATGCGCCGCCGGCCAGACCCGCCGACCTGGGCCTGGACACGTCAAGCCAACCGAACCAGCCCTTGGGTCCCCGCCTTCGCGAGGACAGACGGTGTGAGGATACCCCGAACCGCGCTAAACCTCAGCCATGACCGAGAAAGACCCCTACGAAGGCGTGACCTGGGACCTGTCGAAGTCCCTGAGCTACGGCCAGTATCTGCAGCTGGACAAGGTGCTGGACGCCCAGGCGCCCCGCTCGGGCGAGCATGACGAGCTGCTGTTCATCATCATCCACCAGTCCAGCGAACTGTGGATGAAGCTGTGCCTGCACGAACTGCGCGGGGCCATCGCCCAGATCCGCGCCGACGACCTGGAGCCGGCCTTCAAGATGCTCAGCCGGGTGGGGCGGATCCAGACCCAGATGATCCAGGCCTGGGAAATCCTCGCCACCATGACCCCCTTCGACTACAGCCGCTTCCGCGAGTCCCTGGGGACCAGCTCGGGCTTCCAGTCGCACCAGTACCGCCAGATCGAGTTCCTGCTGGGCGCCAAGAACGCCCGCACCCTGGACGTCCACCGCAGCGATCCGGCCATTCTCGCCGAGCTGGAAACGGCGCTGGCGACGCCCAGCATCTACGACGAGGCCCTGGCCCTGCTGGTCCGGCGCGGCTTCGCCATTCCCGCCGACTATCTGGACCGCGACTGGACCCAGCCCTACGAGGCCAATGAAGCCGTCGAGGCCGCCTGGACCGCCGTCTACCGCGACGTCGACCAGTGGTGGGACCTCTACGAGCTGGGCGAGAAGCTGGTCGACATCGAATACCGGCTGCAGCAATGGCGCTTCGCCCACATGAAAACAGTCGAACGGATCATCGGCTTCAAGCGCGGCACCGGCGGCTCGGCCGGGGTGGCCTATCTGGTCAAGGCACTGGAACGGCCGTTCTTCCCGGAGCTGCTGAGCCTTCGGACGGTGATCTAGTCCTCCAGCATCGCCGCGAACGCCGGGGTCATCCGCTCCTCGATCCCGCCTCCCGCGCGCAGCATCATCAGCGCCGCCACCCCGCGCGCCTCGGCCCAGGCCAGCGCCTCGTCCACCGGCATCACCGACAGGACGGTGCAAAGCCCGTCGGCCTCCATGCAGCTCTTTGCCAGCACGCTGACCGCGGCCAAAGCGCTCTCGACCGGCTCCCCTGTCCTGGGATCGATGGTGTGCGAGCGCCGCCGCCCGGCATCCATACGGAACCGCCGGTAGTCGCCGCTGGTGGCCAGCGACAGGCCGTGCAGGGCGACCAGGATCGGCTCATCGACAGCCTTCTCCGCCGGCGGCGTCTCGATCCCCACCCACCAGGGCTGGGCGTCGGACCGGACGCCCTCGCCGCGAAACTCGCCGCCGATCTCGACCAGGAAGTCGGCCACGCCCGCCTGCCGCAAGACGCGCGCCGCCTCGTCCACACCGAACCCCTTGGCGATGGCCGACAGATCGAGACGCACCCCGCCGGGCTGCCATAGCCGGCGCCCGGCGCGGTCGAGGATCAGCCCGCTCCGAGCGTCGGCTGTTGCAGCCCGCGCTGAAGCAATCTGCGCCGGACCGGGCAGGGCGGCCTCTCCGGGCGGGCCAAAGCCCCACAGGTCGGTCAGCGCCCCGATGGCCGGATCGAAGGCGCCGTCGCTGTCGGCGGCCAGGGCCAGAGCCCTGTCCATGACCGTGAAGAAGCCGTCCGGAAGGTCATGCCAGCCGGCAGAGGCGCGGTTGAAGCGGCTGATGTGGGAGTCCGGCTCCCAGGGGCTCATCTCCAGGACCACGGCGTTGAGCGCGTCCTGGATGGCGACGGTCAGGGGCGCTGGCGACAGGCCCGGCGGCAGAACCGCCTGGACCACCCAACTGACCCCCATGGTCGGGCCGGTCAGCGTCACCACCGGACCGACCGGCGGACTTATGCCGCCGGGGTCCAGGTCGAGGGGAATGGCGATGCGGTTCATCAGCCAATCCCCGCGGTCGTGACTACTTCAGGACCTCGAACGTCCCGACGTAGCTGGCGCTGCGTTCGGCGCCGGGCACAGGGCTGGCGCCGCCCTTCACCGTGGCTTCCAGCCAGTAGAAGCCGGCGTCCTGCCATTTGATGGTGAACTTGCCGGCGGCGTCGGTCTTCAGCGTGATCGGCGCGCGGTCGTCGCGATAGCGGCCGCCTCCGGCCTCTACGGTGACGTCCACGCCGGCCGCGGGCTTGCCGTCGATCAGCAGGGCGAAGACCGCGGGCTCATCGACCACCAGATCGTTGGGGTGGGTGATGGGGCTCAGTTCCAGGCCCTTGCCGGTCGGCTTCAGGGCCGTCTGGGTCGGGGCGCCGGAGGTGACGAAGAACTCCACCCGGCGCTGGCTGTAGCTGATCTTGACGTCCGTGGCGTCCTTGGGGACGGCCGTGGCCAGTTCCTCGAGCGAGCCGCGCCAGCGCTTGGTCTCGCCTGCGACGGCGTAGCTGGCGTTGGCGCCTTCGCTGACGTTGGCGATCCGGTAGGTGCCGGGGGTCTTAAGCTGCAGGTCGAAGACGCTGCGGTATTTGCCGGTAAAGGGGTTCTGCGGCTCGACCTTGCCGCCGTCCGGGCCGGTGATGACCAGGCCGGTCAAGCGCATCGGCATGTGCTCGAAGACGAACAGGTCGTTGCTGACCGCCGCGTCGACGGTGATCCACGGATCCGCGCCCGACAGTACGGTCATCGAGGGCAGCATCCACTGGCGGTGGGCGTTGGCGGCCAGGGGCGCGGCCAGGGCGGCGGCGAAGGCCAGGGCGGCGGCGGCGCGGCCCAGAAGCTTGGCGGAGGGCGTCTTCATGGCGTGATCCTTAAAGGTCGGAGGCCGCTATCAGGGCTTCAGGCTGAGGGTGATGGTTCCAAGTTCGCTCTTGCCGGACACCGTTCCCCTGGCGGCGCCCCTGGCGCTCCAGGTGAAGGGGATGCGCACGATCTCGCGGCCGCCGACCTCGCGGGCCGCCTCGACGACCAGGTTGTACTGGCCGGGAGCCAGGGCGGCGAGGTCAGAGCCCTTGATGATGATCTGCTGCTTGCCGGGGGCCTTGGTCGGGCCACTGACGCCGTTGGCAGGCATGGTCATCGACCGGCCGGCGCGGCGCCACCACTGGCGGACGTCCTTCAGCCAGTTGGCGCCTTCGCCCTTGGGGTTCTTGACGTCGTACCAGACCGCCAGGGTCTTCACCGCCGTCTCGTCCGGCTTCTCGATCCAGATGGCGACATAGGGCCGGTGGTATTCGGCCACGGTCATCCTGGGAATCTCGACGCCGATGGTCAGGTCTCCAGCCAGGGCGGGCGTGGCGACAAGGCCGGTGAGCAGGGCGGCGGGAAGGGTGAGGCGCATGGGCGGGACCGTCAGTGAATGAACAGGAGGGCGAGGATCAGCGGGATCAGGAAACCCAGTCCGATAAAGGGCCAGGTCAGCTTGCGGGCGTGGGCGTGCAGCCACAGGAGGATCAGGCCGGTGACGCAGAAGACGATGCAACCGACGGCGAAGACGTCGAGGAACCACATCCAGATTGCACCGGTGTTGCGGCCCTTGTGCAGGTCGTTGAGGTAGGAGATCCAGCCTCGGCTGGTGGATTCGTACTCCAACGCCCCGGTTCCGGTGTCGATCTGCAGCCAGGCGTCGCCGCCGGGGCGGGGCAGGGCGACGTAGGCCTCGTCCTGCGACCACTCCACGGCGGCCTTGGCCGGGACCCGGACCTTGAAGTCGTTGGCCAGCCACTGGCGCGCCGCCTCGGGCAGGGTTCCTCCGGAAGGCCGCGCGGCGTTCAGGGCGGCGACCACCGGGGGCGGCGCCTGGCCCTTGCGGTTGATCGTCTGCGGCGAGGCCTCAATGGCCTTGGCGTGGTTGAGGGTGATGCCGGTGGCGGCGAACAGCATCATGCCGATCAGGCAGATGGCGGCGCTGATCCAGTGCCAGCGCACCGTCTCGCGCAGGAACCCGGCACGCGCCGTGGCCCGTTTCCTGGCCCGCGCCTTGGCGGCCTGCTGCTCGGGAAGGGGGGCGTCGGTCAAAGCGGGGGCGGGGCCTTAGATTGAGAACGCCTCGCAATAACAGACCTGACGCATAGGGCAACCTTCGATGGGCCGTCCTTGCAAAAAAGAACCGCGGGACAAAGGGCGCCCCGCCGGGGCGCCCTTCTCCGCTGGTAGAGCCTGCCGCCTAGAAGCGGTAGGAGGCCGTCATCCGCACCGCATGGGTGTTGAACTCATCGTCCGAGCGGCGGAAATCCGTGCCGTTCGGGTTGATCAGGATGAAGGGGTTGGTGGCCGGGGCCGGGCCGCTGGCGCGGACCTTGTAGCCATCGTCCTGGAAGCTCGAATACAGGTACTCGACGCCGACCGAGACCTTTTCGGTCAGCTTCATTTCGCCGCCGACGCCGGCTTGCCAGCCCCAGACGCCGTCCTTGTCGCCACGGCTGGTGAAGGTGTTGACGCCGTTGGTGGTGGTGAAGCTGTTGTCCATGTCGGCGTAGACGGCGCCGGCGGTGGCGTAGGGCAGGAACCGGTCGAAGGCGTAGCCGACGCGGCCGCGGATCGAGCCGGTCCAGTTCAGTTCCCGGGTCATGGTGTAGGAGGCCGGGGTGGTGCTGAAGGCGCTGACGCTGTCTTCCAGATCCTGGCTGGCGACTTCGCCCAGGGCGCCGACCACGACATTGCCGAACTGCCAGTCATAGCCGGCGCGGACACCGATGTCCTGGCCATCGTCATTCTCCGAGCAACCCCCGGTCGGGACGTTGGAGCCGGCGGCGCCGCCGCAGAAGCCGGGGCCGAAGGCGTTGAGGCCGCCAGAGGTCAGGACGACCTCATTGGCGAACTTGCCGTCGAGGTTGGGGTCGAACTTGATCGATTCGTCGTTGTTGTCGCGGGTCGCCGATACGCCAATGTGCCCGGCGATATAGGGGCCGGACCAGGTCGCGGTCTGGGCGCTGGCGGCGCCGGCGCAGGCCAGCAGAAGGGCGGCGGCAGCCGATGAGTAGGCCAGTTTGTTCATGGAAAGGAGGTCCTTCTTGGGGGGAGTAGCAGAAGCGCAAACCGCCAGTCCGGGCGGCTGTTCCCATGAAAAGCGGCGCTTCGGTTCCTCTGTGTCGCGGCGGCAACGGTCGGTTCAGCGCCATAAGGGTTTGACGGGCATGAAGCTCGAGACTCGTGGGTAACTTGAATGAAACCCTTGTCCTGTAAGTGTTGCGCGCTATGGGCGACGTCTCTCAACCCTCCAACGTGCTCGCCGGCCTGCGTGTGCTGGTCGTCGATGACCATGCCAGCACCCGGCGGCTGGTCGCCGATGTCCTGCGCGCCGGCGGGGTTGACCGGGTGTTCACCGCCGAGAGCGGCGGAGAGGCGCTGGTCCTCCTGCGGACCCTGCAGCCCGACATGATGATCACCGACTGGCGTATGCCGGGGATGGATGGCGAGACCCTGGTGCGGGCCATCCGCCAGGCGGCGGTGACCCATGACCCCAGCATCCCCAACCCGCGCCTGCCGATCATCATGCTCAGCGGCGAGCGGACCCGCCGGGACGTCGAGCGCGCGCGCGCCGCGGGGACCGACGCCTTCCTGATCAAACCCTTTACCCCCGCCCGGGTGCTGGAGCGGGTGGCGACGGTGCATCGGCGCGACAGCAATTTCGTCATCAGCGAGGCCTTTGTCGGCCCCGACCGCCGGCAGTTTCGGGATGATCCCGCCTACGCGGGCCCCAAGCGGCGGCGCACCGATATCCACGACCCGGTCGATGAGGTGGCCCGCGCTCTGCTGTGCCGGCAGATTCTCGAAGAGATGGAGACGTTCCAGCGTCTGGTGGTCGCGCGAGGCGATCTCGACCGTCTGCTGCGACAGATGGCCTGCCGGGTGATGCACGCCCTGCGCCAGCGCGCCCGCGAAGTCGGCGACCGTGTCATGGAGCGGACCTGCGCTTCCCTCGGCCGTTATGTCTCGGCGGTCGGCGGGGCGGGCAAAGCCGATCCGGAGGTGGTCCAGACCCACCTCGACACCTTGCGCGCCCTGGCCATGCTGCCCGGCCATCAGGTCCAGGCGGCCAACACCATCGCCCGGCAACTGGAGCGGGCGGTCTCCCGCCGCATCGAGAGCCATCTGGCGGCGCTGGCGGCCTGAAGGGTGGCGGCATAAGGGACAGCGGCCTATATCGCCGCCATGGCCGAAGCCTTCAACGATCTCGCCCTCTCCGCCGACAAGGCCGCCCGTTATGACGAGGTGGCCCAGGAGATCGCCTCGGTCCTTGATGGCGAGACCAACCTGACCGCCCGGATGGCGACAGTGGCCTCCATGCTGGCGAGCAGTTTCGATCACTATTTCTGGACCGGCTTCTACGTCGTCGATCCGGAGCGACCCCGGGAGCTGGTCGTCGGCCCCTATCAGGGGACCCTCGGCTGCCTGCGCATCGCCTTCGGCCGGGGCGTCTGCGGCGCCGCCGCGGAGACCGGCGTGACCCAGCTTGTCGAGGACGTCCACGCCTTCCCCGGCCACATCGCCTGCGACAGCCGCAGCGAAAGCGAGATTGTCGTGCCGGTGAAGGACGCGGCGGGCCGGCTGATGGCCGTGTTCGACGTCGATTCCGACCGGCCTGCCGCTTTCGATGCGGTGGATCAGGCGGGCCTGGAGCGCATTCTCGGCGAGACCTTCGGTCGGTAACTGCCCTCTCCCATAGGCGGGGTCGGGGCGGCTATGGTGGCCGCCATGCGTCTTCCCCTGATCTGCTTCGCCGCCCTCACGGCCGCTTCCATCGCTTTGGCGGCCTGTTCGCCGCTGGCCATGCCCCAGGAGCCGCCGGCCCAGAAGGCCGCGGCCCAATGCGACATCCCTGCCGTCATCGCGCCGGTTCCCGCCGAGGAGGCCCGGGCGGGCGAGGTCAACGCCGACTTCACACCTGACTACTATTTGCTGGCCCTCACCTGGCAGCCCGAGCAGCGGCGCAGCAAGCCGGAGGCGGTGGAGACCACCGACCGACCCGACGCCCGCTGGACCCTGCACGGCCTGTGGCCCAATTCCACGGAAGGCGAGCACCCCCGCTATTGCCGGCCCTCCAGCGTGATCAGCGAGGCGACGGTACGGGCCAACTATTGCGCTACCCCCTCGGCGCGGCTGATGCAGCATGAGTGGGCGGCGCACGGGGTCTGCGCCTGGGATACGCCGGAAGCCTTCTTCGACCGGTCGCGCGGGCTGTGGGAACGGCTGAAGAAGCCCGACCCCCTGGACCTGGTCGGCGCCGACGGCCGGATGACGGCCGGGGCGCTGCGGGACGCCTTCGTCGCGGTCAATCCGTGGCTGCCGCGCGAGGCGGTCGCCATCGCCGTGGGATCGGACAACCAGCTGCGGGAGGTCCGGGTCTGTCATGATCTGGCGTTCGAGGCGTTCGCCTGCCCGGGATCGCGCGGTACGCCGGATCGGGTGTCGATCCTGATCACCAGGTAGATGTCCAGTTTGTCCAGTTTTGCTCGCCGAGGCGGGTGATTGGCGGAATTCCCTCGGTTTTTCAGCCCGTTGAGAAAATTCCCGTCTGGGGATCACATGCGGATCGCGTGGGTCCCGTCTGGGTCCCGTATGGGGATCGGCTTGCTCCCCGATGGGGGTTGGCGGGTGGTGATCCGGGGATCTGGCGGCGGGGAGCATCTGGGGATCGGCCTATCGAAGCGGGTGGGCCATTATCCCATGGCGGGGTCTGGCTAGCCGCCTTCCGCTACCGCGAACTCCTCCCCCAGGCGCGCAGCGCCGGTTCGGGGGAGGTGGCGGACGCGCAGCGGCCGTCGGAGGGGGTCCGCGCCGCAAACATGCGGCAGCGTAGGCAGGTTCAGCCGCCAATGGCGGTGGGGACCCCCTCCACCACGCTTCGCGCGGTCCCCCTCCCCCAAATCGGGCCTTTGGCCCTGGGGGAGGATAGGAAGGAGCGGATCAAGGGTTGGGATGAATGTCCGAGCGCGGTAGACCTCACCCCATGATCATCCCTATCGCTCTCGTCGCGGCCCGGGCCCGCAATGGCGTTATCGGCAAGGACGGGGTTCTGCCGTGGAAGCTGCGGTCGGACTTGGCGTGGTTCAAGGCCTGTACGGTGGGCAAGCCGGTGATCATGGGGCGCAAGACCTGGGACAGTCTGCCGTTCAAGCCGCTGCCCGAGCGGATGAACATCGTGCTGACCCGGGACGGCAGTTTCGAGAGCCGGTTCGCCCTGGCCTTCGAGAGCTTCAGCGAGGCCATCGACGTGGCGCGGGAGCAGGCCGAGGAGGACGGGGTCGGAGAGGTCTGCGTCATCGGCGGGGCCTCGCTGTATGAGATCGCCCTGCCCAAGGCCAAGCGGATCTACATGACCGAGGTCGACGCCGAGCCCGAGGGCGACACTTACTTTCCGGCCTTCGACGAGAGCCGTTGGACGCAGGTGTCGCGCGAGGACCATCCGGCCGGGGAGAAGGACGATCATCCGTTCAGCTTCCGGGTGCTGGAGCGGCGCTAAGGGGCCTTGCGCTTCCCGGACGTCAGGCGGTTCTATCCTCCCAACGAGAAAACATATGGGAGAGAGACGTCGTGGATATTGAACTGGTCGCGGAGGGCCTGCGCTTTCCCGAAGGCCCCATCGCCATGAACGATGGCTCGGTGATCCTCACCGAGATCGCCGCCAGACGGCTGACGCGGGTGACGCCGGACGGGACCAAGAGCGTGGTCGCCGAGACCGGCGGCGGGCCGAACGGGGCGGCCATCGGTCCTGACGGGGCCATCTATGTCACCAACAACGGCGGCAGCTTCCAGTGGATCGAACAGCCGGGCCTGCTGATCCCCGGCCCGACCCCGCCCGAGCACACCGGCGGGATGATCCAGAAGGTCGATATCGCCAGCGGCAGGGTCGAGACCCTGTACGACAGCTGCGACGGCAAGCGGCTGGTCGGGCCCAACGACATCGTCTTCGACAAACAGGGCGGCTTCTGGTTCACCGACCACGGCTGCTCGACGCCCGAAGGCCGCAAGTTCGGGGCGCTGTATTATGCGAAGACCGACGGCTCGAAGATCACCCGGCTGCGGGAGCATTTCGTCTCGCCCAACGGGGTGGGTCTCTCGCCGGACGAGGACGTCGTCTACATGGCCGACACCAACCTTGGCCGGCTGTGGGCCTTCGACATCACTGCGCCGGGGGAGCTGGCCGAGCCGCCGCCGTTCCAGCCGGGCCGGGTGGTCTGCAACCTGCCGGGCTATCAGCTGCTCGACAGCCTGGCGGTCGAGGCCGGGGGCAAGGTCTGTGTGGCGACCATCATCAACGGCGGGATCACCGCCTTCGACCCGGACGGGACGACTGAGCACTACGCGGTGCCGGACCTGATCGTCACCAACATCTGTTTCGGCGGCGACGACATGCGGACAGCGTGGATCACCGCCTCGGGGACAGGGAAGCTGTACAGGGCGCGCTGGCCGCGGCCGGGGTTGAAGTTGAACTTCAATGCGTGACTCGCTCCCTCCCCTTCATGGGGAGGGCCAGACGGCGCCCCCTTGGGCGCCGGCGCAGGGTGGGGAGGTCAGTCGCGCCAAGAGGTGTTGAGCCGCAGACGTCCCCACCCTTCGGTCGCTGCGCGACCTCGCCCTCCCCATGAAGGGGAGGGACGGAAGGCCGCTCTAGTACAGAACGCCCATGGCCTTCGCTTCGAAGTTCTTCAGTTCGTCGTTGCGGCCGTCGCGGATCTTGGTGACCCATTCGGGGTCCTGGAGCAGGGCGCGGCCGACGGCGACCATGTCGAATTCGTCGCGTTCCATCCGCTCCAGCAGGTTGTCGAGGCTGGCCGGCTGGCTGCCTTCGCCGCCATAGGCGGCGATGAATTCGCCGGAGAGACCGACCGAACCGACGGTGATCGTCGGCTTGCCGGTCAGTTTCTTGGCCCAGCCGGCGAAGTTGAGGTCGCTGCCTTCAAACTCGGGCTCCCAGAAGCGGCGCTGGCTGCAGTGGAAGACGTCGGCGCCGGCGTCGGCCAGGGGGGCCAGCCAAGCCTCCATCTCGGTCGGATCGGCGGCCAGCTTGACGGTGAAGTCCTGCTGTTTCCACTGCGACAGGCGGATGATCACCGGATAGTCCTCGCCGACTTCCCGGCGGACGGCTTTGAGAATCTCGACGGCGAAGCGGCTGCGCTCGGGCAGGGTCTTGCCGCCCCAGTGGTCCTCGCGGACGTTGACGCCGTGCCAGAAGAACTGGTCGATCAGATAGCCGTGGGCGCCGTGCAGCTCGACGGAATCGAAGCCCAGTTTCTTGGCCGCGCCGGCCGCCTTGCCGAAGGCGTCGATGGCGTCGGCGACCTCGGCGTCGGTCATCGGCTCGCCGAACTGCTTGCCGGGGCTGGAGAAGCCGGACGGGCTGTCATAGGGGCCGGCGGGGGCCCAGTCGGTGCTGCGGGTGCGGACCGCGCCGACGTGCCAAAGCTGCGGCGCCATGGCCCCGCCGGCGGCGTGGACCTCATCGATGATGGTCTTCCAGGCGGCGAGTTCGGCCTCGCCATGGAAGCGGGGGATGTTCGGATCGTTCAGCGAGGCCGGGCGGGCGACGCCGGTGCCTTCCGAGATGATCAGGCCGACGCCGTTCTCGGCGCGGCGGCGGTAGTAGTCGGCAACCTCCCGGGTGGCGACCCCGCCCGGCGAGAAGCTGCGGGTCATCGGGGCCATGGCGATGCGGTTCTTCAGCGCCATGGACTTGATCTGAAACGGACGGAAAAGGGTGTCGAGGCTCACGGGCGGCTCCTGAACGGCAAGGTCTGGGCGGCAGGGAATTTGATCTGCGTTAAACGGTTGTTTGACCGAATATGCCAGTTAGAAAATCTGGACCGGCTTCGTCCGCGTAGAGGGTTGGACAGCCCGCGTTCACCAAATCGGGCTACAAGCGCTCGAAGTGGTCGGTCCTTCGCCGAGGGCTGGACCCGGAGATTTCGTGAAAGACCACCCGCCCTCAGCGACCGTAGCGCCCCCCGACCCGGCCCTGTCGGCGACGCTGCGCGTCCAGTTGGCGGGCCGTCAGCCGCTGGAGGCACTGTTCGAATCCTGGGCCATGCTGGAAGCCCTGGTCGCCCACGACCCGGCCGCCTTCGCCGACGCCCTGGCCGAGGCCGCGACGCTGGACGCCAGCGCCGGATATGCCGCGGTAGCGCCGGAGGGGTCGATGGGCACGGCGGTGATCTCTCCCTCCGGGGAGCTGGCCCAGGCCGATCCGCTGTTCATCCGCTGGTTCGGTCATCCGCGCGATTCCATGGCCTTTCGCCGTCTGATCCGGCTGGCCCAGAAGCAGGGACAGGCTTCGGGCCTGGTGGAGACGGCCGACGGCGGGGTGATCGCCGCCTGCGCGGGGACCGAGGAGACGGCGCTGCGCTGGCCCCTGTCGGCGGCCAGCCGGGCGCAGATGATCCTGCCCGGCAAGCGGGTGGCGCTGCTGGGCTTCGCCCCCTCGCGGGTCAGCAGCCTGGCGGTGCGGGCGGCGGATGCCTTTGGGCTGACCCCGCTGGAGGCGCGTCTGGCCGAGGCGCTGCTGGACGCCAACAACCTGAATGAGGCGGCCGAGCGGATCGGGGTCGGGCGGGAGACGGCGCGGGAGGCGCTGAAGAAGGCGATGCGCAAGGCCGGGGCCAAGCGCTCTCCCGACCTGGTACGGCGGATGATGGACCTGATGAGCGGCATGCAGGCGCCGTCGGGAGACGTGGAAGCGGTTCTGCGGAGCCTGTTCGGGGCGACCCCGGCCGAGGCGCGGGCGGCGGCCCGGTTCGCCGAGGGGCTGACCGCCCGGGACGTAGCCGCCGCGCTGGGCGTCAAGGAGGCGACGGTGCGCGGCCAGTTGAAGGCGGTGTTCGCCAAGACCGGGGTCAACAAGGCGAAGGACCTTGTTCGGCTGACCGTGGAGGCCAGCTCCCTGACCGTCCTGACCCAGGCTTCCGAAACGGTGATCGAACCGCTGGATCCGGAAGGGCGGCTGCGGGTTGTGACCAACCCGGCCGGGTTGCGGCGGATCGCGGTGCTGGACTACGGGCCGCGCGGCGGCCGGCCGGTTGCGGTCTTTCACGGCTCCGCGACCGGGCGGATTCTGCCCCTGGCCTTCGTCAGCCGACTGCAGAAGGCAGGATTTCGGCCCTTGGTGGTGCAGCGGCCGGGCTACGGCCTGACCGATCCAGCGGTGGGTTCGGCCATGGCATCGGGGAGCGGGGAGGCGCTTGCGGCCGGGGCCGACGACCTGGCGGCGGTGATGGACACGCTGAAGCTGCGCAAGATCGACCTCTTGATCCGCGACGCCTCGACGCCGGCCGGGCTGACCTTTGCCGAGCGTTATCCGGAGCGGGTTGGCCGCGGTATGCTGATCAACCCCCGGCCGCCGGCGACGGTTGAGCGCAGTCATTTCTCAGTGATCGGATCGGTGTCCCGCACCCTGCTGCGCCACCCTGAACTGATCGCCGCCTTCGCCGAGATGCTGCGGCGGCAATCCCGCAGCGACCTGCTGGCCAAGTCGATCCGGCGGTCGCTGGGCGACCTGGCGGGCGACCGGGAGATAGTGGAAGACCCGGTGAGCCTGGCCCGGCTGGTGCGGGACGCCCAGGGCATTTCCGCGCGATCCAGCGCCGGTTTCGCCACCGAGATGGCCGCCTATCTGGACTGGACCGCCCCGCCGCGAGTGGGTGGCGACGCCTGGCGGATCCTGTATTGCGACGGGCTGAACTGGCCGGTCGACGCCTCGATCTGGAACCAGGCCATGCCGGAGGCGGCGATCACAACCCTGAAGGGCGCGAGCTTCCTGGTCTACTACAGCCACCCGGACGAGGTGGTGAGCCTGCTGGAGGGGATGTAGGGGAGAGCTCCACACCCCAGGCCCTTCGGGCCTGGAGTAGAATCTTTGGCCTCAGCTCAGCGACCCCGGCCTTGCCACGGGGTGGCTGCTGGACAGGCCGCCGTCGACGACCATGGCCTGGCCGTTGACGTAGGAAGCGTCGTCGGATGCCAGGAAGAGGGCCATCTGGGCGATTTCGATGGGCTGGCCGGCGCGGCGCAGGGGGTTGAGCTGGCCGATCTTGCCTTGCGATCCCTTGGCGCGGGCGCCGTCGAAGATGGGCTGGGTCATGCCGGTCTCGATCAGGCCGGGGCAGATGGCGTTGACCCGGATGCCGGTGCCGCCCAGCTGCTGGGCCGTGGTCTGGACCATGCTGATGACCCCGGCCTTGGAAGCGCTGTAGGGGGTGCCGCCGGCGCCCGAGCGCAGGGCGGCGACCGACGCCGTGCAGATGATCGAGCCCTTGCCCTTCGGCGCCATGACGCGGCTGGCGTGTTTGATCATCATCGCCGGGCCGACGACGTTGATGCGCAGCAGGCCCATGAAGGACTCTTCAGTCAGTTCCGGCAGGGTGATCCAGCCGCCGGAGACCCCGGCGTTGGCGAAGGCGATGTCGAGGCCGCCGTAGGTTTCCACCGCCTTGTCGACCAGGGCGCTGACCTCGGCTTCCGAGCCGGCGTCGCCCTGGACGGCGATGGCCTTGCCGCCGGCGGCGACGATGTCGGCGACGGTCTGTTCGACCTCCGGCGCCCGGTCGAAGGCGACGACGCTGGCGCCTTCCTGGGCAAAGAGCTTGGCGCTGGCCCGGCCGATGCCGCTGGCCGCCCCGGTGATGATGGCGACCTTGCCGGAAAGACGTCCCATGGTGTTCTCCCTCGATTTGGCGGGGAGACTAGGGTGACGTGAGGGCAGACGCCAGCCCAGATTCAAACGGATGTTCGTGATCGGTGGTGCGCGGGTCGGGTGATTGCGCGGTGGGGCGGGTCATGGTCTCTGGGCAGCATGTGGCGCTGGCTTCTCATCCCTCTGGCGGTCAGCCAGATCGCGGGCGCCGCGCCAAGTCCTGCGCCGGTGAAGCCGACCGAGGTTTCGCTGATCGCGGTCATCGCCAACCCGGAGCGCTTCGACGGCAGGACGCTGCGACTGACCGGCCTTCTGAACCTGACGGGCGAGACCAACGCCCTGTACATCAACAAGGCCGATCTCCACGCCGGCCTCCGGCGCAACGCGGCGTACCTCGACATCACTCTGCTGCCGTTTGGTCCGAGCCGACGGTTAAGCGGGCATTATGTGGACGCCACGGGCGTGTTCAACGCCAGATCGAACGGCCGCTATGGCCTCTACACGGGTGTTCTGAAGGTCAGCCGGCTGGAGCGCCACACGACCAACGACGAATTCGACCGTCAGACGATCCTCGAGTTCCTTATCAGCGAGTTCTGGGGCTGGGCGGCGCTGGCGCCGATCCTGGCCGGGCTTGTTCTCGGGGCGCTGTGGGTGCGTCGAAGAGCCCGGAGGGGTGGCTAGGCGAGGTCGTCGTCGACTGGAACAACATAGGGCGGAAGGCCCGCCAAGGCGCGGATGTCGGCAGTCATTTCCAGGCCGGACCGATCGTAGAAAGCGGCATATACGAGCCTATCGCTTTCGCCGACGATCTTTAGACGCAGGTTTTTGCTGTCGCGCTTGGCCGGCTCCACCGACAGTAGATCCTTACTCGCGACGCGCTTGGGCCAATAACCGACGAAGGTGAACACCGCGTCTTGGAGGAAGATGGTCTGACGGCGGAACTTCACGATCTGGAACGCCTGGAGAGACGTAATTACGAGACCCATTGAGCCACAAATCAAACCTGCGACCAATCCCGTAGGGCCCCGGCGATCCTCTAGAAACCCCGCCAGGAGGAACGGGACGGCCATGAAGGCGATAGAGAGCGACATGCCGAGGAAAAGCCTCGCTGCCGCGCCAAAGCGACCGTAACGCGCGATGACAATTCGGCGGCCGCCATTCCAGTCCTTCATCTGTCCCCCTATCCCAGCGACGGCAAATCCAGCCCGAATTCCCGGGCGCAGTCGGCCGCCTCTTCGTAGCCCGCGTCGGCGTGGCGCATCACCCCGGTCGCCGGGTCGTTCCACAGGACGCGTTCCAGCCGCCGCGCCGCGTCCTGCGTGCCGTCGCAGACGATGACCATGCCGCTGTGCTGGGAGAAGCCCATGCCGACGCCGCCGCCGTGGTGGAGGCTGACCCAGGTGGCGCCGCTGGCGGTGTTGAGCAGGGCGTTGAGCAGGGGCCAGTCGGAGACGGCGTCGGAGCCGTCCTTCATCGCCTCGGTCTCGCGGTTGGGGCTGGCGACGGAGCCGCTATCGAGGTGGTCGCGGCCGATGACCACCGGGCCGATCTCGCCGCGGGCGACCATCTCGTTGAAGGCCAGGCCCAGTCGGTGGCGGTCGCCCAGGCCCACCCAGCAGATGCGGGCGGGCAGGCCCTGGAAGCGGATCTTCTCGGCCGCCATGTCCAGCCAGCGGTGGAGGTGCGGATTGTCGGGCATCAGTTCCTTCACGCGTGCGTCGGTGCGGGCGATGTCCTCGGGGTCGCCGCTGAGGGCGGCCCAGCGGAAGGGGCCAACGCCGCGGCAGAACAGCGGGCGGATATAGGCGGGGACGAAGCCCGGGAAGGCGAAGGCGTCGGCGACCCCCTCCTCCAGCGCCATCTGGCGGATGTTGTTGCCGTAATCGACGGTGGGGACGCCGGCCTTGTGGAAGTCCAGCATGGCCTGGACCTGGACGGCCATCGACTGGCGGGCGGCGCGCTCCACGGCTTTCGGGTCTCGCTCGCGGCGCTCGTCCCATTCGGCGATCGACCAGCCGGCGGGCAGGTAGCCGTTGATCGGATCGTGGGCCGAGGTCTGGTCGGTGACGAGGTCGGGGCGGACCCCGCGGCGGACCAGTTCGGGGAAGACCTCGGCGGCGTTGCCGAGGACGCCGACGCTGATGGCGCGCTTTTCGGCCACGGCCCGCTCGATCATGGTCAGGGCCTCGTCGAGGGAGCCGGCGCGGTGGTCGAGATATCCGGTCTTCAGCCGCATCTCGATCCGGCTCTCGCGGCATTCGACGGCGAGGCAGGAGGCGCCGGCCATGACCGCGGCCAGCGGCTGGGCGCCGCCCATGCCGCCCAGGCCCGCGGTGAGGATCCAGCGGCCGGAGAGGTCGCCGCCGTAGTGCTGGCGGCCGGCCTCGACGAAGGTCTCATAGGTGCCCTGAACGATGCCCTGGCTGCCGATGTAGATCCAGGAGCCGGCCGTCATCTGACCGTACATCATCAGCCCCTTGCGATCGAGTTCGTGGAAATGGTCCCAGGTCGACCAGCGGGGGACGAGGTTGGAGTTGGCCAGCAGGACGCGGGGGGCGTCGGTATGGGTGCGGAAGACGCCGACGGGCTTGCCGGACTGGATCAGCAGGGTCTCGTCGCTTTCCAGGCGTTTCAGGGTGGCGACGATGCGGTCGAAGCTTTCCCAATCGCGGGCGGCGCGGCCGATGCCGCCATAGACGACCAGCTCCTCCGGCTTTTCGGCCACCTCCGGGTCGAGGTTGTTCATCAGCATCCGCATCGGCGCCTCGGTCAGCCAGGACTTGGCGGAGAGGTCCAGGCCGCGCGGGCTGCGGATCAGGCGGCTGTTGTCGAGGCGGGTCATGCGGGATCCTGGGGGGCCATTGCCCCTGTGGTGTGGGCCCAGTCGATGAAGGTCTGGAGGAGCGGTTGGAGGAGGGCCTGGAGGGCCGCGGCGCGGGCGGGGTTCCAGACGGGAATGGCCAGGCCCTGAGGCTCCTCCATATAGGCGCGCTGGGCGATTTCCATCTGCAGGGCGTGGACGCCTTCGGCCGGTCGGCCGTAGTGGCGGGTGATCCAGCCGCCCTTGAAGCGGCCGTCGGTGACCGTGCTGAACCGCGAGGCGGCGCAGAGGGCCTGGGCGCGCGCGATGAGATCCGGGGCGGCGGCCGCGCCGCTGTTGGTCCCGAGGTTGAGGGCCGGCAGCTCGCCGTCGAACAGGCGCTCGACATGGCTCCGGATCGAATGGGCGTCGTAGAGGACGATGCACGGATGGATCAGCCGCAGGCGGTCGATCTCTCCCTCCAGGGCGTCGTGGTAGGGGGTGAAATAGGTCAGCCGGCGGCGGGCGATCTCGGCGTCATGGGGCGCGCGGCCCGGATGATAGAGGGGCACGTCGTCGAAGGTCGTGTCCGGGCAGAGGCCGGTGGTCGCCTGGCCCGGATAGAGGCTGCGGCCGCTGGGGTCGCGGTTGACGTCGATGACGGTGCGGGACAGCGCCGTGCGGACGATGGTGGCGCCGAGGGCTCCTGCGAAGTCGTAGAGCTGCGGGATGAACCAGTCGGCGTCGTGGATGGCGAGGTCGTGGGAGACCAGGGCCGGGGCGATCTCGGCCGGGATGATGGTCCCGGCATGCGGGATGGAGACGATCAGCGGAGCGTCGCCCCGGTGGGTGTGGAGCCAGGGGGTCATTGGACCGCTCCCGGCAGGGCCACGCCTGCGACGTCCACCAGCGTCCCCGACCGCACCATGTCCGCCGCGACCGCCATGTCCGGGGCGAAGAAGCGGTCATCTTCGAGATGAGGAACGGTGCTCCGCAGGCGGGCGCGGGCGGCTTCGAGGGGGGCGCTGCTGGCCAGGGGGCGGTGGAAGTCGCAGCCTTGGGCGGCGGCGAGGAGTTCGATGCCGACGACCTGGACGGCGTTTTCGGCCATGGCCAGCAGGCGCCGGGCGCCATGGGCGGCCATGGAGACGTGGTCTTCCTGGTTGGCGCTGGTGGGGATGGAATCGACGCTGGCGGGATAGGCGCGCTGCTTGTTTTCCGAGACCAGGGCGGCGGCGGTGACCTGAGGGATCATGAAGCCGCTGTTGATGCCGGGGCGGGGGGTGAGGAAGGCGGGCAGGCCGCTGAGCGCGGGGTCGACCAGCATGGCGGTGCGGCGTTCCGACATCGAGCCGATCTCGCAGACGGCCATGGCCAGCATGTCGGCGGCGAAGGCGACCGGCTCGGCGTGGAAGTTGCCGCCGGAGAGGGCCTCGCCGGTGTCGGTGAAGATCAGCGGGTTGTCGGTGACGCCGTTGGCCTCGATCTCCAGGGTGGTCGCGGCCTGGCGCATCAGACCCAGGACCGCGCCCATCACCTGAGGCTGGCAGCGCAGGCAGTAGGGGTCCTGGACCTTGCCGCAGTCGGCGTGGCTGGTCCCGATGCCGCTGCCGGCCAGCAGTGCAAGGTAGGCGGCGGCGGTCTGGGCCTGGCCGGCGTGGCCGCGGAGGGCGTGGATGCGGGGATCGAAGGGGACGTAGGAGCCCTTGGCCGCTTCCACCGACAGGGCGCCGGTGACCATGGCCGCCTGGAATACCGCCTCAATGCGGAACAGCCCGACCAGGGCGCAGGCGGTGGAGAACTGGGTGCCGTTGAGCAGGGCGAGGCCCTCTTTCGGACCCAGGACGATGGGGGCGAGGTCGGCGCGGCTCAGGGCCTCGGCGGCGGGCATCCGCTGGCCTTTCAGGAAGGCCTCGCCGACGCCGATCATGGTCGCGGCCATATGGGCGAGCGGGGCGAGGTCGCCGGAAGCGCCGACGCTGCCCTGCTGCGGGATCAGCGGCAGCAGGTCGGCGGCCAGCATGGCCTCGATCATGCGGATGGTTGCGGGCTGAACGCCGGAGGCGCCGCGGGCGAGGCTGGCGGCCTTCAGGGCCAGCATCAGGCGGACGACCTGGGGTTCGAGGGGGGCGCCGACGCCGGCGGCGTGGGAGATGACGATATTGCTCTGAAGGCGGGCCAGATCGCCGGTCTCGATGCGGATGTTGGCCAGTTTTCCGAAGCCGGTGTTGACGCCGTAGACGGCCTCGCCGGCGGCGACGATGCGGTCCACCACGGCGGCGCTGGCCTCGACCGCGGCCCAGGCGCTGGCCTCCAGGCTGAAGGCGGCGCCCTGGCTGATCGACCGCCAGTCGGCAAGGGTCGCCTGCCCCGGCTTCAGCAGAATCGCGGTCACGACGGCTCTCCCCGGAAGACTCTGGACCAGAGCGGATTGCGCCCCAGCCAGTAGATCAGCTCGACGGGACGGGTGGCGTCCCAGATGGCGAGATCGCAGGCCTTGCCGACTTCGAGCGAGCCGATCGTGTCGAAGCGGCCCAGCGCCCGGGCGGCCTCGCGGGTGATGCCGGCCAACGCCTCGTCCACCGTCAGGCCGAACAGGATGACCGACAGGTTCAGGGCGGTGAGGATGGAGGTCAGGGGCGAGCTGCCCGGGTTGCAGTCGGTGGCCACGGCCATTCGCACGCCGGCCTGGCGGAACAGGGCGATGGGTGGTTTGTCCTCATCGCGCAGGGCGTAGAAGGCGCCGGGCAGCAGGACGGCGACGGTTCCGGCGGCGGCCATGGCGGCGGCGCCCGCCGCGTCGGTGCGCTCCAGATGGTCGGCGCTGAGGGCCGAGAACGCGCCGGCCAGGGCCCCGCCGCCGCCGGCAGTGCGCTGATCGGCGTGGAGACGGACGGGCAGGCCGTGGGCCTTCGCGGCCTCGAACACCCGGCGGACCTCGGCCGGGGTAAAGGCGGAGGTTTCGCAGAAGGCGTCGACGGCGTCGGCAAGGCCCTCAGCCGCGGCGGCGGGCAGGATCGTATCGACGATCAGGTCGATGTAGCCGGCGCGGTCGGTCTTGTATTCCGGCGGCACGGTGTGGGCGGCCAGCAGGCTGGTGACCACCTCGATGTCGCGCCGCCCGCCCAGCGCCCGGGCCGCGCGCAGCAACTTCAGTTCGCTGTCCAGGGTCAGGCCATAGCCGGACTTGATCTCGATGGCGGTGACGCCCTCGGCCATCAACCGATCGAGGCGGTCGAGGGCGGTGGCGACGAGGTCGCCTTCACTGGCGGCGCGGGTCTTGGTCACCGTCGAGAGGATGCCGCCGCCGGCCGCGGCGATGGTCTCGTAGGTCTCGCCGCGCAGCCGCATCTCGAACTCGTCGGCCCGGTCGCCGGCGAAGACCAGATGGGTGTGGCAGTCGATCAGGCCGGGGGTGACCAGCCGGCCCTGCAGGTCGATGACCGCGTCGGCGGTCGATCCGGCCGGCAGGTCTGCGGCGGGGCCGATCCAGGCGATGCGGCCGTTCAGGGAAGCGATGGCTCCGTCTTCGACAACACCCAAGCTCGCGAGGCCCTGCGCCATCGTCGCCAACCGTCCGCCGCGCCAGAGCCTGTCGAAGTGCATGCCTTGTCCTTGAGCCGGTGGAGCGGAGCCTGCCGGGTTTGCGTCCTTCGACACGCCCGCTGCGCGGGCTGTTCAGGATGACGTTGAGCTAAAATCGTCATGCTGAGCAGCAGGCGAAGCCTGCGTGTCGAAGCACGCAAACCAGGAGCGGCCGCGCGCCGTTGAGCCACAATATGTCTAGACATATTCGTCTGGCAAGTTGATCCTCCAGCCATGCGCCAGACCCTCTTCCTCGACCGCGCCCTGTTGCCCGAAGGCTGGGCGAGCCATGTGCGGATCGTCAGCGAGGAGGGGACGATCACGGCGGTCGATGTGGGCGCGACGCCGCGCTCGGGCGAGCCGCGCGAGGCCCTGGGATTCGCCGGCCTGCCCAACCTGCACAGCCACGCCTTCCAGCGGGCGATGGCGGGGCTGGCCGAGCGGCGGGGACCGGCGCGGGACAGTTTCTGGACCTGGCGGGAGGTCATGTACCGCTTCCTGGAGCGGCTGGACCCGGGCGACGTCGAGGCCATCGCGGCCTACGCCTACGCCGACATGCTGGAGGCCGGGTTCACGGCGGTGGCCGAGTTCCACTATCTGCACCACGCCCCGGACGGGACGCCTTACGATGACGTCGCCGAGCTGGCTCGCCGGCATCTGGCGGCGGCGGACGAGACCGGAATCGGGGTCACCCTGCTGCCGGTCCTCTATGCCCATGGCGATTTCGGCGGTGCGGCCCCGACGCCGGGGCAGCGGCGGTTTCTCAACGATCCAGACCGGTTCGCGGACATCGTTCGGGCCGCGCAGGCCGTCTGCGCCGGGAGCCCCGGCCGGGCGGTCGGGGTGGCGCCCCACTCCCTGCGGGCGGCGACGCCGGAGGAGCTGAAAGTCATCCTTCCGCTGGTTCCGGGCGGACCGGTGCATATCCACGCCGCCGAACAGGTGAAGGAGGTCGAGGACTGTCTCGCCTGGTCGGGACAGCGGCCGGTGGAATGGCTGCTGGAGCATGCCGGGGTCGATAGGCGCTGGTGCCTGATCCACGCGACCCACCTGACGGACGCCGAGACGGACCGGCTGGCGGCCAGCGGAGCCGTGGCGGGCCTCTGCCCTATCACCGAGGCCAATCTGGGCGACGGAGTTTTTCCGACCAGCCGCTACCTGGAAGCCGGCGGCGCCTTCGGCGTGGGGACCGACAGCAATATCGCCGTAGATGCGGCGGGGGAGCTGCGCCAGCTGGAATACGCCCAGCGGCTGGTGCTGCGGGGCCGCAACCTGCTGGTGGCGGCCGAGGGCGACAGTACAGGACGCAGCCTGCTGACCCGGGCCCAGGCCGGCGGCGCCCAGGCGCTGGGCCAGCCGCTGGGGGCCCTGGCCGTGGGACGGCGGGCCGATGTGGTCTGTCTGGAGATGAGCCACCCGGACCTGGCGGCGCGGAGTGATGACCTGGCGCTGGACAGCTGGATTTTCGCCTTGGGCCGGAGCGCGATCGGCTCGGTCTATGCGGGCGGGACGCTGGTGGTCGAGGGCGGCCGGCACGTCGGCCGGGCGGCGATCGACGGGCGGTATCGCAAGGTGCTGCAGCGGTTGATGGCGTGATGGGGTCTCGTGCGGATGGCGGGCTCGCCCTGAAAAGCCCTTCCCCCTGGAGGGGGGAAGGGTTGGGATGGGGGTGGAGGCCTGTCGGCCCGTGCGGTGTTGGGAATCCAACTGCCGGCGGATGGCACAACGCGGGCGCTCCTCCGAAGACAGACAGCTTGGCTCAACCACCTCCACCCCCATCCCCGGCCCTTCCCCCCTCCAGGGGGAAGGGAGATTTCGGACGATCAGGATCGTGACCCGTCCCCTGCCTTTGCATGAATTGATCCGGGGATCGCTCGAGGCAGAAATCCTCTCCGGCGAGCGCCCACCGGGTTCGCGCCTGCCTTCGGAGACCGAGCTGGCGGCTCAATGGAACTGCGCCCGGATGACGGCGGGGCGGGCGCTGAATGCGCTGGCCCAGGCGGGTATGGTCGAGCGGCGGCGGCGGGCGGGGACGCTGGTGGCGCGGCGGAGCATCCAGGAGACGGTGCTGGAGATCCACGACCTGGCGGCCGAGGTGCGGGCCCGGGGCCAGGTCCACAGGTTCGAGCGGCTGACCCGGCGAGACGGGCCGGCGACGGCCGGCGAGGCGGTGCGGTTGTCGGTGGCGGAAGCGGCCCCCATCCTGGCGATTACCGGGGTGCATCTGGCCGACGGGGCGCCGCATGCGCTGGAGGACCGGTTGATCAACCTCACCGTCGCGCCGGAGGCGGCGGGCGAGGCCTTCACCGAGGGCGCGCCGGGCGGCTGGCTGCTCGATCACGTGCCCTGGACCGAGGCCGAGCACGAGATCTTCGCCGTGGAGGCCGACGCGGCGACCGCCCGGCGGCTGAACCTTTCCAAGGGCGCGGCCTGCCTGGGGATCGAGCGGCGGACCTGGAAGGGCGGGGTCTGCGTGACCCATGCCCGCATCGTCTATCCGGCGGGGCAGAAGCGGTTCACCGCGCGGCTGCGGCAAGCCGTTTCACGCTGAAGGAACGATGGCGGGCAAGCAGCGCTTTGCCTTCGCCGGGTCCCGACCAGAGAGGACTCGCGGAGACATAAGCCGTGAAGACCATCGCCAAGACCGCCCTGCTGGGCGCCTCCCTGATCGCTCTGGCCGCCTGCGCCGGGCCGAGCAAGATCAGCAGCGAAGCCACCTATGGGCCCAATCCGCCCTTGGCTGCGCCGAAGAAGCAGCTGATCCCCCTGGTCAATGCGCGTGACGCCGTCGGCTGGCCGGCTGGCGTGACGCCCAAGGCCGCTCCGGGCCTGAAGGTCGGGGCGTTCGCCAGTGGGCTGGACCATCCGCGCTGGCTGTATGTCCTGCCCAACGGCGACGTGCTGGTGGCCGAGACCAACGCCCCGCCCAAGCCGGAAGACGGCAAGGGGATCAAGGGCTTCTTCATGAAGATCGTCATGGGCAAGGCCGGCGCCACCGTGCCCAGCCCCAACCGCATCAGCCTGTTGCGCGACGCCGACGGCGACGGGGTGGCGGAGACGAGAACGGTCTTCCTTTCGGGCCTCAACTCGCCGTTCGGCATGGCCCTGGTCGGCGGCAATCTCTACGTCGCCGACTCCGACGCCGTGCTGCGCTTCCCCTACGCCGAGGGCGCCACCAGCATTGGCGCCAAGGGGGTCAAGGTCGTCGACCTGCCGGCCGGGCCGATCAACCACCACTGGACCAAGAACATCATCGCCAGCCGGGATGGGTCGAAGCTGTACGCCACCGTCGGCTCCAACAGCAATGTCGGGGAAAACGGCCTGGACAAGGAAGTCGGCCGGGCGGCGGTCTGGGAGATCGACCTGGCGTCCGGCAAGAGCCGGCTGTTCGCCGGAGGCCTACGCAACCCCAACGGCCTGGCCTGGGAGCCGACCGGCGGCGCCCTGTGGACGGCGGTCAACGAGCGGGACGAGATCGGCAACGACCTGGTCCCCGACTATATGACCAGCGTCAAGGACGGCGGTTTCTATGGCTGGCCCTACAGCTATTACGGGCAGAACGTGGATGTGCGGGTCAAGCCGCAGGACCCGGCTCGCGTCGCCTCGGCGATCAAGCCGGATTATGCGCTGGGCGCCCATACGGCGTCGCTCGGCCTGACCTTCTACACCGCAGGTCTAATGCCGCAGTACACCGGCGGCGCCTTCATCGGTCAGCACGGCTCGTGGAATCGCAAGCCGGTCAGCGGCTACAAGGTGGTGTTCGTGCCGTTCAGCGGCGGCATGCCGTCCGGCCCGCCGCAGGACGTTCTGACCGGGTTCCTGGACGGGCAGGAAAAGGCGCAGGGGCGGCCGGTGGGGGTGGTGCAGGACAGGGCAGGGGCGCTGCTGGTGGCGGACGATGTGGGCAATGTGGTGTGGCGAGTGACGCCCTCCTAAATTCTTCTCCCTTAGGGAGAAGGTGGCCCGGAGGGCCGGATGAGGTTTACGGTGGGTGGTCGGCCGGCGCCGTAGCCCCTCACCCTCCCACGCCTTGCGTGGGCCCCTCCCTCTCCCTTCGGGAGAGGGTTAGATTGCGGTGGCGCCGCTCGGCGCCCCGGCATAGCCTCCCTAAAAAACAGGGACGGAAATCCGATGAAGCGCATTCTGTTGGCGGGGTTGGCTATCGCCGCCCTGAGCCTGGCGGCCTGTGACAAAGCCTCGACCACCGACGTGGCCGAAGGATACGGCCCCAATCCCAAACTGCCGGCCGCCAAGACCACGCCGCTGCCCACCGTCAACGCGCGCCAGGCCGTGGGATGGGCGGCGGGGGCGGCGCCGAAGCCGGCGGCGGGGCTGAAGGTGGCTCCCTTCGCCAGCGGCCTGACCCATCCGCGCTGGCTGTATGTCCTGCCCAACGGCGACGTCCTGGTGGCCGAGAGCAACAGTCCGGCGCGGAAGGCCAAGGGCATCGAGGGGATGGTGGCGGCCAATATGATGAAGAAGGCCGGGGCGGCCGTGGCCAGCCCCAACCGCATCACCCTGTTGCGCGACGCCGACCATGACGGGGTGGCGGAGTTGAAGTCGGTGCTGATCAGCGGGCTGAGCTCGCCCTCGGGGATGGTGCTGGTCGGCGACCAGCTGTTTGTCGCCAATACCGACAGCGTAGTGGTCTTCCCCTATGTCGCGGGCGCGACGAAGATCGACGGGCCCGGGCGGAAGATCGCCGACCTGCCGGCCAATGGCGCCAACGGCCACTGGGCGCGCAACATCATCGCCAGCCTGGACGGGACCAGGCTGTTGGTCGCCATCGGGTCGAGCAGCAACATCGCCGACGAAGGGATCGAGACCGAGGCCGGCCGCGCGCGGATCGTCGAGATGAACCTGGACGGTTCCGGCTACAAACCGTTCGCCACCGGTCTGCGCAATCCAAACGGCCTGGCCTTCGAGCCGACGACGGGGGCGCTTTGGGCGGCGGTCAATGAGCGGGACATGATCGGCAACGACACCCCGCCGGACTATATGACGGTGGTCAAGCCGGGCGGTTTCTACGGCTGGCCGTGGAGCTACTGGGGCCAGAACGCCGACGCCCGGGTCAAGCCGGCCAACCCCGCGATGGTGGCGACGGCGATCAAGCCCTCCTACGGCCTGGGGGCGCATACGGCGTCGCTGGGCATCCTGTTCTACCAGGGGACGCTGCTGCCGCAGACCTATCGCGGCGGCATGTTCGTGGCTCAGCACGGCAGCTGGAACCGCGATCCGCCGGCAGGCTACCGGGTGATCTTCGTGCCATTCGCCGAGGGGATGCCGTCCGGCGCGCCGGTGGAGGTGCTGGGGGGATTCCTGAACGGGAAGAATGAGGCGCAGGGCCGGCCGGTGAGCGTGGCCCAGGACGCGGCCGGGGCCCTGCTGGTGTCGGATGATGTGGGGAATGTGGTCTGGCGCATCACCCCTTCTCCTTGA
>JBIIAX010000012.1:0-120816 GCA_044239675.1 Caulobacter sp.
GCCCTCAATCAGCCCACAAACAGCCACCAAACAGCCACTGGGCGCCGAGAACGCCAGCGGTCGGCCGCCCTTAGGCGTCGTCAGGGCCCGCACCGCGTGTAACGCAGAGGTCCCCCAAGTGGGAGAAGGGAAGGTTTTGCGGCAGTGCGCCCTACGCCTTCTCCAGCCCCCGCGTCTGCCGACGCCACAGCGCCGCATACTCCCCGCCCCTGGCCAGCAGTTCATCGTGCCGTCCGCGCTCGACGACCCTCCCCCGCCGCAGCACCAGGATCTGGTCGGCGTCGGCGATAGTGGAGAGGCGGTGGGCGACGACGAGGGTGGTGCGGCCGGCGCGGGCTTTTTTCAGGGTTTCCTGGATGGCGGCCTCGGTGCGGCTGTCGAGGGCGCTGGTGGCTTCGTCGAGGATCAGGACGCGGGGATCGGCGAGGAGGGCGCGGGCTATGCCGACCCGCTGGCGCTCGCCGCCGGAGAGTTTCAGGCCCCGCTCGCCGACCTTGGTCTCCATCCCCTCGGGCAGGCCGCCGATGAAATCGGTCAGTTCGGCGGCCGTGGCGGCGGCCATGATCTCCTCGTCAGTGGCCTCGGGCCGGGCGAAGGCGATGTTGGATTTCAGGGTGTCGTTGAACAGGGCCACGTCCTGCGGCACCAGGGCGACGGCCCGGCGCAGGGCGGCGACCTTCAGCTGGCGCAGGTCGACGCCGTCGAGGGTCACGCGGCCGGCCTGGGGGTCGATCATCCGCAGGGCCAGCCGGACCATGGTGGTCTTGCCGGCGCCGGACGGGCCGACCAGAGCCACGGTCTCTCCCGGCCGGGCCTCGAAACTGACGTCCTCCAGCCCCTGCGACCGCGCGCCATGCTGGAAGGCGACACCTTCGAAGGCCACCCGCCCGCCCCGGCCGGTGAGCGGCGGGGCGTCGACGGCGTCCGGCGCCTCGGCCACGTCCGGCTTCTGTCGGCGCAGGTCCATCATCGCCTCGAGGTCGATGAAGCTCTGGCGGATTTCGCGGTAGGCGAAGCCGAGGATGTTGAGCGGGCCGTAGAGGTTGATGAGGATCAGGATGGAGGCGGTGACGTCGCCGGGGCCCATCCGCCCGGCCTGGGCCTCCGCCCCCGCCAGCAGGGCCATGATGGCCAGGCCGATGCCCATGATCGCCGACTGGGCGACGTTGAGCAGGCTGAGGGAGTTGGTCGCCTGGACCTGGGCGGTGGCGTAGGTCTGTAGCGCCTGTTCGTAGTTGGCGGCGGCGCGGGTCTCGGCCCCGAAGGCCTTGACCGTCTCGTAGTTGATCAGGGCGTCGACGGCCCGGCCGGCCGCCTCGCCGTCCGCCTCGTTCAGGGCGCGGCGATGGGCGATGCGCCAGTCGGAAATGGCGAAGGTGAAGACGCCGTAGACCACCACCGTGACCACGGCGGCGGCGGCGAACCGCCAGTCATAGGCCTTGGCCAGCACCCCGGCGGCGATGACCAGTTCGATGGCTGTCGGGCCGAGGTTGAAGACCAGGGCCCGGAGCAGGAAATCCATCGATCGCGCGCCCCGGTCGATGACCCGCGACAGGGAGCCGGTGCGTTTAGTCTGGTGGAACTCGATGGACAGCGACAGGGCGTGGCCGAAAGCCTCGGCCGCCGCCCGGCGCTGGGCCGCCTGGGCGACCGGGGTGAAGATCACGTCCCGGAACTGCGGCGCGGCGGCGGCCAGGAAGCGGATCACCGTCCAGCCGATGATCAGGCCGCCGAAGGCCAGGCCCACCTGGACACCCGCCTCCTTGCCCCTGGCCAGGCCGTTGACGGCGGCGCCCAGCAGCAGGGGAGCGACGACGCCCAGCACCTTGCCGCCAAGCGTGAAACCGAGAGCCGCGCCCAGCCGCCAGCGCAGGCCGGGGGCGTTGCTGCGCAGGATGACGGCGAAGAGGTCGGCCAGGGCCGCCCAGGCCCGGACCGGGGTCTCGACAACCTCCGGCTCGCCCTTGGCGCGGGTGCGCTCCGGAACAGGCCTCACGCGCCGGGTCCCAGGATCATGGTGGTCTGGATGCCGCCGCCGGGCGTCACCCAGTCGATCCGCCAGTGCGGGCCGACCGGGGTGGCGCGATAGACCGATGTCAGGTCCCCGGCCATGGACAGGGGAATGATCATCCGCTGCTCGCCGGTTTCGCCGGAGACCTCAAAGAGGTGCTGGCCGCCGCTGAGCGGGCGGTCGATGACCATGTGAAAACGACCCCGGCCGTCGGACTTGCCGGCGCCGCGCGCCGCCCGGTCGATACGCAGGGAGACGCCCGTTCCCGCACGGGCCACGCCGCCGATGGTGGCGGCGCCGTCGCTGTCGTAGTCGAGGGTCAGCAGCCGGGGCGGGTCGCTGGCCAGTCCCACCGGTTCGGCGCTGGCCCCGGAGCGCAGTTGCACGGCCCGGCCATCGGGCGTCACCACCAGATAGCCCTGCGACTGAACCATCCGGCCGCCGACCATCATCGAGGTCGAGAACAGCCGCACATCCGGCGACGGCGGCAGGGGCAGGCTCCAGAGCCCGGCGGGGTCTGCCGTGGTGGTCAGGGCCTGGCCGGTCGGAGACCCCAGCCGGACCATCGCCCCGGCCGCGGCGGTTCCCCGCAGCAGCGCGCCGCCGCCGAGGCCCGGCTCGATCGCCGTCAGGGCGGGAGGCTTCAGATAGCCAGCCTCGGCGGCCGGATCGGCGGCGACCTTGGGCGCGTCGCCTTTCCAGGCGTCGTCCGCCTCCCCCTGGCCACAGGCGCACAGCGTCGCCGCCAGAAGTCCGATCACCACAACCCGCAACGACACGATGCTTGAAACCCTATCCAGGAACGTCGAACATACCACTTCGTGACTTTCCGGCGCGCCCGCAAGCGCGCCTCTTTTTTATCTGAGGACCGCATGTCCAACCCCGAGGGCGTCTCCCCCGCCCCGCTCGACTCGATCTGCGTCTACTGTGGCTCTTCCAACGACGCCGATCCGGCCTTCCTGGCCTCGGCGGAGGCGTTCGGCGCGGTGCTGGCCCGCGAAGGGATGCGGCTGATCTACGGCGGCGGCGGCGTTGGGCTGATGGGCGCCTGCGCGCGCGGGACCCATGACGCTGGCGGCCGGGTGCTGGGCATCATCCCCACCTTCCTGATGGGTCGCGAGCAGCCGTTCGATGACGTGGAGACCGTGGTCGTGCAGAATATGCACGAGCGGAAGATGATGATGTTCGAGGCGGCCGACGGTTTCGTCGTGCTCCCGGGCGGCATCGGGACCCTGGAAGAGGTGGTCGAGCTGCTGTCCTGGCAGCGGCTGGACCTGCACCACAAGCCGCTGGTCTTCTACAACCCCCGGGATTTCTGGAAGCCGCTGTTCGAGCTTCTCTATCACACCATCACCGAACGCTTGAGCCCGCCCGATTTCGCCAAGGCCTGGCGGGCCACCGACGACATCGAAAAGATCATCCCCCTGCTGCGCGAGATGGCTGAAGCGCCGGGTTCCGGGGTCGTCGATCCCGAGACAAACCGGTTGACATAGTTTTTAATAACAACGCACATATCCACAGCGTCGGGACACCGCCCGGCGTGGGGATATGGAGATAACTTTCATGCGTGTGTTCCTTATCGGCGCCCTGGCGCTGACCAGCCTGTGTGGGGCCAGCCTCTCCGGCGTCGCCAGCGCCGAAACCCAGCGTCAGGATGGCTGGCTGACCCTGAAGACCAAGACCAGCCGGGACAATATCATCCTCGATGGCGCGGTCTGGAGTTGCAAGGTCGACGTCTGCCGGGCCCCCAAGGTCAAGTCGCTGCCGTCCGACCGGGCCTGCCGGCAACTGAAGGAAAAGCTGGGGGAAGTGACCGGCTTCGGCTACCGCGGCGAAACGTTCGACGAAGCCGCGATCAACGCCTGCAACGGGGCCTGATCTACCAAACCTGGACGACCAGAGGCCTTCTCCCTCCTCCCGGGAGAGGGCCTTTTTTTTCGCCCGGCCGTTATTTCGCCGGAACGGTGACGCCGTAGCCCGCGAATTCCTCGTCCACCCCGGCGTCCAGCTTGCGCGCCGCCGACAGGTCGGCATCCCCGCCCGCCGCGTCTCCGGCTCCCCGCTTGGCAAGACCCCGCCCGAACAGTGAGGCTGACTCGTCGGGCCGGATGCCCAGGGCCTTGTCGTAGTCGGCGACGCTGTCCTTGAACCGCCCCATACGCATCTGCACGAACCCCCGGCTGTCGAGGATGGCCGCGTTGCGCGGCTCCACCTGCAGGGCGGCGTCACAGTCGGCCAGGGCCTGATCGAGGTTGAGGTTATTGGTCGCCAGTTCCCAGCAGACGGTGTTGAGCTTGCTGGGATCCTTGCCGGCCTTGGCCCGGGCGGTGGCGAAATCGGCCATGCCGGCGGCTGTCTTGCCCTGTTTGATCAGGGTGATGGCCCGCAGGGCGTAGTAGTCGCTCTCCTCATCCTTCAGGGCGATGGCCTGGCTGTAGTCGGCCTCCGCCCGGGCGTAGTCCTTGCTCTCCCGATAGAGCCAGCCGCGCCCGGCCCAGGCCCCGGCCGACTTGGGGTCCTTCTTGATCGCCCTGTCCATCAGCGCGATGCGTCCGGCACGGTCGTCCGCGTTCCATTTGTAGCCGGTCGGGGCCACGGCATAGACCTCCACCTTGGCCATGTCGGCGAGGGCCTTCTGGTTGGCTTCAGCCTCCGCCGCCGGGAACTCTGCAACCAGGCTGCGGCCGCGGGTCTCCATGAAGAAGGCGCCGTCCTTGATCGCGGTCCTGCGGTAGTAGGAAACCCCGCCGACCACCTTGTCGACGTCCTCGCCGGCCGTGGTGAAGCCCTTGCCGCCATCGGGCAGTTTGATGGTTTCCCGGTAGTAGACGTGGAAGGGGTAGCTGACCGCATAGGGCGCCTTGGCGTCCTGTCCCTCTTCGCGCTTGTAGTCGATGGCGCCGCCCAGCAGATAGCTGTCGGCCAGATAGCGGAGGGCGGCGGAGTCCTGGCTGGACGACCAGTCCAGGTTGGCCTTGCCTTCCATGATCAGCCGCATCTCGCCGGTGGCCTCGTCGTACTGGCTTGAGGTCTTGTCGATATCGACGAAGCCGTACATCGCGGACCAGTATTTCCGATAGAGGCCGTCCAGCTCTTCGGGTTTGGCGGCGTCGGCGCCCATCCGGGTGGTGATCGCCAGATCGCCTCGGAAGGTCTGCACCACCTTGAACGGCGCGGAGGCGTAGAGGCCCTTGCTGGCGTCGATGTCGACGTCGAGCGCCATCAGCGGCTGCGGCGGCGGCTCGACCTTGAGCGCCTCCAGCTCCCCGCCCGTGGCCCGCAGCGGCAGGGCCCAGTGGAAGGGCGGCACGACGACATCGTCCAGCCGCCGGTCGCCCGTGCGTGTGCCGTCCAGCCAGTAGGTCTTGCCGCCGATACTGGCCCGCACGATGACATGGTCGAACAGCGAGATCATCGGCAGGCGGTCGTTCATGCCGTCGCCGCCGTCGATGCTGACCGTCGCCGCCTCGGCGTTGATGCCCAGTTCACGCAGGATCGCCAGCAGCAGAGCGGTCTTCCCCTTGCAGTCGCCATATCGCCGCGACCAGGTGGCGTCGGCATCGGCCGGCGTCAGATTGCCGGCGTTCATCCCCAGGAAGACATAGCGAACCCGCTCCTGAACCAGCGTCAGGGCCAGTCCGGCCTGGACCTTCGGATCGTTGGAGGCCGCGCGGATCTTGTCGATCTCGCCCCTCAGCCGGCCGGTTGACGACAGGGTGGAGGCCTTGTCGTAGAGGGGCGCCATCAGCGCCGAGACTTGGCCCCAGGTCTGGAACTGAGTGAACTCCACGCCTCGCCCGCGCAGATAGCGGGCCGGGGCGCCGGCCGGGGGCTTGGGAGGCTTCAGTCCTTTCAGGTCAAAGACCAGCTCGGTCTCGCCGCCCTTCCTGGTCACCTTGGGAGGCTCCAGTCCCTGATCCAGGCGCCAACGGATCGGCCTGGAAGAATCCCACAACGCCCGCAACTGGTACTGTTCAGCCGGACTGTCCGGCAGGCCGGTGATGTAGTTCTCCGACCAGTCGCCGGTGACGCTGTCCTTGCGGGTAAGGGTGAAGGCCAGGACCACCGTGTCGCCGACCTCAAGACCTTCCGGCTGGAGGGTGGCGGTCAGCACCCCGTCCAGCATCGCGTACTCCAGCCGGTTCTCCCGGCGCAGGACGGTGAAGGTCTGGTCGGCCAGGACGTCGATGGTCTCTGCCCCGCGCCGGATCTCCAGCCGGTGAACGGTCAATGTGGTGGAGTCGGGATTCCACGGCAGGGCGATCGTGCCCATGGCCGCCAGGCCTTGGGATGTCTGAATCCGGACCACGCTCTCGTAGTAGACGCTGTCGCCCTCGGCTCCGAAATGCAGCTGCTGGTCGATCCGCAGTTGCCTCACCGGCGCGCCAGTCGGAGGCGGCACGGCTTTCAGCTCGGCCAGCGGCTTGACCCAGGCGGGGACCGGGCCGAGCACCACCTCGGGCGCCGCCATAGCGCCGCCTGCCCAGAGGCTGCACACCAACGCCAGCCCCACCAGAAGTCCACGCATGATCGATCCCGACACTGTCTTCATGCAACGGAGCATTGCGTGAACTGGCCGCGCCCGGCAACCGCCAGGGAGAAGAACAGGTCGGGGTTTGCTCGAAAGCGGCTCAGGCGGTCTCGCCGGCCAGTCGGCGGGCGGCCTTGTCCCGGCCGATGAGCAGCAGCAGCGGTCCCATTTCCGGCCCATGATCCACGCCCGTCAGGGCCTGGCGCAGCGGCAGGAACAGGGCGCGGCCCTTGGCCCCCGTCTTGGCCTTGATGGCGCCGGACCAGGCCGACCAGCTGCCCTCGTCGAGGGTTTCGGGCAACAGGGCCAGGGCCTCAGCCAGGAAGGCGGGATCCTCGGCCACCGGGGTGATGGCCCCGCCGATGATCCGGGCCCAGGCCGTGACGTCATCGAAGACGCTGAGGTTGGCCCGCACGGCCAGCCAGAAGGCCTCACCAAGGTCGGCGCCCAGTTCGGCCAGCCGCGGCTGGGCCGCCGAATAGTCCATGGCGTGCAGCACGCCGGCGTTGATCCGGGCCATGTCGGCCGGGTCGAAACGCGCCGGATGGCGGCCCATCTTGGAGAAATCGAAGGAGCCGCACAGGGCTTCCAGGCTCGGCGCCGCCTCCAGGGGATCTGAGGTTCCCAGTTTGGCGATGTGCGAGGTGATGGCCAGGGGCTCGATCCCCTGTTCGCGCAGTTGCTGGATCGACAGCGAGCCCAGACGCTTGCTCAAGGCGCCGCCCTCGGCGTCGACCAGCAGGCTGAAGTGGGCGAAGACCGGGGCGGCGGCGCCCAGGGCCTCGAAGATCTCGATCTGGGTTCCGGTATTGGCGACATGGTCCTCGCCGCGGATCACATGAGTGATCCCCAGGTCGATGTCGTCGGCCACCGACGGCAGGGTGTAGAGGAAGGCGCCGTCCTCGCGGATCAGCACCGGGTCGGACATCGAAGCGGTGTCCACCTCGCAGGGGCCGCGGACCAGATCGTCCCACTTCACGCGCTTGCCTTCGAGGCGGAACCGCCAGTGGGGCTTGCGGCCTTCGGCCTCCAGGGCGGCGCGGTCGGCGTCGGTCAGCTTCAGGGCGGCGCGGTCGTAGATCGGCGGTTGGCCACGCGTCAGTTGCACCTTGCGGCGGCGGTCCAGTTCGTCGGCGGTCTCGTAGCAGGGATAGAGCCGGCCCTGGCTTTTCAGCCGGTCCATGGCCTGATGGTAGAGGGCAAACCGCGCAGACTGGTTGTGCTTCTCGTCCCAGGTCAGGCCAAGCCAGGTCAGGTCGGTTTCGATGCCGGCCTCGTACTCACTGGTGGACCGCTCCAGATCGGTGTCGTCGATGCGCAGCACGAACTGTCCGCCCTGCCCCCGGGCGAAGACCCAGTTGACGATGGCGGCGCGGATGTTGCCGACGTGGATGCGGCCCGTCGGCGACGGGGCGAAGCGGACCTTGACGGTCATTTAGATATTATCCCTGACGAAGCCGGGCTAGGTCGTCCTTCGACGGCCTGAAGTCAAGCACCGGACCTGCCCGCGGCGAGCCCGAAGAACCCGCCACCGGCTTCTAGTCGTCGCGGTGAACCCGCTCGCGCCGCTCATGCCGCTCCTGGGCCTCCAGGCTCAGGGTGGCGGTCGGCCGGGCGTCGAGCCGGGCCAGGGCGATCGGCTCTCCCGTCTCTTCGCAATAGCCGTAGGACCCATCGTCGATCCGGCGCATGGCCTCTTCGATCTTCGAAATGAGTTTCCGCTGGCGATCCCGCGTGCGGAGCTCCAAGGCCCGATCCGTCTCGGAAGAGGCCCGATCAGCCAGGTCCGGATGGTTCTCGGTTTCCTTCTGGAGAACCGCGACGGTTTCCCGAGATTCGCGAAGAATCTCTTCCCGCCAGTTCATCAGCTTCTTCTTGAAATACTCAAGCTGACGCGGATTCATGAACTCTTCGTCCTCGGAAGGACGGTAATCATCGACCTGTTTCAGAACCGTAGCCGCCGTCATTGACGCCTCACGCCCCACTAAGCCCGCTCACATCGAGCGGGGCCTTATAACAAAAGCGGTATGGCATACAATGAACCTCTCGTTCAGCGGGCGTTCATGCCGCGATTTTTCCCCGCTCGAGCTTCGCCAGCTCGACCGCCGCCCGGGTTTCGATCTCGTCGAGAACGCCTTCCAGACGGGGATCATCGGTATTCTGGCGTTCGTCGCGAACGGCCCGCGCCAGGCGGTTCATCGCCTCGGGCGAAACTCCGCCGTCCAGCACCTCCAGCCGCAGCCCTTCCAGAACATCCAGGATGCGACCGGCCCGGCCCACGGCGCGTTTGCGGCGCTCCAGCGGACCGCCGGTTTCCTGCAGGGCCAGAAGCGCGTCCAGCGAGGCCACCCCGGTCAGGCCGCCGGCCCGGTTGACGCCGCTCGCCGACGGCGCCGCCCCGACGCTGGGCAGGCTGAAGCTGGAGCCGCCGGAGGTCCGCTGGGCCCCGGCCGCCCCCTTGGCCGCCGTGCCGCTTGATGCGCCGATCTTCATGGTCAGATGCCAACTCCACCCGTTGATCCCGACCTTGGGGGCCTAAGTTTGCGGTATGGTTAATGCCGGGCAATTTCTGCCGCCAGGCGACGTGATCCGGCATCAGTGGATTGTTTTTACTCAATATTCCTTCTGGCCCGGTTCTGGCATGGCTCCAGCGAATCGCATTCCGGATGGAGTTTCATGCAGCGTCTGGTCACCGCAACGATCATCGCCCTGTCCCTGGCCCTTTCCGGCCAGGCGATGGCGGCTTCCCGGATCAAGGACATCGTCGAGTTCGAGGGCGTTCGGGAGAACATGCTGGTCGGCTATGGGCTGGTCGTCGGCCTGAACGGCACCGGCGACAACCTGCGCAACACACCCGAGGCCAAACAGAGCCAGGAATCGATGCTGGAGCGGCTGGGCGTCAACGTCCGGGGCGCCAACCTCAACTCCAAGAACGTCGCCTCGGTGATGGTCACCGCCAAGCTGCCGCCCTTCTCGGCGGCCGGGACGCCGATCGACGTCAGCGTCTCTTCCATGGGCGACGCCAAGAGCCTGCTGGGCGGCACCCTGCTGGTCACCAGCCTGATGGGCGCTGACGGACAGGCATACGCCCTGGCTCAGGGCTCGGTGCAGACCGGCTCGGTCGCCGCCTCGGGCGCGTCCGGCTCCTCGGTGACCAAGGGGGTGCCCACGTCGGGGCGGATCGCCGGCGGGGCGATCATCGAGCGGGAGCCGGGCTTCCGCATGGCTTCGATGAGCCAGATGCGCCTGACCCTGCGCAATCCCGACTTCACCACCGCCCGCCGCATCGCCGAGGTGATCAACAGGAATTTCCCCGGCTCCGCCTCGGTCGACAACCCCACCATCGTCACCCTGCGACCGCCGGCCGGCCAGAGCATCATGGGCTTCGTCAGTTCCATCGAGAACCTCGAGGTCAGCCCCGACTCCAGCGCCAAGGTGGTCATCGACGAGGTGGCCGGGGTCATCGTCATGGGCGAGAACGTCCGCATCTCCACCGTCGCCATCGCCCAGGGCAACCTGACCATCACGGTTCAGGAAACCCCCACGGTCAGCCAGCCAGGGCCGTTCAGCCGAGGCCAGACCGAGGTGGTGGCCAACTCCCAGGTCAAGGTCGAGGAGGAGCGGGGCCGCAAGCTTATCACCCTGAAGAACGGCGCCTCGCTGTCCAGCGTCGTCGCCGGGCTGAACGCCCTGGGGGTCACGCCGCGCGACATGATCTCCATCCTGCAGGCCATCAAGGCCGCCGGGGCCCTCCAGGCCGATATCGAGGTGATGTGATGAGCGCCCTGTCCCTCGCCGCCGCGCCGGTCGACGTCCTGATGGCCAGGGGCGGCCAGACCGCCGTCGCCGCCGACGCCAGCCGGGCGAAGATCAAGCAGACCGCCGAGAACTTCGAGAGCAGCTTCCTGTCGGTGATGCTGGCCCAGATGTTCAAGGGAACCGACGCCGAGGCCCCGTTCGGCGGCGGCGAAGGGGAGTCGATGTTCAAGTCCTTCCAGACCGACGCCATCGCCAAACAGGTCAGCCGCTCGGGCGGCATCGGCCTCGCCGGGGCCATCGAGCGCGAGATGTTGAAGATGCAGGGCCTTACCGAGGAGCTTCCCCATGGCGCTTGACGCCCGCGACGCCACCGACCGGGTTGAACAGCTGGTCATCCTGACCGAGCGTCTGACCGGCCTGATCGCCGACCAGGCCCAGGCCTTCGAACAGCGCCGCCCGCAGGACGCGGCGGGGGCTCTGGAGGAGACTTCCCGTCTGGCCAACCTCTACCGGCACGAGTCCGCCCGGGTCCGCGCGCAGCCTGCCTTGATCATGGGCGCCAGCCTGGAGCGTCGGTACGCCCTGATGCGGGCGACCGAGGCGTTCGATGCGGTGCTGGCGCGCCAGGGCCGGGCGCTGGAGGCGGCCAAGACAGTGACCGAAGGCCTGGTCAAGGCCATCGCCGAGGAGGTGGTGTCCCAGAGAAGCGGCGGCGCCCAGTATGGCCCCGGCGCGACCAAGGTCGCCTCGGACGCCAGGGCCGTCACCCTCAACCGCAGCGCCTGATCTAGTCGGCGTAGGCCGGATAGCTGGCCGGGAAGAGCTGGTCCTCCAGCAGTCTCCAGAGCCCGGCGATCTCCTGGGCCGCGGGGCTGGCGGGAGCTGTTTCCTGTACAGACAAGCCTTCGCCGATCGCCTGTTGATAGGCGATGCGTGACCGCAGACCGATCGGCAGCACGGGGCGTCCCATACCGACCAGTTGCGATACCGCGTCGCCCACGCAGGCCATCTCCTTGCCCCCCCGTCTTGGCGGCGCCTGGTTGATGACGAAGGCCCCGGGTTTTCCGAACCGGTTGACCAGTTCCGCTGTCTCACGCACCGCCCGCACATCCAGGAAGCTGGGCCGCAGCACCATCAGACAGAAATCCGCGCAGCGAACGGTATCGGCGAGGTCCTCGCTGGCCATCGGGCTGGTGTCGATGACCATCAGGTCGCAACCGGCGCGGTTGGAAGCCTGTTGGGTGGCGAACAGGGCCGCCGGCTTGGTCGGCAGCACCACGGGGCCCCCGAGCCTGCGCTCGCGGCGCCATTCCTGGGCCGAGCCCTGGCGGTCGCAATCGGCCAGAAGAACGGTGCGCCCCGACAGCCAGCCGGCGATCGCCAGATGCACCGCAAGCGTGGTCTTGCCCGTGCCGCCCTTGCGGGAAAGAACCGCGAGAGTCTTCAAGCCACGGCTCCGCCATGGCTGGACTCATCCCCGGATCGCCCGTCCCCGCGCGCCATCATCCAACTATCTCCGGCGCATCGCGCCCTGCCTCGCCCCCGCCAGGCCGCATGCCGGTAGCATGGACATCAAAGGTGAAATAGCCGTTCGCGAAAGCCCTGCGACGGAAATGGACGTCAGGTCGGGTTTGCGGGCAGGGTCAGGGTTCGCTCAACCCCGATTGCCTCGACAAACGACGCATCATGGCTGACCACCAGGAGGGCGCCGTCATAGCCGGATAGCGCCTGTTCGACGGCCCGGACCGAATCGAGGTCGAGGTGATTGGTCGGCTCGTCGAGGATCAAGAGTTGGGGCGGCGTGGTCCCCGCAAGGACGCAGGCGAGGCCCGCCCGCAGCCGTTCCCCACCGCTCAGCGAGCCGACGGTCTGATGGGCGGCGCTGTTGCGGAACAGGAATTTGGCCAGGGCCGCGTGGGCGGCGTTGGCGTCGGCCCGAAGATTGAGCCGGCGATAGGCCTCAAGGATCGTCTCCTCGTCCCGCAGCAGGCTGACACGCTGGTCGAGGATCACGGCCGCCACGCCCCGCTGGATGACGCCCCCGATCGGTTCCAGGTCGCCGACAGCCAGGCGGATCAAGGTGGACTTGCCGCTGCCGTTGGCGCCCGACACGGAGAGCCGCTCCGGTCCGGCGATGTGGAACGACAGCCCCTCGATCAGGGGCGGCCCGCCCGGCCAGGCGAAGGTCACGTCGTCGAAAGCCAGCACCGGCTTGCCGGGCGACAGGCCGCTGGAGGGCAGGTCGAAGGCCAGGGCCCGGACCCGCTCGACCCGGGCGCGGGCCTCGGCCAGATCCTCGGCCGCGCCTTCGCGGCGCCGTTCGGCCAGGCGATGGCCGCGCGCGCCGGTGTTTTCCGCCCGCTCGGCCTGGGCGCCCAGCAGGATCTTCGGCTCGCTGCCCCGGGCCGCGAACCGTCGCCCGGCGGCGTCGCGTTTGGCTTGCCGCTCAAGGGCTGCCTGGGCCTCCCGCGCCGTCCGGTCGCTTTCGCGCTCGGCGTCGGCCAGGTCGCGTTCCGCCGCGGCGGCCTCCTCGGCCTTGCGCGCCGCATAGAGGTCATAGCCGCCGCCATAGACCCGCGCGCCGAGGCTGGAGAGCTCGACGATCCGGTCCATTTCGCCGAGCAGCGCCCGGTCGTGGCTGACCACCACCGCCCCGCCACGCCAGCGTCGCAGGATGCGGGCGACCAGGACCCGCGCCTCGGCGTCCAGGTTGTTGGTCGGCTCGTCCAACAGCAGCATGTCCGGCTGGGCCAGCAGCAGGGCCGCCAGGGCGGCGCGGGTGGCCTGGCCACCGCTGAGCGACAGGGCCGGACGGTCGGGCTCCAGGCCGTCCAGCCCGACATCGGCAAGGACAACGTCCATACGGTTGGGCAGGGTCCAGTCCGCCTCGGCGAGGTCGGCCTCATCCCCCTGCCCGGCCTCGATCCGCGCCAGCCGGTCAAGCGCCGGCGCCACGCCCAGCAGGTCGGCAAGCCGGGCGTCGGGATCGGAGACCACGACCTGCCGCAGCAGGCCGATCCGGCCGACGCGGCTGATGTCGCCGGAGCGCGGCGTCGCCTCGCCCGACAGCAGCTTGAGCAGGCTGGTCTTGCCGACGCCGTTGCGGCCGACGAGGCCGGTGCGCTCCGGCCCGAAGGCCAGGGTCAGGTTTTCGAAGAGGGTGCGGCCGTCAGGGGTAGCGGCGGAGACGGAATTCAAGGTGATCAGGGGAGACATGACGGCTCTCGGACAGGATGGCGCAAAGGGCGATGCGGGTTTCCATCCGGTCGATCATCACGCGCTCCAAGAGCCTGCGGCCCCATGCCGTCCTAGCGTGAATATAGGCGGCGGGGCGAAGCGGGGCAAACGATTGGACCGCAAGGCGCGGATGGCGGCGGCGGCTTCGACGGGGCATCCGAGGCGCTCAATCGTCCAAGGAGCCACGCCATGTCGTTCACCGTCACCGGCCTCGCCGCCGCGCCGTTCCGCACCCTGTTCGGCCTCGACGAGGCGGCTCTCGCCGAGCGGGGGGTGATCCGCGTCCACGTCGATGCGCCGGCCAGCGCTCCCTGCCGCATCACCCTGCAGGACGCCGAACCGGGAGAAACGGTGCTGTTGCTGAACCACGAGCATCTTGCCGTCGACACCCCCTACCGCAGCCGCCACGCCATCTATGTGCGGGAAAGCGCGCGGGAGACGGCCGTGGTGCAGAATGCCCTGCCGCTGGCGTTGGAGCGGCGACTGCTGGCCCTGCGGGCCTTCGACAGCGAAGACATGATGGTCGAGGCCGAGGTCATCGAGGGGCGAGAGGCCACGCCGCTGATCGAGGCCTGGCTGGTTGATGAGCGGGTCGCCTATCTGCACGCCCACTATGCCCGGTGCGGCTGTTTCGCGGCGCGGATCGACCGGGTCTGAAGCGGCCGTTCCAGGGTCCCTGCCCCCAGCTCTCAGTCTCGGATTTCCGGGGTAGACGCCGTCGACGGTCGCTTGACCAATGGTTCCCCAACAGGCCCAATAGCTGAACAAATAGAACCCTCGGGGGAGGACGCGCCATGACAACTGAACTGACGATGCTGGTCTATGCGACCGGACTGCTGATCCTGCTGGTCTTGATCCAGGCCACGGCGGGAATACGGTCCAAGGGCTTGATGCCCCTGGCCAACAGCCGCGATGACCTGGGGCCGCCCGTCGGGTTTCATGCCCGCTGCCTGCGGGTGGTGGACAATCATCGCGAGGGCCTGACGATGTTCGCCCCCGTCGTGCTGGCGGCCGCGGTGGCGGGGGTTTCCAGTCCCATGACGGTGCTGGGGGCGCAGCTGTTCTTCTTTTCCCGGCTGGCCCACGCGGCGCTCTATCTGCTCGGCGTGCCGATGATCCGGCCCCTGACCTGGGGCGTGGGTCTGGTCGGCACAGTGATGGTGCTGCTGGCGACCCTGGGGATTATCTGAGCCAAAACCGGCGTCAGGGACGAAGCGCGCCGGCACCAGCCCGGGCCGCCATGCTGGGTCAAGCGACGGCATCGGCCAAGGCCGCCACCGTTTCCCCGGCCTGCAGGATCGGCGCGTCGGAACGAAAGGCGCGGGCCAGGATCAGTGAGCCCTCGAGCGCCGTGATGGCCAGAAGGGCGATCCGCTCGGCCGAGGCCGCATCCAGACCCGACGATTCCAGTCGGGCGGCGATGAGCCTGCTCCAGGCGCCGTAAGCCTCTCGGGCCGCGCCGGCGATGGCGTCGTTTTCCGCCGCCTCTTCCAGCACCGTCGCGGCGATCGGCGAGCCGTCCCGGAAACCCGAGACCCGCATCCAGCCGGCCATCAGCCGGGCATATTCCCGGAGGAAATCCCCGGGCCGCTCGCCCCGTGGCAGGGCGGCGATGGTCGCCGTCACCGTAGCCGCGGCCCGGGCGATCGCCGCCGCACCGATGGCCGCCTTGCCGGCCGGGAAGTAGTGGTAGACGGAGCCCTTGGGCGCGCCGCTGGCCTCGACGATCTGGGCCAGGCCGGTCGCCGCATAGCCTTGTCGCCGGAACAGCCGGACGGCGGCGGCGACGATCGCATCTCGATGTTTGGGCCTGGCGGACACGGCTTGCCTTTCGCTGCAAACTTGCAATTATATAGACCGGTCTAAATGAAAGCTGAAGCCATGACCGTTCCCGAGGGGTTCGCCCCCCATTTCCGCAAAAGCAACATCACCGATCCCTGGGAGCCCATCTACAGTCGCCGATTTCCGGGCGAGGCGGTGATCCTCGGGGTTCATGCCGGCCCGGCCCACGTCAACAGTCGGGGATTCGTGCATGGCGGCCTGATCGCCACCCTGGCCGACAACGCCATGGGACTGGCCTGTGTCGAGACCATTCCGGAGGGGACGTTGCGCGGCCTGGTCACCGTCAACCTGGCCCTCGACTACCTGGACTCCGCCCAGGTCGGCCAGTGGCTGGAGTTCACCACCCGCGTCGTCAAGTCCGGCCGCACCCTGTGTTTCGCCGAGGCCCTGGTCACCGCAGACGGCAAGGCCTGCGCCCGCGCCAACGCCACATTCTCGGTCACCCGGGCCGCCTGACCGGTTGCCGTCGGCGTGATGTCGGTACAGGCTTGGCGCCAGTTCGTTTCAGGAACCCGCCATGATCATCGCCCTGTCCCTGCTGCTTCTGGCCCCGCCGGAGCCCATACTCGATCCGGCCCGGGATGCGCCGGCGCCGGCCAACGCCGCCTTCATCACCGACTGTATCAGTCAGGCGGTCGCCACCGGCGCGGTAACCGCCCAGAACCGCTACCTGCTGTTCCGCTGCAAGGGCGCGCCGGCCAGGGCCTTCTACGAAAAGCTGGCCACCCTGCCGGCCGACAAGACCGCCACCGAGGTCAAGGGAGACTGGACCTGGCGGTTCACCACCAAGCCGAAGAAGGACACCGACGGTCTGGACGGCTGTTGGCAGGACAGCGCCGCCGCCGGGACGGAGGCCGAGTTCGGCTGCCGCCTGATCTATCCCGCCGGCCCCTTCCTCGACGCCGGCTGAGCCTTCCGGCGACAGGGCCAGGGGTTGTTGCCACAGATTGGCAACAAGTCGCCGCCGCGACGTTTGTTCGCATCCTGTTCTTGTGTTAATGGCGACCCTGAACACTACATATTGTCGTTGCGCCGCGACCCTTCGGGCCGGCTTCGCATTTCACGGACAACATGGCCGAACAGCTGAACTTCATCCGCGTGCGTGGCGCGCGGGAACATAACCTGAAGAACGTCAGCGTCGATATTCCGCGCGGCGAACTGGTGGTCATCACCGGCCTGTCCGGCTCCGGAAAGAGTTCGCTGGCCTTCGACACCATCTATGCCGAGGGCCAGCGTCGGTACGTGGAAAGCCTGTCGGCCTATGCCCGCCAGTTCCTGGAGCTGATGAGCAAGCCGGACGTCGACCTGATCGAGGGGTTGTCGCCAGCCATCTCCATCGAGCAGAAGACCACCAGCCGCAATCCGCGCTCCACCGTCGGCACGGTGACGGAAATCCACGACTATATGCGGCTGCTGTGGGCGCGGGTCGGCATCCCCTATTCCCCGGCCACCGGCCTGCCCATCGAGAGCCAGACCGTCAGCCAGATGGTCGACAAGCTGACCGCCCTGCCCGAGGGCGAGCGCATCTATCTGCTGGCTCCGGTCGTCCGGGGTCGCAAGGGCGAGTACAAGAAGGAGATCGCCGAGTGGCGCAAGGCGGGATTCCAGCGGCTGAAGATCGATGGCGAGCTGTATCCGATTGAGGACGCGCCGGACCTCGACAAGAAGTTCAAACATGACATCGACGTGGTGGTCGATCGGCTGGTCACCAAGAACGGCATGGAGACCCGCTATGCCGACAGCCTGGAGACCGCCCTGCGGCTGGCCGACGGCATCGCCACCGCCGAATGGGCGGATGTGAAGGACGGCGAAACCGAAGCCCGCAAGATCATCTTCTCGGAAAAGTTCGCCTGCCCGGTCAGCGGTTTCACCATCGCCGAGATCGAGCCGCGGCTGTTTTCGTTCAACAACCCGGCGGGCGCCTGCCCGACCTGTGACGGCCTGGGCGCCAAGCTGGCTTTCGACGCCGACAGGGTCATTCCGGACAAGGACAAGTCCCTGCACAAGGGCGCCGTCTCCCCCTGGGCCAAGGGGCCGTCGCCACTCTACACCCAGACCCTGCAGGCCCTGGCGCTGCACTACGGCTTCTCGATGGACAAGCCGTGGAGCGACCTGCCCGACAAGGCGCGGGAGGTGGTGCTGTACGGAACGGGCACGGAAAAGATCAAGTTCGTCTATGACGACAACGCCCGCAAATACGAGGTGGTGAAGCCGTTCGAAGGCGTGCTGCCCAACCTTGAGAGGCGCTGGCGGGAGACGGACTCGAGCTGGGTGCGCGAGGAACTGGGCCGCTATCAGTCCGACACCCCCTGCGAGGCCTGTGGCGGCGCCCGCCTGCGCCCCGAAGCCCTGGCCGTGAAGATCGCCGGCCAGAGCATCGCCCAGGCTTCGGCCCTGGCCATCCGGCCGGCCAAGGAGTGGTTCGCCTCGCTGGAGGACCAGCTGACCCCCAAGCAGATGGAGATCGCCCGGCGGATCCTGAAGGAGATCAACGACCGACTGCGGTTCCTGGTCGATGTCGGGCTGGACTATCTCAACCTCTCACGCGGTTCCGGCACCCTGTCCGGGGGCGAGAGCCAGCGGATCCGGCTGGCCAGCCAGATCGGCTCGGGCCTGACCGGGGTGCTGTATGTGCTCGACGAGCCCTCGATCGGCCTGCATCAGCGGGACAACACCCGCCTGCTGACCTCGCTGCAGGGTCTGCGGGACCTCGGCAACTCGGTCCTCGTCGTCGAGCATGACGAGGAGGCGATCATGACCGCCGACTATGTCATCGACATGGGCCCTGCCGCGGGCGTGCACGGCGGCGAGATCATCGCCGAGGGCAAGCCCAATGACGTGATGAACAATCCCGACAGCATCACCGGCCAGTATCTGATCGGCACGCGCGAGATTGAAGTCCCGGAGAAGCGCCGGCCGATCTCCAAGAAGAAGGTGCTGCGCGTCGTCGGCGCCACCGGCAACAACCTTAAAGGCGTGACGGCGGAAATCCCCGTTGGGACCTTCACCTGCATCACCGGCGTCTCCGGCGGCGGCAAGTCGACCTTCACCATCGAGACCCTGTACAAGGCGGCCGCCCGGCGGCTGAACAACGCCTCGGACGCCCCCGCCCCGCATGAGAAGATCGAGGGGCTGGAGAATTTCGACAAGGTCATCGACATCGACCAGAGCCCGATCGGCCGCACCCCGCGCTCGAACCCGGCCACCTATACCGGCGCCTTCCAGCCGATCCGCGACTGGTTCGCCGCCCTGCCCGAGAGCAAGGCGCGCGGCTACGGCCCCGGCCGGTTCAGCTTCAACGTCAAGGGCGGGCGCTGCGAGGCCTGTCAGGGCGACGGCCTGATCAAGATCGAGATGCATTTCCTGCCGGACGTCTACGTCACCTGCGACGTCTGCAAGGGCAAGCGCTACAACCGCGAGACGCTGGAGATCCTGTTCAAGGGCAAGTCGATCAGCGACGTCCTGGACATGACCGTCGAGGAGGCCGCCGACTTCTTCAAGGCCGTGCCGCCGGTGCGCGACAAGATGGAGACCCTGAAGCGGGTCGGCCTCACCTATGTCCAGGTCGGCCAGTCGGCCACCACACTGTCTGGTGGCGAGGCGCAGCGGGTGAAGCTGTCGAAGGAACTGAGCAAGCGGGCCACGGGGCGGACCCTCTATATCCTCGACGAGCCGACCACCGGGCTGCATTTCGAGGACGTCCGCAAGCTGCTGGAGGTGCTGCACGAGTTGGTCGACCAGGGCAACACCGTGGTGGTCATCGAGCATAACCTGGACGTGGTGAAGACCGCCGACTGGCTGGTCGACTTCGGGCCCGAGGGCGGCGACGGCGGCGGCGAGGTGGTCGGCTTCGGCACGCCCGAACAGGTGGCGGCGATCCCTGCCAGCTGGACCGGCCGCTACCTCGACGTCCTGCTCAAGCGCCACCGCGACCGGGCGGCCGAACGGCGCAAGAAGCGGGCCTGAAGGCGCGGCCCGACGGCTTCAGTCGAAGACGTCCGCCGAGCCGTTGAGCTGCTGGTAGATGGCCGGCGCGGGCGTGAGGAAGATCAGGCCGTTCAGCGCGTTCACCAGGCCGCCGAACAGATAGTAGATGATCGCCAGGGGCGTAAAGACGGTCGCCAGGGAACTGGTGTCCGGGGCGAAAATGACACTTGACGCCTCGGTCCAGCCGAACGCCAGCCCGGCCACGCCGAGAAAGACGCACATGGCCAGCACCGCGACGATCATCGCCATGACCGCCGCCAGCAGATAGGCGCCCAGCAGCGGCAGGACACGGCCCTCTGTCATCCGCCAGGAGGCCCCGACGGAGATCCTGCCGGTGGCGAAGGCGATGGGGCTGACCATCGAGAGGCGCGTGGCGACATAGATGATCAGGCACAGCCCGGCCACACCGCCCAGCAGAGCGATGATGAATCCCAGAGCCTTGCCGGCGACGGCGGCGATACCGGCGATTAGGGCGACGACCACGACAACGGCGATGTAGACCCCGAAGAGGATGATCGCGGTCAGCAGCACGCCGCCGATCTGGCGAATTTCATCGACGCCGAACTTCAGCCCCCCGAGGCCCCTGTCATCAGGACGCATGACCAGGCGGTTGGCCCCGGCATAGATGACCCCGCCAAAGATCAGGCTTATCGGGATTATCACAAGGTAGGCGCGCGCCATGACGCCGAGGCTGGCCAAAGCAACGTTGGGATTGCTGTCGCCGGGGGACATCGTCCGCATTTCGGCCAGCACGGGCCCGGCCAGAATGGTCAGGGCGGCGACCATGAGAATGGAGGCGACCGCCGAGACGATCGCCCAGACGATGACCGCCATCGGATGCTGGCGGGTGAGACGGAACCCGATGAGCGCCGCGTCCGTCGATGAAATCTCGGCCATGCCGTTTTCCCCTATCCCGCAAGACGCGGCTCAGTCTCGCCGATAGCAGAAACCGGCGCCTAGTCGAACACGCTCGCGGCCGGATTCATCTGCCGATAGACGTCCGCCGGCGGCGCCAGGGCCGCCATGTTGATCACCACGGAGACAATCTGGGTCACCGGCAGGATGAGCAGATAGAGGATGATGACCGTGGGGGTCATCATCTTCGCCATCGCTTCCGGTTCGTTGGCGGCCGAGAGGCCCGCCATGCTGCCGCCGACGCCCAGGACCATGATGATGGCGAACAGGATCCAGATGGCGAAGGCGGCCGCGATGACCAGCAGGAAGGTCAGCAGATAGGTCCCCAGCAGGGGCCAGAACCTGCCGCGCGTCGCCGCCCAGGAGCCAAACAGGGTCACTCTCTGGCTCTGGAAGGTCATGACGCTGGCCAGCGACAGCCGCACCACGGCGAAGATGAAGAAGGCCGCCAGGGCCAGCTGCGCCAGGACGTTGACGATGCCGCCTACCGTAGAACCCCAGATCTGGGTCAGCATGCCGAGGATGAAGGTCACCGCGAACCAGGCGACGCCCCAGCCGATCAGCACCACGACACTGAGCAGGATGAGAAGGATCTGGCGCCACTCGTCGCCGCCCACCTTCAGATAGGCGAACCCACGGTCCTCCGGCTTGAGGATGAAGCGGTTGACCGCCGTCTGCTGCACCGCGGCCCAAAGCAGACCGAGCGGCAGAAGCACCAGATAGATCGGCAGGATGGTCATCATCATCGCCTCGATGGCCGCCGGATCCTGACTTCCCGTTGTCGACAGCCGGCTGAGCGTCGGAAACATCAGCAGCATCATCACGCCGAACACGACGATGCTGGCGACTATGGTGATCCCGGCCCAGGCCAGGACGATCAAGGGTCGCTTGAAAGCGAATCGAAAGCCGCTCATCGCGGCCTCGGTTGCCGAAAATGTCGTCATGTCTGCCCCTCCCTGGTGCTATGCACACCAGCCCAAATCTTGCCCGGTCAGGCAACCATAACAGACACACGCGCGGCGAACAGGTTGCGGTAGGCTTTTATGGCGCGGCTTCACCGGCCGTGCTACATGCGTCGAGCGGTCAGACCGATGGACGGTCGGGCCTCGCCTCGATCCTGCTTGCGTGAGTTGATCATGAAACTGTTCACCGCCCTCGCCGTCGCCTCGGCCCTCTCCTTCGGCGCGACCGCCTCCATCGCCGTCGCCCAGGTCGCCACGCCCCAGGTCACCAGCAAGAGCACGCCGGTGGCCAAGGTCGAGGAAAAGAAGGACCCCAACCGGATGGTCTGCAAGAAGACCCCGGTGATCGGCACCCGCTTCCCCACCAAGGTCTGCCGCGCGGCGGGCGAATGGGAACGCCAGGCCGAGATCGACAAGCAGGACCTTGACGCCGCCCAGCGCAACGGCCTCGCCTCCTGCGGCACCAACCCCTGCTCCTGACCGCATGATCCTCTACGGCGAGCGGAACCCGGCGCCCAATCCGCGCCGGGTTCGTATCTTCCTCGCCGAAAAGGGCGTCGCGCTGCCGGAGACCCGCGTCGATCTGCGTCGGCGCGAGCACAGAAGCTCCGAACACCTGGCCCGCAATTCCCTGGGCCAGCTTCCGACCCTGGTTCTGGATGACGGAACGGCGATCTCGGAAAGCGTTTCGATCTGCCGATACCTGGAGACCCTCCACCCCGAACCGCCGCTGTTCGGCCGGGGCGCGAAGGAGGCGGCTCTGATCGACATGTGGATTCGACGGATCGAGTTCCAGCTGATGACGCCGGTCGGGATGTTCTGGCGCCATGCCCACCCGCTGACCGCCGCCCTGCTCACCCAGTTCAAGGACTTCGGCGAGTCCAACCGCGATATCTATGGCCGCGCCTGTCGCTGGCTTGATCGCGAGCTCAGCGCCGGCGGCCCGTTCATCGCCGGCGACAGCTACAGCATGGCCGACATCATCGCCCAGACGACCATCGACTTCGCCACCTTCACCGGACTTGAGATGCCGCAGGAGGCCAGCGCCCTGCAGGCCTGGCATGAGCGGATCAGCGCCCGCCCCAGCGCCCTGGCCGGAAGCTAGAGCCTGGCCGCTAGACCGGCTCTTCCGCGATCTTGATCTTTGCCGGGCGATCCACGGACTGGCCGCGATAGGCGTTGACCACGGCCCCGACCAGCACGCAGCCGAACACCGCCGCCAGGGCGGAATCGACCACCTCGACCAACAACGGCCCCGGCGAGAACTGCGCCATCAGGGTCTGTTCCTGGGGGCGCATCCAGCCGACAAAAGCTTCCCAGCTGCCGCCGGTCACCAGGATCACCAGACCGGCCAGGCTGACCATGACGATGGCCGCCGCCAGCCAGACGCCGAAGAACAGGCCGAGCGCGAGGGCCAGCGCACCGGCCAGACGCCAGAAGACCCCGCGGGTCATCTTCCAGGCCGTCATCAGGTCCAGGTGGTGGGTCGCCACCGCCATCGGCGCGGCGAGGCAAAGTCGCAGCACGACAAAGAACGGCAGGATCAGCGTCACCAGGGTCGCCAGGGCGATGAACAGTCCGCCGATGCCGAACCGGGCCGTCAGGCCGGCGAGCAGACCCAGAACAACGCCGGCCCCCACCGCCGCCGTGAAGATGATCCCCACCACCGCCAGGAACAGTCCCAGCATCCGCGCTTCGTCCATGCCCAGACGAAGTACGGTCTTGCGGTCGGCCCGCAGCATGGCCCGAAGGATCGACGGCGCGACGAGGCACAGCCCGGCCATCGACAGGCCAAAGGAAAGCAGGGCTGACGGGATCAGCCTCGGCGCAAGTTCCAGCAGCAGCGAGACATTGAGCCCCTCGTTCTGAACCATCTCGCGAAGCTCGCCGAGCGGCAGGGCCCAGGGCGAAGCCCGAAACACGGCGGTGGCGAGATTGAGCAACAGGATGACGCCCATCCACAGCGTCACCGACTGTGGACGTTCACGGATGAACTTGAACCCCTCAAAGGCCGCCTTGGTTGGCGAGAAGGACATCTGGACCGTTTAATCCCCTGCCGCGGGTCGGCTGATTCGCTTCACCCGAGGACAGCCGAACCTTATGCCAGCTTGGGGAAAAAACGCGACAGGCTTTGGCCAGACGGCGCCGATCAGCTGACCGCCGGGTCCGGCTCCGACAGCACCCGGCTGGCCTCGGCAAGGGGGGCCAGCAGGATGGCGGAGATATAGCCCGAGGCCAGGGCGCTGACCGCCCCGAGGCCTAGCAGGGTGGGCAGCATGCTGCTCAGGGCCATCATGATCGGCACGGCGTTTCGGGCGTCGGCGATGTCCATCCCCATGGCCGCCAGCCGGGCGCCGACCACCGCCATCAGGACAGCCAGCAGGATCGCCTCGACGATCCAGACCATCACCAGCAGAATCAGGGCCACCAAGAAGATCCGGCCTGAGTTTCCCCTGGTCATGGCCCAGCTCTCAAAGAGGAACAGCGTCTTGCGGCGAAAGCTCATCGGCCCGGCCATCGACAGCCGCACGCAGGCCCAGACGAGAACACCGAGCAGGGCGAACCCGCCGACGACCGCGATGCCGATGCCGATCGCCGGGGACGAAGAGCCGGCCACCGCGGCGACGATCGCCAGCACAAGTCCGCCCATCCCCGCCGTCACGGCCAGGCCGATGGCGAACACCAGGGTCAGGACAGCCAGCATCAGCTCGCCCATTCCGAAGCGGAGAAAGAAGAACCGCTTTTCCTCTGGCTGCAGCACGGCGCGGAAGATCGCGCCGGTGATCAGCGCCCCGGCCGCCAGGCCCAACAGCCAGCTCAGCGGGCCGACACCGCCGAACCTGGCCTGGAATTGGGTCAGTTCCTCAAGCGTCGGCTGCGCGCCCCCAGCGCCCACCTTCTGCAACATCGCCGTCAGGTCGCCGAAGACCGGGATCATCAGCAGCGCCGGCCCGATCACCAGAACCGTGCGCACAAGACCCCAGACCAGCGGCGCCAGGGGATTGCGTGCGATCAGACGGAAGCCGGCGAAGGCCGTGGCGCCGATATCGAGTTTGGCCATGCAGAAATCCCCGTTCGTCCGCCTGTCCCCGACCACACCACAGCTTGCCGGTGGCTGTCACCAGCCGAGCAGTTCCGCTTTGGCCTTATCCGGCCTATGTGTCCCGCCATGACGACAAAGCCCATTCATGTGATCGGCGGCGGACTGGCCGGTTCCGAAGCCGCCTGGCAGATCGCCCGCGCCGGCGTGCCGGTGATCCTGCACGAGATGCGCCCGGTGCGCGGCACCGACGCCCACCACACGGACGGCTTGGCCGAACTGGTCTGTTCCAACAGCTTTCGTTCCGACGACTGGCGCTTCAACGCCGTCGGCCTGCTGCATGCCGAGATGCGTCGCTGCGACAGCATCATCATGGCCTGCGGCGACGCCCACCAGGTGCCGGCCGGCGGCGCATTGGCCGTGGACCGCGACGGCTTTTCCGCCGCCGTTACCGCGAAACTGGAGGGCCATCCGTTGGTCACCATCCAGCGCGAGGAAGTCGCCGGCCTGCCGCCTGCTGACTGGGACAGCGTCATCGTCGCCACCGGTCCCCTCACCTCGCCCGATCTGGCCCAGGCCATCCTCGACCTGACCGGCGAGGATTCCCTGAGCTTCTTCGACGCCATCGCACCGATCGTCCATCTCGAATCCATCGACATGGAGATCGCCTGGCGCCAGTCCCGGTATGACAAGGAAGGCCCTGGCGGCGACGCGGCCGCCTATATCAACTGCCCGATGACCAAGGACCAGTACGAGGCCTTCATCGACGCCCTGCTGGCCGGGCCAAAGGCCGAATTCAAGGACTGGGAGAACGTCCCCTATTTCGACGGCTGCCTGCCCATCGAGGTGATGGCCGAGCGGGGCCGCGAGACCCTGCGCCACGGCCCGATGAAACCGGTCGGCCTGACCAATCCGCGCGATCCGCTGGTCAAGGCCTATGCCATCGTCCAGCTGCGCCAGGACAACGCGCTTGGCACGCTGTGGAACATGGTGGGCTTCCAGACAAAGCTGAAGCACGGGGCCCAGGCCGAGGTCTTCCGCATGATCCCGGGCCTGCAGAACGCCCAGTTCGCCCGGCTCGGCGGCCTGCACCGCAACACTTTCCTCAACAGCCCCCACCTTCTGGACGGCCAGCTGCGCCTGCGCGCCGACAAGCGGCTGCGCTTCGCGGGCCAGGTGACAGGGGTCGAGGGTTATGTTGAAAGCGCCGCCATCGGCCTGCTGACCGGTCGTCTCGCCGCCGCCGAGCGATTGGGCGCGCCGCTGCGGACCCCGCCGGCCACCACGGCCCTGGGCGCCCTGGCCGCCCACATCACCGGCGGCTTCCTGCAGGGCGGCGGCGCCTTCCAGCCGATGAACATCAACTACGGCCTGCTGCCGCCTATGGATGCGCCCAGGAAACACGCCGATGGTACGAAGATCCCGCAGACCGAACGTGGCAGGGCCAAGAAGCAGCTGATGAGCCAGCGTGCCCTGGACGACCTGGACGCCTGGCTGGGCGAGGGACGCCTCCAGGCGGCGGAGTGACGGGTGGGCTGGCGCTGATCGTGCTCTGAGAGAAGCCGGAAGGGCCAACGGCGCCCCCTCCCCCGCCGCTGCGCGTCGGAGGAGGATATGCCTCGCCTCTGGCTCTCGCCGCATGACGGGTCTAGTTTCCGCGCCAACAACGCAACAATGCTCCGGGAACCCGCCCATGAAGATCCGCAGCCGCCTGATTATGGCCGCCGCCGCGCTCGCCCTGTCATTGGGGGCGGTCGCCTCCGCTGAGGCCCGCCCCTTTACCGCCAAGGACATGGTCACCCTCGACCGGGTCAGCGATCCGCGGGTGTCGCCGGACGGGCGCTATCTGGTCTACGCCCTGCGCACGATGGACTATCCGGCCAACAAGGCGTCCAACAGCCTTTGGCTGCTCGACCTGACGGCCAAGGGGGCCAAGCCCACCCGCATGGCCATCTCCGATGGCGGCGCTTCCGCTGCCCGCTGGTCGCCCGACAGCAAGGGCCTGTTCTTCCTGTCCAGCCGAGGCAAGGGCGGCAGCGAGGTCTACCGGCTGGACGTCGCCAGCGGCCAGGTGGCTCAAATGACCACCCTGCCCTTCGACATCGACAGCTTCGTCGTTTCCCCCGACGGCAAGACCCTGGCCGTCGGCATGGCGCTCGACCCCACCTGCCCGACGCTCGAGTGCAGCAAGGCCCGCAACGAGGCGCCCAAGACCGACAAGACCACCGGCGTCGTCTACGACAAGCTGTTCATCCGCCACTGGGATACCTGGGCCGACGGCAAGCGCAATCACCTGGTCGCGGTCGGCATCGACGGCGGTATGCAGCGGTCGCTTACCTATCTGACGCCGCTGTTCGACGGCGATGTGCCGTCCAAGCCGTTCGGCGACGACAGCGAATACAGCTTCACCGCCGACAGCAAGGCGGTGGTGTTTTCCGCCCGGCTGGCCGGCAAGACCGAGCCCTGGTCGACCAATTTCGACCTCTGGCAGGTTGGCGTCGACGGCAAGGGGCTGACCAACCTGACCGAGGCCAACAAGGCCTGGGACACCGGCGCGGTCTTCTCGCCGGACGGCAAGACCATGGCTTATCGCGCCATGAAGCGCCCCGGATTCGAGGCCGATCGCTGGCAGATCAAGCTGCGCGACGTGGCCACCGGCAAGACTCGTGACCTCGCCGCCAATTGGGACCGGTCCGTCGATAGCCTGGCCTGGTCCGCCAACGGCAAGACCCTCTACGGCACGGCCCAGGATGTCGGCCAGGTCCGGCTGTTCGCCTTCGACGTGAAGAGCGGTCATGTGGAACCGATGACCGGCGACGGCCATGTCAGCGCGTTCAGCCTGACCCCGCGCGGCGTGGTCTTCGCGTCCGACACCCTGTCGGCCCCCGCCGACCTCTATGCCTATGACTGGAAGTCCAAGGCTGAGCCCCGGCCGCTGACCCAGGTCAACGCCGCCGCCCTGAAGGACGTGCAGTTCGGGGCGGCCGAGCAGTTCACCTTCCCCGGCTGGAACGGTGAGACCGTGCATGGCTATCTGGTCAAGCCGATCGATTTCGACCCGGCGAAGAAATATCCGGTGGCCTTCCTGATCCACGGCGGACCGCAGGGCTCTTTCGGCAATCTGTTCCACTACCGCTGGAACGCCCAGACCTACGCCTCGCGCGGCTATGCCGTGGTGATGATCGATTTCCACGGCTCCACCGGCTACGGCCAGGGCTTTACCGACGCCATCAGCCAGCACTGGGGCGACCGCCCGCTGGAGGACCTGCAGAAGGGCTGGGCCTACGCCCTGAAGTCCTACAGCTTCCTCGACGGCGACCGCGCCTGCGCGCTCGGCGGCTCCTACGGCGGCTTCATGATCAACTGGATCGCCGGAAATTGGCCGAAGCCCTGGAAGTGCCTGGTCAACCACGACGGCATCTTCGACAGCCGGTTCATGGGCTATTCGACCGAAGAGTTGTGGTTCAGCGAGTGGGAGAACGGCGGCCCCGCCTATGAGGACGGCACGACCTACGACAAGTTCAACCCTTCCAGCCACGTCAGCAACTGGCGGACGCCGATGCTGGTCGTCCATGGCGGCAAGGACTTCCGCGTGCCGGTCGAGGAAGGCATCGCCACCTTCACCGCGCTGCAGCGCAAGGGCATCCCCAGCAAGCTGCTCTACTTCCCGGACGAGAATCACTGGGTGCTGAAGGCCCAGAACTCGGTGCAGTGGCACGACGAGGTGCTGGGCTGGCTGGACCAATGGACGGCGGAGAAGAAGTAGCGGGAGCAGGGATCCTTCTCCCGCTCGTCGGGAGAAGGTGGACGCGAAGCGGCCGGATGAGGGCGGCGCCGAAGTCTAAAGGCTTGGAAAGGGCAGTCACCGAACGCCGGCGCCGCCCTCATCCGACCTCCCTGCGGGAGGCCACCTTCTCCCGACAAGCGGGAGAAGGATCAGGTTAGGCGCCCCGTCATCACGGCCAAGGTGACCCTGATCCGCTTCGATATCGGTCCCGGCCTTCCCCCACCCGCGTAGCCCACCGCCAGCGCCGCATGGGCCACGGCTGGAAACGCCGCCACCGGCAGCCCGGCAAGCGCCGCCTTCCCGCGCCGCAGCACCTCCCGCACCGCCGCGCGGTCGGCAAGGCCGCGTTTGGCCAGGGTCAGGGCCCGGGCGGCGTCGGCCACCTGTTCCACCCGAGCGGCCGGATCGAGCCGCAGGGCCGCGACGCCCATGACCACGCCGTCTGTCTCGTCGATCTGGGCCAGCAGGGCTTCGTCGTCGGCGGGCTTGTCCAGGTCCGCGATCCGCCGATCCGGCAGGGTGGCCAGGACATCCAGAGGCAGGCTGGCGACCTTCAGCGCCTCCAGCACTGGATGGCCGCGGGTCGGGCCGCCGGCCATCAGCCCCTCCAGCGACTCCCGCCACCAGGCCAGCCGCATCTCGCCGACCAGGGGCTCGCTGACCTTGCCGGCGATAGCGCGCAGTTCGTTGTCCAGGCTGTAGAGGGCCACCAGATCGGCGCGCGCGCCTGCGTCCGCCACGAACCGGCTGGACAGCCAGCGGTCGGGGTCCTGCTGGGCAAGGTTTGAGTCCAGGTCCTGGGTCATCGGCCGTCGACAAAGCAAAAGGCCCGCCGGAAACCGGCGGGCCCTGCACTCATAACCGATCGAAGCGATCAGCCAAAGATCGTCTGGTTCATCGCCATGGCCGCCAGCATCGGCAGCGACAGCAGGGTGTTGGTCCGCGAGAACAGCATGGCCTTCTTAGCGGCCGCCGCCTTGGCGTCGGCGTCATAGCCTTCCTTGATGCCGAGCGCGATCTTCTGCGCCGGCCAGATGAAGCCCCAGACGTTGATGAACATGATCGTGGCCAGCCACATGCCGATGCCGATCATGATGTGGCCCTTGTCGACGAAGCCTTCGCTGGCGCCGAGTGTGAAGGCGCCGACCAGGTAGCCGCGATGGATGGCCAGGAACACGCCGATCACCCAGGTGGCCAGGGCCGCCCAGCGGAACCAGAACAGCGCTTCCGGCGCGATATACTTGGAGACCGCCGGTTTCAGCTCGGCCGGGATCTGCGGCATCATCCGAATCTGGACGAAGTTGAAGTAGTAGAGCAGCCCGATCCACAGGATGCCGAACCCAACGTGCAGCCAGCGCAGAACGGCGATGCCGTAATCGGCGTGGGAGCCGGGATTAAGTTGGAAATATGCGAACAGCATGACCAGCGCGAGCACGAAGCTCACGATCATGGTGTTCCTGAAATTCGCTAGAAGCGCCGACATGGCGATTGCCCTCCAAATGCCTGACCCAGAAGGTGAGCTATAGGCCGGTTCGCTTCGCCTGCAAATCCTCAGACCGCGATCAGGGCCGCCGCCAGACGTCGGCCGTCGGAGGCCAGGACGTTGTAGTTGCGGGCCGCCGCCTCGGTGGACATGAACTCCAGGCCGATGCCGCGATCTCTCAGGGCGTCGCGCAGGCTGCGCGGCGGCAGGGCCTGGGTCAGGCCGGTGCCCAGCAGCACGAATTCGACGGCTCCGCCGGCCGCGAGCGCCGTGGCGAAATCCGCGAGGCTGAGCTCCGCCATCGACCCGACCGGCCAGTCCTGCGCCAGGTCGTCGACGATCAGCAGGGAGCCCGGCCGCCAGAGGCCAGAGACCCGAAAGCCTCCGCCGCCCCAGGCGTCGATGGATGGCGGTTGCCGCACGATGCCTACGGCCGCGAGGCCGGTCCCAGAACGATGGGCTTGGCGTCTTCGGCCTCTTCCTTCGTCCGCTTGGACCCCCACAGCAGGATGATCGGCGCGGCGACGTAGATGGACGAATAGGTGCCCAGCGCGATGCCGAAGATCATGATGATGGAGAAGCCGAACAGGGCGTCACCGCCGAACACGGCCAGGCCGCCCAGCGCCAGGATGGCGGTCAGGCCGGTGATGATGGTCCGCGAGAGGGTCTCGTTGATCGACAGGTCGATGACCTCGCGCAGGGGCATGGTCTTGTATTTGCGAAGGTTTTCGCGGAGCCGGTCGAAGACCACGACGGTGTCGTTCATCGAATAGCCGATGATGGTCAGGATGGCGGCGATCGTCGTCAGGCTGAACTCCAGCTTGAAGATGGCGATCATTCCGAAGGTCAGGATCACGTCATGAAACAGCGCCACCACGGCGCCCAGGCCGAACTGCAGTTCGAAGCGGAACCAGATGTAGAGCAGCATCAGGCCGATGGCGATCAGCAGGGCCAGGATGCCGCTGGTGAACAGCTCTCCGGACACCTTGGGACCGACGACCTCGGTGCGGGTGAATTCGGCCCCGCCCGTCGCCTTGACCAGGGCCTGTTTGACCTCTTCGACCTTCTCGGCCGGGTCCGCCCCCGGCTCGAAGCGCGTCGAGACGTTTCGCGTCGCGCCCGGGTCGGTCGGGGTGGCGAAGGCCTGGACCTGGACATCGCCCATGCCAAGGCCGCTCATCGTCTCGCGAATCTTGCCCAGGTCCGCCGCGCCCTTGGTCGTGGTGAACTCCAGCAGGGTGCCGCCCTTGAAGTCGATGCCGCAGTTGAGGCCGCCGCAGGGCGGAGTCAGCGGATAGAGGACCACAAACATGGAGGCCAGGGCCGCCAGGATGGAGATCATTCCGGCGTATTTGGCGAAGTCGACGAACCGGAAGTGGGTGCGGGTCGGGATAATCTTGATCAGGGGCCACATGGCGGTCGCCTCACAGAATCGGCAGCGTTTTGGGGCGCTTGACGCGGTACCAGACCGCCAGCAGCACCTGGGTGATCAGGACGGCCGAGAAGACCGAGGTGAACACCCCGATCGACAGCGTCCAGGCGAAGCCGCGAACCGGCCCCGCGCCGAAGAAGAACATGATCGCCGCGGCGATCAGGGTCGTCAGGTTGGCGTCGATGATGGTCACCATGGCGCGCGAGAAGCCCGCATCCATGGCCGGCAGAACAGGCCTTCCCGCCCTCACCTCGTCCCGCATCCGCTCGTAGATCAGCACATTGGCGTCGACGGCGACCGCGAGGGTCAGGATCAGGCCGGCGATACCCGGAAGCGTCAGGGTCGCCTGAGTCAGGCTCATGGCGGCGACGATCAGGATGCCGTTGACCAGCAGCGCGATGACCGAGATGCCGCCGAACAGCAGTCCGTAGGTCAGCACCATGAAGATCAGAATGGCGACGAAGCCGACGATGGTCGAGGTGCGACCGGCCTTGACGGCGTCGGCGCCCAGTTCGGCGCCCACGGTCCGCTGCTCCTGCACCTTCAGCGGAGCCGGCAGGGCGCCGGCGCGAAGCAGGATGGCCAGGTTGTTGGCCGTCTCAATGGTGTAGCTGCCGGTGATCTGGCCGCTGCCGGTCAGGATCGGTTCATTGATGTTGGGCGCGGAGATGACCTTGCCGTCGAGGATGATGGCGAAGGGTTTGCCGACGTTGCGGCTGGAGACGGCGGCGAAACGCCGGGAGCCTTCACCGTTGAAGCGGAAGGAGACGGCGACCTGACCGGTTTGCTGGTCGGTTGTCTGACGCGCGTCGACCAGCATCTCGCCGGTCACCTCGGCCCGCTTGCGGACCAGATAGGCCCCGCCGCTGCCGTCCGTCGCCGGCAGAAGCTCGGACCCTGGCGGCACCCGGCCCTGGATGGCCTCCTGGATCGGCACGCTGGTGTCGACCATCTGGAAGGTCAGCTTGGCCGTCTGGCCGATGACCTCCTTCAGCTTCTCGGGATTGCTCTCGCCGGGCGCCTGGACGACGATCCGGTTGACGCCCTGACGGGTGATCGAAGGCTCCTTGGTGCCCAGCTCATCGACCCGGCGGCGGATGATCTCGATCGACTGGTCGACGGCGTTGGTGTTGATCTCAGCCAGAGCCTGATCGGTATAGGTCAGTCGCAGACGCTGGTCGCCCTGACGGCTGATGGTCATATCGGTGGCGCCGGTCCGCGTCGGTCCCGGCAGCTGGCGGGACATCAGCTTGAAGGCGTTGTCGAAGCCCGCCTGATCCGGCACCTGCACGACCACCGACCCGTTCTGGGCCGAGAGGCCGGAGAAGGCGATGTTATTGTCGCGCAGAATCTTGCGCACCTCTTCAACGAGGTTCTCGATCTTCTCCTTGCGCAGCGCGTCGGTCTCGACCTCGAGCAGCAGATAGGAGCCGCCCTGCAGGTCGAGGCCGAGGTTCAGTACGCTCTTGGGCATGAAGCCCGGCAGACCCTCGCGGACCTTGGCCGGCAGCACATTGGGCAGGGCGAAAAGGACGCCGAAGAGGATCGTCGCCGCAACGACGATGATCTTCCAGCGGGTGAGATTCATCATGAGAGAAGGTGCTCCGAGGCGAGCCGAGCAATCAGCTCTTGGAGTCGTTGGCGGGGGCGGGGTCGCCCTTGGTGCGGACAACGCCGATCATCGCCTTGACCACCTTGACGGTGACGCCCTGGGCGATCTCGATGCCGACTTCGCGATCCTCGACCCGGACGACCTTGCCGACCAGGCCGCTGTTCAGCTCGACGACGTCGCCGCGCTTGAGATTGGTGATCATCGCCTGATGTTCCTTGGCCCGCTTCTGCTGGGGCCGGATCATCAGGAAGTAGAACATGACGATCAGCAGAATCGGGAAACCGACGACCTGCAACAGGCCAGAGGGATCAGTAGGCATTTCAACTCCGGAATCAGCGTCGGGGGCGCGCCGAGCGCGCCCGTTTCAGGTCGGCGGAACCTAGGGCCTGACCCTGCGGTTTGCAATGAGCGCGCCGAACACGGGCTGGACCCTGTGGCAAATCTCCTTCATGCCCCGGTCTCCCGACCCTCCGGCGCTTGATCCCGATGACGTCTTCCGACCTTTCGCCCCTGCTGACCCGTATCGCCGAGGCGCTCGAGCGACTCGCGCCGCCGCCGAAGGCCGCGGCCGATTTCACCGGCGCCCGCCTGTTCCGCCATGACCCGGCCGCCGGCGCCTTCCTGCCGGCGCCGGACTATCCCCTGAGCCTCGACCTGCTGGTCGGGGTGGATCGTCAGAAGGGGCGGTTCGTCGAGGCGCTGGATCGCTTCGCGCGCGGCCTGCCGACCAACCACGCCCTGCTGTGGGGCGTGCGCGGAACCGGCAAGAGCAGCCTGGCCAAGGCCGCCTTCATGGCCGCCGCCGCGACCAATCCGGCGCTGAAGCTGGTCGAGATCGACCGCGACGAGGTGATCGCCCTGCCCGCCCTGTTCGACGTCCTTCGCGGTCGATCGGAGCGTTTCCTGGTGCTGTGCGACGACCTGTCCTTCGAGGACGGCGCGGCGGCGGCCAAGGCGCTGAAGTCGGCGCTGGAGGGCGGCGTCAGCGGTCCGCCGGACAACGTCCTGTTCGTCGCCACCTCGAACCGCCGCCATCTGATGCCCCGCGACCACGCCGAGGGCCGGGGCCTGATCGCCGCCGCCGAGGACGCCGAGGAGGAGGTCAGCGTCTCCGACCGCTTCGGCCTGTGGATCGGCTTCCCACCGATGGACCAGCCGGACTATCTGGCGGCAGTGCGCTCCTACGCCGACCGCTTCGGCCTGAAGACCCCCGACCTCGACCGCCGCGCCCTGCAGTGGAGCCAGCAACGCGGATCGAGATCCGGCCGCATCGCCTGGCAGTTCATCCGCGAACTGGCGGGGGAACTGGGCGTGGTGTTGCCGTAACCAAAATCGCTGCCCCCCTGGGGTAGCTGGCAGCCGCGAAGCGGCTGACTGAAGGGGCAGCGCCGGCTGCGGTGAGTTCTCACAGAGCGTGAGCAGACCGGCCTCCACCTCCTTGGCGCCATGACAATTACGGGCCGGCGCCGCCCCCACCACCACGGCGTATCCGCCGCGGTCCCCCGCCCCCAAAGAGGGCGGAATTATGGGATGTCAGGCCGCGCGACCGTTACCTCGGCAGGACCAGCGCCGGGTCGATCGCCTTGGCCTTGAACTTCGGCGACGGGGAGTGGCGCACCTCGAAGTGCAGCTGGGGCCGGGGGGCCTCGCCGCTGCTGCCGACGAGGCCGATCTGCTGGCCGCGGGTGATGCGCTGCTGCATCTTCACGTCAGCCCGTTGCAGGTGGCCGTAGACGGTGACCCAGCCATCGGCGTGCTGGATCAGCACCGTCACGCCGAACCCGGGCACGTCGCCGCCGGAGTAGACCACTGTGCCGTCAGCCGCCGCGCGAACCGGCGTGCCGGCGGAGGCGCCGATGTCCAGGCCGTCATTGCGCTGGCCGCCAGCCTTGGGGCCATAGCCGGAGAGGACCGCGCCGCGCACCGGCCAGTCGAACCGGCCGGCCGCCATGCGGGCGTAGTCGGCGTCGGAATAGACCGGCGGCCGGTCGTCCTGCAGCGGCGCGGGCCCCGGTTTCACCGAGATCGGCGGCGAGGGCTTTGTCGGCTGCGGCTGGCTCGGCGTCGTGTTGGGGCGTGGTTGATCCGGGGTGGCCGGAGCCGGCTTGGCGGCCGGCCTGCTCGGAACGACGGTGGGCGGGGCGGTGATCGGCGGGGCGGCGACCGGCGGCCTCGCGACGGGCGGACGAGCTGTCGCAGGAGGCTCCGTCGCCCCCGAAGGCTTGACTACGGGTGGCTTGGTCTGGGACGGCCGGCTGACCGGCGGCGGGGCCTCGGGCTCCGGCTCAGGCTGGCTGGCGGGGGGCTGGCTGGCGGGGGGCTGGCTGACGGGCGGTTGAGGCTCCGGCTGACGCGTGATCGGCGGATAGGCGTTGGGCCCTCGCTCGATTGGCGGATAGGCGTTCGGACCGCGGGTGATGGGGGCGGACGGCTGGCTCGGCCCAGGGGCGGGCGAGCTTTCCACCGGCGCCGCCGGCTTGGGACGGGGTTTGGCCGGCGCCGCTTCCGGCTCGGGGGCCGGCTTCTTCGGCGCGCCGCTGTCCTTGAAGCCTTCCGGCAGCTTCAGCTTCTGGCCCGAACGGATCGCGTCCTTCAGGCTCATGTCGTTCTCGTCCGCCAGGGCGGCCGTGGTGACATTGAAGCGGCGGGCGATGGCGGAGAGGGTGTCGCCGCTCTGGACGATATAGGCCTTGCCCTTGCTGGCCGGGCCCTTCAGCACCTGGCCGGGTTTGAGCTTGTAGGGCTCCTTCAGGTCGTTGTCCGCCGCAAGCTGCTTGCGGGTGGTGCCCAGCTCGCGGGCCACCGCGTCCAGGCCCTGGCCGGACTTGACGGTATAGGTCTTCGGTTTGCCGTCGATGGGCACCACGGCGCCCGGTCCACTGGTCGGAGCCTTGGGTTCCGGGGCCTTGCCCTTGCGAGCCGGGGCGGCGGAGGTCGGGGCGGGCTTCTTGGCGGCGTAGAAGGCGACCGTCTGGAAAGTCGCCTCGGGCTCGTAGGCGGCATTTGAATAGACGGCGGGCGCGGCCAGCGGCGTCGATTCCACCGTGCCGGACGGCCGGACCGGGGTCAGCTGCTCGAACTGGACGTCACCGGAAGGCTTGGCGGGCGGCGGCGGGGCCGGCGGCGACTCGTCGGAGCCATAGCCATCGCCAGCGCCCTGCGGCGCCCGGGTCGGGTACTTGGGCGTCGGCATTTCCAGGGCCTGGGGCCCCGAACCGGCGGCCTGGCCTTCCAGGATCGGATACTGCGGAGTCGAGGCGCAGGCGGCCAGGGCCGCGGCGGATACGCCGATCAACATCGCTCGGGTGAGGAAGTGGGTCATCGCCGCTCCGTTCGGACAATCCGCACACCTGGGGTGATGCGCGTTAAACCTGCGTTAAGCACGTGGCCTCGCCCGTGAACTTTTTGCCGGTCACAGTTCGCGAGCGACGCCGTCCAGCAAGGGGACGAACCGCACTTCGCAGAGTGTTTCCTGCCGGAACCCGCCCGCACCGTCGCCCGCATAACGGATCAGTTGCTGGACCGGCCCCTTGCCCACGGGCGCGACCAGAACCCCGTCCGGTTTCAGTTGCGCCAACAGTCTCTTGGGCTCCTCGGGCGCCGCCGCGGTGACCAAAATGCGGTCAAAAGGCGCCTGCTCCTTCCAGCCTTCTCCGCCGTCGCCGAACTTGGTGATGACGTTGGTCAGCTGCAGGGTTTTGAACCGCGCCTCAGCCTCGCCCATCAAGGTGCGATAGCGCTCGACGGTGTAGACCAGCCGCGCCAGTCGGCTGAGCACGGCGGTCTGATAGCCAGAGCCCGTGCCGATCTCCAGCACCCGCGCCCGGCGGTCCAGGGTCAGGGCCTGGGTCATCAGTCCGACGATGAACGGCTGGCTGATGGTCTGGCCGCAGGCGATCGGCAGGGCGCTATCCTCCCAGGACCGTTCCTTGAACAGATCCGGGGTGAACAGCTCACGCGGCGTCTTCTCCAGCGCCCCCAGCACCTTGGGATCGGTCACGCCCTGCCGGCGCAGGGCCAGGATCAGCTTGGCGGCGCGGGTCTCCGGCGAGTCGGGTTGTGGCGTGTCGGTCATCGCAGGCGCGGCGGCGCGCCTCCGAGGGCGCCCTTCATGGCGTGGATGGTCGCCTCATGCGTCAGGTCGATGTGCAGCGGCGTCACCGAGATCCGCCCCTCATAGACGGCCTTCAGGTCGGTTCCCTCGGCCGGCTTGCTCAGCTGACCGGAGAAGCCCATCCAGTAATAGTCGCGGCCACGCAGATCGGTGCGTTTTTCCGCCCTGCGCACATGCATGTCGCGGAAACCCTGGCGGGTCACCTCGACCTCGGTCACCTCCTCCGGCGGGCGGGACGGGAAGTTGACGTTGATGATCACGTCCTTCGGCCAGCCGATCTCCAGCAGCCGCTTGACGATTCCGGGACCGAAGGCCTCAGCCGTCTCCCAATAGGCCTTCACCTCGTCATGGAAGGCCAGCATCGACTGGCTGAGCGCGATGGACGGAATGCCCAGGGCCATGCCCTCGATGGCGCCGGCCACCGTGCCGGACATGGTCACATCCTCTGCGATGTTCTGGCCCCGGTTGACCCCGGATAGCACCAGGTCCGGCGGCGCCCCCTCGACCAGATTGCGAATGCCCAGCATCACGCAGTCGGTCGGGGTGCCGGTCACCGCCCATTTGCGCTCGCCGACTTTGCGCACCCGCAGCGGATCGGCCAGGGTCAGGGCCCGGCTGGCCCCCGACTGCTCATACTCCGGCGCCACCACCCAGACATCGTCGCTCAGGGCGTGGGCGATGTTTTCCAGGGCGGTCAGCCCCTCGGCATGGATGCCGTCGTCGTTGGTGAGGAGGATGCGCATCAGCTCCCGCCCCCAATGTGCGTCAGGCCGCCCATATAGGGCTGCAGCGCGTCGGGGATGGCGATCCGGCCGCCCTCGTCCTGGTAATTCTCCAAGACCGCCACCAGGGTCCGGCCGACGGCGAGGCCCGAGCCGTTGAGGGTGTGAACGAAGCGCGTGCCCTTCTCCCCGGCCTTTTTGGTCCGGGCGTCCATACGCCGGGCCTGGAAATCGCCGCAGTTGGAGCAGCTGCTGATCTCCCGGTACATGTTCTGCGACGGCAGCCAGACCTCCAGGTCATAGGTGCGGCGGGCGGTGAAGCCCATGTCGCCGCTGCACAGCAGCATGGTGCGATAGGCCAGGCCCAATTTCTGCAGCACGCCCTCGGCGCAGGCGGTCATCCGCTCATGCTCCTCGTTCGACTGTTCGGGCGTGGTGATCGAGACCAGCTCGACCTTGTAGAACTGGTGCTGGCGGATCATCCCGCGCGTATCCCGCCCGCTGGCCCCGGCTTCGGACCGGAAGCTGGGGGTCAGGGCGGTGAGCCGCATGGGCAGCTCTTCCTCAGCGGTGATCGCCTCGCGGACGATATTGGTCAGGCTGACCTCGGCGGTCGGGATCAACCAGCGGCCGTCGATGGTGTGGAACAGATCCTCGGCGAACTTGGGCAGCTGGCCCGTGCCGAACATCGCCTCGTCCTTGACCATCAGCGGCGGGCTGACCTCGGTGTAGCCGTTCTGGGTCGTCTGATGGTCCAGCATGAACTGGCCCAGCGCCCGCTCCAGCCGCGCGACCTGGCCCTTGAGCACCACGAACCGCGAGCCGCTCATCTTGGCGGCGGCCTCGAAATCCATGCCGATGGCGGCGCCCAGGTCGACGTGATCGCGGGCGTCGTTCATCCGGCGCGGCTCGCCGTGCTTGCGAATTTCCTTGTTGCCCAGTTCGTCCTCGCCCTCGGGCACATCGACGTCCGGGATGTTAGGAAGCGACGCCAGAAGGTCGCGCAGCTCTTTGCCAACCCGCGCCTCAACGTCGGCCTGCTCGGCCATCTGACCCTTCAGAGCCTCGACCTCGGCCATCAGGGCGGCGGCGCCCGCCTCGTCCTTCTTGGCCTTGGCCGCGCCGATCAGCTTGCTGGCTTCGTTGCGGCGGGTCTGGCCGGCCTGGACCAGGGTCTGGGCGGCGCGCAGCTGTTCATCCAGCGCCAGGATGGCCGGCGTCTGGGCGGACATCCCACGCGAACTCCAGCCGGCGTCGAAAGCGGCGGGATTTTCGCGGATGGCTCGGATGTCGTGCATGGGTTTCAGGCCGGTCTTGGGAAGGGGCTCTGTCTAGTGTGCGTTGGCCGGACGGGGAAGAGGCCTGCGGTCCTCAGGCGTGCAGACCGGTTGGCCCAAGTCACGAAAGACACGTAGTTTACCGAGACGCCCGAAGGAGGCGCCGATATGACTGACCCCCCGAGGGTTCGCGCGACGGAGTTCGCGCGCAACTTCGCCCGCTACCAACATGAAGCGATTGAGACGAAAGTCATCATCGTCACCAGCCATGATCGCGTTGTGGGCGCCTATCTCTCCGCGAGCGAGTTGGCCCGCTACGAAAAACTGCTCGATCGAGAGCGCAGGGTCTATGTGGTCGGTGAACTGCCAGACGATATCGTGGCGGCCCTTGAGGCGGCCGAGTATGGCAGCGGCCCTGACGAACCCGCCCGTATCCAGCCCCGCGACGCCTAACCCTTCTTGGCGAAGTACGTCTCCGCCTCGGCCGGAAACGCCCGCGCCTTGACGTCGGCGGCGTACCTCGCCCCCGCCTCGGCGATCGCGCCGCGCAGGTCCGCGTAACGGCGGACGAATTTCGGGGTCCAGTCGAACAGGCCCAGCATGTCGTCGGTGACCAGGATCTGGCCATCGCAACCGGCCGAGGCCCCGATGCCGATGGTCGGGACCGACAGGGCCGCGGTGATGTCCCGCGCCAGTCCCTCGGCCACCCCCTCGACGACGATGCAAAAGGCGCCGGCGTCCTGGGCGTCTCGCGCCTCGGCCATGATCTTGGCGCGGCCTGCCTCGTCGCGGCCCTTGGCCTTGAAGCCGCCGTCGACCAGCACGGCCTGGGGACGCAGGCCCACGTGGCCCATCACCGGGATGCCGCGCTTGACCAGATAGTCGATGGTCGCCGCCACGGTCGCGCCGCTCTCGACCTTCACCGCCTGGGCGCCGGTCTCCTTCATGATCCGGGCGGCGTTGGCGTAGGCCGTCTCCGCCGACCCCTCATAGGAGCCGAACGGCATGTCGACCACCACCATGGCCTTGCGCGATCCGCGCATCACCGCCTGGCCATGGAGGATCATCATCTCCAGGGTCACCCCGACGGTGTTGGGCAGGCCATGGACCACCATCCCGACGCTGTCGCCGACCAGCAGAAGGTCGCAGTGGTCGTCGAGGATTTCGGCGACCGGCGCTGTGTAGGCCGTCAGGCAGACGATCGGCTCGCCGCCCTTGCGAGCGGTGATATCCGGCGCGGCGAGGCGCCGGACGGTCTCCTGGCGTTGGGAAGACAAGCTAGAACTCCTGGGTGGCCCGGGTAATCGCGAAGCCCAGCGCCATAACACCCAGGGCGGCCGTCATCCACAGCACTTCCGGACTGATCGGCAGGGCGCCGAGGTTAGAGCTCGCCGAGACCACCTGGCTAAAGGCCTTGCTCACCGCGTCCGCCTGTTCGGTGGCCTCGATGCCCGCGGCTTTCAGAAACAGACCCGCGCCCATCAGCTGGCCGACACCGACCAGGCCGGCGACCACGCCGGCGGCCCCGATGAACAGCCGGCGCACGGACCAGCCCCGCTCCAGCCGCGACTCGACCAAGGAGGCGAAGACCTCGCTATCCTTGAAGTGCGGCGGCTCCGCGAAGAGCCGATCCAGCCTGGTTTCGAAATCGAGATCAGACATGACCCTGCCTTTCCGCTTCCCGGCCTGAGCCTTCAACAGGCGCAAGTCGGAGTCGGAGCTTATCCAAACCACGTTTGACATGGGATTTCACCGTTCCCAAGGGGGCATTGAGGGTTTCCGCTGCTTCGGCATGCGAAAGTCCCGCCCCGTAGCAAAGCGACACGCACATCCGTTCCTGGTCCGAGAGGCTTTTCATGGCCTCGTCCAGATCGATCCGGGCCGCGGCGCTCAGTTCGCCGCCGTGGCCTTCGTCGTCCTGCTCGACCTCCTCGGTCATCCGGCTGTCCTTGCGCCAGCGGCGCACATACAGCCGGGCGGCGATCCGCTTCACCCAGGCGGCGAAGGCGCCTTCGCCGCGGAATTCCGCGATCCGCTCGAAAGCGGTCATGAAGGCGTCCTGGGCGATGTCGTCGGCGAGGGAGGCTTGCGCCCCCATCCGCCGCAGCAGGCCCCGGACGGCCGAGCCGTGCCTGCGCACCAGCTCTCCGAAGGCCGCCCGGTCGCCCGCCGCCGCAAGGGCGGCGAGCTCGACATCGTGCAGTCCGTTGATAGCCCTTGCCTGGGCCATGGCGAGATCTCCCCCTTGTCCGTTCCGCCGATCAGGGCTGCTTGGACTTGTTGGGGTTGAAGAAGCTGAGAACGATGTAGGTCAGGCCGATGATGGTCGGGATGGCGGCGATTCCGACCATCGGATGGAAGGCCTCGGCTTCCTCATAGGACACCATGTAGCCGAAGACCCCGATGCCGATACCGACGGCGACCCAGATGATGCCGGTTCGGATGTCGCTGAGCGCGGTCGGCGCGACCTTCACATTCTTGGTCATGGCGTCGATCATTTCTTGCGGGACAGGCTGTCCCTTGTCGATCGCGGCGCGCAGGGTGGCCTGCATCTCGCGGCGTTCCTTGCTTTTCAGATAGGCGGGAACGACGACGATCGCGATGATCATCAGAAACGGCAGGCTGACGGCCGCCAGGGGGATCAGATCGCCCATGAAAAAACCTCCTCAAGTGTCGTGGCGACGCAGGTTGCGAGCGCCTTATGTCCAATAGAGACCTGGGAAGGTCCGAACAGATGCGGGTTTCCACATGAAATGTTCGTAAGCCGCGCGGCGGTGTTTCATGCCCGCCGCAGATAGCCCTCCGCCATCACCACCAGACTGACCGTCACCACCAGCAGGCCGGCGCCGGTGATCAGGGTCGGAGCCAGGGCCTCCGCCACCACCGACAGGATTGGCGCCACAGCCCACAGCATCAGGCCGCCGACCAGAGCGGCGATGGCCACATAGGCCATGGCCCGGCCGAATTCCTCGCGGGCCACCCGCTGCATCACCTCGGCGTTGAAGGCCGGGGCGTCCGTCGCTGGTCTGGCCGAGCCCAGAAAGGCGGCGATCTTTTCGTCGGGAGTCATATCGGGGGGAGTCATATCGGGGGGAGTCATATCGGGGGGAGTCATATCGGGCCTCCTAGTCCGGCCAGCAGCTTATCGCGTCCGCGCGCCACATGCGACTTCAGCGTGCCCAGAGGCAAACCCAGGGCCTGCGCCGCGTCCGCATGGGTCCAGCCCTCGCCCAGGCAGAGGATGACCGCCGCCCGCTGATCGGCCGGCAGCTCGCCCAGCGCCGCTTCGAGCGCCATCCGCTCGTCCGGCGCGAGGCCTGGAGTAGCGGACGACGCCTCTTCCTTCGACCATTCCCCGTCCCGCGCCGCGCCGCGCCTGGCCGAGCGGGCGGCCGTCTGGGCCTTGCGATAGGCGATCCCGAACAGCCAAGGGCGGAAGGCGTCGTCGTCCTTCAGGCGGTCCAGGCCAGTCCAAGCGGCGACGAAAGCCTCCTGGGCGATGTCGTCCGCCTCGGCCCAGCTGCCGTGCGCCCGCCTCAGAAAGCCGCGCAGGGCCTGCTGATGACGATCGACCAGCCGCGCAAAGGCGGCCTTCGATCCGGCCCGGGCCGCCCTGACGAGCGGCCCATCCATCAGTCAGTCCGGGGTTTGGTGAGCAGCGCCACCAGCGACGCCAGGCTCAGCGCCCCGGTGACGAAGGCGACGATGACGAAGGCGTGGCCCTGTCCGTAGAGGTTGGTGAAGGCGGCATAGGCGAAGCCGGCGGAAATCACCGCGAACAGCACCACATGGTACCAGGTCCCCTCGCCGCGCCAGGAACGGCCGTACCGATAGCGGCGGCGATAGCGCCGGTCGCGGCGGTCATCGATGTCCTCGTCGTCGTCCTCGAGCTTTTTCACCTGATCCAGCAGTGCGGCGGGCGGCTCCTTGCCTTGCGAGGCGTAGGTCTTGATCAGGTCCAGGGTGTCGCGATGGCGGCGATAGCGCATCCACTGGTCGAACCCACCGGCGACGAAGAAAGCCAAGGGGAACAGAAGCCACCAATAGGAGCGGAACAGGTCTTCCACGGTCATGCCCTCCAGATGTCCGCGACGATCATCGCGCGGTTTCAAAGGGTAGTCGCCGCCGAAGCGGCCCCCGGATGCGTCCTCCCTGAAAAAATTTCAGGCCGGCAGATGAATGGTCGCCGTCAAGCCGCCGCCCGGCGTCGGCGTCAGCGAGACATCTCCGCCGGACTGCCGGACCAGCGCCCGGGCGATGGACAGGCCCAGCCCCGCCCCGCCAGTTTCCCGTGACCGCGAGCCTTCCGCCCGGCTGAACAGATCGAAGGCCTCCGCCTCAAAGCCGTCCGGCAGGCCCGGCCCCTGATCCACCACCGCCAGGGACCAGCCGTCGCCTTCAGCCGTCAGCACCACCCGGCCCGCCCCGGCATATTTCACCGCATTGCCGATCAGGTTTTCCAGCGCGCGCCTCAGGCCGGTCTCGTCGCCGGTAACCAGGGCCCCGCCGCCGACGCTCCCCTCCAGCGTCACCGCCTCGCCGGCTCCGGCCCGCGCCGCCACGGTCTCGGCGGCCAGCCGCGCCAGGTCGACAGGGCCGCTGGCCGGCAGCCGCTCCTCGCCGCGCGCCACCAGCAGCACGTCCTCGATCAATTCGCTCATCAGCCGCACGTCCCGGTCGGCGGCGTCTCGTTGAGCCTCATCGGCGATCAGCGCCGCTCTCAGGCGCAGGCGGGTCAGATAGGTCTTCAGATCATGGGCGATGGCCGCCAGCATCCGCAGCCGCTCGGCCATCAGACGGCGAAGCTCACCCCGCAACCGGTTGAAGGCCGCCGCCACGGCGCGCGCCTCGCGCGGACCCCGCTCCTGCATCGGGGCTGTGTCCAGGTCGAGGGCGAACCGATCAGCCCGATCGGCGATGGCCTGGAGCGGCGCGGCGATGGCCCGCGCCGAGAGCCAGACCAGCAGCAGCACCACCAGCCCGGCCAGGACATTGACCACCAGCAGGCCATAGAACACCGCCTGCCGCCGCAGAGCCCGGCCCGGCTCGACGATCAGAACAGCGCCGTCCCGCAGGGCCACCGCCAAGGCGACATCGCGCCCTGCCATGCCGGGGCCTGGAGGCGGTCTGATCTTCCGCCCCTTGCGAACCAGCAGATCGACCCTTCGCCCCTCCAGAGCCGGGCCATAGGGTATGGCGAGGCTGGCGCCCGGTCGCCTAGTCCAGCCGGCCTCCGCGCCAGGCGAGCCGATCCGCACGGTCGTGTCATTCGAGGACAGCGCCCGAAGCAGGTCTTCCCGCCCGGCCGGACCGGCCGCTTCGACCGACCGGGCCATGGCCGCGAGCCGGTCCGGGAAGGGGTAGCGCCAGCGGCCGGTCTCATGGGCGTTCCAGGCCGCCAGGGCCGCCAGTCCCAGGAGCTGCAGCGCCAGAAACCCGGCCGCCACCACCAGGGTCAACCGCGAGCCCAGGCCCAGCCGCGGCGGCCGGCTCATCCTTCGCCCACCACGTCGACGGCCAGGAGATAGCCGCCGTTACGCACCGTCTTGATCAGCACCGGAGCCGCTGGATCGTCACCCAGTTTACGCCGCAGCCGGGACACCTGGATATCGATGGAGCGGTCGAAGGCGTCGGCGCCCCGGCCCTTCAGGGCGTCCATCAGGTCATCCCGAGACAGAACCGTGCGCGGCCGCGTCAGCAGCGCCACCAGCAGGTCATGCTCCCCCGCCGTCAGCACCACCGGCGCCCCGGCCGGATCGCTCAAGCCCCGCGCCCCGACGTCCAGCCGCCAGCCCTCGAAGCGGAAGACCTGCCGGACAGCCTTGCGGGCGGTCCCCTGCCGCGCCCGTAACACCGCCCTGGCCTGGGCGATCAGTTCGCGCGGATGGAAGGGCTTGGCCAGATAGGCGTCGGCCCCAACCTCCAGCCCGATGATCCGATCCATCGCCTCGCCTCGGGCCGAGGCAATGATAACCGGCACGCTCGACCGCGCCTGCAGTCGCCGACAGATCGACAGTCCGTCTTCGCCGGGCATCATCACATCCAGCACCACCAGGTCCGGCTGGCGGGCGTTGAACAGCGCCCAGAAGCCTTCCGCATCCGCCGCCGCCTCGACCCGCCAGCCCTCGGCCCGCAGCAGCCCGGCGATCAGGGCGCGGATTTCGGCGTCGTCTTCGGCGATGTAGACAAGCGGGCTGGCGATCACGGCGGGGCTCCAGCCTTTTTCTGGACCATCTCCGGGCCGGCCGCCAGCCACCGTTACACGCTGTTACAGGCCGGCGCCGGCCCGACAAATCCAGGGGCGTGCCAGGGTCTAGAACACTGTTATGGGCCGCTCCCCCGGGCCCGACAGCAAGAGACCCGACCATGTCCCTCCCCCGACCGACCTATGGCTTCACCCTCGCCAGCACCTCGCTCGTCGCCGCGGCCCTCATCGCCCTCGCCGCCGGTCCGACCCTGGCCGCGCCGAATTCGCCGGCGCTTCAGGCGATGATCGCTCGGGCCGACGCCAACCACGACGGCTGGCTGACCTTCGGCGAATTCCAGGCCGCTCGCCTGTCGATGTTCGCCAGGGCTGACGCCAATAACGACGGCCAGATGGTGATGAGCGAGGCCCGCGCCATGCGAACCGCGCTCGGCCTGCCCCGTCGCAACCCCGGCCCAAAGGCCATGGCCACGCTTCACGCCGTCGATCCCAACGGCGACATGAAAGTCACCCGCGCCGAGTTCACCGCCGCGGGCCGCGCCCGGTTCACCGCCCTCGACCAGGACCAGGACGGCCGCCTCGCCGCGGGCGATGTCCTGGCCGCCCTGTCGGAGTAGCCGCCATGCAGTCCCTCCTCGACGGCCAGAACCGCGAGTTCGCCGGCCTCTTCCTGCTGGTCGCCGCAGCAGCCGCCATCGGCGAGTTCGCCTGGCGCCGCTACTTCAGCAGCCGGGGCTACGACGGCAAGGCGACCCTCGCGACCTTCGGCGTCGCGGCGGGCCAGCTGGTCAGCAACGGCCTGTCCGGTATCGCCATCGGCGCCATCTACCTGGCCGTCTACACCGCCACGCCCTTTCGCCAGCCGCTGGACGCCTGGTGGAGCTGGGGCCTTCTCTTCCTGCTGGTCGAGTTCTGCTACTACTGGCAGCACCGAATGAGCCACGAGGTCCGCTGGCTTTGGGCGACCCACAGCGTCCACCATTCGCCGAATGAACTGACCCTGCCGGCCGCTTCGCGCCTGGGCTGGACCGGCCTGATCTCGGGGCTGTGGGTCTTCTTCCTGCCGCTAGTGGCGATGGGCTTCAACCCGGCCGCCATCGCCCTCTTGATCACCCTGAACCTGCGCTTCCAGTACTTCCTGCATACCGAATTGGTAGGGCGCCTGGGCCCATTGGAGTGGATATTCAACACCCCCTCGGCGCACCGTGTCCACCATGCTTCCAACCCCGCCTATATCGACCGAAACTACGGGGGCGTCCTGATCGTCTTCGACCGCCTCTTCGGCACCTATGCCCCTGAGCGGCCGGAGGAGGCCTGTCGCTATGGTCTGGTGACGCCCCAGACCAGCAACAACCCCCTGGTCATCGTCACCGCCGAATGGCGCAATCTGCTGGGCGATATGGTCCGCTCTGGGTCGCCCTGGACCGCCTTGAAGATCGCCGCCGGCTATCCCGGCGCCAGGCCGGTGATCATCCCCCCCGCCGCCCGGCCCGTCTCCGCCTGATCCGCAGCGCGCGCCCGGCTAGAGAGCAGCCTCGTATCGCTCTGGCTTGAAGCCGACGATCAGCGGCCCGGCGCCTTCCAGCACCGGCCGCTTGATCATCGACGGCTGAGCGATCATCAGCGCGATCGCCCTGGCCTGATCAATGTCCTGCCTGTCGGCCTCGGGCAGCTTCCTGAAGGTGGTTCCCGCCTTGTTGAGCAGCACCTCCCAACCGACCTGTCCGGCCCATTCCTCCAATTTCGCCTGGGTAACCCCCAGGGCCTTGTAGTCATGGAAGTCGTAGGACTTGCCATGATCGTCCAGCCAGCGCCGGGCCTTGGCCACGGTGTCGCAGGTCTTGATGCCGTACATCGTGAGGGTCGGGGTCAGGGTCATCGGGCCTCTCCGGATCGCGTCTCGCAGCGGTTCATAGATGAGTCGCCGACTCCGGATCCCTCCCTGAATCGCCTCGACCGGCCCGCATCCTCTTGTAGGATCACAGCCGATGGAGACCCCCATGAGCCTCAAACTCTACGCCCACCCCTTCTCGTCCTACTGCCAGAAGGTGCTGATCGCCCTCTATGAGAACGCCACGCCGTTCGACTACCGGCTGCTCGAGGGCCCCGAGGCCATGGCCGAACTGGCGGCGCTCTGGCCGCTGAAGCGCTTTCCGGTCCTGGTCGATGGCGAGCGGGTGGTGACCGAGGCCACGATCATCATCGAGCACCTGGATCTTCACTATCCCGGCGCGGCCCGCCTGCTGCCCGCAGACCCCGACGCCGCCCTGAAGGTCCGGGAGATGGACCGCTTCTTCGACAACTACATCTCCACACCGCAACAGCAGGTGGTCTTCAACGCCATCCGCCCGCCGGAGAGCCGCGACCCCTATGGCGTGGAGCAATCAAAGGCCATGCTTGAGGCCGCCTACAGTTGGCTGGACAGCGCCATGGCCGACAGGACCTGGGCCGCAGGAGAGGACTTTACCCTGGCTGACTGCGGCGCGGCGCCCTTCCTTTTCTACGCCGACTGGACCCACGCCATCGATCCCAAATACACGGCCGTCCACGCCTACCGCCGCCGCCTGCTGGCGCGGCCGTCCGTGGTTCGGGCCGTGGATGAAGCCCGCCCCTACCGTGCCTATTTCCCGCTCGGCGCCCCCGGCCGGGACTGACGCGAAAGGCATCGCGGGGCCGAGCGAATCCGCAACGGCCGGGCCCTAAGACGGCCCGAACACAAACTCGCCTCATTCCGTGCAACGCAGTCTTCGGATCGGCGTTGATCCGGCATGAAGGCGCATGGCTGTTCCCTCGTTCTGTCGACCCTGGTCTGCTTCGGCGGAGCCGTCCTTGAGGCCCAGGCCCAGACGCCGGCAAAGCCGGTCCCCGCCGCTCTGGAACCAGTCCCGTTGTCGCCGGCCGATGGCCGCCTGGAGCCGCTGCTGCCCAGCCCTGGCTCGCGCACCGGGGACTGGCAGGTCCGCGGCGAACAGCCGGTAGCCTATAAGCCGCAATGGCAGGGCTCTAAGGATGAGTGGGATGTCTCCGGCGCAGTGAACTTCATCGAGGAAAGCCGCGCCAACGCCGTCGATTTCCAGACCGGCGGCCTGTTCGAGACCGAGGGCGCAGTCGTCCGCCGCTTCGGCAATATCCGGGTCGGCGCGGTCGCCTATACGGCCCGCAGCGTCGGCGACAAGGCCGGACGCGGTCCGAAGTTGGGCGCGATGAAGTGGCAGGGCAGCGCCGCCGGCCCCATTGTCGGCTATGACGCCACCGTCGCGGGCAGGCCCGCCACCGTCTCCCTGCGCTGGTATCGCGAGATCGACACCCCCGGCGAGGAGGGCGACACCGTCTCCGCCTCCTTCGCCGTCCGCTTCTAGGTCCTAACCCCGGTTCGGGATGGTCAGGCCCCGCTGCACCGCCGGCCGCGCCAGGCATCGCGCAAGCCAGGCCGGGACCGCCTTCAGGCTGTCGTAGTCGACGATCTCGCCAGCCTCATAGAAGCCGATCAGGTTACGCACCCAGCCGACCGTGGCGACGTCGGCGATGCTGAACGCGTCCCCCATGATGAAGGCCCGGTCCGCCAACCGCGCCTCGAGCACGCCCAGAAGCCGCTTGCTCTCCACCGCGTATCGGTCGAGCGGCCGCTTGTCCGCGAAGTCACGACCGGCGAACTTGTGGAAGAAACCCAGCTGCCCGAACATCGGGCCCACCGCCCCCATCTGCCACATCACCCAGGCCAGGGTCTCATAGCGGGTCGCGGGATCGGCGGAGAGCAGCTTACCGGTCTTTTCGGCCAGATAGATGAGGATGGCCCCGGACTCGAACAGGCCGATCGGCTTTCCACCCGGTCCATCCGGATCGATGATCGCAGGGATCTTGCCGTTGGGATTGAGCGACAGAAACTCTGGCGTCCAGCTTTCGTTGGCGCCGATATCGATCAGGTGCGGCTCGTAGGCCAGGCCAACCTCTTCCAACATGATCGACACCTTCACCCCGTTGGGCGTCGGCAGCGAATAGAGCTGGATGCGGTCGGGTTGGGCGGCGGGCCAACGGCCGGTGATGGGAAAGGCGGAAAGATCGGCCATCGACAGCTCCGAAAGCATACTGCACGGTACATTCAGATAGGACTGTTCAGCGGGTCCGCAACCGAAGCCCCTACAGTTCGCCTATCCCTCGGGGCACGCCACCCTCGCCGAGCGGAGAGCCGACGTCAGGCGTCCGTTCGCAGGGGCCAGCGGCCCTCAAGCTCATGCCCCGCCCGGCCCGCGAAGGCGCGGACCAGGGCCAGCTCCCGAACGGTCCAGGTGATCCGCTCGACGATCCGCGTCGGTCGCGCGCCTTCACCCTGCAACAGGGTCAGGTGGGGCCGGAAACCGGAGGCGATGGCCGCGGGTCGCCCATCGATCGTCACGTCCAGCCGGTCGCGCAGCAGGGTCAGTCCAGACAGTGTCGCCTCGTCCGGCGCCAGAACCACCGTCCCGTCTTCGAGGGTCTCAACCCGGTCGAACGCAACCGCGAGCGGGGAGGCGCGCAGCCGCTTGGCCGCGGCCACGGCCTTCTTCAGATCCGCGCCGCCCATCCGCCGCAGCCCAATGTGGAAGGGTCGCAGCCGGCCCTGCAATCCTCGCTCCCGGCAGAACCGGGTCAGGCGCACGGAGGTTTCCGCATCCGGCAGCAGGGCGAAGAACAGGGACTGCGCCCCGCGAGGTTGGGGGCGAGGCTCGGGGCGAACTTCGCGGCGCGGGTCTGGCGGGAAGAGGGACAGCTGCTGTGTCATAGGAACAAAACTAGAACACATAACGCCGGGCGGTCAATGGCGGATTGGCCGCCCGTCATGCACAGTCTGGTCAGAGGTCGGCGGTCAGGGGGTCCGGCCCGATTCGTCCGCCGGCGGAGTCCAGCGCCGCGATCCTGGCCATGTCATCGGCGTCCAGCGCGAACCCGAAGACATCGAAATTCTCGACAATCCGGCTGGGCGTCACCGATTTCGGGATGACGATGAGGCCGCTGTCGATATGCCAGCGTATGACCACCTGGGCAGGGGTGCGGCCGTGTTTGGCGGCCACGGCGCCGATTACCGGATCCTCCAGAAGGCGCCCCTGGCCCAGCGGGCTCCAGGACTGGGTGGCGATGCCCCGCTCCGCATGGGCGGCGCGCAAGGCGGTCTGCTGGAAGCGCGGATGCAGTTCGATCTGGTTGAGCGCTGGCGTCACGCCGGTCTCGCCGATGATGCGGTCCAGATGCTCGGGGGCGAAGTTGGATACGCCGATCGACTTGGCCCGCCCCTCTTCCCTCAGCCGGACGAAGGCCCTCCAGGTCTCCACGTAGAGGTCCTTCTTCGGCGAAGGCCAATGGATCAGATAGAGGTCGACATAGTCGAGGCCCAGCCGGCCCAGGCTCTTGTCGAAAGCCGTCAGAGCGCCGTCGAACCCCTGGTTGCTGTTCCACAGCTTGGTGGTGATGAACAGCTCTTCGCGGGCGACATCCGCCGCCCTGATCCCTTGCCCGACGCCCGGCTCGTTGCGATAGACGGCGGCGGTGTCGACATGCCGGTAGCCGGCGTCGATCGCCGCCTTGACCGCCGTCACCGCCACATCGTCGGGCGTCTGCCAGACGCCAAGGCCCACCTGTGGGATGCTGCGGCCGTCGTTAAGGGCGACGAACGTCTGGTTGGTCATGGGCAGGGTCCTTTTCGGGCGGCGGCAAGGCTGCCCCCGCAGATAGGCCCGGGTCCCCGCCGCGCAAAGGCGCCCCAAACTTTTCGCCGCCCGGTCAGGCGGAGACGGCGCGCGACCTGCGGCCGCGCAGCAGGCCGACCCCCGTCGCGATCAGCCAAAGCGTCAGGCCGAGAAATCCGCCGATGGTGGCGAAGGAAAATGCCTCCCCCGAACCGCCCGTGGCGATCGCCAAGCCCTCCCCTGCACCGACGAACAGCAGCGCCGCGCCGACGAAGCCGAGGATCGAGGTCAACCGCGCACCCTCCCGGCTCTGCAGCATCGCCAACTGCAGGACAAACAGGGCGGTCAGAAGCTGCCCCAGGTGCTCGCCGATGGCCACTCCGCCCCAGGCGTTGAGCAACCCGAAAGCCTGTTCGCTGGCCAGCCGCGCGCCGGTGTCGCCCAGATCATGCGTCCTCGCCAGTTCGGGCACGGCGAACACCCAGCGCGACAGGCCGACGGCCTGGGCCAGCCCTGCCAACGCCCCGCTGATCGCCGCTCCGACAGCCAGACCCGGCCGCGTCATCAACCTGTCCCGCGTCAACGCGAGGGGCGGCGCCAGGACCACCAGCGCCAGGGCGCTCAGCAGGAAGGCCTCCCAGGTCAGCACCAGCCCCACGCCCCCGGCCCGGAACAGCTCCAGCGCCGCCTCCGGCGTCCCCCTCAGCACGGAGGGATAGTCGAAGGTCGTGGCGAGGATCGCATAGGGAAGGTTGAATCCGATGGCCAGTCCGATGGCCAGGGCGCCCACGGCGCGGCGGGATTCGGGGGCGGTCCGCAGGGTTTGGGAAGCGGTCATCGAGGTTGTCTCCATCTGGTGACAATCGGAATATCACCGAGGGGTGACATGCGCAACGCGTTTTATCACCGACCAGTGACATTGTCTGGACATGAGACCCGGCCCGGCCTAACAGGCGGCCTCAGGAGCGCTGCATGACCGCCGAACCAATCTCGAAATCCCGGGATCGTGCCCGGACCGAAACGGCCATCGCCGCCGCCGCCCGCGACATCCTGGCCGAGACCGGCTTCCAGGGTTTCGGGGTCAACGCCGTCGCCCGCCGCGCCGGCTGCGACAAACAGCTGATCTATCGCTACTTCGGGGGACTGGAGGGCCTGGTTGACGCCATCGGCTCCGACCTGGGCGCCTGGCTGGAGGACAGCCTCTCCCCCGCCGCGCGGCCGGCCACCTACGGTCAGCTCGCCGAGCAACTGATCCTGCGCTACCTGGCCGCCCTGCGCGCCAACGCCCTGGTCCAGAAGATCGCCGCCTGGGAGATCGCCGCCCCCTCCCCGCTCGTCGCCCGCCTGACCCAGGCGCGCGGTGTCGCCATGATCCGCTGGATGGTCAGGACCCGAGGCGACCTGACCCCGCCGCCCGGTCTGGATGCTCCCGCGCTCAATGTCGTCCTCATTGCGGCCGTCCAGCAGTTGGTCCTGGCCGGGGCGGCGGCGGGAGAGTTCTCAGGCGTGCCCCTGCGCACCGACGCCGACTGGGACCGCATCCGCGACACCGTCGTGCGCATCATCCGCGCCCTCTATGGCGAGGCCTGAGCAACGCGGTCAGCCGCGATAGCGCAGCGCCTCCAGCACCAGGGCGAAGGCCGGTGTCGTCTGGCGTCGGCTGGGATAATACAGATGATAGCCGGCAAAAAGTGGGCACCAGTCTTCGAGAACCCGCACCAGCCGCCCGTCCTCCAGGTAGGGCTCGAGATGATCGTCGGGCAAGCAGGCCAGGCCGAAGCCGGCGCAGGCGGCCTCCAGCACCATCGGCACATAATTGAAGGTCAGCTGCCCCCCGACCCGCACGTTCAGTTCGCGCCCGTCCCGTTCGAACTCCCAGGCATAGAGTCCGCCAAAGGTCGGCAGGCGAAGGTTGATGCAGTTGTGGAGGGTCAACTCTTGAGGGGACTTCGGCGCTCCGTGCGCGTCCAGGTAGGACTGGGCAGCCACCACCGCCATCCGAAGGTCCGGACCGATGCGCACCGCGATCATGTCCTTCTCGACCTGCTCGCCCAGCCGGACTCCGCCGTCGTACCGCTCGGCGACGATGTTGGTCAGGGCCTGGTCGATGCTCAGCTCGACCTTGATGTCCGGAAATTCCCGCAGCAGCGGCTTTAGCGCCGGCCAGATGATGGTCTCCGCCACCCGCTGGCCGCTGGTCAGCCGCACGGTTCCAGCCGGCTTTTCCCGAAGCTCGGTCAGGGCCGCCAGCTTGGAATCGATGTCGTCAAAGGCCGGTCGAAGGGTCTCGATCAGCCGCTCGCCCGCCTCCGTCGGAACCACGTTGCGCGTCGTCCGGCTGAGCAGCCGCAGGCCCAGCCGCGTCTCCAGCCGCCGCACGGTGTGGCTCAGGGTCGATTGCGAAGTTCCCAGCCGCGCCGCCGCCCGGGTGAAGCTGCGCTCCTCGGCCACAGCCAGAAAGGCCGTCAGATCACCCAACTCCTCGCGCCGCATTGATGATTTCCTGACATAGGCTTGTGCGGATCCTAGCGGCTAATCGATGAGATGGACATCGGCTAAACCCTGCTTCGCCAGACGGGCGCGGTCACGGGACGGCGCTCCGGCGGAGCCTCCGGTCATGAGCCACGCCGTCGTTGAGCCGACCCCCGCCGCCGCCACACCAAGGCCGGCGGTGCTGGCCATCATCCTGGTCAGCTACCTGATGATTGTCCTCGACATCTCTATCGTCATTACCGGCCTGCCCAGGGTGCGCGAAGACCTCGGCTTCTCCGCCGCCGGTCTGTCCTGGGTGCAGAACGCCTACACCCTGTCCTTCGGCGGACTGCTGCTGCTCGGCGCCCGGGCGGGAGATATTCTGGGCCGGCGGCGGATGCTCGTCGTCGGGCTGGGCGTCTTCACAGCCGCCTCGATGCTGATCGGCCTTGCCCAGTCGCCAACGTGGCTGCTGACCGCCCGCGCGGTGCAGGGGTTTGGCGCGGCCATCCTCGCCCCCTCGACCCTGGCCCTGCTATCGACCAGTTTTCCGGAAGGCCCTGCCCGCACCCGCGCCGTCGCCTGGTACGGCGCGGTGGCCGGCATCGGCGCCAGCCTGGGCATGGTGCTGGGCGGCCTGCTCGCAGATTGGGTCAGCTGGCGCGCCGGCTTCTTCATAAACCTGCCGATCGGGGTGATCCTGATAGTCGCCGCGTCGCGCCATCTTGCCGAGACAGAGCGCCATCCCGGCCGCTTCGACATCGCCGGCGCGGTCAGTTCCACGGCCGGGATGACCGCGCTGGTCTACGGCGTTGTTCGTTCGGCCGAAGCCGGTTGGGCCGATCCCTTTACACGGGCCTCAATGATTGCCGGCCTGGCGCTTCTGGGCTTCCTGATCGTCAACGAGGGCCGCGCCGCCCAGCCGATCATGCCACTTCGGCTGTTCGCCAGCCGCCAACGAGCCGGCGCCTACGCGGGCCGCATCCTGTTTCTTGGCGCGATGATGGGCTTCTGGTTCTTCACCACCCAGTATCTGCAGGGCGTCCTTGGCTTCACCCCGTTCCAGGCGGGTCTCGCCTTCCTGCCGATGACCCTGGCCAACTTCGTCGTGGCTATGTCCGTCCCCCGCCTAAGCGCTCGCCTCGGCAATGGCGGCCTTCTCGTCCTGGGCCTGGCTGCTACCCTTATCGGCATGCTCTGGCTAAGCCGCCTGTCGGGTCACGGCGCATATCTGGCCAGCGTGGCCCTGCCGATGATCCTAATCGGCGCCGGCCAGGGCGGAACCTTGAGCCCCCTGACTGTCGCCGGCGTTTCCGGGGTCGAGGCCAGGGACGCAGGTGCGGCCTCGGGCCTGGTCAACGTCGCCCATCAGTTGGGCGGATCTCTCGGCCTCGCCGTGCTGGTAGTCGTTTTCGCCACCGCCAAAGCCGCCCTGCCTGCGCAGGACCTCCTCGCACATCGCATCTCGACCGCACTGACAGGCAGCTGCCTGATGTTGCTTGCAGCCCTGATCGTCGTGGCGGCCTTGATCCTTGCACCCACGTTGCGGCGGTCCATTCATGAATGACAGGCATAACTTCTTGCGCCTTTGACCATCTACCCGGCGCGCGGTTGAGCGCCTAGATTTCGGACGAGACCGGCGCTGATCGGCCTCTTGCCAAGCCTGATGGAACGTCGCCCTCGCCAGCGGCTTTTCGAAAGGGTCACCGAGGAGATGTGCGGATGGACGCAGACCCCACGCGTGTGAACCCAAACCAGCGGAGATCCCCATGCCGTCCGATACCCTCGCCATTTCGAGACGTGGCCTGATGGTGGCCGGAGCCGTCTCCGTGGCCGCTTCGGCGGCCCAAGCCGAACCCACATCCCCTGCGGGCGCGGCCCGCCCCGACGCTCCTGTCCTCGCCAAGGTGTCGTTCGAGGTCAACGGCAAGGTCCAGAACCTTGAACTGGACACCCGCACCACCCTGCTGGACGCCCTGCGCGAACATCTGCGGATGACCGGGACCAAGAAGGGCTGCGACCACGGCCAGTGCGGCGCCTGCACGGTCATCGTCGACGGCCGACGGATCAACAGCTGCCTGTCGCTGGCGGTGATGCACGAGGGCGACAAGGTGACCACCATCGAGGGCCTGGGCTCGCCTGACCGCCTCCACCCGATGCAAGCCGCCTTCGTCAAGCACGACGGCTACCAGTGCGGCTACTGCACCCCCGGCCAGATCTGCTCCGCCATCGCTGTGCTGGACGAGATCAAGGCTGGCATCCCCAGCCACGTCAGCGAGGACCTGCTGGCCGGGTCCAAGGTCACCGAGGCCGAGCTGCGTGAGCGGATGAGCGGCAACATCTGTCGCTGCGGGGCCTACTCGAACATCGTCGAGGCGATCACTGACGTTGCGGGGAAATCGGCATGAAGACCTTCACCTACGACCGCGCCAAGTCACCGGCCGAGGCCGCGTCGGCGGCAGCGGGCAAGCCCGGCGCCAAGTTCATCGCCGGCGGCACCAACCTGCTGGACCTGATGAAGCTGGAGATCGAGACGCCCGCGCATCTGATCGACGTCAATGGCCTGGGCCTGGACAAGATCGAACCCACCCCGGACGGCGGCCTGCGTATCGGCGCCCTGGTGCGCAACACCGATCTGGCCGCCGACAAGCGCGTCCGCAAGGACTACGCCGTTCTCTCCCGGGCCCTGCTGGCCGGCGCGTCTGGCCAGCTACGCAACAAGGCGACCACCGCCGGCAACCTTCTGCAGCGCACCCGCTGTCCCTATTTCTACGACACCAACCAGGCCTGCAACAAGCGTCAGCCTGGGTCCGGCTGCTCCGCCATAGGCGGCTTCACCCGCTCGCTCGCCGTGCTGGGAGCCAGCGAGGACTGTATCGCCACCCACCCCAGCGACATGGCGGTGGCCATGCGGGTGCTGGATGCGAGCGTCGAGACGATCTCGCCCCAGGGTCAGACCCGCGCCATCCCCATCGCCGACTTCCACCGCCTGCCCGGAAAGACGCCGCACATCGAGACCACCCTGCAGCCGGGCGAACTGATCACCAGCGTCACCCTGCCAAGACCCGTCGGCGGAACCCAGATCTATCGCAAGGTTCGCGACCGGGCCTCCTACGCCTTCGCCCTGATCTCCGTCGCCGCCATCGTCCAGAAGGACGGCCAGGGTCGCGTCGCCGTCGGCGGCGTCGCCCACAAGCCCTGGCGGGTCGAGGCGGCGGAATCCGCCATGCCGCGCGGCGCAAAGGCCGTCGCCGATCCGCTTCTCGCCGGCGCCAAGACCACCTCTGAAAACGCCTTCAAGCTGACCCTGGTCGAGCGGACGCTCGGCGCGGTCATCGCCCAGGCGAAAGGCTGATCCGATGAAATTCGAAACCCCCGCCACCACCAACCCGATCGACCAGCTGAAGATCATCGGCAAGTCCACAGACCGTATCGACGGCCCGATGAAGACCTCAGGCAAGGCGCCCTATGCCTATGAACAGCACGAAGCCTTTGCCGACCCTGCCTATGGCTATGTCGTCGGCGCCTCCATCGCCAAGGGCCGTATCGTCAGCCTCGACACCGCCAAGGCCCGTGCAGCGCCGGGGGTCATCACCGTGGTGACCGCCGCCAACGCCGGCAAGCTGACCAAGGGCGACTACAACACCGCAAACCTGCTGGGCGGTCCGGAGATACAGCACTACCACCAGGCCATCGCCCTGGTGGTCGCCGAGACCTTCGAACAGGCGCGCTCGGCCGCCGCCCTAGTCAAGGCGACCTACAGTCGGTCAAAGGGGGCCTTCGACCTGGCCGCCGTCAAGGACACGGCCGTCAAGCCGGAGGACGGCAAGGCAGACACGGCCGTGGGCGACTTCTCGGCCGCCTATACCTCCGCGCCGGTGCAGTTCGACCAGACCTACACCACCCCCGACCACGCCCATGCGATGATGGAGCCCCACGCCTCCATCGCCGCCTGGACCGGCGACAAACTGACCCTCTGGACCTCCAACCAAATGATCGCCTGGAGCGCGGGGGATGTCGCCAAGACGCTCGGCATTGCCAAGGAGAAGGTGCGGCTGATCTCGCCCTTCATTGGCGGCGGCTTCGGCGGCAAGCTGTTCGTCCGCGCCGACGCCATCCTGGCGGCCCTTGGCGCGCGGTCCATCGGCCGGCCCGTCAAGGTCGCCCTGACCCGGCCGATGATGTTCAACAACACCACCCACCGCCCGGCCACCATCCAGCGCATCCGCTTCGGCGCCACCCGCGACGGCAAGATCACCGCCATCGCCCATGAGGGATGGTCCGGCGACCTGCCCGGCGGCGGGCCGGAGACGGCCGTGCAGCAGACCCGCCTGCTCTACGCCGGGGCCAACCGCATGACCGCCACCCGCCTGGCGGTCCTCGATCTGCCGGAGGGCAACGCCATGCGTGCGCCCGGCGAGGCTCCCGGACTGATGGCCCTGGAGATCGCCATAGACGAGATGGCCGAAAAGCTGGGGCTCGATCCCATCGAGTTCAGGGTGATCAATGACACCCAGGTCGATCCGGAAAAGCCTGAACGTCCCTTCTCCCAGCGCCAGCTGATCAATTGCCTGCGCACCGGGGCCGAAAGCTTCGGCTGGAAGAAGCGTCGCAAACCGGGCCAGGTACGCGATGGCCGATGGCTGGTTGGGATGGGCGTCGCCGCCGCCTTCCGCAACAACCTGACCATGAAATCCGCCGCCCGCGTCAAGCTGGACAAGACCGGCGGGGTCACCGTTGAAACCGACATGACCGACATCGGCACCGGCACCTACACCATCATCGCCCAGACGGCGGCGGAGATGATGGGTCTGCCGCTCGACAAGGTCCTGGTCCGCCTGGGCGATTCCGCCTTCCCGGTCTCCGCCGGCTCCGGCGGGCAGTGGGGCGCCAACAGCTCCACGGCGGGGGTCTACGCCGCCTGCGTCAAACTGCGCGAAGCCGTGGCGCAAAAGCTGGGTCTCGACCCGGACAAGGCCCAGTTCTCCGACGGCCGCGTGATGGTCGGCAACCAGTCGATCCCCCTGGCCAGGGCTGCCGAGGCCGGGGAGATCGTCGCCGAGGACTTCATGGAGTACGGCGAGCTTTCGAAGACCCACCAGCAGTCAACTTTCGGCGCTCACTTCGTCGAGGTCGGGGTCGACGCGGCCACCGGCGAGGTCCGCATCCGCCGGATGCTGGCTGTCTGCGCCGCCGGCCGCATCCTCAACCCGAAGTCCGCCCGCAGCCAGGTAATCGGGGCGATGACCATGGGGGCCGGGGCGGCGCTGATGGAGGAACTGGTCGTCGACAAGCGCCTCGGCTTCTTCGTCAACCACGACCTCGCCGGCTATGAGGTGCCGGTCCACGCCGACATTCCGCACCAGGACGTCATCTTCCTCGACGAGACCGATCCGATGTCCTCTCCGATGAAGGCCAAGGGGGTCGGGGAGCTCGGGATCTGCGGTGTCGGCGCGGCGGTGGCCAACGCGGTCTACAACGCCACGGGCGCAAGGGTGCGGCAGTACCCGATCACCCTGGACAAGCTGCTGGATAAGCTGCCCGAGATGGTTTGAGGCTATCTGAACCGAGCCTGCCTGAACGCGTTCGCGAGTCGTCCCCCGACCTCAGGCATCGCCGGGACAAGGCCCTCAGTCGCCCGACCGGCGACCTCCCCGACGATCAGCACCACCGGCCCATCGAACGCGGCCAGGGTCAGCCGCTCGCCCAAATCCGCCAGGGCGCCGTTGATCGCCCGCGCGTCGGGCCGGCCCGCGTTCTCGACCGCGATCACCGGGGTTTCCGAGGGACGCCCGTACGCCATGAGCCGGACGGATACGGCCTCGAACTGGTCGCGGCCCATATAGAGGGCGAGGGTGGTCTCCGGATCGGCGGCGGCGGCCCAGCCGGTTCCGGTCAGGGCGCCGTCCCGGGTGGTCGCGGTCGCGAGGACCACGCGGCGCGCCTCGCCCCGATGGGTCAGGGGAAAGCCGAACTGGGCGGCGGCGGCGCAGGCCGCCGTGACGCCGGGAACAACCTCGGCCGGGACCCCATGCCGGCCCAGGAAATCCATCTCCTCGCCGACCCGGCCAAAGATGGAGGGATCTCCACCCTTCAGCCGGACCACCCTCAGCCCCCGGCGCGCCAGGCGCAGCATCAGGCGGTTGATCGTATCCTGCTTCATACTGGCGCGACCCGCCCGCTTGCCGGTCTGGATCTTCAGACAGGCGGCCGGCGCCAGGGCCAGAACCTCGTCGGAGACCAGGGCGTCATAAAGCAGGGCCTGGGCGTCCTCGACGGCCCTCAGGGCCCGAACGGTCAGCAGGTCGGCGGCGCCCGGCCCCGCCCCCACCAGCTGGACGCGGCCCGTGGTGGTGTCATGCAGCATGGACCGTCTCCGGCTGGCGAGCCTCGGTGAGCATTCTGGAAATTTGCGGGCGGCAGGAGCCACAGGCCGAGCCAGCCCCGGTCGACTCGGCCACCGCGTCGACATCGGCGGCCCCCGCCGCGATGGCCGCGCCGATCAGGTCGGCCCGGACGGCGCGGCAGGCGCAGACGACCGCCGCGGTCGACAGGGCTCGGCCCGGCGGGCGTCCGATCAGCAGGGCCGCCCGGTCGTCTGCGGTCAGGCTGTCGGCCGCGAACAGCGCCGCCAGCCAGTCCCGAGGCGGCAACCGACCCTTGGTGGTGATGAACAGCATCCGGTCCAGCCGCTCGCCGTCGAGGAAGGCTTCCCTCAGGCTGCCCGCCGTATCGTCCTCGAACCGCAGCACATCGGCCGCCCCATGCCGGGTCAGGGCCTTGCGCAGGCTCTCCCGTTCCGGTTCGGCGCCCCGGCCGGCGAACTCGTGGAGCTGGCAGGCCGCTTGCGGTATCCGGCGCCAGACCAGGTTCAGCCCCTTGGGCGCCGACCAGCCGTCGCGGGCCAGGAAAAAGCCGCGCCAGGTTTCGCGATAGGGCCGCACCCGGGCGGGCGAATGTTTGAACTCCGGCTGGCCGGACCGGGCGTCGACCGCCGGGGCGACCAGGGGATTGACCCGCCCCGACTGCGCATAGGCCGCCGTCCAGTGCATCGGCATGAACAGGCAGCCCTGCCTCTGGCGGTCGGTCACCCGGGCCAGAACGACGGCCTCGCCGCCGGCCGTGGTCACCCGGGTCAGGGCCCCGTCGGAGATGCCGGCCGCCTCGGCGTCGAGCGGATGGATGTCGACCTGCGGCTCGGTCTCATGACGCCACAGTTCCGGGGCCAGGCCTGTGCGGGTCAGGGTGTGCCAGTGATCGCGGATCCGGCCGTTGTTGAGCGACAGCGGGTAGACCGTATCGACCGGATGGGCCGGTCCCAGCGGCCTGACCGGGTTCATCCGCGCCCGGCCATCGGCGGTCTGGAAGGCGCCATCGCCGAACAGCCGGGCCGTGCCGCCGCCGTCCGCCCAGACCGGCCACTGCACCGGCTCCAGCGCCTCGTAGCCATCCTGGGTCAGCCCGACCAGGGGGCCGAGGTTCAACACCCGGTCGTGGTTCTCATAGGCGGTCAGCCGGGCCCATTCGCGAAACACCTGGCCGGGAGAGCGCCAGCCGAAGGCGTCGGCGAAGCCCATGGCCTTGCCCACATCGGCGACGATCCGCCAGTCGGCACGCGCCTCGCCCGGCGGCGCGAACAGCGGGCGCTGGCGGGAGATGCAGCGTTCGGAGTTGGTGACCGTGCCGTCCTTCTCGCCCCAGGCCAGGGCGGGCAGCTGCACATGCGCCAGAGCCATGGTGTCGGTGCCGGCCATCACATCGGAGACCACCACGAAGGGACAGGCCGCCAGCGCCGACCGCACCCCCTCCGCGGCTGGCAGGCTGACCGCCGGATTGGTGGCCATGATCCAGATCGCCTTGATCCGTCCGTCAGCCACGGCATCGAACATATCGACGGCCTTCAGGCCCGCCTGCCCCGCCACCGACGGCGCGCCCCAGAAGCGGCCCACCCGCTCCCGGCTCTCGGCATCGAAATCCATGTGGGCGGCCAGGGTCGTCGCCATGCCACCGGTCTCGCGGCCGCCCATGGCGTTCGGCTGGCCGGTGATCGAAAAGGGACAGGCGCCCGGCTTGCCGATGCGGCCCGTCGCCAGATGGGCGTTGATGATGGCCAGCCCCTTGGCGACTCCCTGGACCGATTGGTTGGCGCCCATGGAAAACAGGCTGACGGTCCGGTCGGTCTCGGCGAACCAGAGGAAGAACCGCTCAAGGTCGGCCAGGTCCAGGCCACAGTCGGCCGCCACCGACGCCGGCGACTGGTCATCGGCCTCCAGCGCCGCAAGGCTGTCCTCGAACCCCGCGACATGGGCGGCGACATAGGCCTGGTCTACCGCCCCCCGCCGGACAAGGTCAGCCAGCAGGCCGTTCCACAGCCGAACGTCCGTCTGCGGCTTGAGCGGCAGATGAAGGTCGGCGACCTCGGCGGTATCCGTGCGGCGGGGATCGAGCACGACGTGGCGCTGGCCCCGGGCTCGCGCCGCCTCCATGCGCCGGAACAGCACCGGGTGGGTCCAGGCGGCATTGTGCCCGCTGAACACCACCAGGTCGGCGAGATCGAGATCCTCGTAGCAGCCCGGCACCAGGTCCGCGCCGAAGGCCAGTTTGTGGGCGACTACCGCCGAAGCCATGCAGAGCCGGCTGTTGGTGTCGATGTTGCCCGAACCGATGAAGCCCTTCATCAGCTTGTTGGCGACGTAGTAGTCCTCGGTCAGCAGCTGGCCCGAGACGTAGAAGGCCACCGAGTCCGGACCGTGCCGGGCGATGGTTTCGCGAAACCGGCGCGCGACAAGAGCGGTGGCCTCGGTCCAGCTCGCCCGGCGCCCGCCGATCGTCGGCGACAGCAGCCTGCCCTCCAGGCCAACCGTCGAGCCCAGCGCCGCGCCCTTGGAACAGAGTCGGCCGGCGTTGGCGGGATGGGCGGGATCGCCCGCCGCGGTCATCGCCCTGCCCTTCGGCGACACCGCCAGGCCGCAGCCGACCCCGCAGTAGGGGCAGGTGGTGCGAACCGGCGGGGCCTCCGTGGTCATCACACCATCCGCCCCAGCAGCAGCCGGCCGTCCTCGACCCGCAGCGGCACGATCGGGGCGCAGCCCTTGCCCCGGTCGGCGCCCATCGGCTCTCCGGTGGCCAGGTCGATGGACCAGGCATGCAGGGGGCAGGTTACGGCGCGGCCGTGGACGATGCCCTGGCTCAAAGGGCCGCCCTTGTGCGGACAGGCGTCCCGCAGGGCGAAGACTCCGCCGTCGCCGGTGCGGAAGATCGCCACATCGCCCTGCGGCGTCGGCACCCGCCGGGCGCCCCGGACAGGCACATCGGTCACCGCCCCGACATCGGTCCAGAGAACAGGATCCTTCACCAGGGCGTTCATGCGGGCTCGAACTCCATGCGGCGGCTGAGGGGGGTGAACTCTTCGCCGTGACGCCCGGCGACCCGTTCCGCCCAGGGGTCGATGCGGGAGAACCGCTGCGAATAGGCGAAGCGGTCGTAGAGGGCGCGGCGCTGGTCCGGGTCCTCGACCTTGGCGCGGATATGGTCCAGCCCGACCCGGGCCATCCATTTGTAGATCCGCTCCAGATACCAGCCTTCCTCGCGATAGAGCTGGGTGATGGCGCAGATGACCCAGACCGCCTCGTTTTCGCCGGCGACCTTGGTCAGCAGTTCCGTCCCCTGGATATGCAGGCCGGCCGCGCCACCGACGTGGATTTCATATCCGCTGTCGACACAGATCACGCCGATGTCCTTGCAGGTCGCTTCGGCGCAGTTTCGTGGACAGCCGGAGACCCCCAGCTTGACCTTGGCGGGCGTCCAGGACCCCCACATGAACTTCTCCAGCCGCACGCCCAGGCCGGTGGAATCCTGAGTCCCGAATCGGCACCAGTCCGAGCCCACACAGGTCTTCACCGTCCTCAGCCCCTTGGCGTAGGCGTGGCCGCTAACCATGCCGGCGGCATTGAGATCGGCCCAGACCGCCGGCAGGTCGTCCTTCTTGACGCCCAACAGATCGATCCGCTGGCCGCCGGTGACCTTGACCGCGGGAATGGCGAACTTGTCGACCACGTCGGCGATGGCGCGCAGTTCGTCGGCGCTGGTCATCCCGCCCCACATCCGCGGCACGACGGAGTAGGTCCCGTCCTTCTGGATATTGGCGTGGACCCGTTCGTTGATGAACCGGGACTGTTTGTCGTCGCGGTATTCGCCGGGCCAGGCGCAGAGCAGGTAGTAGTTCAAGGCCGGCCGACAGCTGGCGCAGCCATCCGGCGTTGTCCATTCCAGGGCCTGCATCGTCGCCGGCATCGACCGCAGCTGCTGCTCGACGATGGTCCGCCGGACATGGTCATGCCCATGGCCCGTGCAGCCGCAGACCGGCTTGGGCCCCGTCTGGGCCTGGAAGCCATCGCCCAGGGTCAGTTTGAGCAGCTTTTCCACCAGCGGCGTGCAGCTGCCGCAGGAGGCGGACGCCTTGGTCACCGCCCGAACGGCGTCCAGGCTCTTCAGGTCCTGGCCGACGATGGCCCCGGTGATGGTCCCCTTGCAGACGCCGTTGCAACCGCAGACCTCGGCCTCATCGGCCATGGCGGCAACGGCGGCGCTAGGGTCCAGTCCGCGAAGGCCCTCCGTCGCCGCCTGGCCGAAGATCAGGGTCTCGCGAATGTCGTCGATCGGGGCGCCGGAGCGCATCAGGTCGAAGTACCAGCCCCCGTCGGCGGCGTCGCCGAACAGCACGGCCCCGGCCACCCGGCCCTGTTGCAGGACCACCCGCTTGTAGACCCCGCGCCCCGCGTCGCGGAACACGATGTCCTCGCACCCTTCCCCGCCGGCGAACTGGCCGGCCGAGAAGACATCGACGCCGGAGACCTTCAGCCGCGTCGACAACACCGAGCCCTCATAGGCGCCGTCGTCGCCGGTCAGGGTCTGGGCCAGGGTGCGGCACATATCCCAGATCGGGGCGACCAGGCCGTAGCACTGGCCGCGATGCTCCAGGCATTCGCCAACCGCGTAGATATGCGGGTCGGAGGTGCGCATGGCGTCGTCCACCACCACGCCCCGGTTGACTGTCAGCCCCGCCTGCCGCGCCAGGGCGACGTTGGGTCGGATCCCCACCGCCAGGACGAGAAGATCGCAGGGAAGGACGCGGCCGTCCTTCAGCTTCAGTCCGGTTACCCGGCCGTCGGCGCCGACCACTTCCTCGGACTGGGCATTGAGCACCGTCTCGACCCCCCGCTCGGCCAGGGCCTCCGACAGCAGGAAGCCGGCGGAGGCGTCCAGCTGGCGCTCCATCAGCACATCCATCAGATGGACGACCGTCGCCGCCATGCCGCGCCGGACCAGGCCGTAGGCCGCCTCGATGCCCAGCAGGCCGCCGCCGATGACCACCGCCCGGCCACCAGCCTGGGCCGCCCCGACCATGGTCTCGACATCGTCCAGATCGCGGAAGGTGCAGACGCCGGACTGCTCCAGACCCGGCAGGGGTAGCCGCACCGGATCGGACCCTGTCGCCAGGATCAACCGGTCGTAGCCGACCTCCAGTCCACCCGCCGCCCGGACCACCCGAGCCAAGGGGTCGATGGCCTCGACCGCCACGCCGGCGTGCAGGACGATGCCGTTGTCGCGATACCAGGCCTCGTCGTTGATGACGATATCCTCGAACCGCTTCTCCCCGGCCAGCACCGGCGACAGCATGATCCGGTCGTAGTTGACCCTCGGCTCGGCGCCGAAGATGGCGATCTCATACCGGTCCGGGTCGCGCCTGAGCACCTCCTGAACCGCGCGGCAGCCGGCCATGCCGTTGCCCACGACAACCAGTCGTTCCTTGGCCATGACGGTGTTTCCTAAAGGCGCAGGGGAGCGGCGGCGGGGGTGGCCAGGCCGGACCAGGTCTTGCGCCAGCGGCCCTTGACCCCGGTCAGTCCGGCCAGAGCTAGAAGCGACAAGGCGGCAAAGGCCAGCAGCCCCGCCTGGTAGGAGCCGGTAGCCTGCTTGGCCCAACCCAGGCTGGAGGCGAGGTAGAAGCCGCCGATGCCGCCGGTCATCCCGACCAGGCCGGTGATCACCCCGATCTCCTTGCCAAACCGCTGCGGGGCCAGTTGAAAGACGGCCCCGTTGCCGGCGCCGAGGGCGACCATGGCCACCATCAGCACCGCCAGCGCGGCGATCAGGCTGGCCGCATGGAAGCTGGCCAGAGCCAGGGCCAGGGCGGCGATCACATACACCACCGACAGGGTCTTCACCCCGCCGAAGCGATCCGCCAGCGCCCCTCCGACTGGCCGGGCAAAGGACCCGGCGAAGACGCAGGCGGCGGTAAACAGCCCGGCGGTGACGGCGGACAGGCCGTACTCCGCATTGAAATAGATGGTCAGCGATGAGGACAGACCGACAAAGCCGCCGAAGGTGACCGCATAGAGGCTCATCAGCCACCAGGCGTCCGGAACCTTCAGCACGCTCATATAGGCGGTCAGTGTCTTGGCCGCCGGCCGGTTCGGGGCGTCCTTGGCGAAGACCAGGAAGACCACGAAAGCGATGGCCAGGGGCAGCACGGCAAGGCCGATGACATTCGACCAACCGAAGTGCTGTGCCAGGATCGGCGCGAACAGGGCGGCCAGGGCGGTCCCCGAATTGCCCGCTCCGGCGATGCCCAGGGCCAGGCCCTGATACTCCGGCGGATACCAGCGCGAGGCCAGCGGCAGGGCCACGGCGAAGGAAGCGCCGGCCACGCCGAGCACACAGCCTAGGGCCAGAACCTGGTTGTAATTGTTCACCCCGAAGATCCAGGCCACGGCCAGGCCTGTCATGACGATCAGCTGGCCGATCAGGCCGGTCGCCTTGGGGCCGATGTGGTCGACCATGATCCCGGCCGCCAGCCTCAGCAGGGCCCCGGCGAGAACCGGCACGGCGACCATGAAGCCCTTCTGGGCCGGAGACAGACCGAAGTCCTGGGCGATGGCGACACCCAAGGGGCCGAGCAGGACCCAGACCATGAAACTCAGGTCGAAATAGAGGAAGGCCGAGAGCAGCGTCGGCGTGTGGCCTGCCTTGAGAAATGCGCGCGAAATCATGATGAGCCCTTGGGATGCGGTGAACGAGAGCGGCAGCGTCGCCGGGCGGTTTGATCGCATTCGAGCGATCGTCTCGATCAGCCGCGAACTTCGTTGTCCGTGGGCCTTGGACCGTTGATGCGCCCTGGGCCGCACGCCGCGCCATGGCCTGGGTGGCGCGGCGTCGGACAAGTCCGCGTTCGCACAAATTTCCGGCGCCGCAACATGCCGGTGAGCGCATTTGCGGCGCCCCGGCGCGGCTGACGCGCGGTCAGGCCACCTGGCGATGATGGCGGGCGTAGAGGAAGGCGACGACCTCGCGACGGGCGTTGAGATAGGCGGCCGACTGGTCGACCTCCAGGCGGTTGCGCGGCCGGGGCAGATCCACCGGCTGAATCTGGCCGATGCGGGCCGCCGGGCCGTTGGTCATCATGACGATACGGTCCGAGAGCAGCGCCGCCTCGTCGACGTCGTGGGTGACCATCAGCACGGTGTTCCCAAGCTGGCCGTGGATCTCCATGACGCTGTCCTGCAGTTTGGCGCGGGTCAGGGCGTCCAGCGCCCCGAATGGCTCGTCCAGCAGCAGCACCTTTGGCTCCATGGCCAGGGCCCGGGCGATGCCAACCCGCTGTTTCATGCCGCCGCTGATCTCGGCCGGACGCTGGTCCTTGGCGTGGGTCATCTGCACCAGGGCCAGGTTGTGCATCACCCAGTCGCGGCGCTCCTGCCGGCTCTTCTTGCCGGCGAAGACCTTGTCCACCGCCAAGGCGACGTTCTCATAGACTGACAGCCAGGGCAGCAGGGAGTGGTTCTGGAAGACCACCGCCCGCTCCGGCCCCGGCGCCTCGACCGCCTGGCGATCAAGGATCACCGCCCCGCCCGTCATCGGAACCAGGCCGGCGATGACGTTGAGCAGGGTCGACTTGCCACAGCCGGAGTGGCCGATGATCGAGACGAACTCTCCCCGAGCGATCTGCAGGTCGATGTCCTGCAGCACCTCGGTGATCACCTGGCCGCGTTTGAACGAGACCTTGACGTTCTCAATGGAGAGATAGGCCTTGAGGGTTCTGTCGTGGGTGTTCATGTCGGGCTCCCTAGCTTGCCGAGCCGCGTGAGATGAACCGGCCGAGCAGCGCGACCATGCGGTCGAGCAGATAGCCAGTCAGTCCCACCCAGAGCAGGGCGACAACGATGTCTGAGATGCGGGACGCGTTGTACTGGTCCCAGATGAAGAAGCCGACGCCGACGCCGCCGAGCAGCATTTCCGAGGCGACGATGGCCAGCCAGCTCATGCCTATGCCGATCCGCAGGCCGGTGAAGACGTGCGGGGTGGTGGCCGGCAGCAGGATCTTGAAGAAGAACTCCAGCGGCGACAGACGCAGGACCCGCGAGACGTTGACGTAGTCCGCCGGCAGGTTGCGAACCCCGGCCGCCGTATTGATGACGATCGGCCAGATGGCGGTGATGAAGATGACGAACAGGGCCGAGGGCTGGGCCTCGCGGAAGGCCGCCAGACTGATCGGCAGCCAGGCCAGCGGCGGCACGGTCCGCAGCACCTGGAAGATCGGGTCCAGCCCCCGGTGGGCCCAGAGATTGACCCCGACCAGGACCCCCAGCCCCACCCCAACCACGGCGGCGAGTGTGAAGCCGACGCCAACGCGACTGAGACTGGTCATGACATGCCAGAACAACCCCTTGTCGACCCCGCCCCGGTCGAAGAAGGGATCGAGGATCAATTCCTTCGAGTCCCTCCAGATCGTCGAAGGCGCGGGCAGACCGCCAGTCTGTCCGACCATCAGCAGTTCCCAGACCAGGCCCAGGACCGCCAGCACCAGCAATGGCGGGACGACCTGGCGGGCGACCTCGCGCAGCGCCTCGCCAAGCCGCCGCAGGCCCGCGCCGCCCTTGCGGGGCGACGCGGATGGCTGGGCGTCGGCCGGGGCGGCTGACGGAACCTGCAGGTCTGATGGCGCCGGGACCTGTCGCACGGTCTCGAACTTTGGGGCGGGAACGCTCATGGCAGTCTCCAGGACGGGGCTCAGACCAGCTTCTTGATCGGCTGGCTGGCCAGATAGGCCGACGGATTGGCGGGATCGAAAACCTTGCCGTCGAAGAAGCGCTCGACGCCGCGGCTGTCGGAAGCCGGGGCGGGAACGCCCAGGTCCTTGGCGGCCGCCCGCCAGATGTCGGCGCGGTTCACCTTGGCGACCAGGGCCTGTTTGTTGGTCTTGGCCGGCAGAACGCCCCAACGGACATCCTCGGTGAGGAACCACAGGTCATGCGACTTGAAGGGGAAGGAGGCGTCGTTGGCCCAGAACTTCATATAGTGGGGCGAGCCCTTGACCACCCGGCCGTCCCCGTAGGCGATGGAGCCTTGCAAGCGGGGCAGGATATCGCCGATCGGTACGTTGATGTATTGCCGGCCCGAGACCACCGAACACATGGCCGGGCGGTTGCTCATCTTGTCGCACCACATCTGGGCTTCCATGATGGCCATGGTGATGGCCTTGGCGGCGCGGGGGTATTTGGCCACCCAGTCGGCCCGCATGCCCAGGCACTTCTCCGGATGGTCCTTCCAGATTTCGCTGGTGGTGCAGGCGGTGTAGCCGACCTTCTGGTTGACCAGCTGGCCGTTCCAGGGCTCGCCGACACAGAAGACGTCTTGGGTGCCGGCCTTCATGTTGGCGACCATCTGGGGCGGTGGGATGACGATGGTCGAGACGTCGGTCTCGGGATTGATGCCGCCGGCCGCCAGCCAGTAGCGGACCCACAGGTCATGGGTGCCGCCCCGGAAGGTCATGGCCACCTTGGCGGTGTTGCCGGCGGATTTCAGCTGGGCGAACTTGGCCCTGGCCCCGGCGCTGTCCAGCCCGACCTTGACCGCCTTCATGTCATTGCCGACCGAGATGGCCTGGCCGTTGAGGTTCAGCCGGGCGAGGATATTCATCGGCACCAGGCGGCCGCCGGTGATCGCGCCGGTGGTCATCAGATAGGGCATGGGCGACAGGATGTGGGCGCCGTCTATGCCGCCGCCGCCGGATCCGAGCACCAGGTTGTCGCGGGTAGCCGCCCAGGAGGCCTGTTTCAGCACCTCGACGTCGGGCATGCCGTATTTGGTGAACAGGCCGCGCTCCTTGGCGATGATCAGCGGCGAGGAGTCGGTCAGGGCGATGAAGCCCAGCCGGGCCTTGCTGACTTCCGGGCCAGGACCGGCGGCGAAGGCCCCGCCGGGGAAGGCGGCGTGAACCGCGGCCAGGGTAGCGGCGGCTCCGGTCAGGGCGCCGCGGCGGGTCAGGAGGATTTTGCTGTCTTTGGTCATGGGGATGATCTCCTTGAAGTCGAGGCCGGGTTCTTGCTCAGAACCGGTATTCGAGGCTGATCCAGGCCTTGGTTCGCGAGGCCGGCGGGAGCGCCGTGCCGAGCGGCACGGTCTCTTCGCGGTCGAAGTCGGCGTATTTGATCAGCAGGCTGAGCTTGGGGGTGATCGCCGCCGTCGCCTGCAGGTCCCATTCGGAGGCCAGGTCGGCCCCGGTCCGCTCGTCGTCGAAGTCGTGGTAGCGGACGGTGAACTCGGTGTTGAACAGATAGGTGAACTTGAAGCGGGGCCGGAACACCGCGGTCAGGTTGAAGTCCTTGAGGCCGTCGCGGAACCCCTTGTTGCCGCCCGGAGCGACCCAGGCGTCGGCCCAGCCCTGGAAGGCGTGGACGGTGGCCAGGGGCGTGGTGAACCCGCGCACCCCGTCGCCTTCCAGCACCTCGTAGGAGGCCTTGACTGTGTAGATGTCGAAGGTGGCGGAGACGTCGCCCCCGACATAGTCGAGCTCATAGGCGGGGGTGGCGCCGCGATAGTCGCTCTGGCGGGCGTAGGTGGCGTTGTAGGCCAGTTGGATCAGGCTCAGCCAGGTCTTGCCCGAGGCCTTGCCGCCGACGGTGATGTTGGAGTTGGCCGGACTGTTGTCGAAGTCCAGGGCATAGACGAACCCCTGCAGCTTCAGCGGCTCGGCGACCGACCAGGTGACGTTGAGCAGTTGGCTGTCCGAGTCCCAGTCGCGCATCTCGCCGAGAATGCGATTGACGTGGGAGACATAGACATAGGTGCCCTTCAGCCTGCCCAAGGCGGCGTCGATCCGCGCGGCGTCGAAGGTCTGTTCGTCCTGCCGCCAGCCGACATTGCCGACGAAGCGCTGGTCGTCGAGCAGGATGCGCTGGCGGCCGAGAGTCAGCTGAATATCGCTGCTCGGGCTCCAGGTCAGCTGCAGGCGGTTGAGCTCGGTGACGTCGGGGTCGTTGACGATGGGATAGCTGGGTTTGCCGTTGAGGCTGGGCGCAACGCCGGGAACCTGAACGTTGTAGTCCTCGGCGCCGGCCTGACGGACATCCTCGAACTCGATCAGCCCCTTGACGTCATGCCAGGCGCCGGTCTCCCACCCCAGGCGGGTTCGAACAGTGAACGCCTCGGCGGTGTTGGCCAGGCCATCCTGCTCGACCGTCTCGTAGCGGGCGCGGGATTCCAGGATCAGCTTGCCGCCGCCGATGGCCTCGCTGACGGTCGGGGGCGGCGGCGCGGGTTCCGCAGGCGCCGCTTCGGGCGCGGGTTCCTCGGCCTCAGCCTCTTCTGGGACAGGCGCAGCGTCCGCGGCGCCGTCGGAGACCGCCAGGGCCTCCGTTGCGGTGGGCGGAGGCGCTGTCTGCGCCCAGGCCCCGCCTGCCGTGAGCAGGGCCGCCATCGCGGCCCCCGTCACCAAAATCATCCTTGTCTTCGCCATGCCCCGGTCCCCTTCAGGCACAAAAAAACGCCCGGGCGGGGTATCAACCCCGTCCCGGACGCCATTGTCCGATTTCAGAAATCCGTCGGTGCGAACACCGCCGGCGGCCCATGCTTGGGCCTGACGGAACGTCGTTGTCCCGCCTGTCGTCGGCACTAGGACTGGACGGCCCCCATCTCGCAACCGCGACGGCGGCAGCGTGGGTCAACGGACGATTCTATCTCGCAGATGCACAATCGGCGTACAGGCCGCAGTGGGCGGACGACTAGAATTCGGGCGGGTTGGAGCGTTTGACCGCGAACGACTCGGCATAGGCCAGTGGCTGGGCGGGGTCGAAGCGCTTGCCGTCGAAGAAGACATCCGCCGTCATGAGGATGGCTCCGGTCGCCGCATCGAGCGTCCAAGGGTGGTCGTGAGCGCCCTCGATCTTCTCGTCGATCAGCGGGGACGGCAGCGCCAGGCTCGCCGCGGCCTGCCGGTAGATGTCCGGCCGATAGACGGTCCTGGCCAGGGCCTGGACATCGACGTCCGCTCCGATCTGCCCCCAGCGCTGCATCTGCGACAGGAACCACACCGCGTGGCTGCGCCAAGGAAAGCTCGCCGCGTTGCGATGGAAGGCGATGTGGTCAACGGTTGGCCCGCCGCCCGGCTGGTCCAAAGAGGCGGCGATGGCGGCTTCCGAAACGCCGACAAACTGCGGCGCCGCCAGCAGGGAAGCCAGCTCCGGCCGGTTCTCGCTGGCGTCGGCCCAGACCGAGGCTCGCAGCAGGGCGCGCAAAACCGCCTGCAGCCGGTCCGGCTCCCGCTCGGCCCAGGCGGCGCCGACACCGAACACCTTGTCAGGCGCGCCGCTCCAGAATTGCGACGACCGGATGAGGATCTCCCCGGCGCCTTCGAGCACGGACAGGGCGTTCCACGGCGCGCCAACGCAGAAGCCGTCGATTTCGCCCGATTTCAGCCGCTCGGCCATGCGCGGCGGCGGCACGACGACGATCCTGACATCCCGGTCCGGATCGATCCCGGCTTCGGCCAGCCAGTAGCGGAGCTGGTAGTTGTGCACCGAATAGGGAAACACCACCGCGAAGGTCAGCGGCGATTCACCCCGGCTGGCGCGGTCCTTGATCAACCGATGCATCGGTCGCGCGGTTCGGGGACTGGCCGCCATACCCTCGGCGTCGATCGCGGCAAGGGCCGCCGCGAGGGCGGTCGAGACGGTGATAGCGCTGCCGCCGGAATTGAGCGCCATCGGCACAATCGTCGGGGGGGCGGCCACACTGGCCGTATCCAGGCTGGCCGCCAGGGGCATCGGACCCAGCATATGGGCGCCGTCCAGGGCGCCGACCGCCACCTTGTCGCGGATGCTGGCCCAGGAGGCTTCCCGGCTGAGCGAGACCTCCAGGCCCTCATCGGCGAAGAAACCCTGGTCCAGGGCGACCACCAGCGGCGCACAGTCGGTCAGGGGGATGAACCCCAGCGTCAGAGCCGTCATGACCTGTCCCCCTTCAGTATGCCGGCGAAGGCAAGCAGGTCCGCGGCCACGGCGCCGATCGGGCGGCCCTTATCCATGGCCAGTTTGCGCAGCAGGCTGTAGGCGGCCGCCTCATCCAGCCCCCGCTCCTTCATCAACAATCCCTTGGCCCGCTCGACTGTCTTGCGCGACTCGAGGTCCGCCTTGGCCTTGGCCAGGTCGCCGCGCAGCTGCTGCATCAGCGAAAAGCGGGTCATGGCCACGTCCAGGATCGGCCGCACCCGCGCCGGCGACAGGCCGTCGACCACATAGGCCGCGACCCCGGCCCGGACCGCCTGTTCCGCATGGCCCGGCTCCGAGCGGTCGGCGAACATCACGATCGGCCTGGGGTTGGCCGCGGTGGCGTCGCGCAGGCTCTCCAGAGTGTCGCGGTCCGGGCTGTCGCAGGCGACGACGATGACGTCCGGCCCGAAGGAAGCGGCCTCGGCGGCGTCGAATATGGCCGACTGCCGGACCTCGAGCGGATCGATGCCCGCCAGTCCCTCCGCAACGAGGGTCGCCCGGGCGGGGTCGGGATCGATCACAAGAACACGCATGGCTCTGGCCTATCCCCGGCTCTCCTTTTTGACTGACCCGCATGGCCGGACCGTCAGGGCGCCACGATCAGGCGCCTAAAAACCGCGCAGACCGTCGCTCCGATGGCGCATGCGCTGGCGCCCACGGCCGTCTTGATTGGTCACCGGGCGATGTCCCCTTGGGCTTCGGCCAGCAGCCGGCGCGCCGCCGCCACACACTTGCCGAGCCGCTCGTGCGGGCCGACGCCGGCTTTCGCCTCGCTGCGCAGGGGCAGTTCGAGGCCGTAGACACGGTCGGCGGGAAGCACGGCGAGCAGCTGCGCCAGGCCCAGCTCACCCTCGCCCGGCGCCATCCGCTCGAACATCGATTCCTCGAAATAGCTGTCAAAGCGCGGCTTGAGCGGCGCGTCGCAGAGCTGCACATAGCCGATCAGCTCGGGGTCGAGCGCCGCGATATCGGCGACCGAGCCGCCTGACCGGACTAAATGCATGGTGTCGATCAACAGGCGAAAATCCTGCCTGCCGGCGTGGCGCACGGCGGCCAGCGCGGTGGGCAGGTCGCCCACCGTCAGGCCGGGGACAAGTTCGATGGTCGTCCGCCGTCCCCGCTCGCCGACCAATTCCGCCATCGCCGCCAACTCATCGAAGGTTCGGCCCAGGTCCGGGTCCAGGCTGACGGTGTTGATCACCTCCGCGCCCAGTTCGCAAAGGACGTCCAGATCGGCCTCATGGTCCCTGGCGCTCACGCCCGGCCGGATGTTCAGCCCCTCGCCGAGGGAAATGCTGACACCCCGATCACGCATGACAGCCTTCATCTCCCGGCGCAGCGCCGCATCCTCGCGCAGGGAGAAGGAATGATAATCGTGGATTCCAAAGTCGTAGCTGGTCAGGCCCGTGGAGATGTGCTGGCAGCCGAGGTCCGCCGCCAGGGTGACGAAGGCGACCGGCGGCAGGCCGAAGACGCTGATGGTCTCGATACCCAGTCTGGTCATTTCAGGTCACGGAAAACCCGGCATCGACGGCGACGACCTGGTTGGTGATGTAGCGGGCGGCGGGGGTGGCGAAGAAATAGACGGCGGCGGCGATATCGGCCGGGTCGCAGATGCGACCGAGCGGCAGGGCCCGCCGGGCCGGACCGTCGGCCGCCGGTCCCTTGGCGTTTATGGCGCCCGGCGTGGCCACGGCGCCCGGAAGGACGGTGTTCACCGTGATTCCATGCTCGGCCAGCTCGAAGGCGCTGATCCGGCTCAACGCCTCCAGAGACCCCTTGGAGGCGACATAAGCGGCCAGTCCCTTGACCACCGAACCGCGCAGGCCGGCCGTGGCGACATTGATGATCCGGCCGCCCTCGCCCCGCTCGACCATGGCCCGGCCCAGTTCGCGGGTCAGCAGAAACGGCGCCCGCCCATTCACCGCGTTCATTCGGTCCCACTCCTCGGCTGTGCCGTCGAGCAGCAGTTGGCGATCCTGGATGCCGGCGTTGTTGACCAGGATCCAGGGAGCGCCAAACCGGGCGCGGACGTCCTGGCAGGCCCGCACGATCGAGGCTTCGTCGGCCAGGTCGACATGGACGCTGCCGGCCTGATAGCCGTCTTCGACAAGTCGGGAGGCCAGGGCCGCGGCGGCGGCCTTCATCCGATCGGCGATGATCACCGTCGCCCCGGCCCGCGCCAGCATGGTGACGATACCGACACCGATGCCGCTCGCGCCGCCGGTGACCAGCGCTATCTTGCCGGCCAGGCTGAAGGCTTGCACGGCGGCTTGCGGTAACATTTGACCATCCTCCACCTTGGCGCGGGGCCCCTGCGGATCGACGCCGGCCTTCGCATCAGCCCCTCGCCAAGAGGGTATGAGCCCGGCGCCCCTCGGTCAGCAATTGCCGCCCGAGTGGGATTTGTGACGTCAGGTGGAAAAAGCGTCGCCTGGCCCTCGGTAACTTCGACCGCCGCGCCGTCGCGATATTTTTCTCCTGGCCGGGGAGCAGGCTCCAGGAGCTGTAGAGTGGACGGCAGATGATCCGCAGCGCCTCCAATTCCTCCGCGCCGGTTTTCGAAGTGGCGGCCCGGTTGGCCACTTCGACCGTCGATGTCCAGCTTGCCAGCCTGGACGTCGGCTGTGAGCTGGAGGCTGACCTGCGGGAGCCGGACGTCTACCGGCTCGACCTCTGCCTGGGTCCCCGCTCCCTGACCGGCCGCCTCTGCTACACGGACCACTGGCCGAGTCATCGCTTCGAGGCGCCGGGCAGGCTCTTCCTACTTCCGCCGGGAGAGACCCTCCGCGCCCGCAGCGGCATCGGACGCGAACGACTGCTGCTCTGCCGGCTGCGCGCCGACGGCGTGCGGCGGTGGGGCTCCGGCGAGGGGGCATTCACCCGATCGCGGATCGAGGCCAGCCTCGATGTCTCCAGCCACCGGATCAAGCATCTGTTGCAGCGGCTGGGTCAGGAGGCGCGCAGGCCAGGCTTCGCCAGCGAGGTGCTGGCGGAGGCGATTGGCGTCCAGATCGCGGTGGAACTGGAGCGGTACTATGGGGAGACCGCCGGCCTGTCCGGGGCCCATGGCCTGGCGCCCTGGCGGCTTCGCCTGATTGACGAGCGGCTCGACGCCTCCGACAGCCCGCCAACCCTTTCGGAGCTGGCCGCCCTCTGCGACCTTTCCGTGCGCCAGCTTGCCCGCAGCTTTCGCGCCGCGCGCGGGGTATCGATCGGCAAGCATGTGGCCGAGGTTCGGTTGGACCGGGCCAAGCGCCTGCTGCTGGCGGGCAAGGCCATCAAGTCGGTCGCATTCGCCGTCGGCTTCCAGTCCGTGACCAGCTTCTGTTTCGCCTTCCGCAATGCGACGGGCCTGTCACCGGGCGAGTACCGACAGACCCGTCTGGGTCGGTAGACGAGCGGTCGGCGCCGGTTCACCTTCAGGCTTCGGTCGCTCGCCGGGGGTGGAACTCCAGCCAGACGCCGGCATCCGCCACGGGCGCTCCGAGCCTGCTCGATGCAATCGGCGCGGATTCATGGCCTGGTGTGCTTCCCCTCAAACCCCTGAAAATCCTTCAACTTCCTGCTCAGACGCCAAGTCGCGGCGAGCAGGCTGCTCAGCCCGCTTGACATTGCTCTGTCATGTGTCAGTATTTTCTTACACATGACAGAGACACCAACGCCCTTGCCCAATGGAGACCGCCTGCTGGCCATGCTGGCGGCGCTGGCCAATCCGCATCGCCTGCGGGTCATGGCGGCCCTCACGGCCCATGGGCGAAACTACGTCAGCCGCCTGGCCCGCGAGGTCGGCATCAGCCGGCCCCTGCTCCACCTGCACCTCGGCAAGCTGGAGGAGGCCGGCCTGGTCACCAGCCAGCTGGAGCTGTCCAGCGACGGCAAGGCCCTCAACTATTTTCAGATCGCCGATTTCGACCTGCGCCTCACCCCCGCCGCCCTGGTCGCGGCGGCCGCCTCCCTCTCCGAACCGGACTAAAAACCCCGACTGAAACAGGAACAGCCATGTCCACCGCCGTCTTTCTCACCACCCTGTCGATCCCTATCGGCGCCATCCTGCTGATCTTCGGGATGAAATACCTGTCGGCCGCCGTCTCCGCCCGCGCCCGGATCGCCAGCGAAGCCAACTGGCGCGCCATCGCCGAGACCGCCGCCGCCACCCAGGACAGGACCCTGCAGGCCCTCGCGGCCATCCAGTCAGACCTCGCCGCCCTGGCCGCCACCACGGCCCGCGTCGAGCAGGTCCTCAAACAGGTCGAATAGCGCTTCACCCCCCAGGCCCGGCCACTGCCCCGTGGTCGCCACGCCAGATCCCCACTCCAGAAAGGATTCAGCCATGACCGAAGTCTCCCTCCTCCGCCTCTACATCCTGCGCGCCCTCTATCTGTTGATCGCTGTCGCCCTGGGCTTCCAGGTCTGGCAAATGATCCTCGATCCGGCCAGGACCTGGGAGCTGCAACGCGGCCTGGTGGTCTGTATGCTGGGCAGCTTCTCCGCCCTCAGCGTGCTCGCCCTGCGCTACCCCTTGCAGATGCTGCCCCTGCTGATGTGGGAGATGGCCTGGAAGGCGATCTGGCTGCTGAAGGTCGCCCTGCCGCTCTGGGCCGGGGGCCAGATGGACGCCGCCACCGCGGAGACCGCGTTCGAGGTCGGCATGGTGGTCATCATCCCGTTCGCCATCCCCTGGCGCTACGTCTTCGCCAACTACGTCCGTAAGCCGGGCGACCCGTGGATCCGCCGCGCGCCGGCCGCCGCCGTGCCGGCATAGACACGGCCTGATGACGGCCCGGCTGGGCTACATGACCCAGCCGGGCAGAGCCGAAGCCTGCCGGATCCAGCTCGCCACCTGCGCCTCGTCGAACAGGTCGTCCTCGCGGATATCGAGGTAGCGGGTATCCGGGCTTTTCGACGGCCCAGGCGGCATCGGGGTAAGCGCCGATCCGCGAAAGAAGGCCACCTTCACGTACCGTGTCATGCAGTGGACCCCGAGGAACCAGCCCTCCTCCCCGCGCCCGTACAGCGGCGAGTTCCACTTCACCGCCTTGCGAACCCCGGGAACCGTCCGCTCGATCAGGGCGTCCAGCCGCCGGCCTACACCGGACTTCCAGCCCGGCATGGCGGCGATATAGGCCTGGACCGGAGCGTCGCCATAGCCTTTGGCGATCTGCGGATTTCCGCCGCTGAGCAGTTTAGGTGAGGCTTCGGACGGTCGCTCCGGGCGAGGGGCATTGCTGTCGCTGGCCGGGGTTCCGGGCTGTTTGCCGCTCATGCAGTCGCTCCCGCTCCGCTCTGGCGTAGAGGACCCCGAGGGGCCGCTGCGTTCAAGGTCGCCGCAGGGTGGCAAAGGAGGCTTGGGCGGGTAGCCGGCAGCGCCCCAATGTCCAACGGTGGCGATCGATCCCGATTGATCGACCGCCACCGCCCAGCGCGGATGTCTGCTCGGTCTAGAGCAGCCAGGTCGAGGAATCGAGGTGCTCGCCCTTCAGCCGCACTTCGAAATCGGAGATGCCGTCGCCGTTGATGTCCGCCGCCAGGGTCGTCGTGTTGGACCCGGCGTTGAAGCTGAGGACCAACTGTCCTGCGTCGCCGGTGAACGACGCGACCTGGGTGAAGGCCTGACGCCCTTCCACCCCGACATCAGCATCGATCAGCGACAGATCGATGATGTCGCCGCCCTTGAAGTCCTTGATCTGGTCCCGCGCCGAGGACACCGAGTCGCTGACATCGACGAAGACGAAGATGTCGTCGCCCTTGCCGCCCTTAAGGATATCGGCCGCCGCCCCGCCGATCAGCGTGTCGGCCCCGCGTCCGCCGCTCAGGGAGTCTCCGCCGCGCATTCCGGACAGAATGTTGGCGTCGTTGTTGCCGATCAGAGTGTCATGACCGTCGCCGCCCACCGCGTTCTCGATGGACCCGTCGATCGTGCAGGTCACGCCGTCGATCGATGAGTTTTCGCCGCTGGTCAGGTTGATCACGCTGGCGGTGAACACCGCGGAGGCGTTGATCTCGTCGATTCCGCCGTCGGTATCGCCGATCACAAGCCGGGCGCCGGTTCCCAGGTCCGAATACTCCTCCGTGAAGATGTAGACGTCCGCGTCACTGGTCTGGCCCTTGACGCTGAACTCCACGCGGCTCAGCGAGCCCTGATCGTCGTTGCCCGTGTCGGAAATGGTCAACGTCCAGACGCCGCCGGAATCCTCGCCGCGGAACATGTTGCTGGAAAGGGAAATGTCGAGGCCGCCGTTGTTCGGAATATTCGTGCTGCCGCCGTTGTTGTGGAGCAGTTCACTGACCGTTCCGTCCGGAGATGTCAGGGTGATCCTCAGGTCGCCGGTGTAACTGTGGGTCATGCCGAGGCTGATGGCCACCTGTTCCACCGTGACGCCTGCCGCGACGGTGAAGTTCACGCTGACCGAGCCGTTGTCGACGATGTCGACCGGGCCGGTGAAATCGTTCGAAATGTCGCCCAGCTCGGTCAGGTTGGCGGCGGTATTCTGCTGGCTCCAGGTTTCGGCAAGGCGGACGGCGGCGAGTGCGTCGACGAGGCCAAAGCCATAGTCCTCGGAGAAGTGCATGCCGCCGCCATTCCAGTTGGTGGCGCCGTTGATCTCCCAGTTGTAGTTTTCGTCGCCGGTCGGCGCATCGCCGATGGCCGTCCCGGTGTGGCGGGCGGTGGCGGCCAGAATCTGCATCACGTCCCGATAGCCGAGCTCGGGATTGGCTTCCAGGATCAGCGCGCAGATGCCGGCGACCATCGGGCCGGCCGCCGAGGTTCCGTTGAAGCTGTCGGTGTAGTCGGAGTTGTCATAACCCTTGCCGCCGCGGCGGTCGGTGGTGACGATGTCGCCGGGGACCGGCCCGCCGAAGGCGCTGACCAGCAGGTTGGCCCCTTCGGTGGAATAGTAGCTGACCGTTCCGTCCCGCAGCACGGCCGCGACCGTCACCGAACCGAAGTGTGAGTTGGTGAACGAGAAATTGGCGTTGTCGTTGCCGTCCCGGCCGTTGCCGGCCGACTTCACGAAGATCGTGCCCAGGCCATCGCGACCAAGCTCGACCATTTCCTGCAACAGGGCATTGGCTTCGGCCTGGGCGCCGTTGAACTCTGAATCGTACCAGGGGCTGGTGTAGCCCCAGGAATTGTTGATGACATCGAACTGCGCGTAGTTGCCGAACGCAGCCTCGATGGTCAGGGCGGGTGAACCGCTGATGGCCGCCATCATGGTAATGCCGGCGTCATAGGCGATGCCGACCGTGCCTACGCCATTGCGTTCGGCGGCGATGATCCCGGCGACCGAGGTGCCATGGGCGTCGCCGTTGGTCGGATGCCTGCCGTCGACAGGCTGGCCGCCGACGACAGCGTGCCGCGAGGCGTCGTAGTTGTCGTTGAGATCGCTGTGATTGTAGTCAATGCCGTCATCGATGATGCCGACATGGATGCCGGCGCCCGTGTAGTCGTCCCAGACCGAGGTGTCGCCGCGGAACAGGCCAAGGTCGAACTCGCCCTCGGCGGTATTGCGCAGGTGGTACTGGTCATCGAAAAGGTCGTCCGACGGTAGGTCGGGGGCCAGAACCACTACGTCCGCCGGGACGAAGGGCGCCGTGCTGGTCGCCGGGGCCACGGCCGGGATAGAATGAGATTGGAAAGCCGGCGCGTCTTGGCGCCGGACCGCCACGGTCGGGCTGCCAACGGGCCGCGCCGTCACCGCCACGGTATCGATCAGCGCCGATTGCGAGACCGCGAGATATCGCAGGGACAAGGCCGGATCCTGGTCGGATCCGTTGCCGGCAGGCTGTGAAAGACCGTTCAGGAACACGTCCTGATCCTGGTTTGAAAAGGGCATTGGATGTTCCTCTCTGGTACTCGACTTTGCGCTGTCCGACGTTGAGATCAGACACTCGGGGGGAGATTGATTTTTTGGGTCTACGTCGCCGGGTTCGCGACGGGGGTCATTTCGCGCACCTTGATCGTCACCCCCTGCTGGCAGGTGGAAAACGCCATGGGCGTGCCGGTGATTTCAACCCGATCGCCAGTCTTCGGGGGAGGGCTCAGGCCAACCAGAGTAAAAAGGTCTCCGGCGTCGGTCCGGACAGCCGGGCATTCGACCCCTTCGTCAGTGACGACACCGGTGATGGTAATCTCGTCGGTCAACGCCGCCTCATCGGTATGAAGGCGCCCGTCCAACAATGACGATGCCCCTAAATGCCAACATCGCGCAGTTCATCGCCCCTGGGCAAGCCCACGCGCCGCAATATTTTTGCATCCGATAAGTCGAAAGCTGCTTTCTTGAAGTTAGGGGGCATGCCAGCCTCGGCCGGCATCGGAGGGAACAGCCATGCTGCGATCAGCTTTGTTATCATTGGTATTCCTGGCCCTCGCGGCTCCGGGCGCCGCCCCGGGCGCGCACCCGGCCGTCGACCTGGGCGCCAATGCCGATCCTGGCCGAGGCAAGGCCGCCACCGTGCCCGTCGGCGACGCGTTCCAGGTCACCTCAGTGGCCGCCCTGAGCAATCCCTGGGCGCTGGCTTTCCTGCCGGACGGGCGTCTGCTGGTCACCCAGAAGTCGGGGCAGTTGCGGATCGTCGGTCTGGATGGTCAGGTCTCGGACCCCATCCCCGGCGTGCCGGCGGTCGCCTACAGTGGCCAGAACGGTCTGCTGGACGTCGCCCTCGATCCCGACTTCGCGACCAACCGCCTCGTCTATCTCAGCTTCGCCCAGCCCGGAAACGGGAACACCAGTGGACTGGCCGTGGGGCGGGGCCGACTGACCAACGATCGGCTCAAGGACTTTCAGGTCATCTTCAGTGATCCAGCCCCGGTCGGTCGGGGCAATGGGCACATGGCCGGCAGGCTCGCCTTCGCGCCCGACAAGACCCTGTTCGTCAGCTCCGGCGAACGACAAATGGGGGATCCGGCCCAGAGCCTGAGCTCCGTCAAGGGCAAGGTGCTGCACATGTCGGCGACCGGCCAGCCGATCGCGTCCAACCCGTTCTTCTCCGAACCGGCCGCGGCCTACGTCTGGACCTTCGGCCACCGCAATCCGCTGGGTTTGGCGTTCGACCCGGCCGGGCGGCTTTGGGTGCATGAGAACGGGCCCCAGGGCGGCGACGAACTGAACCTGGTCGAAGTCGGCGACAACTACGGCTGGCCGATCGTATCCAACGGCACAAACTATGGCGATCCGCCTGGCCAGGACACCATCCCGAACCACCACACCCAGCCTCAGTTCAACGCCCCGGAAGTCTGGTGGAACCCCTCGCTCGCGCCGGCCGGCATGATCTTCTACACCGGCTCGATGTTCCCGGCCTTCAGAGGCGACGCCTTCCTGGGCGCCTTGGCGGGCCAGGTGCTTATCCGGGTGCGGGTGACGCCGGACGGCGCCCGGGAAAAGGCCCGTTACGCCACGGACGCCCGCATTCGCGAGGTCGAACAGGGTCCGGACGGCGCCATCTGGCTGCTGGAGGATGGCTCCGCCGGCCGCCTCCTGAAGCTGACCCCGCTGTAGGGCCTCGCCCGCTGGACGGCGGCTCGCAGAGACCGGGGGCACAGGCGTTGTCGAGCATCGATAGGAGCCGCCAGCCGCCAAGGCCGGCGACATTTCCGCGGGAAGGGCGGTGACGCCTTCCCCTCACTCCCACTCGATCGTCCCCGGCGGCTTCGAGGTCACGTCGTAGACAACGCGGTTGACGCCGCGCACCTCGTTGATGATCCGGGTGGCGGTCTTGCCCAGGACGTCCCAGGGAAATTCGAAGAAGTCGGCGGTCATGCCGTCGGTGGAGGTGACCGCGCGGAGGGCCAGGACGTTTTCATAGGTGCGGGCGTCGCCCATCACCCCAACCGTCTTCACCGGCAGCAGGACGGCGAAGGCCTGCCAGATCTTGTCGTAGAGGCCGGCCTTGCGGATTTCCTCCAGATAGATGGCGTCGGCCTGCTGCAGGACGGTGACCCTCTCCGGCGTGATCTCGCCCGGAATGCGAATGGCCAGGCCCGGCCCCGGGAAGGGATGGCGGCCGACGAAGTCCGGATGCAGGCCAAGCTCGACGCCCAGCACCCGCACCTCGTCCTTGAACAGCTCGCGCAGGGGCTCGACCAGCTTGAGCTTCATGTAGTCGGGCAGGCCGCCGACATTGTGGTGGCTCTTGATGACCGCGCTGGGACCGCCTCGCGCCGAGACGCTTTCGACGACGTCCGGATAGAGGGTGCCTTGAGCCAGGAATTCGGCGCCCTCGATCTTGGCGCTCTCCTTGTCGAAGACGTCGATGAACAGCTTGCCGATGATCTTGCGCTTGGTCTCGGGGTCAGAGACGCCCGCTAGACCGCCAAGAAATTCCTTCGATGCATCAACGTGGATCAGCGGAATATTGTAGTGGTTTCTGAACAGTGAGACCACCTGATCGCTCTCGCCCGACCGCATCAGGCCGGTATCGACATAGACGCAGGTCAGCTGGTCGCCGATGGCTTCGTGGATCAGCACGGCCGCGACCGAGCTGTCGACCCCGCCCGACAGGCCACAGATCACCCGGCCCTTGCCGACCTGCTGCCGGATGCGGGCGACCGCCTCGTCCTTGAACGCCGCCATGGTCCAGTCGCCGGTCAGGCCGGCGATCCGGTGGGTGAAGTTGCGGATCAGGGTGGCGCCGCGTGGGGTGTGGGCGACCTCCGGGTGGAACTGCACGCCGTAGAACCGCCGCGCCGGATCGGCGATCACCGCGAAGGGCGATCCTGGCGAGGTGGCCAGCACCTCGAAGCCCGGCGGGATGGCGGTGATCTTGTCGCCATGGCTCATCCACACCGTCTCGTGGTCGCCGATCTCGCCCAGGCCTTCCAGCAGGTCCGAGCTCCGCTGAATCTCGATCTCGGCTCGGCCGAACTCGCGGGTGTGGCCGCTCTCGACGCTGCCGCCCAGCTGGGCGCACATGGTCATTTCGCCATAGCAGATGCCCAGCACCGGCACGCCCAGCTCGAACAGCCGTTGCGAGGCGCGAGGCGTCTCGTCCTCATGGGCGCTGGCCGGCCCGCCGGACAGGATCACCGCCGCCGGCGCGAAGTCCTCTAGGATGGCCTCGACCTTGTCGAACGGATGGATCTCGCAATAGACGCCGCTCTCGCGAACCCGGCGGGCGATGAGCTGGGTCACCTGGCTGCCGAAATCGACGATGAGAACGGACTGGTGGGTCGTCATGGCTTTCGTTCCAGAAGGGCCGCAAAGAAGCCGTCCGTGCCGGCCGTGCGGGGGGTCAGGCGCAGGTAGCCCTGCGGCGTCAGAAACTCGGGGAAAACCTCCAGCCGGCGAACCTTGAAGTTCCCGGCCCGGGCGACGAAGGCCGCGACCTGGTCTTCGTTCTCCTCGGCGAAGATCGAGCAGGTCACATAGACCAGACGGCCGCCGGGTTTGACAAAAACGCTCGCCTGATCAAGCACCTTGCGCTGTTCGTTGAGGCGTCGCTGCAGGGCGTCGGGCATTAACCGCCATTTGGCGTCGGGGTGGCGCCGCCAGGTGCCGGAGCCGGTGCAGGGCGCGTCGACGAAGACCAGGTCCATGCTCTCCTGCAGCCCGTTCAGCGGCTCCTTGTTGAGCGGGGTGCGCAGTTCCAGGTTTGTCACCCCGGCCCGGGTGGCGCGCGGAATGATATCGGTCATCCGCCGTGCGTCGCTATCGTAGGCGTAGATCTTGCCGGTGTTCCCCATGGCCGCCGCCAGGGCCAGGGTCTTTCCGCCGCCGCCGGCGCAATAGTCCAGCACCTGGGCGTTCTTGATATCGCCGGCGCAGGCCGCCGCCATCTGGCTGCCCAGGTCCTGGACCTCGAACCAGCCCATGGCGAAGGCCGGGTGGATTTCCACCGCCGCCGCCCGCTCGGCCGCCGCCGGGGCGGGCACCCGCAGCGCGTCGGGGAGCATGCCGGCCGGCTCGGCGCCCATCATTTCCAGGGCTTTCAGCACCTCATAGGAATCGCTCTTCAGCCGGTTGACCCGCAGATCGACCGGCGCACGCTGGGCGAAGGCGATCCCCTCCTCCACGCGGTGCTGGCCATAGGTGCGGGCCATGCTGGCCTCGATCCAGTCGGGATAGTCGCCCTGCACATCGGCCTTGGCGCCCTTCAGCGACAGCCCGGACGACAGCGCCTTGACCTCGGCTTCGGTCAGCGGTTCGGGCGCATGCGGGTCGGCGCAGGCCTCGGCGATCCGCTCCAGCTCCCAGTCCCAGACCCAGCGCAGTGCGCCAAGAGCCCGGGCGCGGTTGGTCTCCGCCCCCATGCCGAAGGCCAGCGACCGGCTGCGCCGCAGCACGTCGAGCACAAGACCGGAAACCCAGGCCCGGTCTTTGGACCCTGCGTAACGGGCGCCGTCGCTCCAGGTCTTCAGAGCCTGCCGAACCGGCTTGTGGCGCAGTTCGATGTCGTCGAGCACCTGGATGGCCGCCGCGATCCGGCCCCCATCGCGCACTAGTTGGAGCCCTGGTAGTTCGGGGCCTCCCGGGTGATCATCACGTCATGGACGTGGCTTTCGCGAAGGCCGGCGTTGGTGATCCGGATGAACCGGGCCCGTTCCTGCAGATCGGTGATGGTCGCTGCTCCCACATAGCCCATGGCGGCCCTCAGGCCCCCGACCAGCTGGTGAATGACGGGCGAAATCGGCCCCTTGTAGGGGGTTTGCCCCTCGATACCTTCCGGCACCAGCTTGTGAGCGCTGACTTCCTTCTGGAAATAGCGGTCGGCGCTCCCCTGGGCCATGGCCCCCAGAGATCCCATGCCGCGATAGCTCTTGTAGGTGCGCCCCTGGTAGAGGAACACCTCGCCTGGGCTCTCGTCGGTCCCGGCGAACATCGACCCCATCATGGCGCTGGAGGCGCCGACGGCGATGGCCTTGGCCAGGTCGCCTGAAGACTTGATGCCGCCATCGGCGATCACCGGGACGCCGCTGTCGCGGGCGGCCCGGGCCGCCTCTTCGATGGCGGTCAGTTGCGGCACGCCGACGCCGGCGACGATCCGCGTCGTGCAGATGGAGCCGGGCCCGATGCCGACCTTTACCGCATCGGCCCCAGCGTCGATCAACGCCCTCGCCCCATCATAGGTGGCGACATTGCCGGCGACGATCTGCACCCGGTTTGTCTCGCGCTTCAGCCGGGCGACCGCCTGGCTGACCTGGACCGAATGGCCGTGGGCGGTGTCGATGATCACCACATCCACTCCGGCCTCCACCAGGGCCATGGACCTCTCGAAGCCCGCGTCCCCCACGGTCGAGGCGGCGCCGACGCGAAGCCGGCCCTTCTCGTCCTTGGCGGCCAGCGGATAGGCCTGGGCCTTCTCCATGTCCTTGACAGTGATCAGCCCGACGGCCCGGCCCTCTTCGTCGACGACGATCAGCCGCTCGATCTTGTGCTGGCGCAGCAGATTTCGGGCTTCGGCCTGGCCCATGCCTTCCGGTACGGTGACCAGACCGGCGGTGGTCATCAGGGTCGAGGCCAGGGTCGCCGGGTCGCTCTCGAACCGCACGTCCCGGTTGGTCAGGATGCCGACTAGCTTGCCGGTCAGAGGCTCGACCACCGGGAAGCCCGAGATATGCCGCTGAGCCTTGATCTGCAGGATCTCGGCCAGGGTCGTCGTCGGGTTGATGGTCACCGGATTGATGACCATGCCGCTTTCATAGCGTTTGACCTCGCGGACCTGGTCGGCCTGCTCATCGACCGTCAGGTTGCGGTGCAGGATGCCCATGCCTCCGGCCTGGGCCATGGCGATGGCCAGCCGGCTTTCGGTCACCGTATCCATCGCGGCCGAGACCAGCGGGATGTTCAGCCCGATTTCACGCGTCAATCTTGTTTCGGTTGAAACCTGGGTCGGCATAACCTCCGACGGACCGGGTTCGAGCAAAACATCGTCGAAGGTAAGCCCTTCGCGAATCTCCATGAGACTCTCCATTTTGCGAGCGCGGTATTGTCGAGGCATGGGCCAAAGTCAACCGGGGTTAAGGGTCGCCGGCGAATTTGAGCCTCGGTTCGGCGCGGCGGACGGTCAGTCCGGAAGGTTAGACTCGTCGCGTAGATGCGCTTCGAAATCGCGACCACCATAGAAGATATTCAGAACCCGCACAGTGTCGCCTTCGACGACAAAGGCGATTGTTGCGCGGCCTTCGAAGCCCATTGTCCTCAGGCCAGGCAGAAGGTCGGGTCGCATCGTCCCACGCTCAGGAAACTCGCGCAGCGTCCGGCAGGCTTCGCGGAGGCGCATGACATACCGGTGGGCGACCTGCCGGCTTGCTTCCCTGGTGATGTAGATACCTAAATCGGCGAGGTCGCGCCTGGCCTGTGGCCGCAAAACGACCCGATAGATTCGGCTCATCGGCTCGGCTCAGGTTCGAAGCGGCGCTTCGGCCTCGTCGAAAGCCTCCTCCATCTCGAGATCCTCGCCGGCTTCTTCGTAGGATCGGCTCACCTTAAGCCGTAGCCAGGCATTGACGGCCTGCTCCTGCTCCTCCAGCGCCCGCAAACCGGCGCGTATGACTTCGCTTGCCGAGGCGTATTCTCCAGAAGCAACCCGAGTTTCCACCTTCTGCCGATGGTGAACACCAAGCGTCACTGAAATTGGCCTGTCTATCCGCGGCATGTCCGCCTCCTGTATGACACTGTCATACACCAAAGCCCTCAGCCCTTGAACCCCGTCGCCGCCAGGAACACTTCCGAGCTGTCGGCCCGGCTGGCCTTCGGCTTGATGTGCTGCACCTTGCTGAAATGCTGCTTCAACTGGCCGATGACCGCCGCAGTTTCGCCGCCCTGGAAGGCCTTGGCGATGAAGGAGCCGCCGGGCCTGAGCACCGTCACCGCGAACTCCACGGCCAGTTCTATCAGGCCGACGATGCGGATGTGGTCGGTCTCGCGGTGGCCGACCGTATTGGGCGCCATGTCCGACAGCACGATGTCCGGCTGGCCGCCGAGCAGTTCGATCAGCAGCGGCCCGCAGGCGGGGTCGGTGAAGTCCATCTGCACCAGCTGGGCGGGGCTGAGGGGATCAACCGGCAGCAGATCGACCCCAACCACCGTTCCAGCCCCGCGCTCCAGAGCGATCTGAACCCATCCGCCCGGCGCGCAGCCCAGATCGATGATCTTCACGCCCTTCTTGATCAGCTTCAGCTTGTCGTCGATCTCGCTCAGCTTGAAGGCCGCCCGGCTGCGATAGCCCTTGGCCCGCGCCTCGGCCGAGAAGGGATCGTTGATCTGCCGCTCCAGCCAGGCCTGCTGCGAAGGGGTGCGCTTATAGGCGGTCTTCAGCCGCGCCGGCTTGTGGCGGCCGGCGTCCAGCCCGCCCGTCGGCAGGCGGACCATCTTGCGGCGGGGCGGTGGCGGCTCATCGGTCATGCGCTGGCTTCTACAGGTCGCCGGCCCCGACCGCCACGGCGGCGACGCCGCGGCTGCTGTTCGCTCATCAGGCTCATCAGGATGCCTTCGCGCAGACCCCTGTCCGCCACCCGCACCCGTGAACAGGGCCACAGCTCCTGCACCGCCTGCAGGATGGCGGCCCCCGCCAGCACGAGGTCGGCCCGGTCCGGTCCGATACAGGCCTGGGCCGCCCGTTCCGCCGGCGTCAGATTGATCAGACGATCCGCCGCCGCCTCGCACTCGCCGCGCGTCATCCACATCCCGTCTACCCGGTTGCGGTCATAGCGGGGCAGGTTCAGGTGCAGCCCCGCCAGGCTGGTGATCGCCCCGCTGGTCCCGACCATATGGGCCCGGTCGGCCTGAAAAATGTCGCGCAGCGGTTCAGCATGGGGAAAGGCCTCGATCACCGCCTTGACCGAGTCCACCATCGCCCGGAACCAGGTCTCCGAGGCGACATCCCCTTCAGGGAACCGCTCGGCCAAGGTGACCACCCCGATCGGCACCGACATCCACGCCTTGATCGGCAATCGCCAGGGCGCGAACTCGCGGGGCTTGGCGTCCAGCCCGCCGCCCTTCAGGTCGACCCAGGACAGCTCCGTCGATCCGCCTCCGACATCGACCACCAGGGCCGCGTCCGCCTGACGGTCCAGCAGGTTGACACACCCGGCCACCGAAAGCTGGGCCTCTTCCTTCGGCGTGATGATCTGCAGCTTCAGGCCGGTCTCGGTCGCCACTCGCTCGATGAAGGCCGGACCGTTCTCCGCGCCGCGACAGGCCTGGGTGGCGATGGCGCGGAACTTCACGCAACGTCGCCGCCGCACCTTCTCGGCGCAGACCGTCAGGGCCGCCAGGGCCCGGTCCATGGCGGCCTCGGACAGCCGGCCGGTCTGGGTCAGCCCCTCGCCCAGCCGCACGATGCGGGAATAGGCCTCGACGACACGGAATCCTCCGGCCGTCGGCGTCGCCACCAGCAGGCGGCAGTTGTTCGTGCCCAGGTCGAGCGCCGCGTAACACGGCGGTCCACCCGGCCCACGCCGGCCCTCCTCGGGCCGCCCGCGGGCGCTTGGCGCCTCCGACATGGTTGTCACCTGTCTGCGCAGACACCGGGATCGGCGTCTCGTTTCTCGCACAGCTTAGAATGCGATGGGGGCGTGTGGGAACCGGGGAAGCAGACCCAGGCTATCGCCCTCCACCCACCGGCTCCGGCGGCGGGAACCTAAACCTTTGATTCGGAATCGATTTTTAGGATCGGGGCACGGCGAGTCGGCCGAATAATCTTCCGGCGGATGAATTCCCGCCCAAATCGCCGCCGGCCCTGTCTCAAACCGATCAGACCGTCGCCAACGGCCGCCGAATGCGCTGACGCACTTGCCGCACGGCATGACCCTTGCCTGATTGTTCCTGACCACTACGTTCAGCATTCAGTCAGGCTGGGGGCGTACACTATGTTGGCTATGAACACACAGCTCGCCAAATTCGGCATCGGCCAGATCGTTCGCCACAGGATATTTCCCTTTCGTGGCGTGATTTTCGATGTTGATCCGACCTTTTCCAACACCGAAGAATGGTGGAACTCGATCCCCGAGGACATCCGTCCCCGCAAGGATCAGCCCTTCTACCACCTGCTGGCGGAGAACGATCAGAACACCTACGTGGCCTATGTGTCGGAGCAGAACCTGCTGCCCGACGACAGTGGCGAGCCGGTCGGCCACCCCCACACCGCCCTGATCTTCGACGGCTTCCAGGATGGCCACTACAACATGCGGCCGCGCGTCGCCCATTAGGATCTGACGGGCAGGTGCGACGCAACTTCCTTCCGCCCGGCCCGGCAAAAGCTGCGAAATCCGGCTGAACTTTCCACGGGCCAGGACCTATTCTGAGCCCATGAGCGCCGATGGCTTTACCGGCTCGCCACCACCCGGCGCGCGGGCAGACTGGACGATCGACCAGGGCTGGGACGCCTACACGCCCCAGGAGCATCAGACCTGGGACGTCCTCTATGAACGTCAGGCCGCCATGCTGACCGGCCGCGCCTGCGATGAATTCCTCCACGGACTGCAGGCGCTGAACCTGCATCGCGGCGGCATCCCCAACTTTGAAGAGATCAATGTCGAGCTGACCCGGCTGACAGGCTGGTCCGTTGTCGCCGTCCCCGGACTTGTGCCTGACGAGGTCTTCTTCAATCACCTGGCCAACCGCCGCTTCCCCGCCGGCCAGTTCATCCGCCGGCCGGACCAGCTGGACTACCTGCAGGAGCCGGACATCTTCCACGATGTCTACGGCCATGTGCCGATGCTCACCGACCCGACCTTCGCCGACTATATGGAGGCCTACGGCAAGGGCGGCCAGCGGGCGCTCGGCCTGGGCCGGCTGCACAACCTCGCCCGGCTCTACTGGTACACGGTCGAGTTCGGGTTGATGGAGACCCCCGCGGGCCTGCGCATCTACGGCGCAGGCATCGTCTCCTCCCGCGCCGAATCTCTGTTCGCGCTGGAAGACCCCTCCCCCAACCGGCTGGGCTTCGATCTGGTCCGCACCATGCGCACCCCCTATCGCATCGACGACTTCCAGCAGGTCTATTTCGTCATCCCCGGCCTTCAGTCCCTCCTCGACGCCACACTCCAGGACTTCGCCCCCATCTACGCGGCGGTCGACGGAGCCGACGACGTGCCGATCGACGCGATCCTCGCGGAAGACCAGGTCTTCACCGCCGGCACGCAGGACTATGCGAACGGCGCCGCTTCAGCCTGAGGGAGAGCGACGATAAGGGGCACACGGTCGGCCCCCTATTCTCCGCTCGGTATTGAAGATGAACGCTTTTTACCCGCTCACGGCCTCACCAACCCCCTCTGCCCGCACCCTCCGCGCCTCTGGCTTCAGCCCGAACAACGGCCGCAGGAACCACACCCGCCGCACCACCTCGTTCGTCGCCAGACAGCCGGCCACCGTCACCCCGATCAGGGCCAGCGCCTCGACACCCTGCGGCAGCCCGACCTTGGCCAGGGAATGGCCGGCCACCACGATCACCGTCTGGTGGATGATGTAGAAGGGGAAGACCGACAGGGTCAGCCAGGTCAGCACCGGGCCGCCCCGGTTCAGGTGTCTGGCCCCGAAGCCCAGGATCGCCACGATGGCGCACCACTGGTCGACGCTGAACACCAGATTCATCGCCTTGCGCAACAGGAACGGTGGAATGGCGTCGTCCCCCCGCCAGATCCAGGCATAGGTCGCCCAGGCTGCCCATGCCGCCACCGCCAGTCCCAGCGCCGGCCAGCGCGCCGCGATCAGCCGGTCCCGCACCCCGGACGACCTGGCCACCAGGAAGCCGAACAGGAAGGCGATGAACGAGACGGCGTGGTTGTACCAGTCGTCGACCAGGGCATGGGTGATCTCGAACATCGGCAGCAGCACCATCCGCAACACCGCCAGAAAGGCGATCGGCGCGGCCACCAACAGCCAGGCGGGCGCCCGCTCGATCGCCGCCTCCGCCGCCTTTAGCGGTCGGGGCGCGAGGGCGATCAAGCCGCTGAGCAGCAGGGTGTAGACGAACAGATAGGCGACGAACCACATGTGGTTCCAGGTCGGGGTGATCAACCGCTCGCCATGCGGGGCCCAGTGGCCCGAGGCGGTCAGATACTTGCCCCAGAAGGTCAGGTAACCGTCGCTGAACCCCGGCAAATTCTCGACCAGTTGGTAGTAGGACTGTGGCGGCACGATCAGCACCATGGCCAGGACCAGCGGCGGCAGCAGCCGCGCGGTGCGCAACCCCGCCAGCCGCCCGGCGCTCATCTTATCGGCCATGAACCGGGTCGCCGCCCCGCTGACCAGGAACAGCAGGGTCAGCCGCCAGGGATTGGTCAGCTGCATCAGCGGCTCCAACCACTCGACCGGATGCGGGCTCTTCACGTGCCAGTCCCAGGGCACATAGAACATCCCCACATGATAGAGGATCAGCAGGCCGAAGGCGCCGACCCGAATCCAGTCAAGGTCGTGGCGGCGGTCGAGCGATGGAGGGGTTGTCACGGAATGTCTCCAGGCGGGATGAGCGATGGCCTGAAGGGATGGCTCAGGGCCGGTCCCGCCCGAAAGGCCCGCGGGCCATTCGGCGCCCGCTGCGTGACCGGCGGCAGGCGCCTGTGACGAGCGGCGATCCAGACGGGATGAAGCGCGCCCGGCGCCGCGCCACCCTCCTCTGCCTGGGCGGCGCGGCGCTGTTCGTCATCGCCCTGAACAGCATCAACGTCATGACGACCATGCAGGACGCCCCGCATCTCGGCCTGATGACGCCGATCATTCAGGAGGCGACCAGCGGGGTGGCCAGCCTCTCCCTGATCTGGCTGCCCTGGCTGACGCTGGAACGCCTGCCCCTCGACCGGCGGCCTCTGTGGCGGACGCTTGCCATCCACGCCGGGGTACTGCTGGTCTTCTCGGTGCTGCATGTCTCGGGCTTCGTCGCCCTGCGCCATCTGGTCTTTGGCCTGATGGGCGATAGCTATGACTTCGGCGACTGGCGGGTCCGCTACCTCTACGAGCTGCGCAAGGACGCCTTCTACTATATCCTGATCATGGTCTGCTTCTGGCTGCTGCGCGACCGGATCATCGCCGGCGCCAGGGCCCCCGCCACACCGGCCGCGACGCCGCAGGAGCCCGCCACCTTCGACATCCGCGACGGACCCCGCCTGGTTCGCAGCCCGGTCGCCGACATCCTCGCCGTCTCCGCCGCCGGCAACTACGCCGAATTCCACCTGGCCGACGGTCGCAAGCCGCTGATGCGCGCCTCCCTGGCCAGCCTCGAGGCCCGCCTCGCCGCCGAGGGTTTCGTCCGCACCCACCGCTCCTGGCTGGTCAACGCCGCCCGGGTCACCCAGCTCACCCCCGAAGGCTCCGGCGACTACGCCGTCACCCTGGGCGGCGTCACCGCGCCTCTGTCCCGAAGGTTTCCTGACGCCCTGGCCCGGCTCAGGACTCCCGGCGGCTGATCACCGCTGGAACGGATAGAAATCGCCGCCCAGCCCCAGGATTTCCGTCAACTCATCCAGCGCCGTCCGGCTCTCCACTAGCAGAGCCGGATCGCCGAGATCGGCCGGCAAAAGGCGGTCCCGGTATCGGGCCTCGGCCCAGGCCGTCAGACGCGCCTGCAGCCCAGCATCGAACCGTTGCGCCGCATTGGTCGCCGCCAGTTCCGCCTCCGTCAGCACCACCCGCAGCCGCAGGCAGGCAGGCCCGCCGCCGTTGCGCATCGACTGGCGGACATCGACGTATTCCACCCGCCCGATCGGGCCGTTGGAGCCGATCAGCCCCTGCGCCGCCGCATGGGCGCGCGGGGTCTCGGCCGTCTCCTGCGGGGCGATCAGGGTCAGCCGGTCTTCTCCCGGCAGGGCGACCAGCATCGAGTTGAACAGATAGCTCTTCACCGCCTCGCCCAGCGGCAGGTCGGCCTCGCGGATCTCGACGAACTGCGGCTCGAAGCCAACCGCGGCGGCGCGAACCTGCGCCTCCATCGCCGCGCGGTCCTCAAACGCCGCCTCATGGAAGAACAGGCAGGTCTTCGCGCCCACACAGACCACGTCGTTGTGGAAGACGCCGGCCTCGATGGCCCGCCGCGCCTGCCGGGCGAACACCGCGCCGCCCGCACCATGGCGTCTCCGCACCGCTTCAAAGGCCTGCAGCGTCTGGCGCGCCGGGAACCGCCCGGACCAGGCCTCCCAGGCGTCGCGCCCCCAGACGAACAGATTGACCCCGGCCTCACCGTGGTCGGCGCAGAGCCGGACGTGGTTGGCCGCGCCCTCGTCGGCGAAATGCGGCTGGGCCGGCAGCGGGTCATGCACCGCGAACCGCGTCTGGTCCGGAAACAGCCGCCGCAGGGACCGGGCCGTCTGTTCGCCCTCCAGGCTGCGGTGCAGGTTGGTCAGCAGGTTGGCCGGGGTGAAATGCACCCGACCGTCGGCGGCATCGCTGCTGGGCGTCACCGTCGCCGCATTGGCGGCCCACATCGGCGAGGCGGAACTGGCGGTGTTCAGCAGCTCCGGCGCTGTCCGCGCCGCCGCCTCGATCACCGCCGCATCCGCGCCCGCAAACCCGAGACTGCGCAGGAAGCCGACATCCGGCCGCTCATGGGGCGGCAGCACGAACTGGGGCAGCCCCAGGTCATGCAGCAGCCGCATTTTGGAGAGCCCCTCCAGCACCGCCGCGCGGGGATTGCTCGCCGCCCCTTTGTGGATCTCGCTGGCCAGGTTTCCCGGCGCCAGACCGGCGAAACTATGGGTCGGGCCGACAAGACCGTCGCAGTTGGCTTCGACGGCGGGGGTCATAAATCCCCCTCCGCGCAAAGCGCGGGGGAAGGGGACCGCGAAGCGGGGGAGGGGGCAGCGCCGGCGGCGGTAAGTTCATTCTGAGCACTGTCGGAGACGGCATTCAGGGCAGTCCGGAACCGCTGGCGCTGCCCCCTCCACCGCCCGCTACGCGGGCGCTGCCCCCTCCACCGCCCGCTACGCGGGCGGTGCCCCTCCCCCGTCCCTGCGGGCCGGAGGAGGATCACGCCCTTAACCCCTTGATCTCGCTCAATGTCGAAACCACCCGGTCCGCCTCGAAACTGGCCACCGGATAGGCGCAGTAGTCGGCCGCGTAGTAGGCGCTGGGCCGATGGTTGCCGCTGTCGCCCAGGCCGCCGAAGGGCGCCGTTCCCGCCGCGCCCGTGGTTGGCCGGTTGAGGTTGACCACCCCGGCCCGGATCCGCTTCTGGAAATGGTCCCACAGGGCCAGATCATCGGTCACTAATCCCGCCGACAGGCCGTAGCGGGTGTGGTTGGCCAGGGCGATGGCGCCGTCGAAGGTCGCCGCCCGGCGCAGCTGGATCACCGGGGCGAAGATTTCCTCGTCCGGCGTTTCGTGATGCCCCAGGTCCAGGATCCCCGGGGTGATGAAGGCGTCGCTCAGGCCCGCAACCTTGCCGGCCTCGCGGATCACCGTCCCGCCCAGGGCCTTCGCCGCGGTGCGCGACGCATCGGCCGCCCGGGCGGAGATCAGCGGCCCCATGAAGGGCTCGTCGCCGTTCCACGGCCCGATGACCAGCCGGTCGGTCAGCGCCACCAGAGCCTCGGCGATCCGGTCGCCCTCGCCGCCCTCGGGCAGGATCACCCGCCGGGCGCAGCTGCACCGCTGGCCCGTGGTGATGAAGGCCGACTGCACGATCAGGGCGGCGACGGCCTGCGGATCGACCGCGTCCCAGACCACCAGCGGATTATTGCCGCCCAGTTCCAGCGCCAGGATGACATGCGGCCGGTCGGCGAAATGCCGGCGGAAGAAGGCCCCCGCCGCCGCCGAGCCGGTGAACAGCAGGCCGTCGATCTCCTGGTCGATCAGGGCCGCGCCGGTCTCCCTGCCCCCCTGAACCAGGTTGACCACCCCCGCCGGCAGGTCGGCCGCGGCCAGGGCCTCGATCATCAGCTGGCCCGAATGCGGTGTCTCTTCCGAAGGCTTGAACACCACCGTGTCCCCCGCCAGCAGGGCCGGGACGATATGGCCGTTGGGCAGGTGGACCGGGAAGTTGTACGGCCCCAGCACCGCCATCACCCCATGGGCCCGGTGGCGCAGCACCGCGCGACCGAAGGCCGTGGCGCTCTCTTTGACCCCGGTCCGCTCGTCGTAGGCGGCGATGGAAGCGTCGACCTTGGCGATCATCGAGCCGACCTCGGCGGTGGTTTCCCACAGGGCCTTGCCGGTCTCGCGGCTGATCGCCTCGGCAAAGGCCGGCCGGCGCTCGGTCAGGGCCGCCTGGTAGCGCCGCATGGCCTCGATCCGCGTCTCGCGCGGTAGGTCGGCCCAGCCATGGAAGGCCGCCCGCGCCGCAGCCACAGCCGCCGCCACATCCGCCGGCGAAGCCGTCGGCCCGCGCCACACCACCTCGCCCGTCGCCGGGTCGGTGGAACTCAGCACCTCGCCGGAACCGGCGCGCCAGGCGCCGTCGATATAGAGCCCGCTCATGCCTTCACCTTCACCGCTTCGCCTTCGCCCAGTTTCAGCGCATCCGCCGCCGCCCGCGAGACGATGGCCCGTCCGCCGTCGATCAGAACCGGGGTCCGCACCGCCCGGAACGATCCGATGGCCGTGGTCGAGACCAGGGCCTCCTCGCCATAGGCTTCCTCGTCCGTGCCGATGGCCAGGGTCAGCCGCACGGCCTGTTTCACCGTCTTGATGTCATCGCGGTGGGCGCTGACCGTCGGGCCGGCGTCGAACAGGTCGATCAGCCCCTGGAAACGGAACCCCTCCCGCTCCAGCATGGCCCGCGCCGCCTCGCCCTCGCGGTGCACCTTGCCGATCACCGCCCGCGCTTCCTGGGGCAGCAGCCCGACATAGATTGGATGGCGCGGCGCCAGGTCGAGGATGAACTGGCCGTTGGTCGAGGCGCTCATCCGGTCGGCCTCGTCGAAGGCCAGGGGGAAGAAGCGGCTGGCCACATGTTCCCAGAAGGGACAGGCCCCGTCCTCGTCGAACCAGCCGCGCAGTTCGGCCAGCACGACATCGGAAAACCGCTCCGGCTCGATGCCGATCAGCATATAGCGCGACTGGGCCAGCAGCCGCCCGGCCCCGCCCTTGCGCTTCTCCGGCCGCAGGAACAGCGAGCCCACCTCCGACCAGCCGGCGCATTCATTGACCATCACCAGCGCCTGGTGGTCGAACCGCAGGTCCAGGGTCGGCGAGGACTGCGCCAGGGTCACCACCCGAAAGGAAAAGTGCGGCCGCTTCAACCCCACCCCGGCCTTCACCCCCGCGACCCCGGCGACAGAGCCATCGTCGGCGTCCTCCAGCATCAGGGTGTACCAGGCCTCCGGCGCCGCCACCCCGCCCGTGAAACTGGCTTCGCTGAGCTCCAGCCGGCTGCGCAGGGTCGGCTCGTCCTCCGGCAGGCTGGTGAACCCCCGCCCGGACAGCACCGCCAGCTCCATCAGCGTTTCAAGATCAGAAGGCCCAGCGGGGCGCACTACGAACATCTAGGCTGTCTCTTTCATCAGGTCGTGCAGGCGGCGGGCATCCACCTCCCCCGACGCCATCTTCATCAGCATCAGGGCCGACAGCTTGGCGCGCTCGGCGAAGCTGTCCGGCCAGGCAAACTCGTCCTCGCTGTGGATATCGCCGCCGCGCACCCCCAGGGTATCAATATTGGGCAGGCCGACGGCGAACAGGTTGTTGCCCTCGCAGACTCCGCCCGAAGGCTTCCAGGCAATCTCCTGGCCCAGCAGGGCGCCGACGTCGCGGACCGCGCCGAACAGGGCTGCCTGGGCCCCGTTGAACGGCTTGGCCGCCCGGGTCAGGCCGCCGTGCAGGCTGACGCCGAGGCCGTCACCGCCCCCACAGCCACAGGCCGCCGCCACTTCGCCTTCCAGCCAGCGCGCGCCCGCCGCATCGGGAAACCGCACATTGAACCGCACCACCGCGAGATCCGGCACCACGTTCAGCGGCCCTCCCCCGTCGATCCGCGCCACGTTGAGGGTCACCCCGTCGCGCCGCCCGTTCAGCCCGTCCAGGGCCCCGGCGATCCGCGCCGCCGCGGTGATGGCGTTGCGGCCCTCCTCGAAGGCCCGGCCGGCATGGGCCGCGCGGCCGGTCACCTTGACCGAGAAATTGCCGCTGCCCTTGCGAGCCCCGGCCAGGGTCCCATCGGCCAGGGCCGGCTCATAGGTCATGCCGACATGGCCCAGCCGCCCGATCCGCGCCAACTCCGTCGCCGAGGCCAGGGAGCCGATCTCCTCGTCCGGCGACAGCAGCACCCGCCAGCCGACGGCGCCACGCCCCTCGAACCGCTCGAAGGCCTCCAGCGCCCCCAGCATCACCGAGATGCCGCCCTTCATGTCGGCGATGCCGGGCCCGTTCAGCGCCCCGTCGGCCCGCGCCACCACCGCCTGGAACGGCGACCCTTCCGGAAACACCGTGTCGTAATGGCCGGTCAGCACCACCTGCACCGGCGCCTCGGGCCGCAAGGTCACGGCAAGGGCCGGCGTGTGCGAAACCTCCCGCTCCCGCCCGTCCGCCGCGATCTCGATCGACGGCGCCAGGGGGATGGCCTCGACCTGCGCCTCTGGCAGGGCGTCGGCCCAGACATCGGCCAGCAGGCCAAGCGTGGTCTTCAGGCCGGCCAGGTTGCGACTGCCGCTGTTCACCGCCGCCCAGCCCACGGCCCGCGCGACCAGCGCGTCCCCGTGCTCGCCCACGCCCTCCAGAACCCCCCGCTCCTGCGGCGTCAAACGCATGCAACAGTCCTCGAACGCCATTGCCCGCGGACCCGTCCCCTATGAGGGGCGTCAACGCGGAAGATTGTGAAGACGACCCCCGGAATGGCGCAAGACGGGAACCGCTGATTGCCCACTGTTAGCCGACACCGGGAGGGAGGTGAAGGGGGCCCCAAGAGGAACGGACCAGACCTAGCTCTCACAGCCGCTCGTCCAAGAGCAGCCGGTTTCAATTCTTCCCAGGAGCAACCCAGATTTGGGGGGAGCGTGCCCGCCATGGTGAAGGTTCCTACCTTCGCCGGCTTCCCCCGGTTGCGAAGCCGCGCCCAACCCCGGGGGGCCTGCTACGGCGAAAATTCTAGTTCGGCGCCCGGGCCGACGGAGCGTCGGGAAACGCGCACAGCACCACCGAAAGATACCAGCGGGTTTCGGCCCCGGTGGCGACTACGGGCGAAACCGTCCTGCCGGCGGTCGAACGCGAAAGCGCGTCTGCCAGCCTCTTAGCGAAACTTATCTCGTTGGCGTCCCCAACGACCACGTTGCGATTGTTGGCCAGCGCTGCCAGTCCGCTGCCCCGGCTCAAGCGCCGCAAGGTGACCCGGCCGATCGGCTCCCCCGCAAAGGGGCGCCGTGCGTCGGCGGCGGCGCTTAGTTCGGCGGCAATTCCGCCGTCGGCCTGTTCGCCGCAGACGAAGACGTCGAGGTCCCAGCCGATCGGATTGATCGCCCGCGTGTTGGCCGCATTCCGCTCGATCGCTACCCTGTCCGCCTTGCGCAAGGGGTCGAGGGGCTCGGGCGGCTTTCCAGCAGTTGGGGGGGTCGAGGGAGCTGGCTCCGGCAGCGGCGAGGTTGAGCCGTTCGTCTTTGCCGGCTCGGGCGTCGGAGCCGCGTCGGTAAGCGCCTTCGCCGAAGCCTTTGCGGCCACGACCGCTAGGCGCTGGCAGGCCTTGTCGAACCGGATTGCGGCGACCGCCCGCTCGACGGACGGCTCACCGCTGTTGGCCACCGTTCTCAGCTCGTCGAACTCGGCCTGCAATTCCGACTTGGCGGTCTCGTCCGCCGCCGCCAGGTGCATGGCCAGGGCAAAGTCACGCTCGGCGCACAGACGGGTGTATATCTCGGTTGAAGACGGTTGGCCGATCTTTAACAGACCGATCGTCTGGTCGCGAAATACGGGCGGGGTCTGAAGCAGCACCTGCCGGTAGGATGCCCTAAGCATTTGGCGCTCCAGCGGCTCGCGCGCCAGCTTCAGCGCCCTCGCTCGGTCCGCCGCGACCGAGTAGACTGCTACTGCCGCCTCCAGCCGCCGATCGACCTCCTTGGCGTTTAGAGTCGACCAGTCGATGAAAATCTTGCCTACCCCGAACAGGGCGACGGCAATGGAGATCGTCGTGCCGAATAATCCCACCTGTTTGACCAGTCGATCAAACCGGTCCGGCTTCGCGGGCTCGATCCCCTTGCGCGGCGGAAATTTGCGTCCGCCTGCCTCCTTCACTCCGTTCGTCGCCATGAAATCCCCCTTGCAGATGAAGCTAGCTGAAGGAATCTCAAAAATACAATCCTGTCGCGCATTTCAATCAACCTACGCCCACAGGCGCCCGTCTGACCGGCTGCACCGCTAGATGTCAGGGATGTATCTGGACAGACGGAAGAGGCCTCTATCCAGTTCGGACGCACCCCACTCAACCCCTCCTTAAGTCCCATGCGCTAGACAACCCGGCATGGGGGCATCCATCAGCACAACCGACCGACGCGCCGCCTTCTTCGCGGCGTATCGCGCCATCGCTGCCGCGCGGGGCAAGGACCTGGGGGCGCGGATCGGGTTTGGGCTGTTCATCGGGGCGGTGGGCTGGGCCCTGGCGCCGGGGCCGGCGCCGATCCTGTGGTTCGCCGTCGTGGTCGTCTGCCAGCTGATCGACCATATGCTGTCGACGCCGCTGCGCCGCCCGCTTTCCGGCTCCGGCGACAGGGCCGAACCGGCCGCCCTCGTCGCCCTCTACATCGCCAGCATGACGGTGAACGCCGCCATCTATTCGGCCTTGGCGGTCTTCCTGTGGTTCCAGGGGGGCGCCGTGGGCATGGCGTTCGCCCTACTGTCGATCTGCGGCTCGATCATCAACAACGCCCTGCAGATGGCCAAGACGCCGCGTGGCCTTATCCCCGTGCTGGGGCCGCCGGTGGCTTATATCATCGCCCTGCCGCTGATCACCGGCCTGACCAGTCCGAACCACGACCTGATCCAGATGGCGCTGATCGCCTGTGGCGGGGCGGTGTTCGTGCTGCACGCCCTGATGGCGGTGAAGCGGATCTGGACCACCAACCGCGAGATGCAGGCGGCAGTGGAGGCGGCCCAGCGGGCCAACGCCGCCAAGAGCGACTTCCTGGCGACGATCAGCCACGAGATCCGCACCCCGATGAACGCCGTGGTCGCCGCCGGCGGCCTGCTGCGCCGCACGGCGCTGACAGACGAGCAGTCGGGGCATGTGGAGATGCTGGGCAACGCCTCGGAGGTTCTGCTGGGCCTGCTCAACGACGTGCTGGACCTGTCGCGCATCGAGTCCGGCAAGCTGGAGGTCGCCCTGACGCCCTTCGACCTGACCGACAAACTGGCCGCCGCCACCCGGCTTTGGAGCGCCAAGGCCGCTGACGGGGTGACCCTGCGGTTCGAGCCGGACCGCCTGCCCAAGCGGATCGTCACCGATCCGCTGCGGTTCCAGCAGATCGTCTCCAACCTGCTGTCCAACGCCACCAAATTCACCGCCGCCGGGGAGATCGTGCTGCGGGGCGGCCAGATCTCCCGGCTGGAAGACACCGTAACGGAGATCCTGTGGATCGAGGTCGAGGACAGCGGCTGCGGCATGGACGCCGAGACCGCCGACCGGGTGTTCCTGAGCTTCGAACAGGGCAGCAGCGGGATCACCCGGCTGCATGGCGGCACGGGCCTGGGCCTGGCGATCAGCCGCCGCCTGACCCAGCTGCTGGGCGGGACGCTGACAGTCAGCAGCCGGCCGGGGCAAGGCTCGATTTTCCGTCTGGAAATCCCCCTGACCCTGGCGGCGAAGGCCGAGACGGCGTCGGTCGCTGAGGCTCGCGACTGGACGCAGGCGGGGATGGAGGCCGGAGCGAGGGTGCTGCTGGCCGAGGATCATCCGGTCAATCAGCAGATCGTCCGGATGATGCTGGAGCCCTTCGGCATGGCCCTGACCGTCGCCGCCAACGGGGCCGAGGCCGTCGCCCTGGCCGCCGGCCAGGCTTTCGACCTGGTGCTGATGGACATGCAGATGCCGGTCATGGGCGGCGTCGAGGCCGCCGCCGTTATCCGCGCCTCGGCCGGTCCCAACCGCCTGACCCCGATCATCGCCCTGACCGCCAACGCCCTGGCCGAGCACCGCGCCCAATGGGCCGCCGTCGGGGTCGACACCTTCGTCACCAAGCCGGTGGAGATGCAGGTGCTGCTGGACCACGTGACGGCGGCGCTGGAGGGTGAGGCCGGGGTGGAGCGGAAACTGGCGGCGAGCGCCTGAAGCTCCCTTCCCCCTCAATGGGGGAAGGGTTGGGGATGGGGGTGTATCCGCAGGCTATCCGTTAGCGCCTGAATGGGCGCCGAGCCGACTTAGGTTAAATCCGACCGGCCAGGTGAAACACCCCCACCCAACCCTCCCCCATTGAGGGGGAGGGCTTTGACATCCGCCAAACCCCGTGGCCTTTGCGTGCGGGCGGGCGCATAGCTGGCGCCGCCTTGCAGTCCGCCGGCGATCCGCGAAGGGAGCCCGGCCATGGCCAAGGGTCAGAAGAAGTCCAACAAGGAAACCCGCAAGCCCAAACAGGCCAAGAGCGCGCCAGCCGCCGGCCCCTCGCCTTTCCTGACGCCGCCCGGCAAGAAGTAGCCATGGCTTCGGAGACGGTGCATCTGGTCCAGGCCTATGTGGCCGGCAAGGGCCGCGTGAAGCTGCGCGCCGAACAGACGGTGGGCTGCAAGACGGCGGAAGAGGCGCGGCGCAAGGCCGAGCGGCTGGCGCCCCTTCGGCTGGGGGTGGTCGCCTACAGCGTCTCGGCCGACGTGGAGATGGGCGACTACGACGAGACGCCGGTGCTGTTGTTCAAGGCCGGCGAACTGCCGCCGCCGTTCGACGAACTGTAGAGCCAGCGGCGGACGGGCTCAGTAGTCCCTGCGCCAGCGGACCGACAGCTTGGCGTCCCCGGTCCCGCCGACCCGCGAGACGATGGAGACGTTGCGGCGGACCCGCCACTCCACCTGCGCCGCCGCTCCGTCGCGGCCGCCGCCGATCAGTTCCAGATAGACGTCATTGGTCAGATACTTGCCGCCGGCCACGGTCATGGCGGTGGTCCCGCCGCCGGCGAAGGTCAGCCGGTCCAGGCCCGCCAGGTTCCTGATGTTGCCGATGACGTCGAAGCCGCCGCCCCCGGCCAGGGCGGCGAGCGCAGACGCCAGTTGCGCCGCCTCCAGCGGCGACAGCTGCGCCGCCGAGGAGCCGAACAGCACCCGCGACAGCACCTCGTCCTGCGGCAGGACCGGGGTCGAGGTCAGGGTGATCTCCGGCTTGGCCGCCGTCCCCTCGACCCGCACCACGGCGGTCAGCGACGGATCTTCGCGGGTGGCGGTCAGATTGAGGCGGATCTGGCGGGGGTTGGTCGACAGATAGATGACGCCGCGCTCGTCGAACTCGAACCGCTTGCCGGCGAAGTCATAGTCCCCCCGCACCACCCGCGCTGTACCCGACAGGTTGGGGTTGGCCAGGGTGCCGGTGACCTGGGCGTCGAGGCTGAGCTCGACATTCAGCCCCCGGCCCGAGACCATCAGCCCGCGGGCCGCCTTCAGCTTGACGGCCAGGGTGATCGAGGGGCCGGTCTTCTTCTCGGTGGCGGCGGCCGTGGCCGTGGTAGCCGGGACGCCCGGCCGGTTGATCTCGATGACCTCCATCGGGGTCACCCCGCTGGGGCTCAGGGGATCGGCGGCGATCTGCGCCTTATCGATCCGCAGGTCGCCCTCCAGCCGGATATTGCCGTCGGCGCCCCGGTTGATGGTGGTCTGGCCGCTGGCGGTGGCGCTGGCCACGTCGTTGTCGATGACCTGGAATTTGGTCAGGTTGAGCCGGAAGCTGCTGGACCCCTGCCGCTGCAGGCTGATCCGCCCCTGGCCGTCGAACCGGCCGCCGTCGGTGTCGCTGCCGCTGGCCTGGCTGACGTCGATGGCGTTGTCGGCGAAACTGGCCGCCAGGGTGACGTTGCGCAGCTTCAGACCCGTGCCGCCGTCCTCGAAGGCCCCGCCGTTCAGCTGGGCCTGGCCCAGCAGGCGCGGGTCGGCCAGGGTCCCGGCCAGGCTGCCGCTGGCGGTCAGCCGGCCGCTGAGCGAGCGGTCGCCGCCCAGCAGCAGGTCCCACAGGGGCTTGATCTCGCCATCGGCGGAGAACTGGCCCCGCACCGGCTTACTGCGGTCGATGGCCAGCCGCAGGGGCGCCGCGGAGGTCACGGCCGGCAGCACCAGATTGGCGGTCGCCTTCAGCCCCTGGGCGCTGGAGGCCTCGGCGACCAGGGTCAGCTGGCTGTCGGACAGCCGGGCCTTGACCGTGCCGTCCAGCGTCAGGGTCTTGCCGGAGCCCCGGGCCCGGACATTGCGGATCGAGGCGTCAAGGTCGCCGGAGAGGCGCTCACCCTCGCCGCGGAGATTGACCTTGGCGTCGAACCGGCCGGCCAGGTCCTCGTTGAAGGTGGCCAGCGGCAGGTCGTCGATGTCGGCGGCGATCGTCGCCCCCGCTCCGGTCATTCGGGCCTCGATGACAGCCGCGCCCTTGCCCGAGGCCAGCCGCAGCCGGGCCTCGGTGGTCTTCCCGCCGAAGACGATGCGGGCGGTCTCGGTGGTCTTGATGTCGGCCCGGCCAAGCTTTCCGCCGCCGTCCAGGGTCAGCAGATAGCCGGCGTCGGCGCCCTGCTCGGCCAACAGGCCGCTGACATCGAGACTATAGGCCCCCGTCGGCGCCTCGCCCTTGGCCTGGACCCGCAGCGGCAGCCGGTCCAGCGGTCCGTCGGCGGTGATCACCGCATTGGCCAGGGTCAGGCCCCCGGCGTCGCGCAGCACCGCGTCCTTGGCGGCGAGGTTAAGGGTCGCCCGCGCGCCGCCCGCGCTGTCGACCACCTTGGCCGTCCCCTGGATGGTCCCGGCGGTCAGCAAGGCTCCGGGCCCCGCCGCCAGGATCAGGTCGGCCGAGGACGGCCGTCCGCGGCGAAGGGCCACCGACCCGGACGCCTTCACCCCGCCGGCGTCGGCGTCGAGGCCCGAGAGGTTGACGCCATTGTCGGCGAACCCGAAGTCGGTCTTCAGCCGCGCCGGGCCGTAAGCGCTGTCGGCGGTCATGGCGAAGGCCCCGTCGCCGCCGCCCGGCCGCTGCATGAAGCTGAGGGTCATCCGAGCGTTGGTCAGGGGCAGGCGCGGGACGTCGATGGCGTCGAAGGCGGCGTTCAGGTCGGCGCGCGGGGCCGACAGGCTGCCGTTGATCGCCCCGTCGCCCTTGGCCTTGCCGCTGACCTCGATCGGTCCGGCGCGGAACGGCCCCTCGGCGTTCCAGTCGAGCTTGAAGGCCAGGGCGCCCTTGGCCCCCAGGGTCCCTGCCCCCTTGGCGGCGACCTTGTCGCCGTCCAGACGGGCCTCGGCGACATTGACCGCGCCATTCAAGAGGCTGGCCTTGGCGCGCAGGCGGGGCGCGGCGCCCATCATCCGGTCGACTTCGGCGATGCCCAGCGCCAGACCCGTCCCCCGGGCATCGACGGTGAACACCCAGGGCTTGCCGACGCCGCCCTGGTCGGCGGACCAGGATCCGGCGACGCGGCCCTTGCCCCCGATCTTCGCCGCCTGGAGATTGGAGAGGTCGGCCGTACCCTTGAAGGCCAGGCCGCCCAGCATGCCCCGCGAGCCGCTGGCTTCGACCTTCAGCCCCGAGCCGGTGGCGCGCAGCCGCTTGACCATCAGCCGGCCATCGGGGAGCCGGGAGGCCTCCAGTTCCGCCGTCGGCCGGGCGCCCAGCAGGGCCGCCGCATAGCCGGAACCGCGGCCGCCGGAGCCAGCGAGGTTGGTGACGATCCCGTACTCGCCCTTGCGCCCGGTGATCGTCGTCCGCCCGGCCAAGCCGCCCAGGCTGTAGTCGGCGACGCTTAACCCCGAGCCCTGCAGATTGCCGGTCAGGGCGAAGGCGTCGGCGCCGCCGGTCAGCAGGCCCTCGTAGCGCGCGCCGCCGGTGACGGCCTTGCCGGTCAGCCGGCCAAGCGCCGGGATGGCGGCGGTGATCTTCACCCCCGCGGGTCCGGCGATCTGTTTGCCCAGATCCGCCGGCCCTACGGCGGTCAGGGCGATGGCGTCGGACTTCAGCCTGGCGTCGAGGTCGTAGAATGCCCCCCCACCCGGCTGAATGAGCCCCTTCTTCCCGGCCACATCGAACTCGACCTGCGGCCCCAGCATATCGACGAAGCTTTCGGTCAGGCTTGAGGCGTCGAGGCGGACATATCCTTTCGCCGACCCGCCGCCGGCGTTCCAGCTGCCGTCGGCCTTGGCCGGCTGGCCGGGGCCGGAGGTGACCAGCAGGTTGAAGGCGCCGGCCTTGGTCGTGCCCCGCGCCTGGGCGTCCAGGCTAAAGGGCTGGTCGGCAGGCAGGCCGATGGCCCCGGCCAGGGCGCCGCCCTTGGCCTCGGCGGCTTTTGCATTGACCAGCAGGGCGTCGCTCTTGCCCAGGTCAAAGGTGATGTCGGCGAAGTCGCCCGGATGGATCTGGCTGCGGGCCACGACCCGGCCGGACGTGCCGCCGCCCCGCTGCAGAGCCAGGTTGCCCTGGAAGTCGAAAAGCCCGCGCTGGGTGCTGAAGGCCGGCAGGGTCTCGACGCGGGAGGTCATGCTGTCGATCAGCACGGTCACCGGCAGGGACCCGGACTTTTCCTTCGGCGTCAGGGTCGGCCGGCGGATGACCTTGAGGTTCTGGATGGCGATGGCATCGGCGTGGAAGCGGCGGGCGAACAGCTCCGCGTAGCGCCACTTCATGCTGACATTGGTCCCCTCCAGCCAGGTCCCCTTCTCGTCGTAGATGATCAACCGGCGGATGGAGACGTTGCGCCAGATGTCGCCGCTGACGCCCTCAATCCTCAATTTCCCGTAGCGGCCGATCTTCAGGCCATTGGCCCGCGCCTCGATGAAGGCCAGGCCCGGCACGGTGTTGAGCCCGAACCGCAGGCCCACCGCCACCGTCGCCACGATCATCACCGCGATGACCGAGATCAGGATGATCCAGCCGGGCGCGCTGCTGGGGAACAGCCGGCGGCTATGGGCCCTGGCCCGCAGGTGCGGAGCCGCTTCGGCATCCGCCGCAGGCATATCGTCAGCGCCGCTCAAAACGCCTGGCCTATGCTGATGTAGATCTGGAAGGCCGGATCATCGTCGCGGGGGTCCAGGGGAATGGCGATATCGGCCCGGATCGGTCCGAAGCCCAGATTGTAACGCACCCCGACGCCGACCCCCGCGCCAAAGTCCTCGCCGGCCGGGAAGGACGAGGTTCCGACCCCGCCGATATCCACGAACCCGACCACGCCCCACTGTTCGGTCAGGTCATAGCGGACCTCGAACGAGGCCTCGGCCAGGGACGTGCCCCCCAGCGGGGTCGAGCCGATCCGCGGGCCGATGGCCTGGTAGGCATAGCCGCGCACCGAGCCGCCGCCGCCGGAATAGAAGCGCCGAGCCGCCGGCAGGTCGACCGATTCGGCCCCGGTGATGACGCCCAGTTTCAGCCGGGTGGCGATGACCAGCTTCTGATCTTCGGTCAGCGGCAGGTAATAGGCGCCCTGCGCCTGGACCTTCGCATAGGTGAGTTGGGCGTCGCCAAAGGTCACGGTCGGCTCGGCCCGCGCCTCGAACCGCCAGCCGGTCTTGGGGTTCAGCGGATCGTCGGACCTGTCGAGGGCGAAGGCGCCCAGGACCGAGACATTGGCCAGGTCACGGTCAACGCCGCGCAGCACGACATTGCCGATGGTCAGCAGTTCCGCCACCCGCCCGGCGTCCACTGAGGCGCCGTAGGTGATGTAGGCATTGGGTCCCGCCCGGCGGGTGATGTCGGCGGTCAGGCTGGCGCCGGTCTGATCATAGGCGTCGGTCAGCTCGTTGTAGAGGCTGGCGGTGACGGTCAGGGTCTGGCGGGGCTGGCGCCAGTGCGGCAGGGCGATGCTGTAGTCCAGCCGCTGCTGGATCTCGGCCAGCCGCAGGGCGATGGTTCGCTTGTCCGCCCGCCGCCAGGCATTGTAGCGGGTGGTGGTGACGTCCAGGCCGGCGCCCTCGCTGGTCGAATATCCGGCGCCGACCTCCAGCGACCGGCGGGGACGATCAACCAGGGTCAGCTTCACCGGACGCAGGCCCTCCGGCGTCAATTGATCGGCCGGCTCCAGGGACACCGAGACGCTGTCGTAGGCCCCCGTCTCGCGCAACCGCCGCTCAAGCTCGGCCAGGGAATCGGGCGCATAGACCGCGCCCTCCTTCCAGGGAGTCAGTTTGCGGATCCAAGCGTCGTTGGTGCGGCCTTTGTTCTCGATGACCAGGCCGTCAAGCTTGACCAGCGGGCCCGCGTCGATGCGGAAGGTCGGCTGGACGCTGTTGTCGGCGTGATCGACGGTCACTTCCCGCGCCAGCGCCTCGGCGTCGGCGTGACCCTGCTGCTGCACCGCTGAAAGGATCCGGCCCTCGGCCCCCAGCACATCCTGGGCCCGACCCGGCGCGCCGCGGCGCAGCGCCATGGCCAGGGTTCCGGCAGAGCGGACCTTGGCTTCGGGCGGTTCGCCCTGCCAGTCGATACGGGGCCTCGCGATCTTGAACTGAGCGCCGGTGACCACCACCACCACGGCGCGGGGCGGCGCTTCGCTTTCGTCATTGTCGCGGTCGACCAGATCGGCGGTGACGGTGCTGCCGTAGTAGCCCTCGGAGCGCAGCACGGCCGTCGCCGCCTCCGATGCTTCCCGCGCCCGACGCCGCGCCTCAAATCGCGATCCGGCGGCCTTGTCGACCGTTCCGATGGCGTTCTGGATCAGCGCCCGCAGGTCCGGATCCTGCACGCCCTGCACATTGGCCTTGGGCTCTTCCGCCGCGCGCGCAGCGACCGCCGGGGCCAGCAGCCCGGCCATCAGAACCGCAAAGATCGCAAGGCGGTGGGTCGCCAACCGTCCATTCCCTGTGTAGCGCCCCAAGGCCATGCTCTAGCGAGGCTCGCATGGCTTGTCACGCCGGGTCGAGGAGCCCGCGAGAATTGAACGCCGGGCTGCTCCTGCCGTAGCCGATAGCCTCTGCCGGGAGGCCGCCGATCCGCGGGCCTTGCCGGGCAGGCCCCTCGCCTGCCAAAGTCCCCGGATGGTTGAAGGCTTCATTCCGCGAGAACTTCACGACCTCGACGGCTTCAAGCTGCTGACGCTGGGCAAGTCGTCGGTGACGCTTGGCGGACTGCTGACCGGGCTGCTGATCGTGGTCCTGGCCTTTGTCGCCTCTCGCCTGGTCTCCGGCGGCCTGAAGCGGCTGCGCGCGCGGGTCGGCCAAGCCGCTCCGTCCATCTATATCGTCGAAAAACTCGCCAGCTACAGCCTGATCGTCATCGGCATCATTATGGGCGTCTCGACGGTCGGCATCGACCTGTCTTCGCTCAGCCTGTTCGCCGGTGCGCTTGGCGTTGGTCTCGGCTTTGGTCTGCAGGGCGTGGTCAAGGAGTTCATCTCCGGCCTGGTGCTGATCTTCGACCGCTTGATCCGTATCGGCGACTATCTGGAACTGCAGACCGGCGAACGCGGGGTGGTGGCCGAGATCGGACCCCGCGCCACCCGCCTGCGAAACAATGACGACCTCGATGTCCTGGTCCCCAACAGCAAGCTGATCGAACAGCCGGTCACCAACTGGACCCACCAGAACAGCGCCCGGCGGGTGCATGTCCCCTTCCGGGTCGCCTATGGGGTCAACAAGGAAGCGGTGCGCGACGCGGTGCTGAAGGCCGCACACAATGTTCCCTTCACCCTGAAGGACACCCCCAGCCGCAAGACCCAAGTCTGGCTGGTCAGTTTCGGCGAGTCGTCGCTCGGGTTCGAGCTGGTAGTCTGGCCGGCGCTGGAAGCAGTGAAGCGACCCAACGCGGCCCATGCCGCCTATACCTGGGCCATCGAGGACGCGCTGAGGACCGGCGGTTTCGAAATTCCCCTGCCGCAGCAGGAGCTGCGGGTCCGCAGCCTGTTCGGCGAGGAGACCGATGCGGCGCGCGATTCCCTACGGCTCAAGGCCAAGCGAAAACCGGCGGACGCCGGCGACGCCGCCGCCGCCCCGACCCACAACGACGCGGCCGAGGATCTGGTGCGCGGCGCCGAGGAAGACGCCATCAGCCCGGTGCCGGGCGTGGTCTCGTCGGTGGATTCGCCGCCCGCCCCTCCCGCAGCGCCTTCGCCGCCCAGGGATCCGGCCTGATGCCGAACCTTGGCCCGCCAGGCAACCAACCGCCCAGACGACCGCTTTGCAGCGCACAGGAAAGTTGCACAATTGGCAGGCAGCCGTGCTTTGCTGCCGATGAGTCGGCGCAAGGCGGCTCGCGGCTGGCCGGGATAGGGCTAGTTAGTTTCAGTGGTTACAGAGGCCCAGAGGGGCCCGCGGGGACGTAAAAAGTGGCGGAAACGCGTGCAGCCGACCAGACTCAAGCCTTGCCGATGACCCAGGCGTCATATCTGCCGGGCGCCGCCTTCGACGAGATGTACGAGCCCGGAGGCGGGGTGCGACAGCACTACGGCGTCATGCATGATCGCCTGACCACTCTTTCCAGCGAGGACCTGGCGGCGCGCCAGACGACCCTGGAACGGTCCTTCCTGCTGCAGGGAATCACCTTCACCGTCTATGGCGCCGAGGCGACCACCGAGCGGATCATCCCAACCGACCTGATCCCGCGCATCATCCCCTCCCAGGAGTGGGACAAGATCGAGGCCGGCCTGACCCAGCGGCTGCGCGCCCTCAACATGTTCCTGGCCGACATCTACGGCGAGCAGCGGATTCTGATGGACGGCGTCGTGCCGCGCGACCTGGTGCTGGGCGCCCCCAGCTATCGGCGCGAGATGCAGCACCTCTATGTGCCCCACAAGGCCTACGCCAATGTCTGCGGCAGCGACCTGATCCGGGGACAGGACTCCGAGTTCTACGTGCTGGAGGACAACCTGCGCGTCCCCAGCGGCGTGTCCTACATGCTGGCCAACCGCGACGCCTCGCGCCGCACCTTCCCGGGCGCCTTCCGCGCCGCCAGCGTCCGGCCCGTGGAGCGCTATCCCGACCTGCTGCTGGCCACGCTGAAGAGCATGGCCGAGGAGTGGCGACCCGACCCTCAGGTCGTGGTCCTGACCCCCGGCGTCTACAACAGCGCCTATTACGAGCACGCCTATCTGGCCCGGCTGATGGGCGCGCCCCTGGTCGAGGGCCGCGACCTCGTGGTCCATGAGAACATGGTCTACATGCGGACCACCACCGGCCTGCAGCGGGTCGATGTCATCTACCGGCGGGTCGATGACGACTATATCGACAGCCTGACCTTCCGCCGCGACTCCGGCCTGGGCGTCGGCGGCCTGTTCAACGCCTATCGCGCCGGCAATGTCATGATCTGCAACGCTCCCGGCACCGGGGTCGCCGACGACAAGGCCGTCTATGCCTACGTCCCGGCGATCATCAACTACTACCTCGGCGAGGACGCCATCCTGCCCAATATCGAGACCTTCCTCTGCCGCGAACCGGCCCAGCTCAGCCATGTGCTGGCCAACCTCGACAAGTTCGTGGTCAAGGCGGTCGGCGCCTCCGGCGGCTACGGCATGCTGATCGGGCCCCACGCCTCGCGCAAGGAGCGGGAGGATTTCGCCGTCGCCATCAAAGCCGATCCCGCCAACTACATCGCCCAGCCGACCATCCAGCTATCCACCGCCCCATGCCTGATCGACGGCCGCGTGGAGCCCCGGCATGTGGACCTGCGGCCCTTCATCCTGTCGGGCGAGAAGATTGTCGTGACGCCCGGCGCCCTGACCCGGGTGGCCCTGCGACGCGGCTCGCTGGTGGTCAATTCCAGCCAGGGGGGCGGTTCGAAGGACACCTGGATCCTGGCCGACAGCGGACCGGAATCCAGCGGCCAGATCGGGAGCGAGGGACCATGATGCTCGCCCGCGTCGCCGACAGCCTCTACTGGATGGGGCGTTACGTGGAACGGGCCGAGCATGTCTCGCGCATCGCCGACGTCATGCTGAACGCCACCCTCGATCGTTCCAACGCGGCCAACCAGACGGCGCGTATCGCCCTGGCCGCCCTGGGCGACACCGTCACCGCCAGCGAACAGAGTCTCTATGACGCCGCCCGCGTCCTGGCGCTGGACCTGGAGGACCCCAATTCGGTTCGCATGACCCTGGCCCAGGCCCGGGAAAACGGCCGCCAGGTTCGCGACCAGATCACCACCGAGATGTGGGAGCGGCTGAACCTGATGTATCTGCGGGTCACCGGCGATGGCGCCGGCCGGCTGTTCGATCGCGGCTCCTCGGCCTTCCTGCATGAGATCATCGCCGACCTGCACCTGCTGAAGGGGGCCGCCGACGCCACCATGAGCCATGGGGAGGGCTGGCGTTTCCTGTTGCTGGGCATGCATATCGAGCGCGCCCAACTGATCGCCCGGTTGCTCAAGGCGGCCTTCGGCGAAGGCGACATCTACAGCAACGACCACGTCACCCTGATGAACGTCCTGCGGATGGGATGCGCGTTGGAGCCCTATCTGCGGACCTACACCGCCGAGATCGAGCCCCGGTTCATTCTCGACTTCCTGCTGTTCGACGAGGATTTTCCCCGTTCTGTCCGCTTCGCCACCGCCAAGATCGAGGAACATATGTCCGAGATCGCCAGCCACGTGGCCTTCGCCGGCCGGGCCCGGCCCGAACGCCTGGCGGGCCGGCTCAAGGCGCGGCTGGAGTTCACCGATCTGGAAGAGCTGGAAACCACCGGCGCGGGCGGCCTGCTGACCAGCGTCCTGGCCGACTGCAGCAACATCCACGAGGCCATCTACCAGACCTTCGTCGCCTATCCGCTCGAGATGAGATTGCCGACCTGATGCTGCTCGAAATCCGCCACGTCACCCGCTACCACTACGAAGTCCCGGTGCGGGAGAGCGTCATGGAGCTGCGCATGCAGCCCCAGAAAAACGTTCGTCAGCGGCTGATCAGCTTCGAGATGGAGCTGGAGCCCAGGGCTCAGCTGTTCAGCTACGTCGATCCCTTCGGCAACGCCGTCCACCATTTCGACGTGCCCCAGCCGCATGACGAACTGACCATCATCGCCCGCGCCTGCGTCGAGACTCAGGAACCCGCGGAGCTTCCCCCCGCCCTGGACATCGGTGAATGGGACCGGCTGCGCAGCGCATTTACCCAGGCGGAATGCTATGACTTCCTGCAGCCCCACGGCTATGCGGTGAAGAACGAGGCCCTCGCCGCCTTCATGACCGCCAAGGGCCTGGACAGTCCTCACCTGCGCGATCCCCTGACCAACCTGCGGTCGCTCAATCAGGTCATCTACGACAGTTTCGCCTATCAGCCGGGCGTCACCCATGCCGACAGCCCCATTGATCTGGCGCTCGAAAGCGGCGCCGGGGTCTGCCAGGATTTCGCCCACATCATGACCGCCATCTGCCGCGACTGGGGCCTGCCGGCCCGGTACGTCTCCGGCTATCTCTTCACCGACCGCCAGCGCGGCGACCGGTCTGACCCCGACGCCACCCATGCCTGGGTCGAAGTCTTCCTGCCCAGCCACCGCTGGGTCGGTTTCGATCCGACCAACAACAGCCTGACCGGTGAGCGGCATGTGGCCGTGGCCGTCGGCCGCGACTATGCCGACGTTCCGCCCTCGCGCGGCGTCTACAAGGGCGACGCCGAAAGCCAGCTGGCGGTCGATGTCGCGGTGACCAAGGCCCGCTCGGCGATCAGCGAGCCGGAGTTCTTCAACCTGCCCCGCCCCGCCTTCCGCGGTGGCCGCCGCCGTGGCTATGACGCCTTCCGCGAGGAGCAGCAGCAACAACAACAGTAGGGGCCGTATCCGGCTTTCGGCTCCGGGGCTTCGGGGTGGAGACCTCGGACCGGGGGGCAATCCGGGTCTCCACCCCCCGGCCCCCCGGGGCCGGTCCGCCCTCCCTGTGCAGGACAGGCAGATTCGATCAGGCGACCAGGGCCGCTTCCTTGCAGCGCAGGCCGGAGACCCTGACATCGGCCTCGCCCAGCCGCACCCCGGCCAGGGTCATGACGCTGTTGAGCACGCCGTCCAGCGGCGTCGCCGCCGCGCCCAGCAGCGAGCCTACCGTCGCCGTCAGGGCCGATTTGTTCAGCCCGATCCCCAGGCCCAGCACGCTGACATTGATCGAGGTATTGCTGACCAGGGAGGACACCACCGTCTTGGCGAGGTCCCCGGTCGAGACCGTCTTCACCGTGCCGGCGCTGATGTCGCCGCGGCTGAAGGTGACGCTCTGCCAGGTGCTGCCGCCCAGTTTTGCGTCGGCCGAGGCCTGGATGCCAAGCAGCAGGGTGGTGGCCAGATTAGCCGGCGCCACCGCCAGCGGCGTCTTGAAGTCGTTCAGCTTGGCGGTGTCGGTCTCGCCGATCCAGGCCTCGCCGATGCTGGGCATGACCGACAGGGTGGCGGTGTTGGCGCCGCAGTTTATCGCCGACAGCTTGGCCTGGGCCGACGCCGCCTCCACCACCACCGGCGCCTTGATCTGGGCGATGGTCGACAACAGACCGCCGGTGAGCACCTTGGCCTCCAGATACAGGCGAGTCTGGGCCGTGCGCAGGACAGCGGTTCCATCGCGATCCACCGCCAGCCAGGGGGAGTTGTTGGGCCGCTCGCCGATCGCCAGCCAGATATCGACGTCGGCCAGCCCGGGAACGGTGGCGCCCAGATCCAGCTGGAGCTGCCGACCGCCATTGGCCAGCTGCAGGGTTGCGTTGGTGATATCCATGGCCGAAACGGCGATCCCAGCGCCCGATCCGCCCATCACCTGGTCCTGCGCGCCGTAAGGGCCGAGGCTGAACAGCCTGTCCAATCTCGCGGGCGTCACCGTCCCCGCCGCCGTGGCGATGGTCTTCAGCGCCGCCGCCGCACGGTCCTCGCCCTTGTCGGATAGCAGCTTGCTCAGCACCGACAAGGCCCGCCCCGTCGACACATTGCTGGCCAGAACCTTGTCGTAGGACATCCCCTGAAGGCTAAGGTCGGTGCGCAGGGCGTCGATATAGGCAAAAAGTTGGACGTTGGCGCCGACCAGGGCGTTGTAGTCCATGACCGTCAGGCTGACCTTGCTGCCGGTCAGGGCGGTCAACAGGCTGTTGGCCACCCCGCCGTCCAGCGACGCCAGGCGGGAGCCCAGGGAGAAGGCGGCCAGCTCGGCCCGCGCCGCCGTGGCGCTGCGGCTGATCGGGCTGCTGTCGCGGCCGAGCATGGCCTTGCCGAAGAACAGGTCCGCCTGGCTGGCAAGGACCACCTTGACCGCATTGGGCGAGACATTGGTGGCCACAAATCTCTGGCCGGCGGCGACCTTGGGGTCGGGGACATAGGCCCCCTTGATCACGGTGACCGTCAGGGGCGAGTTCCAGCCGTTGGCCCTGGCCGTCGCCTCGGCCGCGGCCTGGGCGTTGTCCATGTCGCGCCCGGCCGCCATGGCGGACAGGTCGGCCATGCCCTGCAGTTGGCGCGACTGCAGGAAGATGAAGCCGACATCGACGGCCATGGCCGAAAAGCCCAGGACCATGGCCCCGCTGACGGCCATGATCAGCGAGGCGGCGCCACGCCGATCGCGGAAGAAGGCCGCGAGAGCCTGCTCCGGGCGACCGCGCATCAATAGCCACCCAGGCGGACGGTCGCGGTGCGGGCGACCGTGGTGGACGGCATGGGAACAATGCTCTTCATCACCCAGAACGGCGTCTGGGAGGCGTCATAGGTCACGGTCACGGAGACCGTCTGGCCCACGGTCGTCACCGCCACCTGGGCATGGGCGATCTGCAGCCAGGCGTAGTCATCGATCTCGGTCGCCAGCACGCTGTTGGCGAGGCTGACCCGTTCGGTGTTGTCCAGGCCGCCCATGGCCGCACGGGCCGCGTCGTTGGTCACCTGCTGCACCGCGTGAGAAACCCAGAAATAGCCGCCCCAGCCAGCAATCCCCAGCAGCATCACCACCAGGATCGGACCGATGAAGGCGAACTCCACGGCGACCGCCCCGTCCTGTCGGCGGGAGAAGCGTCGGAGAAGGCCCTTGAAGTGTGCCATGCTCCATTTCTACCCAGACGTGATAAATTACTCGTAAAAGTTGCTACACGAATTTGGGTATATTTTTCGGGCCACCGACCCAAGCCGAAACGAAAAAGACCCGGGGGGAGCCCCCGGGTCTTTGTCTCTGGTTCGAAGGGGTGGCTTGAGCCCGTCCCGGATCGGCATCGAGACCGCGGGCGGCGATCAGGCCGCCTTGTCGAAGCTCAGGGTCTCGTAGCGGCGCAGATGGTGGTCCACCGAGCCGAACAGGCCTTCGATCATCGTGGCGCGCTTGAAGTAGTGGCCGACCGCCAGTTCGTTGGTCATGCCCATGCCGCCGTGGATCTGGATGGCGTTCTGGCCGACGAACTTGCAGGCCTTGCCGATCTGCACCTTGGCGGCGGAGACGGCCTTGGCGCGCTCCATGTCGCTTTCGTCCAGCTTCAGGGTGGCCATGTAGGTCATCGACACCGACTGCTCGACGTTCATGAACATGTCGACCATCCGGTGCTGCAGCACCTGGAAGTTGGCGATCGCCGTGCCGAACTGCTTACGCTGCCGGGCGTAGTCCAGGGTGGTCTCATGCATCTTGCGCATGGCGCCGACGGCCTCGGCGCAGACGGCGGCGGTGGCCTCGTCCAGAACCTTGTTGACCAGCGGCAGGCCCACACCCTCGGCCCCGATCAGGGCGTCGGCCGGCACCGAAACGTTCTCGAAATAGACTTCCGAGGCGCGTTGGCCATCGACGGTGGGGTAGTCGCGAGTGACCACGCCCTTCGCGTGTCTGTCGACGATGAACACCGACACGCCCTGGTCGTCGCGTTGCGCGCCGCCGGTGCGGGCGGTGACGATCAGGTGGGTGGCCCAGGGGGCGCCGATGACCACGGCCTTGTGGCCGTTGATGACGTAGCCGGCGCCTTCTTTCTTGGCGGTCGTCTTGATGTCGGCCCAGTTGTAGCGGGCCTGGGGCTCGGCATAGGCGAAGGCGAAGATGGTCTTGCCCTCGATGACCTGACCGATCAGTTCCGCCGCGCCGGCGTAGCCCGAGTGCTTCAGGAAGCCGCCGCCGATAACCACCGTGCCGACATACGGCTCGACCACCAGGGCTTTGCCGAACTCTTCCATGACGATCATGTTTTCGATGGCGCCGCCGCCCAGGCCGCCCAGCTCCTCAGAGAAGGGTGCGCCCAGGATGCCAAGCTCATTGGCGAAGGCGCTCCAGTTGTCGGCGCTCCAGCCGCTTTCGCTGTTGATCAGCTTCTGGCGTTTGTCGAAGTCGTAGCGGTCCTGAAGAAAGCTGGCGACGGTGTCGCGCAGCATCGATTGCTCTTCGGAGAAATTGAAGTCCATCGGGCGTCCCTAAACCTGAGATTTCGTTGCAGTCTGCGTGGTCTGGATCGGGCCTAGAGCCCGAGGACCATCTTGGCGATGATATTGCGCTGAATTTCGTTCGACCCGCCATAGATCGAGGTCTTGCGGGTGTTGAAATAGTTGGGCGCGGTGCGGTGGGCGGCGTCGGGGCCGATGGGGTGCATGTTGTCGCCGTCCTCCGGGAAGCCCCGGAAATAGGGCGCGCCGTAATGGCCGGCGGCCTCCAGGGCCAGTTCGGTCAGCCGTTGCTGGATCTCGGTGCCCTTGATCTTGAGCAGCGAGGATTCCGGGCCGGGGCCCTTGCCTGCGCTTTCCGAGGCCAGCACCCGCAGTTCGGTGAACTCCAGGGCGGTCAGGTCGATCTCCAGTTCGGCGACCTTGCGCTTGAAATCGGAGTCCTTCAGCAGGCTCTCGCCGTCGTCGCCGTTCTCCACGGCGGCCAGTTCGCGAATCCGCTCGACGCCGCGCTTGGACCGCGCCACGCCGGCGATGCCGGAGCGTTCGTGGGCCAGCAGGAACTTGGCGCAGGTCCAGCCCTTGTTCTCCTCGAACACGCGGTTCTCGACCGGGACCTTGACGTTCTCCAGCCAGACCTCGTTGACCTCATGGCCGCCGTCGATGGTGATGATCGGACGGACCGTGATGCCGGGGGTCTTCATGTCGATCAGCAGGAAGGAGATGCCTTCCTGGATCTTCGCGGTCGGGTCGGTGCGGACCAGGAAGAAGCCCCAGTCGGCGTGCTGGGCCAGGGTGGTCCAGGTCTTCTGGCCGTTGACCAGGTAGTATTCCTTGCCGTCGTCGCCGGTGATGCGTTCGGCCTTGGTCTTCAGGCTGGCCAGGTCGGAGCCGGCGCCCGGCTCGCTGTAGCCCTGGCACCACCACTCTTCGCCGTTGTAGATCTTCGGCAGGTAGCGTTCCTTCTGCTCTTTCGTGCCGAAGGTGTAGATAACCGGGGCCACCATGGCGACGCCGAAGGGCAGGATCGGAATCGCGTCCGCCCGGGCCATTTCCTCGCCGAACAGGTATTTCTGGGTCGAGGTCCAGCCGCAGCCGCCCCACTCCTTCGGCCAGGACGGGGCGACCCAGCCCTTCTTGGCCAGCACCTTGTGCCAGGACAGGAAGTCATCCTTGGACAGGTCCTCGCGGTCCGAGCCCTTGTCGCGCAGCTGCGCGGGGTAGTTCTCGGCGATGAAGGCGCGGACCTCGTCGCGGAACGCGAGATCTTCAGGCGAAAAATCGAGGTTCATCAGTGGCTCCCGGCGCGGCTCTCGATGGCCGTGTTTTGGTTGGCGAGGATCATAGATGTCGAACGCTTGTTTGCAAAGATGACGTTAGCGTCAACGTAAGGCGTTAGCTCATCGCGTCGCACTTCAGCTTGGCCGGGGGTTGCCAAAACATTGGATGCTCGTCGGACCGAAGCAAGGCGAGCGCAGCTTCGCCTCCATCCTTCAACCGGTCTAATTCGCCATCTATCGCAGAAGGGTTCTTGCGCTCGGCTTGACCGCGAGACCGCGCGAGCTCGGCAGCGACCTCCGATTGGCGCATCGAATCCCCGTACTCAGGCGACAGATTCAATCGGGCGCGATGAAGAGCGTAGCAGACGACAGCCTGCGAATAAGTCAATGGGCCTGGAGCTGGATCACGCGGCTCTAGGCTGAACTTGATCGGAATGGTTACCAAGCCGTGATCGACCGCCGCCCCGTCCACGAGCTTGGGGGTCAATTTGAAGTAGCCCGCGATTTCCATGGCCGCCTTGCCGAAACCGAACCCGGATGGCGTCTCTTGAGCGATGCTGCAGCCGTTCGTCTTCCCGAACAAGTCTACGTAGCAACGGACCTTCGCCTGACCTGGAACATTGAGCAAGAGCGCCAGTTTGGGATAGGCGGCTCTGATGATAGCAGTGTCCGGGACGCTTATGGCTCTCGGCGGCTGAACGATCGGGTTGAGCCTCGGATCGCTCGGCCTGTCCAATCTAACGATTGGCGGAGGAGGCACGTATATGGCGCCGTCCGGCTCCGCCTGATGGGCTGAACTGCCCGCCAAATAGGCCGCAGCAAGAATCACAACCCCAGCCATACCTTCCCCCCATTACCACCTCTCTCCGCCTAGTGGACTTCACGGCTACCCCCAACCAAAAAAGACGCCCCGCCGGGGGGACGGGGCGCCAAGGGGCTCTTGAGTGCTCGATACGAGTGCGGATTTATCCCTGGCTGGCGAAAGCCTGACAGGCGCCGTTCCGCTCGGCGATCAGTTCGGCCTTGCGGGCGTCATCGGCGCGCTTGGCTTCGGATTGGGCTTCATTCTGGGCGTTGATCGCCTTGTCGATGACGAAGTCGGCGCGGCCCCGGCGGTTGGCCTTGATGGTCGCGTCCAGGCCGGCGGCGTCGGTGGCGCCCAGGGCTTCGGACTTCGCCAGACCCTTGCAGCGCGAGGCGTGGACGAATTGAGCGTCCGACAGCCGGCCGGTGGTCTGGGCCGAGGCCGCGGTGGCCGCGGTGGCGAGAAGAATGGCGGAGATGATCAGCGTCTTCATGATGGCGTCCCGTCCGTTATGTTGTTCGACGACTTGAAGATGCTGCAACACGGCCCGACTCTCAAATTAAACTACTGACATATTCCAATCGTTACGGAGATTTCATGTCTAAAATTCGCGTAATGTTCGTGACGAAATCATGACGTTGCTTCATCGCTGTCGGCGGGGTTGCCAAGTGGCGGTCTGATGGTGATTTTTCCCGGATGAACCCTTCGTCCACCGAACCGCCGACCGCCCCCGATGGACTGCGCCTGGACGCCGACGCGCTGAACGCCTTCCTGGCCCGCGCCTTCCCCGGCAACGACCCGGCCAAGGTGGTGCATGTGGAGCCGGGCCTGGCCCGTCTGGCGGCCCCCACCTCGAGCCGCAGCCTGCGTCCCGGCGGGGTGATTTCCGGTCCAACCTTGATGGGCCTGGCCGACACCGCCGCCTACGCCCTGATCCTGGCCCATATCGGCGAGGTGGCCATGGCGGTGACCACCTCCCTGACCATCCACTTCCTGCGCCCCTGCAAGCCGGGGGACCTGGTCGCCGAGGTGACGATGCTGAAGCTGGGCCGCCGCATCGCCACCTGCGAGGTGCTGATGTGGACCGAGGGCCGCGACCGCGCCGCCGCCAAGGCCACCGTGGCCTATGCCATACCGGAAGGGACCGTCTGATGACCGACACGCCGATCCCGCCGCGCGCGCTGCCCCCCACCACGCCCCCCAAGGCCATCGCCACCCCCTGTATCAAGGTCTGTATCGTCGATGGCGAAAGCAGCCTCTGCCTGGGCTGCTACCGCACCCTGCCGGAGATCGGCGGCTGGGGCCGGTTCACCGACGAGGAGCGGGCCGAGATCATGACCGCGCTGCCCCATCGCCGCTCCAGGATTCGCCCGGAAAAACTGGGCCTGGCCGGCTGACGGCAAATTTCCGGCGATTCACCGGATGCAAACCCAACCCCGCTAAAACGACGCTCAACGGTTCGGAAAGCGAGCCGACGAAGCCAAAAGGCGGGGCGCCAAAAGATGTTCAGGATCGCAGCCATCGTGCTGGTTGGGGCGCTGTCCGCGGTGGGCGCGGCCGGGGCCGTCGTCAAGTTCGACCCCAGCCACCGCGCGGCGCCGTCGGCCCAGATGGCCGCCACCCCGGCCGTCATCACCGCCTCGTCCAATGCCCAGGTGACCAAGGCCGCCGACGGCCACTACTGGGCCGAGGCCAGCGTCAACGGCAGCGCCGTCCGCTTCCTGGTCGACACCGGCGCCACCGCCGTCGCCCTGACGTCGGAGGACGCCATGCGCCTGGGCCTCGCCCCCGCGGCGCTGAACTACGACATCGATGTCACCACCGCCGACGGCAAGACCCGCGCCGCCGCCGTCAAACTGCGCACCGTGACCATCGCCGGCGCCCGGGTCGATAACGTCGAGGCCTTGGTCATCGAAAAGGGCCTGAAGACCTCCCTGCTCGGCATGAGCTATCTCGGCCGCCTGTCCTCCTTCGAGGCCACACGCACGGCGCTGATCCTCAAGCCTTAGGTGCTGTGGACACTTATCTTAGCCAGAGCACGATAGCGGCCAATGTGATGATTGCGAGGTAGTTCCTGGCCGTTTTTTCGAAGCGTGTTGCGACCCGTCGGAACTGCTTGAGCTTTGAGAAGCA